>NZ_CP041159.1:2547201-3820802 GCF_006740765.1 Leisingera aquaemixtae
CAGTTCGCGCGACAGGATGCGGACCGTTTCATAGATCGGGTTCAGCGTCTCGTGGATATCGGACGCAGGGCCCAGCTTGGCGAAGTCTGCCTCCGTCGTGATGGTGGATAGCCGCGGGCCTTCGCCGGTCACGAACCACAGGTCAGCACCCAAAGCCTGCGGGATCAGCAGGATGTCGGCAAACAGGATGGCCGCATCAAAACCGTAACGGCGGATCGGCTGCAAAGTCACCTCAGCGGCGAGGTCAGAGTTATAGCAGAGCGACAGGAAATCCCCGGCCTCGGCCCGTGTGGCGCGGTATTCCGGCAGGTAGCGGCCCGCCTGGCGCATCATCCAGATCGGCGGCACATCCTGTTTTTCACCCGCCAGTGCGCGCAGCAGCTTCTTTTGTCCGGCCATGATTTTCCTCGCTATCTTTCGCCCACATAGGTCGCCCTCTGAGGTCACGCCTGCGGGGGCGAATGTCAAGAGCAGGGGCGATCTGCCGCGCACTGGCCCTTTGCGCTTTGTCCTATATCAAAGCCCGCGCGCGATGCCCGTGGGAGATGCGCAAAAACCGGTTTCCACCGGGCCGCAAACTGATTTATGGCTTCTTCCATGACACTGACCCTGCCCTCCCCCGCTTCGCCCCTGAAAATCGGCACCCGCGGATCGCCGCTGGCGCTGGCCCAGGCGTATGAGACCCGTGCGCGCCTCGCCGCTGCCTTCGATCTGCCGCTGGAAGCGTTTGAGATCGTGGTGATCAAGACCACCGGCGATAATCAGGCGCTGATCGCGGCGGACAAGCCGCTGAAGGAGCTGGGCGGCAAGGGGCTGTTCACCAAGGAGATCGAAGAGGATCTGCTGTCGGGCGCCATCGACATTGCGGTGCATTCGATGAAGGACATGCCGGTGGCCCAGCCTGAGGGGCTGGCGCTGGACACCTATCTGCCGCGCGAGGATGTGCGCGATGCCTTCATCTCTCCAGCGCTGACATCGCTGCATGAACTGGCCGAGGGCGCGGTGGTCGGCACCTCGTCGCTGCGCCGCCGGGCGCAACTGCTGAACCGCCGACCCGACCTGAACGTGGTGGAGTTCCGCGGCAACGTGCAGACCCGCCTGCGCAAGCTGTCCGAGGGCGTGGCGGACTGCACTTTCCTGGCGATGGCCGGCCTCAACCGTCTGGCGATGGCGGATGTGCCTGCCAATCCGATCGAGACCGGCGACATGCTGCCCGCGGTGGCGCAGGGCGCCATTGGCATAGAGAGGCGCGCGGCTGACGGCCGCGCGGCGGAGATGCTGGCGGCAATCCATGACGGCGAGACCGGTTTGCGGCTGGCGGCGGAACGGGCCTTCCTGGCGGCGCTCGACGGCTCCTGCGAGACTCCGATAGCAGGCCTTGCCGAGTTGCATGGCTCCACCCTGCGCCTGCGCGGCGAGGTGCTGCGTCCCGATGGCTCGGAATCCATCAGCGATGATCAGACCTGCCCGGTCGAAGACGGTGCGGAACTGGGCCGGGAAATGGCGGCAAAGCTCTTGGAGAAGGCCGGCAAGGGCTTCTTTGACTGGAAGTCCTGAGCGAGGCTCTGCCTCGCGCTCCGGGATATTTGGAACCAGATGAATTAAGGATCCTCTCTTCATCTGGCTGAAAATATCCTGGGGGTGAGCGCCGATGGCGCGAGGGGGCAAAGCACCCTTTCAGTCTCCGCTAGATCTGCCCCGACCACCTCAGCCAGCTTTGCGGGCTGCCGCCGAAGGTGTTGAGATCCACATCACCCGCCACCCCCGGCACCTGGCCGGTGCCGGAATACTGCCAGAAGCTCCAGCTTTCACCCGGGTAGACCTTTTGCGGATGGCCCGCGACGGAGCGCAGCCAGAATTCGGTGCCGCCGAGCTGCCCGATGCCGGTGTCGCGGTAGAAATCCACTGTCGTATAGACCACCGGGCGCTTGCCGTAGTGGCGTTCCAGAATGTTCAGGAACTTGCGCGCCTCCGCCCGCACGGTTGCGCCGTCCGGCCGCGTCCGGCAGGTGCGGGAGCGGTGGTTCCATTCCATGTCCAGCACCGGCGGCAGCGCGTTCGGGTCTTTCGGCACGTGGCGGATGAACCAGCGGGCCTGCTCTGCCGCCGGGCGGCAGAAGTAATAATAGTGATAGGCGCCGCGCTTCAGCCCCGCGGCGCCCGCCCCGCGCCAGTTGTCGCGGAACTTGGCGTCGGTGTGATCACCGCCCTCAGTCGCCTTGATATAGGCAAAAGACACGCCGGAGCGGCGCACCTTGAGCCAGTCGATATCCCCCTGATAGCGCGAGACGTCGATGCCATGCACCGGGTAGGACCAGGGCGTGCGCCCGTCCCAATCGTGCGGGTCGCGGTCGCCAAAGCGGGGATAGGTGGACAATCCTGCCAGCCGCGCATTGGCAGGCTCGGTCCGGGTGACCTGCGGCGCGCTCACCTCCCTGTCCGGCGCCCTGCCGCAGCCTGCTGCCAATGCCAGCGCCAATACCCCCAGAACCAGTCTGCGCATGTGATGTGCTCCCTGCCTCAACCTTTGAATACTGCTGTTGTCTTTGCCTGTTCTGTCCCACTCTAGCGCAGCCAGGCGCAAAGTCGCGCGCCCGGAAAGGTTGTCAGCAAAAATCCGCCAAAGGAAAACGCGCCGCTGTGGGGGCGGCGCGCTGGCGGTGTCACGGGTGCGGCAGGGTCAGACCCATTTGGCCAGCGGCGGCAGGCTCATCAGCACCGCATTGGCATCATGGCCGGTTTCCAGCCCGAACTTGGTGCCGCGGTCATAGACCAGGTTGTATTCGGCGTAGAGACCGCGGTGAATCAGCTGGGCGTCCTTGGCGGCCTCATCGAAGTCCTGCACCCGGCGTTTTTCAACCAGCGGCACAAAGGCCGGCAGGAAGGCGCGGCCGATGTCCTGAGTCAGGGCAAAATCCGCGACCCAATCGCCGGAGTTCTGGTCATCCATGAAGATGCCGCCCACCCCGCGGGCGCGTTTGCGGTGAGGAATATAGAAATACTCGTCCGCCCACGCCTTGAGCCGCGGGTACTGGTCTTCACCATGCGGGTCCAAGTGCTGTTTTTGTGTGGCGTGGAAATGCGCGGTGTCCTCGCCGTATTCGATGCAAGGGTTAAGGTCCGAGCCGCCGCCGAACCACCAGGCGTGCGGGGTCCAGAACATGCGGGTGTTCATGTGCACGGCCGGCACATGCGGGTTGCGCATATGGGCGACCAGCGAGATGCCCGAGGCCCAGAACCGCGGGTCGTCTTTCATGCCCGGAATGCCCTTGCGCGCCGCCATGGCGGCTTGCGCGCGGTCGCCCAGGGTGCCGTAGACTTCGGAGATGTTGACGCCGACTTTCTCGAACACCCGGCCGCCGCGCATTACGCTCATCAGTCCGCCGCCGGCATCAGAGCCGTCGTCTGAGGTGCGCTTGGTCTGCGTCACCTCGAACCGGCCCGGCGCCATCTCCGCAAACGGGCCTTCGCTGTGGCTGTCCTCCAGCCCCTCGAACGCCGCAACAATCTCGTCGCGCAACTGGCGGAACCAGGCGGCGGCCCGGGTTTTTTCCTCGATCATCTCTGCGGTCATGCCAAATCTTTCCAATCAGTGCATCGGCGCGGACACCGGGTCCAAGAGGGTGCGGCCGCCGTCCAGCGTCACCACCTGGCCGGTCATGAACCCGGAGGCATCCGAGGCCAGATACTGCGCGGTTTCGGTCAGCTCGGTCGGCGAAGCGACCCGGCCCAGCGGCGTGTGCGCCTCGATATCCTGGCGGAAACTGCGGTTTTCCTTAAGTGTGTCCCGCATCGACGCGCTCATCACCGAGCCGAAGGCGATGGAGTTCACCCGGATCCGGTAGGGCGCCAGCGCAACGGCCAGCGAGCGGGTCGCCTGATCCAGCGCGGCAGAGGCGACCGAATAGGCCATCAGGTCGGGATGGGTGCGCCGCGCGGCAATCGACGACAGGTTGATGATGCTGCCGAGAGGGCTGTCGCTGCCGCGCTCCTCGCCCTGTTTGATCATCCGCCGGGCCACCTGCTGCGACAGGCGCACCGTTGGCAGCAGGCTTTGGTTCAGCAGCTGGTCCAGGGTTTCGTCCTGCGCATCCAGCGCGTCGGTTGCCACCACCTGGCGGGCGCCGTTGACTAGAATGTCGATGTCATCAAAGGCGTCGATGGTGGCCGACAGCAGATTGGCGATGGTCAGACGCTCCCGCAGGTCGCCGGCGAAATAGCGGATGTTGCTTTCGTCGGCCTGCTCGCCCAGCTCGGCAACCAGCTGCGCCTCCTGGGTGTCGGCGAACATGACATTGGCGCCGGCATCGGCGAACTGCTTGCCGATCGCCAGGCCAATGCCGCTGGCGGCGCCGGTCACGATGGCAGTCTTGCCGGAGATGGAAAAGGACATGCGAGATCACTCCCTGGGCCGTTTGGCAGGCACGTTAGACCGGGACTGCCGGATTGGAAACCGGCATTGCGCCCGGAGCGCGGTTACTTGCGCCCGCGCTTTGGTCTGGCCGCGTGCAGAATCTTGAAGCGGTTATCGCCGCCTTCTTCGCGCACCTGGGCAAAGCGGTCCGCCAGCGCGGTTTCATATGGCAGGTGCCGGTTGGCCACCATCCACAGGCTGCCGCCTGGCGCCAGCATCGCGGCCGCGGCGGCGATGAACGCCTGCCCCAGCGACGGCTCCGCCGCGCGGCCGGTGTGGAACGGCGGGTTCATCACCACGGTGTTCACCGGGCCGGGCGCCTTCCAGCTGCGGGCATCGGCCCAGTGAAACTGCGTCCGCGGGTCCGCCGCATTCAGGCGGGCGCAAGCCAGTGCGGCATGGTCCGCCTCAACCAGGTGCAGTTCCTCAACGCCTTCATGCTTCAGCACCTGCGCCGACAGATAGCCCCAGCCGCCGCCCAGATCGGCCACGCAGCGGCCCAGTTTCTTGGGCAGCGCCGCCGCCAGCATGCGGGAGGCCGGGTCGATCCCGTCTGCCGAAAACACTCCGGGGGCGGTGATGAACCCCTCAACCTGCTGCGGGCCTGCGGGCAGCCAACCGGACAAATCGGTGCCGCCCTCGATCCAGAACACCTTGCCATGCGCCTTGGACACCGGCGCAGAAGGCTCGCAGCGCTTGCGCAGGTCCTTCAGGACCGAATCGATGCCTTCGGTCTTGGCGCCGTCGATCAGCACCTGGCCCCGGGTGGCAGCGGCGGCCTGCGCCACCAGCATCCGCGCCAGCGCCTTGGCCCGCGGCAGAAAGACGACGGCGGCTGAATACTCTGCCCCCGCCTCAGGTGCCGGAACGCAGCCGTACCCCTGCGCAGCGAAGTGATCGTGGTCGGGGCGGAACGGCTGAATGATCAGCAGCTGCTCCTTGGGCAGCGCCGACAAGTCGTGTTCGGCGCGCGGGTGGAACACGGCGATGCGGCCCTCGGACGGCACAGCAAAGCCGCCCGATTGGGCGGCCAGGGACAGGCGTACAGACATATAAAGGCCTCTTCAGTCTTCTTTTTCCATGGTGCACTGCAGCGGGTGCTGGTGGCGGCGGGCGAAATCCATCACTTGGCCCACCTTGGTCTCAGCCACCTCATGGCTGAACACGCCGACCACCGCCACGCCTTTTTTGTGCACCGTCAGCATGATCTCGAACGCCTGCGCGTGGGTCATGCCAAAGAACCGTTCCAGCACCATCACCACGAATTCCATCGGGGTGTAGTCGTCATTCAGCAGCAGCACCTTGTAGCGCGGCGGACGCTTGGTCTTGGGGCGCGTCTTGGTCAGGACGCCCGCTTCTGTGTCGTCGTCTGAATGATCCGTCATCATGATGGGCTGCAGCGGCATAAGCAATTTGATCCAGTGATGCATGGAATTTCCTGTGCCGCTTATATAGCCTCTTACCTGTTCAGGAAAAGAGACTGAGACCCGCAGATTGACACGTAATTTGACAACAATCGGCTTTGATGCCGACGATACCCTTTGGCACAACGAACGGTTCTTCCGCGTGACGCAGGAGAGATTCGCCGAATTGCTGATGGATCACACATCGGATGACATCGGCCCGGGAGAGCTGGAGCGGCGGCTGCTGGACGCTGAGAAGCGCAACCTGGGGCGCTATGGCTACGGGGTGAAGGGCTTTACCCTGTCGATGATCGAAACCGCGCTCGACGTGACGGAGGAGCAGGTTCCCGGCGCCGTGATCAAGGAGCTGATCACCGCGGGCCAGATGATGCTGTCCTACCCTATCGAACTGCTGCCCCATGCGCGCGAGGCGGTGGAGGCGGTGGCGGGCCGTTACAAGGTGGTGCTGATCACCAAGGGCGACCTGCTGGATCAGGAGCGCAAGCTGGCGCAATCCGGCCTGGGCGAGCTGTTTGACGGGGTTGAGGTGGTCTCGGAAAAAACGCCCGAGGTCTATCTGGACATCTTTGCCCGCCACGGCGACGGCGCCGCGCGGGCGATGATGGTCGGCAACTCGATGCGCTCGGACGTGGTGCCGGTGATCGAGGCCGGCGGCTGGGGCACTTATGTGCCGCACGGGCTGGTCTGGGAGGTGGAGCACGCCGAAGCCCCGGAGCACAGCCCGCGTTACACCGAGATTACCGACCTCGGCAGGCTGGCGGATCTGGTGGGGCGTCTGGGCTAACCGGCTTACCCGGTGGATGCTGGACGGGCCGCTGCGCGGCCGTTATCCCATTGGCAAACCGCGAAGGAGACACCGGGACATGCCGCACGCCGAGCTGAAATACTCCAGCGATCTGGAGATCGACGCCGCCGCCATCCTCGCCACGATTGAGGCGGTAATTCTGGAGCACGACGCCGGTGCGGGCGCCTGCAAGGGGCGCGCCTATCCGGCGGATCAGTTCCGCCACAGCCATATCGCCGTCAGCGTTGCGCTGCTGAGCAAGCCGCACCGGGACGAGGCGTTTTCCAAGGCGCTGCTGGCCGATCTCGAATCCCGCATCAAGGCGCAGCTGGGCCAGCCTTGCGAATTCTCGCTGGGCCTCAGCTATTCCACGCCCTTTTATGTGACCCATTTTCACCCCGGCTAAGGGCTTTGCAGCCCTTGCAGCCCGTCTTGAGGCCCGCCCCGGGCCGCTTTAGATTGCTCAATTGCAAGTTTTTTTAGTAACCCTTTATTAGCACATCCCGCATCTAGCGGCCCGGCGTACAAAACCCACTACATGCCGGCAGTGCTTAACGGCTGCGCCGAACACGCGCGTTTCGCCGCTGTTTATTCCTCGTAAACCCTGTGTTACGCTTTAACCAACAGGCAGAAACGTCAGCCGGACAACCGGCGGCACGAGGCAAACATGGCAGTGATCACGCAGGACACTCCGGCGTCTGGCCGGTATTTCCGCACCCGTTTCCTCTGGGCAGCGGCAGGTATTCTTCTGGCAGTTCTGGGACTTGGGCTGGGGCTGGCTCCGCAAAGGGCGCAGGCCGCGCCCTATGCGGCGATGGTCATTGATGCCAGGACCGGCGAGGTGCTGCACTCGCGCAATGCCGATACCCGGCTGCACCCGGCCTCGCTGACCAAGATGATGACGCTCTACATCGCGTTCGAAGCTGTGCGGAACGGCGAGATCACGCTGGACACCAAGGTCAAGATCTCGCGTAACGCGGCTGCCGAACCGCCCTCGAAGCTGGGGCTCAAGTCCGGCCAGCGGATTGCCTTCCGCTACCTGATCCGTGCCGCGGCGGTGAAATCCGCCAATGACGCGGCCACCGCCATCGGCGAGACGCTGTCGGGGTCCGAGGCCGCCTTTACCCGCCGGATGAACCGTACTGCCAAGGCGCTGGGGATGACCCGCACCACCTTCAAGAACGCCCATGGGCTGACTGCCAGCGGGCATTTGTCGACCGCCAGCGACATGACCACGCTGGGGCGGCATCTGCTCTATGATTACCCGGAGTACTACAACCTGTTCTCGCGCCGCTCGACCAATGCCGGCATCCGCGAGGTGCCCAACACCAACCGCCGCCTGCTGGCCGCCTACCGCGGCGCCGACGGGATCAAGACCGGCTATACCCGGGCGGCGGGCTTCAACCTGGTGGCCTCCGCCAAGCGCGGCAACGAGCGGATCATCGCCACCGTGTTCGGCGGCAAGTCCACCACCTCGCGCAATGCCAAGGTGGCGGAGCTGCTGGATCTCGGCTTCCGCCGCGCCCCCTCTCGCGCCGCGCTGCGCAAACCGCAGCGGCCCGCCTATCAGGGCGCTGGCAATGTTGTGGTGGCCGAGGCCGATGACGGGCCCGCGCACGCGGTTGCCGGCAAGACCATCCGGGTGAGCGGCCAGGTGGAAACCAGCCTGCGCCCGAAACTGCGCCCCGGCGCCAGCGAGTCGCCGGTGCTGGTGGCCGCGCTTGAGGAAGCGCTTCAGACGCCGCCCGCGGAAGCTGCGGCAGCGGAGGCAGAGACAGGGGCCGCGCCGGAAAAGACGGCTCCAGAGCAGATCGAGAACGTGCAGACTGTCAGCGCAGACGCGGCACTGCAGCGGGATGCCGTGCGCGACAGCATTGCCGTTGCGCTGGCCGAAGCGGAAGCGGAGCCGGCGCCCCTGGAAACAGCTGCGGCCGCCACGGTCATCGCCGCGGTGCAGCGGGTGCCCTTTACCGGCCTTCGGCCCGCCGCCCGCCCGGCCAGCTTGGCGCTGGCAGAGGCCTCGCCGGAGCCGGAACCGGTTGTGGTCACCCGCCTGTCCACCTCCGGCGGGCGCTACTGGGGCATCAATGTCGGTCTCTACAGCAGCCGCTACCAGGCTGAGAAGGTGCTGCTGCGCACCGCGCTGTCGGAGCTGGAGACACTGGACGGCTCCCTGCGCAAGGTGGCCAACACCCGGCGCGGGTTTGAGGCGAACTTCCTCGGCATGAGCCAGGAGCAGGCGGAACTGGCCTGCCGCCGCCTGAACGCCCGCAACGTGACCTGCAACCCGATCGGCCCGTCCTGACGACCGGCGTAGCTTCAGATCAGCAGCAAAGAGGCGCCCCCGCGGCGCCTTTTTCGTGACCTGCGCCCAGTCTCCGCCAGCCGCTCCCGCCCGTCGTCAGGCTTTTCTGACGAAAACCCCTCCTCCCGTTGGGCGTGGCACCGCGCCATGCGCGGTGCCACGCCCAACGCCGCCAAGGGGCTCTGGCCTCAGCCAGGGCACCTGCGGGGGCGGGAGTTTTTTGGGTGCTAAGAACCCGCTCAGGGCTTGGGCTTGTCGTCCCACTCGTCGCTCAGGATGCGGCGGGCGTCGCCTTCGGGGTCGTCATACTGGTTGCTGCGCACCGTGTAGATGAAGGCCGCCAGACCCACCGCACCGAGGATCAGCGAAATCGGGATCAGGTAGGTGAGGACGCTCATAGGGTCGGTTCCATGCTTTCAGGCGCGCCCTCAGCGCAGCCGCAGCGCGTTGAGGGAGACGGTAATGGAAGAGGTAGACATCGCCAGCGCCGCAATCAAGGGCGTGGCCAGCCCGGCAATCGCCAGCGGCACCGCGATCACGTTATAGAGCGTGGCAATGCGGAAGTTCTCGCGGATGCGGCGGGTCGCCTTCTGCGCCACGCCGCAGGCCTCGGCAATCGGGCTGAGGTCCTGGCCCAAGAGCACGATGTCGGAGGCCACCCGCGCCGCATCCAGCGCCGAGGCCGGGGAGATCGACACATGCGCCGCTGCCAGTGCTGCAGTGTCGTTAAGGCCGTCGCCCACCATCAGGACCTTCTTGCCCTGATCCGCCAGCAGGCGCACCCGGGCGGATTTATCGGCAGGCAGCGCCTCTGCCACCCATTTGGCGATGCCCAGCCGCCGGGCCAGATCCTCGACCGCGCCGGTGGTGTCGCCGGAAATCAGCAGTACGTCCTTGCCGACCTCCTTCAGCGCCTGCACAGCCTCTGCCGCGCCGGGGCGCAGCGCATCGGTGAACAGGAAGGGTTTGGCCGACCCCGCCCCGCTGTCCAGCCAGGCCGCGGTCTGGCTGCCTTGTTCAGCGCCGACCCAGGCCGCGCGGCCCAGCCGCACGCGGGCGCCGCGGTACAGGCCTTCGGCGCCATACCCCGGAACCTCGGTGATCTCCTGCACTGCGGCAGGCTTGACCCCGGCCTCACGTGCCGCACGGGCCAGCGCCACTGACAAGGGATGCGAGGAGCCTTCGGCCAGCGCCAGCGCAATCTCCAGATCCGCCCGGGCGTGGCCGCCCAGGTTGGTGACCTCCGGCGTGCCGGCGGTCAGCGTGCCGGTCTTGTCGAACACCACCGTGTCCACCTCTGCCAGCCGCTCCAGTGCGGTTGCGTGTTTGATCAGCATACCCTTCTTGAACAGCCGGCCTGAGGCGGCGGTGGTGACCGCAGGCACCGCAAGGCCCAGCGCGCAGGGGCAGGTGATGATCAGAACCGCGGCGGCGATATTCAGCGCCGTGCGGATGTCGAAGGTGTAAAGATACCAGCCCGCAAAGGCGAGCGCCGACAGGATGTGCACCCCCGGCGCATAGAGCTTGGCCGCGCTGTCCGCCAGCGAGGTGTAGCGCGAGCGGCCCGACTCCGCGATCGCAACCAGATCGGTCATGCGGTGCAGCGAGGTATCCTCGCCCACTGCCGTGGCGCGGATGGTCAGCGGGCCGGTCAGGTTCACTTCACCGGCGGAAACCGCCAGGCCCGGTGCGGCAAACACCGGCAGGGTTTCGCCGGTCAGCAGCGAGCGGTCGAGCTCCGACTGGCCTGCGACGATTTCGCCATCCACCGGCATCCGCCCGCCGGGGCGCACCAGGATCAGATCGCCGATGGCTAGATCCGCCACCGGCACCTCATATTCATCGCCGTCCAGCAGCCGGACCGCCCGGGGCACCTCCAGCGCCGCCAGTTCCTCTGCCGCGGAGCGCGCCACGGCGCGGGTGCGGTAATCCAGGTAGCGGCCCGCCAGCAGGAAAAAGGTCAGGGTCAGGGCAGCGTCGAAATAGGCGTGCTCGCCGGACAGGAAGGTCTCCCACAGCGAGGTCAGCAGCGCCAAGACCAGCGCCAGCACGATCGGCACGTCCATGTTGAGGCGTTTGACCCGCAGGGCGGTCCAGGCATTGGCAAAGAACGGCTGGGCGGAGAAGACGATCGCCGGGAAGGTGATCGCGGCGGAGATCCAGTGGAACATGTCCCGGGTCGCGTCCGAGGCGCCGGACCAGACCGACACCGACAACAGCATCACGTTCATCGAGGCAAAGCCCGCGACCGCCAGCCGCATCAGCAGATCGCGGCCCGCCTTGTCGTTCTGGGTCGCCGCAAGCGCCGCCAGATCCAGCTCATGCGCCTCATAGCCGATGCGTTCCAGCACCGGGATCAGGTCGGCGGCGCGCACGTCCGGGTCCGCCTCGATCAGCGCCCGTTTCAGGGTCAGGTTCACCCGCGCCGAACGGATTCCGGGCTCGGCGTTCAGCTCCCGCTCCACTGCCGAAATGCAGGCCTGGCAGTGAATGCCCGGCAGCGAAAGCGCCAGCCGCGCCTCCGTCGGCGCCTGCTCCGCACTGTCATGCGGGGCGGCGACGCAGGCCGGGCAGGCCGCAAGCGAGGGGCGGAGCTGGGCGGTCATGGCGGTCAGCCTTTCACGTGCAGGATCACCCGCTGGGTGAATTCGGTGCCGTTCTTGGCCCGCGCCACCATGCGGATGTTCCAGTTGCCCGGGCCCAGATCGGCCGGCGCAACATAGGCCTGGCCGTCAAAGGCGAACTCCGGCTGCTGATCGTCCTGCACATGGGTCGCCCGGCCCAGGGTAGCGGTCAGCTTGGCCACCTCCACCGGGTTGCCATCGGCATCGGTGATCTCCAGCTTGACCTGGTCCCCGGCTGAGGAGGCATAGACCGACCAGCCCAGCGCCTCCTGCGCGTTCCGGCGCTTGTCGAATTCCTGGCTGGCGACATAGGAGTTCTTCACCTCCAGCCCCGGAAAGGTCTTCACCGCGCTGACGGCCAGGGCGATATTCACCCCGATGATCACCGCAAAGGCGCCGCCGAACAGCATCAATGCGTGCTTGCCGGTAAATTCCCGTTCGCGCTTGGCCATGGTTCAGTTCCCCTTGCCGTTAAAGCTGGTGTCCTTATGGGCGCGTTCGCCGCTGTCCAGATCTTCCACCCAAATGCGCACCGGAGTCGAGGCCGCTTTGGACGGCGCAGCGTCCTTGGGCGTCACGATATAGACCCGCTGCAAGAGCGCGGTGTCAGCGGGCACTGCCACGGTTGATCCATCGGTGCCCTCCAAGGCGATCTGCATTGCCGGATCGCCCTTGATCGACAGCTGGAATGGGCGTTCTTCGCCATGCTTGTTGCGCAGACGCACGTCGTAGGTGTTGCGGATCGAGCCGTCGGACAGCGTTACATAAGTCGGGTTGCGTTCCGGCGCCACGGTCAGCTCGATGTCAGAGCGGATGAACAGGGCAAACAGCAGCCCCAGGCCAACCAGCGACCACAAGGTGGTGTACATGATGGTGCGCGGGCGCAGGATGTGCTTCCAGATGTTCTTGGGCGGCTTGCCCTCGCGCTCCTCCGCCTCATCCGACAGGGCCATATAGTCGATCAGGCCGCGCGGCTTTCCGATCTTGGCCATCACGTCGTCGCAAGCGTCGATGCACAGCGCGCATGTGATGCATTCCATCTGCTGGCCGTCGCGGATGTCGATCCCCATCGGGCAGACGTTGACGCAGGCCATGCAGTCGATGCAATCGCCGGGCCCTGCGGCCTCGGCAGTGCCGGTTGCGGCGGTAGGGTCCGCGTCCGGGGAGAGGCCGGGATACGGCGTGCCGGCATAAGCCGCCTGGCCGGGACCTGCCGCCTGTGCGGCCTGCTCAGCCGCTTCCGCCTCGGCCTTGCTGCGGCGGCGAACGTTGCCCTTGCCGCGCGGCTCGCCACGCCATTCGCGGTAGCCGACGGTCAGCGTGTCCTCATCCATCATTGCCGCCTGGATGCGCGGCCAGGGGCAGGCGTAGATGCAGATCTGTTCGCGTGCAAAGCCGCCGAACAGGAAGGTTGTCGCGGTCAGCACCAGCATGGTGGTGTAGGCAACCGGATGCGCATTCAGCGTTACCAGATCATAAGCCAGCGTCGGCGCATCGGCGAAATAGAACACCCAGGCGCCGCCGGTGGCCAGCCCGATCAGGAACCAGGCCACCCATTTGGTGACCCGCAGCCGGACCTTGCGGAAATCGAGCTTTTTCTGCCGGTGCAGGCGCAGGCGGGCGTTGCGGTCGCCCTCGATCCATCGCTCCACCAGGATAAACAGATCGGTCCAGACGGTCTGCGGGCAGGCATAGCCGCACCAGACCCGGCCCAAAGCGGAGGTGAACAGGAACAGCCCCAGCCCCGCCATGATCAGCAGGCCAGCGACAAAATAGAATTCGTGCGGCCAGATCTCGATCCAGAAGAAATAGAACCGCCGGTTCGCCAGATCCAGCAGCACCGCCTGATCCGGCAGCGAGGGCCCGCGGTCCCAGCGGATCCAGGGAGTCAGGTAGTAGATCCCCAGCGTCACCGCCATGATGTACCACTTCAGGTTTCGGAAGGGTCCGGAGACGCGCCGGGGAAAAATCGGTTCCCTGGCGGCATACAGGCTCGGGGCTGGGTTGGAATCGCTCACGGACTCTCTCCGTCTTGTGGCTGTCTGGCGCCCTTGTCACAGATGCAAAGTGCCAGAACTTTGACGTGGATCAAAAAGCGTATCGGACAATCATGTTTTCGCGCCCGGTACAGCGTCTTGTGAAGGCAAAAGGCCACCTATGCCTGCGTGCAGCGGCCTGCCAGAGGCAAGTTGCCGCAGCGCAGAGATTACGGCAATGCACAGCCGGTTTCCGTCGGGAAACAGCGGTTTCAGAACGGCTGCCGCTGCCGCCTGAGCCAGGCGATGAACTTGCGCGCCTCCGGGCGCAGCACGCCCGGGCGGGTGGCGATGTGGTAGCCGCGGCCCTCGCCTTCGGTGAACAGTGCCAGCAGCCGGCCTTCTGCCAGCTCCTCCTCGACAAAGGCGCGGACGCTGACCGCAACCCCCTGCCCGGCCTTCACAGCCTGCATCAGCAGGTTGCCCGGCAGCCGGGTGCGCGGTCCGCGCAGGCCTTCGCTGACGCCGCGCGATTGCAGCCAGAGGCCGGCCTCAGACGTGCCCAGCTCCTCCAGCCAAGGGAGGTCCAGCAGATCCTCGGGCGCGCTCACCTGCCGCCCGCCCAAAAGCCCCGGCGCGGCAACCACCACCATCGGCGAGGCCAGCAGCATTTCCGTTTCCAGCCCCGGCCAGCTGCCGTCGCCGTAGCGCAGGGCGATGTCGATGCCGCCGGGCTTCAGCTCAACCAAGCTGCCCGTGGGGTCGAGCACCAGGTCAATCCCGGGATTGTCCGCCTGAAACCCCGGCAGCCGCGGCATCAGCCAGTGCGCGGCAAACATCGGCGTGCAGGTGACATGCAGCGGCCGGGCGGTGCCCGCTTGGGTGATTTCCTGCACAGCCGCCTGGATTGCGCCAAAGCCCAGCTGCAGCGCCCGCGCCAGATGGGCACCTTCTGAGGTCAGCGCCAGCGCCCGGCCGCTGCGGTCCAGCAGCGCCACGCCCAGATGCGACTCCAGCGCCCTCAGCTGCTGGCTGATGGCAGCGTGGCTGACATTCAACGCCGCGCCTGCCTGAACCACATTTCCGGCCTCCGCAAAGGCTGAGAAGGCACGCAGTGACGCAAGCGGCGGCATGTGCAACCAATCCATATGTAATTCCAACTTACACGATGCGATTTTTCTTAACTCGCAGGAATCGCCCGCTCGCGCAAGGATCAGAGACAGACAGCAAGATAGGAGGCTGACCCATGCTGACCGATATCTACGCCCGCTCGATGCTGACCGCGACGCGCCAGGACTGTGTGAAGCTGCGCGATCTGCCTACCGCCAAACCGCTGCCCCGCGCCTATGAGGCACCGCCCCGCCGCAAGGGGCTGCTGAAACGGCTGGCCGGCTGGCTGCGCCGCCGCCCGGTCAAGACGCGCTGCATCCATCCGCAGAACATCTGAGGGATTGATCCTGAAGAGAGAAAGAAAAAGCGCCGGTTTTCCAGGAAACGCGCGAACAGATCGGAAAACCGGCGCATGACCCGTTCGGCCTGCACGTCGGCCTAGCGGGATGTCATGCTGCTTTGGCGGGGATGTCTGCCAGGCAGCAATGTCTTTCACTTGCCTGTGTAGCGCGGTTCGCGGCGGCGCAGTTTGACACGGATCAAACAGCCGCAAAAATTTGCCCGTCTCTAGCAAAAAACTATTCTCATCCCATGGCCAACGGAGAGAACAGACAGGCAGACGCCGGGAACCGCGCTCCGCTGTCGGCGGCCGAGGTCGGCGCTTTGGCGCATTTGTACCGCGGCGAGGTTTACCGCAGCGTGATGTGGCGCACCCGGCTGGACATCACCACCAACTGGGCGGTGGTGACGCTGGGGGTTGCGCTGTCGATTTCCTATTCCTCGCCCGAAGCCTCGCCGCTGCCGCTGATCCTGGTCGGCATCCTGATCATCTTTTTCCTGATGCTGGAGGCGCGGCGCTACCGGTTCTACAACGTGTTCCGCGCCCGCGCGCGCTGGCTGGAGAAACATTTCTACGCACCGATGCTGTATGACGGCGATCTGCATCTGGAGGAAAACTGGCAGAAGGTGCTGGCGCAGGATTACAACCGGCCGGACTATCACATCAACCTGCTGCAATCGATCGGGCGGCGGATCAAGCGCAACTATCTGTGGGTGCTGCTGATCCAATCGCTGGCCTATGCTGGCAAGATCGCGGTCCATCCCCGCCCCATCGAGTCCTTTGATCAGGCGCTGGAGCGGGCGGAGATCGGCCCGCTGCCAGGCGGCGTGGTGATCGCGGCAGGCGTTCTCTATGTGGTGAGCTGGAGCTGCATTGCCATCTGGAGCAGCCTTTACGACCAGCAGGGGCTGGGCATCCACCCGCCGGCATCGGGGCGCAAGCCCAAGACCCTGGCGGCTTCAGCGGCGGCTCAGGCCGCCGGCCAGAGCCACCAGAGATAGGACGCATAGCCTGCCAGCAGCACCGCCCCCTCGCGCCGCGACACCCGCAGGCCGGTCCAGGCCAGCGCCAGGAAGCCCAAGGTCACCAGCACCATCACTGGGTTATCAAAGCCCGCAATCCGCCCCGGTACCTCAGAGGGCGCGATCAGGGCCGTTGCACCGCCGATCCCCATCAGGTTGTATATGTTGGAGCCGATGATGTTGCCGAACGCCATTTCGCCCTGACGCCGCAGCGCCGCGGCGACAGAGGTCGCCAGTTCGGGCGCGGAGGTGCCCACGGCAACGATTGTCAGGCCGATCACCGTTTCGGAGACCGCCATCGAGCGCGCCAGCTCCACCGCGCCATCCACCAGCAGGCCGCCGCCGCCGATCACCAGGGCAAGCCCGGCCAGGGCGGTTGCCAGCGGCCGCCACATTGGCAGCCTGGGCTGGCTTGCAGGCACAATCGCCGGATCGACGCCTTCCAGCGCGGCGGCCTTGTCATACAGCGCGCCGTGGTCTGCGGCGGTTGTCCGCTCCTGCCGGACGGCCAGCCAGATATAAGCTGCCAAAGCCAGGACAAACCCTGCCCCCGCAGCCCGGGTCACCGGCACCGTTGCGGCAAGTACGGCAAAGACCAGCGTCGCGGCCAGCATGACACCGCCGTCGCGCCGCAGCGCTGCCGACTGCACCGCCATCGGGGCAATCAGGGCGGAAACGCCGGCAATCAGCAGGATATTGGCAATGTTGGAGCCTGTGATGTTGCCATAGGCAATCCCCGGCGCCCCGGCCAGCGCTGCCCGCACCGACGTCACCAGCTCCGGCGCCGAGGTGCCGAAACCGACTAGCGTCAGCCCGATCACCAGCGGCGAGACGCCAAAACGCTCTGCCACACGCACGGCACCGCGCACCAGAAACTCGCCGCCCAGGATCAGCAGAACAAGCCCGCTCAAAAGCGGCAGCCAAATATCAAACACGCAAAACCTCTCCGGAAATGCGCCTTTGGAACTGCCAAGGGCGCGCAGACAGCGCCCCTGCTGCCTTCCCTTTGCGGCTCGGCGCAGAAACGTCTAGCGCGGAAGTGAGCGTTCACCGCGTGGCTTTCAAGATGCGGCGGCGGTCATTTCTGCAAGCCTCTCCCGCTTGCGGACCGCAGTGCAGCAGGCAGGCCGCTGGCGCGGTGCAGGCAAGGCCGCCACAGGATCCGGGCGCCTGCCCGGACGCCCAGAACCTGCGCGGAATTTACGTTTCCTTATCGGCACTCGTGTAACGGTTCCCGTCATCACGCCTCTCCCATTGGCGGTGCAACCGCGAAAAATTGTTCCTAACGCGTGCTGACGCCCGCGCCAGATAGAAAGTCAGATACAGCTCATGGCAATCTTGGATTGGGTAAAAGACCTTATCGCCAGCAAGAAAGGCACAAAAGGCGACGATTTGATGGACGGAACCACCGGTGACGACACGATCGACGCGGGTGCGGGCCAGGACACCGTCGCCGGTGAAGAAGGCAGCGACATTATTGATGCCGGCGAGGGCGATGACGTTGTCTATGGGGACATGGGCGACGGATTCGAGCAGGGCGCGGACGCCTCGCCGCTGGTGCTGGACATCAACAACATCCAAACGGTGTCGCACGACGGCTACACCGGGTCGGCGGGCGATTACGCCGTCTTCAGCGATATCGCCGTTCTGGAAGACGGCACCAGTGTCTGGGGCAGGCTGGTTCTGGTCGAAAAGTCCAACGATTACATGTCGGTGCAATTCGGGTACGACGCTGGCGCGGAAATCCTGCTGAACGGCGATTCTCCCGGGGACCGGGCCACGTTCCGGCTGGAGTTCTTCGATCCCGCCACCGGAGAGCCGGTCTACCTGAACTCTACCGCCACCTTCAACGACGTTGATGACAACAGCAGCTATGGCGATGCCGAGGCGGTCATTATCGACGGCAACAGTTTCACCAGCTTCGGGGTAGCGGAGGACACCTCGCTTGGCACGGCAATTGACGGCAGCATGGTCACGGCCACCGGGTCGGAGAAGAATGACTACACGGATCAGGACGCCTGGTTCTCCGCCGCCTTCGAAGACCGGTCCTCGATCGAGTTCACGCTGCAGACGCGCGACGGCCTGGCCGGTTTCACGCTGTCCGGCGATGTGATCGAAGACGCCGTTGTCACGCCCATCGAACAAGGCAACGACACCGTTCTGGCGGGGGATGGCAACGATGTGGTCTACGGCCAGGGGGGCAACGATGTCCTGTATGGCGAAGACGGCGACGACAGCATGGAAGGCGGCGCCGGTGACGACATCCTGGAAGGCGGTGCCGGCGCCGACACGCTGATCGGCGGCGACGGCGGCGACACTCTCTCCGGCGGCGATGGCGACGACTATATCGAAGGCGGCGCCGGCAATGACAGCCTGACCACGGGCCTCGGCAACGACACGCTGATCGGCGGCGAGGGCGACGACACCCTCAGAAACTCTGCCGGCGACGACAGCCTGGTCGGTGGCGTCGGCAATGACAGCATCATCGCGACCGACGGCAATGACACGCTGGAAGGCGGCGACGGCAACGACACCATGTACGGCGGCAATGACAACGACCTCTTGGTTGGCGGCGCCGGCGATGACCTGATGTATGGCGAAGCCGATGCCGACACCTTCAAGATGTCGGACGGGTTCGGCAATGACACGCTGGAAGGCGGGGAGGCGGGGAACGACTACGACACCGTCAACTTGTCCGATGTCACCACCGGCGTGACCGTCACTTACACCGGGGATGAGGCCGGCACGATCACCGATGGCACCGACACGATCACCTTTTCCGAGATCGAGTTGCTGAACCTGACGGATCAGGGCGACATCGTGAATGCCTCGGCTGACAGCGCCGGGGTGACGATCGACGCCGGCAAGGGCGACGACACCATCACTATGGGCGCCGGCGACGACCTGATCACAGGCGGCGAAGGCTATGACCAGCTGATTTTGACCGGCGGCGGCGGCACCGACACCGTCAGCGACTTCAGTGTTGGCGATGACGACGCCGACGGTTTTTACAACGACCAGCTTGATGTGTCCGGGCTGACCGGCGGCACCGGCCCCGGCGGCGCCATCCGCGCCTGGGACGTTTCCGTCACCGACGACGGGTTCGGCAATGCGCTGCTGACCTTCCCCACAGGCGAGAAACTGGTTCTGCAGGGGGTTGCGCCGGCGCAGCTCTCCACCGCGCCGCAGCTTTACTCCGCGGGCATCCCCTGCTTCACACCCAATGTTCTGCTGGCCACCCGGCGCGGTGCGGTTCCTGCCGGGCAGATCCAAGTGGGCGACATGCTGCAGACCGCTGACAACGGGTTCCAGCCGGTCATCTGGACCGGCAAGCGCACCCTCAGCCCGGCGGAACTGGCGCTGCGCCCTCATCTGCGGCCCTATTGCGTCCGCCCGGGCGGCCTGCTGCGCCCGGAGCGGCCGATGCTGCTGTCGCCGCAGCACCGCCTGCTGACGGGGCCGCAGGCCTTTGACCGGGAAACCCCGTTCGGCGAAAGCTTCCTGTCCGCGAAACTGCTGGCGGAGATCGACCCGAACTGCTCCCGGCAGCCGGTTGCGGACAGTCCGGTCACCTATGTGCATCTGATGACAGAGCGGCACGAGGTGATCTTTGCCGAAGGCATCGCAACGGAAACCTTCTGGCCCGGCCCCGAGGCAATGCGCGGGTTGTGCGCTGCGGACAAACGGGAGCTGTTCAGCCTGTTCCCCGAACTGGCGGCAGTTCACGGCCTGACAGGCGAACAGGGCCGGGAGCAGGTGCGCGGTGTCTACGGCGGCCTTGCCCGCCTCCCGCTCAAGCGGCGCGACCTGAAAGATCTGCAGGCCGCCTGATCCCAAGTCATTTGGCTTGCTTAGCCCTCTGCCGGGCCGGGGCACTGTGCCCCGCCCGGCCCTGCCTGCCCCCTGCCCCTTCTGCTTTGCACCCAGCAGCCTGACCTGAGCCAGCGGCCCGAGGCGGCGGCGCCGTCGTGACGGCCGCAGCCGACAAGCGCAGGCGCGAAGATTGCGAAGCCTCACGCGGTTTTGCCGGCCGCCTCTGTGGTGTTTCAGCGGCGCGGCTGCATAGCTCCCCCTTGCGCACAGCCTGCCCCAAAACGGAGAAGGGCCGCCCGCCGGGCAGCCCTTTCCTTGTTCTTCTATTACCCGGTCCGGCTTATTCGCCGCCGCCCAGCTGGTGGACATAGGCCGACACGGCGCGGATCTGCGCTTCGGTCAGGCGGGTGTTCCAGGCCGGCATCACGCCATAGCGCGAATTGGTCACGGTCTCGGTCAGGGTGGCGTAGTCGCCGCCATAAAGCCAGATCGCGTCGGCCAGGTTCGGCGCCCCCTGCGCGCGGTCGCCGGTGCCGTCTTCCATGTGGCAGGAGGCACAGTTGTCAGCGAAGATAACCGACCCGGCCTCAACCTTGGAGGCGTCCTGCGGCTCACCCGACAGCGACATCACGTAGTTGACCACCTGGGAGATTTCTTCCTTCTCCAGAAGCTCATCGCGGCCGAAGGCAGGCATCTCGGAATAGCGCGCTTCATCGCTGTCCTCGTTGCGGATGCCGTGGGCCACCGTGGCGTGGATGTCTTCCACCGAGCCGCCCCAGAGCCAGTCGTCGTCCAAGAGGTTCGGGTAGCCCTTGGCGCCGGCAGCACCGGAGCCGTGGCACTGGGCGCACCAGGTCTTGAACACGGCGGAACCGGCAGAGACGGCATAGGTGTTCAGTTCCGTGTCGTCCGCGATGGCGACCAGCTCAGCCGCTTCCAGCTTGGCGTTGACTGGCGCGTTGGCTTCTTCCACCGACGCGATTTCAGCCGCCACGTCGCCGCGGGTGGACCAGCCCAGAATGCCTGCCGTGGCCGAGTTGACCAGCGGCCAGGCCGGATAGGCGATGGTGTAAAGAACACCCCAGATGATGGTGGCGTAGAAGGTCCACAGCCACCAGCGCGGCATCGGGTTGTCGAATTCCTCGATCCCGTCCCACTCGTGGCCGGTGGTCTTCGGATCGCCCTCGAACTTTTGCGATTTCTTGCTCATACCCTCGCCTCCTTAGTCGCGGCGGGTTTGTCGCCCTTGCGGGGCGCGGCTGTCTCGTCGCCCTTGCGGGGCGCAGGTGCATCGACGTGGCGGAACGGGATGTTTGCGGTATCCTCGTAAGCCTTGGTGCTGCCTGGGCGGAACGCCCAGACAATGATGCCGATGAAGACGGTGAACAGGAACAGCAGCATCCAGCTGTCTGCGAATTCCCTGAGGAGCGTATAGAGTTCCATCCTATCCTCCCTTACCGGCTTGCATCCGGGGTGAAGGTCGAGAAGTCGACCAGCGTGCCCAGCATCTGCAGGTAGGCGATCAGCGCATCGGCCTCGGAGACCCCCGGCTGACCATCGAAGTTGCGCACGTTGACCTTGTCGCCATAGCGCTCCAGCAGCCCGTCATAGTCGCTGTCCGGATCCGCCTGGGCGCGGAAGTCGGCCTGTGCGGTTTCGATCATGTCCTCGCTGTAGGGCGTGCCCAGCAGCGCGTTGGTGGCCATGATGTCGCCGATGTATTTGCCGTCGATCTTCTTGTCTTCGAGGAAGCCGTATTTCGGCATCACCGATTCCGGCACCACGGCCTGCGGGTCGCGCAGGTGGTCGACGTGCCAGTCATCCGAGTAGCGGCCGCCCACCCGGGCCAGATCCGGTCCGGTCCGCTTGGAGCCCCACTGGAACGGACGGTCGTACATTGACTCCGCCGCCAGCGAGTAGTGGCCGTAGCGTTCGACCTCGTCGCGCATCGGCCGGATCATCTGGCTGTGGCAGACATAGCAGCCTTCCCGGATGTAGACCTCGCGGCCCGCCAGTTCGAGCGGGGTGTAGGGACGCATGCCCTCCACCTCCTCGATGGTGTTTTCCAGGTAGAACAGCGGTGCAATCTGCACCAGTCCGCCGATGGTCACGACCAGGAAACTGCAGATCAGCAGGAGGGTCGCGTTGGTCTCGAGGATCTTATGTTTGTCGAGAATAGCCATTGCTCCGGCCCTCCTTATTCAGCCGGGACCTGAACCGACAGGCTGGCCTCTTTGGCCGGGGCCCGGCGGACGGTCATCCACAGGTTGTAGCACATGATGAGGGAGCCCGCGAGGAACATGACCCCGCCCAGACCGCGCACCACATACATCGGGAACTTCGCTGCCACGGTGTCGGCAAAGGAGTTCACCAGGAAGCCGTTGGCGTCCACTTCGCGCCACATCAGGCCTTCCATGATACCGGTCACCCACATCGACGCGGCGTAAAGAACGATGCCGATGGTGGCGAGCCAGAAGTGCCAGGACACGAGGCTGAGCGAGTACAGGCGCTCACGCTTCCACAGCACCGGCACCAGATAGTACAGCGCGCCGAAGGTGATCATGCCGTTCCAGCCGAGCGCGCCGGAGTGCACGTGGCCAATGGTCCAGTCGGTGTAGTGCGACAGCGAGTTCACCGCGCGGATCGACATCATCGGGCCTTCGAAGGTGGACATGCCGTAGAAGCCGACGGAGATCACCATCATCCGGATCACCGGGTCGGTGCGCAGCTTGTCCCAGGCGCCCGAGAGCGTCATCAGGCCGTTGATCATACCGCCCCAGCTGGGCATCCACAGGATCACCGAGAACACCATGCCGAGGGTCGAGGCCCAGTCAGGCAGCGCGGTGTAGTGCAGGTGGTGGGGACCCGCCCAGATGTACAGGAAGATCAGCGCCCAGAAGTGGATGATCGACAGCTTGTAGGAGAACACGGGACGTTCGGCCTGCTTCGGGATGAAATAATACATCATGCCCAGGAAGCCTGCGGTCAGGAAGAAGCCCACGGCGTTGTGGCCGTACCACCACTGCACCATCGCATCTTGCACGCCGGGCCAGACGATCACGGACTTGGAGCCCCAGATCGACACCGGGATGGTCGCGTTGTTGACCAGGTGCAGCATGGCGACGGTGACGATGAAGGACAGGTAGAACCAGTTCGCCACGTAGATGTGGGGTTCCTTGCGCTTGATGATGGTGCCCAGGAAGACGGCCAGATAGGCGACCCAGACAATGGTCAGCCACAGGTCAACGTACCATTCCGGCTCCGCATATTCCTTGGACTGGGTGCCGCCCAGCAGGTAGCCGGTTGCCGCCAGCACGATGAACAGCTGGTAGCCCCAGAACACGAACCACGCGAGGTTGCCGCCCCACAGGCGCGCCGCGGAGGTCCGCTGCACCACGTAGAAGGAGGTTGCGATCAGAGCGTTGCCGCCAAATGCAAAAATCACTGCGGAAGTGTGCAGCGGGCGCAGACGGCCGAAATTGGCAAACCCTTGCGCCCAATCGAAATTCAGCGCCGGAAAGGCCAGCTGGAACGCAATGAAGGTCCCGGCCAGAAACCCGACCACGCCCCAAAGGGCGGTTGCAATTGCACCAGCGCGCACAACGCTGTCGAAATACTCATTTTCCACACCTGCAACTGCCTTTTTCGGCTCATTGGTGTGGCGCAAAGTATAGAGGAACAGCCCGCCAGCCACGATCATCACGATGACCGCATGCACCTGGTAAGCCAGATCCCGCGCGTAATTGGTACCGATCATCGCAAACAGCGTGACCAGACCAAGCGCTATCAGCTTGATATAGTTAGACATCTTGCGTCCCTTTGCCGTGCCCCCGCGAATCCTGCGGATACGGGGACGTTAATAGACCGCGCTCTTCTTGCAAAACGCGCCTCTCTCCTGCCTTGATCTGCATCAAGACGCTTCCCGCCGACATGTGACACTTCTTCCCGTGCTTTGAAAATCCCTTCGCCGGGGCCATGGGGGCCCGCGGCGCAGACCCCGCCGGGAGGTGTCATGTCCTACAAATCCTTGCTTACTGTCCTTACGGCTGCGGAAACCGCAACCGCGCCTCTGGCGCAAGTTGCGGCTTTGGCAGAGGAATTCGGTGCCCATGCCGATGCGCTCTGCCTCGGCGTCGACCGCACCCAGACAGGCTATTACTATGCAGGCGCCAATGCGATGGTGCTGCAGGAAACCCTGGCCCGCGCCCAGGAAGAGGCCGAAGCGATCCAGGCCGGCGCCGTGGAAACGCTGCAGCGCGCAGGCGTGCCTTTTGCCACCGACAGCGGTGTTGCGCAGATCGCGGACCTTGGCCGCCACGTGGCGCGCCACGCGCGGTTCTCCGACCTGGTGGTGCTGGGCAAGCCCTATGGCAAGGAGAAGCGCGCCGAGGCCGAGCCGATTGTCGAATCGGCCCTGTTCGAGGGCCGCGCACCGGTGCTGGTGGTGCCGGACAAGGGCGAGCCCCTGCGCCGGCCCAAGACCGTGCTGGTGGCCTGGAACGAAAGCATCGAAGCGATGACCGCGATCCGCAGGTCGCTGCCCTTCCTGACCGGTGCCGACCTGGTGCGCATTGCGGTCATCGACCCGCCGCAGCACGGGCCGGAACGCTCCGATCCGGGCGGCATGCTGGCGCAGATGCTGTCCCGCCACGGCGTCACCTGCGAGATCGACGTGCTGAGCAAGACGCTGACCCGGGTGTCGGACATCCTGAACCGCCATGCGGCCGATACAGCCGCTGACCTGATCGTGATGGGGGCATACGGCCATTCCCGCTTCCGCGAGGCCATTCTTGGCGGCGCCACCCGCAACATGCTGGAACAGGCGGCGGTCCCGGTGCTGATGGCGCATTGACGCCCTGGCCTTTCCAGCCGGATGCAGCGGCAAAAGGCGCCCCCGCAGGGCGCCTTTTCCAGTTCCGTGCGCCAGCAGCCTAACGGGCCTTGCGGATGAGGCCGATCAGGAAGAGCAGGATCACCGCCCCGATCGTGGCATGGACCAGCGACCAGAAAAATCCGCCTCCCGCCGCAAAGCCCAGCGCCGGAAAGATCATCCCGGCCAGAAAGGCGCCGACCACGCCGACGATGATATTGCCCAGGAGGCCAAACCCCCGCCCCTGCATGATTTTGCCCGACAGCCACCCGGCCAAGGCTCCGATGATCAGCATCCCGATCAGGCTTCCAAACTGCATTGCCGCCTCCGTTTTTGTGGTGCTGCCAGTAGATCACAGTCCTTTTGCCGGGTCACGCCCTGGCTTCAGGTTGCCGGGGTCCGGATTTCTGCCAAACGCCCCCGTGGCTCTCCCGCCCGTCGTCTGCCCTTCCTGTTGGAAGGGCTTCCTCCCGTTGGGCATGGCACCGCTGCGCGGTGCCGGGCCCAAGGCCGCCAGCGGGTCCGGCACAGCCGGGTATGCGCGGGCGCGGGAGATCCCCGCCTGCCCTCTTGCATCAAACGTATTAGGTCACGCGGGTTTGGCCGCAGCGCAGACCCGCGCCGACGGGCCGCCCGCAACCGGCGGCAGGTGAATCAGGGAATGCTCAGAATGCCGCCCGCGCCCTTAGCCCAGGAAGCCGCCGTCGCTGTCGTCGCCGGCCTCTTCCATCAGGCGGCGCATGTCGGGCACGGTCACATGCCGCTTGCCCTCCAGTTCGATGATGCCGTCCTTCTTGAGCGCCGAGATCTGGCGGCTCACGGTTTCCAGCGTCAGGCCCAGGTAATCGGCCATCGCCTCGCGGGTCAGCGGCAGGTCGAACACCATCCGGTTGGTGGCGCCGCCCGGCGTCAGAGTGGCATCGCGCCGCGCAATGATCGCCAGCAGGCTCGCGATCTTTTCGCGCGCGGTCTTGCGGCCCAGCACCAGCATCCACTCCCGCGCCGCGTCCAGCTCGTCCAGCGTCATCTCCAGAAGCCGGTGCGCAATATGCGGCGTGCGCTCCATCAGCTCCTCGAACGGCTTCTTGCGGAAGCAGCACATCACCACATCGGTGGTCGCCGCCACATCGTAGGCCGCGCCTTCACGTCCGGGGCGGCCGACAAAATCGCTGGGCAGCAGCAACCCGACCATCTGGGTGCGCCCGTCCTCCATTGTCTGGGTCAGAGACGCAATGCCTGACACCACCGAGCCGACGAAATTCATCACGTCGCCCGACCAGATAATCGGCTGCCCCGCCTCATAGGTGCGGTAGTATTTGATGGCATCCAGCTCCTCCAGCTCATCCGCATTGCAACGCGCGCAGACGGCACGGTGGCGGATCGGGCAGTCCCCGCATCTGGACTGTGACAGGATAGGAGCGTTCATTTCGGGGGTCCGGTTGATCTGGGTCAAGGATTGGGCTCGCGCGTACCCTTAACGGTAATGGAATGGATCAGAAAGCTCAATTGGCCAAACTCGGATTGTTTGACGCCAGAGTGCCGCGCTATACGAGTTATCCAACAGCGCCGCATTTTGGCAAAGCAACCGATTCCGCCCAATTTTCCAATTGGATATCCAGTGTTCGCGCGGGCAGCAAAATTTCCTTGTATGTGCATGTGCCTTTCTGCCGCAGATTGTGCTGGTTCTGCGCTTGCCGCACCCAGGGCACCCAATCGGACGCGCCTGTAGCGGCCTATGTGGAGGTTCTGAAAGCGGAGATCGCCTTGCTCCGCCGGCAGCTGCCAGAGGGTATCACCCTGTCGCGCCTGCATTGGGGCGGCGGCACCCCGACCCTGCTGAACGCCAGCCAGATCCGGGATCTGGCCGCAGCGATTACCGGCGCATTCCCGCTGGCGCCATATGCCGAGTTCTCGGTCGAGATCGACCCGAACGAGGTCGGCGACCGGCGCCTGGATGCGCTGGCCGGGGCGGGCATGAACCGCGCCTCTGTCGGAGTGCAGGATTTCGACAGCACCATTCAGCAGGCGATCGGCCGGATCCAGAGTTTCGAGACCACCAAGCGGGCCATCGACATGCTGCGGGCACACGGGATCGGCAGCCTCAACGCCGATATCCTGTTCGGGCTGCCGCATCAGACCCCGGAGCGAATGACCGAAAGCGTGCAGAAGCTGCTGTCGCTCACCCCTGACCGGGTGGCCGTCTACGGCTATGCCCATGTGCCCTGGATGGCCGGGCGCCAAAGCATGATCCGCTCCGACACGCTGCCAACGCCGGAGGCGCGGCTGGAACTGTTTGAGACCGCCCGCCAGCTGTTCCTGTGGGACGGCTACCGGGAGATCGGCATCGACCATTTCTCGCGGCCCGCGGACGGGCTGGCCATTGCCCAGCGCAGCGGCCGGTTGCGGCGCAATTTCCAGGGCTATACCGACGATCCCTCAGACGTGCTGATCGGCATCGGCGCCTCCGCCATTTCAAGATTCCCGCAGGGCTACGCCCAGAACGCCCCAGGCACCTCGGATTACATCCGGGCCATCCGCGCAGGCCAGTTTGCCACCGCCCGCGGCCACGTCTTTCAGGGCGAGGATTTGCTGCGGGCGCGTCTGATCGAAGCGCTGATGTGCGATTTCCGGATCTGCCGCCAGGAGATTCTGTCCCGGTTCGATGTTTCCCCGGACCGTCTGGACGCGCTGCTGCGCAGCACCGCAGAGGCGTTTCCCGGCATGCTGGAACTGTCGCCTGCGGGTCTGGCCATCATGCGGGAGGCCCGGCCGCTGACCCGGATGATCGCCCGCAGCCTTGATGCCTATGAGCTGAGCAAAGCAGGGCACAGCCCGGCGATCTGAGCTCCCGGCCAGAGGTCCATATCGGTATCGATAGCTGGCGCAGGCTGCTGTCTGATTGCATACTGGATTTGCGTTCCGGGATTCCCCATCGCAGCGCAAACGCAGGCCTTTCCGCGTTTGCAAGCGTTGTTCCTCCCGGAACGCGACGAGGCTGCAGACGCAGCCGTTTCCAGCGGTCCGTTTCAACCCGCTCTGGTACTCGGGTACGGGACGGGACCGGAATTTCAGAACCGAACCATTTGAGAAAGGCCGGGATGCCAGTCCCGGCCTTTTCAAAAGTCCAGAAGGCCGGACCTGACGGCAATCGCCAGCGCCTCCTCGCGCGTCTTCGCGCCCAGTTTGCGGCGGGCGGACAACAGGGTCTTTCGGACGGTGACCTCAGCGATTCCCAGTTCGTGCGCGATGCGGGTGTTCAGATAACCCGCGGCCAGCAAGGCCAGCATCTGTTTTTCCCGGCTCGACAGAGCGCTGCCTCGATCCTGAGCTGGGAAGGCCGGATACTCTTCCCCAAAGCCCGGCGCGCCGATAAAGGCAGCAACAGCCGTTCCTGCCTGCCGGATCTTCTCAAACTGCTCCGCGGTGAACTCCGATGCTGTTTCGCCAGCACAAAACACGACCGTCTTGCTGGTGCCCGGACAAGCCCCCGCAAACCGCATCGCATACCCCAAGGTGTAGCCCATATCCCAGGTCGTCCAATTGAAGTCCAAATGCCGCTGGCTTGGCGCCGTTGCGCGCTCCAGCGTGCCGGTTACGTGCAGCGACGGGTAGAACGGCAGACCGATTCCCGAAACAAACTGGTCCACTTCGTAGAATTTCTGCTGCGCATATTCGGCAAGGAATGCCCGGGTCATGCTGCTTCTCAGCCAAAGCAGCCTGCGGGTTTTTATTTCAACTTCCGCCACGTTCAGCGCAATAGCTCCGAGCGAGGCCATGACCTCGTTTGCAATACGCCACCTGTCAGCGCTGGTCCGTGCTGACATGAATCTTTCATAAAGATCCATTCCACTCTTTTGCATGGCGGTATTTTTGCATAATTTTACGCAGTTTTAAACTGATTATCATTTATGCACTCTATGCGCGCACCGTTAACGCTCATTATACCCGCAACCCCAAGAGTTTATCCGGCGGCGGCCAAAAGCCTTCTGGTATAGTCCTGCTGCGGGTTGCGGAACAGGGCATCTGCAGGCCCGGCTTCGACCACATCGCCCTGGTTCATCACCAGCACGCTGTGCGACATTGCCCGCACCACATTCAGGTCATGGCTGATGAACAGATACGCCAGCCCGTAGCGTGCCTGCAGATCGCGCAGCAGTTCGACAATCTGCACCTGTACCGTCATGTCCAGCGCCGAGGTCGGCTCATCCAGCACCACCAGCTTGGGCCGCAGCACCATGGCGCGGGCAATGGCGATGCGCTGGCGCTGGCCGCCGGAGAACTCATGCGGGTAACGGTCCATTGCCGCCGGGTCCAGCCCCACCTCGCGCATCACCTCGGCCACCAGTTCGCGGGTGTCGCGGTGCTGGTCCACCTTGTGGATCGCCAGCCCCTCCGCGATGATCTGGGCGCAGGTCATCCGCGGGCTGAGCGAGCCGAACGGATCCTGAAACACAATCTGCATATCCTTGCGCAATTTGCGCAGGTCGCGGGTCGACCATTTACGCAGGTCCTGGCCCTGAAAGGTGACCTGCCCTTCAGAGCCGATCAGCCGCATGATCGCCAGCGCCAGCGTGGTCTTGCCGGAGCCGCTTTCACCCACGATCCCCAGCGTCTCGCCCGCGCGGACAGAAACCGTCACCGGGTTCACCGCCTTCACATGGCCCACAGTGCGTTTCAGCAGCCCCCGCTGGATCGGGAACCAGACCTTGAGATCACGGGTCGCAACCAGCTCTTCGGCGCCCTGCGGCACCGGCGGCGGGGTCCCGGACGGTTCGGCGGCCAGCAGTTTCTGCGTATAGGGGTGTTTTGGGGCGGCAAAGATCTCCGCCGCCGGGCCTTCCTCGACAATCTCGCCGTCTTTCATCACGCAGACCCGGTCGGCAATGCGGCGCACGATGCCAAGGTCGTGGGTGATGAACAGCAGCCCCATGCCCTCGCTTTCCTTCAGCTCCGCCAGGAGGTCGAGGATCTGCGCCTGGATGGTCACGTCCAGCGCCGTGGTCGGCTCGTCCGCAATCAGAATGTCGGGCTTGTTGGCGAGCGCCATGGCGATCATCACCCGCTGCCGCTGTCCGCCCGACAGCTGATGCGGATAGGCGTTGAGCCGGCTTTCCGCATCGCGGATGCCGACCTTGTCCATCAGTTCCAGGATACGCACCCGCGCCGCTTTGCCGGTCAGGCCTTGGTGCAGCGCCAGCGACTCCTCAAGCTGCCGTTCGATGGTGTGCAGCGGGTTGAGAGAGGTCATCGGCTCCTGGAAGATGAAGCTGATGTCATTGCCGCGCACCCGCATCAGGTGCTTTTCACTGGCCCCGACCATCTCGGTGCCGTCATAGGTGACGGAGCCTTCGACGATGGCGCTGTCGCCCAGCAGAGAGACTGTGGACAGCGCCGAGACCGATTTGCCGGAGCCCGACTCGCCCACCAGCGCCACGGTCTCGCCGCGGCCCACCGAGAAGGACACGCCGCGCACGGCCGGGGTGATCTTGCCGTCCTGCCGGAAGGAGACGCGGAGGTCTTTAACGTTCAGGAGGGGGGCTTTGGGTGTGTTGCTCATTATGTTTTGCCTCTGGCACGCCGCTCAAAACCCGGGCCGCTTGCGGCCCGGGTCGCGCCTGCCTGCCCCCCGGCAGGCGCAACCCTGGTATTTTTCTCAATCATGAAAACGTCTTCCTCGGATCGAACGCATCCCGCACGCCCTCAAAGATGAACACCAGCAGCGACAGCATGATCGCGAAGGTGAAGAAGGCGGTGAAGGCCAGCCAGGGTGCCTCCAGGTTCTGCTTGGCCTGCAGCGTCAGCTCGCCCAAGCTGGGCGCCGAGGACGGCAGGCCGAAGCCGAGGAAGTCCAGCCCCGCCAGCGCAGATATGGTGCCGGTCACGATAAACGGCAGCATGGTCAACGTCGCCACCATCGCATTGGGCAGCATGTGGCGGAACATGATGGTCATGTTACCGACCCCCAGCGCCTTGGCCGCGCGGACGTATTCCAGGTTCCGGGCACGCAGGAACTCGGCCCGCACCACCCCCACCAGCGCGGTCCAGCCGAACAGCACCATCAGGAACACCAGCAGCCAGAAACTGCGCCCCAGGATCGCAAACATAATGATGATCACATAAAGCGTCGGAGTGGAGCTCCAGATCTCGATGATGCGCTGGAACACCAGATCCAGCCAGCCGCCGAAATACCCCTGCACCGCGCCGGCGAGGATGCCCAGCACCGTGGCGGCGCCGGTCACGATCAGGGTGAACAGGATCGACAGGCGGAAGCCGTGGATCACCCGCGCCAGCACATCGCGCTTGGTGTCATCTGTGCCCAAAAGGTTCTGGCCATTGGGCGGCAGCGGTGCCGCGCCGGGGCGGTCGACGGTGGTGTTGAAGCTGTAGGGGATCGGCGGCCAGAGGGTCCAGCCTTCCTCGAACCCATCGGCGGCATAGGTGCCTGTAGCAATCTCCTCAAGGATCACTTCAGGCTCATCAAAGCAGTCCTCGATCCCGCCGGAGCGGATCAGGCATTCCACTTCCGGGTCACTGTAAATCGCCTCGGTCCGGAAGTCACCGCCGAATTGGGTCTCCGGGTAGAACTTGAAGACCGGCGTGTAAAGCTCGCCACGGTAGCTTACGAGGATCGGCTTGTCGTTTGCGATGAACTCGGCAAACAGCGATAGCGTGAACAGCACCGAAAAGATGATCAGCGACCAGAAGGCACGCTTGTTTTTGCGGAAATTGTTCCAGCGGCGCTGGTTCAGCGGGGAAAGCGCCATTCCTCAGCCCTCCCGCTTTTCAAAGTCGATGCGCGGATCGACCAGCACATACATCAGGTCGGAGATGATGCCGACCACCAGGCTCATCAGGCCGAAGATGAACAGCGTGCCGAAGATCACCGGGTAATCCCGCGCCACCGCGGCCTCGAACCCCAGCCGCCCCAAGCCGTCGAGCGAGAAGATCGTCTCGATGATCAGCGAGCCGGAGAAGAAGATGCCGATGAACACTGACGGGAAGCCCGCGATCACGATCAGCATCGCGTTGCGGAACACATGGCCGTACAGCACCCGGTTCTCGCTCAGGCCCTTGGCGCGCGCTGTCATCACGTATTGCTTCTTGATCTCATCCAGGAAGGAGTTCTTGGTCAGCAATGTCAGCGTCGCAAAGGCGCCGATGGTCGAGGCCAGCACCGGCAGCGCGATATGCCAGAAGTAATCGCCGATCTTGCTCAGCAGGCTCAGCTGTTCCCAATTGTCCGACGTCAGCCCGCGCAGCGGGAAGATCTGCCAGTAGGAGCCGCCGGCAAACAGCACCAGCAGCATGATGGCAAACAGGAAGGACGGGATCGCATAGGCGGCAATGATCACGCCGCTGGTCCAGGTGTCAAAGCGCGAACCGTCCCCCAGCGCCTTGCGGATGCCCATCGGGATCGAGATCAGATAGGCGATCACCGTCGACCACAGGCCCAGCGAAATCGACACCGGCATCTTTTCCAGCACCAGGTCTGTCACGTCGATCTTGCGGAAATAGCTCTCGCCGAAGTCGAACTGCACATAGTTCCACAGCATCGTCAGAAACCGCTCCAGGGGCGGCTTGTCGAGGCCGAACTGCTGCTCCAGTTCCTTGATCAGCTCCGGCGGCAGGCCCTGGCGGCCGGCATAGTTCTCATTGGCGCTGATCGCCTCGGTGCCAGCGTCGCCGCCGCCGCCGGCAAAGCCCTCAAACACGTCGCCGCCGCCTTCAAGCTGGGCGATGATCTGCTCCACGGGGCCGCCGGGCACAAACTGCACCAGGGCAAAATTCACCAGCAGGATGCCGAACAGCGTCGGTATCACCAAAAGCAGGCGTCGGAAGATATAAGCTGCCATGTCTGTGTCTTACCGCAGAGCGCCAGCGGCCTTAAGTTCGGCCTCCCGGGCGGCGTCGATCCACCACAGATCCAGCATCCCCGTGTTATACGGCGGCAGATTTTCCGGGTGGCGGTACATGTCCCAATAGGCGATCCAATTCACGTCCAGATACCAGGTCGGGACCATGAACCGCTTGGCGCGCAGCACCCGGTCCAGCGCGCGGGCGTTGGCGCGCAGCTCCTCCTGGGTGGTGGCGTTGACGATATTGCCGATCAGCGTATCCACTGCCGGATCGGCCAGACCTGCCGGGTTGAACACGGAATACTCATGCGCCTCGGAGCCGAAGTACTGATAGAGACCAGTCGAGGGCTCCAGCGACATCGGATAGGCATGGGAGATCATGTCGAACTCCTTCTCCCGGCGGCGGCTGGTGTATTGGGCGTAGTCCACCCGGTTCAGCACCGCATCCACCCCCATGGAGCGCAGGTTGCTGATATAGGGCTGCACGATCCGCTCGATGGTCGGGCTGTCGGCCAGGAACTCGACCTTCAGCACTTTGCCTTCGGCGTTGCGGCGCACCCCGTCATCGCCAACCGTCCAGCCGGCCTCTTCCAGCAGCTTCATCGCCCGGCGCAGGTTCTTGCGGTCGCCGGGCCGCGACGCCTTGGAGCTATGCGCCATCACCGGTTCCGAGGTCAGGATCGACGGGTCGATCTGATCTCCCAGCGCCTCCAGAACCTCTTTCTCACGCCCCTCAGGCAGGCCCTTCGCCGCAAGCGGAGAATCCTGCCAGAAGGACGAGCGGTGGCGGAACAGCCCGTATTGCAGGCTATCGTTGGTCCATTCGAAGTTGAACGCCAGCTGCAGCGCCTCGCGCAAGCGGATGTCCTGGAACTTGGGTTTGAGCAGGTTCATCACAAACCCGTTCGCGGCCGGCACGTTGCCGTCGGGGATTTCACCCTTGACCACCTGGCCCTTTTCCACCGCGGCAAAATCATAGGCGGTTGCCCAGCTCTTGGAGTTGTTTTCCGGCCGCAGGGTATAGACCCCCGCCTTGAACCCTTCCATCGCGGCAATCGCGTCGCCGAAATACTCCACCCGGATGCGGTCATAGTTGTGGCGGCCCGCATTCACGTTCAGGTCCGCGCCCCAATAAACGGGGTTCCGCTTGTAGGTGATGCGCTGGTTCACCTCGGCGCTTTCCAGCATGTAGGGGCCGGAGCCGATGCCCGGATCCAGCCGCGGCTCATCCAGGCGGCGGTTCTCCGGGTCGGCCTCGAACCAGGCCTTGGAGAACACCGGCGTGCCGCCCACCTGGGTGATCATCGCCCGGCGCGGGAAGTCCGGGCTGAAATGGAACTTCACCCGGTGCGGGTCCAGGGCCTCGGCCTTGGGAATGCGTTTGCGCACCGCCTCGGCATAGGATTTCAGCCCCTGGTCCAGCAGGATGTTGTGGGAAAACACCACGTCATCGGCAGTGACCGGGGTGCCGTCGGAAAACTTTGCTTCAGGCCGCAGGTTGAAGATCACCCAGTCCTGGCTCTCGGGGTATTCCAGGCTCTCGGCGATCAGCCCGTAGTAGGAGCCCGGCTCATCATAGGATTCCACCAGCAGGCTTTCGAAATGGTCCGAAGACAGCGCCCCGGCCCGCCCCTTGCGGGTGAAGGGGTTCATGCTGTCAAACGTGCCGACGGCAGAGATCGACAGCTCGCCGCCCTTGGGCGCCTCCGGGTTCACGTAATCGAAACGGGCAAAGCCTTCCGGGTATTTCAGCTCACCGAATTCGGCGAAGCCGTGGCTCTTGATGACGGCTTCTTCCGCCTTGGCCAGCGTGGCCGCCGCCAGTGCCAGAACGAACCCCAAGGCCAGCGCCGCCGCGGCCTGCAGCGGGTTCGCCCTGTCTTTCACGCGCACGCGTGCCGCAGCTCGAGCGGTTTTCATCTGCCATGACCTCCTTTGCCCGGAACTTCGGCCCGGATTTCTGCCCTCAAGCTAATGTCCGGGGGCGGTAACATTCAAGTTGAGATTGGGTGATTGGCAAAGTGTTCTGGGCATAAAGCAGCCGAAACAATGACCTGCGCGCGCCCGCGCTTGCGCGAAATAAAATTACCTGCCAGCCTCATATCACAATTGCGTTAAAGAACGAGGGAGTCTGCCGATGCTGAAATCAATGAAATTTGCTGCTCTTGCGGTTGCCGGAGCCGCCGCGCTCAGCGCCTGCGCCCAGCAGGAAGAGGAAGTGGTCTATACCAGCCCGGAAGAGGCCTATTGCGTGCAGGCCGGCGGCCAGTACGTGCTGCGCAGCGGCAAGTCCGGCACGATCGGCGTCTGCATTCTGCCCGACGGCCAGGAGCGCGATGCGCTGGCCTATTACCGGGAAAACAACCCGGCCTGAGCCAGCCCCGCCCTGCCAGGCGCGAAAAAAGCCGCTGCAAATCGCAGCGGCTTCTTTTTGTGGATAGCTGGGACAGCGGTCCGGATCAGTCGTCCAGGCTGTCCAGATAAGCGATAAGATCCACCCGGTCGCTCTGCTTCTTCAGGCCGGAGAACGACATGGTGGTGCCGGAGGCATAGGCCGACGGCTTGGCCAGAAACGCGTCCAGTTCTTCCGGGGTCCAGGCGCCTTCGAGGCTGGTCAGTGCGCCGGAATAGCCAAAGCCCGCCGCGGCGGCGATGTCGCGGCCAACCACGCCGTACAGATACGGGCCGGTTGCGTTGGCGCCATCTGCCAGCTTGTGGCAGGCGGAGCATTTCTTGAACACCTTGGCGCCTTTGGCGGGGTCGGCGGTGGCCATCAGCTCTGCAAAGCTGACTTCCGGCTCATCGCTGCCGGCGCCATCGTCGGTGGCAACTTCGATCACATAGGAAGCCTCACCGTGGCTGTCCATGTGATACAGTACTTCTGCGCCCCATTTGCCCAGAAGGAATACCAGGAACGCGCCGCAGACGCCTGCGGTCGCTTTGGTGAGGGTCATCGTGTCAAACATGATCGCGAGTCCATTTAGCTGTCTGCTGGGGTGTCTAAGGCTTCCCCTTGCAAGTGGCAAGGTATAGACAGCGCGACGAAACGCCCAAATCTTGAAGTTTTGCACGGGGAACACACCCATGAGCCGCAAAATCGCCATTCAGGGGGAGCTTGGCTCCTATAGCCACGAGGCTTGCCGCATTGCCCGCCCCGGCATGGAGGTGCTGCCCTGCCGCACGTTCGAGGACATTCTGGAGGCCGTGCGCAGCGGCGAGGCGGAACAGGCAATGCTGCCGGTGGAGAACTCCACTTATGGCCGTGTCGCCGACAGCCACCGGCTCTTGCCGCACAGCGGGCTGCACATCGTCGACGAGGCGTTTGTGCGGGTGCATATCAACCTGCTGGCAGTGCCGGGGGCCAAGCTGGAAGACATCCGCGAGGCGCATTCGCACCTGGTGCTGCTGCCGCAATGCGCCAGCTTCCTGCGCGAGCATGGCATCCGGGGCCGCGTCAGCCCCGACAATGCCCGCGCCGCCCGTGACGTGGCCGAAGCCGGCGACATCCACTCTGCCGCGCTGGCGAGCGAGCTGGCGGGCGAGATCTACGGGCTGGACGTGCTGGCCCGCCATATCGAGGACAACGGCGACAACACCACCCGCTTCCTGATCATGGCGAAAGATATTGATTACACCCGCCGCGGCGCCCACAACATGATCACCAGCTTTGTCTTTCAGGTGCGCAACATCCCGGCGGCGCTGTATAAGGCGATGGGCGGCTTCGCCACCAATGGCATCAACATGACCAAGCTGGAGAGCTATATGGTCGACGGGTCGTTCACCGCCACCCAGTTCTATGCCGACATCGAAGGCCACCCGGATGATGCCAATGTGCAGCTGGCGATGGATGAGCTAAGCTATTTCACCACCAATGTGGAAATCGTCGGCGTCTACCCCGCCGACAACGGCCGGTTCTGAGCGCAAAAAAGGCTGAGGGGCTTTGCCCCTTTTGGCCTCACGGCCAATTCACCCCAGGATATTTTCAGCCAGATGAAGCAGCGGACCCCGCCGCGCGGCAGCGCGGCGCCGGGCCCAACGGCGGCGGAGCAATCTTTGATTGCTCCGAAGCGGGCGGGAGGCATCCCGTTCTGCATTCTGTGCGGGGGAGTAAAGTGAGAGGCTGGACATCGACCCAAGCGGGGCTCGTTGTGGCTGCTTCCTTCCGGACCTGACCAGGTTGGCGAGGCGCCTGCCCGCGCCAACCTCTCGAATCCCGATATAAGGACCGCCGCCGGGATTGGCAAGGGCCGTGCCCGGCCTGCGGTCACAGGCTCAAAGGTTCAGTTCAATCTCCCAGAAGCCGCCGCTGCCGAAGCCGCGCGGCTCTGCCAGACCGGCGGGCAGCTCGTCCAGGTGAGCAGCCGCGCCCGGCCCGGTCACAGCCACCGCGCTGGTGCCGGGCATCGGCGCCAGCTGCCAGGGATAGGGCGCCTCCGCCAGCGGGTCCGCAGGCAGCTGCCCGGCGATATAGTCGCGCACCGCCTGGCGGATCCGCATCGGCGCCAGCGGCAGCTCCTCCGCCGCGTGCAGCATCCGGAAGCTGCCGCCGCCGCTGACCCGGTAACTGTTGGCGGCAACCGCAAAGCGCTGCTCCGGTGCCACCGAACGGCCGTTCCAGCTGAGATCCAGGATCCGCTGCGCCGAGGGATTGATGCACTCTCCGCTAGCGGAATAGCGCGGCGGCTGCGACAGGCAGATCTGATAGGTCAGCCCGAAGATCACATCGAAGTGGTGCCCCGCCCGCTGCGGATCGGCCAGCAATGTGCCGCGGCTGCCGGGCGCGATCCGGTTGAACAGCCCTGCCGACATCTCCAGCCACTCCCGCAACTGCGCGCCGGTGACCGCAACCACCCGCAGCTCGTTCGGGAACACCTGCAGATCGGCAATATTTCGGGCGCACAGCTCCCCGGCTGCGATGTCGGTATAATAGTGAGGGCCGGAGCGGCCGCCGAACTTGCAGGGTGCCGCCGCAGACAGCAGCGGCAGGGCTTCCGCCGCGGTGCCCCGCAGCAGCGGCCGCACCGCAGCCGCCTGGGCGCTGGCGACCAGCGCGAGCCCCCGGTCGGGCGCAAAGAAGGTGAAATAGGAATGCATCGCTACCGGGCTGTAGCCCGCAGGCTGCCGCATCCGCTCCAGGGTGCGGGCATGATCCGCGGCCAGCGCCCGGGTGAAGCTTGGCTCCTCCTCCGTCAGCGGCACAGCAGCACCGGAGCGCCCCGTCTGCGCCACCGGCCGCAGGCTGGCGCTGCCGCCGGCGGGCCGCCAGCCCGCATCGCCGTACTCCAGCTCCAGGCTGATCACCCCCAGATGCGATCCATGCGCCCCCGGCATCACCACCGGTTTGGCAAAGGCGTGCTCCGGTCCAGGCAGCGTCAGATGGGTATGGCCGCCCACCACCGCGTCAATCCCGGGCAGTGCCGCCAGCTGCTCCAGCGCGTTCTCGCTGCTGTCCGCACCGGTCCCGGCAGCAATCCCGGTGTGCGCCAGCGCCAGCACCAGATCGCAGCCCTGCTCCCTCAGCCGCCGGGCCTCCCCCTCGGCGGTCTCCACGATGCCCGTTGCGGCCAGTTGAACCTCCAGCGCCCGGCCGCACCAGATCAGCGTCTGCGGCGGCAGCACCGACAGCAGCCCGATCCGCACCGGCGGCAGCCCGGGGCAGCCTGGGATCTGCCGCTCCAGCACCGCCGTATTCGCAAAAGGCAGGTCAATTTCCGCCTGCACGGCGGTCAGGTTGGAGCACAGCACCGGGCACGGCATGTCCCGCAGCACCCCCGCCAGCGCCGCAAGGCCAAAGTCAAAGTCGTGATTGCCCAGGCCCGCCGCGTCATATTCCAGCACCTGAAAGGCCCGCGCTAGCGGATGCGGCCCCGGGGCACCGGGCACGATGTCCCCCAGCGGCGACCCCTGCAGACCGTCGCCATTGTCGACCAGGATGCAGGCCGCGCCCTGTTCCGCCGCCTCGGCCCGCGCCCGGCGGATCAGGCTGGCCACCCGGGACAGGCCAATGGCCGGATCCGGACGGTCGGCATAGTAATCGTGGCTCAGCAGGTTGCAGTGCAGGTCCGTGGTCGCCAGCACGCGCAGTACCCCAGCGGGCCGGGTCTCCGGAGCCCCTGCCCCGCCTGTCATGTCCGAATCTCTGCTGACACCGCCTGCCCGCCGCTCCTGTCGCACCATTCGGCGCCATTCTTGATTAGCGGCTATTTGAATCAGCGATTTAAGGATTTGCAATAACTCCTTTAAGCACTCTGTTAACTTTTTCCGCCCGCCCATGCGCTGCGGCTCGGTTGCACCATGGTTTGCTGGCAATAGCCCCCGCGGCGGCCGGGCAGGTGTGGCGGTGCAGCGACAGGCAAGCGCAGATCGCAGCGGAATGCTGGCACCGCCTGCGGCACACTGTCATGGATTGCATCATTTCACCCGGCAGCCACGGCGTCCTGCCGCCAGCCAAAGGAGAGCCGCCATGAAACGCGCAGAACAGGTGACTTTCGGCGGCGGCGGCGGGCTGGACCGCGCCGCGCATCTGCGCACCGACGCGGCAGCGCTGGACGCCGCCTGGACCAGCCCGCAGACCCAGGTGCTGCTGATGTGGCGCGGCAAACCACTGGCCCGGCGCGCAGAAGACGCAAACCTGCCCTGCGGCCTGGCCTGGACCGCGCCGGACCATCCGCTGGCCGCCAGCCGCCGGGACACGGCGCTGTTCCTTGGCCTCACCCCCGGCGGCGCCCCCTGCTTTGCCTGCGATCTCAGCGGCTGGCAGCCCGAAGGACTGGACCCGGACGCGCTCAACAGCTTTGCCGATGCCAGCGAACAGCAGCACCCGGATCTGCCGCCCGCCCATGTGTTTGCCGAGCTGCGCCGGGTGATGACCCGCCTGACGCCGCTGGAGGCCGAGCTGGCCTCCACCGCCAAGGCGATGCTGGCCTGGCACCGCAGCCACCGGTTCTGCGCCTGCTGCGGTGCGCCGAGCGATGTGGCGCAAGCAGGCTGGCAGCGCATCTGCCCGGCCTGCAAGGCACCGCATTTCCCGCGCACCGATCCGGTTGTGATCATGCTGATCACCCATGGCGATTCAGTGCTGATGGGCCGCTCGCCCGGCTGGCCCGAAGGGATGTATTCGCTGCTCGCAGGCTTTGTCGAACCCGGCGAGACGCTGGAGGCCGCGGTGCGCCGCGAGGTGCTGGAGGAAACCGGCGTCAAAGTCGGCCGCGTCAGCTACCTCTCCTCGCAACCCTGGGCCTTTCCGATGTCGCTGATGTTCGGCTGCGCAGGCGAGGCGCTGAGCCGCGGCATCACCATCGACCCGTCCGAGATCGAAGACGCGCTGTGGGTCAGCCGCCAGGAGATGATGACCGTCTTTGCAGGCGAACACCCGGTGCTGAAGCCCGCGCGGGAAGGGGCGATTGCCCATTTCCTGCTGAAGAACTGGCTTGCGGACACGCTGGACTAGGGCGCATATTGCCCCAAACCGCAGCCGGACGGCGCAGCTGAGGCAGGCAGACATGAAGATAAAAAGCAAAGAAGATATCGAAGCCCCGATTGCAGAGGTGTTCGGCGCAATCTCCGATTTTGAGCTGATGGAGCGCTCCGCCCTGCGCCGCGGCGTCGAGCTGCAGCGCACCGGCGACCTCTCACAGCCTGAGAGCGGGCTGGCCTGGGATCTGAATTTCAGCTTCCGCGGCAAGCCGCGCGAGATCCGGCTGACGCTGGCGTCCTATACGCCGGAGACCGGGCTGGCCCTGACCGGCAGCGGCAGCGGCATCGACGGCCGGATGGAGATCGAACTGCTGGCGCTGTCGCCGCAGCGGACGCGGATGGCGGTACAGCTGGAGCTGTCACCCACCAATCTGACCGGCCGCCTGCTGGTGCAGTCGCTGAAGCTTGCGCGCAGCAAGCTGACCAGCCGGTTCAAGCTGCGGCTGGCGGAATTCGCCAAATTCAGCGAAGAGCGGCTGAAACGCACCGCCTAAGCCGCTGCGCCGCGCCGCAACAGGTCAGGGCTGCGGCAGCAGCCGCGGCCACAGCGCGGCATTCTCGCGGGCAAACGCGCCCAGATGGCCGATTGCCTTCAGCCCCAGATCCTGCGGCGCCAGAACCGTGCGGCGCTGGTTTGCGCCGCCAAAAACCTCGCCCAGCCGCCAAACGGCCGGCGGCGGCACGACGTCGTCATCTGCCAGCGCAAACAAATCCACCGGGATGCCGGTCTCTGCCCAGCGGGGCAGCGGCAGGCTTTGGCCGGTCTCCGGCAGATAGCTGCCCCGGGTGGTGCACCAGCGCCGCCATTGCCAGTAAACCCCCGCCGGCAAATCGGCCCCGAACCCCACCGCACGCCCGGGAAGATACCCCAGGGCACGGACCGCCAGCGGCACATGGCCGAACCAGAAAGCCAGTGCCAGCGCACGGTAGGGCCAGGGATGATCGTGGTGATGCACCAAGCCGCCCGCAACCACGATCATGCGGGCGACGTCCTCAAGATCATTCTGCAGGGGCATCAGCATCGCCCCCAGCGAATGGCCGATCACCCACAACGGCACGCCCGCATAGTGCCGCCGCATTTCGGCCCGGGCAGCAGGCTGATCCGCCAGCGCCCAATCGGCCATTGTGATCTTGGACCGGCGCGGATGTCCCCGCGCCGAGTCCCCGGAATCCGTGTAGTCAAAGGTCAGGCAGGCAATCTGCTGCTCCGCTGCCAGCCAGCGCGCAAAATGCCGGTAAAACCGCTGCGGCACCCCGGTTGCGCCGTTCAGCACCACCGCCGCCCGCGCCGTCCCGCCCGGATGGTACAGCCGCCCCGCCAGCACGGCCTCCCCGGACGCAAAGCGCAGCGCTTCCTCCCGGATACCGGCGGTATGTTCTGCGTGTCTGTCCAGCATGGCAGCCTCCTAGACCAATTGGTCCACTTCCTGACTGGACCAATTGGTCTAATGCTGTCAAGCTGCCGCCATGACTGACGTGACGACAGCCAGCCCGCCTGCCAGCAGCCAGGCTCCGGCCCCGACCCGGGACCGGCTGATCCGCGCTGCGGCCGAACTGTTCCGCAACAAGGGCTACAACGGCACCGGGCTGGCGGAGCTTCTGGCCGCAGCCGGGGCGCCCAAGGGCTCGCTCTACCACCATTTCCCCAACGGCAAATCCGACCTTGCGCTGGCGGCGTCCACCTGGGCCTCGGACCAAATGCTGGCACTGATCGACGCCGCCTTCGCCCCGGCGCCCAGCTTTCGGGCCGGGGCCAAGACGGTCTGCTACAAACTGGCAAAACTCTTTGACAAGCAAGGCAAGTGGAGCGGATGCCCGGTCTCTGCAACCCTGTTCGCCGGGCCGGAGAACAACGCCTTCCGCCAGCACGCCGCGGATCTGTTCGAAAGCTGGATCGCCGCCACCGCCCGCCACGCCCAGCGCCTGGGCCTGCCGCAGGAGGAGGCGCGCGCAGCGGCGGAGAATTTCTATATTCTGCTGCAGGGCGGCTGGCAGCTGGCGCGGGTGCGGCGCGACTCGGATGTGATCCGTGCCCTGCACACCCAGATGCAAATGCCGCCGCAGAAAACCGATTGACGACTCACGGAACCAACCGCTACCGCTTGTGGTGATGGTTCCCGTGCCACAGAATCTTGTGTCCGGGATGAAAAGGGAACACGGTGCGGCCCCGCCCCAGGCAAGGCCAATTCCGCGACTGCCCCCGCAACTGTAAGCGGCGAGCGACCCCGATAGAGCCACTGGCCCGTAAAGAGGCCGGGAAGGATCGGGACAGCGACGACCCGCAAGTCAGGAGACCTGCCATCGAATGTGAAACTCGAACCCGGGCGGGGTGTCCGGACAGGGTCTGATGGCACCGCGGGACTCCCGCTTTCTCATCCGGTCTCTTGTCTTCTGCCCCCCGCACCACGCGCGGAGGGCGCAAATATGATGTGGACGGACACAACGCATTTCTATGCGGCAACGGATTGCAAGTATCTGGGGCGCCCCTGCCCCGCCGCAGAGCGGATGATCGGCAAGCTGGCCGAGGCGATGACCAAGGCCAAGCCCCTGACCCAGGAGGATTTCGAGATCACCGGCACCACTGCGCTGGACGGCTGCCCGCGCAATTGCCCGGCGCAGTTCGTGGCCAGCCACGACCGGATCCGCCTGTTCTGCGGCGTTGGCGAGGACGTCCCGCGCGAGGGCCTCGACCGTTTTGCCGATGCCATCCTCAACCGCGACGGCACCGGCTTTGCGGCGTCAAAACTGGACGCCCGCCCCTGCGCGCTGATGGAAGCGCTGCCGAAAACCGCGGAGGCGCGGCAGGCTGAGCAGATGATGGCGTTTTGAGCACAAAATTATCTATGCTCTAAGGGCTGCGCCCAAGCCTGTGAGGGGGCGAATGCGCCCTCCCTTGCGGAAGCCCGGTTGCAGCCCGGCCTATCGGCCGGGCGAAAGTCAATTTGGATGACCCTGCGATCTAACCTGCCACCTGCCCCGCGCAGGCCCAATCCAGCTGCGCCTCGGTCTCCACCGCACAGGGCCTGACCGCCCGCAGCCGCGTTAGCGCCAGCGCTGGATCCTCGCCGCATTCGATCATCAGCCGCAGCACCGCCATGCCGGACCGCCCGCAGCCGCCCCGGCAATGCACCAGCACCCGGCCGCCGCCCGCCAGCGCCTGCCGCGCCGACTGGCTGGCCGCAGGCCATTTCGCCGCCACCGCCGGCGGCGGCACCTGGAAATCCGGCACCGGCAGATGCACCCAGCGGCAGGCCATGCTCTGGATATCCACCCCCAGCCGTGGCGCACCGGCGGCCACGTGCTCGGCCTCGGTGGTCATTGAAAACACCAGCCCCGGCTTCCATTGATAGATCTGGATCAGGTCGCCCCGGTAATCGCCCTCCGCGCCGGGAAGCCGGCACAGCGCCAGAATACCGCCGCCCGCAGACAGCGCGTGGATGGTCAGCCCGACCGGCGCCGCCGTGTCCGGCGCTGCTGGTTCAGAGGTTTCTTCAGATCGCATACCGCCTCCTTAGCCGCTGCGCTCCTGCTGTCCCCCGCGTTGCCCCGCCCCAGCAGCCTAGCCGTTAACCGCGCAATGCCAAAGCCCTTTTGCGGCCCTGGATTGCGCCCTTCTGCGGTGGACGAACGGGCTGCGGTTCAATACCCTGCGCGCAACGCGGGGCGCCCGCAATCCGAATCCGGCACGAGAGATCATGAACGACATCCCCAGCGGCACCACCGGCGGCACCGGCCAATCCCAGTATCAGGTTCTGGCCCGCAAGTACCGGCCCGAGACCTTTGCCGATCTGGTGGGCCAGGACGCCATGGTGCGGACGCTGAAAAACGCCTTCGCCGCCGACCGCATCGCCCAGGCCTTCATCATGACCGGCATCCGCGGCACCGGCAAAACCACCACCGCGCGGATCATCGCCAAGGGCATGAACTGCGTCGGCGAGGACGGCCAGGGCGGCCCCACCACCGATCCTTGCGGCAAATGCGAGCACTGCACGGCGATCATGGAAGGCCGCCATGTGGACGTGATGGAGATGGACGCCGCCAGCCGCACCGGCGTCAACGACATCCGCGAGATCATCGACTCGGTGCAGTACCGCGCCGCCTCCGCCCGCTACAAGATCTACATCATCGACGAGGTCCACATGCTGTCGACCAGCGCATTTAACGCGCTGCTGAAGACGCTGGAGGAGCCGCCTGCGCATGTGAAGTTCATCTTCGCCACAACCGAAATCCGCAAGGTGCCGGTGACAGTGCTGTCCCGCTGCCAGCGCTTCGACCTGCGCCGGATCGAGCCGGAGGTGATGATTGCCCTCTTGCGCAAGATCGCAACGGCTGAGGGCGCCCAGATTGCCGACGACGCGCTGGCGCTCATCACCCGCGCCGCCGAGGGCTCTGCCCGCGATGCGACCTCGCTGTTGGATCAGGCGATTTCCCACGGCGCCGGCGAGACCACCGCCGATCAGGTCCGCGCCATGCTGGGCCTGGCCGACCGCGGCCGGGTGCTGGACCTGATGGACATGATCCTGCGTGGCGATGCGGCGGCGGCGCTGACCGAACTCAGCGCGCAATACGCCGAGGGCGCCGACCCGCTGGCGGTGCTGCGCGATCTGGCGGAGATCACCCATTGGGTGTCGGTCGTCAAAATCACCCCCGATGCGGCAGAAGACCCCACCGTCAGCCCGGATGAGCGTGCCCGCGGGCAGGCGATGGCCGGCGCGCTGCCGATGCGCGTCCTCACCCGCATGTGGCAAATGCTGCTGAAAGCGCTGGAGGAAGTCGCCGCCGCCCCGAACGCGATGATGGCGGCGGAAATGGCGGTGATCCGCATCACCCATGTGGCCGACCTCCCCTCGCCCGAGGAACTGATCCGCAAACTGCAGGACACCCCGCCCCCGCCGCTGCCGCCATCCGGGCCCGGCGGCGGTGCGCCGATGCAGGGCATGGGCGCTCCGGCGCTTGGCGGCACCGCGCCCGCCAGCGCCCAAGGCGGTCCGGCCGACGGCGCACCAATAGCCCGTGGCGGCGGCGGCACGGTGATGGCGCTGGCGCCGCAGGTCAGCTCCGCGCTGGCCCGCTACCCGAGTTTTGAGCATGTGGTCGAACTGATCCGCACCAACCGCGATGTGAAACTGCTGGTCGAGGTCGAAACCGGCGTGCGGCTGGTCTCTTACCAGCCTGGCCGGATCGAATTCACCCCTTCGGCACAGGCGCCGCGGGATCTGGCTGCCCGGCTTGGTTCCGCGCTGCAGAACTGGACCGGCGCCCGCTGGGTGGTCTCCATCGCGCCGGATGGCGACGCCCCCACCATTGCCGAAATCCGCGACGCCGCCGAGAACGCCCTGCGCGAGAAGGCCACCGCGCATCCGCTAGTGCAAGCGGTGCTGGAAAGCTTCCCCAAGGCCAAGATCACCCGCATCCGCACGCCGGAGGAACTGGCCGCCGAAGTTGCCGCCGACGCCCTGCCCGAGGTGGAGGATGAATGGGATCCGTTCGAGGAAGAGTAACGGTTTGCCTGACGGCCCTCTCGCTCACCTTGCCGGCGGCCGCCTTCGCCAACACCTGCTTTGCACCGGACGAAACCATCGACAGCGCGTGGGAAGTGCTTCTGCGGCTCTCGGTCAAGCCTGTTGCATTGACCCTTTTCGCCCTTGCCGGATTCGCGCTGTACAGCAGAAAGCGCCTGCCGTTTGCACTCGCGGGCGCGTTTTGGGGCGTTCTGGCATTCGTCATAGCCGTCGATAATCATGAGCTTTTCTTTGACGATAAGAACGTCCTCGGCATAATCCAGGACTGCACAGCCTCCCCCCACTTGTTCATTGCGCTCGCAATTGCGATATGTGCGGGCATGACTTACGGCGCCCTGCGCCCCCGCACTTAGGAGAACACAGATGCTTAAAGGCCTCGGCGGTCTTGGCGACATGGCCAAGATGATGAAATCGGCACAGGAACTGCAGACCAAGATGGCGCAGATGCAGGAAGACCTGCACAACGTCATGGTGACCGGCGAGGCCGGCGCAGGCCTGGTCAAGGCAACCGCGTCCGCCAAGGGCGACCTGAAAGGCTTGGACATCGACCCGTCGATCTTCAACGGCGACGACAAGGAAGTGGTCGAGGACCTGATCCTGGCCGCGATCAAGGACGCTCAGGCCAAAGCGGCCGAGAAAGCGCAGGAAGAGATGACCAAGCTGACCGAAAGCATGGGCTTGCCCAAGGACATCAAGCTGCCGTTCTAAGCGGCACAGATATCCCTTTGCAAAAGGCGGCCCGGCGACGACCCGGAGCCGCCTTTTCTTTTGCCTGTACAGGCCCGCCTCACCGCGTCTCCAGCCGGAACTTCAGGAACCGCTGCCCCTGGTACTGGACTTCCCCGGTCTGAACCGCGCCCAGCCGCGCCAGCGGGCGCATGTGGCGCCGCGTCGGCGGCAGCAGGAAGGTGACAAAGGGGATACGCGGATCCTGGCGGGCAAACGCCAGCGCCTTGCGGGCAATGGCCGGCCCCAGTCCAAAACAATCCGCCCGCAGCACCAGACCGAAATCCCACTCGGCTCCTTCTTTCTGAAACCCGCCCCAGCCGAGGTAATCCTCGCCGCGCAGAAACGCCCAATGGCCCAGCCCGTCGCGCCGCCAGCAGGATTCCTTCGCGGCCACGAAATCCCTGGCAGCGGCGGCGTCCCAGGCCCCTGTCAGCAGCGGCATATGCTCTGCCATCCGCAGGTCGCTCATATGGCGGGCAATCTCCTGCGGCGGCACCTCCGTCAGCCGGGCAAACCGCAGCTGCCGGACCCCGTTATCCTCCCGCGATACACCGTTTTCCATGCCGCCCCTCCCTCAGTCATGCCAGGGCATAGACCCGGCCCGCGGAAAAACAAACCCCGAACATTTTCCTGCCCGGCCCTTGCGCTTCCCTGCCCCGATCAGCCTATATGGCTGGGAAGAAAAGGGCCCGCGGCATGATCAAGAACTCCACCAGCGAAATCGAAGACCTGATTGCCCTGATGGCCAAGCTGCCGGGGCTGGGGCCGCGCTCGGCCCGGCGCGCGGTGCTGCATCTGATCCGCAAGCGGGCACTGCTGCTGACGCCCCTGGCCGACGTGATGAGCGAGGTGGCGGCAACGGCGCGCGAATGCCTCAACTGCGGCAATGCCGGCACCAGCGAGATCTGCCCGATCTGCACCGACGAACGGCGCGCCAACGGCGAGCTGTGCGTGGTCGAGGATGTCGCCGACCTCTGGGCGATGGAGCGCGCGGGCGTGTTCAAGGGCCGCTACCATGTGCTGGGCGGCACCCTGTCGGCGCTGGATGCGGTGGGGCCGGAGGATCTGCGCATTCCCCGGCTGGTGGACCGGGTCGCCACCGAAGGCGTCAGCGAGGTGATCCTGGCCTTGAATGCCACCATCGACGGCCAGACCACCGCCCATTACATCGCCGACCAGCTGCAGGGGCAGGTGAAACTGACCTCGCTGGCGCAAGGGGTGCCGATCGGCGGCGAGCTGGATTACCTGGACGACGGCACCATCTCCGCGGCTCTCAGCGCGCGCAAGGAAATCTGACGGCGCGGGAGCGTCCTGCCCGCAGCACCACGGCACTGCGGATCAGCCCACCCTTTAACGGAACAGCGCCTTGTACAGCTTTTCCTTGGTGAAGGGCTTGTCCAGCACCTGCACATCCGCAAGGTCCGGAAACCCGGCCGCCGCCGCGCTGATCGCAAAACCGCTCATCATCACAGCCATCAAGCCGGGCTGCGCCGCCCGCAGGCCCGCCAGCGTTTCCCAGCCGCCGCGCCCCGGCATGCTCATGTCGATCACCGCACCGTCAAACGGCCCCTTCGCGTCCAGCAGGGCCAGCGCCGCGTCATACCCGTCTGCCTGCGCCACCTCGCAGCCGCGCAGCTGCAGCAGCCCCGCCACCGCGCGGCGCACGGTGTCCTCGTCATCCACCACCAGAATCCGCCGCACCGCGGCAGCGCGCCCTGCCGCAGCCGGCGGCACCGCCGCCGCTGCCGCCGCACAAGCCGGGAAATAGCAGCGGATGACACTGCCCGCGCCTTCGCGGCTCTCCACCGACAGCCCGCCCTGATGGCGGCCGATGATGCCCAGCGCCACTGCCATGCCCAGGCCGCGGCCGCCGGGCTTGGTGGTATAGAACGGGTCAAAGATCCGGGTGAGCATGTCCGGCCCCATGCCGCCGCCGGTGTCGCTAACCTCCAGCAGCAGGCAGTCGCCCGCCGCCATCCTGCGCCCCTTCAGCAGCCGCCGCCGCTCAGCGGCGTCCAGGCAGGTGCGCCGGGTTTTTACCGTGATGGTGCCCGCGCCTGGGCCGATGGCCTCCGCGGCGTTCAGCACCAGGTTCAGCAGCAGCTCGCGCACCTCCTCCGGGTCCAGATGCGCCGCCTGCACGCCTTCGGCCAGATCCAGCACCACCGCCTTGCCCTTCCGGCACGCCAGGGGCACCAGCTCCATCGCCTCTTGCACGATAGCGTTGAGATCACAGGGCGCAGGCACCGGACCGCTGGCGCCCCTGACAAAGCCTGTCAGCTGCCGCACCAGCCCGGCTGAGGCCCGCAGGCCCTGCTCCACCGCCTGCAGATGCTGCTCCGCCGGATGCGCGGCCTCCAGATTCGCCATCGCCAGCTCAGCCCTGCCCTGCATCCAGGCCAGCAGGTTGTTGTACTCATGCGCGATGGCCCCCGCCAGCCGCCCCAGGCTCTCGGCCTTGTGCCGGACCAGCTGTGCCGCCGCCGCCTGCTGGCGCCGCTGCCGGGCGGCGCAGCGGCGCAGCTCCTGGCCGCAGCGGGCGGCAATCAGCGCCGTCAGATCCGGCTCCAGCGCCTCCGCCCCGATGCCGCGGTCATGCAGCAGCCCAAGCCATCCCGTCACCGCGCCGTCCGCATCCCGCAGCAGATAGCCAAAACAGAATTGCAGGGAACGAGCCCGGTTCTGCGGCTGTTGCGGCAGCGCCTGCCGCAGACCCTCGGGCAGCTGAACGGCCTCCCAGCCATTCGGCAGCCGCGCTCCGGCGGCATCATAGCGCACAGCCCGGCCTTCAGCCGCATCCGCCAGCCGCCCGCCGATGCAGCACGCCGCCACCCGGCCTCGGTCCGGCCTGCCCGCGCTGCATTCAGCAACAAAAGCCCCCCGCACCCGGAGCGCGCCCTGCAACACCTGTGCAATCTGCCGCACGGCCGTCCGCGGACAGCTGCTGCCCGGCCCCGCCGCCAGCGCCGCCAGGGCTGCCAGCCGCCGCAGGCCCGCAATCTCCGCGCCCAGCCGCGGTGCAAACTGCTGCATCACCGCCACCGCCTGCTGCGCCAAACCGTCGCCGATGTTTTCGCGCCAGGCTGCCTGCACCAGGCCGCAGGCCGCGCCGCCCGGGTCCTTCAGGGCCACCCCCGCATAGCTGCGCAGGCCTTCCTCGATGAACATCCCGCCGTCGGGATACAGCTCCGGCACCCGGCCAGGATGTACCTGCGGCGCAGCGCTCAGCACCACGTCGCGGCACGGCGCCCCGCGCATGGCGTATTCGAAATCCCCCAGCGGCAGCCCGTCGAAACTGCTGGCCAGCACCCTGATGCGCCGGCTCTCCCGGACCCTCAGCTCGCCGACGGTCACCAGATCCGCGCCCGTTCCCCGGGCCAGCTGCCCCGCAAATTCCTGGCAGAAATCCAGCCCGTGCAGGCCTGCCAGCGCCCCCAGATTCAAGCCGCAGCTGTCCCCCAGCTGCGGTACCCCCGATGCGTCCATATCCCGTACTCCTGCCATCCCCGTGCAGGCTGGCGTCCTGCACCGGCCCGCTGGCAACACTCGTTAACATTCGTCCCTGACACAGTGGGAAACCGCCCTTCTTGGCGAGGGCGCCCCCAGACTTCACTGACCGCAGGCAACCTGGAACACGATTGCCCCGCAACATCATGCTGCGCAAATCGGCGGCGCATAGTCAACATCTTGTAACTTAGAGACTCGATTCTAACAGAAAAAGCCGCAAATCCGGAGCACCGGATCTGCGGCTTTTTAATGATTTTCCCGAACCGGGGCGCGGAGCCCCCGCAGGATCAGAGACGGGAGTCTTCGTCCTCGTCCTCGTCGTCGCCGCCTGAGGGCAGGTTGAAGAAGCTGTCGGCGTCGCGGATATCCTCTTCCTTCTTCTCGTCCTCATCGGAGGAGCCGCCGCCCAGGGTGAAGGTCTCCAGCCCTTCGATGGCGCTCGGAATCTTTGGTTCCGCGTCCATTTCCAGCGACTGCTCGGTGGACACCAGCTTGCGGCGCTCGTCGTCGCTCATAACGCCGCCTTCGGCTGCTTTCTTGGCCGCCGCCTTCTGCACCGCGGCGTCCAGCTCGGACTGCTTGCACAGGCCCAGCGCCACCGGGTCGATCGGCTGCATGTTGGCGATGTTCCAGTGGGTCCGCTCGCGGATCGACTGGATGGTCGGCTTGGTGGTGCCCACCAGCTTGGCGATCTGACCGTCGCTCAGCTCCGGGTGGAACTTGACCAGCCACAGGATCGAGTTCGGGCGGTCCTGGCGCTTGGACAGCGGAGTATAGCGCGGGCCGCGGCGCTTTTCCTCGCCGGCCGCCGCCGGGTTGAACTTGAGCTTCAGCTTGTGCAGCGGGTTGCCTTGTGCCTTGTCGATCTCGTCCTGGGTCAGCTGGTTGTTGGCCACCGGGTCAAACCCCTTGACGCCCACCGCCACTTCACCGTCGGCGATGCCCTGGATCTCCAGCTCGTGCATGCCCACGAAATCGGCGATCTGCTTGAAGCTGATCGTGGTATTGTCCACCAGCCACACGGCGGTTGCCTTGGCCATCAACGGTTTTGCCATGTGCTCATCTCCTTAAAACACCTTGATCCCCGGATACATCTCTCCCGCCGCCTGAAAGGGCGTCCCCGGCTGGCGGGGCAGGTTTCCGTTGTCGGGGAACTTCTGCCCTATATAGTCAGCTTGATTTCATAAGGAAAGAGGCCAATGCGCAAGTTATTGCTGGGTTTGGCGGCTGTTTTGACCGGTTTTGCCGCCCTTGCGGCGGCAGAGGGCGAGCCGGCGGGAGAGTTCGACTATTACGTGCTGGCGCTCAGCTGGTCGCCGAACTGGTGCGCGCAGGAGGGCGACGCCAAAGGCGCGGACCAATGCGATGCCCGCCACGATCACGGATGGACCCTGCACGGGCTCTGGCCGCAGTACCACCGCGGCTGGCCCAGCTATTGCCGCACGGCTGAGGCGCCGCCGAGCCGCGCCATGAGCCGGGAGATGGCGGACATCATGGGCAGCGCGGGCCTGGCCTGGCATCAGTGGAAGAAACACGGCACCTGCTCGGGCCTCAGCGCGCGGGACTATTACGGCGCGATGCGCGCGGCTTATGCCGCTGTCACCCGCCCCGCCGTGTTCCGCAAGCTGGACAAACCCGTCAGCCTGCCCGCATCGGTGGTTGAAGATGCGTTTCTGAAGGAGAACCCCTCCCTGTCGCGCGACAGCCTGACCATCACCTGCCGGGACGGCGCCATCCAGGAGGCCCGCATCTGCCTGTCCAAAACGCTCTCCCCTGTCCCCTGCGGACGCGATGCGATCAAGGACTGCACTCTGAAAAACGCCCGCTTCGCGCCGGTACGCTGACCCTGCGTGCAGGCCAGGCAGGGGCGCTGCCCCTCTTGGCCTTTCGGCCAATTCACCCCGGAATATTTCGGCGAAAGATGAAGCTGGCGCCGCAGTGCTGCAGGGCACGCGGCCTGAGCCGCCGCCGTTTCATCTTTCCGCAAATACTCCCGCCGGAGGCCGGCGCCGCAAGGCGGCCTTCTTCTCGCGCAGCAGTAAAGGCGCTGTGAAGCGGACTTTGCCGCGTTTCGTGCTACAATAAACCCACGTGCCGCGCCCGGCCCTGCCTGAACGGCACTTCCGTTTTGGTCAGCGAGGAGGAGGAAGCGCATGGCAAAGACAATCGGTAACCCGCTCAGCTGGCTTCTGCAGGGTGCAGAAACCACCGGGCACCATATCAGTGAAACTGTTGGCGAAATGGGCAGCGAGGGCGTCCGGGACCTGCCCCAGGCACGCGACCTGAGCATGGATGACATCATCCATTCTTTGGCCGCGGGTCTGGAGGACTTTGCCGCCTGCCGCAGCGACGCGATGTTCCTGGTGCTGTTTTATCCGCTCATCGGCATCGCGCTGATCGTGATGAGCCTGTCGATGAACTTGCTGCCGCTGATCGTGCCCATGATCATGGGCTTTGCGATCCTCGGTCCGGTCGCAGCAATCGGCCTCTATGAAATGTCCAAGCGCCGCGAAGAAGGTTTGGAGCCACGCTGGGTGGATGCCTTCAGCGTCATCCGTTCACCGGCCTTTGGCGCCATTTTGGTGCTGGGGCTGTATCTGGCGGCGCTGTTCGTCATCTGGCTGGTGGCGGCGGACATGATCTACAGCCGCACCCTGGGGCCGGAGCCGCCGGCCTCGATCGCAAGCTTCGCCACCGACGTGCTGACCACCCGCGCAGGCTGGATCATGGCCATTGCAGGGGGAGTTGTAGGCGCAGTGTTTGCCTTTGCCGCACTGGCGATGAGCATCGTGTCCTTCCCGCTGCTGCTGGACCGCCACGTGGGCCTGCCGGTGGCGGTGGCCACTTCGATCAGGGTGATGCGCAAGAACCCCGTGGTCTGCATGACCTGGGGCGCGCTTGTCGGATCCGCGCTGGTAATCGGCGCGATCCCGTTCCTGGCCGGGCTGATCATCGTGGTGCCGGTGCTGGGCCATGCCACCTGGCACCTGTACCGGCGCGCCGTGCAGTAGCTGCTGCCGCGCAACAAAAAGGGCCGGCGGATCTGCCGGCCCTTTCGCGTGCCCCCAAGGCATCACCCGGCTTTCAAAACGATCTTGCCGATATGGCCGGAGCTTTCCATCCGGGCGTGCGCCGCGGCCGCGTCCTCCAGCGCAAACTCGCTGTCCATCACCGGCGCCACCTTGCCAGCCTCAATGAGCGGCCAGACCGCCTCGCGCAGATCCTGCGCAATCCGCGCCTTGGCCAGGTCGCTTTGCGGCCTGAGCGTCGAGCCGGTCAGCGTCAGCCGCTTCACCATCATCAGGGCAAAGTTCAGCTCCACCTTCGGCCCTTGCAGAAAGGCAATCTGCACCAGCCGCCCGTCCTCGGCCATGGCCTTGACGTTGCGCGGAATGTAATCGCCGCCGACCATGTCCAGCACCAGATCGGCACCGCCCGCGCTTTGCATCACCTTGACGAAATCCTCGTCGCGGTAGTTGATCGCGCGCTCGGCGCCCAGGTCCAGGCAGGCCTGGCACTTTTCATCCGAACCGGCCGTGGCAAACACCCGCGCCCCGAACTCCCGCGCCAGCTGGATCGCGGTGGTGCCGATCCCGGACGAGCCGCCATGCACCAGGAACCGCTCGCCCGCCTTCAGGCCGCCGCGGGTGAAGACATTGGACCAGACGGTAAAGAAGGTCTCCGGCAGGCAGGCCGCCCGTTTCAGGTCCAGCCCCTCCGGGACGGCCAGGCAATGCGCCGCAGGCGTCGCCACATATTCCGCATATCCGCCGCCGGGCAGCAGCGCACAGACCTGATCGCCTTCGCTGATACCGCTAACGCCCGCGCCCACGGCCACCACCTCGCCCGAGGCTTCCAGCCCCGGCAGGTCGCTGGCGCCCTTGGGCGGATCATAGGCGCCCGCGCGCTGCAGCGCGTCGGGGCGGTTCACCCCGGCATAGGCCACCTTGATCACCACCTCGCCATGCCCCGCCTGCGGCACCGGGCGTTCACACAGCTGCAGCACCTCCGGTCCTCCGGGCTTGCTGATCTCCACGGCGCGCATCATCTCTGTCATCGGAAATATCCTCCTGATCCTTGCCCCTTGCCTAGCACCCGCCCGGGCATGCGCAAACAGCAAAGGCGCCGCAGCCGGCGCGCTTTGCGGACAGGTCCGTCCGGCCAGTCAACCTGTGTCCGGCTCAGCGCCGCGGGGTCAGCGACCCCGGCAGATCATCACGGTCTTTCGGCGGCTTGATCTGCTCCGCCAGCCAGTTCGGCCCCACCAGGAACGGCTTCAGCAGCGGGTTCTTCTGCAGCCCCGCTTTAAGCTTCTCGAAATCCATCACATTGTCGATGCGCCGGTCCAGGAAATCCCAGGTTGCCTGGTGGTTCAGGCTGTCGTCGCCCAGCCAGTAGAGCACCGTGGCGGAATAGACCCCGGCCAGCGAGGCGCGCTTGGTGTACCAGTTCAGATCGTCCGAGCCGTCGCCCAGCGCCTCCCAGATCAGGTCGCAGGTGTTCCAGATCGCCTTGACCCCGTCGCCGGCATACTGCGGCAGCGTCAGCAGCGTGGTGCCGCGGCGCACCGCCTCCTTGTCGTCAACCGCCTCCAGCCTGAAGCGCACCGCCGCCGCCACCTTGTCACGGAACCGCAGGCCGGACAGATCCTCGGCCTCCAGCCGTTCCAGCATCCGCGAATCGCCGCGCGCGTGATAGGCCAGCGCCAGATCCACTCCGCCGCGCGGGCAGACCGCATGGGCCAGCACCTCCGGCACATCCGCGTCCTGGCAGGCGGCGCGGAACGTCACCTCCGTCCAGCCGTCAAACGGCACATGCAACAGTGCCGCATCCAGCAGTTTTTCCCTGATATCGCCCTGCGCGTGATCCTGGTCTTCGGTCATCTCACCCTCCAGCTGGCAGTGTTCTGACACCCTACTAGACAAAATAAGCGCGCTTTGCTATACGGCCACTTCCTGCAAATCCTTGCAACTCAACTTAGAAAGGTGGTGAAAACCACATGCAGGTTAGTGTTCGCGACAACAACGTCGATCAGGCGCTTCGTGCCCTGAAGAAAAAGCTGCAGCGTGAAGGCGTCTTCCGCGAAATGAAGCTCAAGCAACATTTCGAGAAGCCGTCCGAGAAAAAAGCGCGCGAGAAAGCTGAAGCGATCCGCCGTGCCCGTAAACTGGCACGCAAGAAAGCCCAGCGCGAAGGTCTGCTGTAAGCATACCTTGCTCTCCAGCTTTGGACAGCACTACGGCGGTCCCCGGACCTGCCGGAACATAAGATCAGACGACCCCCGCGGCCCCGCCCGGGGGTTTGTCATTTGTACCGGCTGCACGCACGGCCCGCGCAATTTGCAGCACACGCAAAAATCGTGAGATATTTTGAATTACATCTTTAGGGTGTATTTCTTCTTTCCGTTCTGCTATACAGGGACTGCGGCCGGGCAAGTCTGATGCGTTTCCCTAACTTTGCTCCCGCCGCCCGGGCCTGGAACACCCGGAACTCTGAAACCCGGGGCAGGCTGCGTCCCCCCCTTAATACCGGCGCCCGTCTTGGTCCCTGCAAACAAGGCACGCCTCTCCGGGTTTCCATAGATGCCGGGCGCCGCCAGCTTCCCCCGCCGGCGCCCGGCCTTCCTGTTCCCTCCGCTGGAAAATCCCCCTCTGCTCGGCCGCCTGGCAGCCATAGGCCGAATCCCTTTCCGCACCCTGCCCCTCCCCGCCCCCGTCCGGCGGCGGGATGGCGCCTGTGGCGGATGCGGACCGCTGGCCAGTGCTTCGCGCGCAGGTTTCCGCGTATCGCGCCCCACGCTTCGGGCAGAGCTTTGCCGCAAACCCGCCTCTGCCCCCTGCCGCCCTTTCAGGCCTCTGGTTTTCCGTTAACCGGTTGGCGCACCGCCGCACAGCCGGCACACTCACGGAGCAGTACACGATGTCACAGGCAAGCGAACTCGAGCGCCAGATGCTCGACCTGATCAACGCTGAGCGCACTTCGCGCGGGCTCAATCCAGTGCAGCTGGAGCTGCGCCTCAACGATTCGTCGGAAGACCACAGCGAGTGGATGCTGCAGCAGGATGTGTTCTCCCACACCGGCGCTGGCGGCTCCAGCGCGGGCGACCGGATGAAGGACGCAGGCTTTGTCTTTTCCGGCAGCTGGACCTGGGCCGAAAACATCGCCTGGCAAAGCGAGCGCGGCGCCGCCGGTCTCGCCGATGACGTTGTCGACCTGCACAATTCGCTGATGAACAGCCCCGGCCACCGCGCCAACATCCTGAATGGCAATGTCGAGGTGATCGGCATCGGCATCGAGCAGGGCAGCTTCAACGGCTGGGACGCCGTCATGGTCACCCAGAACTTCGCCAAGACCAGCGCGCCGCTGCAGCTCGACAGCGGCAATTCCGGCGGCGGGTCCGGCGGCAGCACCGGCACCGGCGCCACCGCCGGCGATGACATCCTGACCCTCAGCAGCGCAGGCAGCCTGGACGGTCTGGGCGGCAATGACACCCTGACCGGCAGCGGCGGCCGCGACAGCCTCAGCGGCAACGACGGCCGCGACAAGCTGCTTGGCCGGGCCGGCAGCGACGGCCTGGACGGCGGTGCCGGCAACGACGTTCTGCGCGGCGGCGGCGGCGCGGACGACCTGAACGGCGGCGGCGGCAGGGACAAGCTGATTGGCGGCAGCGGCTCCGACACTCTGGACGGCGGTTCGGGCAATGACCGGCTGACCGGCAAAAGCGGCGCTGACATCTTTGTCTTCAGCAGCGGCAACGACACGGTCACCGATTTCAACCCGAATGCCAGCGGCGAGCGCATCGACCTGGGCGCGGCGGATGGCATCACCAGCTACTCCGACCTGATGAACAGCCACGCCAAACAGACTGCAAACGGCCTGCTGATCACCGACACCGGCGGCGACAGCATGCTGCTGGCAGGCATCACCTCCCAAGACCTCAGCGCAGGCGACTTCCTGTTCTGATCCCCACCGGGCAAACCGCGAAAGGGCGCGCTGCGGCGCGCCCTTTTTCATGTGCGGGCTGCGGCGCCCGGGGCTTCAAGCCTCAATAGATTTTCGGCACGTACAGCTCATCCGGCAGCACCTGGCGCTCGTAATCCGGATTGTACTTGCGGTCCGGCAGCACCACCTTCTCGCCCGGCACCTCCTCATAAGGGATCTTGGTCAGCAGGTGCTCGATGCAGTTCAGCCGCTCGCGCTTCTTGTCGTTGCCCTCGACGATATACCAGGGCGCCTCGGGGATGTTGGTGCGCTTGAACATCTCCTCCTTGGCCTTGGTGTACTGCTCCCAGCGGATCCGGCTCTCCAGATCCATCGGCGACAGCTTCCACTGTTTCATCGGGTCGTGAATGCGCATCATGAACCGCAGCTGCTGCTCCTCGTCGGTGATCGAGAACCAGTATTTCAGCAGGATGACGCCCGACCGCACCAGCATCCTCTCGAATTCTGGAACGTCCTGAAAGAACTGCTCGACCTGGTCGTCGCTGGCAAAGCCCATCACCCGCTCGACGCCCGCGCGGTTGTACCAGGAGCGGTCGAACAGCACGATCTCGCCGCCCGCAGGCAGATGCGGCACGTAGCGCTGGAAATACCATTGGCTCTGCTCGCGGCGGTTCGGGGCCGGCAGCGCCACCACCCGCGCCACCCGCGGGTCCAGCCGCTGGGTGATCCGCTTGATCACCCCGCCCTTGCCGGCCGCATCGCGGCCCTCGAACAGAATGCAGACCTTGGCGCCGGTGTGCTGCACCCAGTCCTGCACCTTGATCAGCTCCGCCTGCAGCCGCAGGAGGTTACGGAAATAGACCTGCCGGTCGAGCATCTCCGGGTGCTGCTCACGATAAATCTTGCGGATCTCCTGGCTCAGCATCGGCTCGGAGAACTCGATCTCGATATCCTCGTCCAGCGTGTCCTGCAGCTCCGCTTCCAGCCAGTCCAGGGATGCGGTTTCAAATTCGCGGGTCACGGGCAGGGTTCCTTCCTTGTCAGGTGGTGCAAACGCCGCCTTTTACCGGCAGCATGTGAATGTTTGATGTCATCCCGCCGGAACAGCCGCGGAATACCTGGCTGCGCGCAACGGAAAACCATCTGCCGGCTGCGCCCCCGGACCGGAGACCGCGTGCCGGCAGCTTCCTTTAAGGCAACCGGAAATTCCGTCCGGATTCAAGCCCAAAGCCCAGGCGCGCCCGCGCAACCGGCTGGAACAGCTACTGCCGCCGTCCACCGCTGGCGCGGATGGCGCGCTGGGGGTGCACAGAGGGTGTACAGGAGGTGCACGCAAATCACCCCCGCCAGCGCCTCAGACCGGCAGTGCCGTGGTCTTGAACACGGTGCGCAGCGCAAAGCTCGACTGCATCTGCGCCACCCCTGGCAGGCGCGCCAGATGCTGGCGGTGGATGCGGGCGAAATCCTCGGTGTTTTCCGCCACCACCTTCAGGATGTAATCCGCCGTCCCCGCCATCAGATGGCACTCCAGCACATCCGGGATTCTGGACACCGCCTTTTCAAACGCGTCCAGCACCTCATCCGCCTGGCCAGACAGGGTGATCTCGACAAACACCGTCGACGGCACATTCATCTTGCGCGCATCCAGCAGCGCGACATAATCGCGGATATACCCCTCCGCCTCCAGCCGCTGCACCCGCCGGTGGCAGGCCGAAGCAGACAGGTTCACCCGCTCCGACAGGTCCGCGTTGGAGATGCGTCCCTGCTTTTGAAGTACCGAGAGTATGCGACGATCTGTTTCGTCCAGCGGCATTATGCGAAGATCCTTGCTGTGTTCGGCCATATTACGCGAAGAATCTTCGAAAGGCATGTTTTTAATCCGCCCAAAAAAGCAGCACATTCCGGGCTGCCTGCGGCATTATGACCGCAGAGAGTTTTGAGGAGATACTCAGATGAAAATCGGCTGCCCCACCGAAATCAAACCGCAGGAATTCCGCGTCGGCATGACCCCGGACGCCGCCCGCGAGGCCGTCCTGCGCGGCCATGAGGTTGTGATCCAGCAAGGCGCAGGCCTGGGCGCAGGCTTCACCGACGAGGATTATGTCTCTGCCGGTGCGGCGATCCTGGACACCGCCGAGGAAATCTTTGCCACCGCCGACATGATCGTCAAGGTGAAGGAGCCGCAGGCGGTTGAGCGCAAGATGCTGCGCGAAAACCAGCTGCTGTTCACTTACCTGCACCTGGCACCCGATCCGGAGCAGACCAAGGACCTGCTGGAAAGCGGCTGTACTGCAATTGCTTACGAGACCGTCACCGACGACCGCGGCGGCCTGCCGCTGCTGGCGCCGATGTCGGAAGTGGCCGGCCGCCTGGCCCCGCAGGTTGGCGCCTATACCCTGCAAAAGGCCAACGGCGGCCGCGGCGTGCTGATGGGCGGCGTCCCCGGTGTGGCCCCGGCCAAGGTTGTGGTGATCGGCGGCGGCGTCGTCGGCACCCACGCAGCCAAGATTGCGGCCGGCATGGGCGCGGATGTCACCATCCTCGACCGCTCGCTGACCCGCCTGAAGTACCTGGATGACGTCTTCGGCCGCTCCTTCAAGAACCAGTACTCCACCGCCGGCGCCACTGCCGAGCTGGTCCGCGACGCCGATATGGTGATCGGTGCGGTTCTGGTTCCCGGTGCGGCTGCGCCGAAACTGGTGTCCCGCGCACAGCTGTCCGAGATGAAGCCGGGCGCGGTTCTGGTGGACGTTGCCATCGACCAGGGCGGCTGCTTCGAGACCTCCAAGGCGACCACCCACGCCGACCCGATCTATGAGGTCGACGGCATCATGCACTACTGCGTGGCCAACATGCCGGGCGCCGTGGCGCGCACCTCGACCCAGGCCCTGGGCAATGCGACCCTGCCCTTCATGCTGAACCTGGCCAACAAGGGCTGGCGCCAGGCGTGCGAGGACGACCCGCATCTGCTGAACGGCCTGAACGTGCACGCTGGCCAGCTGACCTACTACGCGGTCGGCGAAGCCCTGGGTCTGGACGTGCTGTCGCCGAAACTGGCGCTGAAGCAGTAAGGCCTAGGCCCGCAAGCACTGTGAAAATGGGAAAGCCCCGCCCAACCGGCGGGGCTTTTGCTTATCTGGACGTCCAGCGCGTCACCCGCAGGCAGCCGTGCACCCGGCCCAGCCGCTGTTCACCTATTGGAGACAATCGGTAAAATCTGTTCCCGGCTGAGCGGTTTTTAGCCCCCGCAAATTTTGTTAAAAATAAGGCGAATTTGTGAAAATGCGGCATTTCTGAACAGCAACGGCCGGCAGGGCAAGGCCGCTCAGCCATTTCCGGTCATGAGTGAAAGCACCCCTATGCCTGAAACTTCAAAGATCTTTACCTATGTGGTGGAGGGCCTCTCCTACACCGTCACCGTTTACGAGGAGAACGGTGAATTCTTTGCCGATATCGCGGTCGATGAAGGCGCCATGGACGTGAACGCGGTCTACTTCGGCGATGACGACTTCTCCGGCTCCAGCGAATCCCTGGGCGGCCCGCTGAATATGAACGGCGCCAGACTGGACGGCGAAAAGGTGCAGTGGGACGAAGCCACCGAACTCAGCAGCCCCGGCCTAGGCCCGGAAGGAGAAACCAAGGAAACCTACTTGCAGGCCGGGGATACGATGACGGTTGCCCTGGACATCGAAGACCTGGATGAAATCGACGTTTTCGGCATCCGAGCCACCTCAACGACCACCGGCGCAGGTTCGATCAAGGCCGTCAGCAGCGACCCCGAGGAGCCGGAGGAGCCGGAAGATCCCGTCTATGGGAAGGTTTTCTTCGGGGAGGTGTTTTCCGAAACCGGCGAGCCGCTTGGGGGCACCTACATTCTGGACGAAGAACCCGATCCGAACCCCTACAGCGTGCCTGCGCTTCCCGAGGGAACCGAGCCCACCTTTGAAAACTACCTGTCTTATTACCTGTCGGATGAGATGGGCGGCAATCTGGCCGCGGTGGAGGGCGTCGTCTTTTACGGCCCTGGCGAGGACGGCTCCCAGGGGGAGCTGTTCCGCATTGCAGCGCCGGAGGGCGGCTTCGCGGACGCCGATGCGCTGTTGGCGGCCTATGACGATGCGCTCAGCGGCATCGAAGATCTGTCCGGACAGAACCTGATGGCAGCGCTGAGCCTGGACGATTATGCCATGCCGGAGCCGGAAACCGCTGAGGAAATGGGCGCGGACGAGTTCGACCTGGTCTGACCAGCGCCCGGCCTGTTCCCCGCCCGCCGCTTCTGTTTCCAGACGGGGCATTCTCTGCCGCACCAGAAAGTCCCCGCCCAACCGGCGGGGCTTTTTAATGTGCTTTAGGGCGCAGTCAGGCACCCGCAGAAACCGCCCCCTCCGCCGCCAGCCCTTGCACCGCGCTGGCAGCGCTTCACGCCTCCCGCGTCAGTTGAGCCTTCACCGCCCGAACTTTCCCCGCTGCGCCCTATTGCCACAGCCCGGCTCTTCCTCGACAGTCCGGCGCAATGAATGACAGCGCGGAGGGACAGCGCAGATGGAACAGATGATGCAAGAGGCAGGCGCCTATTGGCCCCTGATGGTGAGCGGCGCCAAGGCGCTGGTGGTGCTGATCCTCGGCTGGATTGCCACCGGCTGGATCAGCAGCGTGGTGCGGCGGCGGATCAACAACACGCCGCAGATCGACCCGACGCTAGGCAATTTTGCCGCCAGCGCGGTGCGCTGGGTGCTGCTGCTGGTGGTGCTGGTCGCCATCCTCAACATCTTCGGGATCGAGGCCACCAGCCTGGTCGCCATGCTGGGCGCCGCCACTTTGGCGATCGGTCTGGCGCTGCAGGGCACGCTCAGCGATCTGGCCGCGGGGGTCATGCTGATCCTGTTCCGCCCCTACAAGATCGGCCAGTTTGTCGACATCGGCGGCACCTCGGGCACCGTGAAGGATCTGAACCTTTTCGTGACCGAGCTGGCGACGCCGGACAACGTGCAGATCATCGTTCCCAACGGCAAGGCCTGGGGCGCGATCATCACCAACTTCTCGCATCACCCCACCCGCCGCGCCGATCTGGTGTTCGGCATCGACTACGGCGACAGCGCCGAGGCGGCCAAGGCGATCATCCTGGAGCAGGCGAACGCCGACGCCCGGGTGCTGCAGGACCCCGCACCCTGGGTCCGGGTCACCAATCTGGGCGACAGCTCCGTCGATCTGACCGCACGGCTCTGGTGCAAGGCCGAGGATTACTGGGAGCTGAAGTTTGCCCTGATGCAGGGCGTGAAAGAGGCGTTTGACGCCAAGGGCATCTCGATCCCCTACCCGCACACAGTGGAAGTCAAAAAGGAAGGCTGAAGCCCTCCCGCCCGTCTTCGGCCCCTGCGGGCCTCATCCCGTTGGGCCCGGCGCCCCGCCTGCGGCGGGGCGTTCTGCGTTGCGGCAGCGGCCGGCTCAGCGCGCCCGGGCGGCGGTGGCGGCACTCGCGGCGGCCTGGCGCGCCCGCGCCGCACGGCCCCGCTCCAGCCGCCTGTCCTGCGGCTGTTCGGGCGGCCAGCCGCAGACCACCGTGCTCCCGTCCAGATCGGTAAAGGCCCATTGCGCGGCCAGCAGCTGGTAGCTCTTGACCTCCCAGCCGGAGGCATCGGGTTCGAACCGCAGCCGCCAGGTGCCGCGCACCTGGACCGGCAGCCGCAGCTGCTGAATACGGACCATCGCGTCATGCCCGGTCATCGCCGCGCGCACCCCCTGCGCCCGCAGTTTCTTCATCCGCTCCACCAGCGCTGCCGCTTCACGCATCCGGCGGCCGGCAAATACCACTTCAATCTCAGTCCCCGGCCGGACGATCCCCGTCACCACCAGATCGCGGCGGTTGTTGCGGCTGAACACCGGCACCAGCTCCACCGGAACGTCGCGCACCTCGCGCTTGAACAGGCCCGCATCCTCAATCTGCGGGGTGATTTGCGAGGGGGGTCTGCGGCGGTTCGTCATGGCATATCCCGGCATCGCCCGGTTAAGCGAGCGGCTGCCCTGTCAACTGTCTGGTGTCTTTTCCATCACCCTAGGCCACCGCGCTTAACGAAGCGTTGAATGACCGCAAAAAGGGAAAACCGCCGTAAAAACCCAGCGGCGCCCGAGCGGGCGGGCCACCGCCGCGCCGCGCAAAGCGCGGCGCCCCGACCAACGCTGCATGGCGCTTCCTTCGAAGCGCCTTCAGGGGCGGGAGACCCCCGCCTCAGACGCGCGCGACCGGCCGTTTCATGACCAGCGCCGGGGCGTCCTTGTACACCGCTTCGCCTGCAGGGGTGTATCCCAGCTTGCGCGCCACCCGCTGGGACGCCGCGTGAGAGGGATCAAGGATACAGGCGGTCTCCGCCCAATCCGTGGCCTCCGCCGCCCACTGATGCATACGGCGCACCGCTTCGGTTGCCAGCCCCCGGCCCTGCATCTGCGGCGCCAGCACCCAGCCCGCTTCGGGGATGCCGTCCAGCGGCGGCTCCATCGCGCGCCGGAAATCGGCAAATCCCGCCTCGCCGATGAACTTGCCACTGCCGCGCAGGGTCACCGCCCAATAGCCATAGCCCAGCGCCTGCCAATGGCCGATGTAGCGCAGCAGCCGGGTCCAGCTTTCCTGCAGGGTCGAGGGCTGGCCTGAAATGAACCTTACCACTTCCGGCTCCGCCCAGAGCGCCGCGACGGCAGCAAAATCCTGCACCCGATGCGGGCGCAGGACCAGCCGCTCCGTCTCCAGAACCGGACAGCTCATCCAGGCAGGGTGCCGGTCAGCACATAGCGCAGGATTTCGACCACCTGGCGCGGCTCCTCTGCCACCGCCAGCGCCGCCGCGTGGACTTCCTTCAGCGCGTGCTGATGCTCCGGGGGGCTCAGCACAATCACGGATTTGCCCAGGGCAGCGGCATAGCCCGCGTCAAAGGCCGCATTCCACTGCTTGTACTTGTCGCCGAACCGCACCACGACCACATCGGCGTCCGAGATCCCCTTGCGGGTGCGGATCGCATTCACCATCGCGCCCTTGTGGTCGTGCCAGTACTTGTTCTCCTCAGACCCAAGGATGGCCACGCCGCAATCGTCGCTGGCATCGTGATCGGTGACCGGCGCGCTGAAGCTCACCTCCAGCCCTTGTGCGCCATCGATGATCTGCTCCCGCCAATCGGTGTGAATCTCGCCCGAAAGATATACCTTCAATACCACGTCTTGTCCTTTCCTGCGCCAGCCTGCGGGGCCGCAGCCAAGGCAGCCGTGACCTCATCATCACTGGTCTGTGCAAAATCCCTGTAATGCGCGCCGACCGCCCAGAATTCCCTGGGGCTCAGCAGGCAGACCACAGTATCCACCAGCGGGCGCAGTTCGTCCACCGCTTCCGGCGGCGCCACCGGCACCGCCAGGATCACCTCTGCAGGCTTGCGTTCCTTGAGCCAGAAATGCGCCGCCATGAAGGTCGCGCCGGTGGCGATGCCGTCATCCACCACGATAACGGTGCGGCCCTCCAGATCCACAGGGTCGCGCCCCTGCAAATAGCTGGCGCGGCGGGCGGCATTTTCCTTGCGCGCCTCGGCAACCTGAGAGACAAAATCCTCCGGCTTCATGCCCATGGCCTGCAGCAGGGCGTCGTTGAAAATGGGTTTGCTGCCCTCCGCCAGCGCGCCGGCCGCCAGCTCCGGGTTGGCGGGCATACCGATCTTGCGGATCAGGATCAGGTCCAGGGGTGCGTTCAGTTTCTGCGCAATGGGCAGCGCCACGGGGACCCCGCCCCGCGGCAGCGCCAGCACCACGGGGTCTTGCATCTCCAGTTCAGCCAGTCTCTCGGCCAGCTGAAGCCCGGCAGTGATCCGGTCCTCAAACATCCGGGACGCCTCCACCCCGTAACCTAGCGCGCCGGCGCAAAAGGCAACGCCTCAGCGGCGCCGCGCCACCAGGTAGCGCCCGGGCGTGTCCGCCGGGTAGTTGCCGGTCTCGATGATCTCAAAGCCTGCGCGCTGCACTGCTGCCTCCAGCGTGCGGATATCCAGGAAATCCACATGGCCGGGCGCCTTGCCTGCCAGCCGCATCAGCGGAATCGCAATGCTGTACATCCAGTACTTCCAGGACCCCCGCGCCTCGCCCAGGCAGGGTGTCTTGGATATGAACAGTCCGCCCGCGGGCAGTTTGGCCGCGATCGAGGCCAGCGCCGCCTCCAGATCCGGCAGCAGATGCAGCAGGTTGAAGGCCATCACCGCATCAAACGGCCCCTCCGGCGCGTCCAGCACGCCGCAGCAGCGGAAATCCACATTTGCTGCCGCCGCATTCCAGGCCCGTTCCCGCCCCACCTTCAGCATCCCCTCAGACAGGTCGGTGGCAGTGATCTCAGCCGCGCTGGCGGCCAGCGCAATCGCGGTGGAGCCAGTGCCGCAGCCCAGCTCCAGCACCCTGTCGCTGCCTTTCAGGTAAGACCGGGTCCGCTCCAGCGTGTAGCGGTAGGCATCGAGGTCCCGGATCGGGGCATTGGCGTATTTCGGGGCGATTCTGTCCCAAAAGCGGGCATCGGCTGTCATGGCGGCTCTCCTTGCTGACCCTGAGCCTATCCATGCAAGGACCACAGAGAAATTGCCGAAATCCGCAAGGTTGTTATACATATTTGCATGGAAAACCCAGACTGGAACCATATTCGCGCGTTTCTGGCCACTGCCGAGACGGGATCGCTGTCCGCAGCCGCGCGCCAGCTTGGCCTCACCCAGCCGACACTCTCGCGCCAGGTCGCGGCGCTGGAGGCGGAACTGGGCGTGCTGCTGTTTGAACGCCTCGGCCGTGCCCTGGCGCTGACCAAAGCCGGGCACGAGCTGCTGTCCCACAGCCGCAAGATGGGCGAGGCCGCGAACGGTCTGACCCTGGCCGCCTCCGGCCAGGCGCAGTCCATCGAGGGCACGGTGCGGATCACCGCCTCGGATGTGATGTCGGCACATGTGCTGCCGCCGGTGCTGCACCAGCTGCGCCAGCGAGCGCCGAAGCTCACCATCGACGTGGTGGCCGCCAACGATATCCGCGACCTGATGCGGCGCGAGGCGGACATTGCCATCCGCCATGTCCGCCCCGATCAGCCCGAGCTGATCGCCCGCCTGGTGCAGGAGGCCACCGGGCATTTCTATGCTGCCAAAAGCTATCTGAACCGGCGCGGCCGACCAGCGTCCTTCGCGGAGCTGGGGACCCATGATTTCGTCGGATTCGGCGATACGGAGCGGATGATTGGTTATCTGGACCCGATGGGTATCCCGGTCACGGCGGAGAACTTCCGCATCGGTTCCAACAGCGGCCTGGTGGCCTGGGAACTGGTCCGGCAGGGGTTCGGCATCACCCCGATGTCGGACGAGGTCGCCGCCGCCGCGCCAGAGGTGGAGCGGCTGCTGCCCGGCAGCGATGCAATCACCTTCCCGGTCTGGCTGACCACCCACCGCGAGCTGCATACCAGCCGCCGGATCCGGCTGGTGTTCGACCTGCTGGCGGAGTTCTTTGCGGCCAGGTGAAACGGAAAAGGCAGCGCCCCAACGGGTGCGCTGCCCAATAGTTTTCCCAAAACTTTTGCCAAGACTTTTCAAAAAGTCTTGGGCCCGCCGTCACCCCCGCAGGGTGCCGCCGGTGGCCTTGGTGACCTTGGCGATGATCTTCTCGCTCACCGCCTCGATATCTTTTTCCTTCAGCGTCTGGTCGCTGGGCTGCAGCCGCACGGTGATCGCCAGTGACTTCTTGCCCTCACCCAGGGAGCCGCCGATGAATTCGTCAAAGACGCGCACATCCTCGATCAGCGCCTTGTCGGCACCGGCAGCGGCATTGACCAGCGTCAGCGCCTCGACATCCGCATCGACCACAAAGGCGAAGTCCCGCTCCACCGCCTGCAGGTCGCTGATCGCCAGCGCCGGGCGGGTGGCGCCGGATTTGCGCGGCAGCGGCACCTCATCCGGGAAGATGGTGAAGGCCACGGCCGCACCCTTGATCCCCATCTCTTTCAGCACCTTCGGATGCAGCTCGCCAAAGACGCCGAGGGTCTTCTTCGGACCCAGGCAGATGCGGCCATGGCGGCCCGGGTGCCACCAGGCAGCACCGTCTCGCAGGATCTGAACCTTGGCCGGAGCGCCGATGGCCGCCAGAACCGCCTCGGCATCCGCCTTGGCATCATAAAGGTCCACCGCCCGCGAGGCACCATGCACGTCTTTGGGTCCGGTGCGCCCGACCAGCAGGCCCGCGATCTGATTGACCTGCTCGCCCGGCTCGCCGCCGGTAAAGGCAGGCCCTGCCTCAAACAGCGCCAGATCCATGAATCCGCGCGCCTGATTGCGGGCCGCAGCCTGCAAGAGGCCCGCCAGCAGGTCCGGACGCATGTGCGACATCTCGGAAGAGATCGGATTGGCCAGCATGGTGGCATCATCGCCGCCGCCGAACAGCGCCGCCGAGGCCTTGTCGATGAAGCTGTAGCTGACGATCTCGTTGTAGCCGAGGCTGGCGCAAGTGCGGCGCGCCATCTGCTGGCGGCGCTGCTGCGGCGTCATCACCGGCTTCGGAATCCCGTCGGTCAGCCGCGGCAGGGGCTTGCCCTGCAGCTTGGTCAGCGAGGCGATGCGGGCGACCTCTTCCACCAGGTCAGCTTCGCCCTGCACATCCGGCCGCCAGCTGGGCACATGCGCCATGTTGCCCTCCAGGCGGAAGCCCAGGCGGGTCAGGGTCTGGCGCTGGTCGCTTTCCGGGATCTCCATCCCCACCAGTGACTGCACCCGGCCGCTGTCCAGCTTATAGGCGCGCGAATGATCCGGCACGTCGCCGGCAATCACCATCTCTGACGGCTCGCCGCCGCAGATATCCAAGATCATCTGGGTCGCCCGGTGCAGGCCCTCAATGGTGTATTCCGGATCCACACCGCGCTCGAACCGGTAGCGCGCGTCGGAGTTGATCTTGAGCGCCCGGCCCGCCATCGCGATCTGCACGTGATCCCAGAACGCGCTCTCCAGGAACACATCCACGGTGTCTTCGGTGCAGCCGGTCGCGGCGCCGCCCATGATGCCGCCGATGCTCTCCACGCCGTTTTCGTCGGAGATCACCATATGGCCCGCGCCCAGGGTGTATTCCTTCTCATCCAGCGCCACCAGCGTCTCGCCGCCCTGGGCGCGGTGCACCCGCAGGCTGCCGGACACTTTGACCGCATCGAACACATGCAGCGGGCGGTTCTGGTCGAAGGTGAAGAAGTTGGTCACGTCCACCAGCGCCGAGATCGGGCGCAGGCCGATCGCCGTCAGCCGGTCCTGCAGCCACTGCGGGCTGGGGCCGTTCTTCACCCCCTTGATCACCCGGCCGGCAAACAGCGGGCAGCCGTCCAGGGTGTCTTCGTCGATGGTGACCTTGATCGGGCTGTCGAAATCGCCCGGGATCGCCTCGAACGCGCGGGTCTTCAGGGTGCCGAGACCGCGCGCCGCCAGATCGCGGGCGATGCCATAGACGCCCAGCGCATCGGGACGGTTCGGAGTGATCGCAATCTCGATCACCGGGTCGACTTTGGCCGGATCGTTCTCCGCCAGCCAGTCCACGAACTTGTCGCCGACCGCGCCCGAGGGCAGCTCAATGATGCCGTCATGCTCCTCCGACAGCTCCAGCTCGCGCTCGGAGGCCATCATGCCAAAGCTCTCGATGCCGCGGATCTTGCCGACGCCGATGGTGATATCCAGGCCCGGAACATACATGCCCGGCTTGCAGACCACCACGGTGATGCCTTCCCGCGCATTCGGCGCGCCGCAGATGATCTGCAGCTCGCCCTCGTCGGTGTCCACCTTGCAGACCCGCAGCTTGTCGGCATCCGGGTGCTTCTCAGCATGTTTCACATAGCCGAGGGTAAAATCCTTCAGCACATCGGCCGGATTGACGACCCCTTCGACCTCAAGGCCCAGATCGGTCAGGGCGTCGGTGATCTCCTCCACCGAGGCGTCGGTGTCGAGGTGGTCTTTCAGCCAGGAAAGCGTGAATTTCATCGGTCGGGGACCCCTTGGCAGACATGCGTGTTTGACCTGAGGCAATGGCAAAGAATGCGCCAAGGTTCAAGGGTTCAGCGCTGGGGGAATCAAGGATGGCGCTCAGTGAGGTGGAAAAGCCCGTACCGGGGGAGCGTGGAGCCGCGCCATCGCCTGACCGCGGGGAGGCGAACGACGGTGGTGTCTGGCAGTTTATGCCGGCCCAGTCCGTAGAACTTCAAGCTGATGTGCCTGCGTCACCAAATCGCCTGCCCGTGCGGGCGGTCAGGCGATGGCGCGGCGGCCTCTCGGCCTTGATTCCGCGCTGGGGGGGGCGGGTCGGGCGCGATGCGGGGCTGCGCCCTGAGTTTTAAAAATTGGCTCTCGCCTCTAAAAGGTGATGCCCAGCTTTTCTGACGCTTCTTGCTTTAGATATGCAAAAGCCAAATCACGCATCATTCCCAATGTCATGCCGCCAACTTTTGCCGCCCCATCCTTTGTCTTTTGCCAAACCGTATCGCTTCTGATGGCTTCAATATAGTCGTGCCCCATGTTTGTAAGCCTGAAGCCGGTTTCAGAAACTTGCGTAACCAGCCCAGCGTCTGACAGCAAAGACACATGATGGTTCCTCTCGATTTGCTCCTGCGGCATGCTGAGAAACTTCCGAAAATGCAGCACCCCAGATTGATCCGCCTCAAACTCAAATAGCATCTCTCGCAACAAGTCATCATTGCGCTTCATAAGTAACTCCTAAATGCAAAAGGCCCGCCAAAAGAGGCGAGCCTAGCTACTTAGTTTGCAACCTCAAGCAATTTCACCTGCTCAAACCGCCATGCAGCGCCGGCATGTCCAGGCTCTGGAAGCCGTAGTGGCGCAGCCAGCGCAGGTCGCTGTCGAAGAAGGCGCGCAAGTCCGGGATGCCGTATTTCAGCATCGCCAGGCGGTCGATGCCGATGCCGAAGGCAAAGCCCTGGTAGATCTCCGGGTCGATGCCGCCGGCCGCGATCACCTTGGGATGCACCATGCCGGAGCCGAGGATCTCCATCCAGTCGTCGCCTTCGCCGATCTTCAGCGCACCGCCCTCCCAGGAGCAGCGGATGTCCACCTCTGCCGACGGCTCGGTGAAGGGGAAGTGGGAGGCGCGGAAGCGCAGCTCGACGCCGTCCACCTCGAAGAAGGATTTGACGAACTCCTCCAGCACCCACTTGAGGTTCGCCATCGAGATGTCCTTGTCCAGCGCCAGGCCTTCGACCTGGTGGAACATCGGCGTGTGGGTCTGGTCATAGTCGGCGCGGTAGACGCCGCCCGGGCAGATGATGCGCAGCGGCGCGCCCATCTTTTCCATCGAGCGGATCTGAACCGGCGAGGTATGGGTGCGCAGCACATGCGGCGGGCGGTTGTCGCCTTCGGCGCGGTGCATGTAAAACGTGTCCATTTCGGCGCGCGCCGGGTGGTGTCCGGGGATGTTCAGCGCATCGAAATTGTACCAGTCGGTGTCGATCCGCGGCCCTTCGGCGACGGAGAAGCCGAGTTCGGCGAAGATCGCGGTGATCTCTTCCTGCACCTGACTGACCGGATGCAGGCTGCCCTGGCGGGAGGGGCGCGACGGCAGGGTAACATCCAGCCATTCGGTGCGCAGGCGCTCATCCAGCGCGGCATCTTCCAGCCCGGCTTTCTTGGCCGCCAGGGCGGAGTTGATCTCATCCTTCAGCGCGTTCAGCGCCGGGCCGGCCGCCTGGCGCTCCTCCGGGGTCATCTTGCCCAGCTCGCGCATCTTCAGCGCCACTTCGCCCTTCTTGCCGACGGCGGCAAGACGGATCGCCTCCAGCGCCGCCTCGTCGGCGGCCTCTGCAATCTGACCCAGGTATTTGGCTTTAAGATCGTCCATCACGGCCCCTCGAATTCTGCTTGTGTCCTGCTACCACAAGAGCGGCTGAAAGCAAGAGGGCGGCGGCGGAAGGCGCGCGGCTGTGTCGCCGCCCTGCGCCGGGCCGGTTCCCGGCCTGAATTGATGCCCGTTTTGTGATACACTCCGCGCACATCTTATCAGCTGCACCGGAGGACACAGCCATGGCACATGCGGATTGGTACATCGAAGGCCGCAGCTTCGGGAACTGCAACTGCAACTATGGCTGCCCCTGCCAGTTCGAGGATCTGCCCACCCACGGGCATTGCACCGGGTTCGAGGTGATCCATATCGACAAGGGCCATTTCGAGGAAACGGACCTCACAGGCACCCGCGCCACCCTGCTCTACGCCTGGCCCGGGCCGATCTTCGAAGGCAAGGGCGCCTTGCAGGCGATCATTGACGACCGCGCGTCGGACGCTCAGCGCGCGGCGCTTGAGACCGTGCTTCTGGGCGGCGAAACGGAGGAGGAAGCCACCCATTGGTGGGTGTTCCGCGCCATGTGCGACACCGTGCATGAGACGCTGATCAAGCGGATCGACTACGAGGCCGACATCGAAAACCGCACCGCCACGGTGGAGATCGAGGGGCTGCTCAGCGCCTCAGGCCGCCCGATCCAGGCCCCGCATGGCGGCGGCGAGCACCGGGTCCGCATCGACATCCCCGGCGGCATCGAGTTCACCCTGGCCGAGATCGGCAGCGCCTCCAGCAAATCCACCGCGGCGATCAAACTGGATCTGGACGACACCTACGGCCAATGGGCCATCATCCGCCACGGCCCGCACGGGATCGCAGCCTAGGCGCCCTCAGCTCAGCAGCATCCAGGCGCCCATGCCCGCCATCATCAGGTTCTCGGTAAGCGAGACAAAGCCCAGAGGCACCGCGCTGCTGCCGCCCATGCAGGCGCATTTCAGCTCCCGCTTGTCGATATAGACCGCCTTGAAGACCGACACCGCGCCAACCGTGCCGATCACCAGCGCCAGCGGCGCCGCCAGCCAGATCAGCACGCCCGCCAGCATCAGAAGGCCCGCCACCCCTTCGGCAAAGGGGTAGACATAGGCGTAAGGAACAAACCGGCGGGCCAACAGGTCATAGTTCAGGAACATGCTGGAAAAGCTCTCCACATCGCGCAGTTTCTGCAGCGCCAGCAAGCACATGGAAACGGCGACAAACCACTGCAGCGTCCGGCCTGCGCCTAACGCGTCAAAGGCGGCCCACTGCGCTGCCAGTGCGATCCCCAGCGCCATCGCAAACAGCGCAATCACCGGCACATAGGTGGTCTCCCCCTCAGCACGGACCGGAATGCCGAAATGGGCGCGCAGGTCCTCATAACCGCCAATCCGCTCGCCGCCGATATAGGTCTGCGGCGTTGTTTCGACCCCCGCCTGCTCCTGAAAGCGCTCAACCTCCTCGCGGGTGGTCAGCCGGTGGTCCTCGACCTCATACCCCTTCCAGCGCAGCAGCGCCCTGGACTTCAGCCCGTAGGGGCACAGATGGCCCGGCATATCCATCCGGTAGAGTGCTGCTGTCTTCTGTGCGGCATCGCTGTGCGCGGGGTCTGCGGCGGTCATTGCGTGCTCCTGTTCCGGTCCCGGCCAATGGGTTGTCGTCACTGGCTCAACGCCGCACCCCTGCCCCAAAGTTCCGCCTGACCTCCGCTGGCCCGCAAACAGCAGCAGGGCAGCACCTTTGGGCTCCGGCACCGCCTCCCTGCCCCAGCCGGCGCCCGCTTCCGCCCCCTGTGGCACCAGGCCTAGCGGCCAGGCGTGGCAGCGGAGGATCAAAGGCGGCATTTTGGCTGCCAGACCGGCATGTTAGCACTTGCAAGGCGGGGGTTTGCATGCGCACGGTAAACGGCACCTTGCAAAATGGATGTACCGCCATGCCGACGCACCTGGACCGGAGCACCTTGACCTGGAAGGTCACCCCCGACCTTCTCGGCGTCGTTGACGCTTCCGGTGTCTTCACCGACACCAACCCCGCCTGGTTCACCACGCTGGGCCTGCTGCCCGAGGAAATCGAAAGCCGCCAGTTCTTCCACTTCGTGCACCCGGACGACATCTCCCGGACAGAGGCTGCGTTCGAGCGCGTCAAGCACGGCCATCCGGTTCTGCAATTCGAAAACCGCTACCGGCACAAGGACGGCTCCTACCGCTGGCTGTCCTGGAACGCGGTGCCGGAAGGGAGCCGTTATTTCTGCAGCGCCCGTGACATCACCCGCGCCAAGGAGAACGAAGCCAACCTTGCCACCCGCGAGCAGGAGGCCCGTTTCCGCGAGCAGTTCATCGCGGTCCTGGGCCATGACCTGCGCAACCCGCTGTCGGCCGTCGGCGCGGCGCTGCGGCTCTTGGAAAACGAACCGCAATCCGCCAAGGCGCTGGAGATCCTGGCCCTGGGCCGCCAGTCCGTCACCCGCATGTCGTCGCTGATCAACGACATTCTCGATTTTGCCCGCGCCCGCCTGGGCAACGGCATTGAGATCGAGCGCGCCCGCAAGTCAGAGCTGCGGCCGGTGCTGAGCCAGACCGTGGAGGAAATCCGGCTGGCCAATCCGGGCACGCCGCTGCGTGAAGAGTACAGCTTCCAGGATCCGCTCGACTGCGACCCGGAGCGCATGGCCCAGCTGGTTTCGAACCTGCTGTCGAATGCGGTGACGCATGGCACTCCAGGCAAACCGGTGACGGTGGCCGCGCGCGACGACGGCGGCGATTTTCTTCTGTCCGTCACCAACGCCGGCGTGCCGATCCCTGCGGAAACCATGGATCGCTTGTTTGAGCCGTTCACCCGCGCCGAGATGCGGGACTCGCAGAACGGGCTGGGACTGGGGCTGTTCATCGCCCAGCAGATCGCCAAGGGCCACGGCGGCCTGCTGACGGCGCAATCGGACGATGAGCAAACCGTTTTCACCCTGCGCCTGCCCAGAGGCTGACCTGCACCAATCAGTTTTTGACTGAATTTCCACGCGCCCCTAGCCGGTTGCGTGTTTTAAGCAATTTAAAAGCATCATCTTAAAGACGAATCCAGATGGCAATGCGCAATCTCTGATTGTTCACTATTCATTGAAAGGGTTTGCAATGGACGGCGCATTCAGCAAGGAACTTCCGGTTTTTTCCCAGAACGAAATCAAGGAGCTCAAAGAGAGCGGCGGCAAGATCGTCAAGCACCACATGGGCGGCGGCGGCGGCGGCCGGTTCGACCCTGTTTCCCTGCGCGAGTTGCGCCTCAAAACCGGCACTCTGATTGACGCCATTTTCCTCAACGGCGATCGTCACGGCGGCGAGGGTGGTGGTATGGGCGACTCGGTCACTCTGTCGCCAGATATTCTCGTCCAGGATATCGGCTACGACATACGAGACAGCTTTCTCAGCGGGCTCAAGTTCTATTTTACAGACGGCACAACACTTCAAGGCGGCATCCTGAATGACGAAAAACTGCTGTCCGCGGAACTGGGCTGTTCCCGGGAGGACCTGCTTGTGATCGCCCTGGGCGGCAGCAGCGGGAACTTCCTCGATTCACTCGATGCCGTTTGCGTGGTGGGCTACAGCAGCAACACGGTCCTTGCCCGGAACGTCACCGCCATTGTTGGAGCGATCACCCCCGGTATGGAGCTCACCGAATATACCGAAATTGCATCCCGCAAAACGGAATCCTACGAACGCGCGCTGTCCCAGACCCACAGCGTGACAACCAGCGCCTCCGTTTCCGGCACCTATTACGTCACCGCCTCGGTGGAAACCGAATACGCTTACAAGTGGTCCTCCCAAACCACGATCGGCCGGGACTTTGAAGAAGTGCTCGCAAACAAGACAACCCAGAAGATCAGCGTGCCAGAGAACGCCTGGGCCTATCTGGAAGTCACCCGCGGCGACATTATCTCACCCGATGGGAACCCCGAAAAAAGCGTGTTCATTCCGTCCGGCAATAACGCAATCAACTACCGCCTGGTCGACGAGCAATCATTCACCAACCTGGCTGGGTACTATGATCTGAACGGCTATTGCGCAAATCTGCCCGCCGACCGCGTGTCAACACGGCGGGACGAAACCACGGGGCTGATGATCGTGGAATGCAACTGAGACTGCGCCGCCGCTGACAGCGCCCGCCAATAAAAAAGGCCGCTCCAAACCGGAGCGGCCTTTTCTGAATTCAGATCCGTCTGGTGCCTTAGGCTGCCAGCGCGTCCTGTGCCTGGCGCACGATCGCACCGAAGGCTTCGGGCTCGTGCACGGCCAGGTCGGCCAGAACCTTACGGTCCACTTCGATGCCGGCCAGGGTCAGGCCGTTGATGAAGCGGGAGTAGGTCAGCGCTTCGTCGTGCGAACGCACAGCCGCGTTGATCCGCTGGATCCACAGCGCGCGGAAGTTGCGCTTGCGGTTCTTACGGTCGCGGGTTGCGTACTGGTTCGCCTTGTCGACGGCCTGACGGGCAACCTTGAAGGTATTCTTGCGGCGGCCGTAGTAACCTTTGGCTGCCTTGATGACCTTCTTGTGACGGGCGTGAGTCGTGGTACCACCTTTAACGCGGGACATATCTCAGATCTCCTCTTAGCGGTCGTAGGGCATGAAGCCCTTGACGATCTTTGCGTCGGGGGCCGACAGAACCGTGGTGCCGCGGGCGTCACGGATGAATTTCTTGGTGCGTTTGATCATGCCGTGGCGCTTGCCGGCCTGACCTGCGATGACCTTGCCGGTCGCAGTCACCTTAAAGCGCTTCTTGGCGCTCGATTTTGTCTTCATCTTGGGCATTTCCGTCTCCTTCAATGCGGGTTCGCTAGACGCGCGACTCGGCATGCCTCGACGGCCGGCCGCGCGGAACAGAGCTGCCCTTTAAGCAAACCTCACCCGGGGGGCAAGCGGAATCTCTGGAATTAGCGCCGAGGACCCCGGAAAAACGCCCCAGGCCAGTCTTTCCCGGCATCCCAGCCGGGCTTTGCCGCCCAGGCATAGGTGAGCAGTTGGGCGCCGCCCGCGCAAGGCGGCAGCACCGGGGGCGCAACGCCCCCGGCAATCAGCCCGCTAAGCGGGGTGCGGTTACTCCGGGTCGGTGCTGTAAATCAGCCGCTCGTCGCAGGGGGCAATGCGCAGGATGTTGGTGGTGCCCGGCACGTTGAAGGGCACCCCCGCGGTGACCACGATCTGGTCGGTGTCCCCGGCATAGCCGCCCGCCCGGGCCGCGCGCGCCGCATTCACGACCGCGCCCTTAAAGCGGTCCAGCTCCGGCGTCATCACGCATTTGCAGCCCCAGCTGAGGCACAGCCGCCGCGCGGTGGCGCTGACCGGGGTCATCGCGATGATCGGCACGCCGGGACGCTCGCGCGCGGTCAGCAGCGCAGTGGTGCCCGATTGGGTAAAACAGCAGATCGCCTTGATCTCGGTCTTTTCCGCAATCTCCCGCGCCGCAGCGACGATGCCATCGGCCACCGTGGTGCCCTTGGCAGAGCGCGAGGCGGCGATGATCTGGGTATAGGTCGGGTCGGCCTCCACCTCGATCGCCACCTTGTCCATGGTCTGCACCGCCTGCACCGGATACTGGCCAGCCGCGCTTTCGGCGCTCAGCATCACCGCATCGGCGCCCTCATAGATGGCGGTCGCCACGTCGGAGACCTCGGCCCTGGTCGGCATCGGGCTTTCGATCATGCTTTCCAGCATCTGTGTCGCCACGATCACCGGCTTGGCGGCGGCCCGGCACTTGCGCACCAGCCGCTTCTGGATCGGCGGCACCGCTGCCACCGGCAGCTCCACGCCCAGATCGCCCCGCGCCACCATGATCCCGTCGGAGGCGTCCAGGATCGCCTCGAAGTCCTCCACCGCCTGCGGCTTCTCGATCTTCGACAGCACCGCGGCGCGGCCATCGGCCAGCGTGCGCGCCTCATAGACGTCCTTGGCCCGCTGCACGAAAGACAGCGCCAGCCAGTCAACGCCCAGATTGCAGACAAATTCCAGATCCGCCCGGTCCTTCTCCGACAGCGCCGCCAGCGGCAGCACAACATCCGGCACGTTCACCCCCTTGCGGTTGGAAATGGTGCCGCCGGTCTCCACCGTGCAGTCGGCAAAATCCGGGCCGCAGGCGTCCACCACCAGGCGGATCTTGCCGTCATTGACCAAAAGATGCGCGCCCGGCTCCAGCGCCTGAAAGATTTCCGGATGCGGCAGGCAGACGCGGCTGGCATCGCCCTCGGCATTATCCAGATCGAGGCGGAACTTGGCCCCCTCCTCCAGCTCCTCGGCCCCATTGGCAAAGACCCCGACGCGCAGTTTCGGCCCCTGCAGGTCCGCCAGGATCGCAATCGGGCTGTCGAGATCCTGTTCCACCTGCCGGATGATCTTGTGCTTTTCGGCAATCTCCGGGTGGCTGCCGTGCGACATGTTCAGCCGGAACACATCGGCACCGGCCTCATGCAGGGCGCGGATCGTTTCATAGGTTTCCGAAGCCGGCCCCAGGGTGGCGACAATCTTGACATTGCGCGAGCGTTTCATCGGGATCTACTCCTCCGGACCTGAAATATGTTATCGCAAACAGCGTTGAGCTGCTTATCCCCTAATTCCCATTTTCCCGCAACTCCCCTAAACAGCCGTCACCAAAAGATGACAGGCCCATGACATATACACCCTATTTCGTGCACGGCGCCGACCGGCCCGCCCGCTGGCTGATCACCTGCGACCATGCGACAAATGTTGTGCCGCCTTTTGCCGGCGGCGGCGACCTGGGCCTCCCCCGCGAGGATATGGAGCGCCACATCGCCTATGACGTCGGCGCCTATGAGGTGTCGAAACTCTTGGGCGAAATGCTGAATGCGCCGGTGGTGGCGTCGAATTTCTCCCGCCTGGTGATCGACCCCAACCGCGGCGAGGATGATCCGACCCTCTTGATGAAGCTTTATGACGGCACCATCATCCCCGCCAACCGGCACGCCGGCGCGGCAGAGCTGAAGGAGCGGCTGGAGAATTGCTACCGCCCCTACCACCGCGCCTTGGCGCGGCTGGCGGAACGGCCGCGCACGGTGATCGTCTCGGTTCACAGCTTCACCCGCCAGCTGCGCGGCCGCCCGCCGCGGCCCTGGGAGATCGGCATCCTGTTTCCCGAAGGCGAGCGGTTCTCGCCCTTCGTGATTGAGGAACTGAACCGCGAGGACGGCCTGTGTGCCGGCGTCAATGAGCCCTACACCGGCCACCTGCCCGGCGACGCGATCGAGACTCACGCCACCAAGCCGGGCCGCCCCAACACGCTGATCGAGCTGCGCAACGACCTGATTGCCGAGCACGCAGGCCAGCACGCCTGGGCCGAGCGCCTCGCCCGCGTCCTGCCCCGGGCGCTGGACGCCTCTGGTCTCTGACCCGGAATTCGGCGCGAATTCCGGGTCGGAAAACACGTGTTTTCCGGGCCGTTTCCCGCGCCGGAAAACGGCTGCCCGCGTTGCCGAACCGCCCCCGCGCCCCCATATCTGTAACAGAAACGCGGGATTTTCCGGAAAGGGAGCCGTCATGACCCAGGAAGCCCTCTCTGCCTTTTTCGGCTGGCTGACCGTCTTGCACATCGGCCTGTTCACCCTGTCGGCCATTCTGCTGATGCTGATGCAAGACTGGGCCGCCGGGCTGCACGCACGCCTGTTCGGGCTGGCGCCTGCTGATGTCAGCCTCACCTTCTACCGCTGGCTCGGCACCTACAAGATCATGATCTTTGCAACGGCCCTGGGCCCCTGGCTGGCGCTGCAGCTGATCTGACCGCAGCCCGCCATTGCCCGCCCCTGCCGCGGCTGCTAGGCCTGTGCGCAAACCCGCCGAATACCCGAGGATTTTCTGCTATGGACAAGCAAACCGAGATCGAAATCCAGGCCGCCGCCTTCCGCCGCCTGCAAAAGCACCTGATGGAAGACCGCACCGATGTGCAGAACATCGACCTGATGAACCTGGCCGGCTTCTGCCGCAACTGCCTGGCGCGCTGGTACCAGGAGGCTGCCAACGAGCGCGGCATCGACATGGACAAGACCGAGGCGCGCGAGATCTACTACGGCATGACCATGGAAGAGTGGAAAGCCAGCTACCAGACCGAGGCCAGCCCGGAGAAGCAGGCCGAATTCAAGGTGGCCTTCAAGGAAAACGTCACGGACAAGCAGTAAGCGGCAGCAGGGGCGCTGCCCCTCTTGGCCTGACGGCCAATTCACCCCGGAGTATTTGACCAAAGGTGAAAAGAGGTGGTGCGGCCGCGGCCTCAGCGCCTCAGCCGCAAGGCTGCGCGCGCAGGATCGGCCGGCGCGCCCTCCGTATCCACCAATGCCACGCGCAGCGGCGCGCCGGTCTCCCGGTCCACAACCCCGACCGGCGCTGCGCCGCCGGTCACATGCGCCTCCCCCCATTGCGTCAGCGCCAGAAAGGTCAGCGCCAGTCCGCGCCCGGCCTCAGTCAGCACATAGGCCTGGCGCACCCGGTCGCCCGCCTCCTGATAGGGCTGTTTTTCCAGGATCCCCCGAGCCACCAGGCTGTTCAGCCGGTCCGTCAGGGTGGAGCGCGGCGCCTTCAGGTCCTCGCGCATATCGTCATAGCGGCACACCCCGTAAAACGCCTCCCGCAGGATCAGCAGCGTCCAGCGGTCGCCCAGGATTTCGGCGGCCAGCGCCATCGGGCACTGCTCCTTGGGCACCAGGGCGCGGCGGCGGACGGCAGGCGGGGTTTGACGGGAATCAGAGGCTGAGTTTGACATGCGGACCCAGATAGGGGATTTCTATCTGGGTTCAAAATTGAGACTCAGCTTCGAAGGCAGAAAGGACAGCCCCGATGACCCCGCACCCGATGGACCAGGATGACGCGCTTGAGGATTTCGAACCGCGCCGGATCACTCTCAACGATGCGGACAAGACCGTGCATGTTTCCGGCAAGGGCCCGGCGGTGATCGTGATGGCGGAGATGCCGGGGATCAGCCCGCATGTGGCCCGTTTTGCCCGCTGGGTGCGCGATGCGGGGTTCACCGTCTACATGCCCTCGCTGTTCGGGCGTGACGGCGCTGCGGCCACGGCAGAGGACGGCGCCGAAGTGTTCCGCCGCGCCTGCGTCAGCGCCGAGTTCCGCGCCTTTGCGGGCGGCGGCGCCAGTCCCGTAACCCAGTGGCTGCGGGCGCTGGCGCGGTTGGCTCATCGCGAATGCGGCGGTCCCGGCACCGGTGCCATCGGCATGTGCTTCACCGGCAATTTCGCCCTGTCGATGATGCTGGAGCCAGCCATGCTGGCGCCGGTTCTGGCGCAGCCGTCGCTGCCGCTGGACACTCCCGCAGGCCTCGAAAGCCCGCCCGAGGAGCTGGCCGCCGTGCGTGAGCGGCTGGAGCGCGAGGACCTCAGCGTGCTGGCCTACCGGTTCCAGGGCGACGCCTTCTGCCAGGCTCAGCGCTTTGCGGCCTACGCCGAGGCTTTGGGAGACCGCTTTGACGCCCGCACCCTGCCGGACAGCGCCGCCGCGCGGGAGGTGCCGCCGTTCTTTGCAAAACACGTCCCCACCCCGCACAGCGTGGTCACCGCGCATCTGGTGGATGAGGCAGGCCACCCGACCCTGCAGGCGCGGGATGATATCCTGGCGTTCTTCAGGCAGCGGCTAACGCAGGGCGGCTGATCGCACAGCCGGCAGGGCAGCCCCGCCCTGCCCCGCTCAGCGCTCCAGCCCTTCGAACCAGTCGAGCGCCATGGCGCTCCAGCCCTTGGGCAGGCCATGTCCGCCTTGGTGCAGGATCAGCTCCAGCCCGCCGGCCTGGCAGTCCCAGCGCTTGCGCCAGACGCCGTCTGCGGCCTCATGGCCCGCGGCATTGCTAGGGCAGGTGTTCTGCCGCCGCCACAGCTGCAGCCCCTGCCAGATATCGCCCTGCACGATCCCAGCTTCGGAGCCCGGTATCGCGCGGCCTTCCAGCGGCACAACCGTATCGGCAAAGCCATGAATATGCAGCAGCTGCACCGGACCCTTGCACTCCTGCGTCATCGGCAGCCAGAACCCGCCCGACACCGCCGCATAGGCGGCGGCAAAGCCGGGCGCCAGACAGGCCACCTCCCAGACCATCGACCCGCCGCGGGAAAACCCGCTCAGCAGCAGCCGGTCCGGGTCGACGCGGGCATTCGCCGCAGCATCCGCCAGCACCGCGCGCAGAAAGGCCAGGTCGTTGCGGGGATAGGTGTTCCAGCCGTCGCGCACGGACCAGTCCGCGGGCTTGCCCTGCCTCCAGGGCAGGCCGCTCGGGGCAATCACCGCATAGCCCCGAGCAGTGAAAGCCTTGACCAGCCCGGTGTTTGCGATGACCTTGGCGCCGCTGCTGCCATAGCCGTGCAGAAACATCACAGCAGGGCCGCCCTGCCAGCCCGCCGGCAAGGCAATGCGGTATTCGCCGCCCGCAACCGCGCAGGGGATTTCGCCGCCGCACCCTGCCGTTTGGTCCGCTGCCGCCGCGGGCGCGGCAATCAGCACCGCTGCCAGCAGCATCCAAATCCGGCTCAGCATCTGCGCCCCTCCCCGCCTGGTTCACCGCACCAGACTAGCACATTCCGCCGCGGTCACTGCCGCTTGTGCCGTACAGCAGGAAAATTCTCGCGGGCGGCAAAAAAGGCCGCCCGAACCGGGCGGCCTGCATTTGAATTTCCTCAATCAATAACCGGCGGCCGTTCCGCAGCCGGGCGCGCTCCCCCCCGGATGCGCGCCTAGCCGCGGAACCTGCCGACCAGCCGTGCCGCCAGCGACCCGGCAAACCAGCCCCCGCGAGCGGGCGCCTGAGCGTAGCCGGTATGCTCCACCACCTCGGCGGTCAGCACCCGGCGGACGGCTGCAAGAATTTCGGTGTCGCTGGGCTCCGCAGCCTGCGCCGCCGCCATCTGACCCATTTCCGGCTGATAACACTGTTCCATCTGGCCCCTCCGCGGCTTGTTACTCTGGCAGACGGCGCAACTCCCGGCGCCTCTTCAACTGGGTTTCAGACTATCCTATTTCGCCGTTGACGCGCCCATTTTGTATAAAATTAGTTAAAATCCCGGGCCGAAGCAGGGATTTCCCGGGACAGTCATTCGGTCTGGCGCCCCATTGTCGCCGAAGGCTGGAAAATACGCTGTTTCACCGTCCTCAACGACAGGCCCTGCGGCCCTGCCGTACCCGCTCGGAATAGCGGAATAGATTCTCTTTTGAACAAAAGAGACCGCCCAAAAGGGCGGCCTTTGCGATCTTCACAAGTTTGCGCCATCAGTGCCGGCGGAAAATCCGCTCTGCATTGGCACCGAAGGATTTGACGAGAGCCAAGCTGAACCCGGTGCTGTCACCGCCGGAACTAAAATAGCTCCGGCCTGCAGACGCATAAAGATTGTAGCCCTTCGGCATTTTGGCACGCAGCCCCAAGGAGAACCCTTTGTCATCCTCATCCACTGCCCCGTATGCACCCCCTAGAGCATAAAACTCCGTCTGCCCGCCAAGGCCTGCCAGTTTATATTCACCATTCACTCTGAGAAACGGGTCAGAACCGTTGCCAAGGATTTCTGTCACGCCAATTCCCGCCTGCCCCCAATCCGCAAAATGGGAGTAGTCCAGGCTCACAGATTCGCTTTCGCCGATGGTCCGCAGCCCGGGCGCGGCTTGCCACGCAAGTTCGTACCGGTTGTAGAGATAGCCAAGGCTGACCTCATGCGCTCTCCCGATATCCCAGGCAGCCGTGAGGCTGTAGCTTGTTCTGCGGTCAGTCCCATCCCTTCGCTCCTTTTCTTCGAAGAGCCTGCTGAAATCCCGGGACAAGCCTGCCAATAGCCGAAAATTGCTCCCCAGCAGCACGCCCGCCCGAATGCCTGCGCCAGCGCTGCCGGTGTCGAGAAAGAGGTCACTGGTGCGGTGATCCAGGCCGGCAATTGCCTCCACAGCTGTCCGCTCCGGAATTGACTGCGCTCCGGCGGCGGTTACTGCAGCAAAAGCGAAGAAACCGCAGAAAACTGCGGTCGGAAAATGCTGTTTCAAAATCCGGTCCTTAAACGATATCTCTTGCTGCAGACCACATCCCGTAAAACACTCTAAATTGCAAGGCGGCTACTCCACACACGCACACAGCCTGCAAGGCTGAGGCAAGAAGGCAACCGGAGTGCCAAGAAAAACGGGCTGGAAAATCCAGCCCGTTCTGTATGTTCCAGATCTGGAGCAGAAGCCTCAGACGGCTTTCTTGCGGCTTTCTTCCAGATAGATCTCGCGCAGGCGCTTCGCGATGGGGCCTGGGGTGCCGTCGCCCAGCTGCACGCCGTCGATCTCCACCACCGGCATCACAAAGGCGCTGGCGGAGGTGGTGAAAGCCTCATCCGCCTCCTTGGCTTCCTCGATGGTGAACAGGCGCTCCTCGATCTCCATCTGCGCTTCTGCCGCCAGCCGCAGAACCGCGGCGCGGGTGATGCCGTGCAGAATGTCATTGGACAGCGGCCGGGTCACGATCTTGCCGTTCTTGACGTAATAGGCATTGTTGGAGGTCCCTTCGGTCACATAGCCGTCCTCGACCAGCCAGGCGTCATCGCAGCCCGCCTTCTTGGCCATCATCTTGCCCATCGAGGGGTACAGCAGCTGCACCGTCTTGATGTCGCGGCGGCCCCAGCGGATGTCGTCGATCGAAATCACCTTGGCGCCCTTCTGCGCCGCCGGGCTGTCAGCCAGGCCCGGCTTGTTCTGGGTGAACAGCACCAGCGACGGCGGGGTGTCCGCGGAGGGGAACACGAAATCCCGGTCGCCGTCGGAACCGCGGGTCACCTGCAGGTACACCAGGCCCTCTTCGATGCCGTTCAGCTCCACCAGCTTGCGGTGGATTTCCAGCAGCTCCTCCTTGGAGCAAGGCGACGCCATGTCCAGCTCTTTCAGCGAGCGCTCCAGGCGCACGGCGTGGCCGTCGAAGTCGATCAGCTTGCCGTCGAGGACCGAGGTCACCTCATACACCGCATCGGCGAACAGAAAGCCGCGGTCAAAGATTGAAACCTTGGCTTCACCTTCGGGCAGGTATTCGCCATTCACATAAACGGTACGGGTCATTGTTGTCTCCTCAACCCCACAGGGCAGCCTTGGGCGGGTGCACGCCCCCGGCATCAAATGTCAAAGGTTCCTCGCGGTCTTCGGCCAGCAAGAGCGGCCCGTCAAGATCCGTTACCGCCGCACCCTGCGCCACAAGCGTCGCGGGTGCCATCGCCAGCGAGGATCCGACCATGCAGCCGACCATCACCTGATAGCCCTCGGCCAGCGCCGCCTCGCGCAGCTTCAGCGCCTCAGTGAGGCCGCCGGTCTTGTCCAGCTTGATGTTGACCACGTCGTACTTGCCCTTGAGGCCCGGCAGGCTCTCGCGGTCATGGCAGCTCTCATCGGCGCAGACCGGCACCGGGCGCTCCATCCCGATGAGGGCCTCATCCTCGCCCGCGGGCAGCGGCTGCTCCACCAGCTCGACGCCGAGGCGCACAAGATGCGGGGCGAGTTCGGCATAAACCTCCGCCGACCAGCCCTCATTGGCGTCGATGATGATCTTCGCCTCCGGCGCACCGGCCCGCACTGCTTCCAGCCGCGGCATGTCATCGGGCGTGCCGAGCTTGATCTTCAAAAGCGGACGGTGGGCGTTCTCTGCCGCCTGCGCCTGCATCTTCTCTGCTGTGTCCAGCGACAGTGTGTAGGCGGTGATTTCCGCCTTGGGCTCCGGCAAGCCCGCCAGGTCCCAGACGCGCTTACCGGCCTGCTTTGCCTCCAGATCCCACAGCGCGCAATCCACTGCATTGCGGGCGGCACCGGCGGGCAGCAGCGATTGCAGCTCCTGCCGCGTGAAATCGGCGGGCAGGCCCTCGATTTCGGCGGTCACGCTCTCCAGCGTCTCGTTATAGCGGGCATAGGGCACGCATTCGCCCCAGCCGGTGACGCCGTCCTTCTCCACCCGCACGGTCAGCACCTTGGCCTCGGTGCGCGAGCCGCGCGAGATGGTGAAGACCTGCGCCAGTTTGAAGACGTCCGGGGTGACGGTGATTTTCATGAAACTGCCCTTTCCTGCGGCCCTGCGCGCAACGGCAGCGGGCCTTGGCGCGATGCCCGGCAACCGGGGCACCTGCCTTTTCATCTTTCCCAAAATACTCCCGCCGGAGGCATCCCTGGCTGCGCCTGAGCACCTCCGGCGGGGCTGTTAGATCAGACCGCGGCCAGCGCGTCCACCAGACGGCCGGCGCCGTGGCGGTAGGGGTCAACGGCGGGCAGGCCCATCCGTTCTTCGACCTCGGAGAGGTATTTCACCGCCTCGTCCTCGGACAGATGCTGGGTGTTGACCGAGACGCCGACCACCTTGCAGGCCGGGTTGGCGCGCTGTGCCAGCGGCAGGGCCACTTCGCGCAGCTCTTCCAGGGTGGGCACGTCATAGTCCGGCAGGCCGCGCATATGGGTGCGGGTCGGCTCGTGGCACAGGATCAGCGCGTCCGGCTGGCCGCCGTGCACCAGCGCCATGGTGACGCCCGAGTAGGAGATGTGGAACAGCGAGCCCTGGCCCTCGATCAGGTCCCAGTGGTCGTCATCATTGTCCGGGGTCAGATATTCGATCGACCCCGCCATGAAGTCGGCGATAACCGCGTCCAGCGGCACGCCGTGGCCGGTGATCAGGATGCCGGTCTGGCCGGTGGCGCGGAAGGTCGACTTCATGCCGCGCTTCTGCATCTCGGCGTCCATCGCCAGGGCGGTGTACATCTTGCCGACCGAGCAGTCGGTGCCCACCGCCAGGCAGCGCTTGCCCTTGCGCGGTTTGCCGTTGGCGATCGGATAGCCGACGGTGGGCACACGCACGTCGTGCAGGGTGCCGCCATGGGTCTGGGCCGCGGCCACCAGGTCGCCTTCGTCGCGCAGCAGGTTGTGCAGGCCGGACGCCAGGTCATAACCCATCTCCAGCGCTTCGATCAGCACCTTCTTCCACGCGGGCGAGATCACGCCGCCGCGGTTGGCAACGCCGATCACCAGGGTCTTGGCGCCGGCTTCCTTGGCCTCGGCCAGGGTCATTTCGGTCAGCCCCAGGTCCGCGCCGCAGCCCGGCAGGGTGATCTGGCCGATGGCGTGGTCGGGGCGCCAGTCACGGATGCCGATGGCAACTTTGGCGGCCAGCATGTCGGGCGCGTCGCCCAGGAACAGCAGATAAGGGGTTTCGATCATGGCGGGTTTCCTCTTCACTCTTGCCGGTGAGTTTGCGGAGATTCCTGCACAAGTTCATACCTTTTCCGCCGCGCGCCGCCTTTAAGACGCAAGATTATCCTGCTGTTTTGTCATTTTGCAGGAGATTCCCGCGTTATGTCACCCTTGCTGACATTATTTTCCTCCTCCAGCCAGGATTCGGCCTGAAGCACCCCGGTTTGGGGCGCGCCAAGCACTGCAATCGCCTGCTGAGAGCCGGTTTCCTCTGGCGCATCGGCCTGACTGCGCCGCAGCGCGGCAACGCCTGCAACCATAAAACACAAGGTCGCGAGCAGGATCAGCAATCCATTTCCGTCAGCAATGCTGACCATATTTGGGGCGGCCAGCGTGCCGGTGAACTGGCCGACGTTCAAAAGGAACACCATGGTGCCGCTGGCAGGCACGATCTGTGCCGGTTTCAGCTGGTCGTTGGCATGGGCCGAACAGACCGCATACATCGGCAGGCTGGCGCCTGCGAGCACCGCAAAGCCGATCACCAGCGCCTGCGGCGCGGGGGTGGCCAGCATCCACAGGCAGGCAGCGCCGCCGATCACGCCCAGCCCCATCAGCACCAGCCGCCGGTCGGTCTTGTCGCTGATCCAGCCGGCCGGATACTGCACCACTGCGCCGACAACCATCGCCACCACCAGCACGCCGGAAGCCTCTGCCGCACTCATGCCGCGCGACAGCGCATAAAGCGGCAGCGCGATGAACCAGCCCGCTACAGCGGCGGCGCTGACCAGATTGCCGAGCACCGCCATCGGCGACACCCGGTATAGCTTGCGCACCGGCATACGGTCCGGCACCTGGTACTCCGGCGCCTTATTGCCCGACAGGAGCAGCGGCACGATCGACAGCGAGATCAGGATCGACACCACCCCGAACAACAGATTGCCGCCGGGGTCCGGCACCGCCACCAGCGCGGTGCCGATGGCCGGGCCTGCCATCCAGATCATGAAATAAATCGACAGGATCTGCGCCCGGTTGCTGTTTTCCGACTTCGCCTGCAGCCAGCTTTCGGTGATCACATACATGCCGGGATAGCAGAACCCCGCCAGAAAACGCATCGCCGACCAGGAATAGGGGTCCGAGGTCAGCAGATGCAGGATCGCCGAGATCGACACCAGCGAAGCCAGCGCCGAAAACGCCCGGATGTGGCCGACCTTGGCCACCATCCCCGGCGCCATCACCGTGCCCAGCAGGGCGCCGGCCGGATAGGCAGCCTGCATGATCGAGATGGTAAGGTCGGAGAAGCCCAGCCCCGCGCCCCGGATTGTCAGCAGCGTGACCAGCAGGCCGTTGGCCACCATCAGCATCAGCATGCCCAGAAACAGGGCCCAGTTTTCAATGAATGCGCGTCTCATGCCCGGTTGCTCGCACGGACGGCCTGCCCCTGCGCGCCTGTTTGCGGCAATGTTTGCGGCGCCGCAGCGCAGCGGCGCTTTCTGCATGTGCAAAATTCCCTTGCACATGCCAGCGCAACTTTCTAACACTTCACCCCAGCAGAATTGAAATGTCATTACCTGGAGGATTGCCCCATGAGCTTCCGCATCCAGCCCGCCGCCCCGGCGCGCCCCAACCGCTGCCAGCTGTTCGGCCCCGGCTCCAAAGTGAAGCTGTTCGAGAAGATGGCGGCTTCCGCGGCGGATGTCATCAACCTCGACCTGGAGGATTCGGTGGCGCCCAGCGACAAGGACCAGGCCCGCGCCAATGTGATCGAAGCGATCAACAGCGTCGACTGGGGCAGCAAATACCTGTCGGTGCGGATCAACGGGCTCGACACCCCCTACTGGTACCGCGACGTGGTGGACATTTTGGAGCAGGCGGGCGATCGGCTCGACCAGATCATGATCCCAAAGGTGGGCTGCGCCGAGGATGTCTATGCGGTGGACGCGCTGGTCACTGCCATCGAGCGCGCCAAGGGCCGGACCAAGCCGGTGTCCTTTGAAGTGATCATCGAATCCGCAGCGGGCATCGCCCATGTGGAAGAGATCGCAAAATCCTCGCCCCGCCTGCAGGCGATGAGCCTGGGCGCTGCGGATTTTGCCGCCTCGATGGGGATGCAGACCACCGGCATCGGCGGCACGCAAGAGAATTACTACATGATCCGCGAGGGCCAGAAGCACTGGTCCGACCCCTGGCACTGGGCGCAGGCCGCGATCGTTGCCGCCTGCCGCACTCATGGCATCCTGCCGGTGGACGGGCCGTTCGGGGACTTCTCCGACGAGGAGGGCTATATCGCCCAGGCAAAACGCTCCGCGACGCTGGGCATGGTCGGCAAATGGGCGATCCACCCCAGCCAGATCGCGCTGGCCAATCAGGTGTTCACCCCGTCCGAGGAGGCGGTGGCAGAAGCCCGCGAGATCCTGGCGGCGATGGAAGAGGCCAAGGCGTCGGGTGCCGGCGCCACCGTCTACAAGGGCCGTCTTGTCGACATCGCGTCGATCAAGCAGGCTGAGGTGATTGTGGCGCAGGCCGAGCTGATCGCGGGCAGCTGACGCCGGTCCGCGCGTGAAGGTTTCAAGGGCGTCCCGCGGGGGCGCCCTTTTTGGTTGGAGAGAAGAATGCCGGATTTGACCTTGCTGCATACGGCTGCGGTGCATGTGGAAACCTTTCGCACTTTGGCGCCGGGGGCGGATCTGGACCAGCAGGTGCGCGCTGACTGGCTGGACAGGGCGCAGGATGGGATTGATGCCGCCCTCGGGGCAGAGATTGCCGCGGCGGTTGCCGCAGTTGACGGGCCGGTCCTATGCACCTGCACCACCCTTGGCCCGGCGGCGGAGGCAGCCGGCGCCACCCGCATCGACTGGCCGATGATGCAAGAGGCGGCGCGGATCGGCGGGCCGGTGCTGATGGCCCATTGCCTGCAGAGCACGGCAGAACCCTCGGAGGCGCTGCTGCGGCGGGCGTTCGGGGCGCACGATCCGCAGCTGACACCCCTGTTTCTGGGCCTGCATTGGCCGCTGTTCGAGGCCGGGGACAGCGCCGGTTTTGCCGCGGCTGTTGCCAGGGATGTTTCCCAATCGCTGGCGGCGATGGATTTTGCCTGCGTGGTGCTGGCGCAAGCCTCGATGTCCGGGGCGGCAGAACTGCTGCGGGTGAAGACAGAGGTGCCGGTTCTGGCCTCGCCGGAGATTGCGATGCGGGCGCTGCTGCAGGACGGGTAACGCCCCCAAGGCGGGGCACGCAAAAACCGCCGGCCAAGGCCCCTGCCCTGCCGGTGCGTCTGTTCCGTTTCATCCTGTATCCACGTTCCGGTTCAGCGAAGGCGGTTAAGGACTGGCGGCGCCGCCAGAATGGCGGAGATGGACGGGCGTATCCGCCCGCGTGCTAAACGTTGTCTCTGCACGGCCCCGCTGCCAGGCGGGAGTCCGGTTCCAAGGGTGCCGGGGAGCCAAGCCCCGGCGGGTGATCGCGACCGGGGCCAAGACTGCCACCGGCGGCCTAAGATCCCGTGAGAGCGGCGTACGCAGGGTGCGCAACACCTGCAGCCGCGCGTCTGAAGCCAACGCAGCGCAGTGAGTATTTGGGGAAAGATGAAGCGCATCAGTCTTTCATCTTTCCCCAAATACTCAATATCCAGCCTCAGCCAGAGTTCACGCCCGCAGATCCTTGGGCGAGCCCATCACCACATAGGTGGTGATCGCGGTGACATAAGGCGAGGTGCCGAGGATATCGGTGTGGAACCGCTTGTAGCTCGGCAGGTCGGCGCATTCGACGCGCAGCAGATATTCAATGGTGCCGGTGATATTGTGGCATTCGACCACTTCCGGCGCCGCCTGCATGGCGCGCTCGAAAGCTTCCTGGGCTTCCTTGGTGTGCTCCCCCAGCCCGACGCCGATATAGGTGGCAAACCCTACCCCCAGCTTCTGCCGGTCCAGCACCGCGCGGTAGCCGGTGATGACGCCTGCGCGCTCCAGTTCCTGCACCCGGCGCAGGCAGGCGGAGGGGGAGAGGCCCACGCGCTCTGCCAGCTCAAGATTGCTGATCCGGCCGTCGCGGCTGAGCTCCTGCAATATCTGCTGGTTTATCTTGTCATTCTTCGCCATTGATTGCGAAAATAGGCGCAGAACACAGCAAAACGCAATTTCATTTGGCGGGTTTGGCGCAATGATTTTGCGCATGACCTACGAACTCCTCACCGCGCTGGCGCTGTTTGCCTTTGTCTCCTCGATCACGCCGGGGCCGAACAACCTGATGCTGATGGCCTCCGGCGCCAATTTCGGCTTCCGCCGCACCATCCCGCATATGCTGGGGGTGGCGCTGGGGTTTGTGTTCATGGTGCTCCTGGTCGGTGCCGGGCTGGTGCAGGTATTTGATGCCTTCCCGGTCAGCTACACGGTTCTGAAGGTGGTGTCGGTCGCCTATCTGCTGTGGCTCGCATGGAAAATTGCAAATGCCGCGCCGGTGCAGGCGAAGGGGGCGGAGGGCCGCCCGATGACCTTTCTGCAGGCGGCGGCGTTTCAGTGGGTGAACCCCAAGGCCTGGGCGATGGCCCTCACGGCGATCAGCGTCTACACGCCGGATCAGACCCTGGCGGCGATCCTGCTGGTGGGGGTGATTTTCGGCGCCATCAACCTGCCCTCTGTCGGCTCCTGGACGGTGCTGGGCCAGCAGATGGCGCGGTTCCTGACCAGCCCGCGCCGCCTGGTGCTGTTCAACTGGACCATGGCGTTGCTGCTGGTGGCCTCGCTTTATCCGGTGATCTGGCCGCAATAAGGCGGGGCGCTCCCTCTGTACGGGCTTAGCGCTTGGCGGCACCTGCCGCTGCCGCGCGGTGGCTGCCTGTGGCGCCCAAGCCCATGATCCCGGATCTTGCCGAGTTGCATCTTGCGGCGCAGAAGGCCATATAGCTGCAAACCTGCAGAGCAGAGGCAACATGACCCAGTATCTGGAATTCGAAAAACCGCTGGCCGAAATCGAGGGCAAGGCGGAAGAGCTGCGGGCGCTGGCGCGCGCGAATGAGGAAATGGATGTGGCGGATGAGGCCAAGGCGCTGGACGCCAAGGCGGCGCAGCTGCTGAAGGACCTCTACAAGAGCCTGACGCCCTGGCGCAAATGCCAAGTGGCGCGCCATCCCGAACGCCCTCATTGCAAGGATTACATCGAGGCGCTGTTCACCGAGTACACGCCGCTGGCCGGCGACCGGAACTTTGCCGATGACCTGGCGGTGATGGGCGGGCTGGCCCGGTTCAACGACCAGCCGGTGGTGGTGATCGGCCATGAGAAAGGCAGCGACACCAAATCCCGGATCGAGCGCAACTTCGGCATGGCGCGGCCCGAGGGCTACCGCAAGGCGGTGCGGCTGATGGAGATGGCCAGCCGGTTCAAGCTGCCAGTGATCACCCTGGTGGATACGGCCGGCGCCTATCCCGGCAAGGGCGCCGAGGAGCGCGGCCAGTCGGAAGCGATCGCGCGATCGACCGAGATGTGCCTCAAGATCGGCGTGCCGCTGATTTCGGTGATCATCGGCGAAGGCGGGTCTGGCGGCGCGGTGGCCTTTGCCACCGCCAACCGGGTGGCGATGCTGGAGCACTCGATTTACTCGGTGATCTCGCCGGAGGGCTGTGCCTCGATCCTGTGGAAGGATGCAGAGAAGATGCGCGAAGCGGCGGAAGCGCTGCGGCTGACGGCGCAGGACCTGAACAAGCTGGGCGTCAATGACCGGATCATCCCGGAGCCGCTGGGCGGTGCGCACCGGGATCCGAAGGCGGCAATCAAGGCCGTGGGCGGCGCCATCCAGGAGATGCTGGACGAGCTCATGGACAAGGACGCCGCCGAGCTGGTCAAGGACCGGCGCCAGAAGTTTCTGGACATCGGCTCCAAGGGGCTGGCGGCATAACAGCCCGGACAGTCTGGTGAATTTGAAAGCCCGGCCGCTGTGCCGGGCTTTGCCGTTTCAGGGCCGGGCCGCCGCGGCGGCCCGGGCGCGGTAACAAACGGGAACAAAACCGGGTTTGGCGCATTGAGTTAGAGAGAGCCCTCTCTTTGCCCAGCCGGGATTTGATGCCATGACCTCTGACAGCTTTTTCACCGATGCCCGCCGCAAGCGTCTGCAGGATGTGGATCCGGCGGATTTTGCTTGGGCGGTGCCGGTGATGCGAACCGGATATGCGGGCCGCGCCCTGGTCTATCTGGCGGTGGCCGGCGTGTCGCTGCGCTCGATCTGGGAGGGCGGCGAGGCCAAGGGCACGGCGGCGGCGCTGGAATGGCTGCAAGGCGGCTGGGGCACGGCGGTCATCATCCTTATCACCATCGGGCTGTTTGCCTATGCGGTGTGGCGCATGGTGGACAGTTTCTGGGACCTGGAGGCCTATGGCAGCGGCGCGAAAGGGCTGATCGCGCGCGCCGGCATGATTGTGACCGGGCTGATCCACCTGGGCCTTGGCATTCTGGCCCTGTCGGTGCTGACCGGATCCGGCGAGGCGGCGGAAGGCGGCGGCGGCTTGAGCGGCTATTTCAACAGTGCGGCCGGACAGGCCGCGCTGGGGATTGCGGGGATCCTGACCATCGGGGCCGGCGGGTATTACATCCGCAAGGCCTGGAAGGAAACATACCGCAACCACCTGCGGGCCAATCCTGTCACCCTGCACCTGAACACCGCGCTGAAGGCCGGGCTGGCGGCGCATGGGGTGGTGATTGCCATTATCGGGTTCCTGATCGGGCAAGCAGCCCTGTCTGCCTCCGGCACGCCTGAGGCCGGTATCGGAACCGCGTTCGACTGGCTGCATGACAAGGTGTATGGCCGCATTCTGGTGACCGTGCTTTGCGTCGGCCTGCTGGGGTTCGCCCTGTTCTGCCTGGTCAATGCGCTGTACCGGATTGTTCCGAAAGCCTCGGACAGCGCGACCGAAACCTTGCGCGCGGCGCTGGACAAAAGCTGAGGCCCGCGGCTAGCCCGCCAGCAGCCGCAATCCCTGGGTCACATCGGAGCGCACGGCCAGCCGCAGGCCCGGCTCATCCCCTGCCTTGAGCGCCGCGATGATCAGCCGGTGGTTTTGCGGCGGGTCGGTGCGGCGCAAGCGGCCGTACAGCGCCCGCATGGTGGGGCCAAGCTGCAGCCAGACGGTTTCCGCCATCGCCAGCATCGCCGGCGCCTGGGCGCGCAGGTAGAGGGTGCGGTGAAACTCCAGGTTGGTGCGGATGTAGCCGACCGCATCGCGTTTGGAGACCATTTCGGCCACCGTTGTGTTGATCATCTGCAGCCGGTCGATCAGGGCGATATGGGCGCGCGGCAGGGCGCGGCTGGCCAGCTCCACCTCCAGCAGGGCCCGCAGGGCGGCGAGCTCCTCGATCCGCTCGTTGCTGAGTTCCGGCGTCGACACCCGGCCCGAGGAGGACAGGAACAGCGCGCCTTCGGCAGCCAGCCGCCGCACCGCTTCGCGCGCGGGCGTCATCGAGACCTCGAACTCGCGGCCGATGCCACGCAGGGTGAGCGCGGCACCGGGTGTGATTTCGCCGTGCATGATGCGGGTTCGCAAGGACCGGTAGACACGGTCATGCGCCGGAACGGAGGCAGAGGCGGCATCCTGGGAGGAGCGGGCAGTCAGATTCATGCCCTCATGTGATCACAAACCACGCCCCGGTCAAGCGGACAGTTCCGCGCGCAGTGACGCACCCTGTAACCGTGCAACCGGTCAGGGGCGGCCGGACAGCCCGGCCAGGCTGAGACCGGTGCGCAGCCGCCGCAGCGGCGCCTGCGCCGTGTAGGGAAAGCCTGCGGCTGCCTGATCCAGCGTCAGCGGCGCGCCGGCAAGCCTGCCGCAGGCCGCTGCTGCCTCCTCGAAGCTGCCGAGGGCGGCCAGGCTGGCACAATGCAGAACCAGTGCATGCTGAGCCTCGGGCACCAGCGCCAGGGCTTCGGCGGCAGCGGCGGCAGCCTCCGCCTCCTGCCCGGCAGCCAGCCGGATGGCGGCCTGCACGGTCAGAACGGCCGGCTGCGGGACCGGGTCAAGGCGGCGGAGCTGATCCAACACCTTCTGCGCCGCACCGCCCTGCCCCGCCAGATGCAGCAGCCAGGCGCGCGTCAGCTGGCCCGAAGCGTCATTGGGGTAGTCCTCCGCCAGGGTTTCGGCGCGTTGCAACGCCTCGGCGGATTGGCCCGCGAATTGCGCCGCCAGCGCCCGCAGCTGCAGCACGGCGGCCCCTTGCGGCAAGCCCGCGGTCATCTGTGCGGCCTCAGCAGCACGCTGCGGCAGACCCGCCAGCGAGCCGGACAGCGGGTCCAGGTGCCACAGCGCGGCAAGCGCCTGCGCCTCCGGCCAGTCCGGTGCCAGCTGCAGTGCCCGGTGCAGGGCCTGCTTGGCGCCGCTGCGGTCGCCCTGCTGCATCAGGCTGCGGGCTGTGAAGAGCTGCAAGACGGCGTCATCTACGGTAGCGCCCGAGGGGGCAAGTTCCGGCAGCGCCTTGCCGAAATACCGGACAACACTGGCCGCCAGCGCCGGGGCAAGCCCGGAGACCGCATCCTGCGGCTGCGGCGGCAGGATGCTGAGCGGCTCCGCCCCGGTGCCGGCCTGGAGGATCTCCAGCCTGACCCCATCCTGCAGACGGCCCGGCAGATGGCCGGTGACCACAAAATCCGCGTCCAGAAGGGCGGCCGCTTCGGCGGGCAGCAGGCCCTCGGCGGCGCGGGTGCTGCCCGGTGCGATGACGCGGATCCCCCCGGCCGGCGCCAGGCTGCGGATCACCTCCTCTGACAGCATACGGGCAACAGCGGGCTGCAGCTGGCCTGCGGTGAAGGGCAGGACAGCGATCACCGGGCGGCCCTCGAAGGCGGCGGCAGCCGGGCTGCCGGGCGCCACCGCCGCGGCGCTGTTCTGCTGCGCCGCCTGCTGCCAGCCCCAGAGGCCGGCCGCAGCGGCGGCGGCCGCGAGGCTCCCTGCCAGAACCAGCACCGCGGGCCGCATGGCCTTGTGCGGTCTGGCAGCCCTGGGTTTGGGCGGCGGCGGTCTGCTGCGCAGGCAAGGCAGCGAGGTCAGCTCCTGCCCCAGCACATAGACATGCACCGGCTGCGGAATGTTCTTGACCTCATGCAGGCCCAGATCCTCAAACGCATAGGGGATGCGGCCCTGCACCTGCGCGTAAGCCGCAGCCGACAGCGCCACCCCGCCCAGCGGTGCCAGCGCCTCCAGCCGGGCGGCGATATTGACGTCATCGCCGTAGACATCGCCCTGGGCAATCAGCACCTCGCCCAGGGTAATGCCGATCCGCAGTTGCAGATGACGGTTGCGGGCGGCGCCGGCCTGCACCTCCGCCGCGGCCTCCACCGCCGAGATCACACTGGGAAAGATGGCCAGCACCCCGTCGCCCATCAGCTTGACGATCCGGCCCTGACGGCCGCGGATCGCCGGGGCGATCAGGCTTTGCTGCTGCGCCAGAACCTGGTTCAGCGTGCCGGCGTCATCCTCGGCCATCAGGCGGCTGAAGCCGGCGATATCCAGCACGAAGATGGCAGCAAGGCGTCTTTGCGGTTTGTCTGACACGGGCTGGCCTCAGGAACCGGGGCAACTGGGAACGGAAACATGATGCGAGCTTAGCCCGCGCGGCCCGGCCCGCAAAGCACTGCGTTCATTCGCCGAACCGGTAGCGGTGCAGGCTGGCGCCGTTTTCCCGCAGCCAGGCGCGGGGGGCTTGCCAGCGCCCGTGGATCCGCTCCACCGTGTCCCAGAACGCCTGCGAGTGGTTCATTTCCGCAAGATGCGCGACCTCATGGGCGGCCACGTAGCGCAGCACCGCAGGCGGTGCCAGGATCAGCCGCCAGGAATACATCAGCGCGCCGTCCGCCGTGCAGGAGCCCCAGCGCGAACGGGTGTCGCGCAGGGTCAAGCGGCTGTAGCCCTTACCGAGCCGCGCGGCATAGAAATCGGAGGCCTCTGCCAGACGGTTGCGCGCCAGCTCCTTCAGGTAGCGCTGCAGCGGCCGTGCCGGGCGGTCCCCCGGCACAGCAATCCGCCCCGCCTCCAGCTGGATCCGCCGCCCTTTGGCACGCTCGACCACCCGGTCCTGGCCGTCGATTGGCAGCAGCGCGCCAAACTCCGCCTGCACCGCCTCGGGGTGCTTTTGCAGATGGCCGCGGATCCAGTCGGCCTTTTCCTCGGCGAAGGCCAGCGCGGCGCGTTCCGGCAGGCTTTTGGGCAGGGTCAGCGTCACCCGCCCGTCGAGCGAGGAAATCCGCAGGCTAATCCGCCGCGCCCGCCCCGACCGGCGCAGGGTCAGCGGCACCGGCGGATCTCCGGGCAGGTGATAATCGGCCATGCACGCCCCCTTCCAGGCAAAGGCTTTGACAGTGCCCCCCCTCATATGGCAAGGCACCGGAATCGTCGATACGACTCACCAGTAAATCAAGGGGATCCACATGCCCAAGGAAGAATGGGGTGTAAAGCGCGTCTGCCCTACCACTGGAAAGCGCTTTTATGACCTGAACAAGAACCCGATCGTCAGCCCCTACACCGGCGAGGTCGTGGAGCTGGATACCGGTAAGACCCGGATGATCGAGGCGGATGCCGAAGACGCGGCAACCCTGAAGGCCAAAGAGAACATGGACACGGATGACGTGGTCCTGGATGATGACGACGACGTTGATGTCGATCTGGGCGATGATGTCCTGGATGATGACGATGATGACGACAACGTCTCGCTGGACGATATTGCCGACATGTCGTCGCCGGACGACGATTCCTGAGGCAATTCAAGCTGTTCGGGGAAGCGTTTGGCCTTCCCCGGACCGCGCTCCGGGGAGGGGCGGAAAAAAATCAGACACCGGCGCATTTTCCGCTTGCAGCCCGCGCCGCCGTCCCGTAAACGACGCTCACACCGCAAGACGGGCCGCACCGGCAACGGAACGGACACTGAAAAGCGGACAGGTTTGGGGCCTTAGCTCAGTTGGGAGAGCGCTTGCATGGCATGCAAGAGGTCAGGGGTTCGACTCCCCTAGGCTCCACCAAAACTTCATTCAGAGAATATCTGTCACTTAAGACTTTGAATGGAAACGACAATTCGCCGGTTCGAAGCCCTGCTTTAGACGAGTAACTTGCTTCCTGAACAAACAGCATTCTAAGCAGCGCCTTCTTACCCCTGCAGTCACTATTTTTCCATACTTTCCAAGGCCTTGACAGGATTTCGGCGACCGGTTCGAACATCTCCTCAAAATTCCTTTGCGGAACTTCGAAGTCCTCCAACTTCCGCTTGAGCTCTTCCTGCTTCATCGTCTGCTTGGCCAAGCGCTTTTCATACGCTTCGATAACTCTTGTGTCGCTCGCAGAGATAATTCTGTCCAACATTGCTTCACTGTCGCGCTCCAGTTCAGCAATCTGGTTTTCAATTTCCTTTTGGGACTGAGCCACCTGCCCTTGGCGGTTGTCCCAGATATCCTTCAACATGCACCTTGCGACATCCAACACCTCTTGAGACGGCTCCAGCTGTTTCAACGCCTCGGAAAATTCCCCCTCCACCTTTTCCTTGCGGATAGACTTACGTCTGTCGGGGCACGCTTTGTTATGACAAGCGTAGTAGCCATACATTTTTGACCGACCCTTTGACCACGCCGCCGTAAGATGGTGACCGCAAGAGTCACACTGCAGGAACCCCCTTAGCGGAAAATCGTATTTGATGTCCTTCCTGATCGGAGATATGGCCCGGCCAGACAACCTGTCTTGAATTCGGTTGTACATTTCCATGGAAATCAGAGGTTCATGTTGACCGCGCATGAACCGAACCTCCCATTTGGGATACTCAAAGAAGCCCGTATAGATCCGATTGGTTAGTAGAGACACTGGGTCCTTGAACGGGTACTTTTTGCCCTGGATCTTTGGCTGCATCAACGGATGCCCCCTAAGAAAACTTGAAACCTCAGCAGGGGTTTGAAACCTCCCAACCGCGTAGCCTTCGAGAGCTTCCTTGACGATACTGGCGTAAGGTTCATCGGGAACAAACATTTTCCCATGGCCTTTGACCTTTTTTCTCTTGTAACCGATTGGCGGCTTAAAGTGCCAATAGCCCATCTGCAGGCGGGCCGTCATACGATCGACGACCTGTTCGGCATTTTTCTCCCGAGCATATTGCGCGTGACCTGCCCCCCGCTGGTCCCTCGTTCATGAGGAGAGTCTGCGGGTTTGGTTTTGGTAATCGTCGGTCTCGGGCTTGGCAAGCGCGGCAGGCGCGGAGCCCTCAAATAGCTCAAGCGCCTGCCGCGCTTGCATTGGCGTTCTGTTCCCCAGCGAAGAATGCGGCCTGACGTTGTTGTAATCGTAGCGCCACAGCGCCAGCTTGCGGCGGGCATCGTCCAGGGTATCGAACAGCTCTTCATTGAGAAGCTCGTCCCGCAGGCTGCCGTTGAATGACTCGATAAAGGCATTCTGCTGCGGTTTTCCGGGGTCGATGTAATGCCAATCCACCCCGTTCCTGTCGGCCCATTTCAGGATTGCCTGGCTGGTGAATTCCGTCCCGTTGTCGCTGACAATGCAAGCGGGTTTTCCGTAGATCCGGACGAGCGCGTCCAGCTCCCGGGCAACGCGCTCTCCTGAAATGCTGGTGTCTGCCGCCAGGCACAGGTTTTCCCGGCAGCAGTCGTCATTCACGGCCAGGATGCGAAACTTCCGCGCCGCGCCGAAGCTGTCTGCCAGGAAATCCAGGGACCAGCGCTGGTTGGGCTGTGTGGCTTCGGGCATCGGCGTTCTCGAGCCCCGGGCGCGTTTGCGGCCCCGCCGCCGTTTCACTGCAAGACCCTCCTCCCGGTAGAGGCGGTAAAGCTTTTTGTGGTTCATGATCATGCCTTTTCGCTCAAGCAGCACGCCGATCCGCCGGTAGCCGAACCGGCGGCGTTTGCCAGCGATCTCTTTCATCTCCTGGCGGATCTCGGGATGGTCGGGCGGGCGTTTGCGCCGGACCGTCTTGGGGTCGACACCGACAAGCCGGCAGGCCCTGCGCTGCGAGATGCCATGATCCCGCATCGCAGTGAGCGCTGCCTCTCGCCGCTCCTTCGGTGCCGTCAGCTTTTTCCCAGCAGGTCTTTCAGAACCACATTGTCGAGCATCGTGTCTGCCAGCAGCCGCTTCAGCTTGGCATTCTCATCTTCCAGCGCTTTCAGCCGCGCCGCCTCCGATACCTCCATGCCGCCATACTTGGACTTCAGCTTGTAAAAGGTCGCCGGGCTCAGCCCATGCCGGCGGCACACCTCCGCCGTCGGCATCCCGGCTTCCTGCTCTTTGATCATCCCGATGATTTGCGCCTCGGTGTAACGGCTCTTACGCATTCGTCTGCTCCTACATAGGTTGGGCAGACTCTACATCATGGTGAGGGATTTCGCGGGGGGCAGGTCAGATCTGAAAGACTTCTTTCAGAACCAATCAGAGGCCCTGCAGAACGCTGCGGTGCTGCTCGGCGGCCAACCTGCGCTCCGCTGTGTTCATGCGCTGTTGGATGATCTGACAATTCAACCCAGCATCACGCGCCGCATGAAGACAAACCTGGTAAAGCTTCAGAAGGTGCTGACCCTGGAAAATGTCCACGACATGGACCGTATCGAGGCCGCGCTTTTTGCTGAGATTGATCCAGCCTCACCTATCGTGGAAGAGATTTGCCTGCTGTCGGATCAACTCGACGATTTGCTCCAGCCAATCCTGTCAGAGAGGCACGAGGCATACTCGGCTGTGCCCGTGTGAATTCCCAAAGCTGGGGTGTTCCTGCCCATCCCGGCTTCTTGAGAGGCATTGAGACCTCAAACTTCAGATACGCCAAAGCAAAGGAGATTTCGCATGGCGCAAGACATCAATGGGCAGCTCGAGCACGCGGTACTGTCATCTATCAAACAGGGCCGATGGCTGGCGGAAGAGTGGGAAGAGGTCGGCATATATCCGGGCAAACGGTTGCAAGCCCTTTTACCGCAGTTGTTGCAACGGCTGAAGGATGGGGAGCCGTTGGCCGTCAATGACGAAGATGCGCTGGATCTCATGGCTGAGGGAATTGTCGAAGCATTGAACGAGCTCAAACCAGAGTATGGAGATTTGGCTATGCGCATCGATACGTCGGAGCACCTAATCTTCGATCAGCCACGAGAGCAGTTAAGGCGACTGGCTGAACGGTGGAAGTCCTTCCAAGGACTTCGGCGTCATATTCGGGATCTTCAGGCGGCTTTACGAAAAATCAAGCTGGCGCATCGGCGTACATAAATTTAGCACAAAGCTATTCAGGAAAGCTTCGGGCCCAAGAGCTCTATTTGGGGCCCGAAGCCATTTCTTATCGGTCTATATTGGCGACGGCTTTACCTCGCTCAAAATGGCTCGCTAATCGTGGTGATATATACCGCTCAATCGAACTCAGCTGTCAGTGTCGGATCTTCGGACCACAATAGCATTTCGCCGAAGAAACGGTTCGAACTTTCACCAGTTGGGTCCACCAAATCTTCATGAAATGCATCGTGTAGCTCAACTGTATTTGGCATACGCATTGCTGTTCCTTCGGCAACCAGCGCCATAAACCTCCCTGCTATGCCACGTGCTTGCGGATCAGCCCTGCGGGACGACGTGATCTTTCACCGTATGCGCAACAAGGCCCGCTTCTAACGATTAGGAAGGGGCCGTTTGCAGTGACGAATCCTGCGCAAGCCTGCAATATTGCAGAAGCTTCACTGCAATGACCGGCCTTCCGGAAAAAACCGCAAAGCATGATTGCCTATATCACAGTCGGTGCGGATGATATCGCGCGCGCGAAACGGTTTTATTCTGCGTTCCTGCCCGCCCTTGGTTATCAGCTGAAGGAGGGGCCTGCGGGACTGAGTTTCAGCCTGCCGGTCAAACCGGGTCACCCCCCGTGCAGCCGGACTTTTACGTTAAACCCTCTTTCGATGGTCGCCCGGCCTCGGCCGGCAACGGCTCTATGGCCGCGTTCGAGGCGCGCAGCCAAAAGCAGGTGCGCGATCTTCACGCCGCCGCGCTTCTCGCAGGCGGTTCCGGCGAGGGTCAGCCGGGCTTTTGCGACGATTACGGACCGCACTTCTACGCCGGCTATCTTCGCGACCCCCAAGGCAACAAGATCGCACTTTTCTCCAGCAATCCGAATGAGCCTGGGCGCGACGGATAGCGGGGATATCGCGGCGGACAACAGCCATCCGCCGCTTTGCGGAAGGTTGGAACAAACGGCGCTGACCGCGCGTCGGTCGCCCCGTGGCCTGAGCGTCGGTCCGGAACGGGCACACCCCGAACTGTCAGGACATTGACGGGCAGCGCCCGGATGCCGGCGGCGCTGGAGCCCGAACGGGATCAGGGGGAGGCAGCCCCCTCCGCGGATAGCGGCGTTTGCCTCCAGCTGCAGGCAGCTGCGCCGCGCTGCCTTGAAGTCCGTCCAGCTGCGTTCAAGCGGATTTCCCCAGGACGCCAGCAGGTGCGCCCTTTGCCGCCTTTCAATCCACTGACTAATCTGCGCACAATGGGCCGCACGTCTTCTGGTGCGCATTCAGATCAGGCCGCTGCCGGTCCGGCGTCCCCCTCCCAAGGCACCGCTCCGACGGACGGCGCGCTGCAGCAGCTCACGTAATGCTCACAAACCGTGACGCGACAAAAGGTTGCCTGCCACTCCCTGAGCCTTAAGGTAGGTTCTGCCAGCCCCTGCGGAGATCCTCGCATGAAAGATCAAGCCCCCGCGCCGGACCTCCGTCCGGACACCGCGCAGCCAGACCTTCCCGCCAAGCCGCCCGGGCTGCATGAGCGGGCGCTGCATCTGATGGCCCGGCTGCTGCCGCTGGCCTTTTTCCGCCGCCCGCCCAAGATCATCATCATCGACGCCACCAACAGCTGCAACCTGCGCTGCCCGGTCTGCCCCGTCACCTTTGCGATGAGCCGCAAGCGCGGGATGATGAAACCGCATGTGTTCCGCAAGATCATCGACGATTTCAAGGATCAGCCGGAAAAACCCGCGATCTACTTCAGCTTCTCGGGTGAGCCGACGCTGCACAAGGACCTGCCCGATTTCATCGCCTATGCCCATGAAAACGGCCACGACACCTACTTGTCCACCAACGCCACCCGCCTGACGCCGGAGATGAGCGAGCGGCTGATCCGCTCCGGGCTCGCACGGGTGAACCTCTGCATGGACGGGTTCTCCAAGGAGGCGCAGGAGGCTTACCGGGTCAATTCCGACTTCGATAACGTCAAGGCAAGCATCGAGGAATTCCTCAGCATCAAGAAAGACCTGGGCTTCAAAACCCCAATCACCGTGCTGCAGACGCTGCTGACCAGCTACTCTGAGCCGCAGATGGACGAAATGGAAGCCTGGGCGCGGGAGGCGGGTTTTGACCGGGTGCGGTTCAAGACCTTCTCGATCGGCTCTTACACCTCTGCCGATCAGAAACGCGAGTTCGCCCACTTCCTGCCGCGCCAGAAGAAACTGCGCCGCCACCCGCGCCACACCAGCCACGCGCTGTGCACGGTGCCGCTGTTCCAATCCGTGGTGTTCTGGAACGGCGATCTGGGCCTGTGCTGCATCGACTATGACCAGGTGATTCAGCTGCCCAATGTGGAGGAGGACGGCTTCCTGGCCGCCTACCGCTCGGACGAGGCCGCCCGCGCCCGCAAGCGCGGCTTCCTGAAGCAGTTCGGCATCTGCAAGACCTGCTCCTTCTCCAACGCCGAAAACATGGGCATCCGCCGCGACCTGAAAAAATAGACTTTTACGGCCTTCATCTTTCCCCAAATACTCTGGGGGTGAAGGCCGCCAGGCCGAGGGGGCAACGCCCCCTTCCCTTTACCGCTGCAGCAAGATCGGAAACCAGTCTTCGCGCAGGCGCTGGCCGGGCTGCATACCGTGGCCCGGAAACGGCGGCGAGGTGCGGCCCGGCCGCTCGACATAGCGCGCGTCATCGCCCACCAGCCGCAGCGAAAACGCGCGGCGGCGCGAGGCCGAGGTATTGCCGCGGGCGCCGTGCAGGGTCTTGTAGTTGAAGGCCACCGCATCGCCCGGCTGCATCGGGTATTCCAGCACCGTCATGCCTTCGGCATCCGGATCCGGGACGGGCATGTACTGGCCCTCGTCCGGAAAGAAATCCTCCTCCGATACCCAGCGGGTCGGCAGCACTTCCTTCTCCCATTTGTGGGAGCCGGCCACGCAGCGCAGGGTGGCCTCTTTCACCTCATCCAGCGGCGACCAGAAGCTGATGGTCTGCTGCCCCTCGACAAAATAATAGGGGCCGTCCTGATGCCAGGGAGTGGCCATCGAGGTGCCCGGCTCCTTGACCAGCACATGGTCATGGAACATTTGCACTGACTGGGATTGCATCAGGTCGGCGGCGACTTCGGCAACCGGGGATTCTTCAATCGCTTGCTGGAATTCGGGAATGCGGGTCCAGTTGCAGTAGTCATCAAAGAACCGGCCGGTCTGCCCGGCCTTTTCGTTGTCCGACGCATAAGGCCCGGGGTTTTCCATATTGGCCGCAACGCCTGCACGCAGCAGCTCGGCTTGATCTGCGAACAGGCCGCGGATCAGGACCACGCCGTCGCGCTGGAACTGCGCCACATGTTCCGGGGTGATGAGGGGGTGGACCATTGCTGTCTCCGCTGCTGAATGATGCAAATCCGATGCGCCATTCCTGCCGCGGCACAGGTATAGTTTCAAATCATATCTTTTTAAGATACCCTTCGGCACATGTTATACCTGACCCTGCGCCATTACGAATACGTCTGCGCCGTCGCCCGGCACGGCAGCCTGTCGGCGGCGGCGGATGCCGTTCATGTAAGCCAGCCCGCGCTTTCGGCGGCGTTGAGCCGGATCGAGGAGCACCTGGGCCATGTGCTGTTCCTGCGCAGGCGCGGCGCGGCGCTGGCGCTGACGCCGCAGGGGCGGCGGTTTGCCGGGCAGGCGCAGGCGCTGCTGGATCGGGCGGCGCGGCTGGAAAACTCCAGAAACGCCGGTGCCATGCACAAGCTGACGCTGGTCTGCTTCTCCGACTTGGCCCCGTTTTTGCTGGCCCCTGCCCTGAAGGCCCTGCGCGCGGCCCTGCCCGATGTGGAGGTCAGCCACCGTGCCTGCGGCTTTGACCCGTTGATTTCCGCGCTGAGCACAGGCGCGGCGGATCTGGCCATCACCTATGACCTGGGGCTGGATGCGGCTTTCAGCCGGGCCGAGCTGGACAGGATCGCGCCGCATGCGCTGGTGCCGCCGGAGCATCCGCTGGCACAGCGTCGCGGCCTCTCGCTGGCGGAGCTGTCGCAGCACCCGCTGGTGCTGTCGCAGGAAGGGCTGTCGGTGCAGCACATGCTGGGTCTGTTCAAGATGCAGGGACTGGTGCCGCGGATTGCGCACCGGGCGGAGACGCTGGAGCTGCTGCGCAGCCTGGCTGCCAATGGCGAGGGCGTGGGGATCAGCTACAGCCTGCCGCCCGGCGGAATCAGCTATGACGGCAAAGCCCTGTGCGCGGTGCCGGTCAAGGATGCGGCGGCGCAGGAGCCGGTGATTCTGGCAGCCCACACAGGAATGCCGGAGGCATCCCCGGCCTTCAAAGCACATGAAATTCTCCGCAAAGCGCTGAGCGGCCGCCGGTCAGACCTTGCGCAGGCGGATCACCACATCGACTGAGGCGATCTCCATCCCTTCCGGCGCTTCCGGCAGCTTGTGAATCACCAGATCCTGAGCGGGCGCATCGCTGACCCGGCCCTCGTCCTCCCAGAAGAAATGCGGGTGGTCGTGGGTGTTTGTGTCGAAATAGCTTTTAGACCCATCGAGCGGTATCTCCTGCAGCACGCCCGCATCGCAGAACGCGCGCAGGGTGTTGTAGACGGTCGCCAGCGACACCGCGGCACCCTTTTTCTTGGCCGACTCGAACAGGCTTTCGGCGGTGATATGGCGGTGCTTGCCGTCGCCGACCAGCAATTCGGCAAGCGCAACCCGCTGCCGGGTGGGTCTCAGCCCGGCCTCTGTCAGCCAGCGTGTGGCCACTTCTTCGCTGTTTGGCGTCATGAGCAGGTCCTGCATCGCGTTGCTGACCGTATATATAGGAGCAACACCCAAGGTTTTTCAAATGAAATTCATTCGCAGCTGAACTCCCCTTTCCGGTGCGTCTGTGGCACATTCAGCGCAGGAAGTGACGCGGGGTCCCCTTGCAGGACCCTTTCGCGCGGTGCTACAGGGAGCCAGATATATAGACCCGAACCCCAGGCAGGAGAGACGCCCGAATGGCCGATTACCCCAGCAGCTTTGACAAGAACGATTTGCTGAAATGCGCGCGGGGCGAGCTGTTTGGGCCGGGCAACGCCCAGCTGCCTGCGCCGCCGATGCTGATGATGGACCGCATCACCGAGATTTCCGGCGACGGCGGCGAGCATGGCAAAGGCCATGTGATTGCAGAGTTCGACATCACCCCGGACCTGTGGTTTTTTGACTGCCATTTCCCGGGCAACCCGATCATGCCCGGCTGCCTTGGCCTGGATGGCCTGTGGCAGCTGACCGGCTTCAACCTGGGCTGGCGCGGCTGGAAGGGCCGCGGCTATGCGCTGGGTGTGGGTGAGGTGAAGCTCACCGGCATGGTGCGCCCGGACCGCAAGATGCTGACCTACCGCGTCAACTTCACCAAGGCGGTGCAAACCCGCCGCCTGACCATGGGTGTCGCCGACGGCATTGTCGAGGCCGACGGGGACGTGATCTATCAGGTCAAAGATATGAAAGTGGCCCTGTCCGAGAGCTGACAGGCTTTCCGGCAGGACAAGAGTCACAGGAACAGGAGTACGCACATGCGCCGCGTCGTCGTCACCGGTCTGGGGATTGTCTCCTCCATCGGGAACAATGCCGAAGAAGTCACAGCCTCGCTGAAAGCCGGTAAGTCCGGCATCGTTGCCAGCCCGGAAATGGCCGAGCACGGTTTCCGCAGCCAAGTGGCCGGCACGCTCAAGATTGATGTGGCTGAGCATGTGGACAAGCGCGCCCTGCGTTTCATGGGCCCCGGTGCGGCCTATGCCCATATCGCCATGAGCCAGGCGATTGCCGATGCGGGCCTCAGCGAAGATCACGTGGTGAACGAGCGCACTGGTCTGGTGGCCGGGTCCGGCGGCCCGTCCACCTCGGCCATGCTGGCGGCGCATCAGACGGTGCTGAAGACCGGCGCAACCAAACGCATCGGCCCGTTTGCGGTGCCGAAGTGCATGTCCTCGACCATCTCGGCCAACCTGGCGACCGCGTTCAAGATCAAGGGCATCAACTACTCGATCACCTCGGCCTGCTCCACCTCGCTGCACTGCATCGGCAATGCGGCCGAGCAGATCATGATGGGCAAGCAGGATGTGATGTTCGCGGGTGGCGGCGAGGAGTTGGACTGGACGCTGAGCTGCCTGTTCGATGCGATGGGGGCGATGTCCTCCAAGAAGAACGACGCGCCGGAAAAAGCCTCCCGCGCCTTCGACAAGGACCGCGACGGGTTCGTGATCTCCGGCGGCGGCGGCATCGTGGTGCTGGAAGAGCTGGAGCACGCCAAGGCCCGCGGCGCCAAGATCTATGCCGAGGTGACCGGCTTCGCTGCAACCTCTGACGGCCATGACATGGTGGCGCCCTCCGGCGAGGGCGGCGAGCGGGCAATGCGGCTGGCGCTGGCCACCCTGCCCGAAGGCCGCAAGGTGGATTACATTAACGCACACGGCACCTCGACCCCGGTCGGCGATGTCGGCGAGGTTGAAGCCGCGCGCCGGGTGTTCGGCGAGGGCAAGGTGCCGCCGATTTCCTCCACCAAGTCGATGACCGGCCACGCCCAGGGCGCTGCCGGCGCGCTGGAGGCAATCTTCTGCCTCCTGATGCTGGACAACGACTTCATCACGCCGTCGATCAACGTCGACACCCTCGCCGAAGGCATCCTGCCGGGCGAGATTGCCACCAGCATGGTGGAAAACGCCGGCCTCGACTCGGTGATGACCAACAGCTTCGGCTTTGGCGGTACCAATGGCTCGATGGTTCTGAGCAAGTACAAGGGATAAGTGACGATGGCGGGACTTCTGACCGGCAAGCGCGGCCTGATCATGGGCGTTGCCAACGACCGCTCCATCGCCTGGGGCATTGCCAAGGCCATGGCGGACGCCGGGGCCGAGCTGGCCTTTACCTATCAGGGCGAGGCCTTCGGCAAGCGGCTGGAGCCGCTGGCCCAAAGCGTCGGCTCGGATTTCATGGTCGACGTGGATGTGACCGACGACGTCTCGCTGGACGCCGCGTTCGAACAGCTGTCGGCACGCTGGCCCACGATCGACTTCGTGGTGCATGCGATTGCCTATTCGGACAAGTCGGAGCTGACCGGGCGGTTCCTGAACACCACCCGCGCCAACTTCAAGAACTCGATGGATATCTCCGCCTATTCCTTCATCGAGGTGGCGCGCCGCGCCTACCCGCTGATGAAGGACAACGGCGGCACCCTCTTGACCCTGACCTATCAGGGGTCGAACCGGGTTGTGCCGAACTACAACGTGATGGGCGTGGCCAAGGCGGCGCTGGAATCGGCGACCCGCTATTTGGCCAACGATCTGGGCCCGGAAGGCATCCGGGTGAACGCGATCTCGCCCGGGCCGATGAAGACCCTGGCGGGTGCGGCTATCGGCGGTGCGCGCAAGACCTTCAAGCACACCGCCCAGAACGCGCCGCTGCGCGATAACGCGACGCTGGAGGCGGTGGGCGGCACTGCCGTGTACCTGGCATCCGACGCCGGCGCCTGCACCACGGGCGAGGTTATCCGGGTGGACGGCGGCTTCCACGTGCTGGGGATGCCGCAGCAGGATCACCTGTAACCGCTTCCCCAAAGGCCCCTGTTCAAAAAAGGCGCTCCCCCAGGGGGCGCCTTTTTCTGTCTCTTCTCCAAGCTTCAAACAGCGCGCGCTGTTCTGCATCCGGCCTGCGGCGCTCTCCCGCCCGTCGCCGGGCTTCTGGCGAAGCCCGCTCCCGTTGGGCGTGGCACCGCGCTCTGCACGGTGCCACGCCCAACGCCGCCAAGCGTCTGCCGGCGCAGCCGGGGGACCTGCGGGCGCGGGAGCACTCCCCGCCCCCGCAGGTGGAACCTTAGTTGATAGACACCAGCTCGATGTCGAAGACCAGATCTTTGCCTGCCAGGAAGTGGTTGGCATCCAGCGTCACGGTCTCTTCGGTCACTTCGACCACGGTGACCGGCAGCACATGGCCGTCGGGGCTTTGCATTTGCAGCTGAGTGCCCAGATCCAGCGGGATGTCGGCAGGGATGCCTTCGCGCGGGATTTGCTGGCGTGCCTCGGGATTGATCGGGCCGTAGCCATCGGCGCAGGCGATTTCCAGCGTCTTCTTGCCGCCGGGCTCCATGCCTTCCAAACCGGCATCCATGCCGGCAATGACCTGACCTGCGCCCACGGTGAACTCCAGCGGGTCGCGCCCTTCGGAGCTGTCGAAAACGGTGCCATCCGTCAGCTTGCCTGTGTAGTGGATGCGCACGGTGTCGCCGTTTTTTACCCCGGTCATGAGACCTCCAATCGGTTGCGGGTTGATAAAGGGGCGCAGCCTAGCGCCCGCAGATGTGATGTAAACCCGTATGCGGGCAATTTCCGGCTTTGCCAGCCCGCCGCCTTCGTGCAACTCTCGCCGCAACGGAGGGAGCCATGCCGATTACCACCTGTATCTTTGACGCCTACGGGACCCTGTTCGATGTGGCAGCCGCTGCCCGCCAGGCCGCCGGCGAGCCGCAGTTTCCGCATCTGCAGGACAACTGGGCAGAGCTGGCCGGCCACTGGCGGCTGAAGCAGCTGCAATACACCTGGCTGCGCGCCATCACCGGGGCCCATGCGGATTTCTGGGATGTGACCCAGGACGGGCTCGACTGGGCGATGGAAGCCGCCGGGCTGGACGGTGACGCAGCCCTGCGCCAGCGCCTCCTGGATCTTTACTGGGAGCTTCAGGCCTACCCGGAGGTGCCCGCGATGCTGAAGGCGCTGAAAGACGCTGGATTGAACACTGCGATCCTGTCGAACGGCTCGCCTGCGATGCTGGACGGTGCGGTGCAGTCAGCAGGCCTGGGCAGCGTGCTGGACGACGTGCTGTCGGTGGAAAGCGCCGGCATCTTCAAACCAGACAGCCGCGTGTACGATCTGGTGGGCAAGCGTTTCGGCTGCGCCAAAGACAATGTGCTGTTCGTGTCCTCCAACGGCTGGGATGCGGCGGGGGCTGCGGGGTACGGCTTTGTCACCGCCTGGGTGAACCGGGCGGGGGAGCCGGTGGACAGGCTGCCCTGGAAACCCGCGCATATCCTGCCGGACCTCACCACAATTCCCGACCTTGCCAGGAGCTAGGCGCACCCATGGCGTACTTTGAAACTTCTGACGGGCTGCGGCTGTATTACACGGACAGCGGCGCGGGCCTGCCGCTCCTCTGCCTCGCAGGCCTCACCCGCGACAGCCGGGATTTCCGCTATTTCGCGCCACATGCCGGGCAGTACCGGATGATCACCCTGGACGCGCGCGGCCGGGGGCAGTCGGCGCATGATCCCGCCTTCGCGAACTACAACGTGCTGCGCGAGGCGCAGGATGTGCTGGAGCTGCTGGACCATCTGGGACTGGAGCGCGCCGCGGTGCTTGGAACGTCGCGCGGCGGACTGGTGGCGATGACGCTGGCGGCAATGGCCAAGGACCGGCTGGCGGCGGTGATCCTCAATGACGTGGGCCCGGAGATCCCCCCGGGCGGCATTGCCCGGATCATGGAGTATGTGGGCCGCCGCCCGGCCGCCAAAACCCATGCGCAGGCCGCGCAGTCGCTGGCGGCGCTGATGGCGCCGGCCTTCCCGGACGTGCCCGCGGCGCGCTGGCGCGAGGAAGCGGAGGCGTTCTATGACCAGAGCGCAGAGGGGCTAAGCCTGCGCTATGACCCGCGGTTGCGTGACGCACTGCTGGCGCAGGCCGAGGCTGGCCCGGCCCCGGATCTGTGGCCGCTGTTCCTGGCGCTGGAGGGGCTGCCCTGCGGCGTGATCCGCGGCGCGAACTCGGACATTCTGAGCGCCGGAACCTTCGCAGAAATGCAGCGCCGCCTGCCCGGCCTGCACGCTGCGGAGATCGCCGGACGCGGCCATGTGCCGTTTCTGGACGAGCCGCAGGCGCTCGCCCTCATCCATTCAGTTCTGGACCCCGTCAAATGACCTCAATTGCCATGATCGAAGCCGCGGCCGAGCGGCTGAAGGGCCATGCCCGCGTCACCCCGCTTTTGTCCTCGCCGTTTCTGGACGAGATTGCCGGACGCCGCGTGCTGGTGAAGGCGGAATGCCTGCAGCATACCGGATCGTTCAAGTTCCGCGGCGGCTGGTCGGCGGTCTCGGCACTGCCGGAAGAGACGCGCAAGCGCGGTGTCATCGCCTATTCCAGCGGCAACCACGCGCAGGGTGTGGCAGCCGCCGCCAAGGCGCATGAGGTGCCTGCCGTGATCGTGATGCCTGCCGACGCGCCCCGGCTGAAGATCCAGAACACCCGCGATCTGGGCGCCGAGGTGGTGCTGTATGACCGCGCGGGCGGCGAGAGCCGCGAGGCGGTGGGCGCGCAATATGCGGAAGCGCGCGGGCTGACCCTGATCAAACCCTATGATGAGCCGCAGGTGATTGCGGGCCAGGGCACCACGGGGCTGGAGATCGCGGAACAGGCCGCCGCTGAAGGCGTCACCCGGGCGGATGTGCTGGTCAATTGCGGCGGCGGCGGGCTGTCCTCGGGCATTGCGCTGGCGCTAGAGGCCCGCGCGCCGGGCCTGCGGGTGCGGACGGTGGAACCGGAAGGCTTTGACGACGTGGCCCGGTCGCTGGCGGCGGGCGAAATCTGCCGGAACCCCAGCCAGTCCGGCTCGATCTGCGATGCGATCCTGACACCGCAGCCGGGGGAGATCACCTTCCCCATTCTCAGCCGGCTGTGCGGGCCGGGGCTGGTGATCACCGAGGAGGAGGCGATGCGGGCGATGGCGATGGCCTTCCTGCGGCTGAAAATCGTGCTGGAACCCGGCGGCGCGGCCTCGCTGGCCGCGGCGCTGTTCCACCCCGGACGGCTCGCCGGCGCCGCGGTGATTGCGGTTGCCACCGGCGGCAATGTGGATGCGGAGCTGTTCCGGGAGGCGCTCTCGCGCTATGCTTGACCCCTGGCCGCGCGTTTCATGGCGCGGCAGTCAGGGGGCCGTCATGACACGCTTCACAATCGCCTCGTTCAACGTCAAGAATCTGATCGGACCGGAGCGGGAATACTACCGCTTTCAAAGCTACACGCCGGAGGAATACGCCTGGAAGGCGGATTGGATGGCCGACCAGCTGCTGACGCTCAACGCCGATATCGTGGGGTTTCAGGAGATCTTTGACGAAGCACCGCTGCGCCAGGTCATCGCCGAAACTGACCGGCGCGGGGCGGAGGCCAACGCCGCCAGCATCCCCGACCCTTCCAAACGCTATCACCGCAAGGCGGTTTTTCAGAAGCTGGCGTATGGCTCTTACGCCGAAGCGGAACTGGCCTTTGCCCCCAACCTTAACGACACCGGTGATCCGGGCGAGCGGCGGCCCGGACTGGCAGTGCTGTCGCGGTTCGGCTTTGCGGAGGATCCCGAGGTGATCCAGGACCTGGATCAGCCGCTGGACATCCCGATGGCCTGCCTGGGCGAGGAAGAGGACGCAGGTTTTTATACCCTGCGCCGGCTGTCGCGGCCGATCCTGAAAGTACGGGTGCCGGTTGGGGATCAGGTTATTACCGTGTTCAATTGCCACCTGAAATCGAAACTCGGCGAATACATCAAGCCGCAGGGCGCGCCCTATCCGCCCGAAACCGTGCTGACCGCCTATGATGCGGCGGGCCGGGCGATGGGATCACTGCGGGCGGCGCTGAGGCGGATGGGCGAGGCCTGGGTGCTGCGCCGCGCGGTGCTGGACGAGCTGGAGCAGGGCCGCCCGGTGATGGTGCTGGGGGATTTCAACGACGGCGAACATGCGGTCAGCAGCGAGATCATCGCCGGCGAGATGCCGTTCACGAACTACGCCTGGATGCTGCGCCATGACGCCCGGCACCCCGGCGACCGTTACAGTGCGGAGGAAGACAAACAGATCCGCGAGGACGTCGACCGGGTGCGGCTGCGCTCTGCCGAGAAGATGTTCCTGAAAAGGTCTTTGCGCAATGTGGTCTATACCACAGCCTTTGGCGGCGTGCATGAGAGTGCCGACCAGATCTACATGTCGCGCCATTTCGACCCGTCCTGGCCCGGTTCCATCGGGGAAATGCAGTATTACAGCGTCTTCAACGATCATCTGACCGACGGCAGCCACCCGGAAGCGCCTTACAACAAGCCCGCCTCCGATCACGCGCAGATCATGGCCCACATGGAGCTGCGCGGCTGAGGCGGGCCGGACAAACCGGTTTTTCCGGCCAATTTTCTTTGGAAAGAAAATTCCCCCGCCCGCGGCAGGCGGCTGGTTTACCTCGCCGCCTTGGCACAGGTAAAGTGCTGCGGAACAGCAAAGAGGCGCTCCATGCAGATTGCAGACCTGGGCGATGTCCAGCTTCATTACCGCATTGACGGGGACCCTGACGGCGCCCCCATCGTTTTTGCCAACTCGCTTGGCACCGACCTGAGGGTTTGGGATGCGGTGGTGGACCGGCTGCCTGCAGGCCTGCGCATCATCCGCTATGACAAGCGCGGGCACGGGCTGTCCTCCTGCCCGCCCTCGCCCTATTCGATGGGTGCGCTGGTGCGCGACGCGGAGCGGCTGCTGGATCACCTGCAAGTGCGCGACTGCATGTTTGTGGGGCTGTCGATCGGCGGCATGATCGCGCAAGGCCTGGCGGTGAAGCGGCTGGATCAGATCCGGGCGCTGGTGCTGTCGAACACCGCCGCTAAGATCGGCACCGCGGAGATGTGGAAAGAGCGGGTGCAGACAGTGCAGTCCGACGGCATCGAAGCGCTGGCCGAAGCGGTGATGGAGCGCTGGTTTGCCCGCGGCTTCCGCGCCACGCCAGAGCTGCAGCTGTGGCGCAACATGCTGGTGCAGCAATCCCGCGACGGCTATGCCGGCTGCTGCGCGGCAATTGCCGGCACCGATTTCTATACCCCCACCAGCGGGCTGCGGCTGCCCTGCCTGGGCATTGCGGGATCTGAGGACGGCTCCACCCCGCCCGATCTGGTGCGCGAGACGGTGGACCTGATCCCCGGCAGCCAGTTCCACCTGATCCGGCGCGCGGGCCACATTCCTTGCGTCGAGCAGCCGGAGGAATACGCGGCGCGGCTGACCGCGTTTCTGAGGGAGACCGGGCACATTGGCTGAGGTTCTTCTGATTCACGGTTCCTGCCACGGCGCCTGGTGCTGGCGCGATGTTGTCCCGGCGCTGGAGGCGCGCGGCCACACCGCCCGCACAATCACCCTGCCCGGCCATTGCGACGGGCGCGATCCGGCGGGCGTCACACTTGCAGAAACTGCCGAGGCGGTGCTGGCGGCCTCGACGCCGGACACCATTGTGCTGGGCCATTCCTGGGCCGGGTTTCCCATTTCCGCCGCGGCAGAGGCCGGTCCTGACAGGTTGCGCGGCCTGATCTACCTGTGCAGCTATATTCCGGTCAGCGGCCTGTCCCTGATCGGCATGCGCAAGGCCGGGCCGCGGCAGACGCTGACGGGCGCCACCAGCAAGAACGCGGCCGGCACCAGCTACAGCTTCGTGGCAGAGATCGCGCCGGAGCTGTTCTATCATGACTGCCCGGCTGAAACGGTGGAGTTCGCGTTGGAACACCTGTGTCCGCAGCCAATCCCGCCGCAGGACACGCCAATCCGGCTGGGCGACCGGTTCGAAGGCGTGCCCAAGGCCTATATCCGCTGCACGGAGGACCGGGTGATCCCGCCGGAATACCAGGCGCAGATGGCGGCACAGCTGCCGCCGCAGCGGGTCTTTGAAATGCAAACTTCCCATTCGCCCTTCTTCGCGGACCCAGAGGGGCTTGCGGATCTGATCGGGCACATCGCAAAGGACTTCTGATGGCAGGTTCGGTTTTTGACAGCCAGGTGTATGGCGGCCTGTTCGGCTGCGGCGAGGCCAGCCGCCTGTTTTCGGACAGTGCGGAGGTGCGCGCCATGCTGCTGGTGGAGGGCGCACTGGCCAAAGCGCAGGGTGACGCGGGCGTGATCCCGCAGGAAAGCGCCGCCGCCATCGCCCGTGCGGTGGTGGAAATCGCCGTCGACCCCGGCGTGCTGAAACAGCCCAGCGCGCAGAATGGCGTGCCGGTGCCGGGGCTGGTCGCCGCCTTCCGCGAGGAGATGAAAGCGCCGGAGCACGCGCAGTATGTGCATTGGGGCGCCACCTCGCAGGACATCATGGACAGCGCGCTGATGCTGCGGCTGCGCCAGGTTCTGGCGCTGGTGGAAGCAGACGTGAAGGCCGCTGCGGTATCGCTTGGCGCGCTAGCCAGAGCCCATGCGGACCTGCCGATGGCTGCCCGCACCTATGGGCAGCACGCCACCCCCACCAGTTTCGGGGCGGTGGCGGCGGGCTGGGGCACGCCGCTTTTGACCCTGCTAGAGGAGCTGCCCGCGCTGCGCCAGTCCTGCCTGCTCGTGTCCCTGTCGGGTGCAGCGGGAACGTCCAGCGCGCTGGGGCCAAAGGCAGCAGAGGTGCGCGCTGCGATGGCCAAGGGGCTGGCCCTGCAAGATCCGGGGCGCAGCTGGCACACCGACCGCACGCCGATCCTGCGGATCGCGGACTGGCTGCAGCGGGTGACGCTGGCCTTCGGCAAAACCGGCGAGGACTGCATCGCGCTGGCGCAAAGCGGCATTTCGGAGATTTCGCTGGGCGGCGCCGGTGCCTCGTCCACAATGCCGCAGAAGCAGAACCCGGTGGCGCCTTCGGTGCTGGCGGCGCTGGCGCGGCAGGGCAGCGGCTTGTTCTCTGTCCTTCAGGGGGCCTCGGTGCTGCAGCATCAGCGCGACGGGGCGGCCTGGTTCAGCGAATGGATGAGCCTGCCGCAGATCGTTCTGGGCGCGGCCAGCGCCGCAAAGACGGGCAAGGACCTGTGCGCGGGCCTGGCACCCGATCCGGAGGCGATGGCCGCCGCGCTCTCCGGCGGGCTGGGCATGATCCACGCCGAGGCGCTGAGCTTTGCCCTGGCAGAGCAGATGCCGCGGCCCGATGCGCAAGCGGCCGTGAAGGCGCTGTGCCGGGAGGCGCAGGCCTCGCAGACGCCGTTGCGGGAGCTGGTGGCGCGCGACTATCCGGATCTCGACGCGGCGGCGCTGTTTGATCCGGGGCAGCAGATGGGCCGGGCGCCGTGGGATGCCTTGCAGTTTGCCAAACGGGCTGAGGAGCTAGGCAGCCAGTAAAGGACGTTCAGGAGAGAACGCCTGTTCACGCTGCTCCTCATGGCCATCGGCTGCACAGTGTTTCAGTGCAGCGAGTCTTCCGTGACGTAATACCGCCGCCGGGCTGCCGTATTCCCGCTTGATGCAGCCAGGCCGCCGCGCCACCTTGCCTGAAACGGGGAGGAAAACCATGCAAACCATCAAAGCCGCCGTCTGCCATGCCTTCGGAGCCCCGCTTGTGATCGAACAGGTGAAGCTGGCCCCACCCGGCATGGGCGAAGTGGAGGTCACGCTGGACGCGGTTGCCATTTGCCACAGCGACATCTCCTATGCCGAAGGCGCCTGGGGCGGGCATCTGCCTGCGGTCTACGGGCATGAGGCCGCCGGGGTGATTACCCGCCTCGGCGGGGGTGTGCAGGGGTTTGCCGAAGGCGACTCCGTTGTGGTCACCCTGATCCGAAGCTGCGGCACCTGCCCGTCCTGCGCAGGCGGCAGGCCGGTGATCTGCGAAACGCCCTATGACGGTGTGAACGGCCCGCTGAAGACAGCCGAAGGCGGGCCGCTGGAGCAGGCCATGGCCTGCGGCGCCTTTGCCGAGAAGGTGGTGGTGGACCAGCGCCAGATCGTGAAGATCCCGGCTGAGATGGGCAAGGACGTGGCGGCGCTGATGTCCTGCGGGGTGATCACCGGCGTTGGCGCGGCGGTCAACGCCGCCCAGCTGCGGGCGGGGCAGGACGTGGTGGTGATCGGTGCCGGCGGGGTCGGGCTGAACGCCATCCAGGGCGCCCGCATTGCCGGCGCCCGGCGCATCGTCGCGGTGGACATGAGCCAGGAAAAGCTGGACATCGCCAAAGAGTTCGGCGCAACCCACGGGGTTCTGGCGACTGAGGACAAGCCGTGGAAGGCGGCCTTTCAGGCGCTTGGCGGCCGCGGTGCAGACGCGGTGCTGGTCACCGTCGGCGCTATCCCTGCCTACGAGCAGGCCCCGCGCTATCTGGCACGCGGCGGCAAGGCGGTGCTGATCGGCATGCCGCATTCCGGCGCCAAGGCCAGCTATGAGCCGGTGGTTCTGGCCGCCGTGGGACAGGGGCTGATCGGCTCCAAGATGGGTGATGTGGTGATCCAGCGGGACATTCCCTGGATGGTCGACCTTTACCAGCAGGGCCGCCTGAAACTGGATGAGCTGATCTCGGGCCGCTGGTCCCTGGAGCAGATCAACGAGGCCATTGCCGACACCAAGACTGGCTCTGCCAAGCGCAATGTGATTGTGTTTGACTGACACGCACAAACCGGAGCGCAGCCCGTGCTGAAATTCCTGACCAGCCTGTTCAAGCCTGAGCCGGTGAAACCGGCCCCGGCCACCTCGGACACGTCGATGCTGTTTGCGGTGGAGGAGATTGTCCCCTTCCTGACGCGGCTTGCGAACAACCCCCGTTTCGGCCTGCCGGGCGGGCTGGCGGCCTCGGTCGCCGCAGGGCTGCCGGACCTTGCCGAGCAGCAGAGCCGCCGCTGGCGCATCGACGGCGGCTTTGACACGGTGCCTGCGCATTTCGAAATTGAGGTGATGATGGAGCGCGGCGGCGAGGCAGATGTCACCTTCTTCGCCCCGCAGCCCGCGGTGGAGGAAATCAACAGGGAACTGGCCGCCTTTGATGCGGCGGCGGAGCGGTAGGTCATGAAGCTGCAAGACCTGGACGTCATCGTCACTGCCCCGCCTGCTCCCGGCTGGGGCGGGCGCTACTGGATTCTGGTGAAGGTCACCACCGAAACCGGTATCACCGGCTGGGGCGAATGCTACGCGTCCTCCGTCGGGCCGGAGGCGATGACCCATGTGATCCGGGATGTGTTCGTGCGGCACATGGCCGGGGAAAACCCCGAGAACATCGAGCTGATGTTCCGACGGGCCTATTCCTCGGGCTTCACCCAGCGCCCGGACCTGACGGTGATGGGCGCGTTTTCGGGACTGGAGATCGCCTGCTGGGACATCCTGGGTAAAGACCGGGGGCGTCCGGTTCACGCCTTGCTCGGCGGGCGGATGAACGAGCGCATCCGCGCCTATACATACCTCTACCCGCTGCCGCAGCATGATATGACCGCCTTCTGGACCTCGCCCGGAATGGCTGCCGAGGCCGCAGCGCAGAAAGTGAGCGAAGGCTACACCGCGCTGAAGTTCGACCCGGCAGGCCCCTATACCCTGCGCGGCGGACACATGCCTGCAATGTCCGACATTTCGCTGTCGGTAGCGTTCTGCAAGGCAATCCGCGAGGTGGTTGGCGATAAGGCGGATCTGCTGTTTGGCACTCACGGCCAGTTCACCACCGCAGGCGCCATCCGCCTGGGTCAGGCGCTGGAGCCCTATTCGCCGCTGTGGTTCGAGGAACCCACCCCGCCCGACAACATCGAAGACATGGCGCGGGTTGCCCGCAGCGTGCGCATTCCCGTGGCCACGGGCGAGCGGATGACCGCAAAATCCGAATTCGCCGCGGTGCTGCGCGCCGGGGCCGCAGAAATCCTGCAGCCCGCCCTGGGACGGGCCGGCGGCATTTGGGAAATGAAAAAGGTCGCGGCGATTGCCGAGGTCTTCAACGCCCAGATGGCACCGCATCTGTACGCCGGGCCGGTGGAATGGGCCGCGAACATTCACCTCGCCGCCTCGATCCCCAACATTTTGCTGCTGGAGACCATCGAGACCCCGTTCCACGACCAGCTGATCAAGGGCTCGATCCGGGTCGAAAACGGCTTTGTCACTCCGCCGGATGCGCCCGGGCTGGGCATTGATGTGGACGAAGCTCTGGCGCGCGCGCATCCCTTCACCGGCAGCGATCTGCACCTCAACATGCAGGAGGCCCCCTGCGATTATGCCAAGGGGAATGCCTTCGCCGGTGGCTCTCCGCCTATTGTGCAATGAAACGCAACTGCGGGGTGACTCGGCTGCCGGAAGTGGTCATGTTGCCGGCAAAAGACGACCGCAGGACCTGAGCATTGCCCCTTTCGCCCCAAGACGCCCTTCCCCCGGAAACCCCTCAGAACATGCAAGAAAGCGCCGCCGCCGCGGCTGCCTTCCTCAAGGCGCTGGCCCATGAGGGCCGGCTGATGATTCTGTGCCATTTAGGCGCGGGCGAACGGTCGGTCGGTGAATTGGAGGCGCTGCTGGACATGCGCCAGGCTGCGGTCAGCCAGATGCTGGCCCGGCTGCGCGAGGAAGGCCTGGTTGCCACCCGGCGCGACGGAAAAACGGTGTATTACTCGCTGCAGGATCCGAAGACAGAAGAAACCATTGCCCTGCTTTACAAGCATTTCTGCAGCGGCATCTGAGCGGCCGGGCAGCAGCCCGTTCTGAAACCAATGGCCTGCCCCGAAGCGGCAGCCGCGCTGCGCTTTGCGCAGCGCCACGCCCAACCGGAAGGGCGCATTCTGCGAATGCGCCGGAACGGGCGGGAGCGCCCCCCCTTGCCTCAACTGTCTGCGCGCACGGTTTGGGTCTGGACGCCCAGGCCCTCGATCTCCAGCCGCATCACGTCGCCCGGTTTCAAATAGACCGGCGCGGGCTTGATCCCCATGCCCACGCCCGGCGGTGTGCCGGTGGCGATCACGTCGCCTGGGTGCAGGGTCATCAGCTGGCTCAGATGCGCGATGATCTGCGCAACTGTGAACACCATTGTGCGGGTGCTGCCGGTTTGCCTGCGCTCGCCGTTCACGTCGCAGGTCAGCCACAGGGCCTGGGGATCGGGCACCTCGTCGCGGGTTACCAGCCAGGGGCCTACGGGGCCGAAGGTGTCGCAACTTTTGCCCTTGGTCCATTGGCCGGTCAGCTTAGTCTGAAAGTCGCGCTCCGACACATCGTTGATCACGCAATAGCCCGCCACGTGGTTCAGCGCCTCTGTCTCCGGCACATATTTGGCAGCGGTGCCGATCACCACGCCCAGCTCCACCTCCCAATCCGACGCCACCGAGCCGCGCGGCAGGATCACCTCGTCATTTGCGCCGGTAATCGAAGACGTGGCCTTGAGGAACAGAATAGGATGCTCCGGCAGCGCCATGTCCATTTCTTCGGCGTGATCGGTGTAGTTGAGGCCGATCCCCAGGAATTTGCCCGGTTGTCCGACACACGGCGCCAGGTCCGGCGTGCCCGGCACCAGCGGCAGCGTCTGCGGGTCCAGCGCGGCCAGCCGGGCCAAGGCCGCGTCATCCAGTACAGCCCCGGTGATGTCCGGCACATGCGCCGACAGGTCCCGGACCGCGCCTGCGCTGTCCAGCAGTCCCGGACGCACATCTCCACCAATGCGGTATCGCAGCAGTTTCATCAGTGTCTTCCCTGTTTCCTATTGGTTCCGGTTCAGTTGGAGACGTAGCCCGCCACCACCTGCAGCAGCTTGAAGGCGGTTGAGGCGTCGTTTTCGACGACCGCCAGGAATTCCTCCTCGCCGATCCGCAGGCAGCGCAGGTCGCTTTCCGCAATCATGCTCAGCGCCCGCGGCTCCTGCCGGATCAGGCCCAGCTCCCCCACCAGCCGGCCCGGGCCGACCCGGGCAATCAGCCGGTCCTCCCCGCCCTCTTGCGGCAGGTAAAGCCCGGCCTCGCCTTCGAGGATCATATAGGCGCCGTCCGAGGCCTCATCATCCTTGAGGAAAACCGCCTCGCCCTTGGCGGCCTCATACCAGCGCGCGCCAAAGGCCAGCAGGCGCAGCTGGCGGCGGTTCAGGCCAGAGAACAGTTCCGTCTGCTCCAGCGCCCGCAGCTTGCGGGCAAGGTCCTGGCTGGCCGCCCCCTCGCTTGCCGCCACTGCCTGCGCCTCGTCGCTGACCAGGCGTCCCTGTCGCATTTCATAGAACACGTCGAACACATCGGGATTCTGGAAACCGGACGCCAGGTAAATCAACGTGGTGTCCGGCAGCAGCTTGCGCAAGTTCTTATGCACCGCCACCCGGGTTTCGAGGTCATAGCTTGCCATGGCGGTATCCAGGATCAGGATGTCCGGCCGCTTGATGGTGGCCCGGCAGAAGGCCAGCGGCTCGGCAAAGCTGGCCGCCAGCCCCTGCCCGCCGACGGCGATCGGCATGTCGAAGATCAGCTCCACCACCTTGTCGCGCAGGCCTTCGCGCACCATCAGATCGGAAACCAGCTTGCGCACCTCATCCGCCTTGGAGCCGGCCGCATCCGAAATTTTGCCGAACAGCGCGTTTTCCAAAACCGTCAGGGTGGGGGCGAAACTGTCCCTGGAGAACGGTACGAAGCTGGACCCCAGCGAGTCCAGGAGGCTCTGCCCGTGGCTGCGGCGGAAGCCCAGGATTCGCTCTTTCATCCCGTCCTCGAAAGCCGGGCCAATCTGTTCGGCAGAAATGGTGAAAGGCACGATCAGCAGCTGCGCCAGTTCTTCGCGGCTGAGCTTTGCGGCATTGCCGGAACCTTGCCGGTCCATGAGTGCAATCGCCGCCTCATAGGCCTCCACATCCAGCCCCAGCTTACGGAACAGCGGGTGACCGGTGCCATCCATGCCGAAGATCTGCCGCAGCATTTCCACCACATCGCGAGTCAACGACACCAGCCCCTCGTCCAGCCCCAGCTGTTTGAGCTGGGCCAGGAACTCCGCGTGACGCAGCAGCGTTTCAACCGTCATCGCCTCCTGGGATGCGGCAAACAGCAGGTTCTCCGCGACCGGCAGCGCCGGGTTGTAGCTGTCTGCGTCCAGAAACCGCACATGCACGTCCAAGCCCGCGTCCTCGATGGCCTGGCGCACAGCAGGACGCAGCCTGACCAGCTGGTCTGCCAGGCCCGGGTGGTTGGGGGCCTCGAAGAACTGGTCGATGCCGCGGCGGAACAGTGCAGTGTCGGACCCTATCCCTTCCACCAGTTTCAGCCACCAGCCCCGCAGCTCCTCCTCGCTCGTGAACCCGGCCAGTTCGGGATCCAGCCAGCGCGCGTCAAAGGGATCGGGGCTGTTGCCTGCGCGGATGGCAGTGTCCAGCCGCTCCAGGTCTTGGCCCTGGTCCAGCGGGCGCAGCCGCATCGGCATCATCACATTGTCGCCGAACGAGCCCTGGAACAGAACCGGCCGCGAGGTGGCATAGCCGATCCGCGCCGCCAGCGTGGCCTGGTGCAGGCTGCTGAGGTTCTGATCCGCGACCGTGACGGTGCCGGAGGACGGCAGGATTTCCCGGGTCAGCAGTTCCGCCAGGGCGCGCCTGTCTTCCTCCGAGGGGGCGGCAATCCCGATCACCTGCCCGGCGGGGAAGGCCGCGCTCAATTCTTCCAGCACAAGGTTTCCATCGGCGTCCCGCACGGTGACGGAGTCCAGCACAATATCGCCGTTGAGATGCGACAGCTCCTCCGGCTCGCCGGTCATCAGCTGCTCGCCGACCATCCCCTGCGGCGCAAAACGTTCCAGGACCACGTCCCAGCGCAAGCTCATGTCCTGGGTCTGGTTGTAATAGGCCAGAAGCTCTTTCCAGGGGGCGGCGAGATCCTTGTAGGCAGCCAGCGCCGCCACCAGCGCCCCCAGCGAGACCTTACCCTGCAAAACGAGGTAGCCGCCGATTGCGTAGAAAAAGAACGGCGTCAGCTGGGTGATGAAGTTGTTGAGGAACTTCATGAAGAATTTCTTCTGGTAGATCTGGAAGCGGATATCATACAGCCACCCCAGCCGGTCGGTGATCACCGCCATCCGGTAGCGCCAGCCGCCGTTGATCCTGAGCGTCGCGGCCCCCGCGGCGCTTTCGCCGATCTCGGTCGCGAGGGCGCGCACCTGTTTGATCCGTTTCTTGTTCAGCTGGTTGATCTGCCGCTGCAGCATCGGGATCAGCCAGCCTTGCACCGGAATGAGCGCAATCGCCGCCATCCCGAACCAGAAGTTCTGCAGGAACAGAAAGAACAGGATGGTCAGCATTTGGCCCGCCTGCAGCACCGGCTGGCTGACCGCATCCCCCATCAGCCCGCCCATCGGTTCCGACTCCGAGGTCACCATCGACACCAGTTCGCCCTGGCTGACGCGCTCAAAATACGGTTGCGGAAACCGCAGGACCCGGGCGATCAGCTGATAGCGGAAGCGGCGCAGCATCCGCTCGGCCAGCACCCCTTTCATGGTGTTGATGCGCATTTTCAGCAGCCCGTGGCACAGCACCGACACCAGGAAGGCGCCGCACAGGATCCACAGAAAGGTCAGCTGGTCAAAACTGTATCCCAGCACGGTGACGATATCGGTTTCCGAGCCGATGGCATCATTGATGATCCGCTTGGGCAGCTCCAGTGTCAGATACAGCAGCGGGAACAGGCAGGCGGTGACCATCAGCAGCACCAGCTGATCGCGTTTCGAGTATTTCCAGATGAAACGGAACAGAGAGCGTTCGATGGGAAAGCTCCATCAATGGCGGCTTCGGGTGTGGTCTGCCTTATGGGTAGCGCGGTTTGACGGGCACAGGCAATGGGCAGAAACCCGCTTTGTCCCGTTACGGCACCCTGCGGGCACGGCATTTGCCAGGCGGCGAAAAACCCGTAAGGTTCCAGCCAGGTACACTTGCTGGAGGTCATTCGGTTTGCCGGATTATGTCGGTTCTGTTCTGCTGCTGCTCTGTGCTTTGCAGGTCAAGCACCTGTTTGCCGACTTCTTTCTGCAGACGCCGAAAATGCTGTCCGGCCGCTGCGCCTATGTCCACGCCGGGCGCGCGCAGCATGCCGGGGTTCATGTGATCGGCTCGGCCATTGTCTTTTTGCTGTTCGGCGCGCCGGTGACGTTTATCCTGGTGCTGGGACTGCTGGAGTGGGTGGTGCATTTCCACATCGACTTCGGCAAGGCGCGCTTTTCTGAGCGCAAGAAGCTGAATCCGCAGCAGGCGATGTTCTGGCAGGCGATGGGCTCGGACCAGGCGCTGCACCAGCTGACCTATATCGCCATGGCCTGGGCCTGGGTGAAATACGCCGCGATGTGAAGGCGGCTGCCGGCTGGGGGCCGGCCCCCAGACCCCCGGAGTATTTTCCGGAAAAGTGAATGGCCGGGCTCGCGGGTTCATCTTTCTGCAGGTACTGCGGCGCCGCACCCGCTGGCGCATTGTTCAGGGCACCACAGGCCTGTCCCGTTTGATGGTGCGCAGCACCACATTGGTCTGGGCGCTGGCAACCGCCGGCAGGCGGAACAGAAACTCCTCCAGGAACCGGTTGTAAGCGTCCAGATCCGGGGCCAGCACCCGCAGGTGGTAATCCGCCTGGCCGGTGGTGGCGTAACATTCCTGAACCAGCGGGCTGGTTTCCACCGCGCGGATGAATTCCACCAGTTTGTCCGGGTCGTGCCGGGTCAGATGCACATGAACGATGGCCTGGAACCCCAATCCCATTGCGGGCGCGTTCACCACCGCGCCGTAGCGCTCGATGATGCCTGCCTCCTCCAGAGCCCGGACCCGGCGCCACAGGGCAGACGGCGACATGCCCACCGCCTCTGCCAGGTCGGCGTTGGAAATGCGGGAATCCTCCTGCAGCAGGGTCAGGATGCGGCGGTCGCGGCGGTCGAGCTTCATTTTCCGGTCAAATTTTCCGTGTCTATGCATCGATCCGGTGAATATACCCATAAATCTTCGCAAAACCAGCAAGTCTGGCAATTCTTTTCAAGCTGGCAGGATTATCTTTCCGCGATCTATTTAGCCGTGCAAGGACTCCCCCTGCGATGACCAAGCTGAGCCACGATTTCCGCAGCTACAAGCTGGACGACCGTTATGAGATGACCAAGGGCCGGGTGTTCCTGACCGGCACCCAGGCGCTGGCCCGGGTGATGCTGGACCAGGCGCGCCGCGACCGCGACGCGGGGCTGAACACCGCGGGGTTTGTGTCGGGCTACCGCGGATCGCCGCTGGGCGGCGTGGACCTGGAATTCTGGCGCGCCAAGGCGCGGATGCAGGAGAACCGGATCAAGTTCATGCCCGCCGTGAACGAAGACCTGGGCGCCACCGCCGTTCTGGGCGCCCAGCAGGCAGTGCTGGACCCGCATTGCGAAGTCGAGGGCGTGTTTTCCATGTGGTACGGCAAAGGTCCGGGCGTCGACCGCTCCGGCGATGCGCTGAAGCATGGCAACGCCTACGGCTCATCTGCCAAAGGCGGGGTGCTGGTGGTGGCGGGCGACGACCACGGCTGTGTCAGCTCCTCGATGCCGCACCAGTCCGATGTGGCCTTCATGTCCTGGTTCATGCCAGTGCTGAACCCGGCGGATGTCTCTGAATACCTGACCTTCGGCGAGTACGGCTTTGCCCTGTCGCGCTACTCCGGCACCTGGGTTGGCTTCAAGGCGGTCTCGGAAACCGTGGAAAGCGCGCGCTCGGTCGAATTGCAGCCGGATCGCGAATTTATCTACCCCGAGCTGCCGGACTACCCCGGCGGCTTGCATATCCGCCGCGCCGACCTGCCCTCCCCCGAGATCGAAACCCGTATCCACGCCAAGCTGGACGCGGTGCGCGCCTTTGCCGAGGCGAACCCGATCGACAAGCGGATCTATGACATCAAGGAGGCGCGGTTCGGTTTCGTGTCCACTGGCAAGGGCCATCTGGACCTGATGGAGGCGCTGCGGCTGCTGGGTCTGGATGAGGCCGCCTGCCGCCGTCTGGGCATCGACATCTACAAGGTTGGCATGGTCTGGCCGCTGGACCGCACCGATGCGCTAAAGTTCGTGAAGGGCAAGCAGGAGGTGCTGGTTGTCGAAGAAAAGCGCGGCATCATCGAGAGCCAGTTCAAGGAAAACTTCTATGACTGGCCCGGCAGCAAGCCGGAGAGAATGGTCGGCAAATACGACAGCCAGGGCGAGCCGCTGATCCCCTGGACCGGAGAGCTGAGCCCGCTGTTGCTGGCACCCATCGTGGCGGCGCGGCTGGACAAGTTCTTCCCCGAAGAAAACCTGCCCGCCAAGGCGAAGGCGCTGACTGCGGAGCCGCCGAAGGTGCTGAACGTGCCCGGCGCCACCCGCACGCCCTATTTCTGCTCGGGCTGCCCGCACAACACTTCGACCAAGCTGCCGGAGGGGTCCAAGGCGTTTTCCGGAATCGGCTGCCATGTGATGGCCAGCTGGATGGACCGGGACACGGCAGGCTATGCCCAGATGGGCGGCGAAGGCGTGCCTTGGACCGTGGCGTCGCAGTTCAACGGCAATAAGCACGTGTTCCAGAACCTCGGCGAAGGCACCTGGTACCATTCCGGTTCTCTGGCGATCCGCCAAGCGGTCGCGGCGGGCACCAACATCACCTACAAGATCCTTTACAACGACGCGGTGGCGATGACCGGCGGCCAGCCTGTCGACGGGCCGGTCTCTGTGTATGGCATCGCCCAGACCTGCCGCGCCGAAGGGGTGGAGCGGATTGCCCTGGTCTCCGACAACGTCGGCAAGTTCAGCCGCGGCGACTTTCCGGCGGGCACCACCTTCCATGACCGCAGCGCGCTGGACACGGTTCAGCGGGAACTGCGCGAGATTCCCGGCGTCACCGTGCTGATCTACGAACAGACCTGCGCCACAGAGAAGCGCCGCCGCCGCAAGCGCGGCAAGATGGAAGATCCGGCGAAGTTCGCCTTCATCAACGATCTGGTCTGCGAGGGCTGCGGTGATTGCTCTGTGGAATCCAACTGCCTGAGCGTGGAGCCGAAGGAGACGCCCTTTGGCCGCAAACGCAAGATCAACCTGTCGACCTGCAACAAGGATTTTTCCTGCCTGAACGGCTTCTGCCCCAGCTTTGTAACCGTCGAAGGTGCCGCCCGCCGCAAGAAGAAGATCGCCGGGCTGGATGCCGCTGCGCTGACGGCCAAGCTGCCCGCGCCCGAACTGCCCGCGCTTTCAGAGCCGTTTGACCTGCTGGTCACCGGGGTTGGCGGCACCGGCGTTGTCACCGTGGGCGCACTGATCACAATGGCGGCGCATCTGGAGGGCAAGGGCGCAAGCGTGTTGGATTTCACCGGCTTTGCCCAGAAGTTCGGCACGGTTCTGAGCTATATCCGGCTGTCGACTGCTCCGGACACTTTGAACCAAGTGCGGATTGATCAGGCCGGCGCGGATGCCGTGATCGGTTGCGACGTGGTGGTCAGCTCTGCGCCCAAGGCCTCCGTCCATTACCGGGCCGGCACCAAGGTTGTGCTGAACCGGGCAGAGATGCCGACCGGCGATCTGGTGCTGCGCCGGGATGCCGACCTGATGGCAGGCGTGCGGGAAAGGACGATTGCCGAGGCTGTCGGCCCGCAGAACCTCTCCGGCTTCAACGCCAATGAGGCGGCGGAGAAGATGCTTGGCGATGCGGTGCTGGCCAACGTGATGATGCTGGGCTTTGCCTGGCAGAAGGGCCTGGTGCCGGTCAGCGCCGGGGCGCTGGACCAGGCGATTGAGCTGAACGGCGTGGCGATCGACAAGAACCGTCTTGCCTTTGCCATCGGGCGCGCCATGGCGGTGGATCCGGGTCTGGTTGCCAGCCATTACGAGGACGCCCCGCAGAAGGAGGAAACGCTGGACGAACTGATTGAACGCCGTGCCACCTTCCTCACCGGTTATCAGAACATGGCTTATGCCAGCCGCTATACCGCAGCCCTGAACCGGTTCCGCGCGGCCCTGCCGCAGGACGCGCAGGAAGAGCTGACCGCAGCAGCCGCCCGGTCGCTGTTCAAGCTGATGGCCTACAAGGACGAATATGAGGTCGCCCGGCTGCTGACCAGCGACGGGTTCCAGCATCAGCTGGAGGAGGAATTCGAAGGCGATTTCTCTGTCAAATACCATCTTGCCCCGCCGCTGATGAACTGGAAGCGGGATGCGCGCGGGCGCCCGGCGAAACGGGCGTTTGGCGCATGGATGCGCCCGGCGATGAACCTTTTGGCCAAGGGCAAGGCGCTGCGCGGCTCGGCCTTCAACATCTTCGGCTTTCACGAGGAAGCCCGGCTGCACCGCGACCTGCTGGCGTGGTATGAGGGCGTGCTGGACACCGTCGCGCGCCGCTACGGCGCAGACAAGCGTGCACAAAGCCTGGAGCTGCTGAGCGCGCCGATGGACATCCGCGGCTACGGCCCGGTCCGCCTGCAGGCCGCCAAGGACGTCCGCGCGAAGGCTGAGGAGACGCTCCGCAACCTGTAAAGCCGACCGCCGGCCCGGCCGGGGCCGGCGCGTCACACATCCCAGTGCTGGCGGGTGAATTCGGTGAAGGCTTCCATCTCCTCCGGCAGCGGCTCGCGCCCGGTGAACACCTTCAGGTACTCCGGTGTCGCCTCCAGCCTGTCGGCGTGGCTTTCGTTCGGGTCGGCCATGTCATAGCCAAGCTGCATGTAATAGAGCACCTTGGCGCGTGTCACCGCCTCGCGCTGCGGATAGCCGTAACGTTCGAACATGGCGGTCAGCGCCTCCACCCGGCGGCGGTCGGAGCGGTCCAGCAGGCTGCGCACCTTGCCGGAACGGCGCGACCAGTCGCGCACCGCAAAGTCCAGCGCGGTGTTGAACAGGTCGGGGTTGGTGATGCAGTGAAACACGTTCAGCACCGCCCCGGTGATGGTCCCGGCGGGTGCCTCAGCCTGACGCACCATGCCCGCGGTGTTGGTCTGCTCCCAAGTCTTGAGCAGCGCATCCAGCAGATCCTGGCGCGACTTGAAGTACCAGTAGAAGGACGAGCGCGAGACCTGCATCCGCTCTGCCAGCGCCAGCACCTTCACCCGCTCCACCCCGTCAGAGATCAGCACGTCCATCGCCACGTTCAGCCAGTCGTTGCGGGTGACCTTGATATTGCCGACCAGCGGCTCGGCCTCCGGATTGTCGCGGTGAAGAACAGGTTTCTGCGCCATATGCGTCCCTTGGGATCGTTCGCCTTTGCGGTCATCTTATGCCCGGGCGGCTGCTGGCGCCAACATGGCAAAGCCGCCGCCCGGCGATAGCGGAACGATGCAAGTGGCCTTCGGGCCACAGGCCCGGCGCGGCCGGGCGGCAAAGCACCTGAACACCCCGAATACGCAAGTGTGACCAGGCGTGAAGACCCTGTTCCAGGCAAGCTGAACCGTCACGCAGCCGGGGCAGATAGCGGCAGACGCCCTGGCGCAGCGCAGGGCTGCACCGCGCAAATACCGGTGAAATCTCCCTTTCCCCGCGCCCCTTTGACCAAATGGGGTTTGACTAAGCAGGCCCCGGCGCGCGATGGTGAGGCCAAAAAACAGGGGAACACACGATCTCATGCACGCCTTGAACCGGCCGGGCGGACACATCTGAATGCGCCCGCTGCTGTCCGTCGAAAACCTCAGCATTGGTTTTAACAAGGACGACTCCGTCGTGAAAGACGTGAGCTTTGCCGTCCGGCCGGGCGAAACCCTGGCCCTGGTCGGGGAAAGCGGCTCCGGCAAGACGATCTCCTGCCGCGCGGTTCTGCGCATCCTGCCGAAAGTGGCGCAGCTGCGTTCCGGGCGCATTCTGCTGGACACCGGCAAGGACCAGTTGGATTTGGCAACGCTGGCGGAACGCCGGATGCGCGACGTGCGCGGCAACATCGTGTCGATGATCTTTCAGGAGCCGATGCGCTCCCTGTCCCCCTTGCACCGGATCGGCAACCAGGTGTCCGAAGTGCTGTGGCTGCATGGCCGCAAAAGCGAGCGCGAGGCCCGCAAACTGGTATTGGAGTGTTTTGAGCGGGTCGGCTTCCCGGAACCCGAACAAACCTACCGCTCTTACCCATTCGAATTGTCCGGGGGGATGCGGCAGCGGGCGATGATCGCAATGGCGATGGTGGCCAAGCCTCAGCTGCTGATCGCCGACGAGCCGACCACGGCGCTGGATGTGACCACTCAGGCGCAGGTGCTGGGGCTGATGAAGGATCTGCAGCGCGAGACAGGCATGGCGATGATCCTGGTGACGCATGATCTGGGCGTGGTCGCCAACATGGCTGAACAGGTGGTGGTAATGCACAAGGGCCGGGTGATGGAATCCGGCGGCGCAGAGCCGATGCTGCGCGCGCCCGCCCATCCTTATACCCAGGCGCTATTCAAGGCCGCGCCCGGTATCCCGGATGAAGCGGTGGTCGCCATCCCGCCCTCGCGCGAAGACCTGATCCTGGAGATGAGATCGGTCTCCAAGACCTACACGCTCCGGGCCGGAAGGGGCTGGCAGGCGCCGACCCTGATCCACGCCTGCCGCGAGATCGACCTGCGGATGACCCGCGGCGAGACACTGGCGGTCGTGGGTGAGAGCGGCTCCGGCAAGACCACCGCAGCGCGGATCGCGCTGGGGGCAGAATTGCCTGACCCCGGCGGCGAGGTGCTGTTCCGCCCGGCGCAGGGAGAGCCGCCGGTCACCGTCCACGACATGGACCGCGCCGCGCGCACCGCCTTTCAGCGCCAGGCGCAGATGGTGTTCCAGGATCCCTACTCCTCTTTGTCGCCCAGGATGCGCATTCAGGACACGCTGATGGAGCCGCTGGACATCCACCGCATCGGCAGCCGTGCTGAGCGCCGCGACAAGGCGGCGGAAATGCTGCGTCTGGTCGGACTGTCGCCGGACATGCTGAAACGCTACCCGCACGCGTTCTCCGGCGGCCAGCGCCAGCGCCTGTCGATCGCTCGCGCCCTGATGCTGGACCCGGCGCTGATCGTCTGCGACGAGCCGACCTCGGCGCTGGATGTGTCTGTGCAGGACCAGATCCTGCGGTTGCTGGAAGAGATCCGCGATCAGCAGAAACTGTCCTATCTGTTTATCAGCCACGATCTGGCGGTGGTTGCCCGGATTGCCGATGAAGTGGCCGTGATGCGGCGCGGCCTGATCGTCGAGCAGGCGCCGCCGGAAACCCTGTTCTACAACCCCCAGCACCCCTACACCAAGGCGCTGATCGCCGCCCAGCCGGAACCCGATATCGACCGGCCCATCGACTTGAAACTGGTGGCCCAAGGCGCCGGTGCGCCCGAATTCTGGCCCGAGGAGTTCCGCTTTGACGGCGCCGAGGCGCCGCCGCTGGTGAACATGCTCCACCTGGAACACGGCCACAAGGTACGCTGTCATGTTTGATGCCCTGAAACCGTTCCTCGCCGCCGCACTCTGCTTGGCACCGCTCGACGCACAGGCAGAGCCGGAAGTGCAGGAAAGCGCCTTCTGGCAGTCCGAGGTCAAGGCCGGCTACATGCCGCCCGCCGCCAAGCGTATTCCCGACGTGCCGCTGGTGGTGGATCTGGCGGCCAAGGGGCGGGAATTCGGCATTCAGGGCGGCACCCTCAACACCATGGTCACCCGCTCAAAGGACATCCGCCAGATGGTGGTCTATGGCTATGCGCGGCTGGCCGGTTATGACGAAAACTATCAGCTTAAGCCGGACATCCTGCTGAGCTTTGAGGCCGAAAACAACCGCCGCTTCACCCTGAAACTGCGTCCCGGCCACCGCTGGTCCAGCGGCGATCCCTTCACCTCGGCCGATTTCCGGTACTGGTGGGAGGACGTTGCCAACAACGAATTGCTGAGCCCGGCCGGGCCGCCCGACTTCATGCTGGTGCTGGGCAAGCTTCCGCGCGTGAGCTTTCCGGATGAGACCACTGTCATTTATGAGTGGGACGCGCCCAACCCGGCCTTCATGCACATGCTGGCCCAGGCCCGCCCGCCATTCATTTACCGGCCGGCGGAGTACCTGAAGCAATTCCATGCCGATTATGCCGATCCGGAGGTTCTCGCCGAGGAAGTCGACTATGCCCGCGTCAAGAGCTGGGCGGCGCTGCACAACAAATACGACAACATGTACAAGTTCGATAACCACGATTTGCCGACATTGCAGCCCTGGATCAACGCGTCGCCCGGCAAGAAGATCCGCCATCAATTCGTGCGCAACCCCTACTACCACCGCATCGACAGCCGCGGCGTGCAGCTGCCCTATATCGACACCGTGGAAATGGAGATCGTCACTGCCGGTCTGGTGGCGGCCAAGTCGAACGCGGGCGAAGCCGACCTGCAGGCCCGAGGCCTCGGGTTCCGCGACATTCCGATCCTGCGCAAGGGCGAGAAGGACGGCAGGGACTACAAGACCTACCTGTGGGCGTCCGGCGCCGCCTCTCAGATTGCCATCTATCCGAACCTCAACGTGAACGACCCGGTCTGGCGCGAGATCCTGCGCGACGTCAGGGTGCGCCGGGCCCTGTCGCTGGCCATCAACCGGCGCGCCATCAACCGGGCGCTTTATTTCAATCTGGCCGAACCCGGCGCGATGGCAGTGCTGGAGCAGAGCGAATTCTTCGATCCCGCCCTGCGCGAGGCTTGGGCGGACTTCAATCCGGAGCTGGCCAACCAGCTGCTGGACGAGGCAGGCCTGACCGAAAAGGACGGCTACGGCATCCGCTATCTGCCAGACGGGCGCCGGATGGAGCTGGTGGTCGAAACCGCGGGCGAGCGTGAAGAAGTGGAGAACGCGCTGCAGATTATCACCGACGACTGGCGCGACGTCGGCGTGAAGCTGGTGATGCGGCCGCTGGACCGCGACATCCTGCGCAACCGGGTGTTTTCCGGCACCACCATGTCGTCTGCCTGGTTCGGCTGGGACAACGGGCTGCCGCAAGCCTATACCTCGCCGGCTTATCTGGCGCCGACCGATCAGGTGTTCCTGTCCTGGCCGAAGTGGGGGCAGCACTACCAGACCGGCGGCAGCGCGGGCGAGCCGCCTGATATGGCCCCTGCCCAGCGGCTGCTGGCGCTGCTGCAGGACTGGAACATGGCCGCCACCCATGAAGAACGCGCCGCCGCCTGGCGCGAGATGCTGAAAATCCACGCGGATCAGGTCTATGCCATCGGTGTGGTGGCCGCCGCACCGCAGCCAGTGGTGGTCAGCAACCGCCTGCGCAATGTGCCGGAAAAGGCGATCTGGGCCTGGGATCCGGGGGCGCATTTCGGCGTCTACCACCCCGATGAGTTCTTCTTCGAGGGCGGCGAAGGCTGATGGAAATACTGCGATACGCCATATACCGCTTTGGCACCATGCTGCTGACGCTGCTCGTGGTGTCGGTGCTGGTCTTTGCCATCATCAACCTGCCGCCCGGCGACTACCTGTCGAACCAGATTGCGGAACTGCAGGCCACCGGCCAGTCCGCAGGCGTTGCCAAGGCCGAGTTCCTGCGCAAGGAGTACGCGCTGGATAAGCCGCTGTGGCAGCAGTACATGATCTGGATGGGCTTCATGCCCGGCCCGCACGGGTTTTCCGGCATGATCCAGGGCAACTTCGGCTGGTCCTTCGAGTTCGACAGCCCGGTGGCCGATATCGTCGGAGACAGCCTGTGGCTGACCGTGCTGGTGAACCTCGCCGCAGTGGTGTTTGTCTATGCCGTGGCGCTGCCGCTGGGGGTGCTGGCCGCCGCCCGGGCCCGCACCTGGGTCGATTACACCACTGCCTTCGTCGGCTATCTGGGACTGGCCACGCCCAACTTCCTGCTGGCGCTGATCCTTTTCTACTACGGCCACCGCTGGTTCGATCTGCCGATCGGCGGGCTGATGGCGCCTGAATTCGAAGGCGCGCCGATGAACTGGGAGAAGGTCAAATCCATTCTTGTCCACCTGATCGTGCCAACCTTCGTGATCGGCACCGCCGGCGCCTCTGCCATGATGCAGCGTCTGCGGGCCAATATGCTGGATGAACTGGGCAAACCGTATGTGGAGACCGCCATTGCCAAGGGCATGGCGCCCTCGCGTATGCTGGCGAAATACCCGCTTCGGGTCGCCTTCAACCCCTTTGTCGCCGATATCGGCAACCTGCTGCCCGCGATGATTTCCGGCTCGGTGCTGGTGTCGGTGGTGCTGGGGCTGCAAACCATCGGCCCGACCCTGCTGACCGCGCTCAAGACTCAGGACATGTTCCTCTCGGGCTTCGTGCTGATGTTTGTCGCCTTGCTCACCCTGATCGGCACCATGATCTCTGACGTGCTGCTGGTGCTGCTTGATCCCAGAATCCGCTACGAGGGGCGCAACTCATGACCCAGCTGCCCGACGGACGGTATGTCGACGACGAACCCTTTGACCCGCAGGCCTCGCTGCTGGAGCTGGAGCGCAAAGATCTGGACGCCCCCAACTGGCTGCTGATCTGGCGTAAGTTCAAGACGCACAGGCTGGGGCTGATCTCGGGTATTTTCCTGCTGATTGCCTACGGCCTGATCCCGTTCGCCGGCTTCATCGCGCCTTACGGTCCCAATCAGCGGTTTTCAGAGCATCTCTACTCGCCGCCGCAATCCATCAAGCTGTTTCACGAGGGCGAATTCGTCGGACCCTTCGTGTATCCGATGACCTCCGAGGCAAACCTGGAAACCTTTCAATGGGAGTTCAAGCCAGACACCTCGCGGCCGCTCAAGCTGTCGTTCTTCTGCGAAGGCAGCACCTATAACCTGGCCGGTTTCATCGAAAGCAACCGCCACCTGTTCTGTGCCAGCGAGGACGCGACGATCTTCATTCTGGGCTCCGACCGTCTGGGCCGCGACATCTTCAGCCGGGTGTCCTACGGGGCGCAGCTGTCCCTGACGGTTGGCCTGATCGGCATCACCGTTTCATTTGTGCTCGGCATCTTCTTTGGCAGCGTCGCAGGGTATTTCGGCGGCCGGGTCGACTGGCTGGTGAACCGGGTGATTGAAATCCTGCGGTCGCTGCCGGAGCTGCCTTTGTGGCTGGCGCTGTCTGCCGCGGTGCCTTCGAACTGGTCGCCGGTTGCGGTGTTCTTCATTATTTCGATCATTCTCGGCATTCTTGACTGGCCCGGGCTGGCCCGTTCGGTGCGCTCCAAGTTCCTGTCCCTGCGGGAAGAGGAATATGTCCGCGCCGCCGAGATGATGGGCGCCTCCTCCGGTCGGGTGATCCGCAAGCATCTGCTGCCGAACTTCATGTCGCACCTGATTGCCTCGGCCACCCTGTCGATCCCGGCGATGATCCTGGGTGAAACAGCGCTCTCGTTTCTTGGCCTCGGCCTGCGCGCGCCGGCGGTCAGCTGGGGGGTCATGCTGAATGACGCGCAGAACCTTACTGCGGTCGAAATCTATCCCTGGCTGGCCGTACCGATGCTGCCGATTGTGATCGTTGTTCTGGCCTTCAACTTCCTCGGCGACGGCCTGCGCGACAGTTTGGATCCCTATCAGCAATGACTCTGCTTGCCACCCTGCCCGACACCGGCACTTTCCGCCTTACCGGCACCGGCCGATGGTCCAGCGCTTTTGCGGTGACGGAATTGGCCAATGCCTCGATTGCCGCCGTAGGCGTGGAGCTTGCGCAGCTGATCGAAGCACTGAATCTCGCGCCCTCAGCCCCCGAAGTCACCGTCGACCAGCGGCTGGCGTCGCTCTGGTTCGGCTACAGTTTCCGGCCTGAAGGCTGGGAGCTTCCCAGCCTGTGGGACGCAATCGCGGGCGTGTATGAAACGCAGGACGGCTGGATCCGCCTGCACACCAACTTGCCGCACCACCGGCAAGCCGCGCTGCGGGTGCTCGGGTGCGCGGGAGAGCCCAGCGCCGTCACCGCCGCAGTGCGCCATTGGCAGGCGGACAGGCTGGAAAGTGAGATCGTGGCCGCAGGCGGCGTGGCCGCGGCCATGCGCAGCCGCGCGGACTGGCTGGCCCATCCGCAAGGCCGCGCCGTCGCCGCAGAGGCGCTGATCCAGTGGACCTCCCCACGCACTGTCCGGTTGCGGGACCGGCCGCAGGCAACGGCAGCGCGGCCGCTGGCCGGGCTGCGTGTGCTCGACCTCACCCGGGTGCTTGCGGGACCGGTCTCCACCCGCACGCTGGCCGGTTTCGGCGCCGATGTGCTGCGCATCGACCCGCCCGGCTGGGACGAGCCGGGGGTGATCACCGACATTTCCCTGGGCAAGCGCATGGCCGCGCTGGATCTCACCAAGGGCGAAGACCGGCTGGTGTTCGAGACCCTTCTGGCGGATGCGGACGTCCTGGTGCACGGCTACCGCCCCGGCGCGCTCGACGGGCTGGGCTACGGGGCGGACACCCGCCGCCGGATCGCGCCCAACGCGGTGGAGGTGACGCTGGACGCCTATGGCTGGACCGGCCCCTGGGCAGACCGCCGCGGCTTCGACAGCCTGGTGCAGATGAGCGCAGGGATCGCCGATGCCGGCCGCGCCTGGGCCAAGTCAGACAAGCCGGCACCGCTGCCGGTGCAGGCTTTGGACCATGCCACCGGTTATTTGATGGCTGCCGCCGTGCTCTCTGCGCTCGCCGCGGCGGCCCGGGGCGCGGAAGTTCCCACGGCCCATCTTTCCCTGGCGCGCACGGCTGAGCTGCTTGCCGGACTGCCAAAATCTGCTGATGGGCTGGACCTTGCGTCCCCCGCGGACAGCGACTACGCCGAGGAGACCGAGCGCAGCGGCTGGGGCCCGGGCCGCCGTCTGGCACCGCCGCTCCGGGTTGGCGCGGAGCCGATCCGCTGGATCCTGCCCGCTGCCCGTTGCGGCAGCGGCGCGGCTTGCTGGCCCGGCTGACCGCAGAGGACGGCACGCGCCGCGCGGCAGCGCGGCGCCAGGCCCAACCCCAAGCGGAGCGCGCCAGCGGTCCAGCGCGGGGGCGGGAGCGCTGTCGGCTGCGGGCTTAGCGGTCGTCGCCGCCAGGTCCGCCCATATCCTCCAGCATGTCATCGTCGATGGCGGCCTGCACGGCACCTGTTACGGCTTCCTTCTGTTTCGGCGTCAGCTCCTCCTCCTGGTCCGGCGCCAGCCGCACGGTGACCTCGCGGTGGGCAAACTTGATGCCTTCGCGGGCAAACAGCTCGCGGATTTCCTGGTACACCCGTTTGCGGACAATCCACTGGTCCCCCGGCTTGGTCATGAATTTCACCCGGATGATCATCGCCGAATCCTGCATCTCGATCACGCCCTGGGACTTCAGCGGCTGAATGAACGTGTGCCCGACAACCGGGTCGTCCATCAGGGTCTGGCCCAGCTTCTTGATCAGCTTGCGGACCTTTTCCACGTCGGTGTCGTAGGTGACCCGCAGCGGCAGCTTCATCATCACCCAGTCGCGGGAATAGTTGGTCAGCACCTTGATCTCGCCAAACGGGATGGTGTGCAGCGCGCCCAGGTGGTGGCGCAGCTGGAAGGAGCGGACCGAGATTTTTTCCACCGTGCCCTTCACATCGCCGATGTCGATGTATTCACCCTTGCGGAACGCATCGTCGATCAGGAAGAAGGCACCGGAAAAGATGTCCCGCACCAAGGTCTGTGAGCCAAAGCCCACCGCCAGGCCGACCACACCGGCACCGGCAAACAGCGGGCTCACGTTGATACCCAGCTCCAGCAGCAAAATCAGCACGATAGAAACCAGCACCACCGCCAGGATCGCGCCTCGGAACAGGGGCAGCAGCGTCGCCAGCCGGCTGGCACCGCCCGCGCCGCCTTCGTCGCCCAGCTCTGCATCGACGACGTCCGCGGCCTCCTCGTCGATCTTGCTGTCGATCCAAATCCGGAACAGGTGATAGACGATATAGCCGATAAACAGGATCACCGTCACATCCACCACCCGTTCGGCGGCAGTGGAATCGATCCAGCTTGCGTCCGGGTTCCAGACGATCAACAGCGAGTATGTTCCGACCACAAAGGCCAGGATGCCCGCAACCCGGCGGGCAAGATCCTCGTAGGTGGCAATCGGGTGCTTGGACCGCGGCGCTATTTCCTCTTCGCCGGTATCGTCTTCCGGTTCCGGCGTTGCGCCGTCCTGCGGCACGTCAACGGCTACCGCATTCATCGTTCCGGCAGCTGCCGGCCCGGAAGTATCCGGAAGGATCTTCTCCGCTGCAGACGCCTCAGCGGCGCGGGTGGCGGGTTCCGCCTCAGCGTCCTGTGCGGCGGATTCCGGCTCCCCGGCTTCCGCCGCAGGTTCCTCCACCTCTGCCGCTTCGCGCTTTACCAGACGGGCCCGGCTGAAATAGCGCTCGATGCCATAGTTGATCGCCCCGTAGACCACCAGGATCGTGGTCAGAACGAAATAGCTGCCCGCCATCAGGGGGATCGAGATATCCTGTTCCAGAACCAGATCAAAGGCCAGCTTGAGCCAGCCGAACGCCATATAGACCATCAGCACCGGCGCCCAGGCCACGGCCAGAACGCGCACCAGCCGGGAACACTCCCCGGGTGCCCGCCCCGCGCGGATGGCGTTAGAAATCGCCCGCCTGTTGACCAGAACCATCAGCAGGTTGCCCAGCATCCCGACCAGGGCCAGAACGCCGTAAACCAGCGCATAGACGTTGTAATTCAGGCCGAAATCCCCGACCCAAGTGGCAAACAGCGTCGAGGAGATGTCGTAGGTCGCCAGTACCGACGCCCAGATGTAGAGCCGCTTGGCGTCCCAGTCGGTGAAAACGGGGATCCGGTACTGGGCCAGGAATGGCGACAGCACCATCCGCCACAGATCCGATACCGTACGCGCCAGGAAAAAGGCGGTGTAAACAGCCGTCACGGTGAACTCAATGGACGGATCGCCTGAGGCGCCGAAAATCAGGTAAGAGATCAGTGCCGCAAAAACCATCGCAAAAACGGTGGCGCCAATCCCCATCAGGAACCTGAACACCAGGAAGGGCATCTTTTCCTGATAACCGCGGGGGGCCGCCTGGATCCGCGCGACCACGAACCGTTTGGCAAAACGCTTGCCGTAAATCTCCGTCGACAGCCAGCGGCCGATCAGCAGGAACAGCACGCTCCAGCCCATCACTTCGACATAGGTCATGATGCGCCCGTCCGGGCTGGTCTGGCGCAGGATGTACTGCATTTCGAAGATCGAATAGGGCAGTGCTTCCAGCCGGCTGTTCAGCTCTGCCCGGAAGGCAGCGACCCTGGATTGCGCCTTCATCAGGACCGAAGGCTGCTCCATCACGTCAGAGGCCGGATGCCCGGTGTCCGGCGCTGCTGCCGGCGGCGCGTTCAGAAGCTTGCCGCTGCTGTCGACCACGACCACGCTGACACCGCTTTCGGCCGCTTGTTCAATTGCCTTGGAGAGCGCGTCCCCCACAGCTGTTTCACTTTCCTGCGCGCCGGCGTGAGGCGCCAGGCTGAAGCTCAGCAGCAGGCACAGCAGGACCCTGAACAACATTCTCAGCATGGCCGCCTATCCTTCTGGAAACTTGATCCAAATTAACCACGCGCAACAGCGTTGCGTAAATGGCGCGCGCGCAATTTCCTGTGCGTTATGCAATAAAGGCGCATGATTGCATGCGCATGGGGTCCGGGCTATACAAATCCAGATATCCGCCCTGCGGGCGGTCAGCTGCGCCCGTGGCCCTGCAAGCCAGTGCCTGAACCGGCAGCTGCAAAGGCAAATACTGACCGCGCCCCCTGCCCCATCCGGCTGCGGTGCGCGCAATCTGAGGCGGACGATGGCGGAGCACAACAGCACGCGCCCTGGGACAAGCGGCAGCACTGGCTGGCGTGCTCCCGGCGCCGCCGGAACCATCCCTTTGCCCGGTGCGGTCCGGAACCCGGAACAGGCGGCCCGATGACGGCAAGAAGCACGCAAACGCCAGCAGCGAACCCCGGCACGCGCGGACCGCGGATCATGTTCTACAGCCACGACACCTTCGGGCTGGGCCATCTGCGCCGCTCTCGGGCGCTGGCGGGGGCGATCACGGCGGCAAACCCGGATGCCTCGGCGCTGATCCTGACCGGTTCGCCAGTGGCGGGGCGGTTCTCCTTTCCGACCCGGGTAGACCATGTCCGCCTTCCCGGCGTGATCAAACGCGCAGATGGCTCCTATGCCTCGCGCACGATGGGCATGAGCATCGAGGAAACCGCTGATCTGCGCGCGGCCCTGATCCGTTCGACGGTGGAACAGTATGAACCCGATGTGCTGGTGGCCGACAAGGAGCCGACCGGATTCCGCGGCGAGCTGATGCCGGCGCTGGAGCTGCTGAAATCCAAGGGCCGGTGCAAGATGGTACTGGGCCTGCGCGACGTGCTGGATGAACCGGAAGTGCTGGCCGCCGAATGGGAGCGCAAGCACGCCGTTGAGGCGACCCGCGACTTCTATGACGAGATCTGGGTATACGGGCCGCGTTCGGTTTATGACCCGACCGCCGGGCTGCCCTTCACGCCGCAGATGCAGGCGCGGATGCATTGGACCGGCTACCTGCGCCGCGACCTTGGCCAAGTGGGAGAGCCGCCGGAACAGCCTTATCTGCTGGTCACCCCCGGCGGCGGCGGCGATGGCGAGATGATGGTGGACCTGGTGCTGTCGGCCTATGAAGCCGACCCGGAGCTTTCACCCCGCGCGGTGCTGGTTTACGGCCCCTTCCTGTCCGGCGAGACCCGCGAGGATTTCGAGCAGCGTGTTGCCCGGCTCGATGGCCGCGTCACCGCTGTCGGCTTTGAATCGCAGATCGAGACGCTTTTTGCCGGCGCCCAGGGTGTTGTCTGCATGGGCGGCTACAACACCTTCTGCGAGGTTCTGTCCTTTGACAAACCCGCGGTGATCGTGCCCCGCACCACCCCGCGGCTGGAACAATGGATCCGCGCCAGCCGGGCCGAGGAAATCGGCCTGACCACTATGCTGGACGAGACCCGCGATGGCTGGAACGCCCCGGCGCTGGCCAAGGCAATCCGCGCGCTGGCCACCCAGCCGCCGCCCTCTGCCGCGGGCTCCGAGGGTCTTTTGGACGGCTTGGATTACGTGACGCAGCGGGTCAGCGCCCTGCTGCGCGACAGCCGCCGGGAGGCTGCTGAATGACCGCTTCCCGCCCGCCCCTCGCGGTGGTGGTCAAAGGCTGGCCGCGGCTGTCCGAGACCTTCATCGCACAGGAACTGGTCGCCTTGGAAGCCGTCGGCCATTCATTCGAGATCTGGTCCCTGCGCCACCCCACCGACATCAAGCGCCACCCGCTGCACGCGCAGCTGCACGCCAAGGTAAACTACCTGCCCGAATACCTGTACCAGGAGCCTGAGCGGGTCTGGCGCGCCCGTGCCAACGCGCAAGAGCTGCCGGGCTACGCCGAGGCCTACCGCATCTGGCGGGCCGATCTGCGCCGCGACCTGACCCCCAACCGCATCCGCCGTTTCGGCCAGGCCTGCGTGCTGGCGGCCGAGATGCCGGATGAGGTTCTGGGCCTCTATGCGCATTTTCTGCACACGCCTTCTTCGGTCGCGCGCTATGCCGCGATCATGCGCGGCCTGCCGTGGAGTTTTTCGGCCCATGCAAAGGATATCTGGACCTCGCCGGACTGGGAGCTTCAGGAAAAACTCTCCGCCGCCCACTACGGCGCGGCGTTCGGTGCGACCTGCACGGGCTTTGGCGCCAGGCATCTGCAAGAGCTGGCCGATACGCCGGGCCGGGTTGACCTGGTCTATCACGGGCTCGACCTGTCCCGTTTCCCCGCTCCGCCGGAGCGCAAAGCCCGGCAGCCGCAGGACCCGATCCGCTTCATGTCGGTTGGCCGCCTGGTGGAGAAGAAGGGCTTTGACCGGCTGATTGCCGCGCTGGCGCTGCTGCCTGCGGGTCTTGACTGGCACTGGACCCACATCGGCGGCGGCGGTCTGGGCGATCTCTTGCAAGACATGGCCCGGGATGCGGGCATCGCGGACCGCATCACCTGGCACGGGGCCTGCGACCAGCCCGAGGTGATCGAGGCGATGCGCAGCTCCGACCTGTTCGTGCTGCCCAGCCGTGTCGCCTCGGACGGTGACCGCGACGGGCTGCCCAATGTCTTGATGGAGGCCGCCTCGCAAACCCTGCCGATCCTGTCGACCCCGGTGTCCGCCATTCCGGAATTCATCACCCACGGCACCCATGGCCTGCTGAGCGAAGACAGCCCGGAGGCGCTTGCTGAAACCCTGCTCTACGCCGCCCGCCATCCGCAGGATCTGGCCAGAATGGCCGAGGCCGCGCTGGACCGGTTGCGTTCGGATTTCGGCATGGATCCCGGCATCGCCCAGCTTTCGAAACGGTTGACGGCGATGCTGCACGGCGGCTGACGGGTCATGCAGCCGGGAGCCGGAAAACAGGTCGCCTTTTACGCGCCGATGAAGCCGCCGCACCACCCGGTGCCCTCCGGTGACCGCGAGATTGCCCGCAACCTGATGGGCCTGCTTCGCAGCAGCGGCGCGGATGTGCAGCTGGTCTCCGACTTCAGGTCCTATGAAAAACGCGGCGAGGCGGCATTGCAGACAGACCTGCGGAAGGCAGCAGAGGCGGAGGCCGCCCGGCTGATCCGGGAGATGCCGGCGGCAGACCTCTGGGTCACCTACCACAACTATTACAAGGCGCCGGACCTGATCGGCCCCGCCGTGGCCCGCGCCCGCGCGATACCCTATGTGCAGATCGAATCCACCCGCGCCAAAAAGCGCCTGACCGGGCCATGGGCGGGATTTGCCGAAGCCGCCCACGCCGCTGCCGATGCCGCTGCGGCGATCTTCTATTTCACCGGACAGGACCACTTCGCGCTGGAGCGCGATCGCTGCGGCGGCCAGATTGTAGCTCCCTTGCCGCCCTTCCTGCCGCTTGAGGGTCTGCCCGCCGCGTCTTCCTTGGACGGCCCGATGCTGACAGCAGGCATGATGCGCGCTGGCGACAAGCTCGCTTCCTACCGGATAATTGCCCAGACGCTTGCGCATTTGCCTGGTGACTGGCGGCTGGACATCGCAGGCGATGGCCCGGCCCGGTCTGACGTTGAGGCGCTGATGGCCCCCTTTGGCGGCCAGGTCCGATTTCTGGGACAGCTCTCGCGCGAGGATCTGTCGGCGGCATATATCAAATCCTCCCTGTTCCTGTGGCCCGGCGTGAACGAAGCCTTCGGCATGGTCTATCTTGAGGCGCAGGCCCACGGCCTGCCGGTGGCAGCCCAGAACCGCCCCGGCGTGCGCGATGTGCTGCTGCCCCGCCCCTACCCGGACCCCGAAGACGGCGCGGCGGCTTTGGCAGCTTTCACGGCCGGCCTGCTGGCAAGCCCCGCCCTGTGCAGCGGCATTGGCCGGGAGGCCCGTGAATACATCGCCCGGAACCACCTCGCCCCCGCGGCTGCCCGCCGGTTTTGGGACATCGCCGCCCCGCTGATGGAGACACAGACATGATCCGCCTCGCCCTATTGCGGCACGGCCACACCGCCTGGAACCGTGCCGGGCGCATTCAGGGGCGCAGCGACATACCGCTGGACGCGCAAGCCCGCGAGGATTTGAGCGGTTACGCCCTGCCCGCCCCGTGGGACACCGCAGAGCTATGGTCCAGCCCGCTGGTGCGTGCAGCCGAAACCGCAGAATTGGTGGCAGGCCGCCCGCCCCGTACCGCGCTGGAACTGACTGAGATGAACTGGGGCGGCTGGGAGGGGCTGCACGGGCTGGACCTGAAGGCCGATCCCGCCAGCGGCTTCCGCGATATCGAGGACTGGGGCTGGCACTACCGCCCGCCCGGCGGCGAGAGCCCGGCAGAGGTCTGGGCCCGCATAGCCCCCTGGCTGCACGGCCTGACGCGGGATGCGGTCGCGGTCTGCCACATCGGCATCATGCGGATGATCCTAGCCCGCGCCCACGGCTGGAATTTCGACGGCCCCGCCCCCTTCCGCATCAAACGCAACCGGCTGTTTGTGGTGGAGGTTGACGGCGCCTCGCTCACACCCTGGGCTGAACCTGTGCGGCTGATCCGCGAGGACACGCCATGAAGGTTCTGATTGCCGTCACCCACCTCCTCGGCACGGGCCATCTTTCGCGGGCTCTGACGCTGGCACGCGCCTTTACCGAGGCCGGACACCGGGTGCAGGTGGCCTCTGGCGGATTTCCAGCTCCGCAGCTCAACGCCGAAGGGGTCGAGGTGATCCAGCTGCCGCCGCTGCGCTCGGACGGGGTGGATTTCACCCGGCTGCTGGACGCGCATGGATCTTTGGCCGGCGAAGCGTACCGGACCCGCCGCAAGGACGCCCTTTGCGCGGCCCTGCACAGGCTGCAGCCCGATGTGCTGATCACCGAACTCTACCCCTTTGGCCGCCGCTCCTTGCGCCAGGAATTCCTGGCGCTGCTGGAATCAGCCGCTGCGCTGCCCCGGCGGCCGGTGATCCTGTCCTCCATCCGCGATATCCTCGCACCGCCCTCCAAACCGGAGAAGGCGGAAAAGGCCGATGCAGTCATTGCCCGGCACTATGATGCTGTTCTGGTCCATTCAGATCCCGCGGCCACCAGGCTGGAGGCCAGCTGGCCGGTCTCGCCGATGCTTGCCGGCAGGCTGCGATACACCGGTTATGTCGCGCCGCCCGCCGCCGGCCCGCATCCAAAGCTGGCAGGCCGCGGCGAGGTGCTTGTCAGCGCCGGCGGCGGCAGCGTGGGCACGCCGCTGTACCGGGCTGCCCTGGAGGCGGCCAGGCAGATGCCCGACACCCCCTGGCGCCTGCTGGTTGGCGGTTCAGACGCCGGCGCGCGGATTGCAGAATTTGCCAAGGCCGGTTCCCCCGCCCTGCTGGAACCGGCGCGCAAGGACTTCCGGCAGATGCTTTCTAACGCCGCCGCCTCGGTCAGCATGTGTGGCTACAACACCGCGCTTGACCTGTTGCAAGCCGGCACGCCCGCGGTCCTCATCGCCTTCGATGCGGGCAATGAGACCGAACAGGGCCTGCGTGCTGCCAGCCTCGCCCCGCTGAACGGCATGGAGGTGGTCAAAACAGCAGACCTCACCCCCGAAGCGCTATGCGCTGCGGTCAAGGCAGCAATGCAGGCTCCGCCGCGACTGGCAGGCGGTTTCAGGTTTGACGGAGCCGCCCGGAGTGTGGAGATTGCCGCAGAACTTGCGGGAGGGCGCGGATGACACCGGATTGGAGCGGGCTGGACCGGGAACTGGAGCACTGGCAGGAGGCGGGATTGACGCTGCCCTTGTGGTGGCGGGACGATGACGCGATGTCCCAGTCAGCGGAACTGGACCGTTTGGCGGACCTCTCCGCGGCGCTTGATCTGCCGGTGCATCTGGCGGTGATACCGCAGGGCGTCACCCCGGATCTGGCCCGATTTGTTGCAGACCATCCGCAGCTGATCCCGGTTGCGCACGGCTGGGCGCACCAGAACCACGCCCCTGCAGGCGAGAAGAAGGCGGAATTCGGTTCGCACCGGCCGCTGGACGAGCTGCTGGACGATGCCGAGCGCGGCTTGACCCGCCTGCGCAAGCTGTTTGGCGCCAGCCTGCGGCCGATGTTCGTGCCGCCCTGGAACAGGGTCTCGCCGGAGATGCTGACCTGGCTGGCCGGCGCCGGCTTCACCGCGGTCTCCACCTTCGGTCCGCGCAGCAGCGCCAAACCCGCCTCCGGCCTTCTGCGGGTGAACACGCATCTGGATCCGATCGATTGGAAAGGCTCCCGCAGCCTGCTGCCGCCAGAGCGGCTGATCGCGCAAGCCGCGCGCCAGCTGCGCGAGCGCCGCCTGGGCGATGCGGACAATACAGAGCCTTACGGCCTGCTCACCCATCACCTGGTGCATGATGAAAAGGTCTGGGAGTTCACTGCCGCGCTTGCCAGGCGTTTGCTGGCAGGACCGGCCGAAGCCTGGATCTATGATGAAAGGATGTCCTGAATGAGCCGTCTCGACTCCATGCTGCGCCGCCTGACAGCCCAGCGCGATGGCCTGAATTGGGCCGCCGAGCAGATCCGCACGATGGAGGGCGACGTTCTGGACATGGGGCTTGGCAACGGGCGCACCTACGATCATCTGCGCGCAATCCTCCCCGCCCGCCGGATCTGGGTGATCGACAGGGTGCTGCAATGCCACCCCTCCTGCATCCCGCCGGACCAGGACTTTCTGCAGGGCGAGGCAAAACCAATGCTGGAACGGCTCGACGCCGAAGGCCGCCGGATCGCCTTGGCGCATTATGACTTCGGTTTCGGAGTGAAGGAAAAGGACGTCGCCGAGGCCGCTGCCCTGTCCCCTGTGATTGCCAAGGTGATGGCGCCAGGCGGCATCATTGTTTCCGGTCAGCCGCTGGCCGGGTTCGAGAAGCTTGTCGGCCCCGAGGGCATCCCGCCCGGCCGCTACATGTTTTACCGCGCCGGCTGATCAATGTCCCGCCCGGCCCCGGGCCGGTCAGCGAACGCCCCGCCCCTGCAGTTGGGCGTTCAGGCCACCCGCAAGCCGCGCGACCACACGCCGCGCACCGCTGGCGCGCCCGCTGTCACACGGAACCGGATCAGATCGGCGCGCTTGCCTGTCTGCAGCCGCCCGCGGTCGTGCAGCCCCACCGCATCGGCCGGCGCATGTGTGACCGTGCCCAGGCCCCGCGCCGTGTCGCCCCACAGGTCGCCCAGCCTCACAGCCGCCATCAAAAGAGCCGCCGGCACATAATCCGACGACAGAATGTCCAAAAGCTCGAGCTCCGCCAGCTCATACGCTGCCACATTGCCGGAGTGCGAGCCGCCGCGGATCAGGTTCGGCGCGCCCATCATCACCTTGATGCCATGGGCGTGGCAGGCCTGCGCGGCCTCCACCGTGGTGGGGAACTCCGCCAGCTGAATGCCGTGGCTTGCCGAAACGGCCACCTGCCCTGCCGTGGTGTCGTCATGGCTTGCCAAGACCGCGCCAAAGCGCTTTGCTGCCTTCACCGCCTCCGCCTCATGCAGGTCGCCATAGGTCTCGCGCAGCTCTCTCAGATGCGCGATATGCGCCTGGAATCCGGCATCATCGAACCCGTGCTTGCCCTTCACATACTGTTCCAGCTTGGACAGGTCGCGGAACTGCCGCTGCCCCGGTGTATGGTCCATCAGCGACACCAGCCCGACCCGGTCCGCCTCGCCAAAGGCCTCCAGCTCCGCCACCAGAGAATCCGAGCAGACCTCCGCCCGCAGGTGCAGGAAATGCGAGATTTTCAGCGCCTCCGCTGCCCGAAGCTCCAGCAGCTCGCTAGCCAGCCCGCGGGCATAGGCGCCATAGCGGCTTTCCTTGCGGCTGATCGAGCCGACACGCATCGCATCGAACACCGTGGTGATGCCAGTGCCCGCAAGTTCCGCATCATGGGCAATGATCGCGCTGGCGTGCGGCCAGTCCACCTTGGGGCGCGGCTGGATGTGACGCTCCAGGTTGTCGGTATGCAGTTCCACCAGACCCGGACAGACAAAATCGCCCCCGCAGTCGATGGCGCCTGCCGGAACCGCGGCGCCCTCCGCAATATCCGCGATCTCACCGCCGGAAACCTTCACGCTGCCGGTGCGGGTCTCCCCCGGAAGCACCAGCGTGGCATTGGCAAGGATCAACTCTTCTGTCATCTGAGCTTCACATCTTTCGAGTTATGGAAGGCCACGTTTAGGAGGCCAATGTGACATTCACGCGATACGCGATCTACTACGCTCCGCCTGCAGACGCGGAATGGTGCCGGTTCGGTGCCAGCTGGCTGGGCTGGGACCTGGAAACAGGCCGCACCCGGCCCCACCCGGAGGGCACCGGGCTGGACGTGGCGGCGATAACGGAGGTTCCCCGTAAATACGGGCTGCATGCCACCCTGAAGCCGCCGATGCGCCTGGCTGAGGGGCAATCCCAGGCGGCACTGGAAGCGGCCTGCGCGGCGCTGGCCGCAGCACAGAAGCCGGTGACGCTCGATGGGCTGCACCTGGCCCGGCTGGGCCGCTTCCTGGCGTTGCGCCCCAGCGGCGGCGAGACCGCGCTGAACGCCCTGGCCGCCGCCTGCGTGACAGAGCTGGATCCTTTCCGCGCGCCGCCGGCCCAGGCTGAGCTGGACCGCCGCCGCGGCGCAGGCCTGAGCCCCGAACAGGACAAGAACCTCACCCAGTGGGGCTACCCTTATGTGCTGGAGCAGTTCCGGTTTCACATCACGCTCACCGGCAAACTGCCAAAGCCCGACCTGCCTGCTGTGGAAGCGGCGCTGGAGGAGCGTCTTATTCCGCTGCTGCCCGCGCCGCTGGTTATCCGCGACATCGTGCTGGCGGGCGAAGCACCGGACGGCAGGTTTCACCTGATCCACCGCTACGCCCTCTCCGGCTGAAGGGCTGCCAGCGCGGCGGCCACCGCCGCACTGAGCGCACCGCTGTTGCCGATCTCATGCACCCTGCGCAGCCCTTCCGGCAAGGTGTTGGCCGCCCGGGCCAGACGGCGCTGAACCTCTTCGGCGCCCTCCCGCCCGCGGGCAGAGAGCCTTTCGGCCAGCACCTCCGGCCGTGCCGTCACCGACAGCACGATGAAATCGCCGAACACCTCCTGCGCCTGCAGCAGCACAGCCCGGGACAGATTGACCAGCACGCCGCCGGCACCGGCCCGCAACGTCTCAATGTCGCGCGGGATGCCGTAGTGCAGGCCATGCGCCTGCCAGTGCAAGGCAAAGACGCCATTTCGCTCAAGGGCCGCGAATTCAGCCTCCGTCACCGCCTGGTAGTCCTCGCCGCCAGCCTCTGGCGCGCGGGTGATCACCCGCCGCATCAGCCGCAGCCGGGGATCGGAGACCGCAAGGGCAGATATCAGGCTGTCCTTGCCGGCGCCCGACGGTCCGACCACGGCAATGACCGGGCCCTTTTCCGCACGCGCGCTCATGCCGCCGCCTTGGGCGCAAAGTCAGAGACATCAACGAACCGGTCGCAAACCTGCTGGCGCGCCGCCTCATCGTGGAAGATACCGATGATCGCAGCCCCCCGCGCCTTGGCACCTTCGATCAGCGCCAGCACGGTGGCGCGGTTTTGCGCATCGAGGCTCGCCGTCGGCTCGTCCAGCAGCAGCGCCGGATACTCATAGGCGAAGCCGCGCGCGATATTCACCCGCTGCTGCTCGCCGCCCGAAAATGTGGTGGGGCTAAGGCTCCACAGACGTTCGGGAATGTTGAGCTGCGCCAAGAGCGAGGCCGCCTTGTCCCGCGCCTGATCCGCCGGCGTGCCGACCGCCAGCAGCGGTTCGGCCACAACATCCAGCGTAGGCACCCGCGGAACCACCCGCAGGAATTGGCTGACATATCCCAGCGTCTCGCGGCGCAGCGCCAGAATCTCCCGCGGCTCGGCCTTGGCCACATCCACGCCGCCCACGACCACACTGCCGGAAGCGGCCAGGTAATTGCCGTAGATCACCCGCATCAGGGTGGACTTGCCCGCGCCGGAGGCCCCGACCAGGCCGGCGCATTCGCCAGGCTTCACGCTCAGGCTGGCGTTCTCCATCACCGGGATCACTGCGCTGCCCTGGTTATGCAGGGTGAAGCTTTTGCTCACATTCTTCAGTTCAATCATCGCCCCGTCCTCAGACTTGCAGCACGCTGGAGACCAGCAGCTGGGTATAGGCGTGCTGAGGGTCGTCCAGCACTTGATCGGTCAGCCCGGTTTCCACCACATGCCCGTCCTTCATCACCATCAGCCGGTCCGCCAAAAGGCGCACCACAGCCAGGTCATGGGTCACGATGATCGCGCTCAACCCCATTTCGCGCACCAGACCGCGCAGCAGGTCCAGCAGGCGCGCCTGCACCGACACGTCCAAACCGCCGGTCGGCTCATCCATGAACACCAGCCGCGGACCGGTCACCAGATTGCGGGCAATCTGCAGGCGCTGCTGCATACCGCCGGAGAAGGCTGAGGGGCGGTCATCAATCCGGCTCTCCGAGATTTCCACGCGGCCCAGCCAGTCGGCCGCATGATCGCGGATCGCGCCATAGTGACGGTTGCCAACGGCCATCAGCCGCTCGCCGATATTGCCGCCGGCACTCACGGACATGCGCAAACCGTCGCGGGCGTGCTGATGCACAAACGCCCAATCGGTGCGGCCCAGCATCCGCCGCGCCGGTTCAGACATGGTGACGGTATCCACCGGCCCGTCAGCGCGGGTGTCAAAGATCACCTCCCCCCGGTCCGGCACAAGGTGGCCCGCCAGGCTGTTCAGCAGCGTCGACTTGCCTGAACCGCTTTCGCCTACGATCCCCATCACCTCGCCGGGATAGAGATCAAAGCTCACATCCGTGCAGCCGATCCGGGCGCCATACATCTTGGCGACGTCTTTCACTTGCAGCAAAGGCGTCATTGCCTTCCCTCCCGCCAGATCTTTTCCGAAATTTTTTGCATGTTCTCCATCACGCGGCTTCCTCTCCCAGGCGGCCGGCATGGCCCGCGTCACGCCGCGTGTGGCAGTAATCGGTGTCCGAACAGACAAACATCCGGGTGCCCGCGTCATCCAGGATCACCTCATCCAAATAGCTGTCCTCTGCCCCGCACAGGTCGCAAGGGTGATCTGCCTTGCTGGCCTCAAACGGGTAATCTTCAAAATCAAGGGACACGACCTGCGTATAGGGAGGCACCGCATAAATACGCTGCTCGCGGCCCGCGCCGAACAGCTGGATCGCCGCCATCTCCATCTTGGGGTTGTCGAACTTGGGGATCGGCGAAGGGTCCATCACGTACCGTCCCTCCACCTTCACCGGGTAGGCATAGGCGGTGGCAATCGCGCCGTGCTGCGAGATGTCCTCATATAGTTTCACGTGCATCAGCCCGTATTCCTGCAAGCTGTGCATTTTGCGGGTCTCGGTCTCCCGCGGCTCCAAAAAACGCAGCGGCTCCGGGATCGGCACCTGGTAGACCAGGATCTGATCTTCGGTCAGCTCTGCCTCGGGGATCCGGTGGCGGGTCTGGATGACGCTGGCCTTCTCCGTTTCCTCGGTAGTGGCAACCCCCGCCGTCTTTTCAAAGAACTTGCGGATCGAGACCGCATTGGTGGTGTCATCGGCGCCCTGGTCGATCACTTTCAGCGTATCGTCCGGCGTCAGCGTCGCGGCCGAGACCTGCACTCCGCCGGTGCCCCAGCCGTAAGGCATCGGCATCTCGCGGCTGGCAAAGGGCACCTGATAGCCCGGCACCGCCAGCCCTTTCAGGATCGCCCGGCGGATCATCCGCTTGGTCTGTTCGTCAAGGTATGCAAAGTTGTAGTCGTTCATTCCACAGCCTCCCGTGCGGCCAGTGTCTCTGCCAGCTCCGCCGCTTCGCGGCGCAGTTTGCGGACCAGTTCCAGTTCGGACTGAAAATCCACGTAATGCGGCAGTTTGATATGCTCCAAAAAGCCAGTCGCCTGGATGTTATCCGCGTGGCTCAGGACAAATTCCTCGTCCTGGGCTGCGGCGCCCACATTGTCCTCGCCCAGCTCCTCCCAGCGCAGCGCGCGGTCGACCAGCGCCATGGCGATGGACTTGCGCTCTGACTGGCCAAAGACCAGCCCGTAGCCGCGGGTGAACTGCGGCGGCACCGTATTGGAGCCCTTGAACTGGTTCACGGTCTCGCATTCGGTCAGCTCCACCTCGCCGATTTCAATGGCAAAGCCCAGCTCAGGGATGTCCATCTCCACCGGCACGGTGCCGATGCGCAATTCGCCGACAAAGGCATGATTGCGCGCGTAGCCGCGCTGGGTCGAGTAGGCCATGCCGAGGATGAAGCCTTCATCGCCGCGGGTCAGCGATTGCAGCCGCACCGCCCGGCCCGCCGGAAAAGACATCGGCTCCCGGGTCAGATCGCCCGGCACTGCGTCCGAGGACGGCTCTCGCTCGATAATGTCCTCGCCCTGCAGAAACCCGGTGATATGCGGCGTCGCTGCATTGCGCGGCTCGGACACCGGTGCCTCTGGCACCTCGCCCTCCGCCGCCAGTTTGAAATCCAGCAGCCGGTGGGTGTAGTCGAACGTCGGACCCAGCACCTGGCCGCCGGGGGCGTCCTTGAAGGTGGCCGAGATTCGGCGGTCGCAGGCCATCTCCCCGGTCTTCACCGGCTGCGAATAGCCGAACCGCGGCAGGGTGGTGCGGTAGGCGCGGATCAGGAAGATGGCCTCGATCAGATCGCCGCGGGACTGCTTGATCGCCAGCGCCGCCAGTTCCGGGTCGTACAAAGACCCTTCGGCCATCACCCGGTTCACCGCCAGGCTCAGCTGTTCGCGGATCTGGGGCAGGCTCAGCTCCGCAACACTGGTATCGCCGCGGCGCTCCTCTGCCAGCCAGGCATGGGCGTTCTCAATGGCGCGTTCGCCGCCTTTGACAGCAACATACATGGGCTCATGCCTCCCTGGTGATGCCGGTGGACCGGGGCAGCGCAGCCACCTGCGACCCCGAGGTGAAGAAGAAGTCCACTCCCAGCGGGTAGAGAGCGGCATTGTTCTGGAACGCAGTTAGTTCCGGCAGCTGCATCCGGGCTGTGTCTTTGATGCCGGGGCCGCTCAGCACCGCGTTGGGGGCAGCGAAACCGGGCGTTTCGACAATCAAAGTGGCCGAGCGGTCTGGATATTCAGGGGTGCCGATGCGGAAGCGGTCCAACGGCATCAGCGCCTCCCAGCTGCCAAGCGCGAAATCCGCCTGCTCCGCCGGGACAACCGGCGCGCCCGTGTGAAACGCCAGCCAGCCGCGCAAGGCACCGCTGTCCGTGCCCGGCGCCAGATAAACACCGGTTTCCGGATCGCACAGCGTCAGCAGCAGGCTGCCCGCCGCGGCTGAGATCCCGTCCGGCGGTGCCGCTCCGGTGATGTCCTGGACCTGGCCGGGCCGGGCCATGGCGTTCATCGCGGCGCGGAAGGCATGTGCCGCAGCCACCGGGGGATTGCTGAAGCCGCCCGCATAAACGGCATTCGGGGTTTCCAGGCTCATCAGTCCTCTCCCCGCACCATGGTGAAAAACTCGACCTTGGTCGCCGCCGCCTTGGCGGCTCGGGCGTTCTTTTTCGCCTGCCGCTCTTCTGCCAGCGGCTCCAGCACTGCCTTGCGCACGCCCGCCGCCGCACTGGTCTGCATCAGCGCATCAATCTTGGCGGCCATTGCCGCCTTGGCCTTGCTGCGCCCCTGCACATACCCGTGACCGACGGTGCCGTCGTCCAGCGACACCGCACAGCGGGTAACGGTCATTTCTCCCAGATTGAAGGGCGCACCGGTCCCGCCCATGCGGCCCCGCACCATGACCCCGCCAGCCTCGGGCGGGCGCAGCCATTCACAAACGGGATCAATCCCGCAGCCCTGCCACAGCTCAGTCAGCCGGGCCTCGTCAGCAGTGGCCAGCAGGCTCATCCAGCCTTTGCGGTCCGCTGCGGAAAATGTGGTTTTCATCTGTCTATGCCTCTTGGCCGGGTTGTCTACATCAACTATACAACTAGACAAATGTTAGCCGAGTCGCCCCGGCAGGCGCAATCGAAGACTTGTGAAAGTTCCATGACATGGCCCGCACCCCGGTTTGGAAATCCATCGCCATCGCCCTGACCGATGACATTGCCCAGGGCCGGTATGAGACCGGCGGCAAGCTGCCGGCCGAGGCGCAGCTGTCAGCCCGGTTCGGAGTCAACCGCCACACCGTGCGCCGGGCGCTGGCGGACATGGCGGCGCAGGGCCTGGTGCATTCCCGCCGCGGCGCAGGGGTGTTCGTGGCCGCCAAGCCAACCGACTACCCCATTGGCAAGCGCGTCCGGTTCCACCAGAACCTGGCGCGCGAGGGACGGATCCCGGGGAAAAGACTGCTGACGCTGGAAACCCGCGCCGCCGGGCTGCGCGAGGCTGAGGCGTTGCGGCTGACGGCGGGCGACCCGGTGCTGGTTTACGACGGGCTGTCGCTGGCCGACGGCCAGCCCATCGCCCTGGCCCAAGCCGTGTTTCCGGCCGGGCTGCTGCCAGGGCTGCGCGAGGCGCTGGAGGAGGAAAGCTCGATCACCAAGGCTCTGAAACGCTGCGGGGTCGAGGACTACACCCGCCGCGAAACCCGCATCGCCGCCAAGCTCGCCACCGCCACCCAGGCGCTGCACCTGCAGATCAGCGAAGGCGCCCCGATCCTGCGCACGACATCGGTCAGCGTGGACACAACGGGCACGCCGATCGAGTTCGGCCGCACCTGGTTTGCCGGCGACCGTGTGACACTGACGGTGGGCGGTGAAACCTGAAGCGGACCGCTCCCGCCTGTTCCGGCGCAATTGAAATTGCACCTCACAGTTGGGCGCAGCGCCGCGCTGGCGCGCAGCGCGGTGGCGCATCACAGCTGGCACAGCGCTTCTCAGACCGCTTATTCCCCTAAAGCTCTGTACCGCACGGGACCGCACCGCGCGCAGCGTGGTGCTTTGCCCAACCATTCAGGGCATCTGTGATGCCCGGAATGGGCGGGAGCGCCTCCGCTGCGTTACTGTTCTGCGTTGAAGACAAACAGCGTCTCGCCGTTGATCTGGTAGCCGTTAATAAGGTCCTTCGCCTTGTCAGAGACCAGCCAGCCCTCCAGCTCCATCGCCAGACCGTTCTTCACATGGCCGTGCTTTTCCGGGTTTACCGGGATATAGGCGTACTGGTTGAACAGCACCGGATCCCCGGCAAACAGCAGCGCCAGCCCGGCCTTGTTGCCAAAGTTCAGCCAGCTGGCGCGGTCCGACATGATATAGGCATCCATGCCCGCTGCCGTGTTCAGCGCAGCCCCCATGCCCGCGCCAACCGCCCGGTACCACGCGCCAAACCCATCGGGCTCCAGCCCGGCAGCCTGCCACAGCGCCAGTTCTTTCTTGTGGGTACCGCTGTCATCGCCGCGGCTGACGAAATTGGCCTCTGCCCCGGCAATCTTCCGCAGCGCGGCCGCCGCGTTCTCTGCGCCGGCCGTGCCGGCCCCATCGCCCTTGGGACCGATGAGGACAAAGTCGTTGTACATGATCTCGCGCCGATGGGTGCCGTTGCCGCCCGCCAGGAACGCCTCCTCGGCCTTCTTGGAATGCACCAGGATCGCGTCCACGTCGCCTGCCTCGCCCAGCCGGATCGCCTGGCCGGTTCCAACCACCAGCAACTGCACATCCAGGCCCAGATCTTTCTTGATCTCCGGCAGCAGGATCTCTGCCAGCCCGGAATTGTGGAACGAGGTGGTCACAGCCATCTTCATTTCTTCCGCCAGCGCTGCGGTGGCGAAGACCAGGGATGCAAAGGCACCAGTAATCAGACGTTTCATTCGACAATATCTCCGTTCAGAAAAGCACGCCCCTGCGGCGTTTGCGGCCCGGCAAAAAACGCCTCCGCCGGGCTGAATTCGTGAATGCGGCCGCCCAGGACAAAGATCACCTCATCCGCCAGCCGCCGCGCCTGCCCCATGTTGTGGGTGGACATGATCAGCCGTGTGCCGCTGTCAGAGGCATGGGCCAGGATCTCTTCGATCTCGCGGGTGGCGCGGCCGTCCAGGGCGGCGCAGGGTTCATCCAGGAACAGAACCTCCGGCTCGCGCACCAAGGCGCGGGCCAGGGCGAGCTTCTGCCGCTCGCCGCCCGACAGCATGGTGGCCTGGCGCTGCAGGATCTCCCCAAGGCCGACACGGCCTGCCCAGTCCGCTGCCCGCGCGCGCGCCTCACGGCGGCTCATGCCGGCCAGCCGCAAGGGATAGGCGATGTTGTCGATCACCGTGCGGCGCATCATGACCGGTGTCTGGAACACAAACGCCTGCCGCTTCTGCGCCTCTTCCAGTGGGCAGGCCCAGTCCAGGCTGCCGCCGTTCATCCGCACAATGCCATGCAGCATCTTCAGAAGCGTGGTCTTGCCCGCCCCGTTAGGGCCAATGACAATGGATGTTCCCCGCCCGCCAAGCGTCAGGTCAACCGGTCCGACCAGCACCTTGCCGCGGCGGCGCACCTGGGCGCCTTGGGCCACCAGCGGGAACATCTGCATCACCAGCGCCCCTCGCTTTCGGTGCGGCCCAGCCAGTGGATCGCCAGGTTGACCGCAATCGCCAGCGCAATCAGCACAAACCCAAGCCCCAGCGCCATGGCGAATTCCCCCTTGCCGGTCTCCAGGGCAATCGCCGTGGTCAGCACCCGGGTGGCATGGTCGATATTTCCGCCCACCACCATGATTGCCCCGACCTCGCCGATCGCGCGGCCAAACCCCGCCAGCGCCGCAGTCAGCAAGGCGCGGCGGCCGTCCCACAGCAGCGCCTGGATGCGCTGGAACTGGGTCGCGTTCATCGAGATCAGAAGATCGTGGTAATCGCTCCAAAGCTCCCGCAAAGACTGATGCGCGACCGAGGCCACCAGCGGCACCACGATGATCACCTGCGCGATGATCATCGCCGTGGGGGTGAACAGCAAGCCAAAGACACCGAACGGCCCGGCGCGGGACAGGAACACATAGACCACAAGCCCCACCACCACCGGCGGCAGCCCCATCAGCGCGTTCAGCACCGCAATCGTGGCACGCCGCAGCCGGAAACGGCGCACCGCCAGAAAGGCCGCCAGCGGCAGCGCGATGGCACAGGCGATGGCCAGCGCGGTCAGCGTCACCCGCAGGGAGCGCAGGGTGATTTCCACCAGATCCGCGTCCAGCGTCACCAGCAGCCAAAAGGCCTGGCACAGTCCTGCCCACAGATCCGTCATTCCGCTCGCTCAACTCCGCATCAGCCTGGTCAGACCGGGTCTAACACCCTCTGGCAGATTTCAAAATCACAGGAGGAGGCATCGGAACAGCCAAAAACGTCAGACCTCTGGAAAAAGGCAAGTTTTACCACCATATCACTCCGGACAGTCAAAGGCTTAGCACTGGATCCCGGCTGCAGCGGGTTTATCCGGCACGGGCGCCCCGGCCCATGCCGCCTGTTAGCGCCAAATCACCGCATTTGGCCGCAAATCCCTTCACGCGCGCTTGCGTGCGCGTTTTGAACGTGAAACAACCCCCGCCCAAAGTGTCACCCTGGACGCAACCTTGAGGAAACGCCATGTTCGACCTGCAATCCATGCGGGATCAGCTCGCCGCCCACTATGATCTGGCCCCTAACCCGGCCCTGGCCGAACAGATGGCAGACATCTACGCCCGTATGAACCGCGTGGTGAACCCCATCGAATGGGCCGCCCATGCGCCTTATGTGGCGGCGATTCTGGAGCTGAAGAAGCAGCGCAACGCGGTGATTCTGGCGCATAACTACATGACGCCGGAAATCTATCATGGCATCTCGGACTTTGTCGGCGACAGCCTGCAGCTGGCGATTGAGGCCACCCGGGTCGAGGCTGACGTGATCGTTCAATGCGGCGTTCATTTCATGGCCGAAACCTCCAAGATCCTGAGCCCGGAGAAAACCGTGCTGATCCCCGACATGGAGGCCGGCTGCTCGCTGGCCGAAAGCATCACCGCCGAAGGCGTCGCCGAAATGCGCCGCCGCTACCCGGGCGCGCCGGTGGTCACCTATGTGAACACCACCGCTGAGGTGAAAGCCGCGTCGGACATCTGCTGCACCTCCTCCAACGCCGCGCAGATCGTTGCGGCAATGGAAGAAGACACCATCATCATGACGCCGGACCAGTATCTGGCGCAGAACATTGCCCAGCAGGTTCCGCAAAAGAACATCGTCTGGTGGGAGGGCTCCTGCATCGTGCATGAGCAGTACACCGCCAAGGACCTGCGCGACTTCCGCGAGTGGAACCCGGGCACCCGTCTGATCGCCCATCCGGAATGTCCGCCCGATGTGGTGGCCGAGGCCGACTTCTCCGGCTCGACCAGCGGCATCGTCAAATACGTGACGGAGGAGAAGCCGGAAAAGGCTCTGCTGATCACCGAATGCTCGATGGCCTCGAACATCGCCGACCAGCTGCCCGAGGTGGAGTTCGTCGGCCCCTGCAACATGTGCCCCTACATGAAGAAAATTACGCTGGAGAAAGTCCTGTGGTCGCTGCACACCATGACCGAGCCGGTCGAGGTGGACCCCGAGGTGGCAGCAAAGGCCCGTGTCGCAGTGCAGCGGATGATCGACCTTTCGCAGAAACTGGGCATCTGATCCGTGGTCGAAACCGGCCGCATTGTCATTGCCGGCGCAGGCCTTGGCGCGCTGTACGCTGCGTTGGAACTGGCCCCCAGGCCGGTTCTGGTCATCTCCCCCGAACCCCTGGGTGAAGGCGCAAGCTCGGCCTGGGCGCAGGGCGGCGTCGCGGCGGCCATGGCCAGCCATGACACGCCAGAGGCGCACGCCGCAGATACCCTGCAGGCCGGCGCAGGCACCGTCGACCCGGAGGTCGCCGCCATGGTCACCCGCGTGGCCCGCGAGCATATCGTCGACCTGACCGAGCTTGGCACGCCCTTCGACCGCGACGCGGACGGCAATTACGTGATGAGCCGCGAAGCCGCCCATTCCGCCGCCCGCGTGGTGCGGGTCAAGGGGGATCAGGCCGGCGATCAGATCATGCGGACGCTGATTGCCGCAGTCCGCGCTGCGCCCTCCGTGCAGGTTCTGGAAGACACCCAGGCCGTGCGGCTGGAAACCGAGGGCAGCAGCGTTACCGGCATCTGGATCACCCGCGCCGACGTGCCCTCCGCCCCGGTGCTGATCAAGGCACCCGGCGTGCTGCTGGCGGGCGGCGGCTCCGGCGGGCTTTATGCCCACACCACCAACCCGCCCCGCATCCGCGGCCAGGTGATCGGCTTTGCCGCGCGCGCCGGCGCCCGCATCGCCGATCCGGAATTCGTGCAATTCCATCCCACCGCCTTTGACATCGGCGAGGACCCGGCGCCGCTCGCCACCGAGGCCCTGCGCGGCGAAGGCGCGGTGCTGATCAATGCGAATGGCGAGCGCTTCATGCTGGCCGCGCACCCGGATGCAGAGCTTGCACCGCGCGACATCGTTGCCCGCGCCATCTTTGCCGAAACCCAGGCTGGCCGCCGGCCGATGCTCGACACCCGCGCCGCGCTGGGGCCCGAGGTGCTGACCCGCTTCCCCACCGTGGCGGAAACCTGCGCCCGTGCGGGCATCGACCCGGTGCAGGAGCCGATCCCCGTTGCCGTCGCCGCCCACTACCACATGGGCGGAGTCGAGGCGGACATGAAGGGCCGGACCAGCCTGAAACGCCTCTGGGTCTGCGGCGAGGCCTCCTCCACCGGCCTGCATGGCGCCAACCGGCTCGCCTCCAACGGTTTGCTGGAGGCGCTGGTCTATGCCCGCAACGCGGCCCAGGACATGGCCTCTTTGGACAGCCCGCCAGACGCAGAAGACGTCCGCCTCAGTTTCCCGGAAGGCGGACAGGAAATGGATCAGGCTGCGCTGGAAACCCTGCGGCAGACCATGACCGCCCACGCCGGGGTGCGCCGTACTGGCGCCGGCCTGAAAAAGGCGCTGGCCGCCATTGCCCGGCTTGAGGCCGAACAGGCGGCAGACGAAAACTTCCTCAACATGTGCGCCACCGCCACGCTGATCGCTGCCGCCGCGCTGAGGCGCGAAGAGAGCCGCGGCGGCCATTTCCGCGACGACTTCCCCAAGGCAGACCCCGCGCAGGCCCACCGCACCCGCATCACCCTGGATGAGGCCCTGGCCATCCGCGCCGAGGCCGTGAAGGAACTGACATGAGCACCCACTTCGCCACCCTGCCCGACCTGATCCTGGAACCGATGGTGCGCGCCGCCCTGATGGAAGACCTGGGCCAGAACGGCGACATTACCACCCGCGCGGTGATCCCGGCGTCCGCGACCTACTCCGCCCGGCTGAATGCCCGCGAGGACGGCGTGGTGTCGGGAATGCAAATCGCCCGCATCGCCTTTCATCTGGTCGATGCCGGGCTGAAGGTGGACACCCTCCTGCCCGACGGCAGCCCTTGCAAGAAGGGCGACACCTTGATGACCATCGAAGGCTCCGCCGCCTCGATCCTGTCTGGGGAGCGGGTGGCACTGAACTTTGCCGGCCGGCTGACCGGAATCGCCACCCAGACCGCGGCCTTTGCCGCGCAAACCAAGGGCACCGCCACCCGCATCACCTGCACCCGTAAGACCACCCCGGGCCTGCGCATTGCCGAGAAACAGGCGGTGTTGCACGGCGGCGGCTACAACCACCGCTTCGGCCTGTCGGACGCGATCCTGATCAAGGACAACCACATCGCCGCTGCGGGCGGGATCAAGGCCGTGCTCGACGCTGCCAAGGCCGGCGTCAGCCATATGATGAAGGTGGAGATTGAGGTCGATACCCTGGACCAGCTGGCCGAGGTCATCGCCACCGGCGGCGCCGATGTGGTTCTGCTCGACAACATGGACACCCCCACGCTGGCCAAAGCAGTCGAGATGGCCAGCGGCCATGCGGTGACCGAGGCCTCCGGCAACATGCGGCTGGAGCGCATTGCCGAAGTCGCGGCAACCGGGGTCGACTACATCTCCTCCGGTGCGCTTACCCATTCCGCGCGCACCCTCGATCTGGGCCTCGACTTCTGATTTCCCGGGGCAGGCAAGCTGCGGCTGGCAGGCCCTCACCTGCCTGCCCGATCTGTTTCGCTAATCCGCCTGACGCAGCTGACGGGCCGCTTCAAGCTTGTCCTGCCGCAGCGCCTCGGGCGACAGCATCAGCACTGAACCGCCGTCAATCTGGCGCACCTCGAACCCTGTCCGGCCCTGTAAACCGGCGCGCAGTTCCTCCGGCAGCTGCGCGCAATCCTCGGGACGGCTTTCGCACATCACGATCTCGCGCCCGGTCAGATGGTGCAGGCGGAACGCCACCGAATGGTCCTTTTGCAGATCCGATTTGCGGGCCGCCTCCAGCGACAGATAGGTGCCGGTGACATACACCGGACCCTGCCCTTCAGCCAGCTCCGCTGCCATTGCCCGGCTTACCCTGTGCCATTCAGTCAGAACCCGGTAGGTCAGCCCGCCAAAGATCACATGGACCGCGGTCACGGCAAACAGCAGGTTCCGGCTCAGCCGCGGCCGCCCGCTGTCGCGCAGCGTCAAGACGAACAGCCCGATGAACACAGCCCCGAAAATCCAGAGGAACCCGCCGGAGCGCACTGGCATGTCGATACCGCTGCGGATCACCTGCAGGCAAATCAGCGCCAGCCCCAGAACTGCCCCGGACAGCAGGTAGATCGCCCGCCATTTGTCCTGCCGCAGCACAGCCCAGACCGCGCAGGCCAGCAAGCCCCACTGCAACAGCACCAGAACCGTGTTGTTATAGGCCCCCTTCTGCGCCAGGCTGACCAGGAACTGCCAGGCCAGTTTGGAGTTTTCCAGCGCCGACGCCAGATCCCGGGCCGGACTGGGGTTTCGCCATTCCGCCATCGGCACGCCGAACACCCCATGCACCGCATAGTTCAGCGAGTAGATTGCCAGCATGCCCAGCGCGAAACTGGCAATGAACAGCGCCAGCAGCCCCGCCAGATCCCTGGCAGAGCGCGCGACGCCCGCGCGGGTCAGGCTCAGCCCCAGGATCAGGAACGGATAGGTGGTGTAGGCCATCAGCGAAACCGGCACAAACACCAGCATCAGCCAGCGGCAGGCCCGCTCGCTCAGCCGTGTGGCCAGCCAGGCATAAAGCGCGACAATGGCCAGCCCGGGGATCAGCGTGTTGAACCACAATGAGATCAGCACCCAAGGCAGGCCGAGACCCGCAATCAGCGCCACCATCACCCGCTGCCAGATCTCTGCTTCCCGGCCAAAGGCATTGTGCACCAGGCAGCCAAGGTAGACGGCCCACAGGAATTGATAGGCCAGGAAATTCAGCCAGGCCGGCGTCACAAAACCGCGCAGGTGCCACAGGTAGTTGACCCAGCGCCCCTCCGTCAGGGTCTTTGAGTAGAACAGCGACGGATCTGCCAGCAGCGCAGGGTAGTCATCATGCCGGATCATCGGATCCGGCAGCTGGAACAGCGCGGTCAGCAGCAGCATCGCAAAGACCGCTGCCACCGTGACCGGCAGCTGCGGCAGGGCGCGCCGCGGCGCGACGCCGCTGCCGGCTGAGGCCAGTGTCATCCCGCGGCCTCCTGCAGGCGGCGGGCGCGGCGGGCCAGCACAGCGGCGCGGCCCTGAGCGATTCTGGTTACCATCGGCTGCGGCATCAGCGAGACAATGCCGCGCCGCATCCGCCAGCCCAGACTGCCCGCCAGCGGCACCTTCTGCCCGGCCGGGATTTCCGTTGCCAGCACCTCTTGCGGCAGCCCTTCCCGGCCCGCGGCATTGGTATAAAGCACGGTGTTGTAGCGGTACCACGGCTCGACGCCCTGCATGTGCTTCAACCTGGGGCGGGCGAAGTCAAAGGCGGTGAACCCGCGCGCCGCAAACATCTCCTGCCAGAAGGACAGCGGCTTTTCGTTGATGTGAAATTCGCCGCCCTGCCCCGGCACCGCGGCCGAGAACAGCACCCTGTCGGCATGGCGGGTCAGGCTCTCGACCAGCTTCTCCGAGGCCGCCTCGGGCAGGTGCTCCCCCACCTCCAGGCTCTGCGCCAGGTCGAACTTGCGGCCCAGGTCAAAAGGTTTGGTCAGGTCAGCGGCATGAAACTGCTGGCGCGGGATCGCCAGCCGGTCGCGGTCGACATAATCGCCGTCAACGCCAGCCACATCTGTCACACCGGCCTTGATCCACTCGCTCAGCCACACGCCGCGGCCGCTGCCCAGGTCCAGCACGCTGCCCGCCTGCAGATGCGGCTGCACCACCGAAATCATCGCCTGCGCCGAGGAGCGCGCGCCCTGGTCGATATAGTCGTAAAACTCGTTGGAATAGATATGGGACATGATTGCTCCGAACTTTACTCAGCCAGCCGCGGCATACACCCAGAGGCGGAAGATGATGAAATTCTGAACCGGCAGGATCACCGTGACGGCGGCGGCGGACAGCCAGTCCGCCCAGCCCAGCGCCGGGCCGATGAAACCGGTGATCAGCGCCGAGACAGCAAAACCGGCAGCAATGGTGCAGGCAAACCGCGCCATCTGATCCGGCAGGCCCAGCGGGCGGCGGAAGGTCCACCAGGTTTGCAGCACGTATTGCACCGCAACCGCCCCAGCAAAGGCCAGGGCATTGGCTGCAGCCTGCTCCATCCCCGCGGCCAGCAGCGCGGTATAGGCCAGCACATACAGCCCCGCGACCGTCGCGCCGACGATGGAGAAGCGCAGGATCTGCCCGGTGTCCGCCATGCTCACGACGCTTCCTTGCGCAGCGGTGCGGGTTCGATCTTCACCGGCTCAGCGGGGGCGCCTTCGCCGGTTTCCTCCGACAGGAAGTACATAGGGCGCTGCTTGCTCTCCATATAAAGCCGTCCGATATACTCCCCCATAATCCCCAGCGTCAGCAGCTGGATCCCCGAGAAGAAGGACAGCGCCAGCAGCATCGACGCCCAGCCGGGCGCGGTGTTGTAAAGGATAAGCGACAGGAACACGTAAACCGCCATCAGGAAGGTCACGTAAAGGCTCAGGAACGCCAGCCGTGTCGCCATCTTCAGCGGTTTGGTGGAAAAGCCGGTCAGCGCGTCGGTGGCAAAGCGCAGCATCGCCCGGAACGGATATTTCGTTTCGCCCGCAACCCGTGCATCGCGCACATACTCCAGCCCGATCTGTTTGAACCCCGCCCAGGCAAACATGCCGCGGATGAACCGCGCCCGCTCCGGCATCGCCAGCACCGCATCCAGCGCGCGGCGGCTGACCAGACGGAAATCGCCGGTATCTTTGGGGATGTCCACATCCGACAGCGTGTTCAGGAATCGGTAGAACAAAAAGGCGGTAGCCTTCTTGAACAGGGTTTCCCCCTGCCGTTCGGCCCGGCGCCCATAGACCACGTCATAACCGCGGTCCATCATCATCATCATGTCGGGCAGGATCTCCGGCGGATCCTGCAGGTCGGCGTCCAGCATAAAGATCCGCGCGCCGCGCGCAGACTCCAGCCCCGCGGTCAGCGCTACCTGGTGCCCGCGGTTGGCCGACAGCCGTATGCCCCGCACCACCGGGTGCCTGGCATGGGCCGCCTCGATCGCCGCCCAGGTGCCGTCGCTGGAGCCGTCATCCGCCAGGATGATCTCGGCGTCCTGCGCCCATGGTTCTATTGCCTGCACCAGCCGTTCCACCAGCAGGGGAACCGACTCTTCTTCATTGTAGCAGGGCACAACAACGGAAAGCTGCACCTTTTCGCCCTCAAATCTGTTTGTTAACCGCTCGTTAACCGCGATACTGGCCGATCCGGCGCAGGCAGGGCAACGGCGGGACGCTAAGAGCTGAATTTGCAATTAAATGGTTAAGGGCCTGTGTGCTTTCGGTAACGCACTGTGGCAAAACCGGGGCAAATGCGGACGAATTGCCGAAAATCCGCCCGCATCCCGCCCCGGTTTACAGCACGCCGCGGGGAATCGTTTCCTGCCACTCCTTGGTCACCACCACATCCCGGCCTGCGCCCTCGTAAGCGGTCACCTCGCGCCGGAGATAGAAATTCTCCCGGTCGCAGGTCGCTTTGTTCCTGGTCTCAATCGCGACCTGCCAGCCGCCGCGTTCAAACTCAAAAGTCCAGTCACTGGTAAAACCCGCCGTAGCCGGATCATCCGGATGCACCTCATAATGCATGGCCACATGGCTGCCCGCGCAGATGCCGTGATAGGGGTCCACCGCCTTGCCGTAATCGTCAAATGTATCCAGCACCAGCGCGCCGTCCTCCCGCGTCCAGGTTTTCGAGCTGCCGCCAGGCGCGCGCAGCTGCTCCGCCTGCAGCACCGGATACTCCCGCGGCGCGCCGGGATTTTGCGGCTCGATCTCCTGTTCCGCCTTGCGTTCCGGCAGGATCAGGGCGCACTCCTCCAAATGCAGAGTCACCTCCGCCGCCTCCGGCGCGGGCCAGACAACCGGCCAGTAGGACGCCGACAGCGCCAGCCGCAGCACATGCCCCGGTTTCAGGCGGTGCGCACATTCATTCAGCTCGATCTCCGCCTCATAGCGCTGCCCCGGCACCAGCTTTTGCGGCACCTCGAATCCGTTGCGGCAGGTGAGGTTCAAGGGGCGGTAGGTGATCCGCTGCGACACGCCTTCCGGCGACACATCGCACAGCCGCGCCACCAGCTGCGCCACCGGCTTGTCGGCGCTGAACGCCACCTTGACCCGCGGCCTGCCCAGCAGTTCCAGCGGCTCTGCCAGCGGGGCAGCGTCGAAACAGGCCGACAGCGCATCGTCAACCGCCTGATCGCCCGCCAGTTCATTGTCAAACCGCATCCCCGGGCAGAAATAGCCGGACGCCTGCCCGACCGTCGCGGGATTGCTGACCACGGTGACACCACTGCCCGGCTGATCCGCCAGCACGCCCTGCCCCAGATGCATCACCCGGTCCCGCACATTCGGCGAGGGCCATTCAGCCTCCGCCACCCAGCGGCCCTGGCGCGGCTTGTTCTGCATGGTTGGGTTGAAGTGCTCCTGCATAAAAACGCGGTAGTCCGGCAGGTCTTCGGCGCCTGTCTCCTCGCCCTTCAGCCACCTGCCGAACCAGCGCAGCACCTCGCCGTGAAAATCCGCCGGGTCCAGCTTGGCGATATGGGCATAGCGGTGCTCCCACGGGCCGATCATGGCTTTGGCGGGCACGGTCAGATTGGCTGCCAGCGCCGGCGGCGCATTCACGTAGGCATCGGCCCAGCCGGTGATCGCCAGGACCGGCGCCTGGATCGCCGTCCAGTCCTCGCAAACCGACCCGTGCTTCCAGAAATCCCCCCGTGTCTGGTGCCGCAGCCACTCCGCAGCCATGAACGGCATCCCCTCGATCCGCTTGATCCAGTCTTCGCGCCAGTCCGCCCGAAGCTCAGGATCCGCGGGCCGCGACTGGTAGGCAAACATCTGGCTGCCCCAATTGGCGTTATCGCTCAGCAGGCAACCGCCCATATAATGGATGTCGTCGGCGTAGCGGTCCACGGTCGAGGCCACCGACACCACTGCCTTCAATGCCTCCGGACGGCGGAAGGCCAGCTGCAGACCGTTGAAGCCGCCCCAGCTGATGCCGATCATGCCGATATTGCCGCCGCACCAGTCCTGCGCCGCGATCCAGGCCAGCACCGCCTCGCCGTCGCTCAGCTCCTGTTCGGAATATTCATCGTCAAACACCCCTTCGCTGTCACCGGTGCCTGCAATATCCACCCGGATGCAGGCATATCCTTCGGCGGCAAAAACCGTGTGCGTGGTCTCGTCCCGGGGCGCGGTGCCGTCGCGCTTGCGGTAGGGCAGATACTCCAGAATCGCCGGAAACGGCCCCGCGCCCTCTGGCATCCAGATCCGCGCCGACAGCCTGCGGCCATCCGGCAGAGGGATCCAAGTGTTCTCAATGATGCGGTAAGCGCCGGGCATGGGGATATTCCTGTCGTTGGTTTGGCATCTGCCACTTAAGCAAACTCTCCAGATCAGCCGCCGAAGGAAAGGGAGCATTTGTAAGCGGATGTAAGCGAACTGACGCGGTTTAGACCCGAATCGAGACGGCCAGCCTGGGAACGCCGCTGATTTTTTGCGTTTTCCTGCCCGATCCGGCCGCACCCGAACGGAACAGCCGGGCGGAGCCGGTTTATCCCGGCAAACGGCACCGGCACGGTTACTCCGGCAGTTTCGGCGCCGATTTATCCAGGGCCAGTTCCGCGTCCGAGAATTTCCACGGACCGCGCACCCCCGGCACCCCTTCCGGTGCGATCTGCATCCCCCGGTGCTTGATCTGCGGATCCTCGAACGCCTGGCCAATGGTGTTGATCGGTCCTGCAGGCACCGTCGCCGCCTCCAGCGCCGCCAGCAGATCCGCTTGCGTCCACTTAGCCAGCACCTCCTCCAGAATCGCCGTCAGCGCCTTGCGGTTGGCGACCCGCAGCTGATTGGTCTGGAAACGCGCATCCGCCTTGGCCTCCGCCAGACGCAGCACGCCGCAAAGCCGCTGGAACTGCCCGTCATTGCCCACTGCCAGGATCACATGGCCATCCTGCACCGCCATCACCTGATAAGGCGCGATGTTCGGGTGATCGTTGCCCAGCCGGGTGGGGCTTTCGCCGGTCGCCAGATAATTCATCGCCTGGTTCGCCAGCAGGGCCGTGGCGCAATCCAGCAGCGACATGTCCAGATGCTGGCCGCGCCCTGTCCGGTGGCGCTGCTCCACCGCCGCCAGAATGCCGATCGTGCCATAAAGCCCGGTGACGATATCGGTGATTGCCACACCGACCTTTTGCGGCTGGCCGTCCTGCGCGCCGGTGATCGACATCAGTCCCGACATGCCCTGCAGAAGAAAGTCATACCCCGCCCGCTTGGCATAAGGACCGTCCTGGCCAAAGCCGGTCACGGAGCAATAGATCAGCCGGGGATTGATTTTGCTGAGGCTGTTATAATCCAGCCCGTATTTCTTCAGCCCGCCGACCTTGAAGTTCTCAATCAGGATGTCGGCATCCTGGATCAGTCCAAGAACCGCCTGCTTGCCTTCTTCAGTGCGAAAGTCGGCCGTCACACAATCCTTGCCGCGGTTGGCGGCATAGTAATAAGCAGCTGACGTGTCGCCGTCGCGTTCAATGAAGGGCGGGCCCCATTTGCGGGTATCGTCGCCGTCCGGGCTCTCCACCTTGACCACTTCGGCGCCGAGATCCGCCAGCGCCTGGCCGATCCAGGGCCCGGCCAGAATACGCGCCAGTTCAACCACCTTAAGGCCTGCAAGCGGGGTCATGGGCACTCCTCCCTGTTGGTGCCGTGCTCTTTGCCGCCATGCTTAGCCGCTGCGCCGCCCTGCTGCAAGATTTGATCAAATCCCGGGCCAGCGAGACACCCTGCAGGCCGAAAGCCGGAAATCACGTGTTTTCCGCGCCCCAAGGCTCATAACACATGCAGCAATTCACCCGGCGATACACCTGGGCAAAATTCCCGATGGCCCCGGCCACAACATTATGTTAGCGATAACTCAACTTTAACCGGCCACATGCCAGCTGAGGCGATTGAATTGCCCCGCCTCAGGCGGCACAATGACCCGGCCCCGGGTTCAATTCTTGGCCTCAATGGAACAGCGATGTAAAATCAATGGTTTCCCGCGTCATTCCCGTCCAGCCCTTTGACCTCGTGCTGTTTGGCGCGACCGGGGACCTGGCCCGCCGCAAGATCCTGCCGGCCCTGTTTCACCGCTTTCAGATCGGCCAGTTCGATAGCAACTGCCGGATCATCGGCAGCTCGCGCAGCGACCTCACCGCAGAAGCGTTCCGCAGCCAGACCGCCGATGCGATCCGCGAGTTCGGCCAGGACGTGGAAACCACAGCCGAGGAAATCGCCGGCTTCACCGCGCTTCTGGACTATGTCGCGGTGGATGCCCGCGGCGAGACCGGCTGGGATGCGATTCACGGGAAACTGCGCGAGGATGCGATCCGCGCCTTCTACCTGTCGGTGGGGCCGGCCCTGTTTCCCGATATCGCCCGCCGCCTCAGCGAGACCGGCATCGCCACGCCCGAAAGCCGCATCGTGCTGGAAAAACCGTTCGGCCATGACCTCGCCTCGGCCCGGGGGCTGAACGCGGCGCTGCGGGAGCACTTCGAGGAACAGCAGATCTACCGGATCGACCACTATCTGGGCAAGGAAACAGTGCAGAACCTGATGGCGCTGCGCTTTGCCAATTCGCTGTTCGAACCCCTCTGGAACTCCTCTCATATCGACCACGTGCAGATCACCGTGGCCGAGAGCATCGGCATCGAAGGGCGCGAGGAATATTACGACAAGTCCGGCGCCATGCGGGACATGGTGCAGAACCACCTGATGCAGCTTCTGTGCCTGACCGCGATGGAGCCGCCCGCCCATTTTGCCCCCAACGCGGTGCGCGACGAGAAGGTCAAGGTGATCGAAGCGCTGCGCCCGGTGGCGCAGGCCAGCATCGCCCGCGGCCAGTACCGCGGCAAAAACGGGGACGGCTACCGCGATCACGCGGGCAACCCCGCCAGCCGCACCGAAAGCTATATTGCGCTGAAGGTCGAGGTGGCGAACTGGCGGTGGGCCGGCACCCCCTTCTACCTGCGCACCGGCAAGCGCCTGCGCGAGCGGGTGAGCGAGATTGCGGTCTATTTCCGCGACCCGCCGCACAACATCTTCGAAGGCTCCGGCCCGATCCACGGCAACGTGCTGGTGATCCGGCTGCAGCCGGATGAGGGCATCACGCTGAAGACCACCATAAAGGACCCCGGCCCCGGCGGCATGCGGCTGACCGGCGCCAACCTGGACATGACCTTCGCGGATGAGCTGCCGGAGTCGGGCCGCCCGCAAGACGCCTATGAGCGGCTGATCATGGATGTGATCCGCGGCAACCAGACCCTGTTCATGCGCGGCGACGAGGTCGAAGCCGCCTGGGCCTGGGCCGATCCGATCATCGCCGGGTGGCAAGACACCGGCGAAGCCCCGCAGCCCTATGACAGCGGCAGCGCCGGACCCGATGACTCGCTTTTGCTGATCCACCGCGACGGCCGCCGCTGGCGCAGTATCGGAACCTGAGACAGCCGCCCTCCCCTTTGCCCCCGCAGTTTGCTACAAAGGCCCCACATGAGCTTGAACCCCACACTGGCCGCCGTCACCGACCGCATTATCGCCCGCAGCGAAACCACCCGCGCAGCCTATCTGGAGCGGATGCGCGCGGCCCGTGGCAAGGGGCCCGCGCGGGCACATCTGTCCTGCTCCGGCCAGGCCCATGCCTATGCCGCCACCGGACCGGACCAGCAGACACTGGCAGAGGCCTCCAAGGGGCATCTGGGAATTATCACGGCCTACAACGACATGCTGTCGGCGCATCAGCCGTTTGAGACCTACCCAGCCTTGATCCGCGATACGGTGCGCCAGGCCGGCGGCACCGCGCAGGTGGCGGGCGGGGTGCCCGCGATGTGCGACGGTGTCACCCAGGGCGAGGCCGGGATGGAGCTCAGCCTGTTTTCCCGCGACACCATCGCCATGGCCACCGGCGTCGCGCTCAGCCACAACGTCTTTGACGCCGCGGTGTTTCTCGGCGTCTGCGACAAGATCGTGCCGGGGCTGGTGATCGGCGCCCAGGCGTTCGGCCATGTCCCGGCGGTGTTCCTGCCCGCGGGTCCCATGACCAGCGGCCTGGCCAATGACGAAAAGGCGCATATCCGCCAGAAATTCGCCGCTGGCGAGATCGGCCGCGAGGAGCTGCTGAAGGCCGAGATGGCCGCCTACCACGGCCCCGGCACCTGCACCTTCTACGGCACCGCCAACACCAACCAGATGCTGATGGAGTTCATGGGGCTGCATCTGCCCGGATCGTCCTTCGTGAACCCCGGCACGCCGCTGCGCGAGGCGCTGACGGTGGCAGGCGCCAAGCGCGCCCTGTCGCTCAGCGCCCTTGGCAACACTTACACCCCGGTCTGCGATGTGCTGGACGAGAAAGCCTATGCCAACGGCATTGTCGGGCTGATGGCCACCGGCGGCTCGACCAATCTGCTGATCCACCTGATTGCCATGGCGCGGGCGGGCGGCATCCTGCTCGACTGGCAGGACTTTGCAGAGCTTTCGGACGCGGTGCCTCTCCTGGCCCGGGTCTATCCCAACGGGCTGGCCGACGTGAACCATTTCCACGCGGCCGGCGGGCTTGGCTACATGATCGGCGAGCTGCTGAAAACAGGCCTTCTGCACCCGGACACCAGAACGGTCGCGGGCGACGGGCTGGAACATTACACGCAGGAACCCTTCCTGACGGAGGACGGCCTCACGTTCCGCCCAGGCCCGGGGCAGAGCCTGAACGACGCGGTTCTGCGCCCGGCGGATGCGCCGTTCCAGAAATCCGGCGGGCTGAAGCGGCTGGCCGGCAACCTGGGCACCGCGGTCATCAAGGTCTCGGCGGTGGCAAAGGAGCACCACGTGGTCCAAGCCCCCGCGCGCGTCTTCCACGACCAGGAGGAGGCCAAGGCCGCCTTCAAGGCGGGCGAGCTGACTGGCGACGTGATCGTGGTGGTGCGGTTCCAGGGCCCCAAGGCAAACGGCATGCCGGAACTGCACAGCCTCACCCCCTTCCTCGGCATCATGCAGGGCCGCGGCCAGAAGGTGGCGCTGGTCACGGATGGCCGGATGTCGGGCGCTTCCGGCAAGGTGCCGGCAGCGATCCACGTGGTGCCTGAGGCCCTGGACGGCGGGCCGATTTCCCGGATCCAGGACGGCGACCTGCTGCGGCTGGATGCAGCCAAGGGCACATTGGAAGTCCTCACCGAAGGCGCGCTGGAGCGCGAGCCCGCCACCGCCGACCTCAGCGCCCATCAGAACGGCACCGGGCGTGAGCTGTTTTCCCTGTTCCGCCGCTCGGTCGCTTCGGCCGACGAAGGCGCCAGCGTGTTTGGAGTGTAAACCATGCGGATAACCCCACAGGACGCCAGCCTGCGCACCTGCGAGATTTGCGCCCTGGCGCCGGTGATGCCGGTGCTGGTGGTGGAGGATGCGGCCTGTGCCCGCCCGTTGGCCCAGGCCCTGGTTGCGGGCGGCCTGCCCGCCCTGGAAGTCACCTTGCGCACCGGCGCCGCGCTGGACGCGATCCGGGAGATGGCGCAGGTGAAGGGCGGCGTGGTCGGGGCCGGCACGCTGATCACCCCCAAGGATGCCGAAGCCGCCAAGGCGGCCGGCGCCCAGTTCGGCGTCTCCCCTGGCGCGACCGACGCCCTGCTCGACGCCTGCGAAGCGATCGGCCTGCCGCTCCTGCCCGGCGCGGCCACCGCAACCGAGGCGATGCGGCTCTTGGCCCGCGGCTACGGGATGCTCAAGTTCTTCCCGGCTGAGGCCTCGGGTGGTGCCCCGGCGCTGAAAGCCATCGGCGCGCCGCTGCCGCAGATCTCCTTCTGCCCCACCGGCGGCATTAGCCCGGCCAATGCCGAAAGCTACCTGAGCCTGCCCAATGTGGTCTGCGCCGGCGGCAGCTGGGTGGCCCCCGCCGATCTGGTCAAGGCCGGCGACTGGGGCGCCATCGAGGCTCTGGCACGCGACGCCAGCAGGCTGGGCAAAAGTTAAGCCAGCGCAAAATCACTCTGGCACTTCCGCGCGCCACGGCGGGTTTGCACCGGCGCGCGAAACCGACACAGCCGCCGCCCTCACGGCAAACCGCAAGCAGGCCTTCAAATCCGGTTCGGCAATTTCCCCGGAGGCCGCCGCCTTCAGCACCCCTCGCTCCTGCGCCATCGCCAGGAAGCCCGCGTTGAAGGTGTCGCCCGCCCCGACCGTGTCGGCAACAGTGACAGGCACCGCCGCGGCGGTCACAACCTGCCCGTCCGGCAGATAGGCCTCTGCCCCTTCCCGGCCGCGGGTCAGCAGTATCAGTTTCGGCCCGGCTGCGAACAGGCCGCTCAGTTTGGTGCGCGTGTCCCCGCGGGGACAAAGCCAGGAAAGGTCCTCCTCAGACACCTTCACGATATCCGCCAGAGCCACCATTTTCTCCAGCCGCGCGCGGTAGGCGGCCTCATCCCGTGAAAACCCGGCCCGCACGTTCGGATCCAGCATCACAGGCCGGCGGCCAGCCTCGCGCTGCGCCAGCGCCAGATAGGCATCCGCCGCCGGCGGGTTGCACAGGCTGATGCCGCCAAGCAGCAGTGCGCTCACGCTGTCCGGTAAATCCGGCAGCGCCTGCGGGGTCAGCGACGAGCCGGCGGAACCGGTGTCAAAAAAACTGTAACTGGCGTCCCCATCCGTCAGGTGGACAAAGGCCAGGGTGCAAGGCCTGGGGCTGGTGACCGCCAGCGAGGTATCCACACCAGCCGCCGCCAGCGCCTGCGCCAGCTGCTGCCCGAACACATCCGTGGACAGCCCGGTGAACAGCCCTGCCCGCACGCCGAGGCGGCCAAGCGCCAGCGCGGTATTGAACGAAGCGCCGCCGCCATGCGGGACATATGCCGCCTGCCCCGTTGCGGTCTCGCCGGGGATCATGTCGATCAGCGCTTCGCCGCAGCAGAGGATCATGGCGCGCCTGCGCCGCTGCCGAAGCCGAGCGCGGTCTGATAGGCAAACAGCGCGGGCAGCCCGCCGGTGTGCAGCAGCAGCACTTTCTGCCCCTTGCGGATGATGCCCTGTTCCAGCAGCCCCAGCAGCCCGGCAAAGGTCTTGGCGGAATAAACCGGGTCCAGCAGGATCCCCTCAGCCGCGGCCATGCGCTGGAGCGCGGCGCGCGCCGTGCCGCCTGCGCGGCCGTAACCGGGTGCCAAGGCGCCGTCCCAGGTGAGGATCCCGCCGCCGGAAAACGGCCGCGGAATGTTCATCAGCCTGGCCAGCTCTGCAGTCACCTGCTCCAACCGCGCCTTTTGCTGCCGGGCATCGCGGCGCACGCAGATACCATAGACCGGCGCGGTAATGCCGGCCAGGCGCACTCCGGTCAGGAACCCGCCATGGGTGGCCCCGCTCCCCGAGGGCACCACCGCGGCATCAAAACCGCCAATTTGCGCCGCCAGCTCTGCCCCGCCCCGAACATAGCCCAGCGCGCCCAGCGGCGGATGGCCAAGCCCCAGCGGGATGATGTAAGGAGTGCGGCCTGCCGCGCGCAGCTGCTCTGCCCGCGCTTCCAATGCGGCATCCGCGCCGGCTTCGTCCTCACCTTCCGGATAACTCATGATATCCGCGCCCAGTATATCCGCCAGGAAGACATTGCCCGAACGGTGGTAGAGCGGGTCCATTCCGGGCACCCGCTCCTCCCGCTGCAGCACCGCCTGCATCCCGTATTTCGCGGCCGCCGCGGCGGCGGTGCGGGTAAAGTTCGACTGCACCGCGCCGGTGATCAGGATGGTGTCTGCCCGGGCCGCCCGCGCAGCGCCGATATAGAACTCCAGCTGCCGGGTCTTGTTGCCGCCAAAGCTGAGGCCCGTGAGGTCATCGCGCTTGATCCAGAGGTCGAGGCCCAGCTCCTGCGACAGGCGGTTCAGCCGCTCCAGCGGGGTCGGCTGTGACAGCAGGCTGGCCCGGGGGAAGGGGGAAAGCAGCGTGTCTATGCGGGACATTGCGGTCTCTTTCTTACGGGTCAAGCTGCGGAAGCGGCGCCGCCCGAAGGCAGGCCGCCACCGGGAGTTTTGACCGCATCCTGTCCGGACCGCATCACGTTGGCGCAGATTGCGCAGCCGGGCAAGGCCCCGGGGGCAGCTGTTGCTTTCCAGGCGCTGCGCCCCCATGTCCCTGCGAAGCACTGGAAATCCAAGGACACGCGCCATGACAGAGACCGCCCACAGCCCCGCCCTGCGGGTCGATATCATTTCCGACGTGGTCTGCCCGTGGTGTGCGGTCGGCTACAACCAGCTGGCGTTTGCCGCCCGCCGCGCCGGGGTGGCATTGGACATCCACTGGCAGCCGTTTGAACTGAACCCGGATATGGCCCCCGAAGGCGAGGACCTGCGCGAGCATCTGGCAGCGAAATACGGCAGCACGGCAGAGCAGTCCGCCCAGGTGCGGGCGCAGCTGGCGGAACTGGGCGAGGCCCTGGGCTTCACCTTCCGCTTCTTTGACGGGATGCGGATCTACAACACCTTTCAGGCGCATCAGCTGATCGAATGGGCCGAACAGCGCGGCCAGGGCCACGCCATGAAACAGGCGCTGCTGCAGGCCTATTTCACCGATGGCAAAAATGTCGCCGACCCTGAGGTGCTGGTGGAGACCGCCGCAAGCCTCGGCCTGGACGGCGCCGATGCACGTGCTGCCCTGGACAGCGGCACGCACGCGGACAACGTGCGCCAGCGCGAGGCGTTCTGGGTGCAGCAAGGCATCCGCGGCGTGCCTGCCATGGTGTTCAACGGCCGCCACCTGGTGACCGGCGCGCAAGGGGTTGAGAACTACGCCAGCATTCTGGAGCAACTGGGACAGGCAGAAAAGACGTTTTGACGGCCCCGGATTTCGGGAGACCGCCTAGGCGCAGTTCGGTGCGCTGAGCGTTCGCCCGGGCGGGTGCGGAACGCGCCCGCCGTGGGCCGGACGGACGCGTGCCTGCCGCTGGCGCGGCAGGCGAAAGGACACTGAACCTGTCAGGTTCACCCCTGCGGCAGGCACTGGGCGATCGCGGTTTCCAGCTTGTCCACCACCTCGGTGATCTGCTCCTCGGTGATGATGAAGGGCGGCGCCAGCAGGATGTGGTCGCCGTTCCGGCCGTCGCGGGTGCCCGCCATCGGGTAGCAGATCAGCCCGGCCTGAAAGGCTGCCTTCTTGATCCGCCCGGCCAGTCCTAGCGCGGGATCAAACGGCTGCTTGGTGGCGCGGTCGGCCACCAACTCCACCCCGCGGAACAGGCCGCGGCCGCGGATGTCGCCGACGTTGGGATGCTGGCCGAAACGCTCCTCCAGCGCCGCCTGCAGCTTCTCTCCCATCTCAGCGCAGCGCTGCACTAGGCCGCGCTCCAGCATCGCCTTGACCACGGCGAGGCCCGCAGCGGTCGCTACGGGATGGCCGATATAGGTGTGGCCGTGCTGGAAGAAACCGGAGCCATGCTCGATCGCCTCATAAATCTGCCGGGTGCAGAGCATCGCGCCGATCGGCTGGTAGCCTGCCCCCAGTCCCTTGGCGATACACAGGATATCGGGCGCCACGCCATCCGCCTCGCAGGCGAACAGATGCCCGGTGCGGCCCATGCCGCACATCACCTCATCCAGGATCAGCAGCACGCCGTACTGGTCGCAGATCTCGCGGATGCGCTTGAAATAGCCCTCAACCGCCGGCACCGCACCGGAGGTGGCGCCGACAACCGGCTCCGCCATGAAGGCCATCACCGAATCCGGGCCAAGGCGCAGGATTTCCGCCTCCAGCTCATTTGCCACCCGCTGGCCGTAGTCATAGCTGCTCTCGCCCTCTCCCCGGCCGGTGTATTCGTAACAGGGTGAGATGTGGGAGATGCCGATCAGCAGCGGTGCGAACTGGGTGCGGCGCCATTCATTACCGCCAGCGGCCAGCGCTCCAAGGGTGTTGCCGTGGTAGCTCTGCTTGCGGGCGATGATGTGCCGGCGCTGCGGTTCGCCGCGCTCCAGGTGGTACTGGCGGGCCAGTTTGATGGCCGCCTCGGTCGCCTCCGACCCGCCGGAGACGAAATAGACCCGGTCGATGTCCCCCGGCGCGTTGGCGACCAGCAGGTCCGCCAGTTCCTCCGCCGGTTCCGAAGTGAGGAAGCCGGTATGAGCAAAGGCCAGCTTGCCGACCTGCTCCTGCACCGCCTTGATCACATCGGCGTCGGAATGGCCCAGGCAGGAGACCGCAGCGCCGCCGGAGCCATCGAAATAGCGCTTGCCATCCGCGTCGATCAGATAGCAGCCGTCACCGGCAACGGCGGTGGGCAGGCTGGCTTTGGTGTGGCGGGGAAAGACATGACTCATGATCGGCACTCCTTGAGGGTATGGCCCTGGGCCTTTGCGGCCTGAACGAAGGCGGCAACAGAGGCCGCATTGTCTGCCAGCAGCCCGCCATCCGGTGTTTCGATGTTATTCTCAAATCCGATTCGCGCATCCCCTCCAGCGGCAATCGCCGCCAGCAGGCAGGCGTGCTCATAGCGGCCAAAGGCGCAGGCAGCCCAGCGGAGGCGCAGATCCGCCGCAGCGTCCTGAAAGACAGCAAGCCCCTCGGGCCGGGCCAGAACCGGCGGAGTGTATTTGCCCAAGACAAAGATCGCATCGCGCATGGCAGCCGGGACAATGCCGTCCTGATACCAGACGCGCAGCCGGGCGATGCAGTCCGGACCGTATAGAATATGCTGCACCTGCGTGCCTGCCTCCGCACATAAGGCGTAGGCGCGCGCGGCCAGGTCCGGATCCCGCGCCATTTCCCGCACCGAGACAGAGGCCGCTGCCGGGCGCAGCGCCTCCAGACAGGCGAACTGGGCGGCCACATCATAGATGCCGGCGCTTTCCGTGGTGATTTGCACCGCCATTTCCGGCGCGCTTTCCCGCACCGCATCAAGGGCTTCGCGGTAGCGCCCAGCATCCAGCGAGTGCCGCCCGTCACCATCGCGCACATGCAGATGCAGCGCATGGGCACCTGCAGCGAAGCAGGCCGCTGCGGTTTCCGCCGTCTGCTGCGGCGTCACCGGCAGCTGCGGGTGATCCCCGCGCCCCCGCCGGGCCCCGTTGGGCGCCACCATCAAACTGTATTCCACCGCTCTCCTCCGTTGCCGCCTGACCCGGTGCGACTCGCATCCCGGCTGCCCGCAGCTTGGCCCGTCGGCACATCCGGTCTCAAGGATACAGCGTCAGAACATTTGTTTTATCTGCCCGCACCTGCGGTCCGCCGCCGCCTCGCGCCCGGGTGCCGCCTCTGGACCTAAGCAAGCAAATGCTCTGGCCCTAACGAATTCCGCAAAACTGACGTTTCTGGTACACAATACGCCTGAAAGCCCGTGTAGGGTGCCGGGCAGCCCGATTCACTTCCAACGCCGAAAGGACATGTCATGGACGGCACGTTCAACGAAAACGATCTCTCCCGCGTGGTGGAGGCCGACAAGGCCCACATGTGGCACCACCTGTTCCAGCACAAGGCGCTGGAAAGCGCGGATCCGCGCATCATTGTCGAAGGCAAGGGCATGCGTGTCTGGGATCAGAACGGCAAGGAATTCCTGGACGCGGTCTCCGGCGGGGTCTGGACCGTCAACGTCGGCTATGGCCGCGAAAGCGTCTGCAAGGCCGTTTACGACCAGCTGATGAAGGTCTGCTATTTCGCCAACTCGGCCGGCTCAATCCCTGGCGCGCTGTTTGCTGAAAAGCTGATCTCCAAGATGCCGGGAATGACCCGCGTCTACTACACCAACTCCGGGTCCGAGGCCAACGAGAAGGCCTTCAAGATGATCCGCCAGATCGCCCACAAGAAATACGGCGGCAAGAAGACTAAAATCCTGTACCGCGACCGCGACTATCACGGCTCCACCCTGGCCACCATGTCGGCGGGCGGCCAGGACGAGCGCAACGCGCAGTACGGCCCCTTTGCGCCGGACTTTGTCCGCGTGCCGCACTGCATGGAATACCGCAAGCATGAGCTGGGCCTGGAGCACCTGTCCGGCCGCGAATTTGGTATCGCCGCTGCAGACGCCATCGAGGAAGTGATCCTGCGCGAAGGCCCGGAAACCGTTGGCGCCCTGTGCCTGGAGCCGGTGACCGCAGGCGGCGGTGTCATCGAAGCCCCCGAAGGCTATTGGGAGCGCGTGCAGGAGATCTGCCAGAAGTATGACATCCTGCTGCACATCGACGAAGTGGTCTGCGGTGTCGGCCGCACCGGCAAATGGTTCGGCTACCAGCAGTACGGCATCAAGCCGGACTTTGTGACCATGGCCAAGGGCGTCGCCTCCGGCTATGCCGCAATTGCCTGCATGGTGACCACCGAGGAAGTCTTTGAGATGTTCAAGGACGACGCGGGCGATCCGATGAACTACTTCCGCGACATTTCCACCTTCGGCGGCTGCACCGCAGGCCCCGCGGCGGCGCTGGAAAACATGCGCATTATCGAGGACGAGAACCTGCTGGACAACTGCGTTGCCATGGGTGAGCGGATGCTGAACAACCTGCGCAAGCTGCAGGAAAAGCACGCCGTGATTGGCGACGTGCGCGGCAAGGGGTTGTTCCTGGGTGCCGAGCTGGTTCAGGACCGCGACACCAAGGAGCCGGTGGACGAGAAGCTGGCCCAGCAGGTTGTCGCGGAATGCGGCGCCCAGGGGGTGATCATCGGTGTCACCAACCGCTCGCTGCCGGGGCGCAACAACACCCTGTGCTTCAGCCCGGCGCTGATCGCCACCGCAGACGATATCGACGCAATCTGCGACGCGGTCGACAAGGCCCTGACCAAAGTTTTCGGCTGACACTCTCCCTGTTGGACGAACAACCTGCGCCCCGGATTTTCCGGGGCGTTTTTTGCTTTAAAGCCCGCCAGTCAAGGAGGCCGAAGGCCCCGCCGCCAGGCGGCTTCTCCGTGACGCGGCTGCTCAGCACACAATCGGACAGGGCCTCTGCGCAGACAGCTCTGCCCCTCAAAGCCCTCTCGGCAAAAAGCAGCGCCGCGCGTCAGCGCGGCGCCGGACCCAACGGAAGCGGAGCAATCTCTGATTGCTTCGCGACGGGCGGAAGCCCCCTGCCCGCCGCAGGTGTCTCAGATCAGCTGGAACAGAATGCCCGACAGGATCGCGCCGCTCACCCCAAGTCCCAAGTAAGCGGCAAAAACCTGCGGCCTAACCAGCGACCAGACCGCCGCCATCGCAGGAACCGAGCTGACCGCCCCTGCCACCATGAAGGCCATGGCCGCGCCTGCGCTCATGCCCTGTTCCATTAGCCCCGCCAGCAGCGGCGGTGCGACATAGGAATTGAGGTATGCAGGCATCCCGACCAGCGCCGCAATGGCAATCGGCAGCACGCCTTCACCGCCCACCAGACCGGCGATCACATCAGCCGGCACATAGTGGACCAGAAGCGATTCCAGAACATAGGCCAGCGCCAGCCACTTCAGCAAAAACAGACCGTTGGAGACGAACTCCTCACGGAATGTCACCTTGCGCTCTGCCTCAGTCCAGAACCGCCAGTTCGGCTTGGCGTCCGGTTTTGGCCCGCCGCAGCCGCAGCAGCTCTTGGCCTCCTGCTTACGGAGCGGATTTGCAAAAACGCCCTGCCCCCGCAGCAACTTGATGGCAAAACCGCCGAACAGCCCCAGCGCCACTGCCGCCACCGCCTTGCCAATGGCAAAGGGCCAGCCCAGCGCGCCTGCGGTGATCAGCAGCGTCGGCGGGTCGATCAGCGGCGAGGACAGCCAGAATGCCATCACCGCCGACAGCGGCGCACCCAGCGCCAGCAGGCCCGCAATGAACGGGATCACCTCGCAGGAGCAGAACGGTGCCAGCCCTCCGAACAGCGCCGCCAGCAGGATCATCCGCGTCTCCCGCCCCTCAAAGGCGCGCGCCACCATGGCCTCGGCGCCCGTCGCCTTGAGATAGGCGAGCAGCAGTACGGCAAGCAAGATGTAGCGGGCCGTGCTGCCCAGCGCGGCCAGGGTGAATTCCACAACAGACCGGAAGTTGCCGGGGTCAAGGACAGCAGCGGCTGCCAACAGCGCAAGGCTCAGCGCCCAGGGTGTCTTCAGCCAGCTGCCCAGTGTTTTTGCCTTACCGGGGGTTTGTGTCAGTTCAGCCATCGTTCGCCGCCCCTTTGCCCGCATCCGCACAGCATTCGCTGAGGATGAAACCGGCCAGTGCCTCCAGCCGGGTGAATTCGGCGCGGCTGATCGTCGACCGCCCCACGCGTTCCTGCGCCACCACACCGGCACCGGTAAGAAATTTCAAATGATGCGCCAGGGTTGAGGGCGCAATGCCGGTGCGTTCCTGAATGTCCCCGACCGTCAGCCCGGCCCCGCCCGCCCGGATCAGGCAGCGCAGCACCTGCAGCCGCGCCTCCGATCCCATCGCGGCAAATCCCTGTGCGGCTTCTTCCCATTGCATGATGCTGCTCCATTTGATTCGACAAAACTAGTTTTATAGTTTATTTTGCGTTTTGCAAGAACCGTGCGGGACCGCAGGAACCACCATCTGATCACCGCCGTCTGCTGGCGTGCCGCCGGACCCAGTCCAAGGCGCAGAATTCGCCAAACCGGCCCTAAGTCCAGATTGCACCGCGTTTAAGTCCACCCTAAGGTGGCGCGCATGGCCATTTCCGTCGACACTTTCTTCCTCAACCGGGACGCCCAGGGCACCCTGCAGGCGCAAATCCAGGAAATGATTGCCGAGGGCATTCTGTCCGGGCGGTTCCGCGTCGGGGAGAAGCTGCCGTCCTCGCGCAAGCTGGCGGCGCATCTGGGCATCAGCCGGATCACCGTGACGCTGGCCTATACAGAGCTGCTGGCCAATGACTACCTCACCTCGCGCGGGCGGTCGGGGTATTTCGTGTCAGAAAACGCCCCGGTGCCGCCTTCCTACACGCCGCAGCAGAAGGCCGGCGATGCGATGGACTGGGATAAAGTGCTGGCACGCAGCTTTACCGGCGGCGACACGCCGCGCAAGCCGCAGGACTGGCGCGACTACCGCTATCCGTTCATTTACGGTCAGGCGGATGCGTCGCTGTTCGACCACGCCAACTGGCGGCTGTGCGCGCTCAGGGCGCTGGGGCAGAAAGATTTCTCGGCGCTGGCAAACGACTATTTCGACCAGGACGACCCGCTCTTGATCGAGTACATTGCCCGCCACACGCTGCCGCGGCGCGGCATCACCGCGCGGCCGCAGGAGATCCTGATCACGCTCGGGGCGCAGAACGCGCTGTGGATCACCTGCCAATTGCTGCTGAACCGCAAGCGCCGCGCCACGGTGGAGGACCCGGCCTATTACACCCTGCGCGACCAGGTGGTGCAGACCCGCTGCCAGATGGATTGCATCCCGGTGGACGCAGGCGGGCTGCCGCCGGAACAGATCCCGGAAGGCACCGATGTGATCTTCTGCACCCCCAGCCACCAGAGCCCGACCACCTTCACCATGCCGATGGAACGCCGCAAGGAGCTGTTGCGGCGGGCCAGCAGCATCGACGCGGTGATCGTCGAGGATGACTACGAGTTCGAGATGTCGTTCCTCGGGGCCCCCTCGCCGTCCTTGAAATCGCTCGATACCGAAGGGCGGGTGATCTATGCGGGCAGCTTCTCCAAGTCGCTGTTTCCCGGGCTGCGTCTGGGCTATCTGGTTGGATCGGAACCGTTTATCCGCCAGGCAAGGGCCTTGCGCGCCAGCGTGCTGAGGCATCCGCCAGGCCATGTGCAGCGCACGGTGGCCTATTTCCTGTCGCTGGGGCATTATGATGCTCAGATCCGCCGCACCGCCAAGGTGCTGCACGACCGCCGCGCGGTGATCGAGGACGCCATTCGCAAACATGGCCTTCAGATCGCAGGCGTCGGCGGCTATGGCGGCTCTGCCTTGTGGATGCGCGCGCCGGAAGGGGTGGACACTTCGGCGGTGGCAGAGCGGCTGAAGGAGAAAAGCGTCATCATCGAACCCGGTGCGCCGTTCTTTGCCGCCGGAAACCGCAAGCAGAATTACTACCGGCTGGGGTATTCCTCGATCCCCGCAACCCGGATCGAACCCGGTCTCGCGCTGCTTGCAAGCGCGCTGAAGCAAGGCTGAGCCCCCGCACACATCCGGGCGGCTCCCGCGCCCGCGCCAGCACAGGCTGCGCCGGCGCAGGCTGGCGGCCTTGGGCGGGGCGCCGCGCCTTGCGGCACGGCGCGGTCCCTTCAGCTTGCGCCGGCACTTGAGGAAACGGGGGGGGGCGGATCACAGCAACTGGCGCCGCAGGCGCCGGGCCCAACGGGCACAGCGCATCCTGCGGATGAGCGACGCCGGGCGGGAGGGTGCCTCTGGCCTTACCAGCCGGAAAAACTGGCCCTAACCCGGTCCTGCGCCGCCCCCTAAACCGGAGTCAATTCCCAGCCTCCGCGCCCGGAGGAATTCTGCGTCTCACTCAGGAGAACCCGCCATGAAAATGACCACCGAAGAAGCCTTCGTCAAAACGCTGCAGATGCATGGCATCCAGCACGCGTTTGGCATCATCGGCTCTGCAATGATGCCGATTTCCGACATCTTCCCCGCCGCGGGCATCACCTTCTGGGACTGCGCCCACGAAGGCTCCGGCGGCATGATGGCTGACGGCTACACCCGCGCCACCGGCAAGATGTCGATGATGATCGCCCAGAACGGCCCCGGCATCACCAACTTCGTGACCGCCGTAAAGACCGCCTACTGGAACCACACCCCGCTGCTGCTGGTCACCCCGCAGGCGGCCAACAAGACCATCGGCCAGGGCGGCTTCCAGGAGATGGAGCAGATGCGCATGTTCGCCGACTGCGTTTGCTACCAGGAAGAAGTGCGCGATCCCTCCCGCGTGGCCGAAGTGCTGAACCGGGTGATCATGAACGCCAAGCGCGCCTCCGCCCCGGCCCAGCTGAACATCCCGCGTGACATGTGGACCCAGGTGATCGACATCGAACTGCCCGCCATCGTCGAGTTTGAGCGCCCCTCCGGCGGCGAGACCGCCGTAGCCGAAGCGGCCAAGCTGCTCTCTGAGGCGAAGAACCCGGTGATCCTGAACGGTGCCGGCGTCGTCCTGTCCAAGGGCGGCATCGAAGCGTCCAAGGATCTGGCCGAGCGCCTGGATGCTCCGGTATGCGTTGGCTACCAGCACAACGACGCCTTCCCCGGCTCGCACCCGCTGTTTGCAGGCCCGCTGGGCTACAACGGCTCCAAGGCCGGCATGGAGCTGATCAAGGACGCCGACGTGGTACTGTGCCTTGGCACCCGCCTGAACCCGTTCTCCACCCTGCCGGGTTACGGCATGGAGTACTGGCCGGCCAATGCCAAGATCATCCAGGTCGACATCAACCCGGACCGCATCGGCCTGACCAAGAAAGTTTCTGTCGGCATCATCGGCGACGCCGCCAAGGTGGCGCAGGGCATTCTGGCGCAGCTGTCTGACACCGCCGGCGACGAGGGCCGCGCCGAGCGCAAGGCGCGCATTGCGGAAACCAAATCCCGCTGGGCCCAGCAGCTGACCGAGATGACCCACGAGGAGGACGATCCGGGCACCACCTGGAACGAGCGCGCCCGGGCCGACAAGCCGGACTGGATGAGCCCCCGCATGGCCTGGCGCGCCATTCAGGCCGCGCTGCCGAAAGAGGCGATCATCTCCTCCGACATCGGCAACAACTGCGCCATCGGCAACGCCTACCCGTCCTTCGAGGCCGGCCGCAAGTATCTGGCCCCCGGCCTGTTCGGCCCCTGCGGCTATGGCCTGCCGGCGGTTGTCGGCGCCAAGATCGGCAACCCGGACACTCCGGTTGTGGGCTTCTCCGGCGACGGTGCCTTTGGCATCGCGGTGAACGAGCTGACCGCGATCGGCCGCGGCGAGTGGCCCGCCATCACGCAGGTGGTGTTCCGCAACTACCAGTGGGGCGCGGAGAAGCGGAACTCCACCCTGTGGTTCGACGACAACTTCGTCGGCACCGAGCTGGACCAGCAGGTGTCTTATGCCGGCATCGCCAAAGCCTGCGGGCTGAAAGGCGTGGTTGCCCGCACCATGGACGAGCTGACCTCGGCGCTGGCCCAGGCGATCGAAGACCAGAAGAATGGCACCACCACATTGATCGAAGCGATGATCAACCAGGAGCTGGGCGAGCCGTTCCGCCGTGACGCCATGAAGAAGCCGGTCCGCGTGGCAGGCATCGACAAGGCCGACATGCGCGAACAGCAGGTCTGACGCGCGTGCCCCTGCCCTTTGACCTCTCTCCGGGCCAGGGGGCCTACCTGGCCGCCGCGTTGTTCGCGGCGGCCTTGATCCGGGGCTTTTCCGGCTTCGGGTTCTCCGCGATCTTCATCATCCTGGCGGCGCTGACCACCAACCCGCTGCCGCTGATCCCGGTGGTGTTTTCCTGCGAAATCGCCATGACCGCCTTTCAGGCGCGGGGCATCCGCCCGCATATCGACTGGCCCCGCGCCATTGCCCTGCTGGGCGGGGCCGCAGTCGCCACCGTTCCCGCCATCGCCATCATGGCACGGCTGGGCGAACAGGAGGCGCGGCTGGCGGTTTCCAGCCTGATCCTGGGGCTGAGCCTGGTGCTGCTGAGCGGCTGGCAGCTGGCGCGCCCGGTGGGGCGCAGCGGCAATCTGGGCGTGGGCGCCATCGCAGGCATCGCCAACAGCGCCGGTGTCGGCGGCCTGCCGGTCGCGGCCTTCCTGACCGCGCAGCCGGTGCCGCCCGCGGTGTTCCGCGCTACCATGATCGTGTTCCTGACCGGCATCGACGTGATGGCGCTGCCGGTGATGGCCGCAAACGGGCTGGTGGGGCCGGAAACCCTGACCGGCATCCTGCTGGCCTTTCCCATTCTGGGCCTCGGCATCTGGGCCGGGTCCCGCGGTTTCCAGGCGGTCTCTCAAAGCCTGTTCCGCCGCGCGGTTGTGCTGATGCTGACCGCGCTGTCGCTGATCAATATCGCTAAGCTTGCCGTCTGAACGAGGTGAATAAGATGTCCCGGATACTTATCGTGAACGCAGGTTCCTCCTCGATCAAGCTGGCCGTCTTTGGCGAGAGGCTGAAATCGCTGCTGACGGCCGAAGCAGCGGGCATCGGTGACAGCGGCGAGCTGCGGATCGGCGGCAGCCGCCAGCCTGCCGCTCTTGCAGACCACGCAGAAGCCTTCGAACGGCTTCTTGAGGGGCTCGCCGCCCAGGGCTATCCCGCTGCCGGTTTCGACGCAGCAGGCCACCGCGTTGTCCACGGAGGCGCAAGCCTGACGCGTCCGGAGCGTGTGACAGCGGCGCTGCTGGACCGGATCGACGCCTGCAGCCCGCTGGCACCGCTGCATAACCCGCACAATGCAGCGGCAATACGCACGCTGACGGCCCTGCTGCCGGACCTGCCGCAGGTTGCCTGTTTCGACACCGCGTTCCACGCAACCAACCCGGAGACCGCCGTGCGCTACGCCGTGCCGCCGTCCTGGCAGCAGGCCGGGATCCGCCGCTACGGGTTTCACGGCCTCAGCTACGAGGCTTTGCTGCGCCGGCTGGCGGAAACAACCGGCACAGCGCCGCCGCCCCGGCTGCTGGCATGCCATCTCGGCAACGGCGCCAGCCTGTGCGCCATTGCCGATGGCCAAAGCGTTGCAACCACAATGGGCTATTCCCCGCTGGAGGGGCTGACGATGGGCACACGCTCCGGCAGCATTGACGCCAGCGCCGTGCTGGACCGGGCAGAGCAAACCAGCATTGCCGAGGTGCGCAGGGACCTGCAGCAGCAATCCGGTCTGCTTGGCCTATCCGGCCTCTCCAACGACATGCGTGCGCTGCTGGAGGACGGCGGCGAAGCTGCCAGTTTTGCGGTCGAGCATTTCTGCTATTGGTGCGCGCGCCACGCAGGCTCGATGATTGCTGCGATGGAAGGCATCGACGCCATCGCCTTTACCGGCGGCATTGGCGAAAACTCCGAAGCCATCCGCACCAGGGTCTTGCAGCGGCTGTCGTGGACGGGAGTGCCGGACAGCGCCGTCCATGTCATTCCGGCAGATGAAGAGCGGCAGATCGCCCTGCATACAGGAAAACTGCTCCACCTGGAGTAAACATTTTCCTTCCATTTGCGCCCGATTTGGAAAACTATCCCAGGTGCAGCGCGACAGACTGAACACACCCGCAGCCGTCCGGCCCCCGTCTCCAGCAGCCCATCCTCCACCACATGCCCAAGGTTTCCCTCCATGTCCATCCTGACACCCATCTCTTCGCTGCAATCGGGTGAGTTGCAAGACAAGCTGCGCCTGCTGCTGCCGGGCGTGGCGGTTTCGGTCCTGGTCGCCATCACCGCACAGTTCCTTGCCGAGCATTACGCAACCCCTGCCATGCTGCTTGCGCTGCTGCTGGGGATAGCCGTCAGCTTTCTGGGCGAAGAGGGCAAGACCGTGCCCGGCATCGCCTTTTCCGCCCGCTCCCTGCTGCGGCTGGGGGTGGCCTTGCTGGGGGTGCGGGTGTCGATGGTGCTGATGATGGGGCTTGGCTGGGACTTGATCGCGCTGGTTGTTGGCGGCGTGATCGCCACCATTGCCTTCGGCCTCGCCGTGGCGCGGTTCTTTGGCCACAAGTGGCGCTTTGCGCTTCTGACCGCAGGCTCCGTGGCAATCTGCGGGGCGTCGGCGGCGATGGCCATCAGTGCCATCCTGCCCCGTGACGACCGCTCCGAGGAGCGGCTGATCTTCACGGTGATGGGCGTGACGGTGCTGTCGACGGTGGCGATGATCGCCTATCCGATCCTGGTGAATGTGCTGGAGCTGAACTCCCTTCAGGCCGGGGTGTTCCTGGGCGGCACCATCCACGACGTGGCGCAGGTGGTCGGCGCGGGTTTCTCAATCTCCGAGCAGACCGGCGACACCGCCACCCTGGTCAAGCTGATGCGGGTGGCAATGCTGGCGCCTATCGTGCTGGCGGCCTCGCTGATGATCCGCTCCTTTGCCGAGCTGCCCGGCGACGGCAAGCGGCCGCCCATTCTGCCGGGCTTTGTGATTGCCTTTCTGGTGCTGGCCGGGATCAACTCCTTTGGGCTGATCCCGCCGGCCGTTACCGAATTCCTCAGCCAGGCTTCGCGCTGGCTGCTGCTCACCGCAATCGCTGCGGTGGGAATGAAAACAAATCTGAAACAGGTCCTGGCCGTAGGAGGCGCGGCCATTGCCCTGATCATCGTCGAAACTCTGTTCATTGCCGGGCTGATCCTGGCGGGGATCGAGCTGTTGACCTGATCGGGGAGACCAGAAGGGAGGCCAGATGACATTCCAGCAACCCCGGGTGGACACGTCCCCCCCTGTATCCGACGAGGTGCGGAAAACCACCTGCTACATGTGCGCCTGCCGCTGCGGCATCAACGTGCATATGAAGGACGGTAAGGTCGCCTATATCGAGGGCAACCGCGACCACCCGGTGAACAAGGGTGTTCTGTGCGCCAAGGGTTCGGCTGGGATCATGCAGGTGAACGCCCCGTCGCGGCTGCGCGCCCCGCTCAAGCGGGTGGGGCCGCGCGGATCGGGCGAGTTCCGGGAGATTTCCTGGGACGAGGCGATCAGCACCGCCGTTGGCTGGCTGAACGAGCTGCACGAAACCGCGCCGCAGAAACTGGCCTTCTTCACAGGACGCGACCAGAGCCAAAGCTTCACCAGCTTCTGGGCCCAGAACTTCGGCACGCCGAATTACGCCGCGCACGGCGGCTTCTGCTCGGTCAACATGGCGACCGCCGGCATCTACACCATGGGCGGCGCGTTCTGGGAATTCGGCCAGCCCGACTGGGAGCACACCAAGCTGTTCATGCTGTTCGGGGTGGCCGAGGACCACGACTCCAATCCGATCAAGATGGGCATCGGCAAGATCAAGAAGCGCGGCGCGCGGGTGATCGGCGTCAATCCGATCCGCTCCGGCTATAACGCGGTGGCGGATGATTGGGTCGGCATCACACCCGGCACCGACGGGCTGTTCATCCTGTCGCTGGTCCACGTGCTGATGAAGGCGGGGAAGATCGACCTCGATTATCTCAGCCGCTACACCAACGCGCCGGTGCTGATCAACGCCGCCGAAGGCCCGGACAACGGCCTGTTCCTGCGCGATGATGACGGCAAAATGCTGGTGATCGACCGCAATACCGGCAACCTCACCCCCTTTGACCAGCCCGGCGTGCGCCCGGACCTGACCGCGGTTTACGAACGGGACGGCGTCACCCACCGCCCGGTCTTCCACCTGATGGCGGAGCGCTACCTGTCGCCAGACTACGCGCCGGAGGCGATTGCGGACAAATGCGGCATCCCGGCCAAGCGCATCCGCGCCATCGCCGGAGAGCTGGCCCGCGTCGCCTTTGACGAGGCGTTTGAGCTGGATGTGGAATGGACCGACTTCCGCGGCGAAACCCACAGCAAGATGACCGGCCGCCCGGTGTCGATGCACGCGATGCGCGGGGTGTCGGCGCACGCCAACGGCTTCCAGACTTGCCGCGCGCTGCACGTGCTGCAGATCCTGCTGGGCACCGTGGAGGTGCCCGGCGGCTTCCGCTTCAAGCCGCCCTACCCCAAACCCGTCGAGGCGCACCCTACCCCGCACGGCGACCGCCGTCCCGGCCGTCCGCTGGATGGACCGCACCTCGGCTTCCCGCGCGGCCCCGACGATCTGCTGCTTGACGAAAACGGCAATCCCCAGCGCATCGACAAGGCGTTCACCTGGGAAAACCCGATGTCGGCGCACGGGCTGATGCACATGGTGATCTCCAACGCCCATGCGGGCGATCCGTACAAGATCGACACGCTGTTCATGTACATGGCCAACATGTCGTGGAACTCCTCGATGAACACCAAGGGCGTGATGGAGATGCTGAGCGCCCGCAACGACGACGGCGGCTATATGATCCCGCACATCATCTACTCCGATGCCTATTCATCGGAGATGGTGGCCTATGCGGATCTGATCCTGCCCGACACCACCTATCTGGAACGGCACGATTGCATTTCGCTGCTGGACCGTCCGATCTGCGAGGCGGATGCGGCGGCGGATGCGATCCGCTGGCCGGTGATTGAGCCCGACCGCGATGTGCGCGGCTTCCAGTCGGTGCTGATCGAGCTGGCCAACCGGATGAGCCTGCCGGGATTCACCAACGCCGATGGCAGCCCCAAGTGGAAGGATTACGCCGACTACATCGTCAACCACGAGCGCAAGCCCGGCATCGGCCCGCTGGCAGGCTTCCGCGGCAAGGATGGCGACAAGGAAGGCCGCGGTGAGGTGAACCCGGATCAGCTGAACCGCTATATCGAAAACGGCGGCTTCTATGTCGCTCACATCCCGCAAGGCGCAGATTACTACAAACCCTGGAATGCGGCCTATCAGAACTGGGCAGTAGGCATGGGGCTTTATGACAGCCCGCAACCCTATCTGTTCCAGCTCTACGTGGAGCCGATGCGCAAGTTCCAGCTGGCCGCCGAAGGCCACTGCGAACGGCAGCCGCCGGATCACTTGCGCCAGCGGCTGAAGACGGTGATGGACCCGCTGCCCATCTGGTACGAGACGGATCAGCAGGGCAACGAGGGCTTCACCATAAATGCGCTGACCCAGCGGCCGATGGCGATGTACCACTCCTGGGGCACCCAGAACGCCTGGCTGCGCCAGCTGCACGGCCGCAACCCGCTTTATGTCCCGACGAGGCTGATGCGCGAGCACGGGCTGCAAGACGGCGACTGGGCCAAGGTTTCGTCGCCGCACGGGTCGATCACCGTGCCGGTGATGGAAATGGCGGCGCTGAACGAAAACACTGTCTGGACCTGGAATGCCATCGGCAAGCGCAAGGGCGCCTGGGCGCTGGAACAGGACGCGCCCGAGGCCACCAAGGGTTTTCTTTTGAACCATCTGATCCACGAGTTGCTGCCGCCCAAGGGTGACGGCCTGCGGTGGGCGAACTCCGATCCGATCACCGGCCAGGCGGCCTGGTTCGACCTCAAGGTCAAAATCGAAAAGGCCGCCGCCCCGGACGGTCTGCAGGAAAGCCAGCCAGCCTTCCCGGCGCAGAAGTCGCCAGTTGGCACCGGCCCCAAGGAACTGAAATGGAAGGTCGGCAAATGACGGTGCAAAATTTTTGCGAAAAATTTTGCCAAGACTTTTCTGAAAAGTCTTGGTCCGCAACCCCGCAACGGAGGTGCCCGGAATGACTGAGCTTCCCGCCAAGACAGACCGCAAGATGGGCCTGGTCATCGACCTGGACACCTGCGTCGGCTGCCATGCCTGCGTGATCTCCTGCAAAGGCTGGAACACGGAAAACTACGGCGCTCCGCTGTCGGATCAAGAGCCCTACGGCGGCGATCCGTCGGGGACTTTTCTGAACCGTGTTCATTCCTATGAAGTCCAGCCCGAGCACGGCCACGCGCAGCTGATCCACTTCCCCAAATCCTGTCTGCACTGCGAGGACGCGCCTTGCGTCACCGTCTGCCCGACCGGTGCCAGCTACAAGCGCGTGGAGGACGGCATCGTTCTGGTGAACGAGGACCACTGCATCGGCTGCGGCCTGTGCGCCTGGTCCTGCCCCTATGGCGCGCGCGAGCTGGACCTGGCCGAGGGCGTGATGAAGAAATGCACCCTCTGCGTGGACCGGATCTATAATGAGAACCTGCCGGAGATAGACCGCACCCCGTCCTGCGTGCGGACCTGTCCCGCAGGCGCGCGCCATTTCGGCGATCTGGGCGATCCGGACAGCGATGTCTCCAAACTGGTGGCGGAGCGCGGCGGCATGGACCTGATGCCGGAAATGGGCACCAAGCCGGTGAACAAATACCTGCCGCCCCGGCCCAAGGACCGGATTGAGGAACAGATCGACATCCTCGCCCCGCTGCTGGCACCGGTCGCCGAAGAGCCGCAAGGCTTCCTCGCATGGCTGGACAAGGCACTCGACAAACTTCCGGGCCAGTCTTCAGGGGGAGCGAACTGATGCATCCGGCGCCATCCGTCATCCTGTTCACCACATTCTCCGGCCTGGGCTTTGGACTGCTGGTCTTCCTGGGCCTCGGCCTGCCCGCGGTGACCGGCACCGTGGCCTTTGTATTCTACGCCATCGCCTATGCGCTCGCGGTTAGCGGGCTGCTGGCCTCGACCTTCCACCTCGGCCGCCCGGAGCGGGCCTGGCGGGCCCTCACGCAATGGAAAACCAGCTGGCTGTCGCGCGAGGGTATTTGCGCGGTCGTTGCGCTGATCGTCATGGGCCTCTACGCGTTTGGCGCGGTCTTCCTGAACAGCCACTGGACGCTGCTGGGCTGGACCGGCGCGGGCCTGAGCCTCGCAACCGTTTTCACCACCTCAATGATCTACACCCAGCTCAAGGCGATCCCGCGCTGGAACATGGAACTGACGCCCGCAGTGTTCCTGTCCTTCAGCCTGGCTGGCGGTGCGCTGCTGGCCGGGGCCGAAGATTTGGCACCCTGGCTGCTGGCCATCGCAGGCGCGCTGCAGCTGGCCTATTGGGCCAAAGGGGACCGGGCGCTGGAAACCTCCGGCACCAACCTGGGCACTGCGAGCGGACTGGGGGACCGCGGGTCCGTGCGGGCCTTTGAGCCGCCGCACACTGGCACCAACTACCTGTTGCGGGAGTTTGTGCATGTGGTGGGCCGCAAGCACGCGCAAAAGCTGCGGATCATTGCCTTTGTCCTCGGTTTTGCGCTGCCTCTGCTGCTGATCCTGACACCGGTGCAGGGCTTTGCGGTCAAGCATCTGTTTGCAGCCCTCGCGGTGCTGTCACATCTCGCAGGCGTCGCGGTCTCGCGCTGGCTGTTCTTTGCCCAGGCCGAACATGTGGTCGGCCTATACTACGGCAAGCGCTGACACACGCCGGGGCGCCTGAACGGGGCGCCCCGGATTTTTTTTCAGCATTTTCCTTACGGCATGTCACAAACCGCGCGGCTGCCTCGTCCTGTTCCTGAAGCCATCTGAAAGGAACAGAAAATGACCCAACGCCTTGACCACTTCACCGCCGCGCCTGACCTGTTTCAGCCGATGCTGGAGCAGGAAAAGCTGTTCAAGGACAGCACCCTTGAGCACAGCCTGGTGGAGCTGGTGAAACTGCGCGCCTCGCAAATCAACGGCTGCGCCTTCTGCATCCACATGCACAGCCGCGACCTGCGTGCCCATGGCGAAAGCGAGGACCGGATGCAGCTGCTGAACGCCTGGCACGAGTCCTCGCTGTATTCGGACCGCGAGCGGGCCGCCCTGGCCTGGACCGAGGCGCTGACCCGGGTTGAGGCTAGCGGCGCACCGGATGCAATTTACGAGAACGTTGCGCAGCTGTTTTCCCCGCGCGAGCAGGTGCTGCTGACACTGCTGATCAGCGCCATCAACGCCTGGAACCGGATTGCAATCGGTTTCCGCACCCCGCATCCTGCCGCGCAGGAGGCCAATGCCGCGTGACAGCTCAGCAAGAAAATGACGGAACCGATGCGTTCCTGACCGCGCGGCCGCGATTGTTTGCGGCCGCGTACCGGATGCTGGGCACCGTCAGCGACGCCGAAGACATCCTGCAGGACGCCTATCTGCGCTGGCAGGCGGCACCGCAGGCACAGGTGCAAGACGCGACCGGGTATCTGATGCGGATCACCACAAGGCTGTGCCTGGACCAGCTGAAATCGGCCCGCGCCAGGCGGGAAACCTATCCCGGCGAATGGCTGCCAGAGCCCTTGCTGACCGACGACCCGGCTGAGCATCTGGACCATGACGTCTCCGTTGCGCTGCTGCTGGCGCTGGAGACCCTGTCGCCGCTGGAGCGCGCAGCCTTTCTGCTGCACGACATCTTCGACAGCTCGTATGACGATGTTTCCGCCGCGCTGAACCGGTCTTCCGCAGCCTGCCGCCAGCTGGCCGCACGCGCCCGGCGCAAGGTGCAGCGGCTGCGCCCGCAGGCGCCGGCAAATCCCGATCAGGGGCGGGATCTGGCCGAGGCGTTTTTCCGCGCGTCCAGAACGGGCGACACCGCGGCTCTGACGCAGATGCTGGCGCAGGATGTGCAGCTGATCTCCGATGGCGGCGGCAAGGCAATGGCCACGCTGAACCCGATTTACGGGCTGGAGCGCGTGCTGCGGCTGTGCGAGGGGCTGGCCCGCAAGGCTGGGCGCGGTCTGCCGGAGCACTGGCGGCTGTGCCAGCTGAACGGCCTGCCCGCCATTTTGAGCCGTGAACCGGACGGCATCCTTCAGGCCATCGCGCTGGAAGTCTGGAACGGGCGGATTGCCCGTATCTATGTGACCCGCAACCCGGACAAGATGCGGCATCTGGCGGAGCCGCTGATGCAGTCAGAAGGGGCCGGCCCCTCTTGCCCCTGACGGGGCAATTCACCCGGGGATATTTTCAGCCAGGTGAACAGGGGGCCTGGAATGAAAACGGGCGGCGCTCCGTGAAGGGGCCGCCCGGCATTGCCTGACTGGATCCGGGGTCAGAGCAGGCCCGCGTAAGCCATGGCAGCATCAATGGCCGCCTTGGTGCTGTCTTCCAGCGTGGTCAGCGGCGAGCGCACTTCTTCGCTGCACATGCCCAGCTTGCTGAGACCGTATTTTGCGCCTGCCAGGCCCGGCTCGATGAAGATCGCTTCATGCAGCGGCATCAGCTTGTCCTGATACTCCAGCGCCTTGGCAAAATCGCCCGCCAGGGTTGCCGCCTGGAACTCGGCGCAGAGCTTCGGCGCCACGTTGGCGGTCACCGAGATGCAGCCGACGCCGCCGTGGGCGTTGAACCCCAGCGCGGTGGCATCTTCGCCGGACAGCTGGATGAAGTCCGCACCGCAGGACGCGCGCTGCTGGCTGACGCGGGCCAGATCGCCGGTGGCGTCCTTCACACCCACGATGCGCGGCAGCTTGGCCAGCTCACCCATGGTTGCAGGCGTCATGTCGACAACCGAGCGGCCGGGGATGTTGTAGATGATGATCGGGATGCCGGCGCAATCATGCGCTGCCGTGAAATGCTGCACCATGCCGCGCTGAGTCGGCTTGTTGTAATAGGGCGTCACAACCAGGGCGGCATCGGCGCCGACCTTCTCGGCAAACTCCACGAAGCGAATCATCTCGACGGTGTTGTTGGAGCCTGCACCGGCAATCACCGGCACCCGGCCGGCCGCGGCCTTGACCACCTCGGCAATGACGGTTTCATGCTCTTCGTGGGTCAGCGTCGGGCTTTCGCCGGTCGTGCCGACCGGCACCAGGGCGCTGGAGCCTTCGGCAATCTGCCATTCCACCAAGCGTTTGAGCGCATCCAGATCCAGCTCGCCGTTCGAAAACGGGGTGACGAGTGCTGGCATAGAGCCTTTGAACATGGGCACGCTCCCTTTTGCTGCAGGTGCAGGCGGCAATCCGCCGCCGTCAAGATACGGAATGCCAGTGATTTGAGTTGATACCGGCACGCCAATGAGTAACGTTCAAGCCTCTATCCCCGGACTGCTGGAAAATGCAAGAGATGACACGCATCCTGGCCCTTATTCTGCTGATATCCGCGGCCCTGCCTGGGGCACCGGCGCAGGCGCGCGATCTGGGCACCGCGCTGGAGCTCATGCGGGCGCAAAAATGGGATCAGGCCGCGCGTGAGGCCGGGGCGCAGCAAAGCGCTGCCCGCGACATTATCGAATGGCACCGGCTGCGGGCCGGGCTGGGGTCGGCGGGCGATGTGATGGCGTTCCTGCAGCGGCGCCCGGACTGGCCGGGACTGGACTATCTGCGGCGCGAAAACGAGGATGTGATTGCCGCAACCGGCCGCGAGACCATCCTCGTGTTTTATGCAAACGAGCGGCCCCAAACCGCCGAAGGCGCGCTGAGCCTGGGCAAGGCGCTGATTGACCGCGGACAGCAGGGCGATGGCGAGGCGGAGATCGTGCTGGCCTGGCGCACCATGGCAATGGGCAGCGCTATCCAGGATCTTTACCTGCGCGATTTCGCCAAGCTGCTGAAGCCGCATCACACTGCCAGACTGGACCGGCTGTTGTGGGAGGATCACCTGGTCAGCGCCAAACGGATGCTGCCGCTGGTGCCCGAGGACGAGCGCAAGCTGGCTGAGGCGCGCATTGCCTTGCAGGAGCGCGCGCCCGGTGTGGACGCAAAGATTGAGGCAGTTCCGGACCGGCTGAAGGGAGCCGCAGGCCTCGCCTATGACCGTTTTGCCTGGCGTGACCGCAAGCGGCTGCAGGACGGCGCCATCGCCATGATGATGGACCGCAGCACCAGCGCCGAAAACCTGGGCGAACCCGGAAAATGGCTGCGCCGCCGCCGTGATCTGGCCCGGCAACTGATGCGCGACGGCGATCATGAGCGCGCCTATCAGCTGGCCGCCTATCACTTTTCCACCCCCGCGGACGGCTATGGATACTCCGATTGCGAATGGCTGGCGGGTTACATCGCCCTGCAGAAGCTGCGCGACCCGGAACTGGCCGCCGTGCACTTCCAGCGTTTCCTGGACTCGGTGGCAACCCCGATCTCGATCGGCCGCGGCGGTTATTGGCTGGGCCGCGCCTATGCGGCGATGGGCGAAGCCGACAAGGCGCATGAGGCCTATGCCAAGGGGGCGGAATATCAGACGTCGTTCTATGGGCTGCTGGCGGCGGAAAAACTGGGCCGCCCCTTTGACCCTGCCTTGGTGAAACCCGCGGAACTGCCGGACTGGCGGACGGCGGATTTCATGCAGTCCTCCGTTGCGGAGGCCGGCCTGATGCTGCTGAAAGCGGGCGATCTGGCACTGGCCGAGCGTTTCCTCACCCATCTGGTCGAAGGCCTGCCGCCGGTGCAGGCGCGCCAGTTGGGGCAGATGGCGGTGGAGCTGAACCAGCCGCATCTGGCGGTCATGATCTCCAAACGCGCCGCCCGCGGCGGGGTGGAGCTGGAGGGCGCCTATTATCCGCTGCATCCGGTTGCCAAGCGGCAACTGCCGATGGCTGAGGAAATGACCCTGGCCATTGCCCGGCGCGAAAGCGAATTCGACCCGGCTGTGATCAGCCATGCCGGCGCGCGCGGGCTGATGCAGGTGATGCCGACCACCGCCAAACTGGTGGCGACCGAGCTGGGCATCCTGGCGGGCCATAACACCTCCCGCCTGACGGCGGAGTGGGATTACAACGCCAAGCTGGGAGCCAATTACCTGGCCGGGCTGGCGGGCAAGTTCCGCGGCAACGTGGTGATGATGGCAGCGGGCTATAATGCCGGGCCGCATCGCCCCACGACCTGGATGGAGCGCTATGGCGACCCGCGCGGCGGCAGCCCGGACATCGTCGACTGGATCGAGCACATCCCCTTCAACGAGACCCGAAACTACGTGATGCGGGTCACCGAAAGCTTGCCGGTCTACCGTGCCCGGCTGGGCAAGGCCCCGCTGCCGGTCCCGTTCTCGCAGGAGCTGAGCGGCTCAACCCTTCATGCGTTCGCGCCATAGGGTGAACAGCCCCGCCGCGATGATGACCCCCGCACCGATGGCAACATTGGTGCGGATCACCTCGCCAAACACCGCCACGCCCAGCATCGCCGCCCAGATCAGGTGGAAATAGGCAAAGGGCTGCACGGCGCTGGCCTCGGCCATCTCGTAGCACTTGATCAGCAGCCAGTGGCCCGTGACGCCGGAAACGCACAATAGCGCCATCCAGAACCAGTCACCCTGGCTCATCGGCTCCCAGAACCAGATGCCGATGGCGGTCATGAAGACCATGCCGGCAACCCCGGTCCAGAAGAAGCTGGTTGCGGTGCTGTCCCGGCGCGCGGCATAGCGCGTGACCAGGCCGTAGACCGCAAACATCAGCGCTGAGATGAAGGGGATCACCGCCGCCGGATTGAACACGCCCATGCCTGGCTGCAGGATGATCAGCACGCCAACGAGGCCGACACCGATCGCCGCCCAGCGCCTCCAGCCCACGCTTTCGCCCAGCACCGGGCCGCTCAGCGCCGCCACCAGCAGCGGGTAGCAGATGAACACCGCCTGGCTTTCGATGAGGCCCAGCACGGTAAAACCGTAAACCGCCACGCAGATTTCCCCGACCAGCAGCACACCGCGGAAGATCTGCAGCCATAGCTGATCGGTCCGGGCCGCTGCCCTGATCCCGCCCGGCGTCCGTGCCGCCAGAAACACCACAAAGGCGGCAAAGAACCAGTAGCGGACCATGACGACCATATAGGTGTTGTAAGTGCCCGCCAGATGGCGCGAGATACCGTCCTGCAGCGCAAAGACGACGGTGGCGCCGATCATCAGCAGGATGCCGAGCGGCACGTTGTTTTGCTGCACCCGCGGCGGGGGCAGGCTCTTGGCCTGTGGAACCGTGCTCATGGCAGTACCGCCCTTGTCATATGCCGCTTGCGCCCGTAGCCGGGAATGCGGGTCACTTCAAATCCTGCCGCCTCCAGCCCGCGGCGCACGAAGCCCGCCGCGGTGTAGGTCGCAGCCGTCCCGCACGTCGCGGTATGCGCGGCAACTTCCGCCATCAGGGCCTCCCCCCACAGCTCGGGGTTCTTGGCCGGAGAGAACCCGTCCAGAAACCAGGCATCCGCCTGCCCTGTCCACTCCGGCAGCGACATCCGCGCGTCGCCGGCAATGACCTCCAGTTGCAGGCTGCCCAGATCGCACCGGCCCGTGCCGCTCCATTCCGCCAGAAACCGCTCCGCCCAGGGGGCAATGGCCGGAAAGGCCTCCAGCGCCTTGGCCATGTCAGCGGGCACCATCGGAAAGGCCTCGAAACTGGTGAAGCGCAGCGGCCCCTCCTGCCCCGCCGCTTCCCAGGCGCGCCAGGCCGCCAGCATATTGAGACCGGTGCCAAAGCCCAGCTCGGCAACCCGGAATCCCGGTGCAAACCGCGCGGGCAGATCATTGCCCGCCAGGAACACATGCTCCGTCTCCGCCAGCCCGTCCTGGATCGAGAAATAGGGATCATCGAACTGATCCGACACCGGAACGGTGCCATCGCGCCAGCTGAGGCGGGCCTGCTGGTCTGCCATGCTATAATCCCCTAAGTGAGTGTCTGGAACGGCGCGACACTGGCGAAAGGAATATCAAATGGCAATGGCAGATGTGACGGTGCGCGGGGCGGGCATCTTCGGCCTGTCTACCGCCTGGGTCTGCGCCCGGCGCGGTGCGCGTGTGCAGGTGGTGGACCCCTTCGGCGCCGGGGCAGGCTCCAGCGGCGGCCTCGTTGGTGCCCTTGCCCCGCATGTGCCGGAGAACTGGAACCCCAAGAAGCAGTTCCAGCTGGAAAGCCTGCTGATGGCAGAAACCTTTTGGGCTGAGGTCGAGGCCACCGGCGGTGTGTCCCCCGGTTACGGCCGCACCGGGCGCCTGCAGCCGATCATCGACGAACGCACGCTGGACCTTGCCCGCCAGCGCGAAATCTCCGCACGCACGCTGTGGAAGGACGAGGCCGAATGGCGCGTCTGCAAGGCGGACAGCCTTGGCCCCTGGGTGCCGCCCAGCGCCACCGGATATGTCATCCACGACACCCTCAGCGCCCGCATGCACCCCCGCCGCGCCTGCGCCGCGCTGGTCTCTGCCCTTGCGGTGATGGGAGTGGAGATCCAGGCCGAGGCTCCGGACCAAGGCAAGGTGGTCCACGCCAAGGGCTACGCAGGCCTTCTGGAGCTAAACGAGGCCTTCGGCAAGACCATCGGCGGCGGCGTCAAAGGCCAGGCCGCGCTGCTGAGGTTCCACGAAGGCGAGGTGCCGCAGCTTTATGCCGGCGGCCTGCACATCATCCCGCATGCGGACGGCACCCTGGCGATCGGGTCCACCTCAGAGCGCGATTTCGAGGACGGCACGGCGACAGATGCCCAGCTTGATGACGTGATCGAGCGCGCCCGCTCTGCGGTGCCGGTGCTGCACGGTGCGGAGGTCATTGAACGCTGGGCCGGCGTGCGCCCCCGCGCCAAGTCGCGCGCCCCGATGCTGGGCGCCTGGCCCGGCCGCGCCGGCCACTATATCGCCAACGGCGGCTTCAAGATCGGCTTCGGCATGGCCCCCAAGGCGGCCCATGTGATGGCGGATCTGCTTCTCGAAGGCAGGGACAGCATCCCCGCGGGCTTCCGGGTCGAAGACAACCTCTGACACCACCACCCTGCGCCGCGCAGCGGCGCCAGGCCCAAGCCCCTAATCTGCCCGCCAGGGCAGCTTGGGGCGCGGGAGCACGCCGCCGCCCGCCCCCGGCCTCAGCGGGTCAGTTCCGAACGCAGCTTCTGCATAAGCTTGGTCAGCGTGGCCTCATACTGCTCGCTTGTCAGCCGCCCGGCTTCATCGAATTCCTTGCTGGAGCCTGCCAGATGCACCGCTGGACCCGACAGCACCCGCGGCTGGAACGGCACCAGGAAGCTGCGCAGCAGCGCCTGCGCCTGCTCGCCGCCGGCCCGTCCGGCTGCGGCCGACATCACTGCAACAGGCTTATCCGCCCAAGGATTGCCCTCGGTGCGGCTCACCCAGTCCAGCGCGTTCTTCAGCACGCCGGACGGCCCCTTGTTGTATTCCGGGGTGGAGATCACCACCGCATCCGACGCCGCGATCTGATCGGCCAGCTTTTGCACTGCGGGGGGAATGCCGTCTGCCGCCTCGGCGTCGCCATCATAGAGCGGCAGGTTCAGGTCCGCCTCTACCACCGACGCGGGTCCGAACACCCGGACTGCCTCTGCCAGCAGCTTGCGGTTGGTGGCCTCGCGGCGCAGCGATCCGGAAATGGTGAGCAGTACAGGGTCAGCCATGGGGAAATCCTTCTGTTCGCGTCTGTGTTTCATCCATCATGTATGCGGCGGCCCGCAGCATGAAACAGCAATGGCCGCGCAGGCAATGTGCAGCGTTACGCGAACCGGCGCTGCCGCAGACACAAAAACAGCCCGCCCCGCTGGGGGACGGGCTGCGCATTTTGCCGCCGGCAACCGGATCAGGCCGCCTGCGGGATAACCACAACTTCGACGCGGCGGTTGCGGGCCTTGCCCTCCGGCGTCAGGTTGGAGGCCACCGGCTGCGACTCGCCGCGGCCGATGATCCGCATCCGGTGATAGGGCACGCCGCCTGCTTGGATATGGCTGGCCACTGCGTTGGCGCGGCGCTCCGACAGGCCCTGGTTGTAACCGGCGTCGCCATCGCTGTCGGTGTGGCCGATCACCTGGATGGCGCTGTTGGGGTAGCGCACCAGGCTGTCGGCGACCCGGCGCAGGTCGGCCTGCACCGCCGGCGCAACCGCGGCGCTGTCGGTGGCAAAGGTCAGATCGTTCGGGAAGGACAGGATCAGCCGGTCGCCGGTGTTGACGATGGTGATCGAGTCATTGGCCAGCGTCTGGCGCAGCTCGCGCTCCTGCGCGTCGAGCTGGTTGCCGATCACGCTGCCGGCCGCGGCACCGACCAGCGCCCCGGTTGCAGCCCCAAGGCCGCGGTCGGAATCATTGGCAATCGCACCGACGCCCGCGCCGATGATGCCGCCCAGGACTGCGCCCTTCTGGGTGTTGCTGCCCGGCGTGCCGACGGTTGCGGGATCGGTACAGGCGCTCAGGCCCAGTGCTGCGGCGACAATACCAGCCGTGGTGAGTTTCATCTGCATCATCAAATTGCCTTCTGCTTTCTAAGGTCCGGGCGATGCCCGGCGGTCCGCACGAATATCGTGCCGGTGCCGCGGCTACTCAAGACACGGTCTTGCAGTTTCGGCGAAATACCGCGCAAAATCCGCGTTAACACCGCATTTTACGGCGCAAAGGCGAAGTTCCAGCCTTCCTGTTCCATCCACAGTTTGCGCAAGGCCCCGGCCTCAGGCGCAAACCCGTCTTCCAGCACGTCCGCTGCCAGCATCCGGTCGGTGCGGAAGTGGCGGAAACCGCCGCGCAGCTCGCACCAGGCCGCGAGCATGGTGCAGTCGATATGGTAGATCAGCGCCAGCGGCCGCAGGGTGCGGCAGCTCTCGCCGCTGTCCGGGCTGAGGTAGGTGAGCTGCAGCTTGCGGCTTTCCCGCACCGCCTGGCGCAGCAGCGCCTTGGAGACACAGCCCTGCTCCGGGTCATCCAGCGGTGCGCCCCAGGGGGCCACCTGCAGCCAGTCGGCGGTGGCATGCACATCCTTGATCTTGTGGCTCACCCGCGCGGCCGCCTTCTGCAAGGCGCCGTCACCGGTGCGCATCAGCATCGCCAGGCCAACGTGAAGCGCCTCCAGCTCCTCCTCGTCGAAATTGAGCGGCGGCAGGTCGTACCCCTTGCGCAGCATGTAGCCGATCCCCGCCTCGCCCTCCACCGGCGTGCGCATCGCCTGCAGCGCTGCGATGTCGCGGTAGATCGTCCGCTTGCTGACCTCCAGCGTCCCGGCAAGATCCTCCGCCCGCACCGGGGCCGTGGCGGTGCGCAGGATCTGGATGATTTCAAACAGGCGGCCGGTGCGCGGCATGGGCAAGCTCCAATGACAGTCTGCTGACACTCTAGCACATGCCACTGACAACAGCCTGTCAGCAGTGCTCTGGTTTTCTGGCCTCCGCAAGAAGGAGAAACCCGTTGCTGAGTTATGACTGGATCGTGCTGATCACCCTGGGCCTGGACCGCTGGGAACACCAGCGCCGCCCCCTCGCCCCGCATGAAATCGAGCTTGAGGCAGCGCGCAGGCGTCACACGGCGCAACAGGCGGCAAAACCCGCCCGTTCCGGACTGCTGAAGCGCCTGTTCAGCCGGCGGCGCGCGCGTCCTGCGCCGGGTTGTCCTCGTCCCGGGCGGCCTCATAAGCGAGCATCGCGCGCTTGACCGGCAGCCCCCAATGGTAGCCGCCCAGCGCGCCGGACTTGCGCAGCGCACGGTGGCAAGGGATCAGCCAGCTGACCGGGTTGCGCCCCACTGCAGTGCCGACAGCCCGGACCGCCCGCGGAGAGCCGATCGCCAGGGCCAGTTCGGAATAGGTGGAGACATGGCCCGAGGGGATCCGCAGCAGCGCTTCCCAGACCTTGATCTGCAACGGCGCGCCGATCATGTGCAGGGCGGTCTCGCCCTTCTGGGCAAAGGCCGCCTCTGCCAGCGGGCGCAGGGCCGCGGGGTCCTCGGTAAATTCCGCCTGCGGCCAGCGGGCGCGCATGTCGGCCATGGCGGGCTCCGCCCCGGTCTCGGCGGCAAAGGCCAGCCCGCAGATGCCCTTTTCCGTGCCCATCACCAGCGCCAGACCAAAGGGGCTGTCGAACCAGCCCCAGAAGATCCGCAACCCGTCCCCCTTGCGGGCATATTCGCCCGGGCTCATCGCCTCCCAGCGCAGGAACAGGTCGTGCAGCCGCCCGGACCCGGACAGCCCCACCGCGTGCGAGGCCTGCAGCGTGGTGAACCGGTCGCGCAGCAGCGCCTTGGCATGGCCCAGGCGCAGATACTGCTGATAGCGCTTGGGCGAGACGCCGACCCAGGCCGAAAACAGGCGCTGGAAGTGCGCCGCGCTCATGTCCATGCGGGCGGCCAGCTGTTCCAGCGTCAGATCCTCTCCGCCATCGTCGATCAGCTCAATCGCCCGCCGCATGACGCCGTAGTGATAGGTGCTTTCCCGTGCTTCAATATTCATCGCTCTGTCCTTCGGCAGTCATGCAAGCCAGGTTACCGCGCGCAGGCCCGCCATTCGACCCGGAACATGCGAAATCCATCGCCCGGCGCAACCGCGTTGTGCAGGCTGGCCGGAGTGCCGCCGTGAAACGCCCGTCTAGCGGGTTCCGGGGCGCAAAATAAATTGCGCTTTAAGGTCTGACCTGTACATATGGCGCGCGATGGCCAAGCAACTCGATTATCATACCCTCCGCGAGATCTTTACCCGGTTTCAGGCGGCGGAGCCCGAACCCAAGGGCGAGCTGGATCACGTCAACGCCTACACGCTGGTGGTGGCGGTGGCGCTGTCCGCGCAGGCAACCGATGCCGGCGTGAACAAGGCAACCCATGAATTGTTTAAAATCGCGGACACCCCGCAAAAGATGCTGGACCTGGGCGAGGAACGCCTGATCGAGCACATCAAGACCATCGGCCTTTACCGCAACAAGGCCAAGAACGTGATCAAGCTGTCGCGGATCCTGGTGGCGGATTACGGCGGCGAGGTCCCGAATTCCCGTGCCGCGCTGCAGTCGCTGCCCGGCGTCGGCCGCAAGACCGCCAACGTGGTCCTGAACATGTGGTGGCGTTACCCGGCCCAGGCGGTCGATACCCATATCTTCCGGGTCGGCAACCGCTCCGGCATCTGCCCGGGCAAGGATGTCGATGCGGTGGAACGCGCCATCGAAGACAACATCCCGGTGGATTTCCAGCAGCACGCCCATCACTGGCTGATCCTGCACGGCCGCTACCACTGCAAGGCGCGCAAACCGTTGTGCGGCAGCTGCCTGATCCGCGACCTCTGCATGTATGAGGACAAGAACCTTTGAGGCGCGGGCGCTGTGACGCAGCCCATGCGCGGGCGGCGCGCCGCCTGGCCGGCCCCGGCCATTGCAACTATCGAAAGAGACACGCCGGTCCCGGACCCGGCACGAACATCCCCGAGGAGGGCAGTTTATGACCAAAACCTATCATCTCGTCGGTATCGGCAACGCTGTCGTTGACGTGATTGCACAGTGCGAGGACAGCTTTCTGGCCGAGCAGGGCATCGAAAAAGGCATCATGCAGCTTATCGAACGCGACCGCTGCGAGGATCTTTATGCGGCGATGGGCAACCGGGTGCTGACCCCCGGCGGCTCAGTGGCCAACACCATCGCGGGCGCCGGCGCGCTGGGGCTGGAGGCCGCGTTCATCGGCCGGGTCCGCGACGACGCGCTGGGAAAATTCTACGCCGATGCGATGAACAATGAAGGCGTGGCTTTCGTGAACCCGCCGGTTGCCGACGGCGAGCTGCCGACCTCGCGGTCGATGATCTTTGTCTCGCCCGATGGTGAGCGGTCGATGAACACATATCTGGGCATTTCTTCCGAGCTGAGTTCGGCGGACGTGCCGCAAGAGGTGGCCGGCAACGCGCAGATCATGTTCCTGGAGGGCTACCTGTTTGATAAGGACAAGGGCAAGAGCGCCTTTCTGGAGGCGGCCCGCGACTGCCGCGAGGGCGGCGGCAAGGTTGGCATCTCGATCTCCGATCCGTTCTGCGTCGAACGCCACCGGGCCGATTTCCTCAATCTGATCGGCAACGAGCTGGATTTCGTGATCGGCAACCAGGACGAAATCTGCGCCCTGTTCGAAACCAGCGACCTGGAAGACGCAATTGCCAAGACCGCTGCGATCTGCCCGCTGGTGGTCTGCACCCGCTCCGGCGACGGGGTTACGGTGCTGAACAACGGTGAGCGCATCGACGTGCCGGTCGAGACGATTGTGCCGGTGGATGCCACCGGTGCGGGCGACCAGTTTGCTGCCGGTTTCCTGTTCGGCATGGCCAACGGCCGCAGCATGGAAATCTGCGCCCGGATGGGCTGCATCTGCGCCGGCGAGGTGATCCGCCACATCGGCCCGCGCCCGGAAACCCACGTGCTGCACCTGCTGGAAGAGGCCGGTCTGGTCTAAGGGCGTCGCGGCACTCCCGCCCGTCGAAACCGCACCTGACGGTGCAATCTCTCCAGTTGGGCGTGGCGCGGAGCGGCAAAGCCGCTCCGCGCCACGCCCCGCCCGCCGTCCGCAGGACGCAAGGGCGCCAGCCCGCGCAGCTTCACCGGTTCAGCCGGGGGCTTTTGTATCAGATTGGTCGGCTGCCGCCTGAGCCTTGCTCAGAAGGGTGGTCAAAGCCTCCGCCTCCGCCGCGTTCAGCCCTGCCAGCAGCCGGGTCTGGGTCTGCACATGCGCCGTCACCGCCCGGTCGATCAGGGCAAACCCCTCCTCTGTCAGACCGACCAGGAAACTGCGGCTGTCCTGCGGGTTCACCTCCCGCTTAACCAGCCCGTCCGCCTCCAGCCGGTCGATCCGGTTGGTCATGGTGCCGGAGGCCACCATCGTTGCCTTCAGCAGCTCGCCCGGTGACAGCGTGTAGGGCGCCCCAGACCGGCGCAAGGTGGCCAGCACGTCGAACTTGGCCGCATTCAGCCCGAATTCCGCAAAGGTCTTATGCATCTCGCGCTGATAGGCCAGGTACAGCCGCGCCACCCGGCCGATCACCCCCATGGCCGTGACATCCAAGTCCGGCCGCTCTTTCCCCCATTGCTGGGTAATAAAATCCACATGATCCATGGCAACTGGTTTAGGGCCTTACGTCTTGACGTCAAGATAAAATGTGTTATCTCGATATCAAGATAAGGAGAAACAGATGCCCATCCGGACCCTTTTGCTGACGGCGCTGGCCCCTGCCATCTGGGGCAGCAGCTATATCGTGACGACAACTCTGCTGCCCGGCCATTCGCCGATTGTGGTGGCCCTGCTGCGGGCATTGCCTGCGGGTTTGCTGCTGTTGCTTCTGGTGCGCCAGCTGCCGCCGCTGGACTGGCTGCCGCGGCTTATGGTGCTGGGCGCGCTGAACTTCTCGCTGTTCTGGGTGCTTCTGTTCCTGTCCGCCTACCGCCTGCCGGGAGGGGTCGCCGCCACCCTGGGCGCGGTGCAGCCGCTGATCGTGGTGTTTCTGTCGGCCGTGCTGCTCAAGACGCAGATCCGCGCCGCTGCCGTCGCTGCCGCCCTGCTGAGCATCGCGGGCGTTGCCCTGCTGGTGCTGACCCCTGCCGCCAAGCTTGACACGCTGGGCGTGCTGGCGGGCCTCGGCGGGGCGGTGTCGATGGCGGCTGGCGTGGTGCTGACGCGCAAATGGCAGCCGCCGGTGCCACCCCTCACCTTTACCGCCTGGCAGCTGACCGCGGGCGGGCTGCTGCTGATTCCAGCCGCGCTCTGGTCGGTGCCGGAGCTGCCCGCCTTCACCGCGGCAAATGTCCTGGGCCTGGCCTATATGAGCCTGATCGGCGGCGCGCTGACCTATATCCTGTGGTTCCGCGGCCTCGCCCGGATCGACCCCTCGCAGGTTTCGCTGCTGGGCGTGCTCAGCCCGCTGTCGGCGGTAATCCTGGGCTGGCTGCTGCTGGGCGAGACGCTGACGGCCAATCAAATGCTGGGGGCGCTGCTGGCCCTGTTCAGCCTGTGGCTCGGCCAGTCCCGGCTGCGGCTGCGCACGGCCCGATCCTCAGCCCCGGCAGAATGACGCCTGTCACCGCGGCATGGCCGGCTCGCACGCTGCGCCGCGGTGGCAATCCAGCACCTGCCGCCGCACCTCTGGCGTATCGTCAAAGGCGAAGCCGCCGCAGGCACCCGCCCGGATCACCAGATCCTGCCCCCGCTGCTCCGCAAAGAACACATAATCCGCACCGGACTTCATCCCGCCGCACCAGGGGCCAAGGCATTCCACCTCCAGCACCGCGGGCACATTGACACGCCCTGAGAAATACTTGCCCTCCAGCATCTTGCCGGAAAGCTGTGCCGGGATTTGGGTCAGCGGCGGGATGTCATTGGGATTGTCCGCATGCGATTGCGGCAGCAGGCTTTCGTCGAACCGCAGTTCGCCCGCGATGACGTTATAGGCGCTCTCTGATGCAGCAGCGTGCAAATAGGCGTCCGCAGGGCCCCAAGGCAGGCAGCTGAGGGCGGCGGCGGGGCTGGCTGATATTGCAGCCCAGACCATAGCGAGCAGGGCAGCACCCGTCCCGGCGCGGCGGGCGGGGACATTCGGCAAGACTTTCGGAAACGGCATCTCACAAATACTCCCGGAACTCTGCCACCACCCGCGCATAGACCTCGCGCTTGAAGGGCACGATCTTCTCCACCAGGGTCTCCACCGGCTGCCAGCACCAGGCGGAGAATTCCGGGTGGTCAGTCTCGATATTCACTTGGTCATCTGTCCCCAGGAACCGCATCAAATACCACTTTTGCTCCTGGCCGCGGTATTTACCGCCCCAGAAACCGGGCACCACGTCATGCGGCAGGTCATAAAGCAGCCAGCCATCGCTCTCTGCGATGATCTCGACCAGTTCCGGCCCCACGCCGGTTTCTTCCTCCAGCTCGCGCAGGGCTGCGATCCGCGGGTCCTCGCCCTTGTCGATCCCGCCCTGCGGCATCTGCCAGGCGTCCTTGTACCGGTCCTTGCGCTGGCCGACGAACACCGCGCCCTCGGCGTTGATCAGCATCACGCCCACGTTGGGGCGGTAAGGCAGCTTGGCAATGTCTTCCGGTGTCATCCGGCTCTCCTCGAAATGCGTTTCCAGAACCTTAGACCGCTTGCCGCCGGGGCATGCAAGGGCATGACGCGGCGTTTGCACGTGACAAGGCGGCCTGCGCGCCCGATCCTGTAGGCAACTGCCAGGGAGAGTTTCAAGATGACTGCGTACCCCAATCTGCTTGCCCCGCTGGATCTGGGCTTTGCCACGCTGAAGAACCGGGTGCTGATGGGCTCCATGCACACCGGGCTGGAGGAGACCGGCGACTGGAACCGGGTGGCCGAGTTCTATGCCGCCCGTGCCCGCGGCGGCGTCGCGCTGATGGTGACCGGGGGAATCGGCCCGAACCTGGAAGGCTCGGTGCTGCCCGGCGCGTCGATGATGACCTCGGCCAAGGACGTCGAAAACCACCGCGTGATCACCAGCCGCGTGCATGAGGCAGGCGGCAGGATCGCCATGCAGATCCTGCACGCCGGCCGCTATGCCTATGGCCCGAAATGCGTCGCCCCCAGCCCGGTGAAATCGCCGATCTCCCCCTTCCCGCCGCATGAGCTGGACGAGGATGGCATCGAAAAGCAGATCGCCGACATCGTGAACGCCGCCCGGCTGGCGCAGGAGGCCGGCTACGACGGGGTCGAGATCATGGGGAGCGAAGGCTACTTCCTCAACCAGTTCCTGGTCACCCACACCAACAAGCGCACCGACCGCTGGGGCGGTTCCTATGAGAACCGGATGCGGCTGCCGATCGAAGTCGTGCGCCGCACGCGTGAGGCAGTGGGCCGCGAGTTCATCATCATCTACCGCCTGTCGATGATCGACCTGGTGCCCAACGGCTCCACCCATGAGGAAGTCGTGCAGCTGGCGCAGGAAATCGAAAAGGCCGGCGCCACCATCCTCAACACCGGCATCGGCTGGCACGAGGCACGCATTCCGACCATCGCCACCAGCGTTCCGCGCGCGGCCTTTGCCTGGGTCACCAAGAAGCTGATGGGTAAGGTTGGCATCCCGGTGATCACCTCCAACCGCATCAACACGCCCGAAGTGGCGGAGCAAGTGCTGGCGGAGGGGTGCGCCGACATGGTGTCGATGGCGCGGCCGATGCTGGCGGATGCGGATTTTGTCGCCAAGGCCGAAGCAGGCCAGCCGGACCAGATCGCGCCCTGTATCGCCTGCAACCAGGCCTGCCTCGACCATACGTTCAGCGGCAAGCTGACCTCCTGCCTGGTCAACCCGCGCGCCTGCCACGAGACCGAGCTGCTGATCGAACCGGCCGCAGCGGCCAAGACAGTGGCCATCGTTGGCGCTGGTCCTGCGGGCCTGTCCACCGCGCTGACGGCCGCCCAGCGCGGCCACAAAGTCACCCTGTTCGACAAGGCCGATGAGATCGGAGGCCAGCTCAACATGGCCAAACAGGTGCCGGGCAAGGAGGAATTCTGGGGCCTGGTGGACTGGTACCGGGTGATGGTGGCCGAGGCCGGCGTCACGCTGGAACTGGGCCGCGAGGTTTCGGCGGATGATCTGACCGGCTTCGACGAGGTGGTGATCGCCACCGGCGTCCTGCCGCGCGATCCGGCCATCCCCGGTCAGGACCGCGACAATGTGCTGAGCTATCTTGACGTGCTGCGCCACAAGAAACCGGCGGGCCAGCGCGTCGCGGTGATCGGCGCCGGCGGCATTGGCTTTGACGTGTCTGAGTTCTTGCTGGAAGAGGGCCACAGCCCGGCCACCGACCTGCCCGCCTGGATGAAGGAATGGGGCGTGGCCGACCCGGCAGAGCACCGCGCTGGCCTTGCCCCCGAAGGCCCGCAGCCCGCCGCCCCCGCCCGGCAGGTGACGCTTTTGCAGCGCAAGGCCGAACGCCACGGCAAACGGCTTGGCAAGACCACCGGCTGGATCCACCGCGCCACGCTCAAGATGAAGGACGTAGAGTTCGTCGGTGGCGTCAACTACGAGCGGATCGACGAAGAGGGCCTGCATGTAAGCTTTGGCGAGGCCCGCGAGAACCCGACGGTGATCGCAGCCGACACCATCGTGCTGTGCGCAGGCCAAGTGTCCGAGCGGTCGCTGGCGGATCAGCTGGCCGAACGCGGCATCACCGCCCATGTGATCGGCGGTGCCGACGTCGCTGCGGAACTGGACGCCAAACGCGCCATCAACCAGGGCACGCGGCTGGCAGCCAGCCTCTGACCTGCGGCCAAACGCCGCGATACTCCAGCCCCTGCGCCCCCGTCCGGAACAGCTCCGGGCGGGGGCGCGTTTGTTCTGCAGCACCGCCCGGACGGGCGGTTTGGCATTTCAGAACAGGAAAGGAGCCCGTAATGCCCAAAATCGCAGATGCAAAAATCCTGATCATTGCCACCCATGGGTTCGAACAGTCGGAACTGGAATTCCCGCGCGACCAGCTGCGGGTGAAGGGTGCCGAGGTCCATGTCGCCACACTCGACGGCAAGCCGGCCAAGGGCTGGGAAGGCAGCGACTGGGGCCGCGAGGCCGAGGCCGATCTGAAAATCGCTGATGCCAAGGCCGATGGATACGACGCGCTGGTGATCCCCGGCGGACAGATCAATCCCGATCTGCTGCGGGTCGAGGAGGATGTTATCAATCTGGTCAAGGCCTTCCATGACAGCGGCAAGGTGATCGCCGCCGTTTGCCACGCGCCTTGGGTGCTGGCTGAGGCCGGTGTTGCCAAGGGCCGCGACATGACATCCTATCACTCGATCAAGACCGACATCGCCAATGCCGGCGCCAACTGGAAAGACGCCGAGGTCGTTACGGATCAGGGCATCGTGACCAGCCGCCAGCCCGAAGACCTGAAGGCGTTCGTGTCGAAAATCGCCGAGGAGATCGAGGAAGGCACGCACCCGCGCGCTGCAGCCTGACCGGTTTCAGCCCCGCCCCGCGCCCGCGGCGCGGGGTGCTTTCACCACGCCGCCGGCGTGCTCAGCCGTGAACGGCGCGGCTGTCCGCGGGCGCCGCGTCCCGCGCGGTCATCCCGTAGTCCCGGATCACACCCGCCACCCGCAGCCGGTAGTCCGCAAAGACCCCGGCCCGCCCCTTTGCCTGTGCGGCCCGGTGCTCCGCCAGCTGCCGCCAGCGCTGAACCGCTGCTTCATCGCGCCAGAAAGACAGCGACAAGAGCTTGCCCGGTGCGCTCAGGCTCTGAAACCGTTCCACCGATAGAAATCCGTCCACCTGCTCCAGCAAGGGCCGCAGCGCCGCGGCGGTTTCCAGATAGGCCTCTTTCTGCCCCGCGGCGGTCTCCACCTCGAAAATCACGGCAATCATCTGCGTCTCCCCTATCCGGCCCGCCCCTGCGGCGCCGAGGCCAGCGTCAGCCAGGTCCGGTTCTCGCGCAGCAGGAACCGCTCGCGCTGCGCAAACTCATAGTTCTCGCGCCCCAGCGGATCCTGCGCCAGCCGCGCGCGGTAGGCCTCATACTCCGCCAGGCTCTCCACATTGTAGATCCCGTAGGCCAGCGTCGAGGACCCCTCGTGCGGCGCGTAATAGCCCACCAGATCCGCCCCGCAGCGCGGAATCGCCTGGCCCCAGTTGCGGGCGTATTGTTCAAACTGCGCCTTCTTGGCGGGGTCGATGCGGTAACGGATGATGCAGGTCAGCATGACATGTCCTTTGGGTGTTCAGGACCACATCCCTAACCTGCCCCAACAGCCGGATGCTTCGGCGCAGGCCGAACCGTCACTCCACCGTGATGGTGATCTGGTCCGAAACAATCGGCGTGGCATGCGGCACATGGCCTGCATCGCCCAGCACCAGCTGCAGGGTGTGACGGCCCGGGGACAGCTCCAGCGTCACTTCGGTCTGACCGCCGCCGAAATGCAGGTGGTTGTCATCCGACGGCAGGCCAAAGGCCAGCTCATCTGCGCCATCCTCGCCCTGACCCAGCGGCGGGCGGTCGATCAGCAGGTGATGGTGGCCGGTGTTCTCCTTCTCGATCCCCGACGGCGCCACGCCCATCCCCGACAGGCCAAAGACCAGCGTTACCGGCGACGCGACCGTGTCCCCGTCCTGGACATTGGCGAAATAAACCTTGGCCTCAGGGTTCGAGACCGTTTCGCCGCCAGCCCACAGCGGGGCCGCCAGGCAGGCAGACAAGGCAGCCGCAATCAGCAGTTTCATATCAGGTCCTCCAGAAAATTGCTTAACCAGCATGACAAAGCTAGCGGCTGCCCCGGTCCTGGCAATCCTGCCGCCCACAACGAATCCACAAAAATGCGGCAGCCGCCGGTAAGCGGCGGGCGCCGCAGGTCTGGCAGGCGCCCGGCAAGCCGAACTGCAAGGTGCCGTTTCCACTGCGCAAACGATCCCTGCAAAACCCTGCAATTATCCCACCCCCGCCCCGATCTTGCCCGATTTCCCCGGCAAACCTGACGGCAACACAGCTTAACGAGGATAGGTGAACATGGACCGACTGACCGAGATGGAGGCCTTTGCCAATGTGGTGGACCAGGGCGGCTTCACCGATGCGGCGCGCAAGATGGGGATTTCCAAGTCGGCGGTCTCCAAACATGTCTCCAGCCTGGAAGCCCGCCTGGGCGCGCGGCTTTTGAACCGCACCACCCGCCGGGTGTCGCCGACCGAAATCGGGCTGGCCTATTACGACCGCGCCCGCCGGGTGCTGAACGACGCAGGCGAAGCGGATGCGCTGGTCACCTCGATGCAATCGGCGCCCTCAGGCCTTCTGCGGATTTCTGTCGCCACCGATTTCGGCGTCAATCATCTGTCGCCGGTGCTGTCCGACTTCCTGCGCGACTTCCCGGACATCACCGTCAACATGGTTCTGAACAACCGTTATGTGGAGCTGATCTCCGAAGGGTTCGACATGGCGGTGCGGATCGGCGAGCTGGAGGACAGCTCCTTGCGCGCCCGCAAGCTGACCGAAACCACCAAGCGGATGATCGCCTCCCCCGCCTATCTGGAGAAATTCGGCCGCCCGCAGAAGATCGACGAGCTGAACAATCACAAGCTGCTGCATTACTCCAGCCAGTCCAGCGGCAATGTCTGGAAAATCACCGCGCCCTCCGGCGAAAAGCGCCAGGTGCGGACCTCCGGCTGGCTGTCGGTGAATGACGGCCAGTCACTGCTGACCGCGGCCATATCCGGCCTCGGCATCGCCTATCTGCCCAGCTACCTCTACGCTGCAGCCATGGAAGAAGGGCTGGTCGAGGATGTGATGCCCAGTCTTCCGGTCGAGACCCAGGGCATCTACGCGGTCTACCCGCCGGGCAAGTTCACCCAGCCCAAGGTGCGGGCGTTCATCGACTTCCTGGTCGCAGCCTTTGCCGACCGCGACCCGTCCGAATGGAAAACCTGAACCGGTTTGACGGAAAACCGGGCCAAAACCTCCCTCGAAGACCTGCCCCGCGCCCGCGCGGGGGCTTTTTTCTGGCCGCTTCTATTTCCCCCCGGGGGGGGCCGTATAGCCGCAGCAGGCCGCCATTTTGGCACCGTGGCGCTCATCCGGATGGGCCTGCAGGCATGGCGGCGCCGGCCGGAGAATGTAGGCTTTTCCCAGCGTCTCCCGCCCGCCGCAAGAGCATGTTCCATGCTCCCGCGTCCGTTGGGCCAGGCTCGGCGCTTTGCGCCGAGCCTGGCCCAACCCCGCCAAGGGGTCTTGGCGGCGCCAAGGCGCCTGCGGGGGCGGGAGGCCCTCGCCATCTCCCGTCCGCAGAAAGTCACTCAGCGAGCAGCACCGCCTCGACCCGTCTGTTGGCCTCGCGGCCCTCCGGGTTGAGGTTGCTGGCAATCGGCGCCAGGAAACCGGCACCGGCCACGCTGATACGCGCCTCTTCAGCGCCGTAAGCCTCAATCAGCCGCTCCTTCACCGATTGCGCCCGGCGCTCTGAGATGCCGGCGTTCTGCTCCTGCGAGCCGATCGTGTCGGTATGGCCCACCAGCAGCAGCCTGTATTCCGGGTTGGCGGCCAGGTATTCCGCCAGTTGCATCAGGCTGTCATAGCGCCCCTCGCGCAGCCGGGTGGAGCCGCTCTCGAACACCAGATCGGTCAGCACCGCATGGCCGCGCACGTCCAGCACCTTGGCCAGCTCCACCGGGCGCACCGGGCGCTCCGGGGCCTTCCCCTCTGCGGCGGGCTTCACCACCGGCGCCGCGGCCTCGGGCGGCTGCACAGTGATCATCTGCACATAGGCCGTGCCGCCCGCCCGCGACACCAGGATCGAGACCGCCCGGCCGTCCTTGGCCGCCGACAGGAAGTGATAGCGGGAGATATCCACCATCATGTCCGGCGCCGGCACCACCTCGGTTCCGAAGCGGAAGCCGAAGCCGCCGCAATCGCGGGCCGCGCAATCAAGCAGCACCTCATAGCCCTGCGCCATGAGCTGCCCGCGCAGCGGCGCCAGGATCTCCAGCACCGTGCCGCTGCCCTCCAGCCGCCAGGTGCGGCGCGAAATCCGGCCCTCGAACCGCTTCGACGGCACCTTGTCCGAAACCTCAGGTCCCACCGGCAGCTGGTAGACGCCCAGCGCCGTGACCCGTTCGGACACAGCTTCCGCGCCGGGCGGCAGGGTCATCTCCACCGCCCCGGCCCGCCCGGCCAGCAGTGCCGCCGCGGCCAGGACAGCAAGGGCCGTCAGCCGCCCTAGCGGCACTGGCTGTGATATTCCGGATTGGGCACCATGGCGGTTGCGCTGGCCACCCGGTTGGACATGTTGAAGAAGCCGGTGACATTGGCGATGTCCCAGATGTCGCGGTCACTGAACCCCGCCTTGCGCAAGCCCTGGCGGTCCGCCTCCTCGATTTCCGCACTCGCCGTTGTCATCTTGGCGGCAAAATCCAGCATCGCCCGCTGGCGCGCGTCCAGCGGTGCCACCCGGTAATTCATCACCAGCATCTCGCCCAGCTGCGGGTCGCCCGACAGCTGCCGCACCGCCGCGCCATGCGCCACCAGGCAATAGAAACAGCGGTTGATCGAAGAGACCACGACCGCGATCATCTCCCGCTCCAGCTTGCTGAGGCCGCTGTCGGCCAGCATCAGATCGTTGTACATCCCCGTGAAGGCATTCAGCTTATCAATGTCGAACGCATTGGCCTTCAGCACATTCGGCACCATCCCCAGCTTTTCCTGGCAGATGTCGAAATACTTCTGCGTCTCGGGCGGCAGCGGGTCCGCCATCGGCAGGTCAAGGGCTGTGGGCTGGGTCTGATCAGTCATCGCGGTCAATCGCCTTCCTTCAAAATCCGGTAGTGGTACTGTCCAGTGCAATCCATGCCGAGGGAAGCATAAAGCCCGTTTGCGCCCTCGTTACGTTTCGTACAGAGCACCGCAATTTCGCTGGCACCGTTCTCCAGCGCCCAGAACGCGGCTTGGCGCATCATCCAGGCGCCCATGCCGGCCCGGCGCTGGTGCGGAAGGATCTCCAGTGCATGCACCATCGCCACACCGTCATGGATGGCCACAAAGCCCGCGCCTGCGGGCTTGTCTCTGTGACGCCCAAGCAGCCCGGTCTTGGGCCCCTGTACCCGCTCCATCACCGCCAGGCGCTCCGGCCCGATGCCTGCCTGCTCCCAGATTTCGCGCTGGATCGCCAGCGGCTCCCACACGCAAAAGGCGGTGACACGCGGCACCGGAATATCCGTCAGCCGCTCCGCCGGACAGGTCCAAAGGTTGACCGGATCCTTCACCGCATAGCCGCGGGCTTCCAGCTGTGCGTCCAGATCCGCCTCGCCGTCGCGGATCATGAACAGACAGTCCTGCCCCATCGCGCGCATCGCCGCTTCCGCCGCAGCGATCTGCGCGTCTGACGCAGGGCCGTTCACCGTTGCCGCCGACACCCGGCTGCCGCCGCCCTGCCCCTCGCGCAGGGTCACGGGGCCAAGCGTGCGCACCGATGCGGGCGGCCAGGTCGCTTCTGTCACGGCGTAATACCGGGGGTCGGTGGTCACTGCTCCAGCTCCTTTGCCAGCTCGGTCATCGCCGCGTCGATCCGGGCGCCATCGGTGCCGCGGATCACCACGTTGGCGCCAAACACGCCGTCCTTTTGAAACGGGTAGCAACCCACCGACAAATCCTCATAAGCCTCAGCCAGCAGGCGCAGCGGACCGGCAATCTCGCCCTCGCCGCGCAGCACCCGCAAGGTTTGCGACAGCATCGGCTGGCCGCCGGTGAGCGTTGGGATCACACTGGCCACCATCGCCTGAAAGATCATCGGCACGCCCGCCATCACATGCACGTTGCCAAGGGTGAACCCCGGCGCCGCAGAGACCGGATTGTCGATCAGCGCCGCACCATCCGGGATCCGCGCCATCCGCAGCCGGGCCTCGTTCATTTCCAGCCCTTGCGTGTCGTAATGCGCCTGCAAGATAGCCCGCGCGTCGCCGCGCACGTCCAGATCGGCGTCGAATGCCTTGGCGATGCAATCGGCGGTGATGTCGTCATGGGTCGGACCGATGCCGCCGCTGGTGAATACATGGCCGTAGGACCCGGACAGCGCCTGCACGGCAGTGATAATCGCCGCCTCGTCGTCGCTGACGATGCGGACTTCCTTCAGGTCGATGCCGTGCTTGGCCAGCTCGCCCGCCAGGTAATGCATGTTGGCATCCCGGGTGCGGCCGGACAGGATCTCGTCGCCGATGACCAGCATTGCGGCGGTGGGGTTGGCCATGTTCATCCTCCCTTGATACCTCGTCATCGCAGGTATAGGCCCGTTGCCATGCGCTTTGAAACCCCTCTGATCCCCGCCGTGCTGATCCGCCGCTACAAACGCTTCCTCGCCGATTGCCGGCTGGAGGACGGGCGGGAAGTCACAGCCCATTGCGCCAACCCCGGCAGCATGATGGGGCTGGCGGAGCCCGGCATGAAAATCTGGCTGGAGCCTAACGACGATCCGAAGAAAAAGCTGAAATACGGCTGGCGGCTGGTCGAGCATGAGGGTGGCCATTTCACCGGCGTCGACACCTCGGTGCCGAACCGCGCCCTGCGCGCCGCGCTCGAAAACGGGGAGGTCGCGGAGCTTGCGGCCTACAAAACCGTGCGGGCGGAGGTGAAATACGGCGGGAACAGCCGCATCGACTTTCTGCTGCAGCAGGACGGCCTGCCCGATTGCTATGTCGAGGTGAAAAGCGTGACGCTCTCACGCCAGCCGGGCCTTGCGGAGTTCCCCGACAGCGTCACCGCACGCGGCACCAAGCATCTGGGGGAACTGGCAAACATGGTTGCGCAGGGCCACCGGGCGGTGATGCTGTATCTGGTGCAGCGCACCGATTGCGACCGGTTCCAGCTGGCGGCGGATATCGACCCCGCCTATGCGGACGCCTTTGCCAGCGCCCATGCCGCGGGGGTGGAGCGGCTGGTACTGGGCACAAAGATCTCACCCCAAGGCGTCGAGGCCGGCGCCCCCATCGCCGCGCAGTAGCGGCGCAGGCGCCGGCGCGTCCGCTCAGGCGGCCTGGCTGGCCTCGTTCTCCTGCGCGCCGGGTTCGGCCTGCACGATAGTGCGGGTCGGGAACGGAATATCGACCCCGGCCGCGTCCAGCGCCTCTTTCACCTTGCGCTTCATGTCGGCCTGATACTGGAAGTACTCCGCCGCATCGACCCAGACACGCACCAGGAAATCGACCGAGCTGCTGTTCAGCTCATTGACCTGGATGAACGGCTCCGGGTCGCTGTGCGAGCGGCTGTCGCTCATGATGGTCTCGCGGATCACCCGCTCAGCCACTGCCAGATTAGCGCCGTAGCCGACGCCAAAGGTCCATTCGGCCCGGCGGGTATCGAATGACGAGTAGTTGGTGATGGTGTTGCCCCAGACCTCGGAGTTGGGGATGATGACCTTCAGGTTGCTGAGGCTGGCAATGACGGTGTTGTTCAGGTTGATGTCCTTCACCGTGCCCATCTCGCCATCCACCTCGATGAAATCGCCCAGCTTGAAGGGGCGGAACAGGATGATCATCACCCCTGCCGCAACATTGGACAGCGCCCCCTGCATCGCCAGGCCGATGGCCAGGCCCGCAGCACCGATAGCGGCGATAATCGAGGTGGTCTTGACCCCGAAGGTGTTCAGCACGAACAGAACCGCAAAGGCGAGGATGACATAGCGGGCAAGGTTGCCCAGGAAGTGGAACAGGGTCACGTCGAGGCTGGCATGGGTGTCCCCCAGCGCCACGATCCGCCGCTTGACCCAGCTTGCCACGATAAAGCCCGCCAGCAGGATGACCACTGCGGCCACAACGCTGCCCAGCACCTCGGCCAGGAATTCCAGGGTCACCAGATCGGAGAGTGACTTGCCGCCATAAATTTCAGTCTGCATCAGGTTGTTGAAGCTTTCCATGCCGCTGCCTCTCTCCGTTTCGCCGCAGTTTCCCTCACCACCGGTAACGCGGCGCAGCGGAAAAAGTTCCCGGATGCCGCCCCTGCCCCCTCTGGCCCTTTTGCCGGGAACCCCTTACATAGCTACGCAAAGACACCCGATGGAGCTCCGCCTGATGAGATCGAAAGACGGCCGCACGACCAAGGACGGCATCCGCATTCATGAGCCCGGCGATTTCGCGGGCATGCACAAGGCGGGGGCGCTTGCCGCGCGCATTCTGGACGATATCGCAGGCCACGTGTTCCCAGGCCAGACCACTGGCGAGATTGACCGGCTGATCACCAAAATGGTCGACGACGCGGGCGCCACCTCGGCGACCATCGGCTACAAGGGCTATCAGCACGCCAGCTGCATCTCGGTGAACCACGTGGTCTGCCACGGCATCCCCGGCGACAAGAAGCTGAAGGACGGCGATATCCTCAACATCGACGTGACCGTGATTGTCGACGGCTGGTTCGGCGATACCTCGCGGATGTTCGTGGCGGGCAAGCTCAGCCGCAAGGCGGAGCGGCTGATCCAGGTCACCCACGATTCCCTGATGAAGGGGATTGAAGCGGTGAAGCCCGGCAATACCTTCGGCGACATCGGCCACGCGATCCAAACCTATGCCGAAAGCCAGCGGATGAGCGTGGTGCGCGATTTCTGCGGCCATGGCCTCGGCACCGTGTTCCACGCGCCGCCCAACGTGCTGCACTACGGCCGCCCCGGCACCGGCCCGGTGCTGGAAGAAGGCATGTTCTTCACCATCGAGCCGATGATCAACCTGGGCCGCCCGGAGACCAAGATCCTGGCCGATGAGTGGACAGCCGTGACCCGCGACAAGTCGCTGTCGGCGCAGTTCGAGCATTCGATCGGGGTAACTGCTGGCGGGGCCGAGATTTTCACCCTGTCGCCGGCCGGGAAGTTCCACCCGACTTACGGCTAAGCTGTTAAGGCGCAGGCGGGGGCCGGCCCCCGCACCCCCGGGATATTTTCAGCCAGATGAAGGACGGATCCGGTCAGGTGCCGGTACCGTCCTGCCCCTTTGCTTCCTGCATCCGCCACAAGGCCAGCAGCAGGGTGCCATCGGCCCAGGGTGTCACCGCATCCTGAATGAACAGCGGAGCCCGCGCCGGTTCGGGTTCAGGCCGGGCACGGGTTTCAGCATCCTTGGCTGTCTGCAAGAGAGGGGCGCGCAGTGTCTGTTCCATGCCCGGAACAATAGCACATCCGCCTTAGACCGACAAAAGCGCGGGCACCTCAGCCATATCGCGGAACACCTCCGCCCCCAGTGCTGCAAGCTTTTGTCCGCCGCCCTGCGGCGCATAGCCGAGGCAGCGCATGCCGGCGCGCACCGCGGCGGTGACGCCGCTGCCGCTGTCCTCAATCACCAGGCAGTCGCGCGCCTGCACCGCGAAATGGCTGGCTGCCGCCAGGAACAGCCCAGGCTCCGGCTTGGCCACGCCTAGGGACTGGGCCGAGAACATCGCCTGCGGATGGAACCGTTCCCAAAGGCCGTGCCGGCCCAGGGTGATGCGCATCTTCTCCTCGCTGCCGTTGGAGGCGACGCAGACCGGAATGCCCTTGGCATCAAGCCGCGCCAGCAGTTGCGGAATGCCCGGTGTCAGAGGAACCCCCTGCTTCAGCCGCGCATAGGTCTCGGCGTAGACCTCGCGGGTCCAGTCCTCCGGCAGCGCGGCCCCCAGGCTGCGGGCCTTTTCCATCACCCCGGCCATGGTGCAGCCGACGAAATACGCCATCGACTGCTCCATGGTCAGCTCCAGCCCGTGCCGGGCCAAGTTTTCGATCAGCGCCTGGTTGGAGGCCGGCTCGCTGTCGACCAGCACGCCGTCGCAATCGAAGATCACCAGTTTCGGAGTTGGAAATGTCTTGGGCATGGAAACGCGCCTTTGCAGAAAAACTTGTTTTGAACCACAGGTCTATTCTGCAATCAGGACCCCGGCAAACTCGGCGCTGCGGGTTTCCGCCAAAGCCTTCACATTCAGGCCCTTTCCTGAAACAGCTCGAAACAAAAAATGCAGGGGAGGCCCCTGCATTTCCTATCGTGCATCGGTCTGGCGAAGCTCAGAACTTGCAGCGCTTTTTCTTGGCCAGATCAACCAGCACTTCATGGCGCTTGTTTGCCGCGTTCATGGCCTCGTTTGCGTTGGAGTAATTGCCGATCACCGCCGGCCAGAACAGGATCGCCGCCGCCACATTGGCGCCCGATGCGGTCTTGCCTTTCTTGGCCTCGGCGCGGATCTCGTCCAGCTGACCCATCTGGGTCTTGATCTCGTCGCAGGTCAGCGAGGCGTCGTCGATATTGTTGGTGGTGACAACCTCAGGAGACACGCAGCCGGCCAGGAACAGCGAACCAGCGGCCAGCAGGCCAAGGAATTTTGCAGTTTTCATATGAAACCCTCTGAAACCGCCAGAATTGACGGATATTTGATTGAAATCACGGGGTCGTTACATCCAGAGGAGTGTTTTTGCAAATAGAAAATCAATTATTCGGAGAAACCGCCCGTCCGGGTCCGCACCTGTTTTACGGCCGCCACATCAGCGAGATATGGGTATCGCCGTACTTGCGGCAGTCCTCCAGCTCAAACCCTTCGGGGGCGGCCATCGGTGCGCTTTCCTCCCAGACCGCCAAGGCTCCCTCCGCCACCCAGCCGCCAGTTACGGCAGCGGCCAGGGCCTTTTCTCCCAGCCCCTTGCCGTAGGGTGGATCGAGGAAGACCAGGTCAAACGGTGCCTCCGGGTTCTGCCCCAGCTTCAGCGCATCGCGGCGCATCAGGGTGCAGCGGTCCTCCGCCCGGCAGATGGCGATATTCTTACGGATCAAACCGGTGGAGACGCGGCCGTCGTCCACGAACACCACCTCTGCCGCGCCGCGTGACAGCGCCTCAAGCCCCAGCGCGCCGGTGCCTGCAAACAGGTCCAGCACCCGGGCACCGGGGATGGCGCCAGTGTGCATCAGCACGTTGAACAGGCTTTCGCGCACGCGGTCGGTGGTGGGGCGCAGGTGCGCGCCTGCATCCCCCTTGCCCACCGCGGCCAGCGCGCGGCCGCGGAATTCTCCTGCGATGATCCTCACGCCTTCAGCAGCGGCTTCAGATCGGCGGAGGGATCGGCAACCACGGTTTTGTCCGCGGTCTTGCCCATGTCGATCAGCCGCTTGGCCACCATATAGGCGCGCGGATCGTTCATCGCGTCAACCGCCACCAGCCGGTCGCCGGCATAGTACCAGAATGAGACCTGCCGGCCGTCGCCCTGACGGGTGACGACATTGTCATAGCCGGTGTTGAGACCCGCGATCTGCAGCTTGACGTCATACTGGTCTGACCAGAACCAGGGCTGCGCCACATAGTCTTTGTCCGCGCCCAGCATGTTCTGCGCCACCGTCTCAGCCTGGTCGATGGCGTTCGGCACGCTTTCCAGACGGATGCGGTTGCCCTGGAACGGAAAGGAGGCGCAATCGCCCGCCGCCCAGATGGACGCATCCGAGGTGCGCCCCTTGGCGTCCGCCTTGATGCCGTTGTCCAGTTCCAGCCCGGCCATCTCCGCCAGCTGCGAAGACGGGGTGATGCCGACGCCAACAACAACAAAATCCACATCCAGAACCTCGCCGCCGCTCAGCACCGCGCGGGTGACCTGGCCGCCCTCGCCTTCGAGCCGCTCCAAGCCGACGCCTTCGCGGATATCGACACCGTGGGAGGTATGCAGGTTGCGGAAGAAATCCGACGTCTCCGGCGCTGCGACGCGCTGCAGGATGCGGTCAGCCATCTCGACCAGCGTGACCTTGACGCCGCGCTTGGCGCAGACCGCGGCCGCCTCCAGCCCGATATAGCCGCCGCCGACGATCAGCGCGCGCTTGCCCTCGGTCACATGCGGCGCCATCGCGTCGGCGTCGGTCAGGCCGCGCACCACAAAGACACCGTCCAGATCGCCGCCGATTGCGGCTGGCAGGCGGCGCGGGTCTGAGCCGGTGGTCAGCGCCAGCTGGTCATAGGAGATCACTTCATCCCCCAGCGAAACGGTCTTCGCCGCCGGATCAATGCCGGTGACACGCTGCCCCAGTTTCAAGGTGATGTTGTTTTCGGCGTAAAAGCTTTCAGGGCGCAGGAACAGCCGCTCGACCTCCATCTCGCCCAGCAGGTAGGCCTTGGACAGGGGCGGCCGCTGATAGGGCAGCGCAGCTTCCGCGCCGATCAGGGTAATCTCCCCCTCAAACCCGTCTTTGCGCAGCTTTGCCACCAGCGAGGACCCCGCCTGCCCCGCTCCAATCACGACGATGTGGGACATCTCCGCTTGCCTCCCGCAATAGTTCCCGTCACGCTTCCAACGGACCCTATATACCGGGGGCCCCAAAACGCAATCACGAGAAAGAGGAACGTGCAATGATTTCTGTTGGAGACCAGCTGCCCGACGCCGTGCTGACGCGGATCGGAGACGACGGGCCGGAGCAAGTTCAGCTGTCAAGCAAGCTGAAGGGGCGGAAAGTGGTGATATTTGCGGTTCCCGGCGCGTTTACCAGCACCTGCCATTCAGCCCATGTGCCCAGCTTCATCCGCACCAAAGACCAGTTTGCCGCCAAGGGCGTTGATGAAATCATCTGCCTGGCCGGCAACGACCCGTTTGTCATGTCGATCTGGGGCGACAACACCGGCGCCACCGAGGCCGGGATCACCATGCTGTCGGACGCCGAATGCACCTTTACCGAGGCGCTCGGCATGCGGTTCGACGCGCCTCCGGCCGGTTTGATCGGCCGCTCGCTGCGCTATGCGATGCTGGTGGAAGATGGCGAAGTGAAAATCCTCAACAAGGAAGACAACCCCGGCAAGTGCGAACTGTCGGCCGGCGAAGGCCTGCTCGAGTCGATGGGCTAAGGCCTGGATTTCTGCGGCTGCCAGTGCTGGCGGCCGCAGGCGCAAACCCTTAACAAACTTTAAAAAATCAGGTCAGCAGCTCTGCCGCAATGTTTCGCGCGCGAAACATTTGGACAGGGCTGCTGACCTTTTCTGTCAAGCCCTGCGGCTCAAGTCTGCGGCTCGCCGTACAGGCCGTCCATCTTGCGCGCCAGCTTGGCATCCTGGGAGCTGATGCCATCCACGTCATGCGTGGTCAGCACCACTGTCACTTTGTTGTAGACATTGCTCCATTCGGGATGGTGGTTCCATTTCTCCGCCCAGATCGCGGCACGGGTCATCCAGCCGAAGGCATCGGCGAAATTGCTGAACTTGAAGGTCTTGGTGATGGCATCGCGGCCTTCCACCATTTCCCAGCCGGTGGCGAACAGCGGCTCCAGCAGCGGGCCGCGGGTGGCGTCGGACAGTTTTTCCGTCATTCTTGCTCCTCCACATGCGCTTTGCGGAACGGGCCGTAATCGGTCAGGATTTCGATTTCTTCCTCGGTGGCGGCCCGCTCAGCTTCTAGGTAGCGTCCGACGGCCCCGGCAAACCCGGGATCGCCGATCCAGTGCAAGCTATAGGTCTGGCACGGTAAATAGCCGCGCGCCAGCTTGTGCTCACCCTGCGCGCCGGCTTCGATCCGGTCAAGCCCCAGGGCGATGGCCAATTCTATGGCCTGATAATAACACAGTTCGAAATGCAGGCACGGGTGGTGCTCCACGCAGCCCCAGTAGCGCCCGTAAAGCGTATCCCGGCCTATGAAATTCAGCGCTCCGGCCACATAGCGCCCGTTGCGCCACGCCAGAATCAGCGCCATGTCCTGCGCCAGCGTGCGGTGGGCGATATCGAAGAACTGCCGGGTCAGATACGGCGAGCCCCACTTGCGCGCGCCGGTATCCTGATAGAACTCCCAGAAGGCGTCCCAATGCTCAGGGCGCAGGCTGCTGCCCTGAAAGATCTGGATTTCGCCGCCAAAGCACTGCGCCTGCATCCGCTCCTTGCGGATGTTCTTGCGCTTGCGCGACGACAGCGCCCGCATGAAGTCCTCGAAATCGCCATAGCCCTGGTTCTGCCAATGGAACTGCTGGGTGGTGCGCAGCATCAGCCCCATTTCCTCGCCCAGCCGCGCCTCGTCCGCGGTGCAGAAGGTCACATGCAGCGACGACAGGCTGTTGTCCGCCGCCAGCTGCACCGCGCCCTGCAGCAGCGCCGAATGGCCGATGCCGTCAAACCCGGGGCGCACCAGGAACCGCCGCCCGGTTACCGGCGTGAAAGGCACCGCAATCTGCAGCTTGGGGTAATAATGCCCGCCCGCCTGCTCATAGGCGTGGGCCCAATTGTGGTCAAAGATGTACTCGCCCTGGCTGTGCCCCTTGGCATAAAGCGGCGCGCAGGCGATCAGGCGGCCGTTTTGATAGGCGGTCAGATACTGCGGCTGCCAGCCTGTGCCCGGCCCGACAGAGCCGCTGTCCTCCAGCGCGCTCAGAAACCTATGGGTGGTAAAAGGGTCGTATGGACGGCCCCCGTCCGCTGCTTCGGGACAGGCGCAGGCATCCCACTCCGCCGCCGCGATCTGCGACAGCGACGCCAGCACCCGGATTTCGATTTGCGCCTGGGACATGCCTTTCCTCCGCACCACTTCTCAGATGTGGGGTGCGGTCCAGCCTGATCAAGATGTTAGCGGCGGCAGGTACTGTTCAAAGGTCACATTGACGGCAAAGGCGCGGGCCGCGGCCTCCTCCGCCGGGGAGGTGACGGTCCAGCACAGCACCGGCACCCCTTCGTTGCGCAGCGCCTGCACCCGCGGCCGGGCCAGATCGCCGGCCTCATGGCTGATAAAGCTCGATCCGGTGCGTTCAAAATCCGGGATCGCGCGCAGGTCATCGCAGACCGCCCGGGACAGTTCCGGCCAGTCCGCCGGATCATAGGCGCTGGTGGTCAGGCCGCGCGGACGCTCCGGCGCCAGGCGGGCCAGTTCGGCGACCATATGCGGGTTGAACGACATCAGCGCCACCGGCCCGCTATAGCCGTCCAGCGCCTTGGCCGCGGCCCGCTCCAACGCGCCATCGGTGATGCCCATTCCGCCGTGCTGGTCTTTCAGCTCGATCAGCAGCGGCACCCGGCCGCCCACCAGCTCCAGAATTTCATCCAGATCCGGGATGCCCTCGCCATCGCCGCCCTTCAGCGGGATGGCGCGCAGCTCCGCACGGGTGCGCGCCCGGACCGGGCCGCTGGCCTCGGCCAGCCGGTCCAGGACGTAGTCGTGAAAGACCATGGCGCAGCCGTCGCTGGACAGTTGCAGGTCGATCTCGATGCCATAGCCCGCGGCCACCGCCGCGCGGACTGCCGCGCGGCTGTTTTCCGGCCGCCCGTCCGCGACATCATGCAGCGCCCGGTGGGCCAGCGGCACGCTCAGGAAGGCTGCAGGCAGGTCAGGTCTCATTTGATCTGGAAGACGCCGTCGATTTCGACTGCAACGCCCAGCGGCAGCGACGGTGCGCTGACGGCGGAGCGCGCGTGGCGGCCAATCTCGCCCAGCGCTTCGACCAGGAAATCGGAGGCGCCGTTCACCACCTGCGGCTGCTGGGTGAAGTCCGCGGTCGAACTGACAAAGGCCCCCAGCTTGACGACGCGGACCAGCCGGTCCAGATCGCCGCCGCAAGCCGCCTTCAGCTGTGCCAGCAGCGCAATGGCGCAGCGCCTGGCCGCGGCCTGGCCGGCCTCCACATCCATGTCTTTGCCCAGGATGCCGGTAATCAGCCCGTTTTCATCGGACGGGATCTGGCCAGAGATATAGACCATATCGCCCGCGACCACATACGGCACATAGTTGGCGGCCGGAGCCGGCGCATCCGGCAGGGTCACCCCCAGCTCTTTCAGTTTCGCTTCGATGCTCATGGCCGTGTTCCTCCGAGTCTTTGCTTGCCGGGACGCTACCCGGCGCGGCGGCTTTCGGAAAGAGCAAATGCGAAGCCCCCGCGCCGCTTTCCGCCCTTCGGGGGCAGCAGGCGGAGGGCGCCGGCTTCATGCAATGAAACCGGCCCGTTTCCGGCCGCTGTCAGCTTTCGCGGAAGGCTTTCACGAAATAATCGGACAGCGGCTTGACCAGATAGGCCAAGGGCGAGCGGTCGGCGGTGCGGATGTAGCTTTCCACCGGCATCCCCGGAATCAGTACCGTGCCGGCCGGCAGGCGTTCGCGCTCGCCCGGATTGAGCTCGATCTCGGCGCGGTAGTACGACACCCCGCTGCCCTGATCCTCAAACGAATCCGCCGAAACCTGGGTGACATGGCCGAACAGCTCCGGCGTGCTGCGCTGGTCCAGCGCGGAGAAGCGCAGGGTCACTTCCTGGCCCATATGCAGCTGGTCGATGTCGGTCGGCGCCACCTGCGCCGCAATCACCAGCGGCCGGTCCTGCGGCACCAGGTAAAGCACCGGATCCGCCGGGCGGATCACCGAACGCGGCGTCTGCACCTGCATCCCGTAGACGATCCCGGACACCGGCGCAGTGATATCCAGCCGCTCCAGCCGCTGCCGCAGCGAGCGGCGTTTTTCGGCCAGCTCCACCTCCTGCGTGCGCAGGTCGCGCAGGCGGGTAATCGCCTCCTCGCGCTGGCCGGTGGCCAGTTTCAAAATCTCGATGTCGATCTCGGTGATCCGCCCCTCAGCCTGCGCCTCCGCCGCCACCAGCTCGCCCAGCTGGCCTTCGAGGTTGGCCTGGGTGCGGCGCAGGTTCAGCACCGTCGCCGCCTGCGCCAGCCCGCGGTCGAGCAGCGACTGCTGGTTGCTCAGTTCCTCGTTGATCAGCTCCAGCTGAACTTTCATCGACTGCTGCTGCGCCTGGACGCCGCGGATCTGCTCTTCGATCTGCACCCGGCGCTTCTCCAGCTGCTCGATCTCGCGGCCGGTGGTGGCCCTGCGGGCCTGGAACAGGCGCTCCTGTCCCTCCACCAGATCCTGAACGTCCGGCTGGGTTTCAGACGCTTTCAGCAGCTCCGCGTCAAAGGTGATGTCCGCCGCCTCGTCCCGCTCTGCCTCCAGCCGGCCGCGGCGCGCCATCAGCTCAAACAGCTGGCCTTCGGTGATCACCAGCTGCGAGGTCAGTTCATTGGCGTCGAGCCGGATCAGCGTGTCGCCCTCCTGCACGGTGTCGCCTTCATCCACCAGGATTTCCGCGACGATGCCGCCATCCAGATGCTGCACCACCTGACGGTTGCGGTCGACCTCGATGCGGCCCGTTGCCACCACCGCGCCGGAAATCGACGACAGCACCGACCAGGAGCCAAAGCCGCCCACCAGCACCACGAGCGTGATCAGCCCGATAATCAGCGGCCGCCGCGCGGACCAGTTGCCATCGCTGCTCATCGCACGCCTCCTGCACCGGTGGCCTGGCGGATGTTCTGATGGTTCGCAACCATTTCCTGCAGCACCTTGTCCTTGGGCCCGAAGGCCGTCTGGGTTCCCTTGTCGATCACCAGCAGCATGTCGCACTCCTGAATCGCCGCCGGGCGGTGCGCCATGATCAGCACCGAGCGCCCCTCCGCCTTGATCTGCTTGATCGCCTGGTTCAGCGCGATGGAGCCTTCGTTGTCGAGGTTCGAGTTCGGCTCATCCAGGATCACGATCACCGGATCGTCAAACAGCGCCCGCGCCAGCCCGACCCGCTGCATCTGGCCGCCCGACAGCCGCCCGCCGGAGGCCGTCACCCGCGTGTCATAGCCTTCGGGCAGCTTCAGGATCATTTCATGCGCAGCCGCCTTGCGGGCGGCCTCCACCACCTTTTCGGCATCGGGCTGCTGCTCCAGACGGGCGATGTTCTGCGCGATAGTGCCGTCAAACACCTGCACCCGCTGCGGCAGATACCCGATGTGCCCGCCCAGCACGTCCGGCGCGTATTGATCCAGCGAGGCGCCATCCAGCCGCACCGATCCGGCCGCAGGCCGCCACACACCGGTCAGCGACCGCGCCAGGGTGGACTTGCCGGAGCCGGAGGGGCCGATCACCCCGATTGCCTGGCCCGGCTGCACCCGGAAGTTCACATTGCGCAGCAGCGGCGCGGTGCTGCCCGGCGGCACCACCGCCAGCCCCTGCACCTCCAAAAGCGCCTTGGGCTTGGGCAGCGCGGTGCGCGCGGCCTCCTCGGGCACCTTGTCCAGCAGCTCCGCCAGGCTGTGCCAGCCCTTCAGCGCCCGCTGCACCATCGGCCACTGCCCCAGGCCCAGTTCGATGGGCGCCAGCGCCCGGCCCATCAGGATCGAGCCCGCAATCATCGCACCCGGCGTCACCTCGCCCTGCAGCACCAGATAGGCGCCCAGGCCCAGCATCGCCGACTGCAGGAACAGCCGCAGCGTCTTGGTCAGCGTGGTGAAGCCGCCGCCGGTGTCATTGGCCGTGACGCTGTCGGCCAGCGCCGCATCACGGGCCTGCTTCCAGCGCTCGAAGGAGGCGCCGCGCATGCCCATCGACTGGATCATCTCCGCCTCGTTGCGGATCTCCTCGGACATCAGATTGGCCTTGTGGCCGGTCATGTTGGCCTTTTGCATCGGCAGCCGGGTGAACAGCTGGTTGAAGACAGCAATAACCACCAGCACCGCCCCGCCAGCCAGCGCCAGCAGGCCGAGCCAGGGATGGAACAGGGCAATGCCCGCCAGGAACACCGGCGTCCAGGGCAGGTCGAAGGCGGCGGTCAGCACCGGCGAGGAAATCAGCCGCTGCACCGACTCCAGATCGCTGAGGCCGGTTTGCGCGGCCGGGTCCTGCGCCACGGCGGAGCGGCGGATCATCGCGTCGAACACCCGCTTGTCCAGCGCCGCCTGGAACCGCGCCCCCACCCGTGCCATGATCCGGCCGCGGGCGTAATCCAAGAGCCCCATCATGCCGTAAAGGAACACCACCAGCAACGACAGCGCCAGCAGCGTCGCCTCGGAGCGGCTGCCCAGCACCCGGTCATAGACCTGCATCATGTAAAGGGGGCCGGTCAGCATCAGCAGGTTCACGAAGAAACTGAAGATCCCGGTGAACCAGTACAGGCCCCGGCTCTGCTGCCGCACGGCGCGCAGTTCCTCATAACCATTCTTATAAACGCTTTTACTCATGGGCAGACTGCACTAGTGGTTCCTTGGCTTCGGGTCAGGGCTGGAATGCATCATGGCCTGGGTTGTATCACTTGTGACACAAGCAGGTAAAAAAATGCAATCAGACTGGAAAACGGCGGGAGAACCCTTATGTGCCCTCCACACGCGCCGGCGCCAGTTTCAATTGGACACTTAACCGAATGGCCTACATGTTGCGACCGCATAAATTTCTATTTGCGCTGATTTTTGCCGCCTTTGCCGCGGGCTGCGCCAGCCAGGATCCGGTCGCGCGGGCCGCCGGCGAAGTGTTCGACCCTTACGAGAAAACCAACCGCACCGTGCACGCCTTCAACCGCGGCGTGGACCGTCTGGCGTTCCGGCCTGCGTCCAAGGGCTATGTGGCGATCGTGCCCGCGCCGATGGTGACCAGCTTCTCCCACTTTGCCGAGAACCTGTCGATGCCGGGGCAAATGATCAACGCGCTGCTGCAGGGCGACCTGAAGATGGCCGGCAATGCGTTTTCGCGCTTCGTGATCAACTCGACGGTGGGTTTTGCGGGTCTGGCCGACCCGGCCAGCGAATTTAACGTGCCGCCGGTCGATACCGATTTCGGCGAGACGCTGCATGTTTGGGGCGTTGGCGAAGGCGCCTATGTCGAGCTGCCGTTCTTTGGCCCCTCCACCTCCCGCGATGCAGCAGGGATCGCAGTGGATTTCTTCACCAACCCGCTGGGTTATGTCGAGCAGAATACTGCCGACAACATCAGCATCTATGCGGAAATCGTGCGACGCATGGGTGATCGTGGCAACTATTCCGATACGATCGATTCGATTCTCTACGAGAGCGCCGACAGCTATGCGCAATCGCGGCTGATCTACCTGCAGAACCGCCGGTTCGAGCTGGGCGAAGGCGAAGAGATCACCGAAATCGACCCGTTCGAACTGAACACCGAAGGATTCTGAAGATGGACCGCCGCAAATTTATCATTGGTGCCGGCGCCGTGCTGGCCACCGCGCCGCAAGCCCTGTGGGCGCTGAACGAAAGCCGCGCCAGCTCGCTGATCAACAGCCTGGTGACCGACATCAACCGGGTGATCGCCTCCGGCAAGGGCGAGAGCGCGATGTACCGCGACTTTGAGCGGATCTTCCAGCGCTACAGCGACACCTCCTATATCGCCGCCTACGCTCTGGGCGCGGACGGGCGCCGGGCGTCCGCCGCCCAGAAACGGGCGTTCTCCCAGGCCTTCCAGGGCTACATCTCGCGCAAATACGGCAAGCGCTTCCGCGAATTCATCGGCGGCAAGCTGGAAGTGACCGGCGTCAAGAAGGTGAAGAAATGGTATGAGGTGAGCACCATTGCCTACCTCAAGGGCCAGTCGCCGTTTGAGGTGACGTTCCTGGTGTCGGACCGCTCCGGCCGCGACCTGTTCTTCAACATGTTCATCGAAGGCGTAAACCTGCTCCTGACCGAACGCACCGAGATCGGCTCGATCCTGGACAGCAAGCGGGGCGACATCGACGCGCTGATTGCCGAGCTGCACCGGCTGAGCTAAGGCCGCGCAGTATCCGGTATCCGGATTTAAGAAAGGCTCCCTTCGGGGGGCCTTTTTCTTTGGCCCGCGCGCGGTGGTGCCGGTCCGTGTCCGGCTGCGCCTTCAGCGCGGCCCTCCCGCCCGCCGCGGCAGCATCAAAGATGCCTTGCACCCGTTGGGCCGGGCGCCCTGCCCCGCGGGCAGGGCGTGCGCCGCGCCCCCGGGGCGCGGCGCCGGGCCCGACTGGCGATGGCCCCCGCAAGGGGGCCTGAGCCAGGCGGGAGCGCCCGCGTCAGTTGCCCAGAATGTCACGCAGGATATTGTCGACCGCGCGGCCCAGTTCCTTGCCAAGATTCGGCCCCTGGCGGCGGCGGCGCTCGCGCCGGACCTGTTGCGGCGGCGGGGCGATCGGGGCGGGTTCCAGCATCGGCAGCGGCTTGGGCTCCAGCCCCTCATGCACGCGCACCATGGTTTCCCTCCAGATCTCGGCCGGCAGGCCGCCGCCGGTCACGCCGGACAGCGGCGTGTTGTCGTCATAGCCCATCCAGACACCAGCCACGTAATCCGCGGTAAAGCCGATAAACCAGGCGTCCTTGGCGGCGGAGGTGGTGCCGGACTTGCCCGCCGCCTGCCAGCCCGGGATCTGCGCCCGCGTGCCGGTGCCGCCGGCAATCACCTTCTCCATCATCCAGACCAGCTGCTGCGCCGCCTCGGTGCGGATCACCCGCTCGCCGATGCCGCCGCTGGCGCCCATCAAGGGCGCGTTGTCCTCGACCAGCTTCAGCTCGGTCACGCCGTAGGGCGTCACCGAGGAGCCGCCGTTGAGGATGCCGGCATAGGCTCCGGTCATCTCCAGCAGGCTGGCTTCGGAGGCGCCGAGCGCCAGCGCGGGCCCAGCCGCCAGGTCGCTGTCGATACCGAAATCCCGGGCCACCCGGCTCACCTTGTCCCGCCCCACCGCCTCGGAAATCTTGACCGCCGGAACGTTCAGCGAATCCCGCAGCGCGCGGGCCAGCGTCACCTCGCCATAGAACTTGCGGGTATAGTTTTCCGGGCACCACTGGCCGGAGCCGGGAATGCTCATGCAGTATTTTGCGTCCAGCACCCGGTCATAAGGGGAGTAACCCAGCTCAAGTGCTGTGGCATAGACAAAGGGCTTGAAGGCTGAGCCGGTCTGCCGCTTGGCCTGGGTCGCGCGGTTGAACACGCCGGAGACCCGGGTCTTGCGGCCGCCCACCATGGCGCGCACGGCGCCGTCGGCGCTCATCACCACAATCGCCGCCTGCGCCTTGGAGCCTTCGCGGACCTTGTTCTCAAAGATGTATTTCAGCGCGTCCTCTGCCGCCGCCTGCAGACGCTGGTCCAGGGTAGAGCGGATCACCACGTCCTCGGTGGTCTGATCGCCCAGGAAATCCGGGATAGTGTCCATGACCCAGTCGGCAAAATACCCGCCAGCCCGTGCCGCAGCGGCCTCGCTCAGCGCTGCCGGGTTGTCCTGGTTGCGCTTCATCTCCGCCGTGGTCAGATACCCCTGCTCCTGCATCAGCCGCAGCACGGTCGCGGCCCGGTCCTGCGAGCGCTGCAGGCTGTTGGTCGGCGCCAGCGTCGAGGGCGCCGTCAGCAGCCCGGCCAGCATCGCGCCCTCAGCCGGGTTCAGCTGATTGGCGGATTTTCCGAAATAGCGCTGCGCCGCGGCCTCAGCCCCATAGGCGCCGCCGCCCATATAGGCGCGGTTCATGTAGATCGAGAGGATCTCATCCTTGGTGTACTTGGCCTCCAGCGCCAGCGCAAAGACCGCCTCGGTCGCCTTGCGCCACAGCGAGCTTTTGCGGCAGTCGGCCTCATAGGCGCTTTCGCTTTTCCACTCCGCCGGATCGTACTGGCGGCCCAGGCACAAAAGCTTGGCGGTCTGCTGGGTGATGGTAGAGCCGCCATGGCCGGACAGCGGCCCGCGTCCCTCGCTCAGGTTGATGCGCACGGCGCTGGCAACGCCCCGGGGCGAGATGCCGAAATGGCGGTAAAACCGCTTGTCCTCGGTCGCGACAATCGCATTCTTCAGATGCGGCGAGACAGTGTCCGCCGTCACCACGCCGCCGAACTGGTCGCCGCGCCAGGCAAACACCTCGCCCTCGCGGTCCAGCAGCGTGACCGAGCCGCGCGCGCGCCCGTCCAGATAGGCGGACACATCCGGCAGCTTCAGGTACTGAAAGGCCACCGCCAGGCCGACCAGCAGGCAGACCACCATACCGATGCGCCAGGTGAACCCCCAGGCCAGCCGGAACGCCCAGGCAAAGGGCGCCAGCAGCAGACCGATGACGCCCTTCTTCTTGGGCGCGGGCCTGGCGCGCGTCTTCTTGCGGAAGAACAGGCCAAACAGCCCGGACTTCTTTGCCTTGCGCGCGGGTGTCTTGCGCGCAGACGTCTTTGCGGCAGAGGGCTTCCCCTTGCCGCCTGCGGTATAACGTTTTTCTGCCACCAGAGGCTTGCGCCCGGATCCTTGAGCCATCGTCGTTTCCTGCCCGGTTTGCCCGTTTGCCGCGACAATACTCTGCCTGACGCGGTTTGTAGAGGGGCAGAATCCGGACCTTTCCCGCTTTGCCAGATGGCCGGTTTTTAAGCGAAGCGGGCAAAAGGCGCAAAATTATTGTGCGCTCGCAGAAAGACGCGCGGAAACTTGCTGGCCGTTTCTTTGCACGACTCGCATCGCCGGTTTTGCTGCAAGTGCGAAATGCATCGGCATGGGGCCGGCGTGAAGCAAATGCAGGGGATGCTGAGATGAAACTGATCATAGCTGCCATCAAGCCCTTCAAGCTGGACGAGGTCCGCGAAGCGCTGACCTCGCTGGGTGTGAGCGGGCTGATGGTCACCGAAATCAAGGGCTTTGGCGCGCAGGCCGGGCACACGGAAATTTATCGCGGCGCGGAATACGAAGTGAATTTCGTGCCGAAGCTGAAGCTGGAGCTGGTGGTGCCCGCGGATCAGGCCGAGCAGGCCGTCAGCGCCATCGCCGAGACCGCCCGCACCGGCAAGATCGGTGACGGCAAGATTTTTGTTCTGGATGTGGAACAGGCGGTGCGGGTGCGCACCGGCGAAACCAACCTCGAGGCGCTGTAGGCGCGCCCGGCACGGAGGAAAGACATATGAAGCAACTGAAACTCCCCTTGGCAGCCTTGGCGCTGACCGCGCTGCCGGGCCTGGCGATGGCCCAGGACGGCCCCGCCCCGGGCGTGAACCCCGCAACCGATACCGTTTTCATCCTGAACTCGCTCCTGTTCCTGATCGGCGGCTGCCTGGTGTTTTGGATGGCCGCAGGCTTTGCCATGCTGGAAGCGGGGCTGGTGCGCTCCAAGAACGTCACGATGCAGCTGACCAAGAACATGGCGCTGTTTTCGCTGGCCGCCGTCTTCTACTGGCTGATCGGCTATAACCTAATGTATCCGCTGGGCAATTGGGCGGTTGACGGCGTCCTGTCCGGTGTCTTCGGCCCCGGCGTGCTTGAAGCCGTGGGGATCACCGCAGAAGGGGCGGATGATTATTCCTACGCGTCCACCGGCTCGGATTTCTTCTTTCAGCTGATGTTCTGCGCCGCCACCGCCTCGATCGTGTCGGGCACCCTGGCCGAGCGCATCAAGCTGTGGCCGTTCCTGATCTTCACCATCGTGCTGACCTCGGTGATCTACCCGTTCCAGGCCAGCTGGAAGTGGGGCGGCGGCTTCCTGGAGCAGATGGGCTTCCTGGACTTTGCTGGCTCCACCGTGGTGCATTCGGTGGGCGGCTGGGCCGCGCTGACCGGCGCGCTGATCCTTGGTCCGCGCATCGGCAAGTACAAGGACGGCAAGACCATCCCGATGCCCGGCTCCAACCTGGCGCTGGCGACGCTCGGCTGCTTTATCCTGTGGATGGGATGGTTCGGCTTCAACGGCGGCTCGCAGCTGGCCATGGGGTCGATCGGTGACGTCGCCGATATCTCGCGCATCTTTGCCAACACCAACGCCGCAGCGGCTGGCGGTGCGGTGGCGGCGCTGGTGCTGACACAGGTGCTGTTCAAGAAGCCGGATCTGACGATGATCCTGAACGGCGCGCTGGCGGGCCTGGTCGCAATCACCGCCGAGCCGCTGACCCCGGGTCTGGGCCTTGCCACCCTGATCGGTGCCATCGGCGGCGTGATCGTGGTGTTTGCGGTGCCGATGCTGGACAAGCTGCGGATCGACGACGTGGTTGGCGCCATCCCGGTGCATCTGATCTGCGGCATCTGGGGCACCGTCGCCGTGGTGCTCTCGAACCCCGACGCCACGCTGCTGAAGCAGCTGACAGGCATTGCCGTGGTGGGCGTGTTCACCGTCGCAGCCTCCGCCGTGGTCTGGATCATCCTGCGCGCCACCATGGGCATCAGGGTCGAGGAAGAGGACGAGGTCAACGGCCTCGACATGGCAGAGCTGGGCATGGAGGCCTATCCGGAGTTCTCCCCGAGCTGACTTTTCAGCCCTTGAATCAAAAGCGCGGCGCCTGCTTCAGGCGCCGCGTTTCTGTTTGGAAGGAGACACCTATTTAGCAGCCCAAGCCCAAGACAGATCATCCGCCAAGGATTGGCAGCACGTTTCCGGTGTATAAGGGCGGACTTAGAAGCCAGCGGCCGGTTTCTTGCCACGGAATCGCTCCGCATTATATCTTTGGCCCAGAGGCGCGATGACCTTGGTTTACAAGTTAGCTACAGCCGTTCCTTCGACTGCCCGAAGGCACGGCAGTTTTTTGAGGAACGGATCATCCGGCCTTGCTGCGGGCTGCTGACAGGCAATTCCGAAGAGGGCAGATCCCGCGGCGGGTCAAGGAGGCTCGGATATGAAACCCAATTTTATTATTGCCGGCGCTCCAAAGTCCGCGACTTCCTGGCTGGTGAATGCACTCAAGCGCCACCCCGATACCTACCTGCCCCGGAGCGAGCTGCACTTTTTCAATATCAAGGAAAACTACGCTCGCGGCTTTGACTGGTACTGCGGGAAATTCGATCCTGGGAAAGGGCGGCGTGCGATTGGCGAAAAAACTCCCAACTACATGTGGATTACACCGGCCCCCCACAAAAGCCGCTTTGGCACCCATCTTCCGGATATCCACAAGGCCATTCATCGCCTGCTACCGGACGTCAAGCTGATCTTTGTGCTGCGCGACCCGGTAGACCGCTTGGTTTCGGCTTTCAACCATTACCGCAGAAGCGGGCAGTTTTCACCGTATTGGGACTTGGAAGATGTTGTCTTTGGCCGCAAGGCGCATCTGGGTGACAAGTACGGCCTGATCGACATGGGGCTATATGCGAAACACCTCGAGGCCTATTACCAGCTGTTTGACCGCAGCCGCTTGAAAGTGATCATTACCGAAACCGACATCAAAGGCGCTGCGGATAAGACTTTAATGGAAATCTGCCGGTTTCTGGATATTGATCCCGGACATCCCGAGATGAACCCTGGGAAGGAAGTTAATTCCTTTGCCCCCATCCGGGTCTCGCAGGCCTATCTGAACTACCTCAACCCGTTTCCGAATGTGAAATCGCTCAAGCGGGGCGCGCGGTTCGCCTCAAAGATCCTGAGGGGGCCACCGCTGAAAAAATACGTTCCGGACGAGAATGTCTTGAAGCAAATCGCCGGAATCTATGCCAAGCCCAACCAAAAACTATTCACCTTGATTGGCCGGCAGGATGTGGACTGGAAGTATTCCGCCCCGCCGGAGAGTGCAGCCAGCACGCGGGCTGCGCCACAAGGCGCAACCCGTGGTTAGCGACCTGAGGCTTAAACGCCGGCGTCGACAATCGCCTTGGCCAGCACCGGCACGGTCTGCGCGTTGAGGCCTGCAATGTTCAGGCGGCTGTCGCCCACCATGTAGATGCCGTTGTCCACCCGCATCTTCTCGACCAGCTCCGGCGTGGTGCCCAACAGCGAGAACATGCCGCGGTGCTGGGCGATGAAGCTGAACCGGTCGGACCCGGTCAGCCGCTGCAGCTCGTTCGCCAGTTGCTGGCGCAGGCCCAGCATGCCCAGGCGCACCTCTTCCAGCTCTGCTGCCCAGTCGGCGCGCAGGGCGTCGTCGTTCAGGATCATGGTCACCAGACGCGCGCCGTGGTCCGGCGGGAAGGAGTAGTTCTGCCGGTTCAGGAACGCCAGCGTGCCCTGGTTCAGCGCCTGCGCGGATGCGTCGTTGGAGACAGCCATCAACAGGCCAGTGCGCTCGCGGTAGATACCGAAGTTCTTGGAGCAGCTCGCCGCAATCAGCACCTCGGGGCAGCTGGAGGCAACCAGGCGCACGCCCACCGCGTCTTCTTCCAGACCGTCGCCAAAACCTTGATAGGCGATGTCGATCATCGGGATCAGGCCGCGCGCATTCAAGAGCGCGATGACCTCTTTCCACTGCGCCTCGTTCAGGTTGGCGCCGGTCGGGTTGTGGCAGCAGCCGTGCAGCAGCACCACGTCGCCCTTCTCAGCGCCCTTCAGGTCTTCCATCATGCCGTCGAAGTTCACGCCGCGGGTGTCGCGGTCGAAGTAGCGGTAGACCACGGTTTCGATGCCGACGTAGTTCAGGATCGACACATGGTTCGGCCAGGTCGGATCCGAGACAAAGACACGTGCCTTGGGGTTGGCCATCTTGATCAGCTCGAACGCCTGGCGCACCGCACCGGTACCGCCTGGGGTTGCCGCGGCCGCGATGTTTTCGCGCGCCACCGCATCGCCCAGGATCAGCTTGATCATCGCGTCCGAGTAGGCCGGATCGCCCGCCAGGCCGACATAGGACTTGGTGGTCTGCTCTTCCCACAGCTTATGCTCGGCCGCCTTGATGGCGCGCATCACCGGGGTGACGCCCTCGGCGTTCTTGTAGACGCCGACACCCAGGTCGATCTTGTCCGCGCGCGGGTCGTCGCGATACATCTGCATCAGCATCAGGATCTTGTCGGCGGGCTGGGGTTTCAAGGTTTCGAACATTGCTCAGTTCTCTCCGGTAGCAACGGGAAGGGTCGGGAAGGCACCCCATTCCACCCAGGACCCGTCATAAAGCGCATGATCGGTCTTTCCGATGCGCTCCAGGGCGAGGCTGAGGATGGCGGCGGTAACGCCCGATCCGCAGGAAGTAATTGCAGGTTTGCTCAGATCGACGCCGGCAGCTTCAAAGGCGGCGCGCAGCCCATCGGCATCCTTCATGGTGCCGTCTTCATTCAGCACTTGGCCAAAGGGCACATTCTTGGAACCCGGAATGTGGCCTGCGCGCAGCCCCTCGCGCGGCTCCGGCGCGTCGCCGCGGAAGCGTTCAGCGGAGCGGGCGTCGATGATCTCATGGTCGCCCAGCTTGGCCGCGGCAGAGACCTGGGTCACGTCGCGCACCATGTGGTTCTGCACCCGCACGGTCATATGGCGGTCGCGGATCACCGGCGGCAGGTCCTCGACCGGATGGCCCTCGGCCTGCCATTTCGGGAAACCGCCGTCCAGCACTGCAACATTGGCCTGGCCCATCAGCCGGAACAGCCACCAGACGCGGGCGGCGGAAAACAGGCCGGCGCCGTCATAAATCACCACCTGGTGGCCGTCGCCCACGCCCATGGCGCGCAGCTTGGACATGAACTTCTCCACCGGCGGCACCATATGCGGCAGGTCGGAGCGGTTGTCGGAAATCTCGTCAATGTCGAAGAACCGCGCGCCGGGGATATGGGCAGCCTCATACTCCGCCCGGGCGTCGCGGCCCTGCTGCGGCAGATACCAGGACGCGTCCAGCACCCGCAAATCCGGGTCTTTCAGATGGGCGGCAAGCCAGTCCGTGGAAACCAGCGTCTTCGGATCGTCCTGCATCAAAGCGTCTCCCTGTCTGCACACAGCGCCATGGGTACATCCGGCAGCACAGCGGTGCAAGCTATCCCCGCTCTCTACCTGCGGTTACAAAATTCTTGCGGGCCTTTAACGCGCCGGCAATAAACAGGGACCACTGTTTGAGCTTGTTATTGCAGAGGCGTATTGCCATGCCCGGTTTTCGACGCATTCTTTCAGCCCTCCTTGTTTTCCTTTCCCTGGCCAGCCCCCAGGCGCTGCGTGCAAGCTGCGTAGAGATGGGAAAAACTTGTATTAATGACAATGACTTGAAGGCACAGATCAGGATCGGGCGCCATACGCCGGACTTGCAGGGGCTGGAACGGTTCACGCATCTGAGGGAGCTGACAGTGATGGCCGACCTGCGGTTTGACGCGCCGGTCGACCTGTCGCCGCTGGCGGCACTGCCCGGGCTGGAGCGGCTGGCGCTGGTCAGCATCACCGCGCCGGACCTCGCACCGCTCACCCGGCTGCCGGGGCTTAAGCGGCTGAGCCTTGATTCTGTGCACGCGCCGGATTTCACCCCGCTGGCCAGCATGACCGGGCTGGAACACCTGTCGGTCTGGGGAATCAAAGAGGTCACCGACCTGTCCTTTGCGCGCGGCCTGACGCGGCTGCAAAGCCTGAACATCGCCGATTCCGGCGTCACCGACCTGAGCCCGCTGCAGGGCTTGCAAGACCTGGAGGTCTTTCTGGCCTTCAACACGCAGGTTTCCGACCTGAGCCCGCTGGCGGCCGCGAATCTGCGGGTGGCCTGGATCTCCAACTGCCCGGTCGAAAGCGTGGCCGCGCTGGCCGCCTCGGACCGGCTGGAGATGCTGCGGGCCGATGGCACCCGGCTGCAAAGCCTGGAAGGGCTGCAAAACAAGCCGGCGCTGCAAACCTTGATCCTGTCGGACACGCCGGTCGCGGAGCTGGCGCCGATCGCGGATGCGGCCAGCCTGAATGAACTGGCGCTGGACGGCACCCAAGTCAGCGACATCGCCCCGCTGGCGGATCTGAGCGCACTGCGCAAGCTGACCCTGAAAGGCACCGCAGTCGCCAGCCTGGAACCGCTGGCGGGCAAGAACCTGCGCGAGCTTTCGCTGACCAACACCGCGGTCGCGGAGCTGGACGGGGTCCAGGGCATGGACGACCTGTGGGAGCTCAGCATATCCGGGACCGGCATCCGCGACCTGACGCCGCTGACCGGCTTGAGGAAGCTGGCGATTCTGCGGGTGATCGGCCTGCCCGCTGCGGCGCTGCCGCCGCTGCTGGAGATCGACAGCCTGCGGATCGTCTTTGCCGGCCCCTCGCTGGCGTCGCGCAAGCGCCTGCTGGGCCGGGAGAAGATCACGGAATACATCACCAGCCATCAGTAATCCGGCAGGTCCTGCCTGCCGCGTCCCAAAGCCTCAGGCCACCACCCGCAAGCGCGGCGCTTCCGGCCGGGCCGCCGCCTGCCCGGCAGAAAACCGCTGCGCAAATGCCAGGCCCGCCCGGATCACATGCGGGTCCATTTTTCCGCCGGTGACCTCAGCAACGGCTTCACGCGCGCCCGGCGTCTGGTCCCGGCGCATGTGGTGCAGCATCTGCAACAGCGCCGCCTCATCCGGCGTTAGGGTCCCGCGCAGCTCGATGTCAAAAGGATCGATGAAAGTAAACCGCCCGTCCCGGCAGTCCAGCACCGCCCGCAGCAGTTTCATCAGCGCCTGCGCCGCCGGCAGGCCGATGGCCTCGCCCCAGCGCTCCGCCGCCACCATATAGGCCCGCTGCCACGCCTGGCTCTCCGGTGTCTCATGGCTCAGCAGAAATTGCCGCAGGACCGCCAGCAGCCCGGTCTCGAAGGCGTCAAACCCATGCGCCGCCAGCGCGGCCTCATGCGAAGGTTCTTTCATTCGCTTTCCCCTGGTGAAGTTTGGGCAGCAGGCGGGCTGCCGTCTCCGACCGGGCGTGACTCAATAGCGAATCTGCTGGGCAGGGTTTATCTGACTCATTTAGTCAGATACTGCAATAGCCAGCAGCCACGGATCAGCGCCTTGCGGCGCTGGCCTGCGGCGCGAGTATTTTAGGAAAGATGAAAGGGATCTGCGCGCGTTCGTCCCGGGGGTTACCGGGCGTCCTTCAGCAGCCGCTGCTTTTGGCGGCCCCAGTCGCGCTTGGCTTGGGTTTCGCGCTTGTCGTGCAGCTTCTTGCCCTTGGCGATGCCCAGTTTGATCTTGGCCCGGCCCTTGTGGTTGAAATAGATCACCAGCGGCACCAGGGTCATCCCCTTGCGCTGGGTCAGGTTCCACAGGTCGGCCAGTTCCTTGCGCGACACCAGGAGCTTGCGGCGGCGGCGTTCTTCATGCTTGAACACCTTGGCCTGCTCATACGGCGGGATGTAGGAGTTCACCAGCCACAGCTCGCCATTCTCCACCGCCGCGTAGCTATCGGCGATATTGGTGCCGTTGCCGCGCAGCGCCTTGACCTCGGACCCTTCCAGCATGATGCCGCACTCGATGTCGTCCTCGATCGCGTAATCGAAGCGCGCCCGCCGGTTCTCGGCGATCACCTTGTAGTTCGGGTCTGATGTCTGCTTCTTGGCCATGGGCGGCAGATGTAAGGCCGCAGGGCGGCGGGCGCAAGATGGCGCTCACACCTTGCGGCTGCGCAGCAGCGTGAAAACACCACTGGCCACGATCACCGCGCTGCCGATCAGGGTCAGCGCATCCGGGCGTTCGCCGAACACCAGCACCCCCAGCACCATGGCAAAGATCAGCCGTGTATACCGGAACGGCGCGATGACAGAGATCTCACCGGCCCGCATCGCGCCGGACAAGGCGTTATAGGCGATCACGCCGATTACCGTTGCCGCCGCGATATCCAGCCAGTTGCGCGGTGCCGGCCAGACCGCGCCGCCCGTCCAGCCCAGCGCAATCGCACCGGCAACCACCAGCATGGCAAAGCCGAGAAACCCCAGCTGGTTGTTGCTCATGTCCCTGGGCGCGGCGCGGGTGGCCAGATCGCGGCCCGCAAACCCCAGCGTGCCGGCCACCGCAAACAGCGAGGCGGGCTCAAAACCGCTGAGCCCCGGGCGCAAGATCAGCAGCACCCCGGCAAAGCCCAGCCCGATCGCCAGCCAGCGCCGCCAGCCGACGGTTTCGCCAAAAAACACCACCGCCCCGGCGGCCACTACCAGCGGTGTTGCCTGCAAAATGGCCGAGGCCGAGGACAAGGGCGTCAGCGCAATCGCCAGGGTGTAACACAGGCGTCCCGCGACCTCAGACAGGGAGCGCAGCAGCATCGGGCGCGTGCCAAAGCCCGGGTGCCAGGGGGCGTGCCCTTGCGCACGCGCCATCGCAGCAAAAAGGACCATGCCGCCAAGGCCGAACAGGATCAGGATCTGCCCCACCGGCAGGCTGGCGGCTGCGGATTTGACGAACATGTCCTCCAGCGCAAAGGCCGCCATGGCCAGCACCATCAGGAGGCTTCCGCGCAGCGTATCCATTCCCGGCTCCAAATCCCGCAAACTCAGTCACTTGCGCAAGTGGTAGGGCTGCTGGAGAAATTGCACAAGTGAAGCAGATCAGTCCCGCTGCGTCAGAACCGCCTGCCGGTAATGGTGCATGTTCAGGAAGGCCGCGCCGGTCTCGCGGCTGCGGTAGCCGTGCGGCTGGTCGGCGGCAAAGCGCAGGCCCTGCCCGGCCTCCAGCGCTACCCACGCGCCGTCCTTCAGCACCTCCATCGAGCCATGCAGCACAAAAACCTCCTCGGTCACCCCGGTGTCATGCGGCTGCGACTGGTGGCTTTGGCCGGGTTTCAGCGTGACCTGAAAGGTCTCGGCGCCCAGGAGCGGGTCGAAGGGAAAGACGATCTTGACTCCGATGCTGCCGGGAAACTGCACGGTTTCATAGACCCCGGCAGCCTCCCCGACGGGCCGGGTTGCCTCGCCGATCAGGGCGGTCAGCGGCAGGTGGAACCCCTTGGCGATTTTCCACAGCGTGGCAATTGTCGGGCTCGATTCGCCGCGCTCGATCTGCCCCAGCATCGCCTTGCTGACACCGGTAATCTCCGCTGCCTTGCTGAGGCTAAGCCCCGCCGCCGACCGGATTTCCCGCAGGTTCAGGGTGATGCCGTCATCGCTCATTGTCTCTGCCTGTTAAAAAGCCTTGTGCGTTATAACGCACAATGTGTAATGTGCGCTATAACGCACGAAACCCCTACCCGATCCGGCGCCAGAGGAAAACCCGCATGCTCAAGGATCTGAAGCTTTCGCATATCGTCTCCGGCGCGGTGGCCGTGCTGGTCGGCTATACCGGGTCGGTCGCCATCATCTTTCAGGCGATTGAGGCCGTGGGCGCGACCCAAGCCCAGGCCAACAGCTGGATGCTGGTGCTTGGCCTGGGGATGGGACTCACCAGCCTGATCCTGTCGCTGGTCTGCCGGATGCCGATCCTGACCGCCTGGTCGACGCCGGGCGCGGCACTGCTGGCGGTCAGCCTCAATGGCGTGCCGCTGGCGGAGGCGGTGGGCGCCTTCCTGCTCTGCGCGGTCCTGCTGACCCTCACCGGCCTCACCGGCTGGTTCGCCGCCCTCTCCCGGCTGATCCCAGACAGCCTGGCCAGCGCCATGCTGGCGGGCATCCTGTTCCAGTTCGGGCTTTCGGCCTTTACCTCGCTGCAGACCGACACCGCGCTGGTGGCGGTGATGGGCTTCACCTTCCTGGCCGGACGCAAGCTGTTTCCCCGCTACTGTATCCCCGCGGTGCTGGCGGCGGGTGTCGCTTGGTGCGCAGGCACCGGAGCATTCGGCAGCCTTGAGGCCCTGGACCTGACACTCGCCCGGCCTGAGTTCGTGATGCCTGCCTTTTCGGTTCCGGTGCTGATCGGCATCGGCCTGCCGCTCTACATCGTCACAATGTCTTCGCAGAACATGCCCGGCGTGGTGACGCTGAAGGCTTGCGGCTATGAACCGCCGGTGTCCGCCAGCCTGACTGTCACCGGCCTGGCCTCGCTGATCCTGGCCCCCTTCGGCGGCTTCGCCTTCAACCTCGCCGCCATCACCGCCGCCATCGGCGCAGGCCCGGAGGCGGACGAGAACCCCAAGACCCGCTATCTGGCAGGCGTGATGACCGGCTTATTCTACATCCTGGTGGGCCTGGGCGGCGCCACTGTGATCAGCCTGTTCCTGATCGCCCCCAAGGCGCTGGTCGCCACCGTTGCGGGCCTGGCGCTGCTGGCGACCATCGGCAACAGCCTGTCTGCCGCGCTGGCAGAGCCGCAGGGGCGCGAGGCGGCATTGATCACCTTCATGACAACGGTCTCCGGCATCAGCTTCCTGGGAATCGGCGCGCCGTTCTGGGCGCTGGTGCTGGGGCTTGCGGTGAATCACTGGCTGAAGCCCCCCGAACCCGTCCCGGTCCGCGCCTGAGGACAGACCGCCAGAGACATTTCGCCACTGAAATCCGGCGCAATCTGCGCCATTATTACCGAAGAGAGCCCCGCCCGGTTGCCTTTATTGCGCAAATCGTGTCCCTGAGGGCAAAGACTAAGGGAACCAGCCTGATGCCAAAGTACCGATCCAGAACCTCCACCCATGGCCGCAACATGGCGGGCGCGCGCGGATTGTGGCGCGCCACCGGCATGAAGGACGATGATTTCGGCAAGCCGATCATCGCCATCGTCAACTCCTTCACCCAGTTCGTGCCCGGCCACGTCCACCTCAAGGACCTAGGCCAGATGGTCGCCCGCGAGGTCGAGGCGGCCGGCGGCGTCGCCAAGGAGTTCAACACCATCGCGGTGGATGACGGCATCGCCATGGGCCATGACGGGATGCTCTACTCGCTGCCCTCGCGCGAGGTGATCGCCGACAGCGTCGAATACATGGTCAACGCCCATTGCGCCGACGCCATGGTCTGCATCTCCAACTGCGACAAGATCACTCCGGGGATGCTGATGGCCGCGATGCGGCTGAACATCCCGGCGATCTTCGTTTCCGGCGGCCCGATGGAAGCCGGCAAGATCGACATCGCCGATCTGGACATGAAAAAGATCGACCTGGTGGACGCCATGGTCGCGGCGGCGGATGACAAGTTCACCGACGAGCAGGTGAAGCATATCGAGGAAAATGCCTGCCCGACCTGCGGGTCGTGCTCCGGCATGTTCACAGCCAACTCGATGAACTGCCTGGCCGAGGCCCTGGGGCTGGCGCTGCCGGGCAACGGCTCGACACTGGCGACCCACGCCGACCGCAAGGGGCTGTTCCTGGAGGCCGGCCGCAAGATCGTCGAGATCACCAAGCGCCACTACCAGGACGAGGAAAAAGGCCTGCTGCCGCGCGAGATCGCCACGTTTGAGGCGTTTGAAAACGCGATGAGCCTGGATATCGCCATGGGCGGCTCCACCAACACCGTGCTGCACCTGCTGGCGATTGCCAACGAGGGCGAAGTCGATTTCAACATGTCACACATGGACCAGTTGAGCCGCAAAGTGCCCTGCCTCTGCAAGGTGGCGCCCAACATTCACAACGTCCATATGGAGGACGTGCACCGGGCGGGCGGCATCTTCTCGATCCTGGGCGAACTGAGCCGTGCAGGCCTGTTGCACAATGACTGCCACACCGTGCATACCGCCACCATGGGCGAGGCGATTGCCAAGTGGGACATCAAGGTCGCTAACAACCCGGAGGCCGAGGAGCTTTTCAAGGCTGCCCCCGGCGGCGTCCGCACCACCCAGGCGTTTTCGCAGGCCAACCGCTACAAGGAGTTGGACACCGACCGTCAAAACGGCGTGATCCGCGCCAAGGAGCACGCCTTCAGCCAGGACGGCGGGCTGGCAGTGCTGTTCGGCAATATCGCGCAGGACGGCTGCATCGTGAAAACCGCAGGTGTCGATGAAAGCATCCTCAAGTTCACCGGCACCGCCCATGTCTGCGAAAGCCAGGACGCGGCGGTGAATGATATCCTGACCGGCAAGGTCAAGGAAGGCGACGTGGTGGTGATCCGTTATGAAGGCCCGCGCGGCGGTCCGGGGATGCAGGAGATGCTCTACCCGACCTCCTACCTGAAATCGAAGGGCCTGGGCAAAGCCTGCGCACTGCTGACCGACGGGCGCTTCTCCGGCGGCACTTCGGGCCTGTCGATCGGCCATGTCTCCCCCGAGGCGGCTGAAGGCGGCACCATCGGTCTGGTGCGCCAGGGCGACAAGATCGAGATCGACATTCCCAACCGCTCGATCCACCTCGCGGTCGCGGATGAGGAACTGGCCGCACGCCGCGAGGAGCAGGACGCCAAGGGCTGGAAACCGGCCGAGCCGCGCAAGCGCAAGGTTTCCAAGGCGCTGAAGGCCTATGCGCTGCTGGCAACTTCGGCGGCCAAGGGCGCCGTGCGCGCGCTGCCTGACGAAGACTGAGGCAGCACCCCAGCACGACTCTTTAAACCCGCCGCCCAAAACGCGGCGGGTTTTCTTTTGCCGCACGCGCCTGAGGCCGGATCAAGGGCCGCGCAAGGCGCGGCGGCGCAGCCGCTTGCCCTTGAGGCGGCCTCAGGGGCAATACCATCGAACAGGCGCGTTCAGGGCAAACCTGCCCCTGAACCGCTTCTCAGCATAAGCCCTTCTTCCACAAAGCTCTCCCGCCGCCGCTATGGCCCGCTGGCGGACGCCAGCCCGCCGCGCTGCGTTGGGCCAAGCGCCGTGCTGAAGCACGGCGCGCCTCCGGCGGGAGTATTTGGGCAAAGGTGAAGCAGAATGGTCAATTGCAGCTGCCCGCCCGCGCCGCGCCAGCGGCGCCGGGCCCAAGGCTTGGCGCGGCATCTTTGATGCTGCGTCACAGGCGCGGGAGCCCCTGCCCCTATTACGCTACTCCCCCAGCTTGGCGTGCACCTCATCGAGGTCGATCTCCCCCACCGGCATCTTGTTACCCGGGTTTTCGAAATCGTATTTGAACAGCTCGAAATCGCGCTTGTAGATTTCATAGACCAGATGCATCGACAGATCGTCGAAGTAGTCCCCGACCGGATGCGCGCGCTTGGGGCCGTGGCCCTCGCTTTCGTTGAAGCGCGGGATTGCCTTCAGGTCCACGGGATGCGGCGTTTCGATCGCGTCCAGCACCTGCTGCATCCCGTCGTTGAACGCCTCAGTCCAGAAGATCTGGTTATAGCGCCCGCCGTTCAGGATGAAGGTCGACACATGCCCCGACATCGCCGACCAGTGGATGTCCGGGTCCATCGGGCGGCGCCAGCGGATGGTGTCGCGGACGAACAGCAGGAACCGGCGGAAGCTGGCGATCTGGTCGAACTCCTGCTTGCCGTCGTCGCCGCCAACCTCGATCCCGTATTCGTAGACCAGCTTCGGCACCAGATTGCCGCGGTAGCGACGGCCATTGCGCTGGATGCCGCAGATCTTGTCGAAGAAGGAGCTGAGGATGCGGGTATAGGGGTTGCGCACACAGGTGAAGGCATAGGCCCGCTGCCCCTGCACATTGCGGGTGATCGGCCCCTGACTGTGCTCCAGCGCCCATTTGTGCAGCCCGTCCTTGGCATCGTGGATGTCGCCGTCGAAGAACCGCCCGTGATCGGAGTAATAGAGGATCTGCCCGATCGTCGAGCAGGCGCATTTGGGCACCACCCGGTAGACCGCACTTTCACTTTCCGTCATCCAGGTGCCGGGGAACCCCATCCGCTGCCCTCATTTTTCTTGCGCGTTGTCCCCAGCTTCTTCGCATAAGTTTAGCGAAACGGGAACTATCTGGTTTATTCGTGCTGTCAGCCCGCTTATCAAGAGAAACAATCAGGCAAGACAAGGCGCTCCGTCCACCCCATGGCGAAAATCGCATATATCCTGCTCTGCCACAAAGACCCCGAAGCGGTTGTCCAGCAGGCTGAACAGCTGACCGCGGTCGGCGACTACATGGCGATTCACTTTGACGGGCGGGCGGCGGAGGAGGACTACCAGCTGATCCGGACGGAGCTGGACGGCAACCCCAATGTCACCTTCGCCCGGAAGCGGATCAAATGCGGCTGGGGGGAATGGTCGCTGGTGCAGGCAACGCTGCACGCACTGCAAAGCGCGTTGGAGGATTTCCCGCGCGCCACTCATTTCTACATGCTGTCGGGCGATTGCATGGCGGTGAAAACCGCCGAATACGCCCACCGGTTTCTGGATGAGCATGACAGGGATTTCATCGAAAGCTTCGATTTCTTTGAAAGCGACTGGATCAAGACCGGCATGAAGGAGGACCGTCTGATCTACCGGCATTTCTTCAACGAGCGAAAGCACAAGCAGCTGTTCTACTGGAGCCACGGCCTGCAGAAACGGCTGGGGCTGCAACGGGACATCCCTGCCGATATCCAGGTGCAGATCGGCAGCCAGTGGTGGTGCCTGCGGCGGCGCACGGTGGAGTGGATCCTGGGCTTCATCCGCAAGCGCCGCGATGTGATGCGGTTCTTCCGCACCACATGGATCCCGGATGAGACTTTTTTTCAGACCCTGGTGCGCCATCTGATACCGGAATCTGAAATCGACCCCCGCACGCTCACCTTCCTGATGTTCACCGACTATGGGATGCCGGTGAATTTCTACAATGACCACTATGATTTGCTGCTCAGCCAGGACTTCCTGTTTGCCCGCAAGATCAGCCCGGAGGCGAAGGAGCTGAAACTGCGCCTGGGGCGGCTTTACGCGGCGCAAGGCGTCAGTTTTCAGATCTCCAACGAGGGGCGCAGCCTTTACAGGTTCCTGGCCCAGCGCGGCCGCACCGGGCGCCGCTTTGCGCCGCGGTTCTGGGAGACCGAGAGCAGCTTGGGGCGCCAGCGCGAGCTGCTGGTCGTGGTCTGCAAGAAGTGGCATGTGGCCAAACGGCTGCTGGAGCAGATCCGCCAGGCCACCAGCATTCCCGCCGTCGAGTATCTGTTCGATGAGGAAGACACCGCCCTGCCCGACCTTGGCGGCATCCAGGCCGCGCTGATGAAGCGCACCCGCCACCGCCGGGCACTGCTGCGGATGCTGTTCGAATACTACGAGACGGACCAGCTGATTATCTGTCTGGATCCCGCCGCCATCGACCTGATGAATGACTTCCACTCGGACCGCTCCTCGACCCGGTTCCTGCACATCGACTGCGCGTTCAGCGATGACTACCTGGCCGGCCATGCCCAGCGGACCGGCCTGGCGGGCGCGCGCACGCCGCAGCTGACGCTGGAGCGGCTGCTGCCGACGATCCGCAACGATATCCTGCATGAAGGCGACCGCATCCGCGATGCCGGCTACAGTCGGCTGTACAACCTGCGCGAGGGCGCCAGCACGGAGGAAAACGCAGGCCAGCTGAGCGGTTTCCTGAACCTGCCCCGGGACAAGGCGATGGAGATTGCCGCAAGCAAGTCTCTGTTTGCCGACTGAGCCGGGCGCCGCGCCTGCAGCGGCACAGGTTGACAAGCCGGCCCCGGTGGCCTCGGCATGGGCGGATGAAGCGGCCCCGCCCGGGGCCTGCGTGCGCCCGCCTGCCGCCGGAGCGGAACCGGACCAGCAAGAGGGGTAAGGGATGGCAGACCCGGCAGAACGCAAGGCCGTCTTCTTGACCGGCAGCCTGATGCGGCATGTCACCCGCATGTCGCTGACGGCAAGCATCGGCCTGATGGCGATGTTCGCGGTGGATTTTGTCGATATGGCGTTCATCGCCATGCTGGGCAATGACGCGCTGGCAGCTGCGGTGGGCTATGCGGGCACCCTGCTGTTCTTCACCAACTCGATCAATATCGGCCTGTCGATTGCCGCAGGCTCGCTAACCGCGCGGGAACTGGGCGCGGGCCGACCGGATCTGGCCCGGCATTACGCCACCAGCGTCGCCGCCATCGGCGTGCTGACCGGGCTGGTGATGCCGATCCTTGTGCTGGCCTGGCTGGAGCAGATCCTGACCCTGCTTGGCGCCCAGGGCGAGGTGCTGCGCCTGGCGATGCGCTATGTCTGGATCATCCTGCCGACGATGTGGGTGATGGCGCTGGCGATGACCGGCATGGCGGTGCTGCGTGCCCATGGCGATGCGCGCCGCTCGATGGTGGCGACGCTTTACGGCGGCGGGCTGAATGCGGTGCTGGATCCACTGCTGATCTTTGGCCTGGGGCTGGGGCTGGACGGGGCGGCCATTGCCTCGGTGCTGGCCCGGGCCTGTATGCTGGCGGCGGCTTTCTGGCCAGCGATCCGGGTGCACCGGGGGTTCATGCGGCCTGGCTTCGGGCAGATTGCCGGCGACCTGCGCACGATCCGCTCGATTGCGGTGCCGGCGGTGCTGACCAATATCGCCACCCCGGTCGGCAACGCCATCGTGCTGCGCGAAATTGCCCAGTTCGGCACCGAGGCCGTCGCCGGCATGGCGGTGATCGGCCGCCTGATGCCGGTGGCGTTTTCGGTGATCTTTGCGCTGTCGGGCGCCATCGGCCCCATCATCGGCCAGAACTTCGGCGCAGGCCAATTTGCCCGCGTCCGCCAGGCCTTTGCGGCCGGCATCACCTTTACCGCAGTCTATGTGCTGCTGATGGCGGCGGTGCTGTTTGCGCTCAGGGCGCCGATTGCCGACCTGTTCTCGGCCACCGGAGAGACCCGCAGGCTGATATACCTGTTCTGCGGGCCGCTGGCGCTGGCCTATTTCTTCAACGGGGCGATCTTTGTCGAGAATGCCAGTTTCAACAACCTGGGACGCCCGGTCTACTCCACCTGGATCAACTGGGGCCGCCACACCCTGGGCACCTGGCCGCTGGCGGTGCTGGGCGGCTACCTGGCCGGTGCGCCGGGAGTATTGGCAGGCCAGGCCGCCGGCGGGATGATCTTTGCCGGGCTTGGCGCGCTGCTGGTGCACCGGGTGCTGCGGGGCCTCACCCGGCCTGCCCAGGTCGATGCCTTTGCGCCGCAAAACCGGCTGCATGCCCTGCTGGGCCGCCGCGGCTGGTGACGCCCTGCGGCACTGGACGCTTGATCCGGGGCCGAGCCACGGAAAAGGGCGCCCACCGGATCCGGCGCGCGCCCCTGGGCCTTCAGATCTCGACCTCAACCCGGCCGATCGGGTTGGAGCAGCAAGCCAGGATATACCCTGCCTCCACATCCTCCTCCGAGATGCCGCCGTTGTGGACCATATGCACGTCGCCCGCGGTCTTCTTGACTTTGCAGGTGCCGCAGATGCCGAAGGTGCAGCCCGACGGGATATTCAGGCCCGACGCCTTGGCCACCGCCAGCACCGTATCGGTCTCGGTGCAGGTGGCGGTGACGCCCGACGCGGCAAAGGTGATCTCTGCCGCCGCGGTCTCTTCCGGCACCACATCGTCCAGCTCCGGCACATCGGCTTCGGTCTCCACCGGCGCGCCAAAGCTTTCCTGATTGTAGTTCTCCATGTCGAAGCCCAGGCCGTTCAGCATGTCGCGCACCGCCTGCATGAACGGATCCGGCCCGCAGCAGTAGACCTCGCGCTCCAGGTAGTCGCCGGCAATCAGGCCCAGCATGATTTGATTCAGCTGCCCGCGGTAGCCGGTCCAGACCTGATAGGGGTCGTCCTCCTCGACCACGAAATGCAGCTTGATCCCCGGCACCCGCGCCGCCATGCCCTCCAGCTGGCGCCGCGCGATGATCTCGCTGGGGCGCTTGGCGCAGTTGATGAAGCTGACATCGGGCGACTGGCCGCGGTCAAACAGGTACTGGGTCATCGACAGGCTGGGCGTGATGCCGGAACCCGCCGAGATGAACAGGAACTTGCCGTTCGGGCGCTTCGGCAGAGTGAACAGGCCCGCCGGACCGGAGGCCTTGAGGAACATGCCCGGGCTCAGGTTGTCCAGCATCCAGCGGGTGCCGATGCTGTCGGCCTGCGCCTTTACCGTGACCGAGATCGACAGCGGCCTCGAGGGCGAGGAGCTGATGGTGTAGGTGCGCCAGACGGTGCCGCCCGGCACCGGAAGCTCCAGCGTCAGGAACTGGCCCGGCTGATACTTGAACCACGCGCCGGACGGCGCGCGGAAGCTGAAGGTGGCGGTGTTCGGCGCTTCCGGCACGACAGAGACGCATTCCAGCATCTCGTCGTCCTTCCACGCCAGGGTTTCGTCCAGCGTCTCGAAATTGGCCTGCAGTCCCATGCCGTTACTCCGCCGCGATCAAGTTGCGGCCGGTCAGCGCACGGGTCAGGTGCTCGGCATACCAGTTGGAGAACTGGATCACACCGCTTTCCTGCACCTCCGAATAGGGGCCGGGCTCATAAGCGGGCGAGTTGATGCCGCGCTGGTTGTCCTCCACCACGATGCGGTCCTCGTCGTTGGTGGCAACCCACACTTCGGTCAGCCGCTTCAGGTCATAGTCCTGGCCTTCGACGGCATCCTTGTGCACCAGCCATTTGGTGGTGACTTCGGTCTCGGTCGGGCTGATCGGGGTGACGCGGAACACGATGGAATGATCCGGCAGGAAGTGGTTCCAGGTGGTAGGATAGTGGAATTCCAGGAGCGTCCCCGCATCGGCAAACGGCACCCGGCCCAGCTTCTTGGCCACAGCCGCCTTGCCGTCCATGGTATAGCTCTCGGCGCCCTCGTTCAGCGGCATCCGCGCTACCCGGTATTGGCCGCGCGCGTCGATCTGGAACTGGGCCGGAATACCCGCCGCCTCGATCCGGTCGAAATGCTTCTGAAGGTGCGGCGGGGTCTCGCCGCCCTCAACACCGGTCACCGAGGGATCTTCGGGGAAGGTCCGGCACAGCGACGGGTGGTTGCCGCCGCAGTGATAGCACTCGCGGTTGTTCTCCCAGACCAGCTTCCAGTTGCCGTTCTCGATGATCGAGCTTTCATAGGCAACCTTGGCGTTGGCCAGGTCATGCGGCTCCAGATAGGGACGCGCTACAGCGGCGAAAGCATCGAAGTCCGGCGCCTCATCCGCCAGGCAGATGTAGATCAGGCCCGCCAGGTCGCGGCAATGCACCGGCTTCAGCCCGTGCTTGGACGCGTCGAAATCCGGCCCCATGTCGCGCGCCCACAAGAGCGAACCGTCCAGTTCATAGGTCCACTGGTGGTAGGGGCAGACCAGCTTGGGCGAATTGCCCTTCTTGGCCTTGCACACAACCGAGCCGCGGTGGCGGCAGGCGTTGTGGAAGGCCCGCACCTCGCCATCGGTGCCGCGCACGATGATGACATTGTAGGCGCCGACTTGATGGGTCACGAAATTGCCGGCCTTGGGGATCTCGCAGGCGGGAATGGCAAACAGCCACTCGCGGTAGAAGATCTGGCGCATGTCCAGATCCAGCACGCCCGGATCGGTATAGAATGCCTGCTCCAGGGAATAGTTTTTCTGACGGGCCACCAGTCTGGCCAGGATCTCGCTGTCGTGAAGCATCTGCTTCTCTCCTTTGCCGCATCCCCGCGGCAGGTTGGCTTGGCTGCAGGCATGAGGAGAGAGATCACAGGCCACGCGCCCGCAACCGCCCCGCCGCCGCCCGCGGTTGACGTTTTCGTGGCAAGGCTGGTTTCCGGACTGTCCCGGGGCCATTCGGCGGCGGGGCCTGGCACCTTCCCGAAGCGCATGCTTCAGTGGTCTTTGCCATGCCTTGCCCGGGGTCACCGTTGCGGGGGCAGTGCCGGAGTTTCACCAGCTTCCCAATTCTCCGCCCCAGGGGGCGGCACCTTGCTGAGGCGCAAATTGCCCTAAACGCGGCCGTTGCGCGGAGACAAATCCGACCCGCCGAAACCGGAAAAAGACATGCATGTTTGCCGTGCCCGGCGGGACAGGAATGTATAGAAACTCAAACCGGCACTCGCCAGCCCGTTTGCGGCAAGCGCTTATCTTTCATGCGGTTAGGCGCTGCCTGCCGCACCGAGCCGATTCGCAGCCAGCATTCCCGGTACCGGCCTCTTGGAAAGCGGGATGCATTAAACTATATATCGTATAGTTTAATGAAACACAGGAGCAGCCGATGACCACCGGCCACGTCTTTATCGCCACCAGCCTCGACGGTTTCGTGGCCCGCAAGGACCATTCTCTGGACTGGCTGTCCAAGCAGCCCGCCGCCGAAGACTGCGATGGCGGATTTGCCGCGTTCATGGACGGCGTCGACGGGCTGGTCATGGGAACAGGATCCTTCCGCACCCTCCTCGGCTTCGGCCAATGGCCCTACAGCAAACCGGTTGTGGTCCTCAGCAGCAGCCTGACCGGGCAGGACATTCCCGAGGAGCTGAAGGACAAGGTGCGTCTCAGCACCGCCGCGCCCGCAGACCTCATGCAGGACCTGCAAGAAGAAGGCTGGACCCGCGCCTATATCGACGGCGGCCGGCTGGTGCAGTCCTTCCTGCGCCAGGGGCTGATCGCCGATCTGACCATCACAACGATCCCGATCCTGATCGGCAGCGGCATCCCCCTGTTTGGCAGCTTGGACCGCGACATCGACCTCAAGGTGGCAAGCTCCCGGATCCTGCCCGCCGGCATGGTGCAGACCACGTTCCGGGTGATCTGACCGATGCCCCCGCGGATGGGACGCCCGCCCAAGGGCAGCCGGACCCTCAGCAAGGACGATGTGCTGAGGCAGGCCCTGCAGCTGCTCGACACGGGCGGCAGCAAGGCCCTGACCTTCAAGGCGCTGGCCGAGGCGCTTGGCGTCACCCCGATGGCCGTTGCCCATCACGCCGGCACAAGGGACGAGATGATCGCCAGCCTCGTCGCAACTGCGTTTGAAGGGTCAGACACCCCGTCAATGGCAGCAACGCCCAAGCTGCGGTTGCGGGACCTGATGACCCGCTATTGCGCCCAGGTGACCCGGCACCCGGAACTCGCGAAATGCATCCTGGAAAACCCGTCCCTGATCGGCCCCTCCCTGACCGGATTGACGCAGCTTATCGAGGCAGAAATCGCCGCCGCAGGCGTGACCGGAGCGGACGCCCGCACCCTGCTTTGCCTCATCGTGGATTACACGCACGGTTTCGCCTTTGCAGCCGCCGCGGCACCGGGAGCGGCGCTGAAGATTGACGATTTCACCCCCGCACTGGACTGGGTGCTCGACCGTATCGAATGAAAATACGCGGGCCAATCATGGCCCGCGCATCCGCTTTCGCCTTGCAGAGCCGCCCGAACGGCGGCCCGTCTTCACTTCGATTTCCAGCTGTCCAGCCAGCGGCGGAAGCGGCCCTGCCGTTCCGCAATCGCATCGCCCGCGGCATAGAGGCTGTCCTCTGCGCTTTCAATCATCGGGTCGATCCGCGCCCGGCGGAACCGGCGCCAGCGCACATAGATGGCCCACAGGATGGCGGCCAGCAGCACCAGGAAGATGATGCTGAACCAATTGGTCGGCTTGTCCTCCGGCCCTGCCACCGGTTTGATCGACACCGCATTCGGGAAGATCGACAGGAACTCGTTGCGCCAGCCGTAATGCATCACCGCCACCCACTCCGGGTTGGCCTTGGTCGAGATGCTGTCATTGGCGTCGGTGTACAGATTGGCTGTGTCGAACTTGAAATAGGGTGGCCAGCTCCAGCCGGTGTCCTCATTGCGGTAGACGATGGCGCGGCCGCTGGGGCGCACGCCCTGGATGAATTGCACATCGCGGTTGATCAGCTGCGCCGACTGGTCGTCGGGCTTGGACCAGAACAGGCGGGTCCAGTCGTTCAGCTCCTGCCGCTCCTCGTAAGTGTTGACGATGCGCACCACGTCGTACTGCGGCAGCGTGTAATGCAGGAAGGCACCGAACAGCACCCAGAAGGTGATCAGGAAGGCCCATTTGATGAAACGCATCGGGCAGCTCCTCACATGAAGTTAATGACATAGACCAGAAGCGCGATGGCCCCCAGCGGGATGATATAGACCAGGAGGATCAGCTTGCGCCGGAACGAGCGGTCATACTGCCTCAGCCCCCGTTGGATGAAGGCCGCACGGTCGCCGGTCAACCCCTTGTCTTTCCAGCGCCGTTTCAGCTTCGCCCGCCGCACCTCGCGCGAGTAGAGCGACACCGCGCCATAGGCCAAGGTCAGCACCACCAACAGGATCAGGATCAGGCGGATAAAGCCGAACATCTCTAGCGCCCCCTCACCCGGTTCACCGCGCCCCAGGGGCCGACCCGCTCCACCAGCCCCTGGCGCTGGCTGCGCGGCAGCTTAGGCATCCGCCCCTCCATATCCGGCTCATGCCCGAACAGCGCCTGCCGCGCGCCGGCCTTGTCCACCGCATACTCCCGCGCCAGGAACTCCGCCGCATAGGCCTTCTTGGTCTCCGGCCAGCCGCGGTACTGGCGGTAGAATTCCTCCTTGTGGCAGATGAACATCTGCCGGAAATCATGCGGGCACAGCTCCGCCAGCAGCATATTCACCAAGTCGCGGCAGGGCGTGTCCGACGCCCGCAGACTATAGAAATAGGCCGGATGATCCGAGGTGATCCGCGGCCAACTGCCGCCCCCTTCGGCCCAGCGCACCAGCGCCGCCAGCCCGTCAAACTCCGCCGGCAGCTCATCAGCGTGCCGCGCCGCCATCCGCCTGAGGTCCGAGCGTGACAGGCCGGTCAGGTCCCGCCCCTTCTCGGTCAGCACGGACACCGCAAGAAACCCCATCTTCTGCCGCAGGATCGCGGCCCCATCAACGCCGCGCGCCCGGATCACCGGCTCCGCCAGCCGGTTCAGCTCCAGGAACCGGGCAATCGCATTGCGCTCACTCAGATCGAACACATGTTTCAGCGGCACGCCTTCGGGCTTTGCCCCGCTTGCAATCACCGCCCGGTGCTCCACGTCCTGAAACAGGTAAAGCCCGCCGAAATGCGCGGTCCAGAAATTGCCCTGCTCAAAGACCTCATGTTCCAAATGCACCGGATTGCGGGTCACATCGCCGGTCTGCTCCGCCGTCGCAATCATCTCCCCGATTAGATCATCATCAAACCAGGCGTCCTCACCTGATTTGAACCGCTCCACCAGCTCCGCCAGACGGTCCGCATGGCGCAGCGTACCCTTGGTGGTATCCGCCTCGATCCGCACCTGGCGGATGTCGAACAGCTTCGCGGGCGAGGTGACCTCAAACACCGAATTCACCAGCTCGCCGGCAACGGCATCGGTCGCGGTCAGCGCAAACAGCTGGCGTTCATTCACTTCGATGAACCGGCGCAGGATGTCCCGGCTGGTGGAGAATTTCACATGAAGCAGCGGGCAGCGTTTCTGCTCGGTCGACAGCAGAATGAACTGCCGGTTGACGCCCGCATGGTTCAGATAATGATCATCCCCCAGCTCATCCCCGATCTCCGGCGAAAAGCCCGAAATATCGACGTGGAAATCCGTTAGAGCCGTGGTCTTGCCGGTCAGATGCTTCAGCGCGCGGTTATAGCGCTCCACCAGCGCGGGCGAGGCCACATGGAAGAGATTGCCGAACATCAGGCCATGCTGGATGAGGCGTTTCATGGCCTGCTCCTCACACTTGTCTCAAGTGCCAAAATGTGCGCACGTTCGAGTTTCCGGTTTTCATTAGGTGTCAGCTTCGGATTGTCTCCGAAGGCCTCAGAACCCAAAAGCCCAATATGAGAGTGGTTGAGCAACTTCAAAGTAGGCAAGTTGTCAAACAGCTCAAACTTGCTCGCATAGGTTTGAAACGGCTCACCTTTCAAAGACACGCAATTATAAAACAATAAAAGCAATTCCGCATCAGATAGCTGCGCCCTTAGCAGTTTGGCATGCCTAGGCTTAGAGAACTCTTTCTCATCTTCAAGAACTCGGAAGCAGTTATACAGAAACCTAAAGTAGTGCCCTAAATCATTGCCCCTTCTGTTCCAAAAATCTTTATAGGCATAAAACAGGGCAATGCCTTCATCGTGTTTCTTTAGCTTTTCACGATAAACCTTATTCAATTCCCTGTAATAGAAAACAAAGCAGTCTCGCCCCTCCGCTAGTTTATCCTTGCTATCTTTTTTTACCACATCCAAGCCGCCAACGATCTCCGAGTGGGTTCTCAGAAGTTCGAAAAATGTCGTTTCGAACTGCTGCGATCTCAGGTTGGTGTTCATTGCATTGAACTCATCAGCTTGGCGCTTAAGCTCTTTCCGTTGTTCGGCAAGTTCTTCGCTTTGCAGCCAGACAGTCACGATGATCCAGAGAAAGGCCAATACTCCCGCTACTCCAGCAAAGGTATCGCCGATTTCATTCGAAGGCGAAAAAAGCAACGCAAAAACCCTAAACTGCCAATCTCCCTCACTGTCAACTTGAGGAAGTATCGCGAGAATAGCCACTACTGTTAGAAAGGCCTTCGTCAGAGCCTTACCAACATCCATTGGTCGATCGCTTTTGATGCCTGCCTTTATAGAGCGCCAGTGATTTTCAATCCTTTCGATCACCCCTTCCCCTCCAGATACCGCCGCTTGGCCTCTTCCTGCCGCCCGAAATCGCGCACCATGGCCTCAATCGCCACCTCATCCGACTTGTCGGCATAGCGGAACTCGCTGTCGGCGTAGCGGTTGATCTCCTGCACCACCATGGCGACCGTGATCGGCACCCGCAGCTCCGCAATCATCGCGGATTTGGTCTCGTAATCCTTGAACAGGAACAGCTCCGGGTTCTCCATCCATTCATCCGGCAGCTCGAAATCCATCGCACGGACCTTGACCGCATCGGTGATGTTCTTGATGGCGCGGCCGGTAAACCGGTCATCCGCCTGCTGGATCGCCTTCAGATAGGTGCCGAGCTTGGACAGATCATCCAGCTCCCCGATCTGGTCCTGCACCCGGCCGAATACCTCCATCAGCCCCGGCTCCTGCGGCCGGTTGTGCGCCTCGAACGAGCGCGCGACGGCCTTCTTGATCTCCTGTGCACCGTAAAGATCATGCTCGCCCAGCGGGATCGCATGGTTCTTGCCCATCAACAGCGTCAGGATGTCGATATAATCCTCCCGCGTCTGCGGCCCGTCGACCAGGAACCGCGCGCCGGCCCGCTGGCGCAGGGCGTCGTCCACATTCTCCGGGTAGTTGGAGAACATGCCGAAGGTGCAATTTCCGCGCACCACGGTATTTGCGCCGGCAAAGGCCTCCATGAACACCGCGGTCACCTCCTGCTGGCCCGCGCTGGACTGCCGGTCGCCGCGCTTGCCCGCGATCTGGTCGATGTCGTCGATGGTGCCAAAGCCGATGACGCCCGGGTCGATCACATTCTGGATGAACGACTTGGCGTTCTGGCCCGACTTGCCCTGGTAGCTGTCGATATTGTCGATGCCGAAATTCTGGTAGCGGAAGGGGTAGCCCGCGTTCTGGCAATAGTCATGGATCAGCCCCGCCATCATTTGGATCAGGGTGGTCTTGCCGGTCCCCGGCTTGCCGTCGCCCATGAAGGTGAAGATGAACCCGCCCATCTCGGCAAAGGGGTTCAGACGGCGAGTGAAATCATAGGCCATCAGCATCTTCGCCAGCCGCATCGCCTGGTACTTGGCGATATGGTTGCCGACCACCTCATGCGGTTTCTTGAACGCCATCGTCAGGGTGGTGGATTTCGCCTTGGCCGCCGGTTCAAAGCCGCTGATGGTCAGATCATCCGCATCCACCCGCCAAGAAGCCGCGGTGAACGCCTCCAGCCGCGGCGCGTTCTGCGCCCGCAGGGCGGCCTTCTCCATCAGCTGCTCGGCATAGGCAGCCGCCGCCGCAATCAGATGCGTATCATCGGGCGCGTGCAGCGCCAGCTTCTGGTCCAGCTCCCACAGCGCCCCGTGCAAAGCCAGCGGCGCATTATCGGTCAGCAGCTCCTCCGCCTCGCCCACCTCGGCCTGCGTCTCGGACCCGTGCGGTGCCAGCAGATAGGCGGTGGCGTTGGCAAACACATGCACCGCAATCAGCGCCTCGGCGGCCAGCAGTTCGGTAAACTCCCCCTTGCGCGCCGCGTCCAGAGAGCCTGCCAGATTGGCCCGCTTCAGATCCGCAAGGCCCGAAACATCCGCATAAGCCTCCGCCATCGCCAGCGAGACCGCCAGCGCCCGGCGCAGCGCGTGCTGCAAGGTCGCCTGCAAGGGCGAAGTCAGCGGATCGTCCCCGTCCGCCGCCTCGATCCGGGCAATCAGATGCACGCCTTCGGGCCGCGCGGTGGAGCGCGTCACCAGCCCCGGCGTGGTGGAACGGAAGCGGCGGCTGCGGGCAATCCCCGGCGAGTGCTCCTGCACCGGCGCGCTCGCCCGCGGCTTGGCAATACGCGGGGTGTGGTCGAACCCCTCCAGCATCGCGGCCGCGGCGGCGTAATGCTTGCGGATGTCCTCCTCCCGCAGCTCCATCTGAGTGCCTGAAATGCTCATCTCTTCCTCTCAATCCGCAACTCGCCGGCCGAAAACAGGCACAGCTCTTTCATCTTTCCCAAAATACTCCCGACCCGCTGCCCGGCAGGCGGCTTTGCCGCCGAGAGGCGGGCTCCCGTCCTCGCACCACGCGCGCGCTCAATACCGCAGCACCTGCCCCGCATCGCTCACCACGAATTTCTGCACATCCGCAAACCCCGGCGGGTCCAGCTCTGCCAGCACCTGGAACGGGCGCTGCGGCAGGATGATGGCGCGCTGGGTGCGGGTCGCGCCGGTATCCGCACCGCGCCCGCCAAAGGGGTCGAGTGCAAAGATCTCCCGCTCAACGGTGCCGAACCAGCCGGCGCGCTCCTCCCGCACCTCCTCGCTTTCCAGCTCCTCCAGCGTCCAGGCCAAGGCCCAGTCCTGGCCCTCGGGCGCCTCCGCCTCTTCCAGCACCCGGTGCAGCGGGCCGGACTGCTCGGTATAGGCGGAGGAATACATCGGCCCCACATGATAGCGGCGCAGACGCTTGGGGTGGAGGTTATCGAAATCCTCGTCAAACCCCTTGGCAATTGTCACCAGCTTCAGCCCCGCCAGCGCCTGCGCCATCAGATGCGCCTGGCATTCCGGCCAGCGCCGTTCATCCTTCGGCAGCGCCACCTTGCCGCTGTCTTCCAGCTCCATCAGGTAGATCACCGGCAGGTTCACCTGGCTGTCATAGGCGGCCCAATGCAGCAGGAAGCGCCGCCGCCGCTCGCCGATGTTTTCCAGCCATTCGCAGACCGGATCGTTCTGCACCCAGAACAGCTGCCCCTTCAGCAGTTCCTGATAATAAAGCCGCTGCGACAGCGCGAATTGCAGTTTCGCAGGCACCGTGCGGTCCGAGATGATGGTGCGCACCATATCGTCCTTCAGCTGCGCCTCACTGGCCATATTGGCCAGATGCCGCTCCGCCTGCTGGGCGTCATTGGCCATGGTCATCAGCTCCGCCGCCACCGGAAAGCCGCTGTCGCGCTTGTCCATCGCCAGGCTGCCAAAGAACCGCCCGGTGTCGCGTCCCGCCATCAGGTACTTCATGGAGAGCGCGCGGAAGGTGAAGTTCAGCCGCATCAGATAGCTGGTCAGCACCTTCACATCGGATTTCGACAGCCGCCCCTCCGCCTGCATCGCTGCCGCCACCCGGGTCAGATGCCGGATGATGGTCTCGAACTTCCGGAAATACCGGCGCGAGGCGAAGGTATCGGTAAGGCCTGCGTGGTCCTTGGCGGGATCGGTCATGTGAAACCTCCGGGGTGCGCAGCAGCCCGGATCGCGCCCGACCCGCCCCCAGGGCGGGCGCGAACGCCCCCCCTCGGGCCGGGCGCGATCCTCTGTTTCGTACAGCCCGTTTCTGGCCTGTGGCAAAATCACCTGTGAGGTCGTGCGAAAGCTCGGTCATTGTTTTGGCCTGTAATCAGTTATTGCAATGAGATCACGAACAGGTTTGGGCCAGCCCGCGGCGGCCTTGGAAAGCCCGGTTTCGGCCGTTCTGTAAAACCAGCCGACAGCCAAAATGATCTGCACAAACAGGTAGCCGAAACCAACTGCCCACAGGGCCAGTGGCAAGTACCACAGGTACTCAACCAAGCCTTCCCCTCCGAGCGCAGGCTGCTCTCTAGCCCACAATACCAAGTACCCAAGCAGTGCCAGAGCACCCGATACAACGAGGAATCTCAGGAAGGGGTTGCGAAACATCACCCACCATAAAGGTTCTTGTCGTGCTTCTCGACAATCGCGGCGAACCGGCGGGCAAAGCGTTCATCCGCCTTGGCCTTCTTCTCCAGCACGTCGCGGGCAAACACCATGTTGCCCTCATGGCTTTCCAGCATGTCGGCCATCTTCTGGTTGGTCGCGGTGCCGATTGCGGCCATTGCGGTCTGGGCTTCCTTGTCGGTCTGCACGCCGATCTCGTTGATCCTATGCGCCACATCCTGCTGCTGCGCGGTCTTCAGCGATTTGGTCAGCGCATCATACAGCACCACCCGCTGCTGGGTGTCCGTCTGCAGCTTGTTGATCAGAACCATCTGCGTCGCCGCCTGGTTCTGCAGGGAGTCGACCCAGGTCTTGCCCTTCTCGATATAGCGCTCCAGCGTCTGGGATTTCGCAAGCTTCACCTGCTCCTCCTGCACCAGCGCGTTGTACTTGGTGTTCAGCTCCGCCAGCTCGGTCTCCAGCTTGGTGCGCGCGGCCGCGTCCTGCTCGACCGAGATCTTGTTTTCCAGCTCGATGATCTGCGGGTCCAGCGCCACGATCCGGGCGCGCACGCCTTCCAGCTCCTGCACGGTGAACTCGCGGTCGTCCAGCGTCGCGGTGAGGTTGGTCTGCACCTTCTCGCGCTGCTCTTCCAGGGTGGCCAGCTGGCCCTCCAAGAGCTTCACGATCACGTCGGACTTGGCGATCAGGTCCTGCAGCTTGTCATCGATATTGGCGGTGCGCATCCGCTCCTGGCGCATCGAGTCCGATTTGCCCTTGGAGAAGAAGCCGACAAAGCTCTCCCACCCGGTTTTCGAACGCATCTCGTTGAAATCCTTGGAGAACGCCGCCGTCACATCGTCCAGCCCCATGATCAGCTCGGCGATATTGGCGTTCATCACCTCGGTGTGCGCATGCACATCCTCAAGTGTCGCGTTCTCAATGTCGATGCTGGCATCCTCGCCCGCTTCGATCTTGCCGCGCGCAGTCTCGATACGCGAGGTCAGCGCCTCGATCCTGGCCTGAGAGTCCCGGACCTTCTCCTCGCTCTCCGCTACCATCCTGTCAAATTGGGAAACACTCATCGTGTCCGTTCCTCCCGCTCAAATAACTGATCCGGATATGGGTATGTAAAAAGATTTTACATCCCCCGGGCGGCGCAATTCCGCCCGTTTCCAAATCACTGTTGCAGAGAGGCTGCACAAAGAAAACCCCCGGACGCGCCTGAGCGGATCCGGGGGCGGTTTCGCGCGAACGGGGCAGCGTCACATGGTCTGCTGCTTGCCCAGAACCAGAAAGGTCATCATGCCGAACGGCGGGATGTTCTCCTGCTGCTCGACACTCAGCCCGTCTTCCTGCAGCACCGTTTCCAGCGCAAAGTCGGAGTGCCAGCCGATCACATTGGCCAGCGGCGCAGACAGCTTCTCCAGCGAGGCCCTGACCCCTTTGCCGCTTTTGAAATGGTTGGTGATCACCACCTTGCCGCCGGGCTTCAGCACCCGGGCGATCTCGTGCATCACCCGCTCCGGCTCGGGCACGACGGACAGCACATGCATGGCCGCGACGGTGTCAAAGGAATTGTCCGGGAAATCCAGCTGCCGGGCATCCATCTGCCGCAGCGCCTCGACCTGGGTCAGCCCCATCTCCCGCACTTTGGCTTGCGCCTTCTTCAGCATGTCATGGCTGAAATCAATGCCGGTCACCTGCAGATGCGGCGCATAATGCTGCAGCGACAGCCCGGTGCCGACGCCGACCTCCAGCACGCTGCCCTGCCGGGAATTGATATAGCGGGTTGCGCGGCGGCGGCCTGAGCGCGTTACCGCGCCAAAGGTCCTGTCGTATACCGGCGCCCAGCGCGCGTAAGATTCCTCAACTGCCTTGATATCCAATTCGTCCCTCCCATTGGACGTCTTGGGCTAGTCCTTTGGCTTGGAAACCAGCCCCCAAATCACCATTGCAACGTAGCCAACGCATAGCACAACCAGCACCGTCCATGCATAGGTCAACAGTGCCGCAGCCATGAAGGCAAATCCCACCAGCAGGTATTTAACATGCTCGCGGGAGATTTTCATCGCCTTGGGCGACCAGGTCTGGATGTGGCTGATCATCAGCAGGCCGACCACCACCATATGCAGGCAGATCAGCAGCTCCGGCAGCACCATCGCTCCGTCAAAGGCAAAGGAGACAAACATCGGCAGCATCGCCAGAAACGCCCCGGCGGGCGACGGGATGCCTTCGAAATAGCCGCTGCGCCCCTTCGGCTCCTCCTCCGACTTGCTGCCGACATTGAACCGCGCCAGCCGCACCACGCAGCAGACCGAAAACACCAGCACCGAAATCCACCCCACGCCGCGCACATCCTGTAAGGCCCAGAGGTAGATCACCATCGGCGTCGCCACCCCGAAGTTCAGGAAGTCGGCCAGCGAATCCAGCTCCGCACCCATCTTGCTTTCGCTGTGCAGCGCCCGCGCCAGCCGCCCGTCCAGCCCGTCCAGCACTGCGGCCAGCAGGATCAGCATCACCGCCAGCGTGTAATTGCCGTAAACCGCAGCGCGGATCGCCGACAGGCCCGCACAGATGGCACCGATGGTCATCATGTTCGGCATCAGCTGGATCAGCGCAAATTCGGATTTCTTCTTTTCCGGGACGTCATACATGGCGGTGGCTCTTTCTTCCTCGCGGTGGCGGTGGAGTGGCCGCGGCGCAGAGGCAAACCTTGGGGCAAACTTGGGGGCTATTGTAACCGTTGCGCACCTATGCCCCAAGCGCCGCCGCAGCGCAATATTCACGGACCCGGCAGCCGCCTCTGCGCAAAGGGGGTGCACAGGGGGTGCACGGGAAGTGTACAGGCGGTGCCCCCTGAAAAGAAAGGGCACCGTGCATCGCACGGTGCCACGCCCAACTGCGAAGGCCTCCCGCCGGGAGGCCATGAGCAGGCGGGAGCGCCCCGCCTGCGCCGCGGCTCAGCCGACCACGTTGAACTCCGGCCCGTAGGGGTACTTGGTGATGTTCTCGTTGCCGTCTTCATGGATCACCAGGATGTCATGCTCGCGGTAGCCGCCCGCGCCGGGATTGCCCTCGGCGATGGTCAGCATCGGCTCCATCGAGATCACCATACCCGGCTCCAGAACCGTATCAATGTCCTCACGCAGCTCCAGCCCGGCCTCGCGGCCATAATAGTGCGACAGCACGCCGAACGAATGCCCATAGCCGAAGGTGCGGTACTGCAGCAGATCCCGCCCCTCAAAGAAGGCGTTGATTTTATGGGTGATTTCCGCACAGCTCGCCCCCGGCTGCAGCAGCGAGATGCCGTATTCATGGGCCGCCACATTGGCCTCCCAGATCTTCAGGCTGTCGGCGTCCACTTCTTTCACGAACATGGTCCGCTCCAGCGCGGTGTAATAGCCGGAGATCATCGGGAAGGTGTTCAGCGACAGGATATCGCCGCGCTGAAGCCTGCGTCCCGTCACCGGGTTGTGGGCACCGTCGGTGTTGATGCCGGACTGAAACCAGACCCAGGTGTCGCGGTATTCGGCATCCGGGAACCGCTTGGCAATCTCCAGCTCCATCGCGTCACGCCCGGCCATCGCCACATCAATCTCGCGCACGCCTTCCTTGACCGCATCGCGGATCGCAAAGCCGCCCACGTCGGCCACCGCAGCACCGGCCCGGATCATCTCGATCTCGGCCGCCGATTTGCGCATCCGCTGCTCCATCGTCGGCAGGTAGAGGTCGACCAGTTGCGACGGCGCCAGGAACGCCTCCAGCTTGCCCTTTTGCAGCAGGGTCAGGTGGTCGCTCTCATAGCCGACAACCGCGCCCTCGCCGCTTACCGACTTGATTGCACGCCAGAAATTGTCGCGCTGCCAGTCGGTGTAGGTGATGTTGTCGCAGAAAGAGCGGCGCCAGGGCTGGCCCGCGTCGATGCCGGCCGAGATGGTAACCGCCTCGGTCCCGGTCACCACCAGGCCGTAGGGGCGGCCAAAGGCGCAGTAGGTGAAGCCAGAGTAATAGGAGATGTTGTGCATCGAGGTGAAGACGGCGGCGCTCACCCCGGTTTCGGCCATGATCTTGCGCAGGCCGGCGATCCGCGCCTCGTATTCGGAGACGGCAAATTGCAGCGGCGCCTTCTCACCATTGTGAAAACGGTACATTTCAGGACGTGCAGTCATATCAGACCCTTCCTTCTTACAAGAAAGGTCCCGGCGTTCAGGACAGTTTTGGAATGCGGGGGCACCATGTATTCCATGCGGCGACGCCATCGCCTGGCCCTTGCGCGAAAGATGCGGCGGAAACCGGATTCTGGCAAGACGTTTTTGCGGCCGGGGAGCCTGCAAGGTGGGCGATTCCGCCCACCGCGCCGCGATCAATTCACGATCAGAGCCACCAGGTCGCTTTCGGGGTCCGCCAGCGGGTCGATCACATTGAAATGGTGCTTGCCAAAGGCGATCACGTGGTCGGTCTCCCAGGCCTCCACCAGCCAGATGGCCTGATCCAGAAACGCCGGGCGCTCCTCGCCGCCGACCCAGACGGTGACCTCCGCGGGATAGCGGTCGTTCATCTCCACCGGGCTTTCGGCAATGGCGGCAGCCGAGTCCATCCGGAACTTCTGGTTCATCGAGGTGCGCAGCAGCGGCCGCAAATCCGCCAGAGGTGAGATCGGGATCACCGTCTTGATCCGCTCCCCCACCTCTGCCGGCAGCAGTGCCTTGTCCAGCATCCGCGCCACCAGATGGCCGCCCGCCGAATGGCCGGCCAGCGCGATCGGGCCGTCCACCTCCGCCGCGATCCGGGTCACCGCCGCGGTGATCTGCCGGGTGATATCGGCGATCCGCACCTCCGGGCACAGGTCGTAAGACGGCATTGCCACCGCCCAGCCATGCGAAATCGCGCCGCGGGCCAGATGCGACCAGGAGCTTTTGTCGAAGGCCAGCCAGTAGCCGCCGTGCACAAAGACAAAGACTCCCTTAGGCTCGCCTTCAGGCAGGAACAGGTCAAAGCGCTGCCGCGCCCCCTCGCCATAGGGGATGTCCAGCCGGGCGCGCTGATGCAGGCTGTTGCGGAAGTCCTCGGCTGAGGCGGCCCAGCGCGGCGGGTACTTGTCTGCGTTCTCGATGTATGCCCCGTTGGCATAGGCATCATCCAATTCCATGCCCAGTCTCCCCGTTGAAATTTTGTTTTGCGGCTACCTGACAGTCTCGCACAGGACATGTCAAATTGCCCGGCGGAAATTTCCGCCCCCCGGCACTCTTGGCTAAATAATTTGATCAAATTCTGGACTTATCGTTCTGTCTGGACATATCAAGGCACAGCTGATTTGCATTTCAGTGACAGAACCCCCGGGAGGCCCGCAATGCTTGATGCAACCACTGACCTGAAATCCCTGCTCAAAGACCCCAGCCTGCTGGAGACGCGCGCCTATATTGGCGGCCAGTTTGTCGAGGGCGAGGGCACCTTTGACGTGACCAACCCCGCGCGCGGCGACGTGATTGCCAAGGTGGCGGATGTCAGCCGCGCCCAGGTGGCGGGCGCCATTGCCCAGGCCGAGACCGCACAGAAGGACTGGGCCAAGTGGACCGGCAAGGAGCGCGCCAATGTGCTGCGCAAATGGTTCGACCTGATGATGGAAAACCAGGAGGATCTGGCGGTGATCCTGACCGCCGAAATGGGCAAGCCGGTCAGCGAGTCGCGCGGTGAGGTCGCCTATGGCGCCTCCTTTGTGGAGTTCTTCGCCGAAGAGGCCAAGCGGATCTATGGCGAGACCATCCCCGGCCATCAGCGCGACAAGCGCATCACCGTGATCAAGCAGCCGATCGGGGTGGCCGCCTCGATCACGCCCTGGAACTTTCCCAATGCGATGATCACCCGCAAGGCCGGTCCGGCGCTGGCGGCGGGCTGCTCCTTCGTTGCGCGCCCGGCGGCAGAGACGCCGCTGTCGGCCATCGTGCTGGCGGTTCTGGCAGAGCGCGCAGGGATCCCTGCGGGCGTGTTCAACGTGGTGCCGTCGTCGCGGTCCTCCGATGTAGGCAAGGAGTTCTGCGAAAACCCCGCGGTGCGCAAGCTGACCTTTACCGGCTCCACCGAAGTGGGCCGCATCCTGCTGAAGCAGGCCTCAGAGCAGGTGATGAAATGCTCGATGGAGCTGGGCGGCAACGCGCCCTTCATCGTGTTCGACGACGCCGATCTGGATGCCGCCGTCGAAGGTGCCATCATGTGCAAGTTCCGCAACAACGGCCAGACCTGCGTTTGTGCCAACCGGATCTATGTGCAGGCCGGCGTTTACGATGCCTTTGCGGAGAAGCTGAAAGCGGCCCTGCAGAAAATGACGGTCGGCGACGGGCTGAAAGAGGGCACGGACTTCGGCCCCCTGATCACCAGGGACGCGGTGGAGAAGGTCGAGGAGCACATTGCCGACGCCAAATCCAAGGGCGGCAGCGTGATCCTGGGCGGCAACCCGTCGGAACTGGGCGGCACCTTCTTCCAGCCGACCGTCGTGACCGGCGCGACCCAGGACATGGCCTTTGCCACCGAAGAAACCTTTGGCCCGCTTGCGCCGCTGTTCAAGTTCGAGAACGAGGACGAAGTGATCGCGATGGCCAATGACACCATCTTCGGCCTGGCGTCCTATTTCTATGCCAAGGACCTCAGCCGCGTGTACAAGGTGGCCGAAGCGCTGGAATACGGGATTGTCGGGGTGAACACCGGCATCATTTCCACCGAAGTGGCCCCGTTCGGCGGCGTCAAACAGTCGGGCCTGGGCCGCGAAGGCAGCCACCACGGCATCGAGGACTATCTGGAGATGAAGTACATCTGCATGTCGGTCTGATCCCGAAACGCAGGCAGCACGTGCAGGTCACTGCCGGGTCATTATCCCGGCCACCCTGCTGATGGCGCCGGCCCAGGCGGTTTCCGTCTCCGGGTCCAGCGCCGGCCCCAGAACATCGCGCAAAGCGGCAATCAGCGCCCGCTTTGCCGCGTCGCTCTCCCGCGCGCCAAGATCCAGATGCGCGTGGTCCTGAACCAGCCGCGCGCTAAGCTCTGCCAGCGTCGCCGGGTTGTCCAGATTGCGCACACAGGCGGCAATCATCTCCGTCAGCATCGCCTTCTGCTTCACGAAGTTGCCCCGGAACATGCCGCGCGCCTGCGGCAGGCGGGTGAACAGATGCACGTAAAACCGTTCCGCCAGATCCGCCTTGCGGGCAAAAACCCCGGCAAAGCTTTGCTGAACATGCTGAACTTCCTGAGGGGTCATCAAACCGCCAATTCACCGCAACCAAACCAAGGCACCGAACCGCCGCGCCGCGCATCCTGCGGCATGCGGAAACAGCGCCGGTGCACATGACCTCTTCCCCAACAGTGCGGCCAAAAGGCTAAGAATTGTTTGAAGCCCCGGACACAAAAAAGCCCCCCGGCAGAACCGGGGGGCATATACGCTCGGACCGGAGTCCGCGGGATCAGTTGACCGCTTTGGCCTCAATCTCCGGACGGGCCGGGCGGGAGGAGGAGATTTCGATCCGGCGCGGCTTCAGCGCCTCCGGCACCTCGCGGTGCAGATCGATATGCAGCATGCCGTTTTCCAGGCTGGCGCCGGTCACGCGGACATGGTCGGCAAGGGTAAACCGGCGTTCAAAGGCGCGGGTTGCGATGCCGCGGTGCAGGAAGGTGCGCTCCTCGCCGTCCTCAGCCTTTTTGGCGGCGACAACCAGGGCGTCTTCCTTCACTTCAACGTTCAGGTCTTCCTCGGCAAAACCGGCGACGGCAATCGAGATGCGATAGCTGTCGGCGTCGGTCTTTTCGATGTTGTAGGGCGGGTAGCTGGACTGGGCGGCATCAGCGCTCAGGGCGCGGTCCATCAGGTTGGCGATCTGGTCAAAGCCGATGGTTGCACGGTGCAGCGGTGTAAAATCAAAGGTACGCATTTTCCATCCTCATTCATGAGCGATTTCAGGATGCCTTCCCCGCGGGGACAGGCCGGAATTTTCCGGGCCCCAATCAGCGGCTGCCCGGATAGTCCTCAGATAGGAACGGAAAATGCGGCTTCAAGGGGGCGGTCAGCCGCCCGGGCGCACAAATTTCGCGCCCCCGGCAGAGGCGCCGCCGCCCGCCCGGATCCGCTTGATCCGGCGGTCGGGCGCGGCCGCAGGATTGCGGCGCAGCTGGGCCTTCAGCTCTGCCACCCGCTGCGGCAGCTTCATGCCAAACGCCACCTGCTTACCCCGGTAATTGCCGCCGCCGGACACCAGCGCCAGGATGCGCCCGCGGCCGCCGGCCTGGGAAAACACCGGCGCACCGGAGGACCCGAAGGTGACGTTGCAGTCGATCATCAGCACGTCCTCATACTCCCCCATCAGGTTGCACTGCCGCTGCCGCGACAGCGCCTCGGCGCGGCCCCGGCCATAGGAGGTCACGGAAATGCGGCTGCCGTACCCGCTGCCGGAGTGCAGGGCAAAGGCATCGGCCTCGCCGCTGAGAATGGGTTCGGCCAGCCGGATCAGCGCCACATCGTGGCGGATGTTTTCGAGGTCGAGGCGTCCGCGCGGGGCGTACCCCGGATGCGCGGCGACCTGCAGCGCCTGCCGCTCGGCAATCGCCACCCCATCGCGCAGCCCGGCGCGGAAGATGATCTGGTCTGCCGGGCGCACCTTTGCATTCCGGTCATAGACGCAGTGGGCCGCCGTCAGCACCAGCTCCGGCGCAATTAGCGTGCCGGTGCAAAACCCCTGCCCGTTCAGCTCCAGCCGCCCCACCGCTTCCCAGCCCAGCAGGTCATCTCGCCCGGTCAGGCGCCGGAGGCCGGTGCCCTGTGCCATTGCGCCGCCGGTATAGGCCAGGGCGGCAACCGCCAGGATCAGCGCCCGCCAGGTCATTGCTTGATGAACTTCGCACCGGAGGAACTGCGCCCCTCGCCGACGCGCACGCGGCCAACGCCGGGCGGCAGGCGGCCGCCGGTGGCCACGCCGGTCAGCTGCGCCTGCAGCAGCGTCAGCTCCTCGGCCAAAGCGGAACCGAGCGAGACCCGTTCACCGCTCACCTCGGCCTTGGCGGAAATCACCGACACGATCCGCGGGGTGCCGCCCTCGAAGGAGAACACCGGCGCCCCGGAGGAGCCGAAATCCACATCGCAGGACATCACCAGCACCCCCTGCTGCCGCGCCATCACCGCGCAGACCTCCTGCAGGGACGGCGCCTCGGAGCGGTCATGGGCGTAGGAGACCACACCGATCTTGGCCCCCTTGCGCGGGCGCTCGTCGGTCTCGAACGGTGTCACGGTGGTGTTGCGGATCGGGCGCTGCAGCTGCAGCAGCGCGATGTCGTTGCGCACCCGGCCGGTCGACAGCTCCCCGTCATAGACATAGGCGGGATGCTGCACCGCCCGCCGCACGCTGCGGTAGGCCGAGGCGCGCCCGTTGCGCCATCCGGCCAGGAATTCAATGGTTGTGGGGTCAATCGGCGCCTTTGTGCGGCTGTCATAGAGGCAATGCGCGGCGGTCAGCACCAAGTCAGGCGCAATCAGCGCACCGGTGCAAAATCCCTCGCCATTCACATCAAGCCGCCCGACGGCCTCCCATTTGCGGCCCGCATCCAGAGTATCCATCCGCTGCAGGCGGCTGTCCTGCGCCATTGCCGCGGCCGGCAGCAACACTGCCAGCACCGCCAGAATCCACTGCCTCACCTGCGTCTCCTCTTATCCACCGGCTGGGAGATTACGTGTCCGTTCCGGCAAAATTACGGCAAGCCCGCGGAGAATGCAGCCTGATTCTTTCGCGCAGGCGGCCTCAGCGCAGGATGGGCACCTCCGGGGCGCGCTTGCCAGGCGCGGTCAGCGCAGGCGGTTGCGGGCCGCCGGCGGCCCAATCGAGCAGCTCCACCGTGTGCACGATGGGCAGTTCAGTGCCGGAGCCGATCTGCATCATGCAGCCGATATTGCCCGCCGCGATCAGGTCGGGGGTCTTGGCCTCCAGCGTCTTCACCTTGCGCGCCTTCAGCTCGGCAGAGATTTCCGGCTGCATCAGGTTATAGGTGCCCGCCGACCCGCAGCAGAGGTGGCTGTCGGCGGGTTCCACCACGGTGAAGCCTGCGCGTTTCAGCAGTGTCTTCGGATGGGTCTTGATCTGCTGCCCGTGCTGCAGGGAGCAGGCAGCGTGATACGCCACGGTCAGCCCCTTGTCCGAACCCTCAGGCAGCTCCAGCTGCATCAGCAGTTCGGAGATATCCATCGCGATGGCAGAGACCCGCGCCGCATCCGCCGCCAGCGGCTCATTTCGGAACATGTGGCCATAGTCCTTGACCGTGGTGCCGCAGCCGGAAGTATTGATGACAATGGCGTCCAGCCCCTGCCCGTCCATCTCTGCCGCCCAGGCGCGGATGTTTTTAGCCGCGGTGGCGTGGCTCTCGTCCTCGCGCCCCATGTGATGGGTCAGCGCGCCGCAGCAGCCCGCGCCCTTGGCCACCACCACCTCGCAGCCCAGGCGGGTCAGCAGGCGGATGGTGGCATCATTGATATCGGTGTTCAGCGCCTTTTGCGCGCAACCGGTCATCAGCGCCACGCGCTTCTTGCGCGGCACGGCGGGGGCAAAGCTTTGCGGATCGTCATTGCGGCTCACCGGCGGGATGTGTTTCGGCGCCATCTCCAGCATGGCGCGCAGCCGCGGATCGGGCAGCAGACCTTTGAATGGCCTGGCCAGCTTGGCGCCCATCAGCGCCAGCCGGAACCGGGACGGATAGGGCAGGATCCGCGCCAGCAGCCAGCGCAGGGCCTTGTCGCTCCAGGGCCTGTCATAGTGCTTTTCGATATAGGCGCGGGCATGATCCACCAGATGCATGTAATGCACGCCCGACGGGCAGGTTGTCATGCAGGCCAGGCACGACAGGCAGCGGTCTATGTGCTTGACGGTCTTGGCGTCCGGCACCCGCTCGTTTTCCAGCATGTCCTTGATCAGATAGATGCGGCCGCGCGGGCTGTCGAGTTCGTCGCCCAGCACCTGATAGGTCGGGCAGGTCGCGGTGCAAAACCCGCAATGGACGCAAGTGCGCAGGATCTCATTGGCGCGCTTGGTGCCCGGATCCTGCAGCTGCTGTTCGGTAAAGGTGGTTTGCATGTCTTATCCCATCAAGCCCGGATTGAGGATGCCGCGCGGATCGAACTGCCGCCGCAGCCCTTTGGAAATGGCCGCAAGGGGCGCGGGCTGCGGCTGGAACACGCCCAGCCGGGCGCGGGTTTCGGCGTCCGCCCGCACCAGCGTGGCATGACCCGGCACGGTGAGCCGGCTCCGCAGCTCTGTCCCCGCGGGGACAAGCGCCCAGATCAGCCCGCCGCCCCAGTCAAACTGCAGCGCATCCGCCTGCAGCTGCGGCGCCAGCGTCACCGCGTCCGATGGCTTCACCGATATCCGCCAGACATCCCCCGCGCGCCCGTGAAAAGCCGACACATCGCGCAGGCCTTGCCACAGATCCCGGGCCTGCGGCTGCACCTCTGCCCGGCCAAAGGGCGACAAAAGCTCCGCCAGCTTGCCGCTGCGATAGGCAGCAGATCCGGCAAACCCCTCCACCCGGATGCAGACCTGACCGCTTTCAGCGTCGTAGGCCGCGCCGGTGACATCATAGGGCGAGCCCAAAGCCGCCGACATCGCCCGCACGGCCGACGGCAGGTCCAGCCCGGCCACCGTTACCGTCGCCTCGGCCTCGGCCCGCGGCAGCACCTTGAGCGACACTTCCGTCAGCACCCCCAGCGTGCCGTGGGCGCCGCAGAGAAGTTTCACCAGGTCATAGCCGGTCACATTCTTCATCACCCGGCCGCCGTTCTTCACCACCTGGCCGGAGCCGTCCACAAACCGCACGCCCAGCAAGTGATCGCGCGCCGCGCCCGCCTGGATGCGCCGGGGGCCGGAGATGCCCGCGGCAATCACCCCGCCGATGGTTGGCTCGCCTTCGGTGCCCAGCAGCCCGCGGTGGTCCATCGGCTCAAACGCCAGCCGCTGGTTTTCAGCCGCCAGCAGCGCTTCGACCTCCGCCACCGGCGTGCCTGCCTTGACCACCAGCGTCAGGGCGCCGGGCTCATAAAGCCCGATACCGGACAGGGCGCGTGTGCTCAGCACCTCCCCCTCCACCGCCAGCCCGCGGCTGCCGCCGCCCTGAATACACAATGGCCCGCTTGCGCCCGCAATGGCCTCCGCCAGCTCTGCCTCGGTCCCTGGTGTCATCATCTTCATCTTTCCGGAAATACTCTGGGGGTTTGGGGGCGAGCCCCCAATCATTCAGCTGCCAGGGCCGCCCGCCGGCCCTCTGTCACCGAAAGCGGGAATACCTTTGCCGGGTTCAGCAGCCACTTGGGGTCAAACACATCCTTGACCTTCAGCTGCGCCTCCAGATCCGCCTCATCATACTGATGCAGCATCAGATCCCGCTTCTCGATCCCGACCCCGTGCTCCCCGGTCAGGCAGCCGCCTGCCTCGACGCACAGCTTCAGGATCTCGGCGCCAAAGGCCTCGCAGGTCTCCAGGTCGCCCGGTTTGTTGGCATCAAACAGGATCAGCGGGTGCATGTTGCCGTCACCTGCATGAAACACATTGGCCACATCCAGCCCGAATTCCTTGCTCATCTCGCCGATCCGGCGCAGCACGAAGGGCAGCGAGGACACCGGGATGGTTCCATCCAAGCACATGTAATCGTTGATCTGCCCCATGGCGCCGAAGGCGGATTTGCGGCCCAGCCAGATGCGGGCGGCCTCGTCCGCATCGCCGGCCTCGCGCAGCTCCACCGGGTTGTGGGAACGGGCAATCTCCGTGATCAATCCAAGCTGGTGGTCAATCTCCTCCGGGCTGCCCTCCACCTCGATGATCAGCAGCGCTTCGCACATCGGATAGCCTGCCTTGGCAAAGGCCTCGCAGGCCTCGATGCAGGGGCGGTCCATGAATTCGATGGCCACCGGCAGCACGCCCGCCTTGATGATGTCCGACACGCAGGCGCCCGCGACCTCGTTGCTATCATACCCGATCAGGACAGGCCGCGCGCCCTCCGGCTTGCGCAGGATCCGCAGGGTGGCTTCGGTCACCACTCCCAGCTGACCCTCGCTGCCGCAGATCACCCCCAAGAGGTCCAGGCCCCCGGCATCCAGATGGGCCCCGCCGATCTCCACCACGGTGCCGTCCATCAACACCATGGTCACACCCAGCAGGTTGTTCGTGGTCACCCCGTATTTCAGGCAATGCGCGCCGCCGGAGTTCATGGCGATATTGCCGGCAATGGCGCAGGCCAGCTGCGAGGACGGATCGGGCGCGTAAAAGAACGCCTCCTCCTCCACCGCGCCGGAAACGCTCAGGTTGGTGCGCCCGGTCTGCACCCGGATGATGCGGTTGCCGTAGTCAGTCTCCAGAACCGCATTCATCCGCGCCACGCCCAGGATGACGCAATCCGCGGTCGGCAGCGCCCCGCCCGCCAGCGACGTGCCCGCCCCGCGCGGCACCACCGGCACGCCTTCCTCGTGGCAGATGCGCAGAACGGCTGAGACCTCCTGCGTGCTCCGCGGCAGCACCGCCAGCAGCGGCGGACATCTGTAGGCGGTCAGCGCATCGCACTCATAGGCGCGGGTCTCCGCCTCGTCCTGGATCACCGCATCGGCGGGCAGCACAGTCAGCAGCCGCGCGGCAAGCCGCGCCTTGCGGGCCAGAATGGCGGGGTTCGGGGATGGCATCTCCATAGGGCTCTCCTCTTTGGTAAAATAATATTACCAATTTATCGCATCTGGCAAGGGGCGGATTGCCGCGCTAGGGTCGGGCCATGATCTGGACCGCCCGCCTTGCGCAGTTTTCCCTGTTCGACCTTGCCGCCGTCACCCTGCTGATTGCCAGCTGGCTGTGGATCGGCTGGCGGATCGAAAACCCGCCTGCGGGGCGGCCTTCGGTGTCCTGGCTGATGGCGGATTTCCGGCGCGACTGGATGAAACGGATGGTGGAGCGCGACCCGCGGATCTTTGACTCCCAGCTGGCAGGCAACCTGCGCCAGGCCACCGCCTTTTTCGCCTCTGCCGCGATGATCGCCATCGGCGGCGGGCTGGCGCTGATCGGCAATACAGAGCAACTGGCCGGCGTTGCCGAAGACCTGATCCAGGACAGCGCCCCGGCCTTCGTCTGGGAGGTGAAGATCCTGGTGGTGCTGCTGTTTCTGTCCAATGCGTTTCTGAAATTTGTCTGGTCCCACCGGCTGTTCGGCTATTGCGCGGTGCTGATGGCAGCGGTGCCGAACGACCGTGCAGACCCGCTGGCCTATCCGCGCGCTGCGCAGGCCGCCGAGATCAGCATCACCGCCGCGCGCAGCTTCAACCGCGGGATGCGGGCAACCTATTTCGCCCTCGCCGCGGTGGCCTGGCTGGCGGGCGCGCTGCCGCTGGCCGGTGCGGCGGTGATCACGTTTGCCGTCCTCTACCGGCGCGAGTTTGCCTCGCATTCGCGCACGATCCTGATGCGCATCCCGCCAGAGAGCGACGGGGACACGGTTTCGTGACCGCGCAGCCGCGCAGCCGCCGCTATGGTGCGGGGATGAAATCCCTGCTGCTGACCGGCGCGCTCTGCGCTGCTGCCCTGCCCGCGCGCGCCGCTGAACCGGTTATTGAAGGCGCCACGGCCCGCCAATCCGGCGGCGGCTGGATCTTCAGCGTGACGCTGTCGCACCCGGACACCGGATGGGAGCATTACGCCGACGGCTGGCGGGTGCTCGGCATGGACGGAACCGAACTGGGCCTGCGCGTGCTGGCGCATCCGCATGAGCAAGAGCAACCCTTTACCCGCTCGCTCAGCGGCGTTCAGATCCCGGAGGGCACAGCCCAAGTGCAGATCCAGGCCCGCTGCCTGGTGGACGGCTGGGGCAAGGACACATACGTCCTCACCCTGCCCTGACTTCATCTTTCTAAGAAATACTCGCGCCGCAGGCATGCGCCCAAAGGCGCATTCACACCCTGTGATAGGGGCTGCCCGCCAGTATGGTCGCAGCGCGGTAGATCTGCTCCGTCAGCATCACCCGCACCAGCATGTGGGGCCAGACCATCTTGCCGAAGGAGATCGAGAAATCGGCTTCTGCCCGCAGGCTGGGATCAATCCCATCCGCGCCGCCGATGATCAGCGCCAGATCCTGGCGGCCGCTGTCGCGCCAGCCGGCCAGCTTGTCCGCAAAATCCGGCGAGGACAGCAGCTTGCCGCGCTCGTCCAGGGTGCAGATCACCGCGCCCTTGGGCAGCGCCTTGCGCAGCAGCGCGGCCTCTGCCGCCATGCCTGCGTTCTTCTTGTCCTCAATCTCCACCACCCGCGCAGGCCCCAGGCCCAGCGCGCGGCCGGTCCGGTCAAACCGGGCCAGATAGTCGTCGATGAGGGATTTTTCCGGGCCGGACCGCAAACGTCCGGCCGCACAGATATGCAGACGCATGACAGTCCTGAAGTTACCGGGCCTGAAGTTACCCGGCCTGAAGCCATCGGGCCCGCACCCTGCGCGCGGGCCTGCATTTGTTCAGCCTGGGATCAGTCCTCGGCCGCCGGGGCTGCCGGCGCCGGCGCGGCACCTGCGGGCATCCACATCTTTTCGAGCTGGTAGAACTCGCGCACTTCCGGGCGGAAGAGATGGACAATCACATCGCCTGTGTCGATCAGCACCCAGTCGCCTGTATCTTTGCCTTCGACCTTGCAGTTGATCCGGAACTCCTGTTTGAGCCGGTCCATCAGTTTTTCCGACATCGCTGCGACCTGGCGGGTGGAGCGGCCGGAAGCCAGCACCATATAGTCGCCAATCGAGGTTTTGCCGCGCAGGTCGATCTGCACAACATCTTCGGCTTTGTCATCGCTGAGTGAGGAGAGAATCCGCTCCAGCAGCTGTTCGCTGGTGGGCTGGGACTGGGCGGCCATCACGGCTGCCCCATTAACAGCGGCATCCGCCGCATGAGGTACGGGTGACAGGACATAGTCCTCCTTGCAACGCGCCGCGAAGCCCCGGCGCCGGGCCTGTTAATAATGTAGCAACCAGTGGGTAAATTTTCAATGAAACCCGGCCCGGCGATGCAAGCCATGGGCTTTACTCCTCATTTCCGTCAGGTGCAACCCTGACCGGCAGCGGGTCATTCAGCATCCGCACTTCGCGCTGCGGGAAGGGGATTGAGATGCCCTGGGCCTGAAACGCATCCCACAGCGCCAGAAAGACGTTGCCGCGGATATTGGTCAGCCCGCCGGTGGGGTCGTCGATCCAGAACCGCAGCACATAATCCACGCTGCTGTCGCCGAACCCGGTAATGTGGCAGACCGGCTTCTTGCTGCCGTACTGCAGCACCCGGTTCACGCTGGAGGCCGCCTCGATCGCGATTTTGCGGACCTTGTGCGGATCATCGCCATAGGCGGTCCCGAAGGTCAGGTCCAAGCGGACGAACCTGTCCGAATGCGACCAGTTCACCACCTGCGTGGTGATCAGATCCTCGTTCGGGATCAGGTATTCGCGCCCGTCGCGGGTCACAACAGAGACGTAACGGGCGCCCAGCGCGTTGATCCAGCCAAAGGTGTCGCCCAGCGAGATCACATCGCCAGGCTTGATCGACTTGTCCAACAGGATGATCAGGCCGGACACCAGATTCGACACCACTTTTTGGAGGCCAAAACCAAGGCCCACACCAATGGCGCCCGACAGCACCGCCAGACCGGTAAGGTCGATGCCAATCGCCTTGAGACCGATGAAAAACGCGCCGCCGAACAGCAGGATCTGAGCCAGCTTGGCCCCCAGCACCTGCATCGACGGGGAAATTTCGGAGTTGGAGCGGATCCGGTTTGCCGCAACCTGCGAAATCACCCGCGCCAGGGTCAGCATCACCCCGAGGATAACAATGGCCTGCACCACCAGAAACAGCGAGATCCTGAGGTCGCCGAAATCTATGGCAACGCTGTCCAGCAGCGCCGTGGCCTCCTGTGTGATCCCCAGGATGCGCAGTGTGATCCATACCCAAGCGCCGTATTTCACCATATTGCGCAGCAGCGGGTTTCCGACCAGCCGGGTGGCGAAGGAGACGATCAGCCAGGCCAGAGACAGGTTGGCCGCCACTAACAGCAGGCGCGAGCGGCTGGGCCACGTGGTCTCCTGCATGATCAGAACAACCGTCCAGATCAGCACCACGAACAGCAGCCCGCGGATCCGCTTGTGCACCACCAGCCCCAGGCGCATCCGCCAGCGCGGCCAGCCTTCGCGCCCGCGCAGCCAGTTGTGAAACGCCTGACTGATGGGCCGCGCGATCACGGTCGCCAGGATAAAAAGCGCCAGCCCGATCCCGACCTGATAGGCGTTCCAGGGCCGCAGCAGCAGTTCGGCGCCGCCAGCGGCGAACTCCCACAGCTGCTGGCCAAGTTCGATCGCTTCAGCGGCGCCTTCTGCCAGCGCGTCCTTGGTTTGGATCTGCTCCTCCGGCTCCATCAAGCCCCCCTGTTTTCTCTGCAGTCTGCCGTTCCTGCCGGTTTCGATCAAGCAGAGACGCCGCAAGCTTGGGACAGAACCGCGCCCGGCCCTGGCGGCAGCCGGGCGGCACCGGTCCGGCCCCTTGCGCAAGCCGGGCGTGAGAGAACGAATCTTGATTGCCGGAGCTTGCGGATGTATCTGACAGCCATGACCCTCGTATTGGCCCAAAAGATCCAGCTGCAAGACCGCGCCCGCCTGCGCGAGCGTTTCTTTGGCGCCGCCCGCACGGTCCTGGCGCGCCTATAAGGCGCCTGCCCAGCCCTAAGCCAGCATATCCAATACATCACGGGAGAGGACCCATGTCCCCCAAGACACTCTATGACAAGATCTGGGATGCGCATGTTGCGCATGAAGCAGAGGACGGCACCTGCCTGCTCTATATCGACCGCCACCTGGTCCACGAAGTGACCAGCCCGCAGGCGTTCGAAGGTCTGCGTATGGCCGGCCGCAAGGTGCACGCGCCCGAAAAGACAATCGCGGTGCCGGACCACAACGTGCCGACCACGCTGGACCGCGCCAAAGGCATCGAGAACGAGGAAAGCCGCATCCAGGTTGAGGCGCTCGACAAGAACGCCAAGGAATTCGGCGTGCATTACTACCCGGTGGATGACGTCCGCCAGGGCATTGTGCACATCGTCGGCCCGGAACAGGGCTGGACCCTGCCCGGCATGACCGTTGTCTGCGGCGACAGCCACACCGCCACCCACGGCGCCTTCGGCGCGCTGGCGCATGGCATCGGCACCTCCGAGGTGGAGCACGTGCTGGCCACCCAGACGCTGATCCAGAAGAAGTCCAAGAACATGAAGGTGGAGATCACCGGCAAGCTGAAGCCGGGCGTCACCGCCAAGGACATCACCCTGGCGGTGATCGGTGAGACCGGCACCGCCGGCGGCACCGGCTATGTCATCGAATACTGCGGCGAAGCGATCCGCGATCTGTCGATGGAAGGCCGCATGACCGTCTGCAACATGGCGATCGAAGGCGGCGCCCGAGCAGGCCTGATCGCGCCGGACGAGACCACCTTTGAATATGTCAAAGGCCGCCCGCACGCCCCGAAAGGCGCCCAGTGGGAAGCGGCGCTGAACTGGTGGAAGACCCTGTACACCGACGAAGGCGCGCATTTCGACAAGGTGATCACCCTGAAGGCTGAAGACATCCAGCCGGTCGTGACCTGGGGCACCTCGCCCGAGGACGTGCTGCCGATCACCGGCGTCGTGCCGCACCCCGAGGACTTCACCGGCGGCAAGGTCGAGGCGGCGCGCCGCTCGATCGAGTACATGGGCCTCACCCCGGGCCAGAAACTGACCGACATCGAGATCGACACCGTGTTCATCGGCTCCTGCACCAACGGCCGCATCGAGGATCTGCGCGCCGTGGCTGATGTGGTGAAGGGCAAGAAGATCAAGGACGGCATGCGCGCCATGATCGTTCCGGGCTCCGGCCTGGTGCGGGCGCAGGCCGAGGAAGAAGGCCTGGCCGAGATCTTTCAGGATGCCGGTTTCGAGTGGCGCCTTGCCGGCTGCTCCATGTGCCTGGCGATGAACCCCGACCAGCTGGCCCCGGGCGAGCGTTGCGCCGCAACCTCCAACCGGAACTTCGAAGGCCGCCAGGGCTATAAGGGCCGCACCCACCTGGTGTCCCCTGCTATGGCCGCCGCCGCTGCCCTGACCGGCAAGCTGACCGACGTGCGCGAGCTGATGTAAGGAGCCAGAAGCATGGAAAAGTTCACAAAGATCCAAGGCGTTGCCGCACCGATGCCGCTGGTCAACATCGACACCGACATGATCATCCCCAAGGTGTTCCTGAAGTCCATTCAGCGCACCGGCTTCGGCAAGAACCTGTTCGACGAGATGCGCTATAACCGCGACGGCACCGAGATCGAGGATTTCGTGCTTAACAAGCCGCAATACCGCAACGCCGAGATCCTGGTGGCTGGCGACAACTTCGGCTGCGGCTCCTCGCGCGAGCACGCGCCGTGGGCCATTGCCGATTTCGGCATCAAGTGCATCGTGTCCACCTCTTTCGCCGACATCTTCTTCAACAACAGCTTCAAGAACGGCATCCTGCCGATCGTGCTGCCGCAGGAGCAGGTCGACATCCTGATGGCCGACGCGGAGAAGGGCGAGAACGCCCGTATGACGGTGGACCTAGAAGCGCAGGAGATCACCACCTCAGACGGCGACGTGATCAAATTTGACGTGGATCCCTTCAAGAAGCACTGCCTGCTGAACGGGCTGGACGACATCGGCCTGACCCTGGAAAAAGCCGACTCGATCAAGACCTTCGAGGCAAAGGCGGCACAGGAGCGCCCCTGGGTCTGATTCCCGCTGCAATACCTAAGACTCAATGGAGCCGCCCGCACGGGCGGCTCTTTCGTTTGCCGCGCCAACAGAATCGCACGGCATGTCAGCAGCCGCTCCACTCTTGTGCAGGAAAACCCTGAAACTACAGCATCTGGTAGCCCGCCCGAGGGTTCAAGTTCTCTGCGCCAAGGCGCTGATGCAATCCCGCACCAGTCCCGCGGTCAAAGTGCCCCCTGCCGCACTGCCGGGCCTTGAGCGGAATACCGCCAACCGGCACCATCAGGGCAAAAATGAGGCAGAGCACCCCGGACCCTACCGGGGGGCTTCAAATCCGGACCCAGAGGCGAAAACGCCCGCGCCGGTTTGAAGGGAAACGAAGACGTGTTTGCACGCATCACAGGCGCGGCGTTCCGCGGCATACTGGTGGCCATGCTGTTCGCGATGCCGACGCTGATTCTGCCGGCGGCCGCGACCGAGTCGCCTGAGATCATCCTGTTCATTGCCTTGCTGGGTTCGGCCCTGGCCTTCAGCGAGTACGTCTCCCACTTCCCCAGCTTCGTGGAGTTCCGAAATGCCCCGCCGATCAACCGGATGCGCTTTGCCGCTGCTGCCGTCACCGTCGGCGCGCTGAGCTTGCTGGCAGCACATCCGCTGGCCCCGACCGGGCTGACAGCGCTGGTGCAGCGGCTGGGCGGCTGGCTGGGCAGCCAGCTGGACTTTGCCTACTCGCCGGTGCAGCTAGCGGTGCTGATGATGCCGCCGCAGGTGCCCGAGGCCACGGTGCTGATGGTGCGCGATGCCGCCGGGCTGGCGTGTTTGATTGCCGGCCTGGCGATTGCCGTCTTTGCGCTGGTGATCCGGATCGGGAACTGGCCGGTGGGCAACGGCGCCTTCAATGTCTGGGTCAATCTGCCCCTGTTCGACCCCACCACCGGCGGCGATGTGGTGCAGCGGCTGCAGCGCGACGGGCGGATAAATATCGTCGGCGGCGTGCTGCTGCCCTTCGCTTTGCCCGCCGCGGTCAAGCTCGCCTCGGGTCTGGTGGATCCCGGAATGCTGGCGGCACCGCATATGCTGATCTGGGTGATCAGCGCCTGGGCGCTGGTGCCCGCCTCGATGATCATGCGCGGGATGGCGATGCTGCGCATAGCCGGTCTGATCGCGCGCAAGCGCCGTGCCGCCTGCAGCAATGCGGATGCGGCGATGCAAACTGCATGAGGCAGCTGGCGGCAGGCCTCCTTCTGACACTCGCCGCCGCCTCGGGCCAGGCTGAAACCCTGCGCATCGCGACATTCAACACAGAGCTGTCACGCGACGGGCCGGGGCTGCTGCTGCGCGATATCGAACGCGGCACCGACCCGCAGGTTGCCGCGGTTGCGGAGGTGATCACCGCGGTGCAGCCGGATGTGCTGGCGCTGCAAGGAATTGACTGGGACTATGAAGGCCGGGCGCTCGCCGCGCTGGCCGGACGGCTGGCGGACCAGGGCCTGGGCTTTCCGTACCGCGTGGCTTTGCAGCCCAACGCAGGCCTGCCGCCCCCGGCGCCGCTGGATCTGGATGGCGACGGCCGGGCCGGCGGGCCGCGCGACAACCAGGGCTTTGGCCGGTTCCGCGGCCAGGGCGGCATTGCGCTGCTGTCGCGTCTTCCCATCGGCCACGAGGGGGTCCGCGACTTTTCTGCCCTGCTGTGGCGCGATCTGCCGGACGCGCTGCTGCCTCAGCACCCGGACGGCCGCCCCTTCCCCTCGCCAGAGGCGCAGGCCGTGCAGCGGCTGTCCTCCACCGGGCATTGGCTGGTGCCGGTGGAACTGCCGGATGGCCGCTGGCTGAATGTGATGACCTTCCATGCCGCCCCGCCGGTCTTTGACGGGCCGGAAGACCGCAACGGGCGGCGCAATCACGACGAAATCCGCCTGTGGCAGCTGCTGCTGGACGGCCGGCTGGGACCGGTACCCGAAGCGCCCTTTGTCATTGCCGGGGACGCCAACCTTGACCCCGGCCAGGGCGAAGGCCGCAAACAAGCCATCCGCAGCCTGCTGGCAGACCCGCGTCTGCAGGACCCGCAGCCGCACAGCCCGCAGGGCACCGCAACGGTGGCCTGGCAAGGCGTTGGGCAGATGCGGGTGGATTATGTGCTGCCCTCCGCCGGGCTGACGGTTGCCGCCAGCGGCATTGCCTGGCCCGAAGGCCCGGACGATGCCGCGGCCCTCGCCAGCCGCCACCGGCTGGTCTGGGTGGATTTGTTGCTGGACTGATCCGCCGCGCCGCCATTTCGTTGCGCAGGCAAATCCTCCTCAGCTCCTTTATTTCCCAGGGCCGTTATTGACCCTGCCCCGCTGTCCCGCTACGCCCTTGCCAGCTGTTTTTAGGAGGATCCCCATGCCCAACCCATCGATTCTGATTCTGCCCGGCGACGGGATCGGCCCCGAAGTCATGGCCGAGGTGCGCAAGATCATCACCTGGTTTGGCGACAAGCGCGGCCTGCAGTTCGATGTGAGCGAGGATCTGGTCGGCGGCGCGGCCTATGACAAGCACGGCAAGCCGCTGGCGGATGAGACCATGGCCAAGGCCCAGGACGTCGACGCGGTGCTGCTGGGCGCGGTCGGCGGCCCGGCCTATGACAACCTGGACTTCTCGGTGAAGCCCGAGCGCGGCCTCTTGCGTCTGCGCAAGGAAATGGACCTCTACTCCAACCTGCGCCCGGCGCAGTGCTTTGACGCGCTGGCGGATTTCTCCTCGCTGAAGAAGGATATCGTCGCGGGCCTCGACATCATGATCGTGCGCGAGTTGACCTCCGGCGTCTACTTCGGCGAGCCGCGCGGCATCTTCGAGGAAGGCAACGAGCGCGTCGGCATCAACACCCAGCGCTACACCGAGAGCGAGATCGAGCGCGCTGCCCGCTCCGCGTTCGAGCTGGCGATGCGCCGCAACAAAAAGGTCTGCTCGATGGAGAAGGCCAACGTGATGGAATCCGGCATCCTGTGGCGCGAGGTTGTGACCCGTGTGTCTGCAGATTACCCGGAGGTCGAGCTGTCCCACATGTACGCCGACAACGGCGCCATGCAGCTGGTGCGCGCACCCAAGCAGTTCGACGTCATCCTGACCGACAACCTGTTCGGCGATATCCTGTCCGACTGCGCCGCAATGCTGACAGGCTCGCTTGGCATGCTGCCCTCCGCCTCCCTCGGCGCACCGATGGAAAACGGCCGCCCCAAGGCGCTCTATGAGCCCGTGCACGGCTCCGCCCCCGACATCGCGGGCCAGGGCAAGGCCAACCCGATTGCCTGCATCCTGAGCTTTGCCATGGCGCTGCGCTACAGCTTCGACCAGGGCGCCGAAGCCGACCGCCTGGAAGCTGCGGTCGAGAAGGTTCTGGCCGACGGCGTGCGCACCGCGGACCTGCTGGCCAGCGAAGGCGTAGAGCCCGTCTCGACCAGCCAGATGGGCGACGCCGTGGTCGCTGCGCTGGACGCAAGCCTCTGATTTCAGGACATTCTCCGGATCACTCCAAGCCCCGCCCGGTTGTCCGCGCGGGGCTTTTTCATGCCCGCCGGCCCCCTGCCCCAAGCCGCTAAAAAGAATTCTCAAAAACCGCATCTTTCTGTGGAATCGCCCTTGTCAAACCCCGCGCCCTGGGCTATTTCGCCCCCACGGTCGGAGTGTAGCTCAGCCTGGTAGAGCACTGTCTTCGGGAGGCAGGGGTCGGAGGTTCGAATCCTCTCACTCCGACCAATAAAACAAGGCGCCCAAGGGCGCCTTTGTTGTTTTTAGCATACCGCCAATACGAAACAGCAGCCCAGGCGGGCGCCTGTTTCGGCGCTCAGGCGGCTTTCATTGCGGAGCGTTTCAGCTGCTTCCACAGCACATCCAGCGTCTGCTTGGTGCTGCGAGGATCCCGGTAGAGACGGATTTCCAGGTCAGTGCCCAACCGCTCGTCGACGATGGCAAAACGGCCGGAGGCGATCTCCTGGCGGCACAGGCTCAGCGGCAGCCAGCCCATGCCGAACCCCTCCTGGATCATCGCCTTGACGCTGTTGGCCAGCGCGTTCTGATTGACGACAAAGACCTTTTGCGTGGGCAGCAGCTGGGTCAGCGCGAACTCCTGCACCGAGCGCAGGGCGGACACCGCGCCATAGGACAGCAGCGGCACCGCGTCCTTGCTGCCGGCCGCAAATCCAAACTCCGGCGTGCCGTCCGCGGCGGTGCGCGAGACCGGCACATAGCGGTCGGTCGACAGGGTCAGGTATTCGAAGTTAGCGACCTCCAGCGGCCCCAGGAAATCCATCGACGGATGCCAGTAGGTCAGGATCACATCGCAATAGCCCTGCTGCAAAGCGCTCACGAACTGATCGGCGGCCCAGGAGGTGGAGTTGAGGTCGGTATCCACCCCGCCCTCGCTCGCCAAGGGTGCGATCAGGGTCTTGTAATGGGTCATGTACAGCGACTGCGACGCCGCAAAGCGGATCACGTTTTCGCCCGCCGCATCAATGGTCTGGCAGCGCTCGATGGTTTCCTCGTAGGTGCGCACCATGATGCGGGACTGGGACAGGAACACCTCCCCTGCCGGGGTCAGCGTCAGCGGCAGGGTCTCGCGGTTGATCAGCCGCACGCCGATTTCATTCTCCAGCGCCCGGATGCGGCGGGAGAAAGCCGGCTGGCTGACATTGCGCTCTTCGGCCGCGCGCGAGAAATTCTTGCACGCGACCAAAGCCTCGAAATCCTTAAGCCAGATGATGTCCAACTAGCGTCCCGTCCTAGCCGGCGGCCACCGCATCCAGCCTGTCTTCTTCGACAGCGTGGCAGGCAACAAGGCTGCCATCGGGCTGGTGAATGGCTTTCGGCTTTTCACTCTTGCATCGTGCGTCCGCAAAGGCGCAGCGGCTTTGGAACGGGCAGCCTGTCGGCAGGTTGATCGGCGTCGGGATCTCGCCCTTGAGGCGGATATGGTTCGGCCGGTCGTCCTTCAGCTGCGGCACCGCGGACAGCAAGGCCCGAGTATAGGGGTGTTTGGGGCTGGAGAACAATGTCGCGGTGTCCGCAACTTCGCAAACCGACCCGAGGTAAAGAACCGCAACACGGGTTCCGAAGTGCTCCACCACACTCAGATCATGCGTGATGAACAGGTAGGTCAGACCGCGGCTTTCCTTGGCTTCCAGCATCAGGTTCAGCACCTGCGCCTGGATCGAGACATCCAGCGCGCTGATCGGCTCGTCCGCGATGATGAACTCGGGGTCCACCGTCAGGGCGCGGGCAATGGCGATACGCTGGCGCTGACCGCCGGAGAATTCATGCGGATAGCGCTTGGCCCAGCTGGGATCGACGCCGACCGACAGCATCACTTCGGTCACCTTGTCGCGCACTTCGGCCGCCGAGGCGTTGGGAAAGTGATGGCGCACCGGCTCTTCCAGCGCCTGCCGGATGGTCATGCGCGGGTTGAGCGAGGCATAGGGGTTCTGGAAGATCATCTGGATCTTCTTGCGCAAAGGCTGCATCTCGCCGCGCGACAGGTTGTCGATGCGCTGCCCGTCATAGCGGATCTCGCCCGCCGTCGGGGTCAGCAGCCCCGCCACCAGCCGCGCCACGGTCGACTTGCCGCAGCCCGATTCGCCCACAACGCACAGCGCCTCGCCGCGGTTGGCGTCCAGAGTGATGTTGTTCACCGCGTGGACCGAGCGGGTTTCCCGCACGAATTTGCCCTTTTTGAACTTCAGCGTCTCCAGGAACCCGTGATCGAGATCGAACCGCTTTTCCAGGTTCTGGATCTCCAGCAGCGGGCGGTCAGTGTTTGCGTCCTTCATGCCCGTGCCTCCTGACGGTCTTCATCGCTGTGCAGGCGCTGCACCTCATGGCAGGCCACTGCGACCTCACCGTATTGCACGATTTCCGGCACCCGGCTGCGGCACAGGTCGGTGGCGTATTTGCAGCGCGGGTTGAAGGCGCAGCCCTGGGGAATGCTGGCCAGGCCCGGCATGTTGCCTGGGATCTGCTTCAGCCGCTGGCCCGGCACCGTCTGCTGCGGCAGCGCGTTGATCAGGCCTTGGGTATAGGGGTGCTGCGGGTCGTTGATGATCTCGCGGGTGCGTCCGGCTTCGATGATCCGGCCTGCATACATCACCAGCGTGCGCTCGGTCATCTGGCTGACCACGCCCAGGTCGTGGGTGATCAGGATCAACCCCACCTGGTTGGACTGGCACAGCTCCAGCATCAGCTCCATGATGTCGGCCTGGATGGTCACATCCAGCGCCGTCGTGGGTTCGTCCGCGATGATCAGCTGCGGATCGAGCAGCAGCGCGATGGCGATGATGATCCGCTGCCGCATGCCGCCCGACAGCTCGTGCGGGTACTGTTCCAGCCGCTCCTCCGGCGACGGAATATAGACCTCGCGCAGCTTGACGATGGCAATCTGGCGCGCTTCCTCGCGGCTCAGCTTGCGGTGCGCCATCAGGGTTTCGATCATCTGCTGGCCGATGGTCAGCACCGGGTTCAGCGTGACCATCGGATCCTGAAAGATCATCGCCATCCGGTTGCCGCGCAGGTTGCGCAGGCGCTTGTCGTTCATCTGAACGACATCCTCGCCGTCGAACAGGATCTGGCCGCTGTCGATATAGCCCGGGCGGCTCAGCAGGTTCATCAGCGAAAAGCCGGTGATTGACTTGCCGGCGCCGCTTTCGCCGACGATGCCCAGACGCTCGCCCTTGGCCAGATCGAAGGAAATGCCGTTTAGGGCAGTAACCGTCTGGTCGCGCATGGCGAATTTGACGGTGAGGTCGCGAACGGAAAGAAGGCTCATCGCGTTACCCCTTGTAGAGTTTCGGGTTCAGGACGTCGCGCATCCAGTCGCCCAGCAGGTTGATGACAAGAACCAGAACCACCAGCACCACGCCGGGAATGGCGGTGATCCACCAGCTGCCGGAGAAGATGTAGTCGAAGCCGGAAGAGATCAGCGAGCCCAGCGACGGCTGGCTCGGCGGCATGCCCAGGCCAAGGAAGCTGAGCGAGGCCTCGGAGATGATCGCATTGGCGACCTGCACGGTGGAAATCACGAAGATCGGCGACAGCGAGTTCGGCAGGATGTGCCGCACCATGATCCGCATCGGCCCGAAGCCGAGGACACGGGCGCTGTCGACATATTCTTTCTTCTTCTCGGCCAGCACGGTGGCGCGCACGGTGCGGGCGTACTGCGGCCATTCCGCCACCCCGATCACCGCAATCAGGAAGACAACGGCATAGCGGTTGAAGGTGTCGGAGCCGAACATCGCCTGCGTGACCGCCAGAAAGATGATCGCCACCATCAGGGTCGAGAACGACAGCTGAATATCGGCAAGGCGCATCAGCAGGCTGTCCAGGCGGCCGCCGACATAGCCGGCCAGCAGCCCGATGGAGATGCCCAGAAAGGCCTGCAGCGCCACCGCGCAGATGCCGATCAGCAGCGACAGGCGGGTGCCGTACAGGATCGTCGACCACAGGTCGCGGCCCTGGTCATCCGTGCCCAGCATGAATTCCGGCAGCGCGCCGTCGATCCAGACCGGCGGGTATTCCGAGTTCATGATGTCAATGGACCCCGGATCGTAGGGATCATAGGGCGCGATCATCGGCGCCAGGAAGGACGCCACAGCAATCACCAGGAAAACAACCATGCTGACCACCGCCACCGGGTTGCGGCGGAAGCTGTAGCCCATGTTTGAGTTCCAGACCTTGGACCAGCGCGATGGTTCGGATTTCGGGTTCAGCGTTTCGGTACTCATGCGCCCATCCTCGCAATATTCACGGTCGGGTTCACCAGCCCATAGATCAGGTCGACGATGGTGTTGGTGACCACAAAGATGAAGCCGACAACAATCAGGTAGGCCACGATCAGCGGGGTATCGACACGGTTCACCGCCTCAAGGAACATGAAGCCCATGCCCGGCCACTGAAACACCGTCTCGGTCAGGATGGTGTAGGCCACCATGGTGCCGATCTGCACGCCGCCCACGGTGATCACCGGCAGAAGCGTGTTCTTCAGCGCATGCACAAAGTAGATGCGCCACGGGTTGATGCCCTTGGCCTTGGCGTATTTCACGTATTCCGACTGCAGCACTTCCATCATCTCGGCCCGGATCAGGCGGACGAACAGCGGCAGCATGATCGACGCCAGCGCAACGGAGGGCAGGATGATGTGCATCCAGCCGTCGGCGGTGGCAAAGTTGGTCTCCCAATAGCCCCAGACATGCACGGTGTCGCCGCGCCCGTAGGAGGGGAACCAGCCGTATTCCACCGAGAAGACAAAGATCATCAGGATGGCGGTCAGGAACACCGGGATCGAGATACCGACAATCGACAGGCCCATGATGACGCGGCTCAGGATGCTGTCCGGCTTGATCGCGGTATAAACGCCCAGCGGCACCGAGAAGCCGATGATGATCAGGGTGGCCCCAAACACCAGCTCCAATGTCGCGGGCAGCTTCTTCAGGATCACGTCCAGCGCCGGCTCCTTGAAGAAATAGGAGGTGCCCAGATCGCCCTGCAGCGCATTGCCGGCAAAGCGCAGGTATTGGGTCACGAAGCTGTCGTTCAGCCCCAGTTCATCGCGCAGCTGCTGGCGCACTTCTTCGGACACCGACTGGCCGACCAGCTCGCGCAGCGGGTCGCCCAGGTTGCCCTGGATGGCAAAAGCAATCAGCGAGATGACGAACATCACCGCAATCGCCTGAATCACTCGCTTGGCGAGATAGGCAAACATCTTCCTGACCTTTGTAGAGTTCGATGACAGCGCAGGCCGCAATGCCGAAGGGACCGGCGGAGCCTGCAATCGCAGCCTTGGCGGCCGCTTGTTATAGGGGTGGCCCGGGCCGGCCGGGGGAGACCGGCCCGAGTCTTTTCAGTGGCTTAGCTGCCGGTTTCGACAACCAGGTCACCGAAGTAGGGGAAGTCCAGCGCATTCACGATTTCTGCCGCGTTCATGCCGGACTTGGCGCCCCAAGCAAGGTTCTGCCAGTGCAGCGGGATAAACGCCGCTTCGTTGTACAGGATGCCTTCCAGCTTCTGCAGCAGCTCCGCACGCTTCTCCGGATCGGTTTCCGCATTGGCCTGGTTCATCAGCTTGTCGGCTTCCTCGTTGCAGTAGTTGCCGGAGTTGTACTGGCCGTTGCCGGTTGCTTCATCCGGGCAGGCGGTCAGGAACTGATGGAAGTTGGCAGAGTCTTCTGTATCCGCGTGCCAGCCGATCATCATCATGTCTGCTGCGCGCTCGTCGAACGCCGGCCAGTACTGCGCCTTGGGCATGGTCTGCAGGTCAACTTTGATGTTGATCTGTGCCAGCATCGAAGCCACCGCCTGCGCGATCTTGTCGTCGTTCACATAGCGGTTGTTCGGCGCCATCATGGTGATCGAGAAACCATCGGCATAGCCTGCCTCAGCCATCAGCGCCTTGGCTTTTTCCAGGTCGAAACGCGGTGCCAGCGCCTCGTCATAACCCAGGTAACCGGCCGGGCTGGCCTGCGCGCCGACGGTGCCGAAGCCGCGCATGATGCGGTCAACGATGCCTGCGTTGTTCACCGCATAATCGATCGCCTGACGGACGCGGGCGTCCTTGAAGGCTTCGACGCGGTTCTGGTTCATCTGGAAGGTGATGATGCGGGTGCCGGGCATGGTGATCAGGTCAACGCCCTCGGCCTCTTCCACGCGCTTCAGGTCGGTCGGCGGAACCGGCGCGATAAAGTCCACGTCGCCGGACAGCAGGGCTGCCACGCGGGTCGGGTCTTCCTTGATCGGGGTCAGCACGATCTTGTCGACGTTGCCGCCGCTTTCGGTGTCCCAGTAGTCAGCATAGCGGTCGAACACGACGCGCACGCCCTGCTCACGCTCGGAGACGATGAAGGGGCCGGTGCCGGAGACATTGCGCGAAGCAAAGCTGTCGCCGTGCTTGACCACTTCGGCCTTGTCCTTGCCGTCAGCGGTGGTGCCGGAATAGAAGGCGCTGTCCATCGGGAAGATGTAGGTCGCGGTGTGCAGGACCAGCGGATACGGCTCCGAGGTCTTGAGGTCGAAGGTCATGTCGTCAACGACTTCGACATCGGTGAAGGGGGCGAAGATGCCCTTGAAATCGTCACTTTGCTTCAGACGGTCAAAGGTCCAGTCGACGTCCTTGGCGGTCAGCGCATTGCCGCTGTGGAAGGTCACGCCGCTGCGCAGCTTGAAGCGCATGGTGGTCTCGTCGATCTGTTCCCAGCTTTCGGCCAGGCGCGGTTCGAACTGCAGGTCCTGGGTCCAGCGCACCAGCGGGTCAAAGACCATGTGCGACAGCTGCAACGTGCCGCCGGACAGCTGCTCGTGCGGATCCAGCGAGACCGGGTCAGCGTCATAGGCAACGCGCACGGTGGTTTCGGCATAGGCAACCGGTGCCATCGCCACCACCGCAGCAGCCGCCAGGCTTCTGACAAATTTCGTCATTAGGCATACTCCCCTGTGATTATGCCGCAAACGCTAGCCTGCGCGGCGGGAACTGTGAAATGCCTATATCGCATAGGGTATGCAGGACTCACATCAGGGCTATGCAAGAAAGGAATAGCTGAGCCTGAGCAAAGACTTACTCAGACTGTCCGGCACCGCCTCCGCCTTCGCAAGGCGGCCAATCCGGCCCGCAGCTCGTGCATAACCTGCGCAAAAGGGTGCCGGGAACGCGGTCCAGTGCGCGGTCCGTGAACTTTGCCTTCTGCGGTTCCAGCATGTTCCCCTTCAGGACCCGCTAAAGATCTTTTTCAAGCGGAGACCTCCCAAGCTGCCGCGGCGCGGCGCGGAGTGCCGTTTCCAGATGCCAGCGATGGTCAGCGCCGCCGCCACTTGCGCCGCGGCAAAGACGGCCAGCGCGGGCAACAGCCCCAGCATGTCCGCCAGCGCACCGCTGGCAATCACCGGCAGCGAGAACCCGCAGTAGGCATAGGCAAACAGACCTGCTGTGGCGCGGGCGCGGTCTTCCGGCGCACGCTGCGACACCTCTGCCAGGGACGCCAGATACGTGAACCCGTAACTCGCCGCGCTGGTGATGCAGGTTCCGGCCAGCACAAGGACCAGCGCCTGCAGCCACACCCCCGCCAGCAGCGCCAGGAACCCAAGCGGAACCAGAACAAACCCGGCGGCAAGCGCCTGGCTGTTGGACAGACGGCGGGCAACCGGCTGGCACAGGAAGCCGGTAAAGATTGCCAGGAAAATCACCAGCCCGGTCCAGCCGCCCAGGCCGTGCGCCGCCAATTGCAATGGCACCACGGCGATGGTCATTCCGGTGGCGGACCAGGCCAGCGCCATCGCGGCGCCATAGACCCAGGTGCCGGACGGAAACACCGGCAAGCGCAGCAGCGATACCCTCTGCGGCCGGTCCGCCCGCGGCAGGGCAAAGATCAGCGCGGCCAGGACCGGCGCGGCGGCCAGCAAGGCAACATAGCTGACCGGGACCAGCACCACCCCCTGCACCGCCAGGCAGATCCCGGTTGCCAGCGCGCCGCCGCCGAACCCCAGCGACGTTGCCGAGGTAACGGTCAAAGCCGCCGTGCGGGCCCGCCGGTTGCCCAGGATCTCTGTCATCCAGGCGGTTCCGGCAGTGGTCGCCAGCGCTGTCCCGGCCCCCAGCAGTACCCGCGCGGCGACCAGGCTGGGCCAGCCCGGGGCCAGAACCAGCAATCCGGTGGCCGCCCCGCCAAGGATCAGCGCCAGCGCCACCGGAATGCGGCGCCCGATCCGGTCCGACAGCCCCCCAAGCAGCAGCAGTGCCGGCATCAGCCCCGCGGCATAGGCCGCAAAGGCCACCGTCACCGCCGTTGCCCCAAGACTGCTGCCAGCCGCATAGACCTCGTACAGCGGGGCCTGAAGATTGACGGCAAAGGTCACCGTGAACAGGCACAGGGCCAGCAAAGACGCAGACAGGAAACGGGGCATGACGCGAACCTCAAGGTTGACTTGAGACCGGGATGCCACGAGGCTCAATCCATGACAATTTTTCCATTGTACTAATGACAGCGCCCCGATGAGCAAAGCCAGATACATCCGGCTTGCCGACCTGATGTCCAAGGCGATCCGCGAGGGCAAGCTGGCGCCCGGGTCCAGACTGCCAACGCACCGGGCCTTTGCCGAGGCATCCGGCGTCGCCCTGGCCACCGCGACGCGGGTTTACAAGGAGCTTGAGAGCCGGGGGCTGGTCGCCGGCGAAACCGGCCGGGGCACATTTGTGCGCGACCCCGGCCTGCCCATGACGCTTGGCGTTCATCAATCCGCGGCTGAAGGGGTCACCGACCTGGTTTTAAACATGCCCGGCGATCCCGCCGACGCCGCCATGCTGCGCGCCGGGCTGCGGCGGCTGGCTGCCGCGGGCGACCTGGAGGCGATGCTGCGCTATCAGCCCCACGGCGGGCGGATGCATGAGCGCCGGATCATTGCCGGGCACCTCTTCCCACGCCTTGGCCCCATCGACGCGGACCGGCTGCTGGTCACATCGGGCAGCCAGCACGGCCTGGCCGCCGTCTGCCTGGGGCTGTTCCGGCCCGGCGATGCCATTGCCGCCGATGCCCTCACCTATCCCGGTTTCAAATCCGCCGCGGCCCTGCGCGGCCTAGAGCTTGTGCCGGTCAGCTCACCGCAGGGCATCATGGATCCGGACGATCTGGACCGGCACTGCCGCCAGCGCACGATCCGCGCGGTCTATCTGATGCCGACGGTCCAAAGCCCGCTTGGGGCGGTCATCGATGAGGCAGCGCGCCGCCGTCTGCTTGCCGTTGCCGAGCGCCACAGCCTTCTCATCATCGAAGACGCCGCCTACGCCTTTCTGGAGCCTGACCCGCCGCCCAGCTTGCTGGCGCTGGCGCCGGACAGGACCGTGTACATCGGCGGGTTCTCCAAGAACCTCGCGACCGGGCTGCGGCTGGGGTATATGGTTGCGCCGCCCGCGCACACCGCGCCGCTGCTCGAAGTAATCCGCGCCACGACCTGGAACGCCCCGGCGCTGGTTTCCGCGCTGGTGACCGGATGGATCGAAGACGGCACGCTCAGCCAGTGCGAAGAAAACCGCAGGCGCGACGGGGCTGAGCGTCAGTCGATCCTCAAAAGCGTTTTTGCAGACATGCCCGTCCTTGCGCACCGGAACGCGGGCTTTGCCTGGCTGCCGCTCGGCAAGGGCGTGCGCGCGCAGCCCATCGTGACAGAGCTGAAGGAGCAGGCGATCTCGGTATCGGGTGCCGAGCCGTTTGCGGCCACCGCAGCCGCGCCGCAGGCCTTGCGGCTGGCCTTTGGCGGTGTGCCAAAGGCAGGCCTCGCCGGCATCCTGCAAACCGTGAAGGCGGCGGTGCGCAACCAAGATCCGCCCGCCTGATGGCGGCGGCTGCCTGCTGCGCTAAGGGGCCGTGCGCCCTTTGCGCATTTGGCCCGCGTTCGCTCCAATCCGAAATCCTTGCTTTGGACGGCCCGCAATGGCAGCATAAAACCCGGAACGCGCTAGGGCAGCGAAACCGGATTCGCACGTCAGTGGGACGGCCGCGCCTCTTCCAGTCTTCAGGTTATCAGTAACGGGCGCAGCCCCGGCGGCGCCGGGAGTGCAGGTTTATGACACCATTTTCACGAGTCTATTATTTCGGCGACAGCCTGACGGATGAGGGCAACGCCGTAAACCTTCTGGCGTCGGTGATCGAGCCGGTCATTCTGACCGGTCTGATCCTTGATTTCGGCAGCATCCCGTCATCACAGGAACTGGACGCGCTGCGCGCACAGGCCAAGACCGAGGCCAGACAGACCGTTATTGCCAGCTTCTCTGAAATCGGACCCGCAGGCGCGGTGACCAATGCACTGACCCATGCCAGCTATGCCGCTGCCCTGGGCGGGTTCGAGGTTCAGAACTATGCAGTCGCAACGGCGACGGCCCTGGGCGACGGGCTGCTTGAGGACAGGATTGACCTGGAAGCGCAGATTTCGGATTTCGCAGAAGATGCCGCTGGCGGCGTGCCGGCGGACTCGGCGGCGTTTCTGCTGATCGGGGGCAATGACTTCACCTCCCTGCTGGACACCGTGCAAGACCAGCAGATCACCACCGAGGCCGGCTTCCTGGCTCTGGCAACCCCGGTGATCGAAGGTCTGATCGCGCAGATCACCGCCGCGGCGAACACGCTCAGCACCGCCGGTGTCGGGACAGTGTTCCTGGCAACCCAGCCGCGGGCAGGCTTTTATCCGGAGTTTGACACGCTCTCCCCCTTGTACACCGGCTTTGCCTGCCTCCTCATTAGCAATTTTAACGGCCTGATAGCGGACACTATCTCTGATCTTCGCAGCACCGGGACTGACGCCCGGGCGGTCGACCTATCTGCCGTCTCGGAAGCCCTGACCGAGGATCCGGCGGGTTTCGGCATCCTTGCGGAGCGGACCGATTACCTGATCGACGGCAGCCCCTTTGACAGCGATCAGGTTCTGGCATGGGACGCGATCCACCCGGCCGAGACCGCGCATCAGCTGTGGGGCGCCTACAGCGAATTCGTCATGGGCGGCGGCAAGACCGCGCTGCTGGACGGCGGCGCAACGGACCGGGGCTGGGGGGCCAAGGACAACGCCATTTTCGCGCTCGGCGGCGATGACACCATCCGCGCCGGCGGGGGCCATGATGCCGTGGCCGGCGGCAGCGGAAATGACGGCATCCGGGGCGGCAGCGGTAACGATGTGCTCCTGGGCGGCAGCGGTAATGACACCGTGCAAGGCAACCGGGACGACGACATCCTCAGCGGCGGCGATGGCAATGACCAACTGCGCGGCGGCGGCGGCAACGATGTGATCGCGGATGGCCGCGGCAGCGATTTGGCGATTGGCGGCCGGGGCAACGACACCTTCATTTTCACCGAAGCCGCGCTGGCTGGCGGCGGCGGCGCTTCGGCGGACACGTTCCGCGGCGGGGCGGGGTCGGATACGCTCTACCTCGTTCTGGATGCGGCGCATTATGCAGCGTTCAGCGCCGGCAGCGCCGATGCTGTGCTGAACAGCCTCGGCATCACCGTATTCGGAATCGAATTCATCCGCGCCATCGACGGCCGCAGCAATATTGCCGACCAGCTTGACAGCTTTGACTGGTTTCAGGCCGCCGACAGCTGGGGGGCGGTTTCTGCGCCGCAATCAGGCGACGCGCTGCTGGTTTGACGGCACAGCCCGGGCACAGGCCGCATCGGATCTAGTCAATCCCATTGGCCCGCTGCAGTTCCCGCACATACCTGGTGATGCCCTTGACGTCGGCATCGGTCAGCCCCTGCTGCACAGGCATGTTGCCGAACTTCCAGTGGTGCGCGCGCACGCCGTTGCGGACCGCAATCATGAAGGCCGCATCGCCATGGTGCGAGGGCTCATATATTTTGTGAACAAGCGGCGGCCCCATGCCATTGCGGCCCGCAGCGCTATCGCCGTGGCACTCGGCACAGACCGCGTCAAAGGCGCGCTTGCCGATCATGGCAGTATCACTCAACTCCGGCGGCAGCTGAACCGCGGTCAGCGGCGCGCCGGGCTCCAGCACGGCGCGCTGCGAGGTTGCATCGTCTCCGCCTGCGCTGCTGTAGACGAAATAGACCGCGGCGGCTGCCACGGCAGCGGCGGCTGTGATGGCAAAGATCTTTCTCATAAGGGAGTCTTTCTTTGGTGGGTGAATGACGTGCCGCAATGGGCAGGGGCCGGGGTGTAGCAGGGACGGCCCGCAGCTTGCGCAAATCCAGCTGCCGCGCCCGCGGGCGCGGCAAAGGCGCGGATCTCTTGGTAGCGGATCCGCACGTCTTCGCTTTGCTGGTAAAACCGGAACAGATCCTTCAGCGGCGAGGAGAATTCCTTGTGCGCCGACAGCATTGCCACAAGCGCACCCAGCGAAACCCGCTCCTGCAGCACGAAATAGCCACCCAGGGAGTAGAACAGGAACGGCGTCAGCGCGGTCAGGAAGTTATTGATCGCCTTGGCCAGAAATTTGAGGCGGTGGATCTGCAGGCGCAGGTCCTGCAACTGCCGGAAACTGCGCGCGGCCGGCAGCGCGCCCTGCCCCGAAGCCCGCATGTCCCGGTCCAGGATTTCCCCCAGCATGCGCATTTCGCGGATCCGTTTGCGGGACACTGTGTTCACCCGCCGCTGCAGCCGCGGGACAATGATCAGTTGCAGCGGCAGCACCGTCAGCGCAGCCGCCGCCAGGATCGGGTCCTGCACGAACATGAACAGAAGGATCGTCGCCAGCGTCCCGCCTTGCAGCAGCGGCACCGTCAGCAGTTCTGAGGCAAAGCCGCCGACCGGCTCGACCTCGGGGCCCAGAACCGGCATGACGGCAGGCTTGCGCCGTTCGGGCCGGTCCCGCCGCCACTGCCGGTAAACGGCAAGGCGGAGGCGGCGCACAAAACGCTCGGCAACCCGGCCCTTGCTGATGTTGAGCCAGTATTTGTTGAGGCCATTGAGCGAGATGGCCGCCAGATAGGCGCCGCACAGCAGAAACAGCAGCGAGACCTGCGAGAGCTCGAACCCCAGGACCGGAACTGCGATATCCTGGCTTTCGAAGACACGGTTCACGATCTGCTTGGGCAGTTCCAGGGTGAGGTAAAGGATCGGCATCGCGGTCAGGCTGAGCAGGACCAGAACCATCTGATGCCGCCCGGTTGTGCGCAGGATCTGGCGCGGCAGACCTGCCCATGCGCCGCCATCCAGTCCTTGCTCAGCAGCACCGGCTGCTGGCGCCGCCTGCAGGCGCCGCCGCAGCAGCCAGACGGCCTGGGCCGCCAGGGTCACGGCCAGCAGCGCAGGGGCCAGCACCAGCACCAGATGCATCATCGGGTGCAGCCAGGCCGGTGCCGTGCTGTCGTAATTGAAGCCCAGCGCCGCCGCCGCGTCATGCGCAAGAGAATGGAGTTCCGGCATCGGCCGTCCTTGTATCGGTGAACGGAAGGCGGGCAGGCCCGCCTTCCGCCGCAGGTTTACTTCAGCGCGGTCAGGGTCAGCTTGCCCTTGATCCGCTCGGCAACGAATTCGATGGGATCGCCGGCCTTCAGCTGGTCCAGCATCGCGTCATCCGCCACCCGGAACACCATCGTCATCGCTGGCATCTCCAGGTTCACCAGCTCCTCATGGATGATGGTGACCTTGCCAGACGCCGCATCGACTTTCTTGACCGTGCCCTTGGTGAAGCTCCCGCCGTTGCCGTCAAGCACGGCAATCGGCCCGTGCATGCCGGATTCGTAATGGCCGGGGATCAGGCAGGCGAACTCAAATGTGCCGGCGTTGGAGAAGGTCCAGACCACCTCCCCCGAGGCGCCCGGCTCCAGGCGCACCGAGTTCGGGTCGTCATGCTCCATCTCCATCTTGGCCATCATCGCCTTGTGGTGGACATTGCGCTCGGCCGTATCCAGCACGAACTCATGCTCCAGCTCGCCGGCGTTGGTGATCACGAATTTCACCGTCTCATCCTTGGCAAAGGAAAAGCTGGACGGCTCAAACAGCATCTCACCGTCATCGGTTTCCTTCATGGTGACGGCGACCTCGCGGTCCGCCTGCGCAGCCTTGCCGGGTTTGCCGACCTCCATGCCGCCGTGTGTGCCGCCGGCCAGGGCCGGGGCGGCGAAAAAAGCGCCAATCAGCGCTGCGGAAAGGATCTTGTTCATGTCTGTCTCCTCGTCAGGTTTGGTAGAAAGCCAGGGCTCAGCCCTTGGTGGTTGGTTTCGGGGTAATGCGGGTCTGCGCGTCTCCCACGCGGGCAAAGTCCGGCAGCTCGCCGGTCCACTCATAGGCCTGGGTGCCGGGCGGGTTCTCGTACCAGCCGGGATCGCTGTAGTCGTTTGCAGCGATGCCCTCGCGCACCTTCACGACCGAGAACATGCCGCCCATTTCCAGCGGCCCGTAGGGCCCCCAGCCGGCCATCATCGGCACGGTGTTGTCGGGCAGCGGCATCGACATCTCGCCCATATCGGCCATGCCTGCGGTGCCCATTGGCATGTATTCGGGCTGCAGCTTGCGGATCTGGCCGGTCAGCTTGCGCTTGTCGGCACCGATGAAGGTCGGAATGTCGTGGCCCATGGCGTTCATCGTGTGGTGCGACTTGTGGCAGTGGATCGCCCAGTCGCCCGGATGCACCGCGTCGAACTCATAGGCGCGCATGGCGCCGACGGGAATGTCGATCGACACCTCCGGCCAGCGGGCGCTTTTCGGAACCCAGCCGCCGTCGGTGCAAGTGACCTCGAAGTCGTAGCCGTGCATGTGGATCGGATGGTTGGTCATGGTCAGGTTGCCGGTCCTGACCCGCACCCGGTCGCCCTGATTGACCACCAGCGGGTCGATGTCCGGGAAGATCCGGCTGTTCCAGCACCACAGGTTGAAGTCCGTCATCTCCATCACCCGCGGCACATAGGAGCCGGGGTCGATGTCGAAGGCGTTCAGCATGATCAGGAAATCCCGGTCGACGGGCATGAAGGCGGGGTCCTTGGGATGCACGATGAACATCCCCATCATGCCCATCGCCATCTGCACCATCTCATCCCCGTGCGGGTGGTACATGAAGGTGCCGGATTTGATCAGGTCGAACTCATAAACAAAGGTCTTGCCGGGCGGGATGCCCGGATGGCTGAGGCCTGCAACCCCGTCCATGCCAGAGGGCAGGATCAGCCCGTGCCAATGAACCGTGGTATGCTCCGGCAGCTTGTTGGTCACATAAATCCGCACCCGGTCGCCCTCCACCGCCTCGATGGTGGGGCCGGTGGACTGGCCGTTGTAGCCCCAGAGGTGGGCGATCATGCCGTCGGCCAGCTCGCGCTCGACCGGCTCGGCGACCAGGTGGAACTCCTTCACCCCGTTGTTCATCCGGAACGGCAGCGTCCAGCCGTTCAGCGTGACCACCGGGTTGTAGTCCGGCCCGGTGGTTGGGGCCAGCGGCGGCTGGGTTGCCGCGCTGTTCATGCTGGCGGCCTCGGGCAGGCCCATGTTCGCGGTCTTGCCCCAAGCCTGGCTGGACACCAGCGCAGCCCCCGCCGCGCCGGCTCCAAGCATTTGACGTCTGTTCATCATGTCATTTGATCCTTTCAATGGCCTGCGCCGCCGCCGGCAGCGATCTCGGCGCTGCCGCCCTGCGGAGCTGATTCCGCACCGCCGCCATAGATCGCGGCGCTGACATTTGCCTGAGCCAGCCAGAAATCGCGCTTGGCGTTGGCCGCTTCCAGCGAGCCCGCCAGCTTTTCGCGCACGTCTGTCAGCAGTTCGAAGGTGCTGGTGATCATGCCGTTGTAACTCAGCAGCCCTTCCTCCTCGATTGTCCGGCGCAGCGGCAGCAGCACGTCGCGGTAGTGGCGCGCAATCTCGTAAGAGGAGTGATAGGCCAGCTCTGCGCTGCGGGCTTCTGAGCGGACAGTGACCGCCCGTTCCGCCAGCGCATTGGCCGCCTGCATGTAGGACAGCTCCGCCTTACGCATCCGCGCTTTGCCGGTGTCGAAAACCGGAATGGCGAACTCCAGTTCCAGCTGCGGCAGGGTTTCGGTGTCTGTCACCCCGTCCTCCCGCTCGCGCTCGGACTCGGCCCCAGCGATCAGTTCCAGGTCGGTGACCAGCCGGGTCCGGTCTGTCAGGCCAAAAGCCCGAGCCTGCGCTTCCAGCCCCAGCTTGGCCACCTGCAGGTCTACCCGGTTCTGCAGCGCCGCCTTTTCGATGGCCGGCACTTTGCTCAGCGATTTGGGCAGCGGCGGCAGCGCATCGGGCACATAGTAATTGGCATCGCTGCCCCACAACCCCATCAGCCGGGTCAGCTCCTCCTTGGCAAGCTTTGCCTCCAGCCGGGCGCGGGCCACCTGCCCTGCAAGCTCCGCGTTAAAGGCGAACTCCCGCGCTTGGCTCGCCTTGTTCAGCGCGCCGGTCCTACCCAGCTGGCTGGCCAGCTCTGCCCCCGCCGCTGCTGTCTCGCCAGCCTGGCGCAGATAGCTCAGCCGCTCAAAGGCCGCCACGGCGTTGATCCACGCCTGCCGGGTTTGCCCGGCCAGCGCCAGCGTGTCGTTCACCGCGTTCAGCTGCGCCTGCTGGAACTGCGTCTCAGCCACGGCGATGCGCTGCTTGCGGGTCTTCACGTCCAGCAGGTTCACAGCGATGGTGGATTCCAGAGCCCGGTACAGGCCCAGTTCCGGCGCGCCGATCCCCATCAGGCCGATAGCGACCACCGGGTTCTCCGGCGTCATCTGCTGCCAGGCCTCCGCCGCCGACAGCCCGACTGCGGCATAAGACGCCTGCAGCCCCTTGTTGTTCAAAAGCGCCGCCTGCACCGCGGTATCGGCAGAGATTGTCTTGCCCTGCACCAACTGCCGGACTTCTTTCGCCAGCGCCTCGTTCTGGGCCTGTGTCCGGGCAAAGGCCGTACGCTTGCCGATCGCGGCCGCTGTCTGGCTGGCGACCTCCTGAAACCCGGCCTGCGGGCTGGTGTATTTCTCCGGCACCGCCGCCGAACAGGCGGCCAGCACCAGGGGCGACGCCAAAAGAACGCGCCAAGTTTTCGCTGTCATCAGTGGCGCTCCTGCTGCTGCTCGTTGACACCGCGCCAGGACACAGGGCCGCGGGGCGTGTGGTTTTCAAATCCCCTGAAAGGGGACTGGTAATTCAGAGACCGGTAGGGGCCGGAGGGCGCGGCAGCACGTTGCAAGGCTGCGGTATCGGGCAGCGCCGCCGGTGACTTGGCGCACGCCCCCAGCAGCAGGGCGCCTGCCCCGGCCAGTAAGAGAGATTTCATGTGTTTTTCCTAAGAAATATCTGCGCGGCTCCTGCATGGATGTGCAGGAGTGATTAGCGGCCGTCAGAAACGGTTCAGATGTCTCAGGCTTTTGGCGGGCGCAGCAGGGAATTCTGTTGCCGGGACGGCAGCTGCGAAGCTTCTTGCCTCCAGCGCACTGGGCGCTTGAGGGCGATTTCCCCCGGCTGCAGGGAGATCACCGCAACCGCCATACAGGCGCCTGAGCAGCAGTTTCCAGTGTCGCCGGCGTTTTGCGGCGCCCCCTGGGGCTCATGCGCCCCTGCCTCGGAAAGGTCTTGCGCCGCAGCGGTTACGGCAGCGCCGTCATGATTGCTGCCACTGTGCACAGACGGCGTGTTGCCGTGATGCCCTGCAACGGCATGCGCGGCGGATGGCAGCGAAAAGCCCAGCACAAGGATCACTGCACATGCAGCAGCCACCCTGATCAGCCGGAAGATATGTGCCAGAAACGCCATGCGGGTATTTCTCCTGACAGGACCGGCCCGCGTCAAGACGCCAATGATGCATTCAGCGCACAAATTTGCGGTTTTCTGAGGTGTTTTCCCCGGTTCTGCCAGGCTGATCGCGGGCGCCCGCATCGCCCCGCAAACCCTCCCGCGCAGGAGGGTCGCAGCGGACCAGAGGTGGCGATTCGGGCGCTGAACAGGCCGGCAACGCAGGTTCATTCGCGGCCCCTGAAGCGCTTGATTTCGCAGTGCCGGCTGGATCAGGAAGCTGGTCGCCCGCGGGCGTCCGTCAATCTGCCGCGCCACCCGCGCTTGGGAGAGGCCGGTGCCACGGGAGACAGATCCGCCAAGGACTAGGTCAGAACGCGCTCCGTCACGGCGGTGCCCAGCAGCACACCGCCAAAAGCGCGCGGTTTAGCACGCGTGCGAGATGGCCGCTATCAAACAGGTGCCATACGGCGGCCCTACCGCTGGCTCAGGCCAGAAGCCCCTTCGGTCCGCCGCACTAGGTGCTGTTTACTGAGAGAGAGCAAAGGGCAGCTAACGGTCCCCGGCAATCGGCGGGAAACAACCTATGGAAGATTCCGCAACTTGCCACGGTGCAGCCCGTAAAATACTTCCGTCGGCGAAGCACCGGTTCCATCCACCGGCTCCCTCTTCAGGCTTCCGCCAAACTGTTGTGCCAGAGACGTTCAGCAAAACTCCGCGCCTCGCTAAAATTTAGTTGCACAAGCAAGTTGACGAATCGCACGCTCTTACTCATCTTCACACCCACAGATTGTTTGCACATGCATTCAGGTGGAGGTTTAAGTGTATTTACAGCAACTAACGGACTCATTGAAGTCGATTGCCCAAACGGATCCGTCCCGCACGGCTCTCTCCTGGCCTGGCAACGAAATGAGCTACAGCGGCCTTTGGAACATGGCGCAGGATCTGGCTTGGCAATTTCCGGAAAGTGTAACGGCCGGAAGTCTCGTGCTGGTCGAAAGCAGGAGGACCCCCCGCTTCACGGCTCTTATGATCGCCCTTGGATTGTGCGGCGCCACGCCGCTCGTGGTGCCGGACCGGCTTGGCGGTGAGCTTAAGGACAAGCTGATCGCCCGCTCAGGCGCCAGCCACATTGCCAGCTTCACGGATGCGGGAAGGCTGAGGGTTGCGGAGACCGGACAGGCCCCGAAGCTTCCCGCCGGCGAGCAGGTCCCGCTCTGCCTGACAACCTCAGGATCGACCGGGGTTCCCAAAGTGGTGGTGCTCAGCAAGACCGGGGTGAACGCTTTCTTTGACTGGGCACAGGGCTGTTTTTCAATCCAGCCCGGCACCAGGATCCTCAGCATCGCCCCATTCAACTTCGATCTGAGCCTGCTGGAACTCTGGGCGGGCCTGGACGCGGGAGCCGAAGTCATCCTCGCCGATCCCGAACGGTCGGCGGAACCCGGATACCTTGCGGATCTCTGCGCCGAGGCGAAGCCGGAGATTGTCCAGGCAGTCCCCCTGTTTCACGAGCGCCTCTGCGCTGCGCGGCGCGCTGACCCGGGGTTTTCACCGCGCCATGTCATCGTGACCGGCGAAGCGGCACCCCGCGCCTTGCGCCGGCAGATGGCCGGGCAGTTCCCCTCCGCGGTCTTCCACAACATCTACGGCAGCACCGAAACCAACGACAGTTTCATCCTGACGCTGGGCGCCGAAGACTTCGCCGCGGCAGAAAAGCTGGGGATCGGCAGGCCGATCGCAGGCACGGACTATTACGTCACCGAAGACCCGGACGAGCCGGGAACCGGCGAGCTGTTCACTGCGACCCCGTTCGCCGCCAGCGGCTATTCCGACCCCGAACAGACGCTCAACGCCTTCCTGCCCCGGCTGGAGAACGAACGTCTGGTCACCTATTTCCGCACCGGAGACCGGGTGCAGCGGCAGCCGGACGGGTCCCTGCTTCTGATTGGCCGCGCAGATTACGTGGTAAAGCTGCGCGGCGTGCGCACCAATCTTCTGGATGTCGAAGACGTCATCCGCTTGCATGAGGCGGTGCGCAACGTGGCCACCGTACCCTACCGCGACATTGTCAGCGGCCAGCAGCAGCTGCTTGCCGTGGTGGAAGCCTGCGCCGGAGCCTCCGTATCCAACCTGCAAATGCGGGCCCACTGCGCCCTGCACCTGCCCAAGAGCGCCCTGCCCAGCCGCTACGTGCTGACGCAGGAGCCTCTGCCCAAGACCTCAACCGGCAAAATCAACCGCGGCGCTGTGCAGCGCCTTTATGCCCCCAAACCGGAGAAAAACGCATGACCATGCGACAGACGATCAAATCCTTCATCTGCGAGGAGCTGCTGGCCGATGACATTGCGGTCTCAGACCTTGAGGATGACTATGACCTGCTGCGCAACGGCGTGGTCGACAGCCTCTCGCTGGTCCGCCTGGTCGCCTGGACCGGCGAAGCCTACGGCGTCCCCATCAACGAGATTGAGATCGCACCGGAAGATCTGGCCACAGTGGCAAAGATCGAAGGCTTCATCGCGCGCCACACCAGCGTCCCCGCCTGAACCCGCGCCTGAATTTCTGGCATCACAAATTTCCAAAAGGACTACCGCAATGTTTCTTCGTGATATTTCCAGCATCGAAGCCGTCAATTGGGGCAATGGCACCAGCGTGCGGCTGCTGACCAAAGCCGACAATATGGGCTTTACCGTCTGCCACACCGTGGTCAACCGCGGTACTGAATCAAAGCTGCAGTACCGCCGCCACCTGGAGGCCTGTTACTGCATCAAGGGCCAGGGCAAGGTGGTCAGCGCCGACGGCCAGACTGTCCTCGAAGTCCTGCCCGGCTCTCTGTATGTGCTGGACCAGCATGACGCCCATCATTTGATTGCCGATCCGGAAGAAGACCTGCATCTGGTCAGCGTGTTCAACCCGCCTCTCGACGGCACCGAGCATCACCAGCTCGATGCGGCCGGGTATTCGCAGTACTGAACCGGGCTTGCACATCATGTTGGATATTGCTTTTGACAAGGGGGACAGTCCCCTTGCGGCCTCCATCGGCAAGGCTGGCCAAACCTGGAACAGCAGTGCGGAACCGCCCGCACCGGACTGTCCGCGCTGGCAAGCCCTCAGCGAAACCGGTCTGTTCCGGCTCGCCTGCGACCGCGATAAACCTTTTGCGGAGCGAAACATCGGCATCATTCACGCGATGGAGCGTTTGGGCGAAGAATGCCGCGATGGCGGCTTCACTTTCGCGGTGGCGACCCACCTCGCCAGCACCCTGACAGCGCTCGACAGGTTCGCCAGCGCCGAGCTGCGCGCCGAAGTGCTGCCGGACCTGGTGGCCGGGCGGCGCATCGGCGCCCATGCGATCAGCGAAGCGGAAGCCGGGTCTGACGCGCTGGCCATGACCACCACAGCCCGCCGCGACGGTCCGGACTATGTGCTTGACGGTGACAAGGCTTTTGTCACCAACGGACCCATCGCGGATGTCTTTGTGATCTATGCCAGAACCGCCGGCACCGGTGCCGGCTCAGTTTCCGCCTTCCTGGTGGACCGGGACACGCCGGGCCTGACGGTCGCCGGGGCCAAGCCCCTCGTAGGCTTGAAAACCTCCATGAACGGGCCGCTGCAGCTGCGCGGCTGCCGGGTGCCTGCCAGCCGGCTGATCGGGCGCGAAGGCGCGGGTTTCATGGTGCTGAGCCATGTCATGAAGCAGGAGATCCTCTATTCCTTCATGGCCAATGTCGGACAGATGAAGCACACGCTGGCGCGCTGCGTGCGCCATGTGCGCAGACGCCGGCAGTTCGACCGCCCGATCGGCGATTTTCAGGCGGTTTCGCACCGCATCGCCAATATGAAGATGCGCTACGAGATTTCGCGGCAGTGCATCCTGACCGCCGCGGCCCGGCAGGCCCGGAACAAGGACGTGACCAGCGATGTGGCGATCGCCAAGATCTACGTCAGCGAGGCGCTGCTGGCCAATGCCATTGATGCGGTCCACCTGCACGGCGGGGTTGGCTACCTTGAGGAGACGGGCCTCGGCGAAGGCGTCGCGGATGCCCTGGCCGCGCCGATCTATTCGGGCACCAACGATATCCAGCGCGGGCGCATCGCCGCAATGATGGGGGTTGGATCATGAACGGCCTGGCGCCGGAGCAGCGCGCCGCCCTCGCCGCCACCGGCGTGCTCGACCTCCAGCACCCGGAGGTGCGCGCAGCCGCGGAACGGGCGCTGGCGGACGGCGCGGAGGATGACACAGCCAAGGCGGTCGCCTTCTACTACGCCGTGCGGGATGGAATTTCGTACGAGGTCTTCGGCACCGGGCTGTCGGAAACCGACTTGAAGGCCAGTTCGATCCTCAAGGCGCGGCGCGGGTTCTGTCTGCACAAGGCCATCTTGTTTGCGGCGCTGTGCCGCTCGCAAGGCATCCCCTGCCGGATAGCAGCGGCGCGCGTGCGCAATCATATCTCCTCTCCGAACCTGACCAAGCTGGTGGGCGGAGATGTGTTCCTGCACTGGTTCAACCAGGTCTGGCTTCAGGGAAGGTGGATCAAGGCCGCGCCGGTGTTCAACCGGCTTCTGTGCCGGATCTACCGCATTCCGCCGCTGGAATTTGACGGCACCGGCGACGCTTTCGTCCAAGGCCACGTGGCAGGCCAGGAGATGCAGTATCTTGACACGCCGGTGCTGTTCGAAGCGCCAACGGCAGAACAGCTGGTGCAGCATGTTGCCAGCCACCACCCCTTGATGGTGCCTGCCAGCCTGCGCGTGCCCCGTGAACGCGAGATAGCGGCGCTTTAGCGCCGGCCTCAGCCCTCTCTCACTCAGGAAAACGAACCCGTGAAACAAATCCACGTCTATTCAGATTTCGTCTGCCCCTACTGCCTGCTGGCGGAGCCTCTGATCCGCGACGCCGCCGCAGCAGAAGCGGCAGAGATCGTCTGGCATCCGTTTGAACTGCGCCCCGATCCGGTCCCGACCCTGCGCCCGGAAGACCCCTATCTGCCTGCGGTTTGGCAGCGCTCGGTCTACCCTCTTGCCGAACGGCTGGGTCAGAAGATCACCCTGCCCACGGTTTCCCCGCAGCCGCGCAGCGCCCTCGCCTTTGAAGGTTTCGCCTTCGCCAGCGACCACGGCCGCGGCCATGAATACACGCTTGCGGTCTTCAACGCCTTCTTCGCGGAGGATCGCGACATCGGCGACATCGGGGTCTTGGCCGCGCTGGCCGAAGCGGCCGGGCTGGATGGCGCCGCGCTGCGCCAGGCGCTGCAGGACGGGCGGTATCGCGCCCGCCACGCCGAAGCCCTGCGCGAAGCCGAAGCGCAGCAGATCAAGGCGGTGCCCACCATCGTGATCGGCACCACCCGCATCGAAGGGATGCCCACGGCCGAGGGCCTGCGCAACGCCCTGCAATCTCTTGCCGCGGAGGAACAGGCATGAACGGCGGCATTCTCGCACCGGAGCTCGCCGACCGGCTGATGCAAGATGTCGTCGCATTGTCCGCAGCCCGGGTGGCGGAAGGCGGCGTGCCCTTTTCGGCCCAGGTGGTCACCCCGGACGGCCGGGTGCTGGGTTCTGGTGTCAACACGGTCCTGGAGGATCACGACCCCACTGCCCATGCGGAGGTCTGCGCGATCCGCGATGCCTGCGCACGGCACGGCCGCACCAACCTTGCGGGCACCGTCCTGCTGGCCTCCGGCGAGCCTTGCGCGCTGTGCTACATGGCGGCGTTATTCGCTGGCGTGTCCGAAGTCCTCTATGCGGTCAGCGCCAGCGAGGCGGCCCGCTACGGCTACGGCTACGGCACATCCTACCGGCTGCTGTCCGGCTTCCCCGAGCATTTCCCCCTGCCGGCCCGCCATCTGGCGGTGCCCGGCGCCCATACCCCTTTTGAAAACCAATCCCCTCAGTTCAGGAGAGTTGAAAAATGACAATTCAAGACAAGATTTTCCGCCCCGACGGATGGTCGGCCACCGCGCGTCTCGGACTGGTGGTGCCGCATGCGGACGTGGGCCCGGAGGCCGAATGCGCCGCGCTTGGCGGCACCCAGGTCTCTGTCCACGGCGCCCGCATCAATTTCAGCGCCATGCGGGCCGGCGGCGAGATGGATCCGAAAATCCCCCATGATCCGGTGGAGAGCTTCACCCAGCCGCCCTACATCGACGACATTGCCGCCTCTCTCTGCGAGTCGCCGCTGACGGCCCTGGGTCTGGCGTTCACAAGTTCCGCCTACAAGCACGGCCCGGAGGGGGAGCGCGCGCTGGTGGAGCGCCTGCGCCCCCGCCTGAGAGGGATTCCGGTCGTCACCACCTGTCTTGCCGCCGAAACCGCCCTGCGCAGCCTCGGTATCAAGCGGCTGGCCATCGTGAACCCGGCCTGGTTTGACGAAGACCTCGATGCCCTTGGCGCGCGCTATTTCGAGGCAGCCGGCTTTGACGTGGTTCACCACGCGCCCTGCGGCCTGAAAAGCGGTCAGAAATACGTCTCCCCGCCCGCGCTTTACGACTGGATCAAGACCACGGTGGCCCCTTCCGGCGCTGACGCCGTTTTTGTCGGCGGCAACGGGCAGCGGGCGATTGGCGTCATTGATGCCGTCGAAAGCCAGCTGGGCCTCAAAATGCTGACCGCAAACCAGGTTTTGTTCTGGGGCGCCCTGCAGGCAGCCGGTGTTCAGCCGTCTGTTGAGGGATACGGGACACTTTTTTCTAAGAATGTAACGCCTGTGTGACTTCAAAGTCTGGCAAGTGGCGCGCAGAAGCAATATCCTTGCTTGCAAAAGCAAACGTGTACTGCGCGCCATGAGCAGGACGAAGGAGCCACGCAATGAAGCTAGATGTTTGGGATCAGATAACGGCCTTGTTCTACGGGATCGAAAACCAGCTCACGGAAGAGCTGCGCAGGACCAGCGACCTTGGCCTCAGCGAATTCCGGACCCTGAAACATCTGTCAGAACAACCTGACCTGGAGCTTCGGATGCAGGAACTGGCGGAATTTCTGATGCTGACCCAAAGCTCGACCACCCGGGTGGTCGAGCGGCTGGAAAAGCGGGGGTTTGTGTTCCGCGACAGCTGCCCCTCCGACAAACGAGGCAAGTACTGCGTCCTGAACGAGCATGGCAAGAAATACATCGAGGAAGCCGCCCCGGTATTCCAGGACTGCCTGGAGCGCGTGCTGAATAAGACCTTTGAGCAAAAAGAAGCCCGGGAGGCTGCCCGCGCTCTTTGCGTCTTGACCGAAGCCTGATGAAACATCCGGCGGAGGGCTTCCTCCGCCGGTGTCCAACCGAAGTGGCAGTCTCTCCAAATTAGGTGCATGCACAAATAAGCTTATTGACACGCGCTGCCGTCCCTCATTATGTTGCATGTGCAAGTAAATATATTCCGCCCTCCATTTCCACGGACGGGCCCACCCAAAATTGCCCCCGCCCCGCGCGCAGGGGGACAACCCGAAAGGAACAGTTATGCACTGGGTTTATCTGATGATCGCAGTCGTCTTTGAAATCACCGTGGCCATCGCCGCCGGAAAATCAGAAGGTTTCAAGAACGTCAAATGGACCACGATCACGCTTGTCAGCGGCGTGGTCGCAACCATCTTCCTCAGCCTCGCCCTGCTGACCTTTGACGTGGGCGTCGGCTACTCGATGTGGACCGCGCTGGCCGGGGTCGGGATCGTCGCGCTCGGCGCGATGTTCTTCAACCAGCGCCTGAGCTTCTCCAAGGGTGTCGGCATCCTGATTGTCATCGGCGGTGTTGTCGGCCTGCGGATGAGCGGCGCCGCGTGACCCGAATACCCTTCAATTTCCTGAACAGATTCAAAGGAAAAAATCATGACTGACACACAAACTTCTGCGTTCCCCGCGGCAGAGACCGGCAACAAGGGCGCCTGGGGCGCACTGCTGCTGGCCGGGGCTTTCGAGGTCGGCTACGCCCTGAGCGTCGGCGGCAGCCAGGCCTTCACCGTGCTGACCTGGTCGGTCTCGGCCATCGTGTTCTTCTTGCTGACGCTCTATTTCCTAAGCGTCGCACTGAAGACAATCGACGTCGGCATCGGCTACGCCGTCTGGGCCGGGATCGGCTCGATCGGCGCCGCGGTGCTGGGCGCCGTGCTGCTGGACCAGCCCTTGACCCTGGCGCAATCATGCTGGCTGGCGGTTATCATCGCGGGGGTGGTCTGGCTGAAACTGGCAGACAGCCCCAAACTCAAATAGACCAGCGCGCTCCGGCATAAGGGAGTGCCTCAGCTCCAGCCGGATCCGGCTTGGCCAACGCCCGCGCGCCCAGAAAGGCCCGGGCGTTTTTGCCGGCGGCACCGGATGGCAGATCAATTGCTGATGTTCTGACCGGCGCATCCGCGCTGCGAAACACGCAGGCCCTGGTCTCTCGACAAAGCACCGGAAAGCGACAATAGTCCAATACCGCGCCCATGGAAGAGCGGCAGGTATGACAAATACAGACATGGCAAGGCTGGCCGACCCGCTCGGGCAAGCAAGTATTCTCATCGTGGACGATGAGCCGGGCATGCGCAATTTCCTGGTGAAAACCCTGCGGCCGCTGTGCCAGCTGGCGGATGAGGCCGAAAACACCGAAGCCGCCGCCGCGCTGCTCAATACCCGGCAATATGACGTGATGATCCTCGACAACATCATGCCCGGCCAGAAAGGCCTGGACTGGCTGGAGGAGCAGCGGCGCGAAGGCGGCTTCACCGATACCATCCTGATCACCGCCTACGCCGACCTGCAAACGGCGATTGACGCTCTGCGGGCCGGTGCGTCGGATTTCGTTCTGAAGCCTTTCCGCTCCAACCAGATCCTCAATGCCCTGCGCCGTTGCATCGAGACCGCCCGGCTGAAGCGCGAGAACATGCTGCTGCGGCGGGAGCTGGAAAGCACTGGCGTCGGGCGCCGGCGCCGCCGCGAGCTGGTCGGCGCATCGCCCGCCATCAGCCAGGTGCGCGCCCTGCTCGACCGGGTGGCACAGGTCTCCACCCCGGTGCTGATCACCGGCGCCTCCGGCACCGGCAAGGAGGTCGCCGCACGCCATCTGCACGCCCGCTCCAGCCGCGCCGGAGCGCCTTTCGTGCCGGTCCAATGCGGCGCCATACCGGCGGATGTCATAGAATACGAGCTGTTCGGCCACGCCCCCGGTGCTTTCCCCGGCGCGCCCGCGGGCCGCGAAGGCCTGCTGGCCTCGGCGCAGGGCGGCACCGTCTTCCTTGATGAGATCGGCGAACTCACCCCCTCGGCGCAGAACGCGCTGCTAAGGGTGCTGGAGGATGGCCGCATCCGGCCGATCGGCACAGAACGGACGGTTCAGCTCGATGTCCGCTTCGTGATGAGCTCCAGCCGCGCGCTGCCGGAGGCGGTGGCCGCGGGACATTTCCGTGAGGATCTTCTGTTCCGCATCAACGTGATCGACGTGGCAATGCCGCCGTTGCGCGAGCGCGGCACCGACATTGTTGAGCTTGCCGGGCTGTTCCTCGACGAAATCTCTGCCCAGCTGCAACTGCCGCCGCTGGAGTTGTCCGCAAGCGTCAAATCCGCCCTGCTGCGCCACGACTGGCCCGGCAATATCCGCGAGCTGCGCAACTTTATCGAGCGCTCGCTGATCTTCGGCAGCTTCTCCCTCGACACGCTGGCCCCGCCCCGTCCGGCGGCTGACATCCTGCCGCTGGAAGAGGTGGAGCGCCGCGAGATCCTGCACGCACTGGAGGCCGCCGGCGGCAACCGCAGCGAAGCGGCGCGGCGTCTGGGGGTCTCGCGCAAGACCATTGACCGCAAATGCGCGGCTTGGGGGCTATAGCCGGTGCCAAGGCTGCGCTCCTTGATGCGGTCGGTCCGGGTCCGGCTGCTGCTGATCGCGCTGCTGCCGATGCTGGTGCTGATGCCCTTGCTGCTGGGCCTTGCCACCTGGCGCTGGTCGGAAAAGACCGACGGCCTTCTGATCAGCAAGGTGAACGGCGATCTGACCATTGCCGACCAGTATCTGGCCAGGCTGACCGCCACCTCGGGCGAGCTGCTGGACGCGGTGGCGCAATCGGTCCGCTTCCGCAGCGCGCTTACGGCGGGCAGCACCGCGGATTTCCTGGCACAGGAACAGGCCCGGCTCGGTCTTGATTTCCTCTATCTGGCCGGCCCTGAGGGCCGGGCCGGGTTCTCACCCGCGGACTGGCCCGTCCTGCGCGGCGCGCTGCAGGGCCAATGGCAAAGCGCGGTCGACATTCTGGACGCCGCCCAGCTGGACGCGCTGGCCCCCGGCCTTGCCGCCCGCGCCGCCATCCCGCTGGTGGCGACCGAAGCTGCACTGCCCACCGACCGCACCGCCGAGACCCGCGGCATGATCATCCACTCTGCCGCACCGGTGGCCCTGCCAAACGGCCAGACGGCGGTGCTGGCGGGCGGGCGGCTCTTAAACCGCAACCTGGACTTCATCGACACCATCAACGCGCTGGTCTACCGCGAGCAAAGCCTGCCGGAGGGCAGCCAGGGCACCGCCACGCTGTTTCTGGAGGACGTGCGGATCTCCACCAATGTGCGGCTGTTTGAAAACGTGCGCGCGCTTGGCACCCGGGTCTCGGCAGAGGTGCGCGGCCAGGTGCTGGGGCGCGGCGACGTCTGGCTGGACCGGGCCTTTGTCGTGAACGACTGGTACATCTCCGCCTACGAGCCAATCCTCGACAGCCGCGGCAACCGGGCCGGAATGCTCTATGTCGGCTTTCTGGAAACCCCGTTCCGCCAGGCCAAGCGCAGCACGGTGCTGACGCTCGGCGGGGCATTCCTGCTGATTGCAGCAATGTCGGTGCCGATTTTCCTGCAATGGGCCGGGCGCATCTTCCGTCCGCTTGAGGGCATGACCCAGACCATCGCCCGGGTCGAGCAGGGCGATCTGGCCGCCCGCAACCAGCCCCAGCAGGACGGCGGCGAGATTGCCCGGGTGGCGGCGCATCTGGACAGCCTGCTGGACCAGCTGCAGGAGCGCGACCGGCAGTTGCGCGGCTGGGGCGAAAGCCTGGAGGCCAAGGTCGAGGAGCGCACCGCCGACCTTCGCGAGGCAACCCGGCGGCTGGAACGGACCACCGAGCGGCTGATTGTCTCCGAGAAGCTCGCCGCGGTGGGCGAGATCACGGCCTCGGTCGCGCATGAGATCAACAACCCGGTGGCGGTAATCCAGGGCAACCTGGACTTGGCCCGCACTGTTCTGGGCCGCCATGCGGAGCCGGTCGAGGAGGAGTTCCGGCTGATCGACGATCAGGTCTACCGCATCGGCGTGATTGTCTCCAAGCTGCTGCAATTCGCCCGGCCCGAGGAATACTCCGGCGCCGCAGGCCTGATTTCCCCGGCCGAAGTTGTGGCAGACTGCCTGGTTCTCACCCGCCATCAGATCGAGGCCACGGGGATCGAGGCAGAGGCGCATCTGGCCAGCACAGGCCAAGTCAGGATATCGCGCACGGAATTGCAGCAGGTGATCGTCAATCTCATTCTGAATGCCGTGCAGGCGATGCCCGGCGGCGGCCGCCTCACCCTGACCGCTGAGGATACCCCGGACGGCGTGCTGCTGGCCGCCGAGGATACCGGCACCGGCATCCCCGCGGACCTGTTGAACCGCATCTTCGATCCATTCTTCACCACCAAGCAGGCGCAGGGCACCGGGCTGGGCTTGTCGATCAGCCACCAGCTGGTGAGTCGCGCCGGCGGGCGCATCACCGTGCAGTCAGAACCCGGACAGGGCACCCGGTTCGAAATTTTTCTGCCCTCGCCAGCCGCCGCCTGATCCGGACAAATTGGCGCAAAATTGCAGGCCCCGGTTTCCCCCCTGCGGACAGAATGTCCCGCAACTGCCGGCAGGCGCCGGGCCGGACAGACAAAGTGCCCACACAAGCATTTGTTATTAAACAATTATTTATTTGACAGCTGGGCCATACGTCTTCCTTTGTCAAGCTACGGCACATTGCCGCGGGCCATTCGGGGCGGCCGCAATAGGAGGTTGCAACCGCCGGAACAGCACTAGGGAGGACACCACATGAGTACGCCATCATCCGGCGCGCTGAGCTTTCTGCACAAGCACCACATCACTGCCAAACCCGGCTTCAACCGCTGGCGGGTGCCGCCGGCTTCCATCGCCATCCACCTTTGCATCGGCTCGGTTTATGCCTGGTCGGTGTTCAACCCGCCGCTGACCCGCGAGCTGGGGGTGGTCGCCTCCAGCGCCGACGACTGGAGCCTCAGCTCTGTTGTCTGGATCTTTTCGGTGGCTATCGTCTTCCTCGGGCTGGCTGCCGCCTTTGCCGGCAAATGGCTGGAGGAAGTCGGCCCGCGCATGGTCGGTGTCGTGGCGGCGCTGCTGTGGGGCGGCGGCTTCATTGTCGGATCATTTGGCATCTCCAGTCATCAGCTGTGGCTGGTCTATCTGGGTTACGGCGTGCTTGGCGGCTGCGGACTGGGGCTGGGCTATGTTTCGCCGGTATCAACGCTGATCCGCTGGTTTCCCGACCGGCGCGGCATGGCAACCGGCATGGCCATCATGGGCTTTGGCGGCGGCGCGATGATCGCCGCTCCGGTCAAGGGCTGGCTGCTGGATTTCTATGAAACCGCCCCCACCTATCTTGGCGCCCGGGATGCGGTGCAGACCGTAGTCGAAAACGGCCGGGTCTTTGCCGAAACCGCACAAGGCAAGATCGAGGTGGTAATCGCCAGCGCAACCCAGGCCGCCGAGTTCGGCGGCGAGGCCGGCGCCTATGTTGTGGGCACCGGCAATACCGGCGCCGCCCAGACTTTCATGACCCTGGGCATCGTGTATTTCGTGGTGATGATCCTGGCCGCCTTCCAGTACCGGGTCCCGGCCAAGGACTGGAAGCCTGAAGGCTGGGAGCCGAAACCCGCCGCCTCGGGGCTGGTGACCCAGAACGACGTGCATATCGACCAGGCACTGAAGACACCGCAGTTCTGGCAGCTGTGGGTCATGCTGTGCTTCAACGTGACCGCAGGCATCGGCGTGATCGGGGTCGCCAAGACAATGATGTCCGAGATCTTCGGCTCGGTGATGCCCTTGGTGGCAACCGCCGCCTTCGCCTCGACCTATGTCCTGATGATTTCGGTCTTCAACATGATCGGCCGGTTCTTCTGGGCTTCTGCCTCGGATTACATCGGGCGCAAGGCGACCTACATGTGCTTCTTCGTGCTGGGCACTGCGCTCTACCTGTCGATCCCCTACTTCGCCTCTGCCGCCGCGGCCAACCCGTCACTGGTCTATCTGATGGGCTTCTATCTGGCGACGATGCTGATCTTCTCGATGTACGGCGGCGGTTTCGCCACAATCCCGGCCTATCTCGCCGACATGTTCGGCACCATGCATGTCGGCGGCATCCACGGCCGCCTGCTGACCGCCTGGTCTACCGCGGGCGTGCTGGGGCCGCTGGCGATTACCTCGCTGCGCCAGATGTCGGTGACCAGCGCGGTCCAGGACCTGGCCGCCAAGGTCGATCCTGCCGCCTTTGCCGCGAAATTCGGCGCGCCTGTTGCGCAGCTGGACCAGCTGGTGGCGGCCAAGACCGTGACGATTGCCAAGCTGATGGAAATCGCACCAGCCGGCACCGTGGACCCGACCCCCAGCCTTTACAATACAACGATGTATTGCATGGCGGCGCTGCTGGCGGTGGCCTTCTTCGCCAACCTCCTCATGCGCCCGGTGAAGGAGCACCACCACCATGACGAACCGGAACTTTAGGCCGTTCCGGGAGAGTAAAGCCGCCAGCCGGGGCGCCCTCAGCGCCCCGGCTGCACATGCAGCCTGCATTCAAGACAGCCGGTTTACGAACAGAGATCGAAGTTGTTGCCGCAGCAGCCGGATGTGCCGCAAGCTTTGCGAAGATAACGCCCCTGCCCCAAGGCGCTTGCTGCCCCGGCATTTTTCATTTGACTGGTGCGCCTGCCATCCGGCCGGCACTCTGAACACGGGTTCTGATGTAGCTTGCGCGTCAGCCTCCACGGAGAAACCCGGTTCCTCCCGCGCCAGGCGCGACCCTCCCGATTTCACCGCTCCGGCGCATCCTTTCATTTCGCGGGTGTCAGATCACCGTCCGGCCGCAGCCCGGAAGACACGAGGTCTTCCGAAGTGAAAATCAGGGAAGGCTTCGCCACTGGCGGAACAGGAGGCGCGAGCGAGGATGTTGGAGACACGAAAAAGGAAAGGTTCTGCCGCAAATGGCAAAACTATGTGTCGCCCGACAAGAAGTGTCGGGCGACACATAGTTTCTCCTTTTTAGGGAACTTGGCTGATTGATTTTAAAGGGAAATATTTTCATCCGAAGCAGCTAAGTTACCTTTAGCGACTCACAGATTTACCTTTGGATGAAGCAGACATTCATGCAGCGCGCGGCGAAACCGGGCTTCGAGCCCATATTACCGAATGCTGCGCGAGAGAAATGAACGCGTAGGAACTGTGTAAAGCCGCCATTGGCCGAAGTTCTGCGCCCCTGGTCAGGACGCGATTTCCCTTGCCTGCTCGCGCAGGGTGAATTTCTGGATCTTCCCGGTTGAGGTTCTTGGGATGGCCGTGAAGATAAACTTCCCGGGGACTTTGTAAGGCGCAAGGTGGTCGCGGCACCAGCTGCGCAAGGTTTCTGCGTCCGCCTCGTGCCCCTTCGCCAGTTCGACAAAGGCACAGGGGGTTTCACCCCACTTTTCATGCGGCATTGCCACCACAGCAGCCACCGCAACCGCAGGGTGGCGGTAAAGCGCCTCTTCGACCTCGATCGAGGAGATGTTCTCGCCGCCCGAGATGATGATGTCTTTGGACCGGTCCTTAAGCTGGATATAGCCGTCAGGGTGCATGACACCCAGATCGCCGGAGTGGAACCAGCCGCCGGCAAAGGCCTCCTCAGTGGCCTTGGGGTTGCGGAAATAGCCCTTCATCACGACATTGCCGCGGAACATCACCTCGCCCATGGTCTGGCCGTCGCGCGGCACCGGCTGCATCGTCTCCGGGTCCAGCACATCCAGCTGTTCCAGCGGCAGGTAGCGCACGCCCTGGCGCGCCTTCAGTGCGGCCTGTTCGGCAGGCGGCAGATCCGACCAGCCGCTGTGCCAGTCATTGACCACCGCAGGGCCGTAGGTTTCCGTCAGCCCGTACAGATGGGTCACGTCGAAGCCTGCGGCCTTCATCCCGGCCAGCAGGCTTTCGGGCGGCGGCGCGGCGGCGGTGAAGAACTGCACTTGCTCGGCGAGATCGCGTTTCGCCTCCTCCGGTGCCGAGATCAGCAGCGACATCACGATGGGGGCGCCGCACAGGTGGGTTACTCCCTCGTCTGCAAGAGCGTTCCAGATCGGTTCGGCCCGCACCTGCCGCAGACACACATGGGTGCCTGCGATGGCGGACAGGGTCCAGGGGAAGCACCAGCCGTTGCAGTGGAACATCGGCAGGGTCCAGAGATAGACCGCGTGTTTCTGCATCGAGGTGGTTAGCGCGTTGCCCTGCGCCAGCAGATAGGCGCCCCGGTGGTGCGAGACCACGCCCTTGGGGTCGCCGGTGGTGCCGGAGGTGTAGTTGATCGAGATCGCATCCCATTCGTCTTCCGGCATCAGCCAGTTGAAATCGGGGTTGCCGCGGGTCAGGAACACCTCGTAGTCGGCGGCCTCCACGTCTGTCTTCGCGCCGTCATACTCTGGGTCATCATACTGGATCAGTACCGGCGAGACCGTGGCAAGCGCCAGCGCCTCCTGCATCAGCGGCATGAATTCCCGGTCCACGATCACCAGTTTCGACATCGCGTGGTCGAGCTGGAACGCGATCACCGCCGCATCCAGGCGCGTGTTGATCGAGTGCAGCACTGCGCCGCACATCGGCACGCCGTAATGGCACTCCAGCATCGCCGGCGTGTTGGGCAGCAGCGCCGACACGGTGTCGCCGCGGGTGATGCCGTTCTTGGCCAGGGCCGAGGCAAGCCGCCGCGAGCGCGCGTAAAACTCCGCATAGCTGCGCCGCAGGGACCCATGCACGATCGCCGTGCGGTCCGGAAAGACGCTGGCGGCGCGTTCCAGGAAGGTCAGCGGTGTCAGCGGCTGATAGTTCGCGGGGGTGCGGTCCAGACCGGTGTTGTACGGGTTGTCCGTCATGATCTTAGTGATCCTGCCATTTGGGGCTGCGTTTTTCGAGGAAGGCGCTGATGCCCTCTTCGGCATCGCGGGCGAGCATGTTGTCGACCATCACGCTGGAGGCATAGGTATAGGCGTCGGTCAGGGGCATTTCCCGCTGCGCATAGAAGGCGCGTTTGCCGGTGGCCAGGGTCATCACCGACTTGGACGCGATCTTGCGGGCCATTTCCATCGAGGCCTCCCGCAGCCCTGCGGGCGGAACGGCGCGGTTGATCAGGCCGATCTCCTCTGCCCGCCGGGCCGGGGTCATGTCGCCGGTCAGCAGCATTTCCATTGCATGCTTGCTGGTGACATTGCGCGACAGGGCCACCATCGGCGTCGAGCAGAACAGGCCGATATGCACCCCCGGTGTGCTGAACTGCGCGGTATCCGCCGCAACGGCCAGGTCACAGCTGGCCACCAGCTGGCAGCCCGCCGCAGTGGCGATCCCCGTGACCTCGGCAATCACCGGTTTGGGGCAGTTCACAATCGCCTGCATGGTGGCAGAGCACATCGCCATCACCTTGGCAAAATAGGCCCGCCCGCCGTCCGCAGCCGCGCGTCCGGCGGTCATCTCCTTCAGATCATGCCCGGCGCAAAAGGCCGGGCCGTTTGCCGCCAGGATGACAACGCGCACCTGCGGGTTATCCCCCGCTTCGGCAAAGGCTGCAGCCAGTGCCGCCAGCATGGCTTCGGACAGGGCATTGCGCCGCCCGGCATCGTTCAGGGTCAGACGCAGGATGCCGGCGTCATCCAGGTCGCGCAGCAGGATATCGGTGTCTTGCACGGGGCTCTCTCCTGTTTTGAGGGTCAGTGAACGTTGATCTCGACGAAGTCAGCCAGTGTATTGGCGATGAAACAGTACCGGTGCGCCCGGTCCTGCATTTGCGCCAGTTCCGCATCATTGACCTGAAAGCCAGTGTCGAAACGCACCACCGGGTGCATATCCAAGCGGTTCACCGACATCTTGCCCTTCGGGTTCTTGCCCAGATGCGCCACCACATGATCATGGTAGCTGGCCACTGGCCAGCCGGCCTTGGCGGCCAGAGCAAGAAACGTCAGCATGTGACAGCTGGACAGGGCCGAGGCCAGCGCCTGCTCGGGATTGGTGCAGCTGGGGTCGCCGCCATAATCGGGGGCGGCGTCCACTTGCACGTCGTAGCCGTTGTTGAGCTGAACGGTATGCGCGGCCGTGTAGGCGCCGGGCTTGAGCTCAGGCTCAATGCGATGCCAGTGCAGATCGATCGAAATATCCGACATTTCCGTAAGTCCTCGTTCTGGCGTTAGCTTGCTGCGAGCGATTTCTTGGGGTCGTAGAAGGGGATTTCGACAATCGTGGCCTTTGCCGGGCCGCTGGCAGTCTTCACTTCGACTTCGGTGCCCAGTTCAGAACTCCCTGCCGAGACCATCGCCAGTGCGATGTTCTTTTCAAGGCGCGGCGAGTAGACGGCCGAAGTCACCTTGCCGACGGTGCCGCCATCTTTGGTGATCGGCCAGAAGGTGGTGTTGGGGCCTTTCAGCGGTTCACACTCGATAACCAGCCCTACCTGTTTGCGGCTGACACCTTTCTCCTTGATGCGGCGCAGAGCTTCCTTGCCGATGAAACCGGTTTCCATGCCGAGATTCACCAGCCGGTCAAAACCGAGCTCAAAGGGGTTGGTGTGGATGTCGGCATCAGCGTGATAGGACAGCATGCCGCCTTCGATCCGCCGGATCGAGGAGGTGTGGCCCGGCTGCAGGCCAAAGGGCTGGCCCGCCGCCATGATTTTTTCCCACAGCTCGCCTCCGCGCGATCCGTCCTGCAGGTACAGCTCATAGCCCAGCTCGCTGGACCACCCGGTGCGCGACACGATCAGCGGAATGCCGTCCAGATCAACCTCGCGCAGCCAGTAGTATTTCAGGTCCATGATGCTGTCGCCGAACAGCGCGCGCATGATCTCGCCGGACTTCGGGCCTTGCAGCTGCAGCGGCGACACATCGGGTTCGCAGATGGAGACATCCATGCCGGAATGCACCGCCACGCCTTGCGCCCACAGCAGGATGTCGCTGTCCGCCAGCGAGATCCAGAAGTGGTTTTCCGCCAGCCGCAGCAGGATCGGGTCGTTCAGAATGCCGCCGTCGGCATTGGTGATCAGGATGTATTTGCACTGGCCAACGGCCATTTTCGACAGGTCGCGCGGGGTGAGCATCTGCACGAACTTCGCCGCATCCGGGCCGGTGATCTCCACCTGGCGCTCGACCGCCACATCGCACAGGATCGCGTCGTTCACCAGGTTCCAGAAGTTCTGCACCGGATCGCCGAAATCGCGCGGGATGTACATGTGGTTGTACACCGAAAACCCCTTGGCGCCCCAGCGGACAGTGGCGTCGAAATAGGGGGATTTGCGGATCTGTGTGCCGAACCCGAAGCCGTCTGATTGCGTCATGTCTTTCACCCTTTTCACCGGCGGCCCGATCAGCCGCGGCCTGTTTGAACTGGGTGAAGGATTACCCCCGCAGTCAGGCCGGAAGCGGACTGAAAACAAGCTGCGGAAAGCCCGAACGGGCTGATGCCGGCGGGCTGGCAGACCGTTCAGGCGGGGTCCGTCATTTGCCCGGCCTGGCCGTCAGGCCGGAGAGATTCGGCTGGGCGGATTTGACGTGGCGCGTCACGATGTAGGTCATGTAGCGGTCAATCCCCAGTTCGGCCGACAGCAGGGTTTCCATCAGTTCCTGAAAGGCTGGCAGGCTTGGGGTGAAGACCTTCAGGACGTAATCCATGCCACCGCCTGTGGCGATGCATTCGGTGACCGCGTCCAGCTTCCGGATGTGGCCCTCGAAGCGATCAAAATCAGACTTGCGGTGATGGGTCAGCGAGACCGTCACGATAACCTGCGTGTAATCGCAGACCCGGTCGAGCGCAATGTCGGCGTGATAGCCGCGTATGAACCCGGCTGCCTTCAATTTCGCAAGGCGGGTCCAGCACGGGGTTGGCGACAAGTTGACGATCTCCGCCAGCTTGGTTTTGCTCAGCTGGCCGTGTTTCTGGACTGCACTAAGGATGCGGATATCGGTCGCATCGAGGCTGAACTTGTCCATGCATCAGGGCCTTTCAAAGCAAGGGTTTGGCGGTCCAATACAATCACCACCATCAACCCGGAAGCAACATCTTGCTCCAGCAAGGCTGGTTTGGCGCGCAGGCCACCGGCTGTCCTCTGGAGAAAACTGCGAAAGAGCGTCTTGCATGAAACCTTTAAAACCAACGGCCGCTGCGTCATGGTCAAATCCAGGCCTAAGAATTCCGGGGCGCTCCGCAGCTGACTGTTCTGAAAACCGGCTTAACCGGCCTATCGACTGCCGCCAAAAGGTGCAGTGAAGGTCCGGAAACCGCCCTTCCAGCGGGTCGCCGCAGACAAAACGCGCAGTTTGCCGCCTTTGAAGCAGCTTGCAGCGAATTTTCACTTAGTCCGCGACCTGTAAATTGCCTCATGGAGCGGTTATGGCTCCTGCTGAGGGCATTCTGCCCCTTGATAACGGGACCGTTGTTAAGGAACGACCCCTTTTGCTGGAGCAGGACTTGACTGTCTGGCTGGGGCAACTGCGCCTTCTGTAAGAGACAGTAGAAATCCGCGCGGGGCGCGCGGATTGCATATCCCAGGAGTCGGGACAGGGCATCGACGGGCTGCGCCCGCTCCTCCCTGCCCCGGCATTTTCTGTTTGATTGGTCCGCCTGCCATCCGGCCGGCACTCCGAACACGGGTTCTGATGTAGCTCGCGCGTCAGCCTCCACGGAGAAATCCGGTTCCTTCCGCGCCTGGCGCGGCCCCCTCCCAATTTCTCCGCTCCGGCCCCGTGTGTCAGATCACCGCCTGGCCGCAGTCCGGGCTGCGCCCACCCTGCTTTGCCCTCCGGAAGACACGAGGTCTTCCAAAGTGAAAATCAGGGAAGGCTTCGCCACTGGCGGATCAGGAGGCGCAAGCGGGGATGTTGGAGACACAAAAAAGGAAAGGTTCTGTCGCACATAGTTTTACCTTCCAGGCTCCGCTAAGCCCTTGATTTTAGGCCAGTGGAAAAATCGTGATCGCACCAGTCTTTCCTTTTGCGACTCATATACTTGCCATCGGCTGAAGCGGACCTTTTCGGCCAGCGCCGTTCAAATTTGGTCAGGAGCATATTTTCAATGCTGAGTGCCAGGCGCGAGCGACAGCTCAGCGCAGCAAACGGGCTTTGCAAAACTCTGATCGCGGTTCCAAAGCGGACTTATAACCGCCTCGCAACAAAGGGCCGGTCCGAGTCTAACTTGACCGGTGCGGCACCCTTTTTCATACGCCAAGAAGGCTCGGAAGACAGGCAAAATCTCATCGCACTATGCTAATTTGATTGGCCTCGCTATTGTACGGTGCAGCCGATCGAGCACCTGCAAGTTGCAGGCTTCCCTATTAAGTGATTAAACAGCCAAGATTGAACCAGTCGGTATACAGAAAGCATTATAATGGAAGCAATTACTGGTTTAGCACTCGAGACGATTGTTCCGGATGCAAACAAGGTAAGCTCAGACCATGGGATGTCAGCCTTGCAGAACGGCGAGTATATTCTGGTCTGGCGCGAGAGCGGTAGCGTTATCAAAGCGCAGATTTTCCGCCCGGATGGAAAGCCCAAAGCTGCGGCTTTTGATGTCAGCCTCAGCGCCAACGATGAAAACCGCCCGGATGTCACCACGCTAGAGGACGGCAGCTTTGTTGTTACCTACACCGCATTGCAAAGCTCTACTAATGCGTCGATCAACGCGCAGAGATTTTCGGCGGATGGCACTCGCATCGGAAGTGAGCTTACGGTGTTCCACGACCCCGATGACACCAGTTTTGACCCGGAAATCACCGCGCTGAACGATGGCGGGTATGTTGTCGTCTACAACGGTTTAGGACGGGACGACTCATATGTCAGCTACCACGCCCGCGTTTTTGACGTTGACGGGACTCCGCGCGGAAACGATTTTCGCGTAAATCAAACCACGGAGGGGTATCAGTCTTTTGGCGATGTTGCGCCACTAGAAGACGGTGGCTTTGCAGTAACTTGGAGATCGCGAGAGGTTGATGGCAGCCTCTACAGTGTCATGCTTCGGCTTTACAATTCTGATGGAACACCGCGAACATACGAGGCACAGGTCAACCAGTATTGGAATAATAGCCAATCGGATCCATCCATAACTGTTCTGGAGAACGGGAACATCCTGCTCACCTGGGTATCTGACGGCCAGGACGGCAGCAGAGAAGGTGTTTATGCCCGCATCATGAACCCGGATGGCAACCCGATAGGCGATGAATTCCAGGTTCATACTCAGACGTTGGATGAACAATACGCTCCGGAACTTACCGCGCTGTCAGATGGCGGTTTTGTCATCGTCTGGACGCATGTAACGTCTTCTGAAACCTCATCCATCATGGCGCAAAGATTTGCGGCTGGTGGTGAGCGTATAGGAGAGGAAGTTCAGCTTTCGAAGGGCAGCAATGACCTAGATGTCCGCCCAAAGATTACAGAACTTTCTGATGGTGTCATTTCTGTAAGCTGGCAGGATTATGACAGGACTACTTATACGGGGCAGCTTGAGACGAAGCTCTTTCTAACCCCGGCCTTAGCCAGTGACGGCGATGATGTTCTGTCCGGAACGAGATTTGGTGACCGACTTGATGGCTTATCGGGAAATGACAAACTGACGGGCCACGCCGGAAACGACTGGCTGATTGGCGGCATTGGATCCGACATTCTATTCGGCGGTTCTGGCCGCGATCACCTTAAAGGTGGTGGTGGCAGGGATCGCTTGAAAGGTGAAGGTGGCAACGACCGGCTTGAAGGTGGCGGTGGCAACGACCGGCTGGAGGGCGGAGCGGGTAAGGACCGGCTGATTGGAGGTAAGGGCAAAGACAAGCTGGATGGCGAGGGCGGCAATGACCGGATGACCGGTGGAGGTGGCAACGACACTTTCATTTTCTCAAGTGGCAATGATGTGGTGACCGACTTCAATGCGGCCAGCACTGGTGAACGGGTGGATCTTCGTGGAGTTGCGTCAATTAAGGGCTTCAACGATCTGATGAACCATCACGTCTCATGGGTGAACGGTGACGCGATCATCGACGATCTGAACGGCAACACCCTCACGCTGAAAAGTACAACGCTGAACAGCTTGGGGGCAGACGACTTTCTTTTCTGACCGACGCAGGGCCGTACGATTTCAAGGACTCCGCCAGAACTGGGTAGACTATCTCAAATTGTTGCGAGCATTCGGTCAACGGTAGCAGAGCTCCGCGTATCATTCATCGGTCTGTGCCTGGATGGATGTCCGCTTTTTCCTCCCTGTTAACCACGCCTAACGGCCGCTCTGGGCTGGATCCGCGCTTTTGCGCGCTCGTCTTGAACGCCTGTTCTTGGGTCGGCAAATCCCGAGCTTTCAGCTCGGTACCGGGCTCTATCCGGATAGCTCATTCTCCCTGCGGCCCGTGGGCGGCGGAACGCGTCTCGTTCCGAGCCACTTTCCACCGCGGCCACAAGTCGTTTTAACTACCCAGTTTCCGCCTCAGAAGGTAACGATCCCTTTTGCGGGAGCGGGACTTGTGCTCGGGGATCGGCCATTCACGCCTGGCGCGGCGAAAGCTAACGAAGAGCCCATTGCCGCCACCTCTACCCACACTGGATGCTGCAAGCGCACTGGACCGCTCGCAGCCCAAAGCGAACATGATCTGCGAATGTCCTCGACTACCCAAGTGCCATAATCTTAGGGGGAGAGCAGCCCAGAACGAACTTGGTAGACCTTCGCCGCGGGGGGAAGGAGGCGTTCGCAACGGCTGGCTCGAATGGCGACAGTGGACTTGCCCTGACCTGCCCCCCGCTGGTCCCTCGTTCATGAGGAGAGTCTGCGGGTTTGGTTTTGGTAATCGTCGGTCTCGGGCTTGGCAAGCGCGGCAGGCGCGGAGCCCTCAAATAGCTCAAGCGCCTGCCGCGCTTGCATTGGCGTTCTGTTCCCCAGCGAAGAATGCGGCCTGACGTTGTTGTAATCGTAGCGCCACAGCGCCAGCTTGCGGCGGGCATCGTCCAGGGTATCGAACAGCTCTTCATTGAGAAGCTCGTCCCGCAGGCTGCCGTTGAATGACTCGATAAAGGCATTCTGCTGCGGTTTTCCGGGGTCGATGTAATGCCAATCCACCCCGTTCCTGTCGGCCCATTTCAGGATTGCCTGGCTGGTGAATTCCGTCCCGTTGTCGCTGACAATGCAAGCGGGTTTTCCGTAGATCCGGACGAGCGCGTCCAGCTCCCGGGCAACGCGCTCTCCTGAAATGCTGGTGTCTGCCGCCAGGCACAGGTTTTCCCGGCAGCAGTCGTCATTCACGGCCAGGATGCGAAACTTCCGCGCCGCGCCGAAGCTGTCTGCCAGGAAATCCAGGGACCAGCGCTGGTTGGGCTGTGTGGCTTCGGGCATCGGCGTTCTCGAGCCCCGGGCGCGTTTGCGGCCCCGCCGCCGTTTCACTGCAAGACCCTCCTCCCGGTAGAGGCGGTAAAGCTTTTTGTGGTTCATGATCATGCCTTTTCGCTCAAGCAGCACGCCGATCCGCCGGTAGCCGAACCGGCGGCGTTTGCCAGCGATCTCCTTCATCTCCTGGCGGATCTCAGGATGGTCCGGCGGGCGTTCGCGCCGGACCGTCTTGGGGTCGACACCGACAAGCCGGCAGGCCCTGCGCTGCGAGATGTCATGATCCCGCATTGCATTGAGCGCTGCCTCTCGCCGCTCTTTCGGTGTCGTCAGCTTTTTCCCAGCAGGTCTTTCAAAACCACGTTGTCGAGCATCGTGTCTGCCAGCAGCCGCTTCAGCTTGGCATTCTCATCTTCCAGCGCTTTCAGCCGCGCCGCCTCCGATACCTCCATGCCGCCATACTTGGACTTCAGCTTGTAAAAGGTCGCCGGGCTCAGCCCATGCCGGCGGCACACCTCCGCCGTCGGCATCCCGGCTTCCTGCTCTTTGATCATCCCGATGATTTGCGCCTCGGTGTAACGGCTCTTACGCATTCGTCTGCTCCTACATAGGTTGGGCAGACTCTACATCATGGTGAGGGATTTCGCGGGGGGCAGGTCAGCCCTGAAAAAGTGGAGAGCACCAACTGAGGAACCAGGAGGTGTTCTATGGGAAACGGAAACAGACCGACGCCGGAATTTCGGCGTGAAGCGGTTCGGCTGGCGCTGACCAGCGGACTCACACGACGTGAAGTTGCAGATGATCTCGGCATTGGCCTCTCAACGCTGACGCGATGGGTGAGGCAGGATCGGGATGCCGAGCTTCCAGCTCGTGATCGAGCTCTATCCGGATACCGACTGCATCGGCATCCGGACGGAACCTGGACAGCTCAAACTCCCTGCGGCCCGGGAGCGGTGGAACGCGTCTCGTTCCGAGCCACTTTCCACCGCGGCCACAAGTCGTTTGAACTACCCAGTTTCCGCCTCAGAAGGTAACGATCCCTTTTGCTGGAGCAGGACTTGACTGTCTGGCCGGGGCAACTGCGCCTTCTGTAAGAGACAGTAGAAATCCGCGCGGGGCGCGCGGATTGCATATCCCAGGAGTCGGGACAGGGCATCGACGGGCTGCGCCCGCTCCTCCCTGCCCCGGCATTTTCCGTTTGATTGGTCCGCCTGCCATCCGGCCGGCACTCTGAACACGGGTTCTGATGCCGCTGCGCGTCAGCCTCCACGGAGAAATCCGGTTCCTCCCGCGCCAGGCGCGGGCCCCTCCCAATTTCACCGCTCCGGCGCATCCTATCATTTCGCGGGTGTCAGATCACCGCCCGGCCGCAGTCCGGGCTGCGCCCACCCTGCTTTGCCCTCCGGAAGACACGAGGTCTTCCGAAGTGAAAATCAGGGAAGGCTTCGCCACTGGCGGAACAGGAGGCGCGAGCGGGGATGTTGGAGACACGAAAAAGGAAAGGTTCTGCCGCAAATGGCAAAACTATGCGTCGCCCGACAACAGGGAAGTGGCGGACCGAGGAGGATTCGAACCCCCGACCCCTTGATTCGTAGTCAAGTACTCTATCCAGCTGAGCTATCGGTCCACTGCGGCGGGGTTTATCCATAGCATCGCACAGGCGCAACCCCAAAAGCAAAAATAGTTTCATCCGCCTGTCATATTACCGCCCGCCGCCGCCAGCGCCTCAGATCGTGCCATCGCCCTTGGGCAGGCAGATCTCGAAGACCGTGCCGCCGGGGCCGGTCTGCGTCAGCGTCACCGAGCCGCCGTGGCCGCGGGCCAGCTCACCGGCAATCGCCAGCCCCAGCCCGGTGCCGCCCTTGCGGGCGCCGCCCTGGAACGGGGTGAACAGATTGTCCTGCGCCTTTTTCGGCAGGCCGGGGCCGGTGTCCGCCACCGTGATGTACCAGGCGCCTTCCGTCTCGCGGGCGGCCACCGTCACCGTGCCGGGCTGCCCGGTGGCGGCAATCGCCTGGCGGGCGTTGCGCACCAGGTTCATGATGATGCGGAACAGCTGCTCCGGATCGGCCCGCAGCATCATCGGCGCAGGCACGGTGTTGATGATCCCGATCTCCGCGCTGCCGGCCGCCAGCAGCTCGCTTTCGGCGATGTCGCCGACGATTTCATGCAGGCAGACCACCGCAAAGGTGGGCGAGGGCTCTTCCGCCCGGCCAAAGGCCAGCGTGCCCTCGCACAGCGAGACCGCACGGGTGATGGAATTCACCAGCTTCGGCGCCAGGCGGCGCACCAGCGGGTCTTCGCTACGCTCGATACGGTCGGTGAACAGCTGCGCCGAAGTCAGGATGTTGCGCAGATCATGGCTCACCTTGGCCACCGCGCCGCCCAGCTGCGCCAGCCGCTCGCGCTGCTTCAGCGCATGGGTCAGCTCCGTCTGCAGCTGCATCAGCGCCTCTTCCGCCTCGCGCAGCTCCACCACGCCGGAGCTGGGATGGATGATGCCGCGCGCATCCTCGGGCGCGGCCGCATAGCGCTGCATGTGGCCGACCACGCTTTTGATCGGCTTCACCAGCACGATCCGCACCGCGACAAACAGCAACAGCGCGGTGAAGATGGAGATCACCGCCGACAGGATCAGGATCCGCACCCCGTAGTCCAGCATGGCCTGGCGCAGGGGCGCGGTCTCGATGGTGACCTCGATCAGCAGGCCGGCATCGCGCACCGGCGCGCCGATCACCCGGATGATCTCATTTTCCGGCGTGGCCAGCCGCAGCACCGCGTCCTTGATCAGCGTCAGCGCCCCGGCCATGCGCAGATCATAGGTGCCGGTGATCTGCCGCGGGATCGGCGAAGCCAGCATCAGCTGGCGGATCTCATCGCGGCGCAGCACCACGTTGTAGACGCCCGCGTTTTCCAGCAACTCCGCTTCCAGCTCGGTTTCCAGCATGTCATCAGCCAAGAGCGCCAGCGACGCGATCTGCGCCCGCTCCAGCCGGTCCGACAGGTAATCCATGCGGAACCGGGCAATCGACGGGACAAAGATCAGCACCTCGGCCAGCATCACGAACACCGTGGTCAGGACCAGAAATCTGCCCGAAAGCGTGTTGAGCATCCCGCCGCCCTTACCTCATGGAATCCAGCGCTGAACCAGGCGCACCGCGCGTTTCACCAGACTGCTTTCAAAAAGCCGCGGGGAAAAATACGCGCCCGCTGCCCGCTTGTTGATCTCGCCAAAGGAGGGATAAGGCGCAACCATGGCTGCAATCTGGCTCATTTTCAAGCGGTTGGCCAGTGCCATGGACCACAGGCAGATCAGCTCTCCGGCCTGGTGCCCCACGATGGTGGCCCCAACGGGACGCCCGCCGGCAACCATCACCTTGATAAAGCCCTTGGCCTTGCGTTCGGCGATGGCGCGGTCGTTGTGCTCATAGTCGAAGCGCACCACCTCCAGTTTCACGCCATACCGGTCGCGCGCCTGGGTTTCGGTCAGCCCCGCCTGCGCCAGCTCCGGATCGGTATAGGTCGCCCAGGGGATATGGCTGGTCTTGGCCTTGGACGGCAGCCCGAACAGCGCGGAGCGGATGATGACGCTGGCGTGGTAGCCCGCCACATGGGTGAACTGCAGCCCGCCGGCCACGTCGCCAATGGCATAGACGCGCTTGTTGGTGGTCAGCAGGCTCTCGTCCACCTTGATGCCGTTGCCCTGGGTCTCGATCCCCGCAGCCTCCAGGTTCAGCCGGTCGGTGTTGGCCTTGCGCCCCACCGCCATCAGCAGATGGGTGCCGTGAAACTTGCTGCCGTCCTTGGTCTCGACCTCAATCGCACCGGCCTGGCCGCCAACACGGGAGACCATGGCGCCCTCGGCAATCTCCACGCCCTCTGCGCGCAGGCTCTCCAGCACCAGCGCCGCGGCCTCCGGATCGTCCTTGCCCAGCGCCTTCTGCCCTTCGATCACGGTGACCTTGCTGCCCAGCCGCACATGCGCCTGCGCCATCTCCATCCCGATCGGGCCGCCGCCGATGATCAAGAGATGCGCAGGCCTTTCGCGCAGATCGAACAGGGTCTCGTTGGTCTCAAACGGCACCTTGTCCAGACCCGGCACCGGCGGCACCAGGGGCGAGGATCCGGTGGCAATGACGATCCGGCGCGCGGTGATGCGGTACGGCCCGGCCTCCACCTCGGTGTCAGAGGTGAAGTGGCCGAACTCCCGAATCACCCGCACGCCCAGGCCCTCGAACCGCTCCTGGCTGTCGACCGGCGCGATGGTTCCGATCACCTGATGCACATGATCCTTCGCCGCGGCATAGTCCGGCTGCGGGCACTGATCCGCCACGCCGAACGCCGCGGTATGCGCCTGGCCATAGGCGGCCTTGGCGCTGGCCAGCAGCGCCTTGGAGGGCACGCAGCCGTAATTCAGGCAGTCTCCGCCCATCTTGTGCCCTTCCAGCAGCACCACATCGGCGCCCATCTGGCTGGCCCCCGCGGCCACCGACAAGCCCCCCGATCCGGCGCCGATGACCAGAAGATCGCATTTGATACGGTTCATGTTCAGCTGTCCTTTTTCTTGCGGCCGCGCAGGTTGCCGCGCACCGCTTTGACCAGGATCGGCATCGCCGCCAGCGCGCACAAGCCCAGGATCGGCCCGATCACATGCGGCTCCCACAGCAGGCTCAGATCCGGATCCCCGCCGCGGTCAAAGACAGACCCGACGCCCACCCCGATCCAGGTAAAGACGATGGCGCCCGGGATGATCCCCGCCGCGGTGGTCCACAGGAAGTTGCGGAACTTCACCCCCACCAGCGCGGGCAGCAGGTTGGCCACAAAGAACGGCACCGCCGGCACCAGCCGCAGCAGCAGCAGCACCTCGACCTCGTTTTCCCGCAGCGCCTGTTTCAGCATCTGCACCCGGCCCTCGGCGGCTTCGATCCTGGCGGTCAGCATCGCCCCCAGCCCCATGCGCGCGGCCAGAAAGATGCCCGCCGCGCCGATGGTGGCAGAGACCACATTGAACACCGTGCCCGCCGCCAGCCCGAACAGAAAGCCGCCCGTCACCGAGGCCACCGCCGCACCGGGCAGCGAAAACACCACGATGACAATGTAAAGCCCCATGAACAGCGCCACCAGCCCCAGGTAATTCTGATCCCGGAACGCCATCAGCGCCTCGCGGTTGTCGCGCAGCGTGTCAAACGTCAGATAGTCCTTCAGCGTCACCGCCCCGATCAGCGCCACAGCCGCCACCGCAATCAGCGGCAGGTGGCGCGCCAGGCCGGGCTTTGATCCAGCTTGCGGGTCGGAATTCGGGGTCTCGGTCATATCGCTTTTCGGTCCGTGGTTGCTGCAGGGTTTGTGCTACGTGTTAAATGGCTGCTGTGCGAGGCCAAGCAGCCCCGCTTCACAGGTGCTTGAACACAGATCCGGATTTCGTGAGCTTTGTGGCAGAATCACCGGTCCCATGTTACAGCCGCGGCGTCCGGACCGGCCGTTCCGGGGCAGTTTTTGGCAGAAATGTTGCATATTGCCCGGAAAAGGCGGCCTGCAGGGTTTGACTTGGCCGTCATTCCCTCCTAAAGACCGGGCTTCGAGATAGACCCCGGGCGGGCGATTCCGCGCCGTACCCGTAGACATAAATGTGGAGACCGGAGCGATGAAACGCACCTATCAGCCTTCGAACCTGGTTCGCAAACGCCGCCACGGCTTCCGTGCGCGCATGGCCACCAAAGCAGGCCGCAAGATCCTGAACGCACGCCGCGCCCGCGGCCGTAAAGAACTGAGCGCATAAGCTCAGTTCCCGTTCTGACGGACATGACACCGCCGGAGGCCCCCAAGGACGGCAACGCTGCCCGCGGGGACACGCCTCCGGCGGTGTCCGTTTGCGCATCGGATGCGCCCAAGCTTGAGGTCATGGCCAAGCGCCGTGATTTCCTTGCCTGCGCCCGCCCCCCAGCCCTGAAGCAGGGCACCAAGGGCATGATGGTGCAGGGCCGCAACCGCCAGGATGGCGGCGGCATCCGCATGGGCTTCACCTGCTCCAAGAAAGTTGGCAACGCGGTGGCCCGCAACCGCGCCAAGCGCCGCCTGCGCGAGGCCGCGCGGATGATTTTGCCTGTGCATGGCCGCCCCGGCTGGGATTACGTGCTGATCGGCCGCGCCGATGAGACCGCCCAGCGCCCCTTCGAGGAGCTGAAGCGCGACCTGATCTATGCGCTGAAGAAGATCCACGGCCAGTAGCTCTTCGTCCCGCCGGCACATTTCACCGCATTTTACCCCAAGGCCCTTCGCCCGGCGGCACGCCGGGCAGCGCCCGACCGCCCCCATGGGCGGGCGCTTCGCTTCCGCCCGCGGCCGGGCATTGCCCTTATTGCCTAACAGCCGCCCTGCCCCTATCTATCCGCCATGACCCCGCTGGCTCATATCTTCGCCCTGCCTGTGCGCGCCTACCGGCTGCTGTTCAGCCCCTGGGTCGGCTTCAACTGCCGCTACCAGCCCACCTGCTCTGCCTACGCGCTGGAATCGCTGGAAAAACACGGCGCTGTCAAAGGCGCCTGGCTCACCCTCCGCCGCATCGGCCGCTGCCACCCCTTCGGCGGCGACGGCTATGACCCGGTTCCAGAGAAGCGGGACTCAACATCCGGCAGGTGACGCGGCAGGCCCCGCTGCAGCATTTTGGCTACAGTAGGGAAAACCGGAATATCCAGATTCCGCAAAACGTGCTCAATGGTCGCCACGATCAACCCTGAATTGCCGGAGGCGCGAATGAACGATCTGTTTCAAACATCCCGCACCTCCGCAGCTTATCCAGGCTATGCCGGTACCAGACTTGGCCGGCGCCTCGGCAGCCCTCTGCGCTGAACCGCGCCTGACCTGATCGCACCTTCCCAATTTAACGACAGCTGAGAACCTTCCGGCGCGCATACTGCGTGTTGGTTCTTGGCGCCCCCTTTCACCTTCGCACATTAGGAACCGGCTGCCCTGCAGCCGGCGGAAACCATGACACGCACAGACATTCCTGCGCCCATTCAAGACCCGCAGGCCGCATTGGCGCAAATCCTGGCCGACCTCGGCCTGCGCCGGACAGTGGCCGCCATCGTCCGTCACTTGTTATCCGCGCAGCGCCCCCCGCGCAAAGCCGGCCGCACCCTGCCGCTCAGCAATTACATACGCCAGGACATCGGCCTGCCGCCGCTGCCGGAAGAGCTGCCCTCCTCCCGCGGCTACCTGTGACGAGGGCAAAGGCCGGAACCCGCCCGGCCTTCAGCCTTCTGCCTTTTTTCCTTGGCAAAACGCCCCTGCTCGGCTAGGGCGCGCCCATGCTTGATGATGATCTGGACGAAATCCATCCGCTGTTTGCCGGCGCCCCCGCGACCACTGAGTTCAAGAAGCTCAGGAAGCGCATCGTGCGCTATGCGCGTGAAGCCATCGACCAATACGGCATGGTCGAGCGGCGCGAGGACGGCAGCACGCCGAAATGGCTGGTCTGCCTGTCGGGCGGCAAGGACAGCTATACCCTGCTGGCCGTGCTATACGAGCTGAAATGGCGCGGCCTCTTGCCCGTCGATCTCTTGGCCTGCAACCTGGACCAGGGCCAGCCAGGCTTTCCGGCCACCGTGCTGCCGGAATTCCTGGAAAAGATGGGCGTGCCGCACCGGATCGAGTATCAGGACACCTATTCCATCGTCGTCGACAAGGTGCCGCAGGGGCGCACCTACTGCGCGCTGTGCTCGCGCCTGCGCCGCGGCAACCTCTACCGCATCGCGCGCGAGGAAGGCTGCTCGGCGGTTGTGCTGGGCCATCACCGGGATGACATCCTGGAAACCTTCTTCATGAACCTCTTTCACGGCGGCCGCCTGGCGACCATGCCTCCCAAGCTGGTCAATGAGGAGGGCGACCTGTTCGTGTTCCGCCCGCTGGCCCATGTGGCAGAGGCCGATTGCGAGAAATTCGCGCGGTCCATGAACTATCCGATCATTCCCTGCGACCTCTGCGGCAGCCAGGACGGGCTGCAGCGCCAGCAGGTGAAACAGATCCTGGACCAATGGGAATCAAACTCGCCCGGACGCCGCCAGGTGATGTTCCGGGCGCTGATGAATGCGCGCCCGTCGCATCTGCTGGACCCGAAACTGTTCGATTTCGCCGGCCTGGAGCTGAAGAATTCCAGCGCTGAGCCGGAAAATTCCGAAATTCCCAAGCTGCGTTAACTCCCGGGTTAGATCAGCGCCTTAGTCTCAGGCCGGAATGACTGGCTGCAGACGAAAGGTCTGAGAATGATTGACACGGGTTCAGGTCTCCTGGCACGGCTCCGGCAAATCCTTGCCCCCGCACTTTTCGGGCCGCCCGTGCTCGCTTTCCTGCCCGCGCTGACGCTGGCCACCTACTGGCTCGGCGGCGAGGTGGCGCTGCTGTCGGTGGCGCTAGGCCTGCCGGTGCTGCTCGCCGCCACCGGCGGCTTCAGCAAGCTCGGCGGCCGCGGCCGTCCCCGCGACAGCATCACCGGCATGATGCTGCGCGACGGGTTCGAGGCGGAAACCGCCCGCATCCACGCCGAATGCGCCGATACCGATCTGCGCTCGGCCGTCTTCATCGTGGACCTGGACGACTATAAGGAGCTGGCCGACCGGCACGGCCAGGACGCGGGCGACCGGATCATGCAGCAGTGCGGCGCGCAGATCGCCTCTGCCCTGCGCCAGAACGATGTCGTGGCCCGGCTCGGCGACAGCCGGTTCGCGATCTGCCTGGCCCCCACCCTGCAGCTCGACCTGGAGCTGTGCATTCAGCTGGCGGGCCGGATTCAATCCGCCGCGGAGGAGCCGGTGCCGCTGGACGGCACCACGGTTTACATGACCTCCTCCATCGGCTTCTGCCAGCGCAACCGCGCGCCGGGCAAAACCGGCGCCGACTGGACCGGGGCCGCCATCGCTGCCCTGGCCGAGGCGCAGAGCAACGGCCCCGGCGGAATCCGCGCCTATTCGGCGGATATGTCGGGCCGCGGCAACTCCCGCTCCAGCCTGCGCGACGAGGCCGCGGCGGCGCTGGAAACCGGCCAGATCCAGGCCTGGTTCCAGCCGCAGATCTGCACCGACACCGGCCGGGTCTCGGGATTCGAGGCGCTGGCGCGCTGGTCGCATCCGGTGCAGGGGCTGATCCCGCCCTCCACCTTCCTGCCCGCGCTGGAGGAGGCCGGGCTGATGGACCGGCTCAGCCAGGTGATGCTCTACAACGCCCTGGTGGCGGTCAAGGCCTGGGACGCGGCCGGGGTGAACGTGCCCTGCGTCGGGGTGAACTTCGCCACCCAGGAGCTGCGCAACCCCGGGCTGGCCGGGCGCGTCAAATGGGAGCTGGAGCGGTTTGAACTGCCCCCCAGCCGCCTGTGTGTCGAGATCCTGGAAACCGTGATGACCGATCAGCCCGACGGCGTGGTCACCCGCAACATCCTCGCCCTCAGCGACCTGGGCTGCCACATCGACCTCGACGATTTCGGCACCGGCCACGCCTCGATCGCCGCAGTGCGCCGGTTCAACATCTCCCGCATCAAGATCGACCGCTCCTTTGTGATGAAGGCCGATCAGGACCCGGAACAGCAGAAACTGATCTCCGCCATCCTGACGATGGCAGAGCGGCTGGATCTGGACACCCTGGCCGAAGGGGTGGAAACCGCGGGCGAGCACGCGCTGCTGGCGCAGCTGGGCTGCGGCCACGTGCAGGGCTTCGGCATCGGCCGCCCGATGCCGTTTGAGCAGACGCTGGACTGGATCGCCGCGCATGAGGCGAAACTGCAGAACACGCCTGTGATCGGCCGCCAGACCCCCTGACCGCACACTTCCGGGCACTTTATACCGCGCCGGGGCGCTCTGCCGCCCCGGCGCGGCCCGATTCTGCTTGACCTTTGCGGCCCACCTCTGTTGAACCCCACGTGTCCTTCCCTACACGAGGTGGCAGTCCCCAATGGACGATCAGAACAAAAATCTTATTCTCGCAACCGTACTCAGCTTTCTGGTGATCCTCGGGTGGTATACCTTCTTCCCGCCGCCGGAACCGGAACAGGCGCCGGAAACCGCGGTCAGCGAAACCGCCCCCGCAGGCGATACCGCACTGGCGCCCAGCGCCGCGGCGGAGGCTGTGGACAGCAGCGCCCCGGCCCAGGCCGAAGCGCCGCAGGCCGCGCGCCTGGCCATCGACACGCCGCGGGTGACCGGCAGCATCTCGCTGCAGGGCGGCCGGATCGACGATCTGTCGCTGAAGGACTACCGCGAGACGCTGGACGCGAATTCCCCGATCGTCAAACTGCTGAAGCCGGTGGGCGAGGCCCAGGCCTATTACGCGCTCTATGGCTGGGCTCCGGGTTCGGGCCTGTCGCTGGATGACGTGCCGGGCGCCAACACCGTCTGGAGCGCCGGGGCAGACGCCACCCTGACCCCGGACAGCCCCGTCACCCTGACCTGGGACAACGGCAAGGGCCTGACCTTCTCGCGCACCATCTCGGTCGACGAGGACTACATGTTCTCGGTCACCCAGTCGGTTGCGAACGCCTCCGGCGGCACCGTGTCGCTGGCGCCCTACGGCACCCTGGCCCGCCATGGCCAGCCGGCCGACCTGAAGAACTTCTTCATCCTGCACGAAGGCCTGGTCGGCATGTCCGACGGCGAGCTGGCCGAGATCGACTATGACGACATGGCCGATTTCGAAGCCGATGCGCGCGACGGCTCCAAGGCAGAGATCCGCCAGGTCGCCGAAAACGGCTGGATCGGCTTTACCGACCATTACTGGATGTCGACCCTGGTCCCCGCGCCGGGCCAGGCCTTCCGCTCGATCGCCAAATTCGACGAGCGCCGCGAGATCTACCAGACAGACATCGTGCTGCCGACCGTGACCGTCGCCGACGGCCAGTCGTCCGAAGTAACCACCCAGCTGTTTGCCGGCGCCAAGGAATGGGAAACCATCCGCGGCTATCAGAAAGCAGGCATCCAGGGCTTCTTGGACGTGATCGACTGGGGCTGGTTCTTCTTCCTGACCAAGCCGATGTTCTGGCTGCTGCACAACCTGAACGTCCTGATCGGCAACATGGGCTGGGCGATCATCGGCCTCACCGTGGTGATCAAGATCCTGGTGTTCCCGCTGGCCTATAAATCTTACGCCTCCATGGCGAAGATGAAAGAGCTTCAGCCGGAGATGGAGAAGCTCAAGGAACGCGCCGGCGACGACCGCCAGAAGATGCAGAAGGAGATGATGGAGCTCTACAAGCGGGAGAAGGTGAACCCCGCCGCGGGCTGCCTGCCAATCCTGATCCAGATCCCGATCTTCTTCTCGCTCTACAAGGTGATCTTCGTCACCCTGGAACTGCGCCACGCGCCCTTCTTCGGCCCCTTCCAGGACCTCAGCGCGCCGGATCCGACCTCGATCTTCAACCTGTTCGGCCTGCTGCCCTGGGCGGCCCCGGCCCCGGAAAGCATCCTGGCGCTGGTCTTTATCGGCATCCTGCCGATCCTGCTGGGTGTCTCGATGTGGCTGCAGCAGAAGCTGAACCCGGCGCCCACCGACCCGACCCAGCAGATGATCTTTGCCTGGATGCCCTGGGTGTTCATGTTCATGCTCGGCGGCTTCGCCTCCGGCCTGGTGGTCTACTGGATCGCGAACAACACGATCACCTTCACTCAGCAGTATCTGATCATGCGCAGCCATGGCTATTCGCCGGACGTGTTCGGCAACATCAAGTCGAGCTTCAGGAAGAAGCCGAAGGCTGAGAAGTGAGGCCCGCTGAGGTCACAGAAATCTGGCGCCACCCGCTCAAATCACACGGGCGGGAGGCACTGGATACCGTAACTCTGAGCGCCGGGCAGACCATGCCCGGCGACCGCGTTTGGGCGGTCGCGCATGAGGCGTCCAAGGCGGATGGCTCCGAATGGGTGCCTTGCCAGAACTTCACCCGCGGCGCCAAGGCGCCCGCGCTGATGGCGGTCAATGCCCGGCTGGACGACGCCACCGGCCAGCTGACGCTGACCCACCCGGACCGCCCCGATCTGACCTTCGACCCGGAAAACCCCACGGATCTGCCGCGGTTCCTGGAGTGGGAAAAGCCGCTGCTGCCTGCAAACCGGGCCGGCTCCTCCCATATCGTGCGGGTGCCGGGCCGCGGCCTGACCGACAGCGTGTTCCCCTCGATCACGCTCTGCAACCGGGCCTCCCACCGCGCGGTGGAACAGGCCATCGGCCACCCGCTGTCGCCGCTGCGCTGGCGCGGCAACATCTGGTTCGACCTCGGCGAGGCCTGGGCCGAAAACGAGTGGCTGGGCCGCGAGGTGCAGATCGGCGAGGCCGTCCTTGCGGTGCGCGACCGGGTGGTCCGCTGCCTGGCGACCACCGCCAATCCCGAAACCGGCGAACGCGACGCCGACACGCTGAAAACCCTGAAAGACAATTGGGGCCACCAGGATTTCTCGGTCTATGCCGAGGTGATCCGCGGCGGCCCTGTCCGCATCGGCGATGCGGTGAAGGTACTGTGATGCAGATGCAATTCCCCCTGGCCGAGGCGCCGGACGAAATTTCCCTGGAAAAAGGCCGCAAGCTGTTTGCGGGCGAGACCGAGTTCCTGAAAGGCGTGGTCGCAATGAACGGCCTGCCCGGCGCCGACCGGATGGAGGTCTGTTTTGCCGGCCGCTCCAACGTCGGCAAGTCGAGCCTGATCAACGCGCTGACCGGCACCAAGGGGATCGCGCGCGCCTCCAACACCCCGGGCCGCACACAGGAGATCAACTTCTTCACCCAAGGCCCCGACCTCTATCTGGTCGACCTGCCCGGCTACGGCTATGCCAACGCGCCGCTGGCGGTGGTGGAGAAATGGCAGAAGCTCTTGAAGCAGTACCTGTCCGGCCGCCAGAACCTGCGCCGCGCCTTTGTGCTGATCGACAGCCGCCATGGCGTCAAGAAGGTGGACGAGGACATCATGAAGCTGCTGGACAGCTCCGCCGTCACCTTCCAATGCGTGATGACCAAGGCCGACAAGGTCAAGGACAAGGACCGCGCCAAGGTGCTGGAGCAGGTCCGCGGCGCGCTGGCCAGACACCCGGCGGCCTATCCGGAAATCGTGCTGACCTCGTCCGAGAAGGGCGACGGCATCCCGACCCTCAGGTCGATCATCGCCGGCCTCTGATCCGTGATTGCCCGCCTCGCCTCTTATCTGGTTGTGATCGCCCTGGCCGTGGCCGGGCTGATCCCCTCCGGTTGGATGCCGGGCGCCGGGCAGGACGGCAAGGTGCTTCTGGTGATCTGCACCGGCAGCGGCACGGTGGAAACCTGGGTCGCTCTGGAGGACGAAGGCGGACACGCCCCTACCGAACAGATGGAGGACCGCAGCTGCCCCTTTGCCACCCTTGGCGCGGTGGCGCTGCTGCCGGACAGCCTGCTTGATCTGAACCTTGACGCCCCGCTGACAGACCGCTGGTCGCGCGAGGCGTTCACCCATCATACCGCCGGCTTCCACTGGCGCTATGACGCCCGCGGCCCGCCCGCGCTCTCCTGACCTTCTGAACACTTCTGACATTTCCGCCGGCGCCCCGCGCGTCCGGCCCTGTTCCGGTATGGAGAGACCCAATGGCACCCAGCCAACCGCATCCCGCGGGCCAATCGCGCCCGCTTACCGATAAATTCTACTTTGCCGTCTGGCGCTGGCACTTCTACGCCGGCCTGTTCGTGATCCCCTTCCTGATCATGCTGGCAGTGACCGGCCTGATGATGATGTTCATTACCCAGTTCGATGGCCGCGACGGCGAGAAGATCCCCGTCACCCCAAGCCCCGCCGAGCTGAGCATCCCAGAGCAGGAGGCCGCCGTTCTGGCCGCCCAGCCCGGCACCATCGCCGAATGGATCGGCCCCAAGGCGCCGGACCTTGCCGCCGTGTTCCGGGTGAAAACCGAAGCGGGCCAGCGCCTGGTCGCCCTGAACCAGTATTCGGGCGAGGTGATCGAAGTCTGGGACCGCCGCGCCGGCTGGTATGACCTGGCCGACAACATCCACTCCACCCTGCTGATCGGCGACACCGGCGACCGGCTGATCGAGATCGCCGCCGGTTTGGGCCTCGTGCTGGTGCTGACCGGGCTGTACCTGTGGTGGCCCCGCGGCAACGCCGCCAGCGCCCTCGTCCCGAACTTCCGCGCCCGTGGCCGCGCCCTGTGGAAAAGCCTGCACGCCGTGACCGGCTTCTGGATGTCGGCGCTGCTGGTGGTGTTCCTGATCTCGGGCCTGTCCTGGACCGGCATCTGGGGCGGCCAGATGATGCAGGCGTGGTCCACCTTCCCGGCTGCGAAATGGGACAACGTGCCCCTGTCCGATGACATCCACGCCAGCATGAACCACGGCCACACAAACGACGTGCCCTGGGCGCTGGAGCAGACCCCGATGCCCGCCTCCGGCTCGGACGCAGGGATCACCGGCGTGACAGAGGGCGCGCCCGTGGACGCTGCCAGCCTGATTGCCCTGGGCCGTGCCTTGGGGATGGAGGGCCGCTTCCGCCTTGCCTACCCCGGCGGCGAAACCGGTGTCTGGACCCTCAACCGCGACAGCATGAGCGGCGACGGCGACAGCCCCTTCATCGACCGCACCGTGCATGTGGACCAGTACAGCGGCAGGATCCTGGCGGATGTGAAATACGAGGACTACTCCTGGGCCGGTAAGGCGATGGCAGTCAGCGTGCCGTTCCACATGGGCCTGATGGGCAGCTGGAGCTTCGTGCTGAACGTGGTGTTCTGCCTCGCGGTGATCTTTGTCTGCGTTTCCGGCCTGGTGATGTGGGTTAAGCGCCGCCCCGCCGGTGCCGCCCGTCTCGCCGCGCCGCCGGAACCGGCGGAGATGCCGTTCTCGAAGGGCGCTGCGCTGATTGCCGTGCTGGTCTCGCTGGCCTTCCCGCTGACCGGCCTGGCGCTGCTGGCGGTGCTGGCGTTTGACGTGCTGCTGCTCGGCAACCTGCCGGTGCTGAAGCGTGCTGTGAGCTGACAGAGCGCCGCCCGGCCTTCCAACCGGGCGGCATGCCCGTAATCAGACGTGCTGCGCGCCGTTCACCTCGATTTCGGTGCCGGAGATATAAGAGCTTTCCTTGGAGCACAGGAAGTAGATCGCCGCCGCTACCTCCTCCGGCTGGCCCAGCCGCTGCATCGGCAGCTTGGCGACGATCTTTTCGGTGCCGGGCGACAGGATCGAGGTCTCGACTTCCCCCGGCGCAATCGCATTCACGCGCACCCCCATCGGCCCGAAGTCATGCGCCATTTCCCGCGTCAGCGCCGCCAGCGCCGCCTTCGACGTGGCATAGGCGGCACCCGCGAACGGATGCACCCGGCTGCCCGCGATCGAGGTCACATTGACGACGGAGCCCTGCGCCGCCGCCAGCTCTTCCTTGAGGCCGCGGGCCAGCACCACCGAGGCAAAGAAGTTCACGTGAAACACCTTGCCCCAGTCCATCAGGTCGGTGTTGAGCGTATTGAGCCGCTCCCCCTCCGGCCCCTTGGGCGAGATGCCCGCATTGTTGACCAAGGCATCCAGCCGCCCGTCCAGCAGCTCCTGGATCTGGCCCACCGCGTTGATCGTGTCCGACGGGTCCGACAGGTCCAGCTGCACATGATTCTCCTGGCCGCCGCCCCAGGGGCATTCCTGCGGGAACGGCTGGCGCGAGCAGGTGATCACCCGCCAGCCCTCCGCGTTGAAGCGGCGCACGGTGGCATGGCCGATGCCGCGGCTGGCGCCGGTCAGCAGCAAAGTCTTCTGGCGCATGGCGCCCTCCTTGTGTGAGAATCTGGCCTGAGACTAGCACCCGCGCCGCGATCCGCAACGGGGTGCGCCAAACGCAACCCTTGGCAGCGGCGCCGGAACCCCGTAACACATCGGGGCCAAGGGATGATGCAGCAATGAAGAAACAAGATATGAACCGCGATTGGATTGCCACCGCCGAAACTCTCTCCAGCGCGCTGCCCTATTTCCAGCGCTTTGCCGGGGCCATTGTCGTCATCAAGCTGGGCGGCCACGCCATGGGCAGCGATGAGGCGATGGACACGTTCGCCCGCGACATCGTGCTGATGCGGCAGGTGGGCGTCAATCCGGTGATCGTGCATGGCGGCGGGCCGATGATCAACGCGATGCTGGAAAAGCTGCAGATCAAGTCGGAATTCGTGAACGGCAAGCGGGTCACCGACGCCGCCACCATGGAAGTGGTGGAGATGGTGCTGTCCGGCGTCGTCAACAAGCGCATCGTGCAGGCGATCAACCGCCAGGGCGGCCGCGCGGTGGGGCTGTCGGGCAAGGACGCGAACCTCATCATCTGCGATCAGGCCGATCCGGACCTGGGCTTTGTCGGCGCACCGGCCGAGATGGACCCCAAGGTGCTGTACGGCCTGTTTGAAAAGAACATGATCCCGGTCATCGCCCCGATCGGCGGCGGCCGCGACGGCGAGACCTACAACATCAACGGCGACACCGCCGCCGGCGCCATCGCCAAGGCACTGACCGCCGACCGGCTGCTGCTGCTGACCGATGTGGCGGGCGTCAAGAATGCCGATGGCGACGTGGTGACAGAGCTGAAGGCGGCGGATGTCGAGGAGATGACCGCCAGCGGCGTGATCGCGGGCGGCATGATCCCCAAGACCGAAACAGCGCTGGACGCGGTGCGGAACGGCGTGCGCGCCTGCACCATCGTCGACGGGCGGGTGCAGAACGCGGTGCTGCTGGAGCTTTACACCGACCACGGCGCGGGCTCGATGATCCGCGCCTGAGGCGTCTGCCGAAAGGGGACTTGGGGGGCGCTGCCCCTCTTGGCCCCCTGGGCCAATTCACCCCGGGATATTTTCAGCCAGATGAACAAGGGATCCGTGCTGCACGGCGCCCGATCTGTGCAACACAGTTGCTTTTTGCTGCCATATGCGCATCGCTGCATCTATGGAGCATGAAACCCTGATCCGCCTTGCGGCCTTCCTGGGGCTGTTTGCGCTGTTTGCGGCGGCAGAGGCCTGGGCGCCGCGGCGCGCCCGCAGCCTGCCGCGGCGGCGGCGCTGGCCCGCCAACCTGTCGATCTCCATCCTGAACACGCTGACCCTGCGGGCGCTGGCAGTTGGGCTGCCCCTGCTCGCCATCGGCGCGGCGCTGGATGCGGCAGAACATGGCTGGGGGCTGCTGAATGCGGTGCGCTGGCCCGGCTGGGTGGAGGGGCTGCTGGCGGTGCTGGTGCTGGATTTTGCGATCTGGCTGCAGCATCTGGTCACCCATAAGGTGCCGCTGTTGTGGCGGCTGCACCGGGTGCATCATGCCGACCGCGACATGGATGTGACCACCGCGGTCCGCTTTCACCCGGTGGAGATCGCGCTGTCGATGCTGCTGAAGATCGGGCTGGTCTATCTGCTGGGGCCCCCGGCCCTGGCGGTGGTGCTGTTCGAGATCCTGCTGAACGGCACCGCGCTATTCAACCATGCCAATCTGGCGCTGCCCCGCAGGGCGGACGCGCTGCTGCGGCTGCTGCTGGTGACGCCGGACATGCACCGGGTGCATCATTCCATCCGCCGCAGCGAGCATGACAGCAACTACGGCTTTGCCCTGTCGGTCTGGGACCGGATCTTTGGCACCTACACCGCGCAGCCCGGCCAGGGGCATGACGGCATGACTGTGGGGCTGCAGTGGCAGGACGGGCGGCCGGCCCGGCTGGGCTGGAGCCTGATGCTGCCGTTCCGCCGCCGCTGAGCCGGGCGGCAGGAAGACGCCGGCAGGCGGTTGCGCGGCGTTTTTGCGCTCCGGAAGGGGCTGCCGCGCTGCTAGGCTCGCCCCATGCCACCGGACCGGATGCCGCTTATGACCCTGACTGACCTGCCGGATGCCCCCGCCCGGGACACTCCGTTTTATACGCGGATCGAAGCGGCGGCCGCGCAGGCCGGGCTTGCGGTTTACGGCGCGCTGCATCCGCGGCGCCAGCCTGTCAAGGCGCTGGCGGGCGGCACCCTGGTGCTGCTGGGCACGGACAAGGCGTTCTGGCCGCGCTTTACCGCCAGCCCGGAATACAGCGACGGCAGGCCCGACCCGGTGGACCGCTGGTCGCAGCGGGTGATCGGATCGCTGGCAGAGACCCTGGGCGGCGGCGCCCATTACCCCTTTGGCGGGCCGCCCTATACGCCCTTCATCAACTGGGCGCTGGCCACGGGGCGGTTCTTCACATCGCCGTCACAGATGATGGTGCATGATCAGGCCGGACTGATGATTTCTTTGCGGGGGGCCCTTCATTTCAAACCGGAATTTGACATCCCCCCTCCCCCTTTGGCAGAGTCGCCCTGCCACAGCTGCCGCTCCCGTCCCTGCCTGACCGCCTGCCCGGCGGCGGCGCTGGCGGACGGGGGTCCCTACGATCTGGCGGCCTGCCATGACTATCTTGATACCAGCGCAGGCGCCGGCTGCATGACCGGCGGCTGCCTGGCCCGCCGCGCCTGCCCGCTAAGCCGCACCGCCGGCCGGGCGGCTGACCAAACCGCACATCACATGAGGCATTTTCACCCGCAATGACCTGCACCCTGATCCTGACCCGCCACGCCAAATCCGCCTGGGACACCAGTGTCCCCAGCGACCACGCCCGCCCGCTGAACAAACGGGGCCGCCGCTCCGCCCCGGTCATTGCCGACTGGCTGCGCGGCAACGGCTATCTGCCGGATCAGGTGATCTCCTCCTCATCCCGGCGCACCCGCGAAACCTATGAGCTGATGGAGCTGGGGGTGCCCGCGGCCTTTACCCAGCGGCTGTACCACGCCAATTCGGACATCCTGTTCAAGGTGCTGAGCCAGGCCGAGCATCCTCGCGTGATGCTGATCGCTCATAATCCCGGCATTGCCGCCTTTGCCCATTCCATCGTGGCCAACCCGCCGGACCATGCCCGCTTTGACGACTACCCGACCGGCGCCACCCTGGTGGCGGAGTTCGATATCGGCAGCTGGAAGGATCTGAGCTGGAGCAGCGGCAAGGCCATTGATTTCGCCGTCCCGCGGGAGCTGCTGGGCGAGTAACCCCGGCGCCTGCGTCATTCTGGCGCATCCCGCGCCGGAGGCCTCTGGCAGGGCAGCACGGGCGGACCTATATTTCCAGCCGGAAACACGCCCCCGCGAGGATTGGAGAAGACCCATGCACCGCCGTACCCTGCTGCTGGCCGCAGCCGCCCTGCCCTTCGCCGCCCTGCCGGGCTTTGCCGCGGAAGCGGAGACCACCATCCGCATCATGAAGTCGCCCACCTGCGGCTGCTGCACCGCCTGGGCCGACCGCCTGGCCGCCGCCGGTTTCACCACCGAGGTGCGCAACGTAGGGGACGAGGAGCTGTGGGCCATGAAAGAGCGGCTGGGCGTCGGCGGCGATCTGGCGTCCTGCCACACTGCGATGGCCGGGTCTTACGTGATCGAGGGCCATGTGCCCGCGGCGGACATCCAGCGGCTGCTGGTAGAACAACCGGCGGCTCTGGGGCTGACCGTGCCGGGAATGCCGATCGGCTCGCCGGGCATGGAGATGGGAGACGAGCGCGAGGCGTTCGATACCCTGCTGGTCCTCGCCGATGGCACCACCGAGGTCTTCGCGAGCCATTCCTGATCCGGGCAGCCGGAACGGAAAAAGGCCGGGCGCACTGCCCGGCCTTTCTGTTTTGCAGAGCGGGCGGTTCCGCCCGCCGCCGCTGGGGCCCTCAGTGGCCCAGGATCTGGCTGAGGAACAGCTTGGTGCGGTCGCTCTTCGGGTTGTTGAAGAACTCTTCCGGCTCGTTCTGTTCGACGATCTGGCCTGCGTCCATGAAGATCACCCGGTTCGCCACCTGACGGGCAAAGCCCATCTCGTGGGTCACGCACAGCATGGTCATGCCTTCCTCGGCCAGTTCGATCATGGTGTCCAGGACCTCCTTGATCATCTCCGGGTCGAGCGCCGATGTCGGTTCATCGAACAGCATGATGCGCGGCATCATGCACAGCGAGCGCGCAATCGCCACACGCTGCTGCTGGCCGCCCGACAGCTGGCCAGGGTACTTGTCGGCCTGCTCCGGGATCTTGACCTTCTCCAGGAAGTGCATCGCCCGCTCCTCGGCCTCTTTCTTGGGCGTCTTGCGGACCCAGATCGGCGCCAGGGTGCAGTTCTCCAGGATGGTCAGATGCGGGAACAGGTTGAAGTGCTGGAACACCATCCCGACCTCGGACCGGATCTTGTCGATGTTCTTGAGGTCGTTGGACAGCTCGGTGCCGTCCACCACGATCCTGCCCTGCTGGTGCTCTTCCAGCGCGTTCAGGCAGCGGATCAGGGTGGATTTGCCGGAGCCCGACGGGCCCGCGATCACGATCCGCTCGCCCTGGTTGACGGTCAGATTGATGTCGCGCAGCACGTGGAAGGACCCGTACCACTTGTTCATGTTGGAGATTTCAATGGCGACCTCGTCGCTCACCTGCATCTTGGAGCGGTCGATTTCGCGGTCGGACATAAGTTCAGACATGTGTTGAACTCCTTAACGGTGGTCGGTGGCGAGACGGCGCTCAAGCCACTGTGAGTATTGAGAAATGCCGTAGCAGACGACGAAGAACAGAAGCGCGGCAAAGCCCAGAAGCTCCCAGTAGACCCCGTTCCACTCGGTGGAGGCGAGGATCGGGCCGCGGATCATGCCCACCAGGTCGAACATCGAGATGACCGAGACCAGGGTGGTGTCCTTGAACAGGCCGACGGCCACGTTCACGATGCCCGGGATGGAGATCTTCAGCGCCTGCGGCAGGATGATCAGCCGCATTGCCTGCGCATAATCCAGGCCCAGGCTGTCGGCCGCTTCATACTGCCCCTTCGGAAGCGCGGCGAGACCGCCGCGGATCACCTCGGCGATATAGGCCGCCGAGAACATGGTGATCATGATCACCACGCGCAGGAACAGGTCCACCGTGCTTTCCGGCGGGAAGAAGTAGGCCAGCATCACCGACGCCACGAACAGCAGGGTGATCAGCGGCACGCCGCGCACGAACTCGATGAAGATCACGCACATCCACTTGATCAGCGGCATGTCCGACTGGCGGCCCAGCGCCAGCGCGATGCCCAGGGGCAGCGACAGCGACACGCAGGTCACGCCCAGCATCAGGTTCAGCATGAAGCCGCCCAGATCGCGCGAAGGCACCGGGGCGAGCCAGGCGTTTTCCGACGCCCCTTCGGGGATCAGCAGCCCGCCCAGGATCCAGACCGCAAACGCCGCTGCGATTGCGCCGAAGAAGGCGATCGCAAAGCTGCTCTTGCTGAAGGTCTGGAACACGGCCGCAGCCGCCGCAAAGCCCAGCAGCGCCACCACCGGCACCATCAGCGTGCCGCCCCAGATCAGCCAGAAGGCCAGGAACGGGTAGATGGCAGTGAAGATCAGCAGCTTGCGCGGCAGATCGAAGAACAGCACCGGCGCGGCTGCAAACAGCAGCAGAACCAGGGCCAGGTTCGGACGCCAATAGGCATCAGAGGGATATTTGAAACCGTACAGAAGCTGGTTCCAGCGCTCGGTCAGCACCGAGAAACAGGCCCCGGTCTTGCCCTGCAGCACTTCGCGGCATTCGGCCAGCGAGTTGGTGGTCCAAACCCCGTTCAAAATCCACGGCAGCGTGTTTTGCAGCACCAGGAAAATCACCGCCAGCGCCGCGATGGTCAGCGCGGAGTTCGCGGCGTTGGAGAACAGGTTCTCGCGCAGCCATTTCACCACACCGGTTTCCGACGCCGGCGGCGGGGCCGGCGGGATCTGGGTTTCGCGGACAAAGGCGACGGTTTGTGCGTGTGTATCGCTCATGTCTCAGCGCTCCTTCAGCTTCACAGATGCGTTGTAGACGTTCATCACCATCGAGATCACCAGCGAGGCGGTCAGGTAGAACAGCATCAGGAGCAGCACGCACTCGATGGCACGGCCGGTCTGGTTCAGGGTGATGCCGCCAAGGGTTGCGGTGATATCCGCATAGCCCACGGCGATGGCGAGCGAGGAGTTCTTGGTGATGTTGAGGAACTGCGAGATCAGCGGCGGGATGATCACCCGCAGCGCCTGCGGCAGAACCACCAGGTTCATCACCCGGCGCGGGCGCAGGCCCAGCGCCGCCGCGGCTTCGGTCTGGCCCTTGGACACCGCCTGGATGCCGGCCCGGACGTTTTCCGCGATAAAGGCGCCGGTGTAGATCGACAGCGCAAACCACAGCGCGATCAGCGGGCCGCCGACCTTGATCCCGCCAGTGAAGTTAAAGCCCTTCAGCTCAGGATATTCCCAGGTCAGCCCCATGATCATGGTCAGCGCCAGGAACGGCACCAGCCAGGCTGCGAGGACCGGCAGCAGGGTCTTGGGGCGGACACCGGTGGCTTCCTGCTTGCGGCTGGCCCAGACGTTGATCTGATGCACCACGCCCCAGGACAGGGCAAACCCGGCCAGGATCAGCAGCCAGTTCATCGCGGTGCTCTCAAAGATCCCGTTCTGGAACCAGGGCAACGGCGTGTAGATCCCGCGGTTGGTGAAGGCAAAGGCGTCAAACAGCATACTTGCCGACGGATCGTCGCCGCGGAACTCCCGCGGCCCCGGCAGCACCGCCGTCATGATGGTGAAGATGATGATGATCCAGATCAGCACCGGAATGTTGCGGAAGATCTCCACGTAGACCGCCATCAGCTTGGAGACGAGCCAGTTGTTGGAGAGCCTCAGAACCCCTGCGACCACCCCGAAGACGGTGGCGGTGATACAGGCCAGGAAGGCCACCAGCAGGGTGTTCAGCACACCGACCAGCGCCGCGCGGGCGTGGCTGGACTGGCTGTCGTATTCAACCAGGCGCTGGTTGATGTCGTACCCGGCCGAGTCGCCAAGGAAGGAGTAGGAAATATTGAGCCCCGCAGCCCGCAGGTTCTGGATCAGGTTATTGCCCAGATACCAGATGCACAGGGCCAGAACGATCGCCGCAATCACCTGAAACGTCAGGGAACGGTAGCGGGTATCGTTAATGAGCATAGACAGCCGAAAACCTTCGTTCGGCGGGTCAGTAAGCGTTGACATGTATTGTGATCCCCTGGCTCCGGTTCTTTGTCCTGGCGGCGTTTGTCGCCGCTCCGCAGCGGACCGGAGCTTTTTTCTGATAGGAAAAGGGCGCAGGAATGTCCTGCGCCCCTCCCGGTGGTATGTTTAGCGGAACGGCGGAGCGTACAGCAGGCCGCCTTCGGTCCACTGTGCGTTCAGGCCGCGGGCCAGGCCGACCGGGGTGTCTTCGCCGATGTTCTTGGCAAAGATCTCACCGTAGTTGCCGCCGGCGGCAACAGCCTTTTGCGCCCAGTCAGCTTCCAGGCCCAGCATCTCGCCCAGGGTGCCTTCGCTGCCCAGCAGGCGGTTGATTTCCGGGTTGTCGGTGCCGGCTGCCATTTCGCTGATGTTGGCCGAGGTGATGCCCAGCTCTTCAGCCGCGATCAGCGCCATCAGGCTCCAGCGGACAACGTCGCCCCATTCGTGGTCGCCATGGCGGACCAGCGGGCCGAGCGGCTCTTTGGAGATGATTTCCGGCAGGATCACGTGACCCGACGGATCGTCGAAGGTGGCGCGGGTTGCGGCCAGGCCGGAGGCGTCGGTGGTGTAGACGTCGCAGGACCCAGCCAGGTACTGCTGCTGCGCTTCGGCGTTGGTTTCGATCGGAACCGGCTCATAGCTGATGTTGTTGGAGCGGAAGAAGTCCGCCAGGTTCAGCTCGGTGGTGGTGCCGGTCTGGATGCAGACAGTGGCGCCGTCCAGTTCCTTGGCCGAGGACACGCCCAGCTCTTTCGGGACCATGAAGCCCTGGCCGTCATAATAGTTCACGCCCACGAATTCGAACTTCAGGTCGACATCGCGCGAGAAGGTCCAGGTGGTGTTGCGCGCCAGCAGGTCGATCTCGCCGGAGGCCAGCGCGGTGAAACGGGTCTTGCCGGTGGTCGGCACGAATTCAACAGCGGTCGAGTCGCCCAGCACGGCTGCAGCCACAGCCCGGCACACGGCAACGTCAAAACCTTCCCATTCGCCATTCGCATTCGGGGCCGCAAATCCGACCAGGCCGGTGGTGACGCCGCAGTTCAGCTTGCCGCGGGCTTTCACGTCATCCAGCGTGCCGGCAGCAGCTGCGCCAGCCGCCAGACCGGCAACGGTCAGAGCGCCCAAAAATACGGTTTTTTTCATTTTTACCTCTTCCTGATAGTCCGCCTGTGCGGCGGTTCTTATTACCCGGCGATCCCCCGCCGGAAATGAGACCGAAGAAGGGTTTACCCCTTTTTCGCGCCTGAGTGTGGGCGCATTCATCAACAAACGTCAAGGCCGCTATCAGGAAATTCGATGGGCGGGATGCGCACAAATGCACCGGGAGTAAACATTTTTACTCCACGCGGCCCGAATTGGTAATTTTCTGCTCTCAGGAAAAATCGAAGAAGCGTTTGGCGTGCAGAAATTCCTGCCGTTTGACGGCGGCGGCGGCGGCGGCCTCCTCGTCCGCGCCCCATTGCTCTTCCTGCCAGCGCTCGTCCAGCCGCGACAGCAGCCAGATCTCATCGGCGCGGCGCCAGCCATGCGCGGCGGCAAAGCCCAGGATCAAAGAGCCGGAAATCCCTACCAAATCGTGGAACGCCGCCAGCTGGAACGGCGTCATCGCCCGGACCCTTTCCGCCAGCACCGCCAGCGCCGCGGTCTCCTGCGGCTGATGCAGCACGCCCATGCGGGGCTGCAGCCGCGCGCCCAGCGTCTCTGCCGCCCAGTCCAGCGCCGGATCCCATTCCTGCGCCTGCCGCAGCGTCAGCTCAACCGGCGCGTCCGCGCGGTAGCACAGCAGATCGCTGTCGCCGTATTCGGCCAGCATGGCGGCCACTTCGCTGTGCTGATGTGTCACCTTGTCAATTGCGGCGTTCGCCGACCGGGTGCAGGGCATCGCCAGCGGGTCGACTGACTCGGTCTGCGCGTCCCACTCGGCGGCGATGGCCGCGGCCATGTCCCGCGTCGGCAGCATCAGCGGCGCCTTGGCGGGCGTCTTGACCCGGCGGCCGTCCAGTTCCACCGCAAACCCGCCGCCGGTCTCCGCCACCGAGACCTCTTTCCAGAACCGTTTCTGTGCCCAGCCGCTCATCTCTTAGCCTCTCCAGATCTCTGCCAGCAGCGGGCGCAGCTCCGCGAAATCGCGGATCAGGTAATCGGCGCCCAATGTCTCTGCCGGATGATAGCCCCAGGGCACGGCGATGGTGGTGACCCCCGCTGCGCGCCCCATTTCAATGTCAAACCGCGTGTCGCCGATCATCACGGTGCTGCCGCGCTCCACCCCGGTCTCCGCCATCGCCGCCAGGATCATCGAGGGATGCGGTTTCGAGGGATGGTGATCCGCCACCTGCCGGGTCACGAAACAGGTCAGCCCATGCGCCGCGATCAGCGCGTCAACGCCGCGCTGGGATTTGCCGGTGGCAACCCCCAGCAGGTATTCCGGCACCTCGTTCAGCTCCGCCAGCATCTCCAGCGTGCCGGGGTAGAGCGGCGAATGCGCTGCCCCTGCCGCCTCGCGCGCCAGCATGTAGGAAGACTTGTAGCCCTCCACCAGCGCTTCAACGGTGGCGGCATCCTCAGCCGGCGCCAGCTCCCGCATCGCCAGCGGCAGCGACAGGCCCACAATCGACAGGATCGCCTCGCGCGGCGGCACCGTCAGGCCCACACCCTCGAACGCCTCCGCCATCGCGCCGGTGATCGCGCCTTGGCTGTCCGCCAGGGTGCCATCGACATCAAACAGGATCAGCCGCAGCGGTGCGCTCACTTCAGGTCCTCAAACGGATCGTCCGCCGCCAGGTCCTCGCTCCAGCCGAAGGTCTCCCAGCTTTCCTTCATATGCTCCGGCAGCGGTGCCACCACCGAAACCGGCTTGCGCGTCACCGGGTGCTCAAATACCATCCGGCGCGCGTGCAGATGCAGCTTCTTGGAGATCACTCCGCCGATCTGCGCACCCCAGCCGTCGCCCAGGTTCTCCTGCCCCGAGCCGCCGTATTTGCCGTCACCGGCAATAGGATGGCCCATGCCCGACATATGCGCCCGCAGCTGGTGGGTGCGCCCGGTGATCGGCTCCATCGCCACCCAGGCGGCGCGGCTGGCCACACGGTACAGCGTGGCATACAGCGTATGCGCCCGCTTGGCGCCCGGCGTGTCGTCGATGTCGCGCGGATGCACGTTGATCATCTTCTCGCCTTCGCCGGACTTGCCGTGGCCCGGCGCCTTCACCAGCCCGTTCTTGATCTCGCCCAGATAGGGCGTCGGCACGCCAGCCACCAAGGCCCAGTAAATCTTGCGGGTGTTCTTGTGGCGGAAGGCGGCGGTCAGCGCCTGCGCCGCCTTGCGGTTGCGCGCCAGCACCAGCACGCCGGAGGTGTCCTTGTCGATCCGGTGCACCAGCTTGGGCTTTTCCTCCAGCCCGAACTTCAACGCCTCGGCCAGCCCGTCCACATGCTTTGTGGTACCGGAACCGCCCTGCACCGCCAGCCCTGCGGGCTTGTTCAGCACGATCACATCATCGTCGCGGTAGATGACGCAGGACTGGATCATTTTGGCATCCGCATCCGAGATTTTCATCGCGCGCGGCTCGGCCGGTTTCAGGTCGCTGTCCGCCAGCGGCGGCACCCGCACCACCTGCCCCGCCTCGACGCGGCTGCTGGCCTTCACCCGTGCGCCATCCAGCCGCAGCTCGCCCTTGCGGCACATCTTCTCGATGCGGCCCTGGTTCACATGCGGAAACAGCCGCCGCAGCCAGCGGTCGATGCGCTGGCCGCCATCGTCTTCGCTGACGGTAATCATCTGAACGCCGCTCATGCGAACACTCCCCTTGCGGCCATCAGGCCGAGAAACAGACCGCCGACCGACAGGCCCACGGACAAAACTACATAGAGCGCCGCCTGCCCGAAGGCGCCGCGCTCGATCAGGTTGGCGGTCTCCAGCGAGAACGCCGAGAAGGTGGTGAACCCGCCCAGAAGCCCGGTCATCACCAACGGGCTCAGATGGGTCAGCCCGCGCATCGCGGCGGCCACCACAAACACCCCCATCAGGAAGGAGCCGATCACGTTCACGGTGATCACCGCCACCGGGAAATCGTGATGCCCCAGCAGGCGGATGATGCCCAGCCCGGCCAGATAACGGCATACCGCCCCGATTGCGCCGCCGACCGCGACCATGGAAACCGAAAAAATCATCCCAGTCCTGTCGCCGGCGCAGGCAGGGATGTCAAGTTTTGCCCGTGTTGCAAGGGCTGCAGAGCTGCCACTGCAACGCCCGCCCTTTCATCTTTCCCGAAATACGCCCGCCGGAGGCAGCGGCTTTCCCCGGGGAAAGCCGCCTTATTTGTTCCGCTTCAGCCTGAGATTCGCGAAATAGTCATTCCGCCGTTTCAGCTCACGCTCGAACCCCCGCTCCACCGGCTGATACAGCACCGGGCGCTTCACCCCGTCGGGGAAGTAATTCTGGCCGGAGAACCCGTCCTCCGCGTCGTGGTCATAGGCATAGCCCTCGCCATAGCCCTGCTCCGCCATCAGCTTGGTCGGCGCGTTCAGGATGTGCTTGGGCGGCGGCGCGCTGCCGGTCTGCTTGGCCAGCCGCCGGGCCGCCTTGATGCCCACGTAAACCGCGTTGGATTTCGGCGCCAGCGCCAGGTAGACCGCGGCATTCGCGAGCGCCAGCTCGCCCTCCGGGCTGCCAAGGCGCTCATAGGTCTGCCAGGCATTGAGGCAGACGGTATTGGCCTGCGGGTCGGCCATGCCGATGTCCTCGGTCGACATCATCGTCAGCCGCCGGGCCAGAAACCGCGGATCCTCACCGCCCTCCAGCATCCGCCCCAGCCAGTAAAGCGCGGCATCCGGATCGGAGCCGCGGATGGACTTATGCAAGGCGGAGATCAGGTTGTAATGCTCGTCGCCGGACTTGTCGAACTTGGCCGCCCGGCGCATCAGCCGGTTTGACAGCGCCTCGCGCCCCAAGGGTGCCTCCACCTTCCACGCGGCCACTTGCTCGATGAGGTTCAGCAGCGCCCGGCCGTCGCCATCGGCCATCTCGTGCAGCGCATCGCGGGCATCGCCCGACAGCGGCAGGGCGCGGCCCAGCTCCTTCTCGGCGCGCTGGGTCAGGCGCTCCAGATCACCCAGCGACAGCCGCTCCAGCACCAGCACCTGGCTGCGGCTGAGCACAGCGGCATTGAGTTCAAACGAGGGGTTTTCCGTCGTCGCCCCAACCAAGAGGATGGTGCCATCCTCCATATGCGGCAGGAAGCCGTCCTGCTGGGCCTTGTTGAAGCGGTGGATCTCATCCACGAACAACAGCGTGCCCTGCCCGTTCTGGCGGCGGATCTTTGCGGCCTCGAACACCTTCCTGAGTTCCGGAACGCCGGTGAAGATCGCCGAGATCTGCACGAAATGCAGGTCGGTTTCCTTGGCCAGCAGCCGCGCGATGGTGGTCTTGCCCACCCCCGGCGGCCCCCAGAAGATCAGCGACGACAGCGAGCCGGAGGCCAGCATCACCCCCAAGGGCGCTTCTGGCCCCAGCACCTGTTCCTGGCCGATCACCTCACTCAGCGACTGCGGCCGCAGCCGGTCGGCCAGCGGCCGGTTCGGCGCGGGCTGCTGCGCAGCGGCGTCCGCGGACGCGGGGCTGCCGAACAGATCCGCCATCAGAGCCGGAACCTCAGCGCCATGCGGCGGCCGTGCCGGTTCAGGTCCAGCTGGATCCAGCGGCCGCTGCCTGCAAGAATTGCATAAACGTCATCGGTGCTGGCCACTGCCTGGCCATTCACTGCCAGCAGCTGGTCGCCCGCCTGCACGCCGCCGCGCCCGGCATAGGGGCCGGGGTCGGTGACCACCACGCCCTCCGCCGACAGGGGCAGGCCGAGGCGGGCGATCACCTGGGGATTGACCCGCGCCACGGTCAGCCCGGGCAGCGCGGTTTTCTCATCCAGCTGCACCGGGTTGGCGGGCGGCTGGTCGGGCGCCACGATCATCGGCACCTCGATCTCCTCCCGTTCGCCGCCGCGCAGGCGGGTGATGACGGACATATCGCCAAGCCCCGCCACCGACATGCGGAACACCATTTCCGAGGGCGAATTCACCACCTCGCCGTCCACATGGGTGATCACGTCGCCCGCCCGGAACCCCGCCTTGGCAAAGGGGCTTTCGGCGTGCAGATCCGAAACCACCATGCCCTCCGGCAGGTCCATCCCGAGAGAGGCCGCCAGATCCGCATCCACCGGCTGGCCCGCCATGCCCGCCCAGGGGCGCTGAAACTCTTCCGCGCCGCTGCGGGCCTGCGCGACGAATTCCTTCACCAGGTTGGCAGGAATCGCAAAGCCAATGCCGTTGGAGCCGCCGGAGCGGGACAGGATGCGGGTGTTAATGCCAATGAGGTCGCCATTGACGTCGATCAGCGCGCCGCCGGAGTTGCCCGGATTGATCGGGGCGTCGGTCTGGATGTAATAGCCAAAGCCATCGCCCGCCCCCATGCCGGTGCGCGCCAGCCCCGAGATGATGCCGCTGCTGACGGTCTGCCCCACCCCGAACGGGTTGCCGATCGCCAGCGCCAGCTCGCCCACCTGCACCTCATCACTGTTGCGCAGGTCCAGATGCGGCAGGCCTTCGGCCTCTTCCAGCTGCAGGATCGCCAGGTCGCTGGCCTTGTCGCCCAGGATCACCCGCGCATTGTATTCGCGCCGGTCTGCGGTCACCACGCGGATTTCGGTGGCGCTGCCGACGACATGGTAATTGGAGACCACGATGCCGTCCGCCGACAGGATCACCCCGGAGCCGAGCGAGTTTTCCACCCGCGGCTGCGGCTCGGCAAAGCCGCGGAAGAAATCATCGAAGAACGGATCGTTCATGAACGGCGAGCGGCGGCGCTGCTGCACCTGGCGCACCACCTTGGCGTAAATATTCACCACCGCCGGCGCCGCCTCCTTGACCAGCGGCGCAAACCCCAGCGCGATCTCCGCCTGGCTTTGCGGCACTCGGGTCTCAGCGGCGGCAGGCAGGGCAAGAACGATGGCAAGGGCAGTGAGCGCGGGACGGATCATGTGGACTCCAGCAAGTGTTGCCCGAAGGATATGCGGAGTGCGCGCGCGGATTGCAAGGCGGCAGGCGGCCCGGGCCGCACCGCGGCGGAGGGGCGCTGCCCCGCAGGCCAGAGGAAAGAGGGGCGCTGCCCCTCTTGGCCTCACGGCCAATTCACCCCGGGATATTTGGGGCCAGATGAAGCAAGCGGCCGAAAACGGCTCCGGCCCTTCATCTTTCCCGAAATACTCCCCGCCGGAGGCACGCGCCGCAAGGCGCGTCCCCCCTTTTAACGGCCTCAGGCCTCGGCCAGCTCCCGCTGCGCGGCCACCGTGCGGCGCTTGGCGACCGCTGCGGCCAGATGCTCCAGCTCGGCCACGGTGTCCTCCCAGCCCAGGCAGCCGTCGGTGATGGACTGGCCGTAGGTCAGCTCTCCCTTGCCCAGGTCCTGGCGGCCCGCCACCAGGTGGCTTTCGACCATCACGCCGGTGATGCGGCTGTCGCCCGCGGCGATCTGGGCCGCCACATCGCGCAGCACGGCGGGCTGGCGCATCGGGTCCTTGCCGCTGTTGGCGTGGCTGGCGTCAATCATCACATGGCCGCGGATGCCGTCCTTCTCCGCCAGATTGCAGGCCGCATCGACCGAGGCCGCGTCATAATTGGTGCCGCCGCCGCCGCGCAGGATCAGATGGCCGTCGGGGTTGCCGCTGGTCGCGGCGATCGCCGCCCGCCCCGATTTCGCCAGCGCCATGAAATGATGCGGATGGGCCGCCGAGCGCACCGCGTCCACCGCGATCTGCACATTGCCGCGGGTGCCGTTCTTGAAGCCGACCGGGCAGCTGAGGCCGGAGGCCATCTCGCGGTGGATCTGGCTTTCGGTGGTGCGGGCGCCGATGGCGGCCCAGGCGACCAGATCGGAGATGTACTGCGGCACCGCGGTATCCAGGAACTCGGTCCCGACCGGCAGGCCCAGGGCGTTAATGTCCAGGCACAGGCGGCGCGCCAGCCCCAGCCCCTCGTTGATGCGGAAGGAGCCGTCGAGGCCGGGGTCGTTGATCAGCCCTTTCCAGCCGCTGATGGTGCGGGGCTTCTCGAAGTAGACCCGCATCACGATTTCCAGCTCGCCGGCCAGCCGTTCGCGCAGCGGCGCCAGGCGGCGGGCATAATCCATCGCCGCCTTGGGGTCATGCACCGAGCAGGGGCCGACGATGGCGATCACCCGGTCGCCGCGGCCGTGCAGCACGTCCTGGATCGCAGTGCGGCTGGCCAGCACAGTATCGGTCACCGCTGCCGTTGAAGGCAGCTGCGCGGCGAGGTCTTCGGGCGAGATCAGTTCCTGCATTCCGGTGATGCGGAGGTTTTCGGTCTGGGGCGTCATGGGTTTGTTTCCTTGGCGGGGGCCCTGGGCGCTGCGGCGGATACAAAAAAACCGCCTGCGGGCTGCGGGCGGTTGGTGGTATCCTGGTGCGTTCCGATCCTGGTTTTCAGAATGCGCTGACCCCTCCGTCCGCCGTGTGGCGCGGATAAAAGAAATACCAGAATGCGGCGTAAGTGCGGGTCATGGGCCGGACGCTAGCGGAGATTCGCCCCCCTGTCACCCCGGAAAATGGCAACAGGCCCTCCGCGCGGGAGGGCCTGCTTTGCCGGCTGGGGCGGGTCAGAAATCCTGCCACAGATCGCGGGCGGCATTGCCCTCTGCCGCGGGCATGGCTGCGGCGGGCAGCGGGCTGGCCTCGATCTCCCAGTCATCGCCGCCGTGGGCAGACGGCGCCGGCGCCGCCGGGGCGGCAGGCGCGGCGGCGCTGCCGTCCACCTGGAAGCGCGCCACCAGCTCGGCCAGCTTGATCGCATCGGTGTTCAGCATGTGGCCTGCGGCGGTGGCCTGCTCGACCATCGCCGCGTTCTGCTGGGTCACCTGGTCCAGCTGGGTCACACCGGTGTTGATCTCATGCAGGCCGGTGGATTGCTCCGCTGCGCCCTCGGCGATCTCCGACACCAGCTGCGAGATATGGCTGACCCGGCCGGCGATAGACTGCAGCGCCTGGCCGGCGCGGCCGACCAGATCCACGCCTTCCGCCACCTGGCGCGAGCTGTCGCCAATCAGCGCCTTGATTTCCATCGCCGCATCCGAGGAGCGCTGCGCCAGGGCGCGCACCTCGCTGGCGACGACCGCAAAGCCGCGGCCCGCCTCGCCCGCGCGGGCGGCCTCGACGCCGGCATTCAGCGCCAGCAGGTTGGTCTGGAAGGCGATGTCGTCGATCACCGAGATGATCTGCGAGATCTTGTTGGAGCTGTCCTCGATGCCGCTCATCGCGGTCACCGCGTCCTGCACCACCTCGCCGCTGCTTTCGGCCTCCTGGCGGGCCTCCCGCACCGTGGTCTCGACGTTGCGCGCCCCTTCCGCTGCCGAGCGCACGCTGGCGGTCAGCTCGTCGATGGCGGCGGCGGTCTCCTCCAGCGTCGCGGCCTGGCTTTCGGTGCGGTGCGACAGGTCGTCGGAGGCCTGGCTGATCTCGGCGGCACCATTGCGGATGCTGGCCGAGGCGCCGATCACCTCCTGCACGGTGGCGGTGAGGTTGTCGATGGAGCCGTTGAAGTCCGCCCGCAGCTGCTCGTACTCCTCCGGGAAGGAGTCTTCGATGCGGATGGTCAGATCGCCGTGCGACAGCCGGGACAGGCGCTCGCTCAGCTCCTGCACCACGCCGGCCAGCTCCGCGTCCTTGCTTTGCGCCTTCTGCTGTTCGGCTTCCTGCATCCGCACCAGCTCGTCGCGGAACTTCTCCAGCGCGCGGGCCATGTCGCCGACTTCGTCGCCGCGCTCCTGGCCGTGGATCTCCACTGCATTGTTGCCTTCGGCCAGTCCGCGCATCGACACCACGATGCGGCGGATGCCGGACGCGATGCCGGAGCTGGTGACCAGCGCCATCACCGCGCCGATCAGAATCGCCGCGCCGATGGCTGCGGGAATCATGATCCGGGTTTGTGCTGCGATCTCGTCGCTGGCGGCGCGGCGGGCGGCCATGGTCTCAGCGCCGCGGGCCTGCAGCGAGGCCAGGGTTTCGCGGAAGCGGTCGAAATACGCCTTGCCCTGCCCTTCGGCAACCCGGTCGGCCATGTCGTCCATGGTGGCGGCGCTGCCGATGACCCGGCGCAGCTGCAGCATCGGTACCACCACGTCATTGCGCCAGTTGCCGATGATCTCTGCCACCGCATTCAGGCGGTTGGTCTGCATCAGCTTGTCGGTGAAGGCCAACCGCAGGTCTGCCAGGATCTCGTTGAAGCGCTCGTTGCCTTCCATATAGGGGTCCAGAAACGCCCGGTCGCCCGCCAGCAGGAAGCCGCGCACGCCGGTTTCCATGTCGACGGCGGCGGCCAGCAGGTCCTTGGCGGTGCTGATCACCTCATGGGCCTTTTCCACCTCTTCCAGCGAGGCGCTCAGATAGTCCGGATCGGCGATCCCGGCATTGACCAGCGAGGAGAAGATGTTGCGGCGGTTGGCAAGCTCCACCTCCTCGTCCGCGATGATCTTGCCGACTTCGGCGCGGAACTCATCAAACAGGACCCGGCCCTTGGACTTCTTCACCGCGTCCGCCATGTCGTTCATGCTCATGGCGTCGCCGATTTCGCGGCGCAGGTCGATGGCGCCAGCGGCCACGTTCTCCTGCCAGCCGGCCAGGATCTGTTCCGCCTCCTGCAGGTCCGCCAGCATTTGGGGATCGTCCGCCGCCAGAGCCTTGAGCGCCGTCAGCGCCTCTGCCAGATCGGCCTGGCCTGCCTCATAGGGCACCAGAAACTCTTCCCGCCCGGCCAGCAGGTAGCCGCGCAGCCCGGCTTCCATGTCCAGCGCCGCCACAGCCAGCGCTTGCGACTCGCTCAGGATCCGGCCGGTATGATCGACCGCCTTGGAGGTCTTCTCCATACGGCCCAGGTCCAGAACTGCCATCACGCCGACGCCAAGCACCAGCAGCAGCGGAAACAGGGCCACCGAAACGATTTTTGTCTTCGTACTGAGGTTTGCCAGGGAAAACCGCCTGGCTGCGGGAAGGTTCTTCTTTTTCATCACGACCGATCCGGAACTAAAGGGATACGGCAGTGAAATCAGAATAAAATTACGATTCTCTTTCGCACAAAAAGTGAATCCAAAACATCCGCAGATTGTCGTCGCGTCACGAAAAACCCCCGCTCCGGGGGAGCGGGGGCCAGACAGTCAAACCCGAAAGGGTCAGCGCGTCTTATTCTTCAGCTTCGGCGGCTGCTTCTTCTGCTGCCAGGCGGGCCTTGTCGGCGGCGCCTTTGGCGGAAACGTCGCGGTCGACGAACTCGATGATCGCCATCGGAGCCATGTCGCCATAGCGGAAGCCGGCCTTCAGGACACGGACATAGCCGCCCTGACGGTCCTTGTAGCGCGGGCCCAGAACCTCGAACAGTTTCGCGACGTCCTTGTCCTCTTTCAGCTTGGAAGCTGCCTGACGGCGGGCGTGCAGATCGCCGCGCTTCGCCAGAGTGATCAGTTTTTCAACGATCGGGCGCAGTTCTTTTGCTTTGGGCAGGGTGGTCTTGATCTGCTCGTGCTCGATCAGCGAGCCGGCCATGTTGGAGAACAGGGCCTTGCGGTGCTCATGAGTACGGTTCAGGCGGCGGTAACCACGTGCGTGACGCATTTTTCAGTTCCTTGTCTTGCGTTTTGCTTTGTCAGGCGGCTGATGCGTGTCAGCTGCTCTCCTTGGGGCAGGTGCCCGATTGTCCCCGGCCAAACCCGGGAATGTATCGGGGAGGACCTTGGCCCTCCCCTCAAAGACATGCCTTAGAAGCTGTCTTCGAACTTTTTGGCCAGATCTTCGATGTTGTCCGGCGGCCAGTCCTCGACGTCCATGCCAAGGTGCAGGCCCATGCCCGACAGCACTTCCTTGATCTCGTTCAGCGACTTGCGGCCGAAGTTCGGGGTGCGCAGCATCTCCGCTTCGGTCTTCTGGATCAGGTCGCCGATATAGACGATGTTGTCGTTCTTCAGGCAGTTTGCCGAACGCACAGACAGTTCCAGCTCGTCCACCTTCTTCAGCAGAAGCGGGTTGAACTCGAGACCATCGTCCTCGTCCTGGCGGCCAGCCGATTCCGGCTCGTCGAAGTTGACGAAGATGCCCAGCTGGTCCTGCAGGATGCGGGCAGCAAAGGCCACGGCGTCATCGGGGGTGATGGAGCCGTCGGTTTCCACCTTCATGGTCAGCTTGTCATAGTCCAGCACCTGGCCCTCACGGGTCGGCTGAACGTCATAGGAGACCTTCTTGACCGGCGAGTAGATCGCGTCGATCGGGATCAGGCCGATCGGTGCGTCTTCCGGCTTGTTCTTGTCTGCCGAGACATAGCCCTTGCCGGTGTTCACGGTCAGTTCCATGAACAGGTCGGCGCCGTCGTCCAGGTGGCAGATCACGTGATCGCGGTTCAGAACCTCGATGCCGGAGGTCTCAGCAATGTCGCCTGCGGTAACGACTGCCGGGCCCTTGGCATTGATCGACAGGCGCTTGGGGCCTTCGACTTCCATGCGCAGGGAGACCTGCTTGAGGTTCAGGATGATGTCGGTGACGTCTTCACGCACACCTGCGACGCTGGAAAACTCGTGCAGCACGTTGTCGATCTGCACGCTGGTGATGGCGGCGCCTTGCAGCGAGCTCATCAGCACGCGGCGCAGCGCGTTGCCCAGGGTCAGGCCGAAACCGCGTTCCAGCGGCTCTGCAACAACGGTTGCCTGGCGTGCAGGATCGTTGCCCGGCTTCACTTCCAGCTGTGCCGGCTTGATCAGCTCTGCCCAGTTCTTGTGGATCATGCGTTCCCTCCATTCCTGTCCTTGCCCCATGTCCGGAAGGCCAAGGACGCCCGAGGTTTAAATGACGCACTGGGGCCCTGCGAATCAAGCGGGGCCCCAGCAAAAAATGCGGATTAGACGCGGCGGCGCTTCGGCGGGCGGCAGCCATTGTGTGCGATCGGGGTCACATCACGGATCGAGGTGATGTTGAAACCGACAGCGGCCAGCGCGCGCAGCGCAGATTCACGGCCCGAACCGGGGCCCTGAACTTCGACTTCCAGGGTCTTCACACCGTGTTCCTGTGCCTTCTTGCCTGCATCTTCTGCAGCCATCTGAGCGGCATAGGGGGTCGATTTCCGCGAGCCTTTGAAGCCCATGGTGCCGGCCGACGACCAGGAGATCGCGTTGCCCTGCACGTCGGAGATCAGGATCTTGGTGTTGTTGAACGAAGAGTTCACGTGAGCAACGCCGGTGGCGATGTTCTTGCGCTCTTTACGCTTAATGCGGGATTTATCGCGTGCCATTGATCAAGCCTCCCTTACTTCTTCTTGCCGGCGATCGGCTTCGCCGGGCCCTTGCGGGTGCGGGCGTTGGTATGGGTACGCTGACCGCGGACCGGCAGGTTGCGGCGGTGGCGCAGGCCACGGTAGCAGCCGAGGTCCATCAGGCGCTTGATGTTCATCTGCACTTCACGGCGCAGGTCGCCTTCGACGGTGTAGTTGGCGTCGATGTGCTCGCGCACGGCCAGAACTTCAGCGTCGGACAGTTCGTTCACACGGCGGGTCGGGTCGATGCCAACGGCGTCGCAGATTGCTTTCGCCGAGGTGTTGCCGATACCGGTGATATAGGTGAGGGCGATGGGAACCCGCTTTGCAGTCGGGATGTTAACGCCGGCAATACGTGCCACGTGTCACTTTCCTTTTCGTTGCGGTTCCGTAACGCCGGAACCTTTTTTCACAACACTTGACCGTGGCAGTGTGGCCAGAGGGTCCAGCATTTCGAGGTGGTAAGGCAGACAGACGAATCCATCCGCCGGGAATCATTCCCAGAAGGGATGGGGTTGCCTATGTGGAATTGCCGCGGGGGTCAAGCCGTGATCTGCGAAAACGCCGCGGCTTGCCCCCTGCCCCGTCAGCTGCTGCAGGCAAAGAACCGCAGCGGCTCCGGCTCGCCCATCCAGATGGATACGGTGCCGGGCGCCTCCGGGTCCAGCACAACCGTGAACAGCTGCGGAAAATACTGCGGTCCGGGCAGCTCGCAGCGGCCTGCGTGGTCGGTTGCGCTGAAGGCGCGCTGGCCGAACCGGATGGGCGGCTGGAAGCTGCAGAAATACTCCAAAGAGCTGAAGCCGCTGCTGTCCAGGATCAGCCCGCCCTCTGCGGCGTAATCCAGCATCCCGTCCTCGCTGATCAGCACCCGGTCGCAGGCAGCGGCATCGTCAAGATAGAGCTGCTGCGCAGACAACGGGCCGGACAGGGCAATCATCGCGGCAAGCGCGGCTGGCAGTTGCAGATGGCGTGCGGGCATCGGGGCCTCCGGAAATGAAAATGCCCCGCACTGTTGCAGCACGGGGCATTTCGATCCGGTAAACCTCGGGTTTATTCGCCCATGATCCAGGCCATGTTCTTGCGCACTTCCTCGATCGAGGCGAGGCCGTCGATGCGCTGCAGATTGCCCTTGGCGTAGTAGTAGCCGATCAGCGGCGAGGTCTTCTTGTAATATTCCATCAGGCGGGTCTTGAGGCTGTCCTCATTGTCGTCCGCCCGGCGCTTGACCTCGGTGGAGCCGCAGTTGGCGCATTTGCCGTCCGCGGGCCAGGGTTTGGTCTGGTCGTGGTAGACCTCGCCGCAGCCGCCGCAGGTGGAGCGGCCGGTGATGCGGGCGACCAGCGCCTCGTCATCCACCTGCATCTCGATCACCGCGTCAAGCTTCAGGTCCATCTCATCGAGCAGCTTGGCCAGCGCGTCGGCCTGGGCCAGGGTGCGCGGAAAGCCGTCGAAGATAAAGCCGCCCTCGGCGCCGCCCTGCAGCTTCTCGCGGATCAGGCCGATCACGATCTGGTCGGTGACCAGCTTGCCCTCGGCCATGATGGCGGCAACCTTCTTGCCCATATCGGTGCCCGAGGTCTGGGCTTCGCGCAGCATGTCACCGGTGCTGAGCTGCACCATGCCGCGGCTTTCCACAAGATAGCGCGCCTGCGTGCCTTTGCCCGCACCAGGCGGGCCAAGGAGAATAATGTTGGTCATCGGCGAGAGGGTCCCCGTTTTGTCCGTTTCTTGTTGCGCCCGCGCAGCTGGCTCTTCTCGATAAGGCCCTCATACTGATGCGCGAGGAGGTGGCTTTGCACCTGCTGGATTGTGTCCATGGTGACGGATACCACAATCAGAACGGACGTGCCGCCAAAATATACGGGGATGGCGAATTGGCCGCGGAGGACCTCCGGCAGCAGGCAGACCAGCGCCAGATAGGCCGAGCCCAGAACCAGGATCCGGTTGACCACATATTCGATGTATTCGGCGGTCTTCTTGCCGGGGCGGATGCCGGGAACAAAGCCGTTCTGGTTCTTCAGGTTGTTCGCCACGTCCTCCGGCTTGAAGGAGACGTTGAAGGTGTAGAAATAGGCAAAGAACACGATCATCGCGACGAAGAACAGCAGGTACAGCGGCTGGCCGGGTCCGAAGTTCGCCAGCAGCCAGGACATCACCGGACCGGTCGCAGCGCCCGAGGAGAACGCCGAGATGGTGGTCGGCAGCAAGAGCAGCGAGGAGGCGAAAATCGCCGGGATCACGCCCGCCGGGTTCACCTTGACCGGCAGATGCGACGAGCCGCCGTCATAGACCTTCATGCCGACCTGGCGGCGCGGGTACTGGATGTGGATCTTGCGCAGCGCGCGCTCCATGAACACCACGAACATGATCACGGCCACGACCATCAGGATCACACCGATGATCACCGCCGGGCTGATCGCGCCGGAGCGGCCGGAGGCGAAGAACTGGGCAATCGCTGCCGGAACCTCGGCGATGATGCCGACGAAGATGATCAGCGAAATGCCGTTGCCGATGCCGCGCTGGGTGATCTGCTCGCCCAGCCACATCAGGAACATGGTGCCGCCGACCAGGGTGATCATGCAGGCCATGCGGAAATACATGCCCGGATCGGTCGCCAGGTCGCCCTGCTCCAGCGACACGGCGAGGCCATAGGCCTGCGCGGTCGCCAGCAGCACGGTGCCGTAGCGGGTGTACTGGTTGATCTTCTTGCGGCCCTGCTCGCCCTCTTTCTTGAGCTGCTCAAGCGCGGGCACCATCGAGGTCAGAAGCTGAACGATAATGGAGGCGGAGATATAGGGCATGATGCCGAGGGCAAAGATCCCCATCCGGCCAAGCGCGCCGCCGGTGAACATCGACACCATGCCGCCGATGCCCTGGCCTGCCTGCTCCATGAACTGGCGCAGGGCGGCTGCGTCGATGCCGGGAACCGGAATGAAGGTGCCCAGGCGGTAGACAATCAAAAGGCCGATGGTGAACAGGATGCGGTTGCGCAGATCCGTGGCCTTGCCAAGGGCAGCCCAGCTGGTGTTCGCCGCCATTTGTTCTGCTGCTGATACCATGAAAAGGTCTCTTCTTTAGCGAAACGCCGCCCGGAACCGTTTTCCGGCTCGGGCGGCGTTCTAGGAAAACTTAGGCCTATGTATGCGGCATTGGCGCCGCTCACAAGCCGTTACTCTGCGGCGGCTGCAGTTGCCACAGTCAGAGCGCCGCCAGCTTTTTCAACGGCCTCAACAGCGGCTTTCGACGCGCCGGTGACCGCGATGGTGGCTTTGGCGGTCAGTTCGCCTTTGGCCAGGACGCGGATGCCGTCCAGCTTGCGGCGGACCAGGCCGGATGCGACCAGCGAATCTTCGGTGATTTCGGCTGCGTCCAGCTTGCCTGCGTCGATGAATTTCTGGATCAGGCCCAGGTTCACAACGGCGTATGCCTTGCGGTTCGGCTTGTTGAAGCCGCGCTTGGGCAGACGCTGGTAGAGCGGCATCTGGCCGCCTTCGTAGCCATTGATCGAGACGCCCGAACGGGATTTCTGGCCCTTGATACCACGGCCGCCCATTTTACCTTTGCCGGAACCCGGGCCACGGGCCACACGGGTGCGTTTCTTGGCGGCGCCGGGATTGTCGCGCAGTTCGTGAAGTTTCATGTCGCTTCTCCTTGCCGGATGCGGGCCCCGAAGCGTGATGGCCCGACCGCGGCTTTTCTTGATTGGTGATTCCGTGGCGCAGGACGCCACCGGGTGCCTATAGACGGGTTGGGGCGGGGGATCAAGGTCCCAGTATCATCCCGAGGCCTTCGCTTTAACACGCATCAAGCCATGCTCTCCGGGGTGACGCGCTTTCGCGTTATCTCGCCAAACAAAGTCTACCCAAACCTCAATATTCCATTTTTTGGCAAGCCTAGCGGCTTCGCGCCAAGCATCCGGAGCCGATTGGCCTTGAACTGATATTCCTAGCTCGGGAATGAATTTATAACCTTGGTCCTCATACTCTCGATCTTTAGAGTTGATATTCAATTCCCGAACCAAGGCTCGCCCTTTTATTCCTTGCGCTGAGATCACTTCGATTACTTTTAATAGGACCTTGGCCCAGGTTGGCTGTTCCAAGTAGCTTTCACCAATTCGGGCCGAAAGGACGCGCGTGAAGGCCAAGGCAGACGCTTCACCTTCAGGTAAGATAACTTTTGCCTCGCCACCCTGCTCGATTATGGGGGTATCTCGCACTAAATCTAAAGCAGACATCTTCTCCTTAACGAGCGCTTCAATAGTTTTTGAAGGCGTATCGACTTCGATCCATTTCGACAGCGTCTTGAGGTCAACTAAGGTTGCATCGCTAATTCTGACAACAGGCATTTTGGACTCCCAGATGGTATGTTACATAATCAATATGCTCACCCGCCTTGAATATCAAGGAGATATGTTACATGTGCACGCCGACTGACCGCCAAGGCCCCTGCCCTGCCGGTTTCGCTCTAAAATGCCTGCCTGCCTCTGCTTCCGTTCCGCTGCTGGCCGTCCGTTAAAGGGTGGCGGCGCCGCCGGGGTGGAGATGGGATGGGGGTGTCCCCATGCGAAAACGCGTCTGCGTGCTCCGGCTGCCACGCCGGAGCCCAGTTCCAGGTGCCGGGGGTGTCAGGCCCGGCGGGTGATCATGACCGGGGATGATCCTGCCAGAGCCGGGTTAAATCCCCGTAGGCGGGGCGTACGGCGGGTGCGCAACGGGTGTTTTGACCTTTCACCACCCGGCACCAGTTGCGGCAATGCCTGAGGGCAGCGCCCGTCCCGGCGGGGTGGGAAGCGAAGCGCCCGCCCCGTGGGGGGCGGGACGGGCGCTGCCCGGCCTTGCGGCCGGGCGAGCCAGTTAACCTGAAAAACAAAAACGCCCCCGCCGGGATGGCAGGGGCGCTTTGAGGCCGGGCTGTTGGAGAGGGAGGAGGATCCGTCAGCCGGCCAGGGAGATCACTTGCCGTAGACGTGCTCGCGGGCGGCGCCGGGGATGGCGCAGCGGCTGAGGCCGATGTCGGCCAGGTCGCGGGCGGACAGAGCGCGCAGGGCGTGGACGGTCTGCCGGTAGTCGCGGCGCAGCTTCCAGTTCTGCAGCAGGCCGGCTGCGATGCCGCGCAGGCGGGTGGAGACGCCGGCGGAGGCAGGGGCGGAGAGTGTCGAATAAGCCATTATTCTTGTTCCTTCACATCGGTGCCGGGACGGGCTCCCGGTGCGGTGCTTGATCTGTTCCTTTGAAGTGAACGGGACATAAGGACGCATCCGGGCGGGCACAACGGCTGCTTTGGTCTGGCGGATATGCAGCCGCCGCATAGCACGCCCGCAAACGCAATCCTGCCCCCCTGGCAAAAGAAAACGCCCCCGCCCCGGATGGGGCAGAGGCGCTTTGGCCCGGGCTTGAAGAGGAGGAGGAGAAGAGCGCCCGGGCGGGAGAATTACTTGCCGTAAACGTGCTGCTGCGCGATGTCAGCGATATCGCTGCGGCGCACGCCGATGTCGGCCAGCTCGTGATCGGAGAGCGCGTCCAGTTCGTTATAGGTGCGCTGGTATTCGCTGTGCAGCGCCCAGGCTTCCAGCACGCCCTCGACGGTGCGGCGGATGCGGGCGGTCAGGCTGAGCGACGGGGCGGCGGAAATAACATGTGCCATCTTGGTGATCCTTGTCTCTTGGGCCGGGCCTATTCCCGGCGGTCCGTTGTGTGGTCTTTTCTGTGACAGCCCCGAGATAGGAGCGCCGCCCGATTCCAACAACTGACGCAGCCGGCAAGCCGCTATGCATGCGCTGCAAGGGGCTTTGAGGGCGGATAACCGCGCCCTGCCCCGGCCAGACCTGCGAAGACATATACGGGTGCCCGGACCGCGGGCCGGCCAACCACGCAGGCCAAGCGCTTCTTACGCGAGCGGCGCTGAGGGCATCACCTTTCACCCGCAGGGCGCAAAACGGTCCTGAGCAGCGACAATGCGCCCCACAGCAGGAAGACCGGCAAGACGAGCATCCGGAGCGTGAAGATGCCGATGATCGTCAGGGAGGAGCGCAGGATCGTGTCGGCTTCTTCCACAAAGACCTGCGCGGCGTCCAGATACCGGCCGCTCTGCTCAAAAACACCGCTCACGCTGTCGCCGGCCTCGCTGATCCGGCTGCTCAGCCATCCCAATACCCCTGCATCTCCTTCCTCTGCCGGAGACACCGCCTCCGCCTCATCGACCTCCGCGCCGATCAGGAAATTCGCCTCCTGCGCAACGGCATCAAGCTCAGCCATGGCAGCGGTCATCTGCGCCGCGGTGGCCTGCTCCCCGACCCACACAGCCAGCACAAACACAGAGGGGATGGCAAAGCCGACCGCAATGCCCAAGGCGATCCCCTTCGTGCAAAGCGGTGTCATTATCCGGTCGAAAACGGGACTGCGGCCGAGGGAGAACCGGCCCAACAGCGCAGCGCCGAGCACAACGAAGCCAATGGACACCACCGGCGCCAGACCCACTGCGGCAAGCGCGGCGCCGGCGGCAACGAGGAACACGGCATCGGCCACGCGCTCCACCGTGTCATCGACGGGCTCCAGCACCTTCAAGGGCTGCAGGCTCGCCTGCCCGACAACCGACGCGCCCACCTCGATCTCCTGCGCCGTGGACAGCGCGGCGTTGATCGCCCGCAACGACACATAGACCGTTACCGCTGACGCCGCGATGGTCTCTGCCGTCTGCTCCGGGACAGTGGCAAGCGGGTTCCAATCGCTGCGCCCGGACAGGCCAAAGGCGCCGGTCAGCAGAAAGAGCAGGCCTGCCACCACCCCAAGGGCGGTGCGGGTGCGTTTCCTCGGGAGCTCGCGGGAGGGGTCGGTCATTGCTGGTTCGCTGCCTTTGCCGGAACGGATCTGCAAACGCATACCATGCAAAGGCCGCATCGCAACACGCCCGCTTTGCCTCAGACCGGACAACCAGGGTCTGCCGCGGCGTACTGAAAACGAAAAACGCCCCCGGCGGACCGGAGGCGTTTTCCAAAGTCTGATACCGAAAAGGGCTTAGCCGCGCTCTTCGATGATCTGAACCAGGTGCGGGATCGATTCGACCATGCCGCGGACCGAAGGAGTGTCCTCCAGCTCGCGGGTCTTGTGCATCTTGTTCAGGCCCAGGCCAACCAGGGTTGCGCGCTGTTTGGCGGGGCGGCGGATCGGCGAGCCGATCTGCTTGACGACGATGGTTTTTGCCATGTCTCTCTACTCCTTACGCTTCAGCTTCGGCAGCTGCCGGTGCGTCGTCCCGCTTGGGCAGGATGTCGGCGACCTTTTTGCCGCGGCGCTGAGCCACCGAACGCGGGCTCTGCTCTTTCTGCAGGCCGTTCAGGGTGGCGCGGATCATGTTGTAGGGGTTCTGCGAACCGATCGACTTGGAGACCACGTCCTTGATGCCCAGCATCTCGAACACGGCACGCATCGGACCACCTGCGATGATACCGGTACCTTCCGGCGCGGTGCGCATCACAACTTTGCCTGCGCCGTGACGGCCGGCCATGTCGTGGTGCAGGGTGCGGCCCTCTTTCAGCGGCACGCGGATCATCTGGCGCTTGGCCTGCTCGGTCGCCTTGCGGATCGCCTCGGGCACTTCTTTCGCCTTGCCCTTGCCAAAGCCGACGCGGCCTTTCTGGTCGCCAACGACAACCAGGGCTGCGAAGCCAAAGCGCTTACCGCCTTTAACGGTTTTCGACACGCGGTTGATCGCGACCAGACGATCTGCGAATTCCGGTGTTTCTTCACGGTCGCGGCGCGGGCCGCGGCGGTTTTCACGTTCTGCCATCAGGCATTCCTTTCAGTGCGGCGCTCAGGCGCCTGTTTGTCCGATCCTTGGTGAGAACCGGCCCGCAGGCCGGTCTCCCGGATCATCGGGGCAGCCCCGAGAGGCTGCCCGCATGGGATTTAGATCTTCAGGCCGCCTTCACGCGCAGCGTCGGCCAGAGCCTTCACCTTGCCGTGGAACAGGAAGCCGCCGCGGTCGAAGTAGGCTTCGCTCACGCCAGCCGCTTTTGCGCGCTCGGCGATCGCTGCGCCAACTTTGGCCGCTGCTTCGACGTTGTTCTTGCCGACAACGCCCAGATCTTTTTCCAGGGTCGACGCGGCTGCCAGGGTCACGCCGCGCAGGTCGTCGATCAGCTGAACAGAGATGTTCTTGTTCGAACGGTGCACGGACAGACGCGGACGGCCTGCGTTCACTTTGCGAAGCTTGTTCCGGACGCGCAGCCGGCGCTTCAGAAACAGGGTACGTTTGCTGTTTGCCATTTTGCTGGTCCTTACTTCTTCTTGCCTTCCTTGCGGAAGATGAACTCGCCCTTGTAGCGGATGCCCTTGCCTTTGTACGGCTCGGGACGGCGCCAGTCGCGGATTTTCGCCGCCACTTCGCCCACCTGCTGCTGGTCGATACCTTCCACAACGATTTCGGTCTGCTTCGGCGCGGTGATGGTGACACCTTCCGGAGCAACGAAGTCGACGTCGTGGCTGTAGCCCAGGTTCAGCTTCAGGGTGTTGCCCTGCATCTGAGCCCGGTAACCCACGCCCTGGATTTCCAGTTCTTTCTTGAAGCCCTGGGTCACGCCGGTCACGAGGTTTGCCACCTGAGTGCGGGACATGCCCCACTGCTGACGGGCACGCTTGGACTTGCCGCGCGGCTCGATGGTGACAACGTTGTCGTTCACGGTCAGGGTGACGTCGTCGGTTGCGGTGAAGGTCCGGGCGCCTTTCGGGCCTTTCACTTCGATGGTCTGGCCGGACACAGAGGCAGAGACGCCGCTGGGCAGTTCGACCGGTTTCTTACCAATACGGGACATTGCGAGGCCTCCTTAGAAGACGGTGCAAAGCACTTCGCCGCCAACGTTGGCTGCGCGTGCGTTTGCGTCCGACATCACACCCTTGGGGGTGGAGACAATCGACACGCCCAGGCCCTGACGGACCGACGGGATGTCATTGACGCCCATGTAAACGCGGCGGCCGGGCTTGGAGACCCGCTTGAGCTCGCGAATGACAGGTTCGCCGTCGAAGTATTTCAGGCTGATTTCGATGGCCGGGTGGCCATTTTCACCAGTCATCTTCTCATAACCGCGGATGTAGCCCTCGTCCGCCAGCACGTCCAGCACCCATGCCCGCAGCTTGGAAGCCGGGGTCATGACGGTGGATTTGCCGCGCATCTGAGAGTTACGGATACGGGTGAGCATATCGCCGATAGGATCGTTCATACTACTCTCTCCCTTACCAGCTCGATTTCACCAGGCCGGGGATCTGGCCAGCAGACCCCAGCTCGCGCAGCGCGATACGGCTGATCTTCAGCTTACGGTAGTAAGCGTGCGGACGGCCGGTCAGCTGGCAGCGGTTGTGCAAACGGCTCGGAGCCGAGTTGCGCGGCAGTTTCGCCAGCTTCAGACGCGCCTTGAAGCGGTCTTCCATCGGGCGGGATTCGTCGTTTGCGATTTCTTTCAGCTCGGCACGCTTTGCGGCGTATTTTGCCACCAGGCGCTCGCGCTTCTTCTCGCGTTCGATCATGCTTTTCTTAGCCATGGTCTCTTCCTTCCCGCGCTTAGCTGTTGAAGGGCATGTTGAAAGCTTTCAACAGCGCCTTTGCTTCCGCGTCGGTTTTCGCGGTGGTGGCGATCACGATGTCCATGCCCCAGGGCTCGTCGATTTTGTCGAAATCGATCTCCGGGAACACGATGTGCTCTTTCAGGCCCATGGCATAGTTGCCGCGGCCGTCAAACGAGTTGCCCGAAACGCCGCGGAAGTCGCGGATACGGGGCATCGCGATGGTGATCAGACGATCCAGGAATTCGTACATCCGGTCGCCGCGCAGAGTCACCTTTGCGCCCATCGGCATGCCTTCGCGAACGCGGAAGCCGGCGATGGAGTTCTTTGCCACGGTGGTCAGAGCTTTCTGGCCCGCGATGAGGGTCAGGTCGGCCTGAGCGGATTTGGCTTTCTTGCTGTCTTTGACAGCAGCGCGGCCGCAGCCGATGTTCAGAACGATTTTCTCCAGCTTGGGGAGCATCATGTCGTTCTTGTAGCCGAATTCCTCTTTCAGAGCGCCACGGATGGTCTCTTTGTAGAGGGATTTCAGACGCGGGGTGTAGGTTGCAGCGTCAAGCATCAGACAGTCTCCCCGGTGGTCTTGGCGAAGCGCACCTTCTTGCCGTCTTCCTCGCGGAAGCCGACGCGGGTGGCTTTACCGTTGCTGTCCAGCAGTGCCAGGTTCGACAGGTCGATCGGCAGTGCCTTGGACAGACGGCCGCCCTGGCTGTTCTGGGTCTGGCGGGTGTGGCGGATCGCCATGTTCACGCCTTCGACAACGGCTTTGCCGGCTTTCGGGTCAACGGAGGCGATGGTGCCTTCCTTGCCCTTGTCCTTGCCGGCCAGCACGACGACCTTGTCGCCTTTACGGAGTTTCGCAGCCATGATTACAGCACCTCCGGAGCCAGCGAGATGATCTTCATGAAGTTCTTCGCGCGCAGTTCACGAACAACCGGGCCAAAGATACGGGTACCGACCGGCTCGTTGTTGTTGTTCAGGATAACGGCTGCGTTCCGGTCAAAACGGATCGCGGTGCCGTCTTCGCGGCGGACTTCTTTGGCGGTGCGCACGACAACGGCCTTACGGACGTCGCCTTTTTTCACGCGGCCGCGCGGGATGGCTTCCTTGACCGAGACGACGATAATGTCGCCAACGGATGCGTATTTACGCTTGGAGCCACCCAGAACCTTGATGCACTGAACTCGGCGTGCGCCGGAGTTGTCAGCAACATCCAGATTTGTTTGCATCTGGATCATGTGGTTTCTCCCGACCTATGGGGCAGCGATGCGTGCTGGTATCCCCCAGGGTTTCGACTGACTGTTAAGTCTAGCCGCCAGGAGTCTCGGATGAGACTCTTAGGCTTCCAGAACTTCCCAGCGTTTCGTTTTCGATTTCGGCGCGCATTCGATGATGCGTACGGAGTCGCCGACCTTGAAAGCGTTCTTTTCATCGTGAGCCCGGTATTTCTTGGACTTACGGATGGTTTTCTTCAGAACCGGGTGCGTGAAGCGGCGTTCAACCGAGACGGTGACGGTCTGGGCGTTTGCGTCGCTGGTCACAACGCCTTGCAGGATACGTTTGGGCATTGTGTCGCTCCTTATTCGGCTGCTGCTGCAGCTTTTTCGTTCAGGATGGTCTTGACGCGGGCAGCGTTGCGGCGAGCCGCTTTGATGCCGGAGGTCGATTCCAACTGACCGGTTGCCTGCTGAAAGCGCAGGTTGAAGCTCTCTTTTTTCAGGGAAGCGAGCATATCGCGGAGTTCATCCACGGTCTTCTCGCGCAGATCATTGGCGTTCATCGCCTTTGTTCCTTGTCCAAAGCACCAGAAGGCCCCTGACGGGTCACCTTGCAACCTGGTGGGTTATGTCAAACCGCGCTGGAAGGCGCGGAAAAAAGAATCACCCGACCCGGATCCGAAGCGGATTGGGGACAGGCGATGGGTCCCTATAATGGAGACAGGGTGCGGGGGCAAGGGAAAGATTGGCCGCCGCGCCGGGCAGCCGCCGCTCGCCGCGCCCCCCTGCCCCGCCGGGCGCAGGCCGCGTGCCAGCCGCCGGTTCTGGCGGCTGCGGCCATGGCTGGTCAGCCAGCCTTGACCGGGCTGTCCTTCGGCACGAACCAGTCGTCATAGCCGGACGCCCCGGCGGCCACGTTCCTGTAGCCGTTCTGTTCCAGCAGCGCCCGGATCGCCGCCCTTTGCTCGGTGTAATTATGCTCCACCGTGATGGCGTTGAACCGGTACTTGCTGAAATCGAACGCCTGCAGAATGTCCAGCTCGCTGCCCTCGGTATCAACCGACAGGAAATCAATCTCCCTCGGGGCGCCGTGCCGGTCGAGCATATCCAGCAGCGAAACGGTTTTCACCGGATAACTGATCGCCTTGCGCCGGCTTCTGGAGTGGAGATCCGCTTCGCTGAAGTCCGAGATCGTCGACAGCTCCGCAGCGCCGGTTTCCTTGAACTCCAGCTCGGCCCCGGTTTCCTTCCAGACGCAGTCGTACTCCACCTCGCAGGACCGGTTCCGGCGCAGATCCTCGTGCCAGCACTTCGCGGGCTCAGCCACGATTCCGGTCCAGCCGAACTCCTTTTCCAGCACATATGTATTGCTGATGGATTTGCCGTTGGTGGCGCCGAACTCGACGAAATACCCGCCCCGCTTGAAGCCATTGGCGACCAGGGCAAAAACATCCTGGCTGGCCTGGGACTGCCAGCCGGCACTGGTGCCGTTGAGATTGGCCAGCAGAAAATCCCGGAACGCATCGCCCTCAGCGGCCTTGCGGCGGCTTTCCTGCAGCTCATTCTGCAGAGCCTTATACTTTGACGCACTGCTCACATGGAGGCCGATTGCATGAAGCGCGCTTCGGATCTTGGGATGCATTTGGGGTTCCAGTCGGTTTGTGTCAGACAAGCGCCCTGGGCGGGCACGGCGCGTTCAGGTCAAGCAGCCCGTGCCGCACCGGCGCCCCAGGGCAGCGGAGCGGCACACTGGCTCACTCCCACTTGTAATTGAAGCTCACAGAAATCCGCTCTTCCTCTGCCATGTTCAAAGGCACCTCGTGGCGGATGAAGCTTTCCCAAAGCAGCACGTCGCCAACGGCGGGTGCCTGATAGACAAAGGTCTTCAGCTCCTGGCGGCAATCCTTCAGGCGCGGCGGGTGCGCCATCATCATCGCGTGGCGCGGATCCTCCAGCTTGAGCGCGGAGGCGCCGTCCGGCATCGACACGTAGGTGGTTCCGGAAATCACCGAATGCGGATGAATGTGGCTGGCATGGGTGCCGCCTTCCGGCAGGATGTTGATCCACAGATCCTCCAGCTTCAGATCGCGCCCGTCCAGGTCCAGCTCCAGGTCCTTGGCAAAGGCCGCCACATGCTGGTCCAGCGACTTCACCAGATCGGCGAAGATGGGGAACCGCCAGGGCAGATCCGTCAGCGAGGCATAGGAGGTATAGCCGGGGTAGCCGTTCTCCTCGCACCAGTCCTGCCCGGCATCGTCGTCGCCGGCGATGACAAGACAGGAGTTTTCCAGTTCCTGCGCGTCAACCGACGGTCCGAATTCGGACAGCTGCGCGCGGTAAAGGCGGGTCACAAAGAGCGATTCAATCTGGGCCATGGCTGCGTCTTACCGCAACCCGCAGCCAAGCGCGAGGGCCTGGCGCGGGACCGCCGCCGGTTTCAACCCGGCCCGCAGACCCGTCAGCATGTTGAAATAGTGCAAGTTACGCCAGGTAAACTCACGCTGATTTAACGAATGAAGTCCACTCTCGACCAAAAACGCCTCTGCAAGAGGTCTCAGTGAAATGGTCCAGGTCCTATGAAATCAAAACTTACCGTCAGCACGGCGATCCTCTCCATCATCGTTCTCGCAGGCGGCCTGATGGCCGCACTGGTCAGCCTGCTGCTCTATTCGCATGCCGTGCGCGATGACGTGCAGCGGCGCGTCGCCGGGATTGAGGAGATCTATCTGAACCTCGACAAGATCGAGCTTGAGTTCCTGAAGGCCCGGCGCGCCGAAAAGGATTTTCTGCTGCGCCGCGATGAAAAATACCTGTCCCGCCATGCCGAGACGATGACCCGGATGAAAGCGACCTATACGGCTCTCGGGCGCCAGATGCCTTCGGTGGCCGAACTTTCCGGCACCGCCCTGCAGCTCAAGGGCATCGGCGCCGCGATTGACGCCTATGAGGCCAGCTTTATCGCGCTCGCCAGCAGTAACACGCGGCTGGGTCTGGATGAAAACAGCGGCCTGGAAGGGCAGCTGCGCACGGCGGTCAAGAATGCCGAAGCCACTCTGCAAAAGCTGGATCAGCCGGTCATGCAGGTGAAAATGCTGATGATGCGGCGGCACGAGAAGGACTTCATCATGCGTCAGGCGCCGAAATACCTGGACCGGCTGAACGCCCGCGTGGAAGAGTTCCGCGCCTTCCCGGCCAGCTATTACACCAGCGCCGCCCAGAAGAAAGAGATCCTGGGCCTGATCGGCGCCTACCAGGCGTCCTTTGCCGCCTATGTGGAGGAATCGCTGAACGAACAGCAGCTGCGCAAGCAGGTGTCCGGCCATTATGCGGATGCCGAGCCGCTGCTGGCCGCCGTCCACGAGGACGTGCGCACCCTGCTGGATCAGGTGTGGACCCGCGGCGAGACGGTCAGCGCCGAGGCGCAGACAAACGCGCTGCGGGCGGGCACCGGCGGCTCGCTCCTGTTTGTGGCGGTGGCCCTGCTCCTGGCCCGCAGCATCGCCCGGCCGCTGAAGCAGACAGATACCGTGCTGAAGAAGATGATGCAGAACGACTTCACCCCGGAGATCCCTAAATCCGGCATCCGCGAGATTGCCGCGATTGCCCAGGCCGCCGGCGCCTTCCGCAAGGCCGAGGCCGCCAAGCAGCAGCTGACCCGGGAGATCACAGAAGTGATCGCCGCCTGCGGCGAGGGCGATTTCTCGCGCCGGATCGCAGACACCGGCGACGGCGGCCAGGACGGCAGTCTGGGCCGCGGCGTGAACGCCATCGGGGACGTGGCCGGCAAGGGCCTGGGCGATGTTCTGAAGGTGCTGGACGCGCTTGCCGAGGGCGACCTGACCCAGCGGATGCCGGCAGGCCAGAAGGGCGTGTTCAAGAATATCGCCGGGGCCATCGACAACCTGGCGGGCAGCCTTGAGGATGTGGTCGGGCAGCTGGCCGGCAGCGGCAGGATGCTGAACGACACCTCGCAGGAGATCGCCGCGGCGGTGGCCGATGCCTCGCAACGCGGCGAATCCTCTGCCGCGGCGCTGGAACAGACCGCGGCGGCGCTGCAAACCATCCGCGACACCGTCCACGATACCGCCGCCAGCGCGCAGGACGCCCGTCAGTTCGTCAACGACGCCAAGACCAAGGCAGAAGCCACCCGGGAGGTTGCCGAAAAAACCGTCGCCGCCATGCAGCGCATCAAGGAGTCCTCCGACGCGATCTCCAAAATCACCGGCCTGATTGACGATGTGGCGTTCCAGACCAACCTGCTGGCGCTGAACGCCGGGGTGGAGGCCGCGCGCGCGGGCGAAGCCGGGCGCGGGTTCGCTGTCGTCGCCTCAGAGGTGCGGGCACTGGCGCAGCGGTCGTCGCTCGCGGCGCAGGAAATCAGCGCCTTGATCAGCAGCAGCCAGGGCGAGGTGACCGGCGGTGTCGAATTGGTGGATGAGGCGGGCGCGGCGCTGGCCGTGATCCTGCAGACCGTCACCCAGGCCGCGGATAAAGTGAACGAGATCGCGGAAAACACCAGCGAACAGGCCAACGGCATTTCCGAAGTCAGCGCGGCGATCGAGGCGCTGGACAAGGATTCCCAGCGCAGCGCCGCCATGCTGGAGGAAACCGCGGCGGCCGGGCAGATGCTGCGCGACGAGGCAGGCAACCTGGCGCGGGCGATTGCCGGCTTCCGGCTGGACCCCGCGGCCCCTGCCGGTGCGGAGCCGGCACCGGAACGCGCACCCGCTGCACAGGCAGCATAGAACGCCCGCGCAAGGGGGTGGCTGGACAGGTCACCCCTCCACTGGCGGCACGGCCCGCCGGTAGAGGTGCCATGTGGCATGGCCAAGGACCGGCAGGGTGAAGATCAGGCCCAGAAACGCCGGAACCAGCGACAGCAGCATGGCGGCGGAGATGACCGCCGCCCAGCTGAGCATGACCACCGGGTTTTCCGTGACGACGCGGATGGATGTGATCATGGCGGACACGAAATCGGTTTCCCGGTCCAGCAGCATGGGCATCGCGATGACGGTCACCGAGAACAGAACTGCCGACAGAAAGGCGCCCACGCAGGTGCCGACCGCAAGGAAGGTCCAGCCCTGCGGCGTGAAGAATACCGTGTTCCAAAACCCGTAAAAATCCGAGAAGGAGGCATCCTTGAGGATAATCGCCAGCCAAAGCCGGACCTGGTAAATCCACACCCAGAAAATGAACAGGGTGACAAAGGCCATCCAGCCCATTTCGCGTTTGCGCTGATTGGCCGCCACGGTGAGGATGGCGGACCAGCCGAAACTCTCTCCCCTCTGCCGGCGGCGGGACATTTCATACAGCCCCGCGGCGGCGAAGGGCGCGACCAGCGGAAAGCCGACAGCGGCGGGAATGATCATCCAGATCGCGCCGAGCCAGACCAGGCACCAGACAAACAGAATCCCGAAAACCGCATAGAACAGGCCGAAAAAGCCGCTCATGAAAGGGTGCGCGCGGAAGTCGGCCAAACCGGCCTTCAGCGCCGCGGCGATATCGCCCGCAGTCACCTTGTTGACCTTGGGCACGGCCTGCGGCGGCGGTCTGAGATTGTCCGGGGGCGTGGACCCTGCGGTCTTGGACGTCATGACACACTCCTCCCAAAGCATGGCACCGCGCTGGCCTGTTTGGCGAAAGACCCAGCGGTGAAACGGACATCCCTCCTCCGCCTGCAAGTGTGCATCAGGCGCGGCTTTACGGCAAGGGGCAGCAAAGCGGCCAAAGCCGCGCAGAAGGCCTGTCTGCCCCCGTCGCCTCATGCAGCTGTCCGAAACGAAAAAGCCCCCGCCGGTGTCCCGGCAGGGGCTTCAATCTCTTGGCAGTCGCGAAACTTACCAGTCTTCGCGGACCACGACGCGGGTCTTGACCGGCAGTTTCATCGCCGCCAGGCGCAGGGCCTCGCGGGCGATTTCATCGCTGACGCCGTCGATCTCGAACATCACGCGGCCAGGCTTAACCTTGGCTGCCCAGTAGTCCACGGAGCCTTTACCTTTACCCATACGGACTTCGGTCGGCTTCGAGGTCACCGGAGTGTCCGGGAAGATACGGATCCAGACACGGCCCTGACGTTTCATGTGGCGGGTCATGGCGCGGCGGGCAGCCTCGATCTGGCGTGCAGTCACACGCTCAGGCTGGGTTGCCTTCAGGCCATAGGTGCCGAAGTTCAGGTCGGAACCGCCTTTTGCCAGACCGTGGATACGGCCCTTATGCATTTTGCGGAATTTAGTGCGCTTTGGCTGAAGCATCTCAAATCCTCCTTAGCGACGGCCGCCACCGGCACCACGGGGTGCAGGGCCGTCCTGGATTTCTTGTGCTTTACGGTCACGCGCCGAAGGATCGTGCTCCATGATCTCGCCTTTGAAGATCCAGACCTTGATCCCGATGATCCCGTAGGGGGTCATCGCTTCGGAGTGTGCGTAATCGATGTCGGCACGCAGGGTGTGCAGCGGCACGCGGCCCTCACGGTACCATTCGGTACGCGCGATTTCCGCTCCGCCCAGACGGCCAGCGACGTTCACCCGGATACCCAGGGCGCCCATGCGCATGGCGTTCTGAACCGCACGCTTCATGGCGCGGCGGAAGGACACACGGCGCTCCAGCTGCTGGGCGATGGACTCGCCGACCAGCTGAGCGTCCAGTTCCGGCTTGCGCACTTCAACGATGTTGAGGTGCAGCTCGGAGTCGGTCATCTTCGCCAGCTTCTTGCGCAGGACTTCGATGTCCGCGCCTTTCTTGCCGATGATGACGCCCGGACGGGCGGTGTGGATGGTGACGCGGCATTTCTTGTGCGGGCGCTCGATGATCACGCGCGCAACACCTGCCTGCTTGCACTCTTCCTTGATGAACTCGCGGATTTTGATGTCCTCGAGCAGCAGATCACCGTAGTCTTTGGTGTCGGCGTACCAGCGGCTGTCCCAGGTGCGGTTCACCTGCAGGCGCATGCCGATCGGATTGACTTTCTGACCCATTAGGCTTGCTCCTCAACTTGACGCACCTTGATGGTGATCTCCGCGAACGGCTTCAGGATTTTGCCGAACCGGCCACGAGCCCGCGGACGGCCGCGCTTCATGGTCAGGTTCTTGCCAACCCATGCCTCGGCGACGATCAGTTCATCGACGTCCAGGTTGTGGTTGTTTTCAGCATTCGCGATGGCGGACTGAAGGCATTTCTTCACGTCCTGCGCGATCCGCTTGTTGGAGAACGTCAGGTCGGTCAGCGCCTTCTCGACTTTCTTGCCGCGGATCATCTGCGCCACCAGGTTCAGTTTCTGCGGCGAGGTACGGAGCATGCGCAGTTTTGCCATTGCTTCGTTGTCTGCCACGCGGCGGGGATTCTTTTCCTTACCCATGACTTACTTCCGCTTCGCTTTTTTGTCAGCGGCATGGCCATAATAGGTGCGGGTCGGCGAGTACTCACCGAACTTCTGACCGATCATGTCTTCCGAGACGTTGACAGGGATGTGCTTCTTGCCGTTGTAGACACCAAAGGTCAGGCCGACGAACTGCGGCAGGATGGTGGAACGGCGCGACCAGATCTTGATCACTTCATTGCGGCCCGATTCACGCGCTGCTTCGGCCTTTTTCAGGACGTAAGCATCAACGAAGGGGCCTTTCCATACGGAACGTGCCATGGATTAGCGGCCTTTCTTCTTGGCGTGGCGCGAGCGGATGATAAGCTTCTGCGACGCCTTGTTTTTGTTGCGGGTCCGTTTGCCCTTGGTCGGTTTGCCCCAGGGGGTCACCGGGTGGCGCCCGCCGGAGGTCCGGCCTTCACCACCGCCGTGGGGGTGGTCGATCGGGTTCATCACGACACCACGCACGGAGGGACGCTTGCCCTTGTGGCGCATACGGCCGGCTTTACCGAAGTTCTGGTTCGAGTTGTCCGGGTTCGACACGGCACCGACGGTGGCCATGCATTCCTGACGCACCAGGCGCAGTTCGCCCGAGGACAGGCGGATCTGGGCGTAACCGCCGTCACGGCCAACGAACTGAGCGTAAGTACCGGCTGCACGGGCGATCTGGCCGCCTTTGCCGGGCTTCATTTCGATGTTGTGAACGATGGTACCGATCGGCATGCCCGAGAACGGCATTGCGTTGCCCGGCTTGATGTCGGCTTTTGCAGACGCGACGACCTTGTCGCCGACAGCCAGACGCTGCGGCGCCAGGATGTAGGCTTGCTCGCCGTCTTCGTATTTGATCAGCGCGATGAATGCGGTCCGGTTCGGGTCGTATTCGATCCGCTCAACGGTGGCCGCTACATCAAATTTGTTCCGTTTGAAGTCAACGATCCGGTAGAGGCGCTTTGCGCCGCCGCCACGGCGGCGTGCAGTGATCCGTCCGGTGTTGTTCCGGCCGCCCGATTTGGTCAGGCCCTCAGTGAGGGATTTGACCGGACGCCCTTTCCAAAGCTCCGAACGGTCGATCAGAACCAGCCCACGCTGGCCCGGCGTCGTCGGCTTATACGACTTGAGTGCCATGCTTTCTGTCTTCCGTTTAGCGTGCAGGCCCTTAGGTTCTTGTCTTTGGACCCGCTATGTTTAAGGCCCCCGTAGGTGCCTGAGTTATAGGGCCCCGAAGGTCCCAGGTTCGAACATCCTGACAAACGTAACGACCCCGGAACGAATCCGGGGTCTGCAGGATGGGCGGTGCTTAGCAGAGAGTCGGGAGGGTGGCAATGGCACAACGTGCGTCTTTCTATTTTGCCCGCCTAGTAAAACTAATAAGTCCCTTCTTATCCCATAAGTAGATGGACGCTCGGGAAATGCCAATCATCTTCGCGACATCTTCAGGTCTTTGCCCTGCATCAAGTGCTGCTTGTGCACGTTCAATGTTCTGCGAAGTAGCTAAACTCGGCGCTCCGCGGCGCGCGGTTTTTGAAGTAGCAGACACCCGAAGAGAAGCTGTACGGCCAACAGCGTCGGGTTCAACCAAGTGCGGCTCTAGCCAAATTGCCCAACGTCGCATAGCGCCGCCGACACGCAACTTCGAAGCCTCGCTATTATAGTTTCTATTGAACTCTTTTCGCAACTCTTCTCCGATTTGAATACTAGTGATATTGGGCTTTTCTAAGAGAAGTTCCCGAGTTTTTTGCAGCATTGGCGCTCTCATTGCTGCATGCCGAAGAGCCACTTCCGCATCGGTTCCATCTTTCACGCATGAGTGTATTAACCCGTCCTTAATCTCGATTAGCTCAAGCGCTGCTAGATCCGCGCGACTTCTATTCTTATTGGCTTCTTCCCATTCCGAGGGTGATATCGGCCCCTCAAACGAGAGCACAAAGTTCAATGCCTCTAAGGCGGTAAAGGGGGCACTACCTGCGTTGAACAGCGGGCCAAGCTTCCGTTTTGGTTTAGAGCCACCAGAAATTAGAGCGCTCTCAACATCTCCGCGAGGGACGCCCAACCCCCGAAGCAGTTCGACACGATTGTCAGTGCTGCCATCGAGAAAAGCATTTACTAGCGAAGAGTCTACACCGATTGCTCTCGTCGCTGGGTGACCGGGGATTACCATCGGTCTTTCTTCAGCGTCTGAAAACGCCGCTGTCTTGCGTAGAATCTGAATGTGCATGGCTAAAGTAGCGTCCTTATCCTGCCCTGATTGAAGGCCCTTTGACGCGAGCGTTCGAAGCAACAAGTCAAACAGCGCCCTGTCTCGATTTTTCTTACTCCTCAACCAACGCTTCAGCCTGTTTCCAATACCGCCGCCGGTGCTGTCATCTAGTATCTGTCCGAATTCAATCCAGTTTGCTCTCGTCGAAAGTATTGCAACGATTGCCGAAAAGTCCTTGGACGTATCTGGTTTGACGAACCACCTCTTCACATTTGATACGGCCTCGCCATCTAGTTTTGCACCGTATCCATTCACTTGAATTGTTGTAAGGCCGACAGGTTTCCATAGCCTCGTAATTGCTCTTGTCTCGGTCGACTGCTTTTCCCTTTGCACGTTGCCCCCAATCTTCACCGTTGCAGATGCGCTGGGAATTTCCCGTAAAGAACGAGCGTTAGCCTCCATGCCACCCCCGCGAACATTTTGCTCTGAGAGTTTTGTCACGTCTTCCCGTCGATACTCCTCGGTAGGATACTCGTACAACTCGGCGGGTTGGCAGTTCTTAAAGTGGAGGTCGATAGAGGCCCGCTTCAAGGCAAAGAACACAGAAAGAGAAAAGTCCTCCCCCTCGAGGGTGACCTGCCCCCCGCGAAATCCCTCACCATGATGTAGAGTCTGCCCAACCTATGTAGGAGCAGACGAATGCGTAAGAGCCGTTACACCGAGGCGCAAATCATCGGGATGATCAAAGAGCAGGAAGCCGGGATGCCGACGGCGGAGGTGTGCCGCCGGCATGGGCTGAGCCCGGCGACCTTTTACAAGCTGAAGTCCAAGTATGGCGGCATGGAGGTATCGGAGGCGGCGCGGCTGAAAGCGCTGGAAGATGAGAATGCCAAGCTGAAGCGGCTGCTGGCAGACACGATGCTCGACAACGTGGTTTTGAAAGACCTGCTGGGAAAAAGCTGACGACACCGAAAGAGCGGCGAGAGGCAGCGCTCAATGCAATGCGGGATCATGACATCTCGCAGCGCAGGGCCTGCCGGCTTGTCGGTGTCGACCCCAAGACGGTCCGGCGCGAACGCCCGCCGGACCATCCTGAGATCCGCCAGGAGATGAAGGAGATCGCTGGCAAACGCCGCCGGTTCGGCTACCGGCGGATCGGCGTGCTGCTTGAGCGAAAAGGCATGATCATGAACCACAAAAAGCTTTACCGCCTCTACCGGGAGGAGGGTCTTGCAGTGAAACGGCGGCGGGGCCGCAAACGCGCCCGGGGCTCGAGAACGCCGATGCCCGAAGCCACACAGCCCAACCAGCGCTGGTCCCTGGATTTCCTGGCAGACAGCTTCGGCGCGGCGCGGAAGTTTCGCATCCTGGCCGTGAATGACGACTGCTGCCGGGAAAACCTGTGCCTGGCGGCAGACACCAGCATTTCAGGAGAGCGCGTTGCCCGGGAGCTGGACGCGCTCGTCCGGATCTACGGAAAACCCGCTTGCATTGTCAGCGACAACGGGACGGAATTCACCAGCCAGGCAATCCTGAAATGGGCCGACAGGAACGGGGTGGATTGGCATTACATCGACCCCGGAAAACCGCAGCAGAATGCCTTTATCGAGTCATTCAACGGCAGCCTGCGGGACGAGCTTCTCAATGAAGAGCTGTTCGATACCCTGGACGATGCCCGCCGCAAGCTGGCGCTGTGGCGCTACGATTACAACAACGTCAGGCCGCATTCTTCGCTGGGGAACAGAACGCCAATGCAAGCGCGGCAGGCGCTTGAGCTATTTGAGGGCTCCGCGCCTGCCGCGCTTGCCAAGCCCGAGACCGACGATTACCAAAACCAAACCCGCAGACTCTCCTCATGAACGAGGGACCAGCGGGGGGCAGGTCAAGGGTAATAACTTCCTCTCCAAAACTTGCAGAAACCTCTAAATCGAAGCCGTCAGAAAACCGATTTGCCCTGGATCTCAGCCAAACGTTCGCGACGTGTGGGTCTAACGGTGCTGGAGCCTTTGCATCATAATCTAGGACAAAATCTTCTTCCATAATCACCTCGAAGTAGAGCGCTATGAAACCGCGCAGATCTACTTTCAGGATAGATGCACCCGAGGGCAACAGCTAAGCCCCTATAAACGACCTCCCGGGTTCCTCCAACACCTTGCGGCCACTTTGAAGCGGCAGCTCCGTTGCGCACCCGCCGCACGCAGGGCTTCGCGGATCTTAACCGGCAGCGGTTATACCTTGAGGCAAAGCTGCCTTTAGGACCCTGCCATGCCCCACAAGCCCCCTGCCCCAACGCAAAAGGCCCCCGCTTGCGCGAGGGCCTCTCCATCTTGTCAAAAAGGCAGATCTCAGAGTCCGGTGGACACGTCGATGGTGTTGCCTTCTTCCAGGGTCACATAGGCTTTTTTCACGTCCTTGCGGCGGCCCATCTGGCCGCGGAAACGCTTGACCTTGCCCTTGGTGACGGTGGTGTTGACCGCTTTCACCTTGACGCCAAAGAGAGCTTCGACAGCTTCCTTGATCATCGGCTTGTTGGAGTCGATTGCCACCTCGAATACCACTGCGCCGTTTTCGGACGCCATGGTGGATTTCTCGGTGATGATCGGCTTGCGGATCACATCGTAGTGTTCTGCCTTCACGCTCATTTCAGACGAGCCTCCAGTGCTTCGACACCTGCCTTGGTGATCACCAGGGTGTCACGCTTCAGGATGTCATAGACGTTTGCACCCATCGTCGGCAGGATATCCAGGCCTTCGATGTTGCGCGACGCTTGCAGGAAGCCTTCGTTGACCGCTGCGCCGTCGATGATCAGCGCGCGTTTCCAGCCCAGGTTTTTCACCTGCTTGGCCAGAGCTGCGGTTTTGCCTTCGGCTGCTGCATCCTCGATGATGACCAGCTCGCCCGCTTTTGCTTTGGCGGACAGCGCGTGGCGCAGGCCCAGCTTGCGGAACTTCTTGGTCAGCTCGTGGCCGTGCGACCGGACAACGGGGCCCTTGTAGATGCCGCCCTTGCGGAAGATCGGCGCGTTGCGGTCACCGTGGCGTGCGCCGCCGGTGCCCTTCTGGCGGTAGATCTTCTTGGTCGAGTAGGAGGTCTCCGAGCGGGTCTTCACCTTGTGGGTGCCCTGCTGCGCGTTGTTGCGCTGCCAGCGGACCACGCGGTGCAGGATGTCCGCACGCGGCTCCAGGCCGAACAGGTCTTCGGACAGCTCGATGTCGCCAGCCTTGCCGCCGTCGAGTTTGATCACGTCAAGTTTCATGCTTCACCACCTTCCGCGGAAGCTTCCGCAGTTTTCAGACCGGCCGGGAAAGGCAGACCCTCGGGGGCTTTCTTCTTCACGGCATCCTTGACGGTAACCCAGCCGGATTTCGGGCCCGGAACGGCGCCCTTGATGAAGACCAGGCCGCGCTCGGCGTCGGTTTTCACCACTTCCAGGTTCTGGGTGGTCACGCGGGCTGCGCCCATGTGGCCGGCCATTTTCTTGCCTTTGAAGACCTTGCCCGGGTCCTGACACTGACCGGTCGAACCGTGCGAACGGTGCGAGATCGACACACCGTGCGAGGCGCGCAGGCCGCCGAAGTTGTGCCGCTTCATGGCACCGGCGAAACCTTTACCGATCGAGGTGCCGGTCACGTCCACTTTCTGGCCAGCCAGGAAGTGTTCGGCCGAGATTTCGGCGCCGACTTCGATCAGCGCGTCAGCGGGGACGCGGAATTCGACCAGCTTGCGCTTGGGCTCAACCTTGGCAGCTGCGAAATGGCCGCGCATGGCTTGCGACGTGCGCTTTGCCTTGGCGGTGCCTGCACCCAGCTGAACGGCGGTGTAGCCGTCTTTTTCCTCGGTGCGCTGCGCAACAACCTGCAGGCCGTCAAGGTGGAGAACGGTCACAGGGATCTGCTTGCCGTCTTCCATGAACAGCCGGGTCATGCCGACTTTCTTTGCGATAATACCGGAACGCATAATCTATACCCTCCGATCTTACGACTGCAGCTTGATTTCGACGTCGACGCCGGCGGCCAGGTCGAGCTTCATCAGCGCGTCCACGGTCTGCGGGGTCGGGTCGACAATATCGAGAAGGCGCTTGTGGGTGCGGATCTCGAACTGGTCGCGGGATTTCTTGTCAACGTGGGGGCCACGCAGAACAGTGAATTTCTCGATCTTGTTCGGCAGCGGGATCGGGCCGCGCACTTGGGCGCCGGTCCGCTTGGCAGTGTTGACGATTTCCTGGGTGCTGGCATCCAGCACGCGGTAGTCAAATGCCTTCAGCCGGATACGGATGTTTTGGCTTTGCATCGTATAGCCTTATTCTAGGCGTTGGGGTTGAGAGGAGGGCCTGCGCTCACCGCAATCCCTCATCGAACCCAAAAGGCGGGAATCATCCCGCCCCTATTCGCATCAGCGAACTTGCGCCCTATACGCCCTGCGGGCCCTAGTGGCAAGGGGTTTCGCCGCGAAACGGTTGCGTCTGGGGAGAGCGGTGCGTTTGGGGGTTGTTAGGATTGGTAGAGGGTACCTTACGGCGGGTAGATTGCCTGCCCGACACTTGCTAGGGAATGTCGGAGAGCAAGGAAAAGAATTTCGATAGCATCTGGGAACAAGAAGTTAATTGTTCTTTCCCCCTTCGGCGCTCGCTGCCTCAATAATCCTTTGAGTATTTGCATTCGCCTCTTCCAGTGATTGCGCGATACGCGGCCACGACGCGAAAGCCTCATGCAGCAACTCCTCCCGCCGGACAAATGCCTTCGTCAAGTACGCGGCCTGCAAGAGTTGTTTGTCATCCATCTTGATGCCTGATGCTTCGCCCATAGCCGCAAGCAACTCTGCCTGCTTTTCTCTCGCCGCATCGTCAAAAATGCGGCTGTTTTGTCGCTCCGCGGCTTCATTACTTACATGTGCGATCAGAGAATCCCGCTTCCTCAAGACATTCGGGCTGTCAGAGAAAACTACCTCTATGGAGGAGACAGCCGCTTGGTACTCAGGGTTAGCTGGAGTTAACCAACTATTCAGCATCCTGAGAAGCAACTGTTCTTTAGCCTCTTTTGTTTGCTGGCGCCGAGTAAGCCAAGGCACCGCAACGTTGGCTGTAACGGTCGAAACGACTAGGCTGAGAAGGCCTACTGTAATTTCATTCATCAGATTTCCCCGGCTAGGTTGACCGGTGAAACGTCATGGGATTCACCGCAACTATTCAAGCCAAAACTGGATAAGACCGCCCGGACGCCCCGCGTTCGGGCCGCGCCCGGCCAGCCCGGAGGGCGGGCGCGATTAGCATCGCACCCGGAGCTGGCGCTCCCTGTGGCCTCAAAAGCTCCACTGGAGCTTTTGCAAGACGGCCTCCGGCCCCTGGCCGGTCCCTGCCCTGTTCAGGCGTTATTCCAAAAGAAAAGGGCCGCCCGAAGGCGGCCCTCTCTTAGATCAGAACCGTGTGGCTCTCAGCGGTTTTCCTGCGGAAAACCGCCTGCCGCCACCGTTTCCAAAATCACTCGATGATTTTGGAAACAACACCAGCGCCGACGGTGCGGCCGCCTTCGCGGATGGCGAAGCGCAGGCCGTCTTCCATCGCGATCGGCGCGATCAGCTCAACGCCGAACTTCAGGTTGTCGCCCGGCATCACCATCTCGGTGCCTTCCGGCAGGGTCACGGTGCCGGTCACGTCGGTGGTGCGGAAGTAGAACTGCGGACGGTAGTTCGCGAAGAACGGGGTGTGGCGGCCGCCTTCTTCCTTGGTCAGGATATAGGCTTCGGCTTCGAACTTGGTGTGCGGCTTCACCGATTTCGGCGCGCACAGAACCTGGCCGCGCTCAACGCCTTCACGGTCGATGCCGCGCAGCAGCGCGCCGATGTTGTCGCCCGCTTCACCGCGGTCCAGCAGCTTGCGGAACATTTCCACACCGGTGCAGGTGGTGGTCTGGGTGTCGCGGATGCCGACGATCTCGATCGAGTCGCCCACGTTGATCACGCCACGCTCCACACGGCCGGTCACAACGGTGCCGCGGCCGGAGATCGAGAACACGTCTTCGATCGGCATCAGGAACGGCTGGTCAACCGCACGTGCGGGGGTGTCGATGTATTCGTCGACAGCCGCCATCAGCGCCTTGATCTTCTCTTCGCCGATTTCCGGATCACGGCCTTCCATCGCCGCCAGCGCGGAACCCGCGATGATCGGGATATCGTCGCCCGGGTAGTCGTAGGACGACAGCAGCTCGCGGATTTCCATTTCGACGAGCTCCAGCAGCTCTTCGTCGTCGACCTGGTCAACCTTGTTCATGAACACGACCATCTTCGGGATGCCAACCTGGCGGCCCAGCAGGATGTGCTCGCGGGTCTGCGGCATCGGGCCGTCGGCTGCGTTCACAACCAGGATCGCGCCGTCCATCTGGGCCGCGCCGGTGATCATGTTCTTGACGTAGTCGGCGTGGCCGGGGCAGTCGACGTGCGCATAGTGGCGCGCTTCGGTCTCATACTCGACGTGCGCGGTCGAGATGGTGATGCCGCGGGCTTTTTCTTCCGGTGCGCCGTCGATCTGGTCGTAGGCTTTGAAGTCACCAAAGTATTTGGTGATCGCTGCGGTCAGCGTGGTCTTGCCGTGGTCAACGTGGCCGATGGTGCCGATGTTGACGTGCGGTTTATTACGTTCAAACTTTTCCTTAGCCATGATGGCCTCCTTTTGCTTCGAGGGAGGCCCGCACCACCTGCGAGCCCCCTTATTTTCTGACGCTTACGCGTATTTCGCCTGGATCTCTTCCGAGATGTTCTGCGGCACCGGATCGTAGTGATCGAACTGCATGGTGAACTGGGCGCGGCCCGAGCTCATCGAACGCAGGGTGTTGATGTAGCCGAACATGTTGGCCAGCGGCACGAAAGCGTCGATGGCGATGGCGTTGCCGCGGTTCTCCTGGCCGGACACCTGGCCGCGGCGGGAGGTCAGGTCGCCGATGATGCCGCCGGTGTATTCTTCCGGGGTGATCACTTCAACCTTCATCACCGGCTCGAGCAGTTTCGCGCCAGCCTTGCGCATGCCTTCGCGCATGCCCATGCGGGCGGCGATTTCAAAGGCCAGAACCGAGGAGTCCACGTCGTGGAACTTACCGTCGATCAGGGCAACCTTGAAGTCGATCACCGGGAAGCCTGCCAGCGGACCGGAGTCCATGACCGACTGGATGCCTTTTTCGACGCCCGGGATGTATTCCTTCGGAACCGCACCGCCGACGATACGGGATTCGAAGGAGTAGCCTTCGCCCGGCTCTGTCGGGGAGATGATCAGTTTCACCTCGGCGAACTGGCCCGAACCACCCGACTGTTTCTTGTGGGTGTAGGAATGCTCGACCTCTTTGGAGATGGTCTCGCGGTAGGCCACCTGCGGCGCACCGATGTTCGCCTCAACCTTGAACTCGCGCTTGAGGCGGTCCACCAGGATGTCCAGGTGAAGTTCGCCCATGCCCTTCATGATGGTCTGACCGGACTCGATGTCGGTCTCGACGCGGAAGGACGGGTCTTCGGCGGCCAGACGGGCCAGACCCTGGGACATCTTCTCCTGGTCGGCCTTGGTTTTCGGCTCAACCGCGATCTCGATCACCGGATCGGGGAAGGTCATGGTTTCCAGAACAACCGGGTCGTTGACGGCGCAGAGGGTGTCACCGGTGGTGGTGTCCTTCAGGCCTGCCAGCGCGATAATGTCGCCTGCGAACGCTTCCGTGATTTCCTCACGGTTGTTCGAGTGCATCATCATCATCCGGCCAACGCGCTCTTTCTTTCCCTTGGTCGAGTTCAGCAGGGTGTCGCCCTTGTTCATCACGCCGGAGTAGATCCGGGTGAAGGTCAGGGAGCCGACGAACGGGTCGTTCATGATTTTGAACGCCAGGCCTGCGAAGGGCATGTTGTCGTCCGCGCGGCGGGCGATGTTACGCTCTTCGGTCTCGTCGCCCGGCTTGAAGCCCATGTAGTCGACAACGTCCAGCGGGCTGGGCAGATAGTCGATCACGGCGTTCAGCAGCGGCTGCACACCTTTGTTCTTGAACGCGGAACCGCCCAGAACCGGAACGAAGTGCAGCGCCAGGGTGCCCTTGCGCAGCAGCTTGCGCAGGGTCGGCACGTCGGGCTCTTCGCCTTCCAGGTAGGCTTCCATGGCGTCGTCGTCTTCTTCGACGGCGGCCTCGATCATCTTGCCGCGCCACTCTTCGGCCATGTCCTTGAGCTCGTCGCGGATCTCGGCGTGGACCCAGGAGGCGCCCAGGTCTTCACCCTGCCACAGCCACTCTTTCATGGTGACCAGGTCGATCAGGCCTTCCAGCTCGGTTTCTGCGCCGATCGGAATGCCAACCGGAACCGCGCGGGCGCCGGTGCGGTCTTCGATCATGCGGACGCAGTTGAAGAAGTCCGCGCCGATCTTGTCCATCTTGTTGACGAACACCATGCGCGGAACCTTGTAGCGGTCAGCCTGACGCCACACGGTTTCGGTCTGCGGCTCAACACCGGCGTTGGCGTCGAGAACGCAAACGGCACCGTCGAGAACCGCCAGCGAACGCTCGACTTCGATGGTGAAGTCAACGTGGCCGGGGGTGTCGATGATGTTCAGGCGGTGCTTCGGGGTGTCAGCGGTCTTGCCGTCCTCGGTGCGCTCCCAGAAGGTGGTGGTCGCAGCCGAAGTGATGGTGATGCCGCGTTCCTGCTCCTGCTCCATCCAGTCCATGGTGGCTGCACCGTCGTGCACCTCACCGATGTTGTGGGATTTGCCGGTGTAATACAGGATGCGCTCGGAGCAGGTGGTTTTACCTGCGTCGATGTGCGCCATGATACCGAAGTTACGGTACAGGTCGAGGGGATATTCGCGTGCCATAGGTCTATGTCCTCTAGCTTACCAGCGATAATGGGAGAAGGCTTTGTTGGCCTCTGCCATCTTGTGGGTGTCTTCGCGCTTCTTCACCGCGGTGCCACGGGACTGGACAGCGTCCATCAGCTCGCCTGCGAGGCGCTCTTCCATGGTGTTTTCGTTGCGGTTGCGTGCGGCAGCGATCAGCCAGCGGATGGCCAGCGCTTCGCGGCGCTCGGGGCGGACTTCAACCGGAACCTGGTAGGTCGCACCGCCCACACGGCGGGAGCGGACCTCGACGGACGGTTTGATGTTGTCCAGAGCTTCGTGGAAGACTTCAACCGGAGCGCGCTTGATCTTGCTCTCAACGCGGTCAAACGCGTTGTAGACAATACGCTCTGCGACCGACTTCTTGCCGTCGATCATCAGGTTGTTCATGAATTTGGTCAGAACGCGGTCGCCGAACTTGGCGTCGGGCAGGACTTCGCGCTTCTCTGCGGCGTGACGACGGGACATCTCGCTCTCTCCTTCTTACTTAGGACGCTTCGCGCCGTACTTCGAGCGGCGCTGCTTACGGTCTTTGACGCCCTGGGTATCCAGAACACCGCGCAGGATGTGGTAACGGACACCCGGAAGGTCTTTTACCCGGCCGCCGCGGATCAGAACCACGGAGTGTTCCTGAAGGTTGTGGCTTTCACCGGGGATGTAGGAGATCACTTCGAAACCGTTGGTCAGGCGCACCTTCGCAACTTTCCGCATCGCGGAGTTCGGCTTCTTCGGAGTGGTGGTGTACACGCGGGTGCAGACGCCGCGCTTCTGCGGGCACTGCTCGAGGTGCTGGGACTTCGAAACTTTGCGTTTCGGCTGACGCGGCTTGCGGATCAGCTGCTGGATCGTTGGCATTCAGGTATTCCCCGTTTAGCAACTTGTCATGCACGCCGGCGCGTGCGGGTGATTTCGCTGCACTTATGCGTCCACAAGCGCAAAAACCGCAATCGCTCCCGTACCGAGGTGAGACGACGCGGTGAGTTTACAGAGGGCCAGGGTGATAAAAGTGCCCAGGCCTTGAGCCACTGCAATTTTGAATTCGGCTTGTGGAGACATGCTCCGGGTGCCGGATAGCCGGGCATATATGGGGAGTCGCGCAGGTTGTCAACAGCAGCCGGTCTGGCAGCCCCTGCCCCGGCCTGTCCCGGCCTGCCCGCAGCGGGCGGGCTGCCGCGCGGACGCTTGCCAGGGTCCCGCGCGACCCCCATAGTTGCCGCCAGCGCCATTGTCACGAAACGGATTTCAGAATGCAGGTTATCGGGCTGTGCCGGTTCTCCTACCCGGCGATCGGCGGGTTTCAGGTGGAACATGAAACAATCGAAGAGCGCATCGCCTATCTGTATGACGCCGAGCGGATGGAGGAGCGGTTCCGGCTGCTGGAAACCATCGCCCTGCCCTGCCTGCGGGAACAGACCGACCAGGATTTCACCCTGATCGTGGTCACCGGCGACAGCCTGCCGCGCGGAGACCGCGACCGGCTGCACGACCTGACCGCGGACATGCCGCAGGTGCAGATCCGCGCCGAGCCGCCGCGCCGCCACCGCGAGGTGATGAAAGAGATCCTCAACAGCGCCCGCCGGGATCCGGACCAGCCCTGCCTGCAGTTCCGCCACGATGACGACGATGCCGTGTCGGTGGATTTTGTCGAACGGCTGCGCGCGGCAGCCGGAGATTGCCAGGGGCTGCTGAGCAAAAACCGCAGCGTGGCGTTCGACTTCAACCGCGGCTACCTGGCGGAGGCCGGGGCGGAGGGGATTTGTGCGGCGGAGGGCGTTTTTCCTTATGTGGTCCCCGCCCTGGGCATGCATGTGCGCGGCGGCTGCCCGCTGACGATCATGAATTTCGCTCACCACAAGATCAACCGCTTCATGCCGACTGTCACGGTGACCGACGCGCCGATGTTCGTGCGCACCCGCAACCGGTTCAACGACTCGCGCGATATGGCAGGCGGCCCGGCGCTGGAGCCGCTGACGCCAGAGCTGGCGGGCGCCTTCGAAGCCCGTTTTGCGATCCGGGAGGCCCGGGTCAAGGACGTCTTTGGCAGCGGCTGAGCCGCCTCAGCCGCGCAGCCGGCGGGCCTGCCGGCGTTCCCGGTAGAGCGTGAAGATGCCGGCTGCGGCCACGATGGAGGCCCCGGCGATTGTCAGCAGATCGGGCCATTCGCCGAACACCAGCCAGCCCAGGATCAGCGCCCAGAGAAGCCCGCTGTAGCGGAACGGCGCAATTGCCGCGATCTCGCCCACCCGCATGGTCATCACCGAGCACAGGTATCCGGCAAAGATGAACAGCGCCGCGCCCAGCAGGGCCAGCCATTCACGGCTGCCCATCGGCTGCCAGTCCACCGCTGCGGAGGACGCCAGCCCGAAGGCCAGCACCGCCAGCGAAGCGGAGAGGGTCACGGTCATCGACGGCACCTCGGGCGGCATCCGGCGGGTGACGAGGTCGCGGGCGGTGATGCAGGCGACCGACGCCAGCGCATAAAGGCTGCCCTCGCTGAACCCGTCCGGCCCCGGGCGCACGATCAGCAGCATGCCTGCAAAGCCCGCGGCAATCGCCGCCAGCCGGCGCCAGCCCACCGGCTCTGCCAGGACCAGCGCGGCGCCTAGGGTCACGGTCAGCGGCAGCACCTGCAAAACCGCCGTGACATTGGCAATCGGCATCACCATCAGCGCGGTCAGGAACAGATAGGTGGCCGCCACCTCGGAGGCGCAGCGCAAGCCGATCATGCCCCAGGCCCGGCCCGGCAGCCGCAGGCGGAGACCGCCCAGCCGCAGGGCCAGGAGATAGATCAGAGCACTGGCGGCAATGCCGCGGATGGTCAGGATCTGCGGCAGCGGCAGCGCCCCGCCCGTCAGCTTTATCAGCGCGTCGTTGAAAGTATAGGCCGCCATCGCCGCGGTCATCAGCAGCGCCCCGGTCTGATTGGGGGTCATTGCCGCGCCTTAAACGTTGCCTGCCGCGTGCTGTCCATTGCTGCGCCCTCCCTGCCCCGGCAACAGATACCCCCGGACGCGAACAGGAAAAAGCCCCCGCATCGGGGATGCGGGGGCTTTTCAGTTTGTCTGATGACGCGGCTTAGTCGCGGCTTTCCGGGGTTTCGACCAGGATATCCAGGTCGTCGCCGCCCATCGCGTCCTCGTCCATCACCGGTGCGGCCAGGGCTGCAGCGGCTTCGGCTTCCTCGCGGCGGGCTTCCAGCACCACGTTGTCGCGACCCTGGGCGATCTGGCGCACCCGCTGGGTGGCGCCGCCGGTGCCGGCCGGGATCAGGCGGCCCACGATGACGTTCTCCTTGAGGCCGACCAGCTTGTCCCTCTTGCCCTGCACCGAGGCCTCGGTGAGAACCCGGGTGGTCTCCTGGAAGGAGGCCGCCGAGATGAAGGAGCGGGTCTGCAGCGACGCCTTGGTGATGCCGAGCAGGATCGGTTCGCCTTGCGCCGGGCGCTTGCCGCGGGCAATCGCCTTCTCGTTGGCGGTGTCGAACTCCTGCTTGTCCACGTGCTCGCCTTTCAGCAGCGTGGTGTCGCCGGAGTCGGAGATCTCCCACTTCTGCAGCATCTGGCGGACGATCACCTCGATGTGCTTGTCGTTGATCTTCACACCCTGCAGGCGGTAGACGTCCTGGACCTCGTCGATCATGTAGTTCGCCAGTGCCTCGACACCCATGATGGACAGGATGTCATGCGGCGCCGGGTTGCCGTCCATGATGTAGTCGCCCTTCTGGACAAAATCACCTTCCTGAACCGGAATGTGCTTGCCCTTGGGCACCATGTATTCGACGGGCTCCATCGACTCGTCGCTGGGCTCGATCGAGATGCGGCGCTTGTTCTTGTAGTCGCGGCCGAAGCGCACGTAACCATCGATTTCGGCGATGATCGCGTGATCCTTCGGACGGCGGGCTTCGAACAGTTCCGCAACGCGCGGCAGACCACCGGTAATGTCCTTGGTCTTGGCGCCTTCACGCGGAATACGCGCAACAACGTCGCCTGCCATGATCTGCTGGCCGTCTTCGACCGACAGGATGGCGTCCACGGACATCGGGTAGGTCAGCGGGTTGCCCGCATCGCTGCGCACCGGTTCGCCGCCCTCGTCGACCAGAATGATCTCCGGCTTCAGTTCGGAGCCCTTCGGAGCCGCACGCCAGTCGATCACGATCTTCTGGGTCATGCCGGTGGCTTCGTCGGTCTCGTCGCGGACAGCCAGGCCCGAGACCAGGTCGACATACTTCGCAGTACCCGGCTTCTCGGCGATGATCGGCAGGGTGTAGGGGTCCCATTCGAACAGCTTGTCGCCGCGTTTGACCTGCTGGCCTTCCTTGACGAACAGCTTGGAGCCGTAGCCCAGCTTGTGGCTGGCGCGCTCTTCGCCGTGCTCGTCCTGGATGATCAGCTTCATGTTGCGGCCGACAACCAGAGTTTCGCCGTTGGCGTTCTCCAGGGTCTGCGGCATTTCGAAGACGATCTTGCCTTCCTGGCTGGCTTCCAGGAACGACTGCTGGCCGCCCTGGGCAACGCCGCCGATGTGGAAGGTCCGCATGGTCAGCTGGGTGCCGGGTTCACCGATCGACTGCGCCGCGATGATGCCGACAGCCTCGCCGGTGTTCACGCGGGTGCCGCGGGCCAGGTCACGGCCGTAGCACATGGCGCAGACGCCCTCTTCGCTTTCGCAGGTCAGCGGCGAGCGGATACGGGTCGACTGCACGCCGGCCTCTTCCACTGCGTCCGCCATCCGCTCGTCGATCAGCTGGCCTGCGGCCACGATGACTTCCTCGGTGCCGGGGCGCAGGATGTCATCCGCAGCCACACGGCCCAGGATGCGCTCGCCCAGAGACGCCACGACCTCGCCGTCGTTCACAGCCGCTTCTGCGGTGATCGCGCGTTCGGTGCCGCAGTCGAGCTCGCGCACGATGCAGTCCTGCGCCACGTCCACCAGACGGCGGGTCAGGTAACCCGAGTTCGCCGTCTTCAGCGCGGTATCCGACAGCCCCTTACGGGCACCGTGAGTCGAGTTGAAGTACTCGAGAACGGTCAGGCCTTCCTTAAAGTTCGAGATAATCGGGGTCTCGATGATGTCGCCGTTCGGCTTGGCCATCAGGCCGCGCATACCGCCCAGCTGCTTCATCTGAGTAACCGAGCCACGCGCACCGGAGTGGGCCATCATGTAAACCGAGTTCGGTTCCATCACGGCGCCGTTCTCGTCCCGCTTGTCAGCGGAGATGGTGCCCATCATCGCTTCGGTGACCTTGTCGTTACACTTCGACCAGGCATCGACAACCTTGTTGTACTTTTCGCCCTGAGTGATCAGGCCGTCCATGTACTGCTGTTCGAAGTCTTTCACCTGCTCGCGGGTGTCGTCGACGATGGTCCACTTGGTGTCCGGGATCACCATGTCGTCCTTACCGAACGAAATGCCGGCCTTGAACGCCTCGCGGAAGCCCATGGTCATGATCTGGTCGCAGAAGATGACCGACTCTTTCTGGCCGCAGTAGCGGTAGACGGTGTCGATGACCTGCTGAACCTCTTTCTTCCGCAGAAGACGGTTGACCAGTTCAAACGGCGCCTTGGCGTTTTTCGGCAGCAGCGCGCCCAGACGGACACGGCCCGGGGTGGTCTCAAAACGCTTGAGAACCTCGTTGCCTTCCTCGTCGATCTGAGTGATCCGCGCGGTGATCTTGGTGTGCAGGTGCACTTCGCCGGCGTCCAGCGCGTGCTGAACCTCGTCGATGGTGCCAAAGATCTTGCCTTCGCCGGGCATGCCTTCGCGTTCCAGGGTCACATAGTAGAGACCCAGGATCATATCCTGCGAGGGAACGATGATCGGCGCGCCGTTGGCGGGCGACAGAACGTTGTTGGTCGACATCATCAGGACGCGCGCTTCCAGCTGGGCCTCAAGGCTCAGCGGGACGTGCACAGCCATCTGGTCGCCATCGAAGTCCGCGTTGAACGCCGAGCAGACCAGCGGGTGAAGCTGGATGGCTTTACCTTCGATCAGCGTGGGTTCGAACGCTTGGATACCCAGACGGTGCAGCGTCGGTGCGCGGTTCAGCATCACCGGGTGCTCGCGGATCACCTCATCGAGGATATCCCAGACTTCCGGGCGCTCTTTCTCGACCAGCTTCTTCGCCTGCTTCACGGTCGAGGACAGGCCCTTGGCCTCCAGACGCGAATAGATGAAGGGCTTGAACAGCTCGAGCGCCATCTTCTTGGGCAGGCCGCACTGGTGCAGCTTCAGCTCGGGACCGGTCACGATCACCGAACGGCCGGAGAAGTCGACGCGTTTCCCCAGAAGGTTCTGACGGAAGCGGCCCTGCTTGCCTTTCAGCATGTCGGAGAGCGACTTCAGCGGGCGCTTGTTGGCGCCGGTGATGACGCGGCCGCGACGGCCGTTGTCGAAAAGCGCGTCCACGGATTCCTGCAGCATCCGCTTTTCGTTGCGGACGATGATGTCCGGCGCGCGCAGTTCGATCAGCCGCTTCAAGCGGTTGTTCCGGTTGATCACGCGGCGGTACAGGTCATTGAGGTCGGAGGTCGCAAAGCGGCCGCCGTCCAGCGGAACCAGCGGGCGCAGTTCCGGCGGGATGACCGGGATCACGGTCATGATCATCCATTCCGGGCGGTTGCCCGATTCCAGGAAGGATTCTACGACTTTCAGACGCTTGATGATCTTCTTGGGCTTCAGTTCGCCGGTCGCTTCGGCCAGTTCGGCGCGCAGCGTTTCGGCTTCCGATTCCAGGTCGATCTGGGCCAGCATGTCACGGATCGCTTCAGCGCCGATGTTGGCGGTGAAGGCGTCCATGCCATAGGCGTCCTGGGCGTCCATGAACTCTTCTTCGGTCATCATCTGACCATAGCTCAGGTCAGTCAGGCCCGGCTCGATGACGACGTAGTTTTCAAAGTACAGAACACGTTCCAGGTCGCGCAGGGTCATGTCCAGCATCAGGCCGATGCGGCTGGGCAGCGACTTCAGGAACCAGATGTGCGCGACAGGTGCGGCCAGCTCGATGTGGCCCATGCGCTCGCGGCGCACTTTCTGCAGGGTGACTTCGACGCCGCATTTTTCACAGACGACGCCGCGGTACTTCATCCGCTTATATTTGCCGCACAGGCATTCGTAGTCCTTGATCGGGCCGAAGATGCGGGCGCAGAACAGGCCGTCGCGCTCCGGCTTGAAGGTCCGGTAGTTGATGGTCTCGGGCTTTTTGATTTCGCCATAGGACCAAGACAGGATCCGTTCCGGGCTGGCCAGCGAGACTTTGATTTCATCAAAGACCTTCGGCGGGGTCAGCGGGTTGAACGGGTTGTTGGTGATTTCCTGGTTCATTTTGATACCTCAAATCTTGCGGAAGGGGGGAACGGGAGAAGGGCGCGGGGCCCTTACTCCTCAACCTCCGCATCCAGGAGTTCCATGTTCAGGCCGAGGCCGCGGACTTCTTTCACCAGAACGTTGAACGATTCCGGCACGCCCGCCTCGAAGTTATCCTCGCCCTTGACGATCGACTCATAGACCTTGGTCCGGCCGGCGACGTCATCCGATTTCACGGTGAGCATCTCCTGCAGGGTGTAGGCGGCGCCATAGGCTTCCAGAGCCCAGACTTCCATCTCACCGAAGCGCTGACCGCCGAACTGCGCCTTACCGCCCAGCGGCTGCTGGGTAACCAGCGAGTACGGGCCGGTGGAACGCGCGTGGATCTTGTCGTCCACCAGGTGGTGCAGCTTCAGCAGGTACTTGATGCCGACGGTGACCGGGCGCGCGAACTGCTCGCCGGTGCGGCCGTCGAACAGGACCGACTGGCCGGATTGGTCAAAGCCCGCACGCACCAGCGCGTCGTTGACGTCGTCTTCCTTGGCGCCGTCAAAGACCGGAGTCGCAATCGGCACACCGCGGGTGACGTTTCTTGCAGCATCGATCAGCGCGTCCTCGGACATGCCGGCGATGCCTTCGTCATAGACGTCGTCGCCATAGGCATGGTGCATCGCTTCACGGACCGGGGTCAGGTCGCCCGAGCGGCGGTATTCCTGCAGCGCGTCATCCACCTTGATGCCGAGGCCGCGCGCGGCCCAGCCCATGTGGGTCTCCAGGATCTGGCCGACGTTCATACGCGACGGCACGCCCAGCGGGTTGAGGCAGAAGTCGACCGGGGTACCGTCGGCGAGGAACGGCATGTCCTCCATCGGCACCACTTTCGAGATCACACCCTTGTTGCCGTGACGGCCGGCCATCTTGTCGCCCGGCTGCAGCTTGCGCTTCACCGCGATAAAGACCTTGACCATCTTCATCACACCCGGCGGCAGGTCGTCGCCGCGGCGGACCTTCTCGACCTTGTCCTCGAAACGTGCGTCCAGGGCGCGCTTCTGCGCCTCGTACTGCTCGTTCAGGGCCTCGACCACCTGGGCGTCCTGCTCGTCTTCCAGCGCCAGCATCCACCACTGGCCGCGGGACAGGGAGTCCAGCAGATCCTCGGTGATTTCGGTGCCGGCACGCACGCCTTTCGGGCCTTTGACAGCCACTTTGCCCAGGATCATGCCGCGCAGGCGGGCATAGATGTTGCGGTCCAGGATCGCCAACTCGTCGTCCCGGTCACGGGCCAGACGCTCGACTTCCTCACGCTCGATCTGCAGCGCACGCTCGTCTTTCTCCACGCCGTGGCGGTTGAAGACGCGGACCTCGACCACAGTGCCGTAGTCGCCCGGTTTCACGCGCAGCGAGGTGTCGCGCACGTCGGAAGCCTTCTCGCCGAAGATGGCGCGCAAGAGCTTCTCTTCCGGGGTCATCGGGCTTTCGCCCTTCGGAGTGATCTTCCCGACCAGAATGTCGCCCGGCTCCACATCGGCGCCGATGTAGACGATGCCCGCTTCGTCGAGGTTGCGCAGGGCCTCCTCGCCGACGTTGGGGATGTCGCGGGTGATTTCTTCCGGCCCGAGCTTGGTGTCACGGGCGGCGACTTCGAATTCCTCGATGTGAACCGAGGTGAAGACGTCGTCACGCGCGATGCGCTCGGAGATCAGGATGGAGTCTTCGTAGTTGTAGCCGTTCCACGGCATAAACGCGACGACCACGTTCTTGCCCAGAGCCAGTTCGCCCATATCGGTCGACGGACCGTCGGCGATGACTTCGCCCTTGGTCACGGTGTCGCCCACCTTCACCAGCGGACGCTGGTTGATACAGGTGTTCTGGTTCGAGCGCTGGAATTTGCGCATGCGGTAGATGTCGACGCCCGCATCGCCCAGCTCCAGGTCTTCGGTGGCCCGGATCACGATACGCTGCGCATCGACCTGGTCGATGATGCCCGCGCGTTTCGCCTGGATGGCCGCACCGGAGTCGATCGCAACCTTTTCCTCGATGCCGGTGCCGACCAGCGGCGCCTCTGCGCGCAGCAGCGGAACCGCCTGACGCTGCATGTTCGAGCCCATCAGAGCGCGGTTGGCGTCGTCGTTTTCCAGGAACGGGATCAGCGAGGCCGCAACCGAGACCAGCTGCTTGGGGCTCACGTCGATCAGGTCAACGCTTTCGTTTGGCGCCAGGGTGTAGTCACCCGACTGGCGGGTCGACACCAGGTCGTTGATGAACTTGCCGTTTTCATCCAGCGAGGCGTTTGCCTGCGCCACGGTGTGACGCATTTCCTCGGTGGCGGACATGTAGTGAACCTCGTCGGTCACCTGTCCTTCTTTCACCACGCGGTAGGGCGTTTCGATGAAGCCGTACTTGTTCACCCGGGCAAAGGTTGCCAGCGAGTTGATCAGACCGATGTTCGGGCCTTCCGGGGTCTCAATCGGGCACATCCGGCCATAGTGGGTCGGGTGAACGTCGCGGACCTCAAAGCCCGCGCGCTCGCGGGTCAGGCCGCCCGGGCCAAGCGCCGACAGGCGGCGTTTGTGGGTGACTTCCGACAGCGGGTTGGTCTGGTCCATGAACTGCGACAGCTGCGAGGAGCCGAAGAATTCGCGCACCGCGGCTGCTGCCGGTTTCGCGTTGATCAGGTCCTGCGGCATCACGGTGTCGATCTCGACGGAGGACATCCGCTCCTTGATCGCACGCTCCATGCGCAGGAGGCCGACGCGGTACTGGTTTTCCATCAGCTCGCCGACGGACCGCACGCGGCGGTTGCCCAGGTGGTCGATGTCGTCGATATCGCCGCGGCCGTCGCGCAGGTCAACCAGCGCCTTGACACAGGCGACGATGTCTTCCTTGCGCAGGGTGCGCTGGGTGTCCTCGGCGTCGAGCGCCAGGCGCATGTTCATCTTCACGCGGCCGACAGCGGACAGGTCGTAACGCTCAGAGTCGAAGAACAGGGTGTCGAACAGGGCCGACGCGGCCTCGACGGTGGGCGGCTCGCCCGGGCGCATCACACGGTAGATGTCCATGAGCGCGCTTTCGCGGGTCCGGTTCTTGTCCTGCGCCATGGTGTTGCGCATGTACGGGCCGACGTTGACGTTGTCGATGTCCAGCACCGGAATGTCGGTGATGCCCGCATCCAGCAGCTCTTTCAGGGAGCCGCCGATCAGGTCGCCATCCTTGTCGTACTCCAGGGTCAGCTCATCGCCGGCTTCGACGTAGATGGCGCCGTTGTCTTCGTTGATGATGTCCTTGGCGACGAACTTGCCGACGATGTGCTCGAAGGGCACCAGCAGCTCGGTGATGGTGCCTTCTTCGATCATCTTCTTGACGGCGCGCGGGGTAACTTTCTTGCCCGCTTCGCAGATGATTTCGCCGGTGGCAGCGTCCACCAGGTCATAGGTCGGGCGGGTGCCGCGCACGCGCTCGGGGAAGAAGGGGGTGACCCAGCCGCGGGACTTTTCAAGCTTGAAGTTGACGGTGTTGTAGTAGGCATCCATGATGCCTTCCTGGTCCAGGCCCAGGGCATACAGCAGCGTGGTCACCGGCAGCTTGCGGCGGCGGTCGATACGGGCAAAGACGATGTCCTTGGCGTCGAATTCGAAGTCGAGCCAGGAGCCGCGGTACGGGATGATGCGGCAGGCAAACAGCAGCTTGCCCGAGGAGTGGGTCTTGCCCTTGTCGTGGTCGAAGAACACGCCCGGCGAGCGGTGCATCTGGGACACGATCACGCGCTCGGTGCCGTTCACGATGAAGGTGCCGTTCGGGGTCATCAGGGGCATGTCGCCCATGAAGACGTCCTGCTCCTTGATGTCCTTCACGGACTTGGCGCCGGTGTCCTCGTCGACATCAAAGACGATCAGGCGCAGGGTCACCTTCAGCGGCGCGCTGTAGGTCATGTCGCGCTGCATGCATTCTTCGACGTCGTATTTCGGCTTCTCGAAAGAGTACTTCACGAACTCCAAAACGGAGGTTTCGTTGAAGTCCTTGATCGGGAAGACCGACTGGAACACACCTTTGATGCCTTCGCCGTCAAGCGGCTCTGCTGCATCGCCGGAGCGCAGGAACAGATCGTAGGAAGATTTCTGCACCTCAATGAGGTTCGGCATTTCCAGCACTTCGCGGATTTTGCCGTAGTATTTACGTAGACGTTTCTGGCCAAGGAACGATTGAGCCATGTCAGATGTCACCTTTCCGAGTTCTCACCGGTCAAGGTTGCCGCCGGGCCCCGGCACCTTGCCCATACGAGACAGCGCGTTCGGATCAATTCATGGCCACCGTCCCGAAGGCAGCCTCCCGATCCCTTGAACCTCGCCTGAAAAAGCGCCTCTTGCCTGAGGCCCTTTTTAAGACAGGTTCGGCTGGGCCCGGAAAACTCCGGACCCAGCCAAATTTCCGATGCATCAGGAATGCACCAGATGCAGGTCTTAGGCCAGCTCGACTTCGGCGCCAGCTGCTTCCAGCTTGCCTTTGATGTCTTCTGCTTCGTCCTTGGACACGCCTTCTTTGATTTTGCCGCCGGCTTCAACCAGTTCCTTGGCTTCTTTCAGGCCCAGGCCGGTGATGCCGCGAACTTCTTTGATCACGTTGATCTTGGAAGCGCCGGCGTTCTTCAGAACGACGTCGAATTCGGTCTTTTCTTCTTCAGCTGCACCGCCAGCGTCGCCGCCAGCTGCCATGACAACTGCGCCGCCTGCTGCGGGCTCGATGCCGTATTCGTCTTTCAGGATGGTTTTCAGTTCTTGTGCTTCCAGCAGGGTCAGACCCACGATGCTTTCTGCGAGTGCTTTCAGATCAGCCATTGTATCAGCTCTTTCCGTTTACAGTATGTGTGTTCCAACGTGCGGGCTTGTGCCACACGCCAGCCATTCAGTGCCAACCGCTTACGCAGCTTCCGCCTTCTCTTCGATGGTCGAAAGGATGCTTGCGATGTTGCTTGCAGGTGCGCCAATCGCGCCGGCGATGTTGGAAGCAGGTGCGCCAATGCAGCTTGCGATCTGAGCAATAAGCTCGTCGCGGGACGGCATTTTCGACACGGCTTCGACACCGGCACGGTCCAGAGCGTTCTCACCCATTGCACCGCCGAGGATCTCAAACTTTTTGTTATCCTTGGCGAAATCCTCGGCCACCTTGGCGGCGGACACGGGATCTTCGGAGTAGGTCAGAACGGTCATCCCTGTCAGCAGGCCGGCCATGCTTTCACACGGCTTACCCTCGAGGGCGATTTTGGCGAGCCTGTTCTTGGCAACACGCACGGAGCTGTTCGCGTCACGGGCACGTGCGCGCAGATCCTGCATCTCAGCAACTGTCAGACCGGCGTAGTGAGCAACCACCACGACGCCAGAGCTTTCGAAGATCTGGCCGAGTTCCTCGACCACTTTCTCTTTCTGGGCTCTATCCACAGTTCTCTCCAAGTTAGGGATGCTTGCGCATCCCGGCTCATATTTGCCGGCCCAGATGAACCGGCGTTCAGGTCCGTTTTACGGGATGAGCCAAATCCGCCCGAGGGATTGAAAACCCCCGATCTTCTTGGTCTGTACCCGTCTCAGGAGGGAAATTAAGGCCCGATCGGAGGCCACCCACCATCTTGGACGAAATGAAATAAAGCGCACGACGAATCGCACGCTTTATCTCAAGGCCGTAGTTAGCCCCATTGGCGGGGATTTCCAAGAGCGAATTTGGAAAATGCGCCTGCGCGCGGGGGTCCGCCGGGACAGAAAAAGGGCGGCCCTTGCGGAGCCGCCCTTCTGGCATCAGCTGTGCGCCCGATTATTCGGTGACAGCGTTGTCCACGTCAACCGTGATGCCCGGACCCATGGTCGAGGACAGGTTGATCTTTTTCATGTAGGCGCCCTTTGCGCCCGACGGCTTGGCTTTGGCCACAGCCGAAACGAAGGCACGGACGTTCTCGACCAGCTTGGCTTCGTCAAAGGACGCTTTGCCGACGCCTGCGTGCACGACGCCGCCTTTTTCCGCCTTGAACTGCACTTCGCCGCCCTTGGCTGCTTCCACGGCCGCTTTCACATCCATGGTCACAGTGCCGACTTTCGGGTTCGGCATCAGGTTGCGCGGGCCGAGGATCTTACCCAGACGGCCGACGACGGGCATCATGTCCGGGGTCGCGATGCAGCGGTCAAAGTCGATCTTGCCGCCCTGGATCGCTTCCATCAGGTCCTCTGCGCCAACGATGTCAGCGCCGGCCGCGGTGGCTTCGTCCGCCTTGGCGCCGCGGGCGAAGACTGCAACGCGCATGTCTTTGCCGGTGCCGTTCGGCAGGCCGACCACGCCGCGGACCATCTGGTCTGCGTGGCGGGTGTCAACGCCGAGGTTCATGGCGATCTCGACGGTTTCGTCGAATTTGGCAGAGGCGTTGGCCTTGATCAGGGCAACGGCCTCCTCGACCGACAGGTTTTCCTTGCCGGCGAAGGCTTCGCGCGCGGCGCGGGTACGTTTACCGAGCTTTGCCATCTTACTTCACCTCGATGCCCATGGAGCGGGCAGAGCCCAGGATGATCTGCATTGCGCCTTCGATGTCGTTGGCGTTCAGATCTTTCATCTTGGCTTCGGCGATCTCTTTCACCTGGGCCACGGTCACGGTGCCGACGGTTTCACGCGAAGGGTTGTTCGCGCCGGATTTCACCTTGGCCGCCTTCTTCAGGTAGTAAGACGCGGGCGGCGTCTTGATGTCCATGGTGAAGGACTTGTCCTGATAGTAGGTGATCACGGTCGGGCACGGCGCACCGGGCTCCATGTCTGCGGTCTTGGCGTTGAACGCCTTGCAGAATTCCATGATGTTGATGCCGCGCTGACCCAGGGCCGGGCCGACCGGCGGAGAGGGGTTTGCCTGACCTGCAGGAACCTGCAGCTTCATCGAACCAACAAGCTTCTTAGCCATTTGGTTTTCCTTTCAACGAGGACAGGACGCGTCCTGCCCGGAGAATGTTGCGTGGTCGGATGTCAGGATCGCGATCCCTTGATCTCCCACGAGAGAATCTCGCCCGAAGACGATAGGAGCGGCATGTATAGGGGAATGCGGGCGTTGGCAAGCCAACAGGGACAGAAAGCTGCAAGCTTGGACTCCGCCCCCTCATATGTGAGATTTGCGGCGCATTCAAACCTAACAGACTTCATGTACGGAGCTTTGAAGTGATTGATACGAAAATCGTGGTGCCGAACAGCTCCCAAAATTCTTTCAAAACTCTAAAATCTCATCTCGGCAGTCTAGCCGACATAAATGACCGCTTTGTCAAATGTGACAAAATCAAAGCCTTTCTAGAAGAGCTCAGCCTGGCGGAAGACATCCATGAAGAATACCTTCTGCAGGACCTGATGACCTTTGCTTATGCAGCAAAAGATCTGAGATCGGGCCATGAAGCTGACGATGTTGTCTGGAACCGCCAAAGGGCTGAGAGTTTCCGCCGGATGGGGTTTGACCAAGCGGCAAACGTGTTTCAGAACTATGTGGATCTGGTGGCCAGCGTTTCTCAAAATAAGACTGAGCACCCAGACTTATCAATGGAAAGCTTGGGAGAGCTTCAGCCTGAACTGGATAAACTCCACCTCCGCATGGCCGCTGCAGCCAATGAGATCCCGCTCAACATGATAGGGCCCGCTGCGATCAAATCTTATGGCATTCAACTCCTGCCTCAAAAGGAGGCCATCAGCTATTGGATCAGCCTTTTGACCCAATCCGATACCTACCGTAAGACGCTTTCTGCTGCCAAAGCAGATAAGGCCTTCAACAAAAGTTTCGCATTTGAGCAAGTGAAGCAACTGCAGAAAAAGGGGGTGTGCTGGTGCTTCTACCTTTTTGAGTTTCAGAGCGACGGTGACCAAAGTGCTACTCGGCAGTTATGGCAGACTAACAAAGGAATTCTGTCCACTCCGCACTCCCCAAAAAACCATGAAGACATGGTAGAAGTGAAGGCTTGGCCTTCTGGCACAAGCTTTGCGTCCCTTTCCGGCAAGCAAAATAGAAATGTATCAGAGGAAGCATCGGCGGTTGCAGAGCAAGCGAGTATTGAGAGGTTTGTAGAGGCAAGCAAACGCATTTCCTTAGGACCTCCATCGGGGGTCTTGCAAGATTTTCAGAAAACACCAGGCATCGGCCCCCTTCTGCAAATCGCCACCCTGTCACTTAATCCGCGAGCGAACTTCAGGTTCTTCAGGGGGCTCGCTCAACAGGGAGTAAAGAGCAGCTTGATCATACGCCATTTCGGTCGGGCAGTTCTCTGGGTCGCCCTTCTAAGCGCTTTGAGTGCATCAGACGTATCGCGAACCATCTTTAGCGACGTGGCTGCGGGCATCGGATCTTGGAGCGACATCGCATTCGTTATTGGTATTTTGATGGGGGCTGTTCTTTTGTGCCAGGCAGTGCCGACTGCCCTTGGATTGATCATCGGATCGCTTGACCGCCGCAGCGGGCGCATCAGATGGAATTCCAATCTGCCCAACACCGGGCATGAGAACTTCATTCCCCGGTCTGGCTGGCTTAAGTAAAAAAACGGCTGCGCGCAGACTTGGCAAGCACTCTATCAGACTGAAACAGCATCAGAAACATCCCTGCCAAACAAAAAACGCCGCGTTGAACCCAACGCGGCGCCTCGAATTCCGTGGCGCGAGCAATCCGCCAGCCGCCAATCACCCCTGCTTGGTCACCTGGGCAAAGTCCAGCTCGACCGGGGTTTCGCGGCCGAAGATCGACACGGTGACCTTGAGCTTCTGGTTGTCCTCGTCGACCTCTTCGACCATGCCGTCGAAATCCTCGAACGGGCCGTCGTTGACCTTGACCTTCTCGCCGATCTCGAAGTGGATCAGGGTGCGCGGCGCCTCGACGCCTTCCTCGACACGGCCCAGGATGCCCTGCACCTCTGCGTCGCGCATCGGCATCGGGCGGCCCTGCGGGCCCAGGAAGCCGGTGACGCGGTTGATCGAGGAAATCAGGTGATAGCCGCGGTCGGACATTTCCATATGCACCAGCACGTAGCCGGGCATGAAGCGGCGCTCGGTCGAGACCTTCTTGCCGCGGCGGATCTCGATCACCTCTTCGGTCGGGACCAGCACCTCGTCAATTTCGTCCTCGAGCCCCTGCTCGGCGACCGCGGTGCGGATCTGCTCTGCGATTTTCTTTTCGAAGTTCGAAAGAACGCTGACCGAGTACCACCGTTTCGCCATGAACCGTTGTCCTTGTTCTGCAGGGCGGGCCGGTGCCGCGCCGCTGCGTAATCATTCCGTTGCAGCCCGGAAGCTGCGCTCTCCAACAAAAAGCGGCGTGCAAACCGAATCGCTGCACGCCCGCCTCAATAGTTCCTGCTCAGGTACCGCCCATTGCCGCCAAGATCAAGTGCAGCGCAGCAGCCGCGGCCCCGGAGCCGTCATACCGCTGCAGGCTTAGCCGAACATCCCCAGAAGGCCCTGCAGGCCATAGCGGATCAGCAGGTCGACCAGCGCGAAGAACAGCGCTGTCAGGGCCGCCATGATAAACACCATGACTGTGGTCAGCAGCACCTCGCGCCGGGTCGGCCAAACGACCTTGGACACTTCGGCACGCACCTGCTGGATGAACTGAACTGGGTTGATAGTCGCCATGCTGGGGGAGTCTCTCTGCTAGCAGTGCAGGCGATTTAACCGGTGCTGCCGCTGAATTCAAGCCCTGTGCCCGGCACCGCTGCAGCGGATCGGCCCCGGTCAATCCATTTTTAATCCACTTCGCGCAAAACTGTCCTCAGAAGCCCCGGTGCGTGACGCGTGCCGCGCAGGCGCCCTCCCGTGTGTTTCAGTGAGACAGGATGCCATGACACCCGCACATACCCTCTCCCAGGCCGAGCAGTTTGAACGTGATGCCAAGTTCGAAGATGCCGTGCTCGCCTACGCCGGAATTCTCGCCCGCAACCCGAAGAATGCCCGCGCCCTGCAGGCCCTGGATTCGCTGCGCGGCCGCCTGCGGGAGCAGCGCGAGCCATCCGCAGACACCAAGGCGGAGCTGGAGGCGGCGCTGGCGGCCGGGCGGCCGTTTGAGGCTGCCGACAGCTGCGGCGCCCTGCTAAAGACCTTCCGCGAGTCGCATTTCCTGTGGGACTTCCTTGGCCGCTGCCACCTGGCCGCCGGCCATCTCGACAATGCGGCCACCTGTCTGAACAAGGCCTGCGGCATCGACGCCAAGGAAGCGGGCACCTATGCCGCGATGGGTCAGGTTCACATGGCGCGCGGGCAGCTGGAGAATGCCGTGGCACTGTACCGCAAGGCGCTGGCGCTGGATGCCGATTGCCTGCTGGCGCTGCGCAGCCTGGCCGAGGCGCTGCCGCTTCAGGGGCGCAGCTCAGAGGCTGCCGCAGCGCTGCACCGGGCGGTTGCGCTGGCCCCCGGCGATGCCGCGCTGCACCTCACCCTGGCCGGCCTGCTGCAGAAGCTCGGCGCTGTGGAAGAGGCCGAGGACCACTACACCCGCGCCGTGGCTCTGCAGCCGGAACTGGCCGAGGCGCAGTTCCAGCTGGGCCTTCTGCTGAAGGCCGGGGGCCGTCCTGCGGATGCGCTGCCGTGCTTTGACAAAATCCTCCGGGCCTCCCCGTCCGACGACCGCGCCCGCACGCAGCGGCTGCATGTCCTGGCAGAGCTTTGCGACTGGCGCTGGGTGCAGGAGTACGAGGAGTACCGCCGCCTTCTGGGGCTGCGCAGCAGCGGCTGCGATCCCAGCGCGCTGATGGTGATGGAGGACAACCCGGACCTGCTGCGGGTGCGGGCGCAGGCCTATGCCAGCGAGGTGTTCCCCGAGGTGGAGCCGCAAACCGCCCCGCCCGCGCCGCAGCGGCCGGAACGGCTGAAGGCCGGGTATGTCTTCTCTGCCCGCGACGCCGAAGACGTGCTGAGCCATCATGCGGCAATTTTCGCCGCACACGACCGCAGCCGGTTCGAAGTCTTTGCCTATGCCACAGGCCCGGGGCTTGCGGAGGAAACCGCCGCTACGCTCCGCAGCTCTGTCTCTTGCTTGCGCATACTGGACGGAACCTCAGGCGGGGCCGCCGCCGTCAAGGCCGACGGGCTAGACATCGCCGTTGACCTGTCAGGCTATTGCGGCGGCAACCGGAGCGGCCTGTTCAGCGCCAGGCTGGCGCCCTTGCATATCGCCTGGCCCGGATACCCCGGCACCATGGGAACCGCGGCCTTTGACTATCTGCTCAGCGACAGCACCACCTGCCCGCCCGGCAGCGAGCGGTACCACAACGAACATCTGCTGCGCCTGCCGGACAGCTGCCTGGCGGTGACCGCGGCGGTAGCCGCCAGCGGCGCGGAGCGGGCGGATTGCGGTTTGCCGGACACGGGCTTTGTCTTCTGCAGCTTTGCCCCGGCCAGCCAGATCACGCCGCAGGAATTCGGTATCTGGATGCGCCTGCTGTGCAGCACCCCGGACAGCGTGCTGTGGCTGCTGGACCACGGCGCGCACGCCGTCTCGAACCTGCGCCGCGCCGCGGCCGCCCGCGGTGTCGACCCGGACAGGCTGGTCTTTGCCCGGCCTGCAGAGCGCACGGAGCATCTTGCCCGGCTGACGCTGGCCGGCCTGTGCCTCGACACCTTCACCGTCAATGCCAGCGCTGCCGCCCGCGATGCGCTGGCCGCCGGGGTGCCGGTGCTCACCCTGCCCGGCCAGCAGTTTGCCGCCCGCACTGGAGCAAGCCTGCTGCAAGCCGCCGGAATGCCGGAGCTGATCGCAGACAGCGCGGAAGACTATGAGGCAAAAGCTGCGGCACTGGCCGCGGATCCGGAGGCCTGTGCTGCTATTAAACGCAAGCTCCGTGAGCGGCAGCAGGACGCCCCCCTGTTCTCAGCCGCGCGGTGCGCCAGGCAGATCGAGAGCGCTTATGACGCGGCTTATGACCAGTTTTTGCGAGGTGTTTCCCCCAGCCACCTGACACTCTCCGGCACGCAGGCGCCTCAGGGGTAACGCACAAGCGCCGTCCACCCGCCGTGGGCGGCCTGAGCTTTCGGATTTTCGGGAGACTGGCAGGGGCAGCAGGGTTCGAACCCGCGACCTACGGTTTTGGAGACCGTCGCTCTACCAACTGAGCTATACCCCTGTGGTGCGGCATGTCCTAAGGCAGCCGCGCCGCGGTGGCAAGAGGGAAATCCGATTTTCTGCGTGCCGTGCGGCGGTTTGCGGGCCGCGGGCTTTGCCCGGACCCGCCCATGCGCTAAGACGGGCCGGAATACGGGCAGCGTGGCCCGCCAATCCCTTGGAAACGAGCCTGAAACCGTGAGCCTGAGAAAGAAATTCGCCGACAGCCCCCGGGTTAACCGCGCCATCGAAGGGCTGTTTGCCGCCTATGTGCGATTCGCCTTCCGCACCTCGCGTTGGCAGCGGAGCGGCTTTGAGGAGATGGACGCCTGCGTCCGCCGCGGCGAGCCGGTGATCTTTGTGCTGTGGCACCAGCGGCTGATCATGGCGCCCTATCTGTTCGACACCTCGCTGGGCCGCATCTGCGCGCTGACCTCGTCTGCGCGGGCCGGGCGGCTGGCCGGGCAGATCCTGGTGCGGCTGGGGTTTGAGACCGTCCCGATGTCGAGCCACAAGCGCCACGTCGCCCTGTCGCGCGAGGTGCTGCGCCGCACCAAAGACGGCTGTTCCATCGGCATTGCCGCCGACGGTCCGCGCGGGCCTGCACGGGTCTCTTCCACCGTGCCGGTGGTCTGGGCCCGGATGACCGGCTGCCGGGTTTTCACCGTCGCCTTTGCCGAAAAGAAGGTGATGAAGCTGCCAACCTGGGACCGGCAGATGCTGCCGCTGCCGTTTTCCCGCGGCGTACTGTTGTGCCGGGAATGGACCGATGAGGTGCCGAAGAAGCTCGGCGAAGATGAGGTGGAAACATTGCGGCTGAGCCTGGAGGCATCGCTGGATGCTATTACCGATGCCGCGGATGCGTCGGCGGGGCGCGGCAGTGAGGATCCAAAGACGAAGGCGGGCTGAGCGGGCGTTTGCGGCGGGCTGAGTGCCCACCCTACGAACACAATGCACCTCGCGAGCACGCAGATCGTCTGCCAGAAATTCGCTGGTTTTTGATCTGGAAAAGACCACACCAGATTGCATTCAACCAAAAGATGCGAAACGCTGGCTGGAACCAGCGTTCATTTCTTCAATTTGAATTTCCACAGGTCAAGTTGCAGTCCATCACCCTGCGCCTTCTGCGCGCCACAGCGTTCTGCGCCATTTCTGCCGCTTTCCTGATCTGCAGCGAGGCCCGGGCGGAGGCGGAAATCGATCTCGGGTCCCGCAACACAGTTTCACTGGAGGCAAAGGTTCTCTGGCCGAATGAATACGGCTTGTATCTAATGCTGCAGAAGAACCCGGATCTTTATTCGGAGCTTACCAGAAACGGGTACGATGTCAGCCCGCCCAATCAGACAACGGATGATCCCAACCTTCTCAGCTTCACCGTGAAAATCTATGAATGGAGCAGCGGTCGGGATGAACTGGTCTTTGAGCAATCGAACCTGAGGCCAAGTGTTCATATGATTCTCAACGAAGAATTCGGGCTGGAAGTTGCTTCGGCCCGGCTGGCCACCGGAAGATACCGGATTGAGGCGACTCCGGAAAACACCAATCACAGCCTGCTGGAAATTCCCGCAAGGCTGATGTTCATGAGAGCGTTAAGAGGGAAGTAGGCCGCTTGCAGGCCCCCGCCCGGACGCCGCGCGTTCGGGCCGCGCCCGGCGTGCGCCGAACCGGAGGCCTGCCTTTAGAAAGATGGGCGGGCGCGATTGCATTGCACCCGGAGCTGGCGCTCCCTGCGGCCTCAAAAGCTCCACCGAAGCTTTTGCAGGACGGCCTCCGGCCCCAGGCCGGTCCCTGCCCTGTTCAGGCGTTATTCCAAAAGAAAAGGGCCGCCCGAAGGCGGCCCTCTCTTAGATCAGAACCGTGTGGCTCTCAGCGGTTTTCCTGCGGAAAACCGCCTGCCGCCACCGTTTCCAAAATCACTCGATGATTTTGGAAACAACGCCAGCGCCGACGGTGCGGCCGCCTTCGCGGATGGCGAAGCGCAGGCCGTCTTCCATCGCGATCGGCGCGATCAGCTCAACGCCGAACTTCAGGTTGTCGCCCGGCATCACCATCTCGGTGCCTTCCGGCAGGGTCACGGTGCCGGTCACGTCGGTGGTGCGGAAGTAGAACTGCGGACGGTAGTTCGCGAAGAACGGGGTGTGGCGGCCGCCTTCTTCCTTGGTCAGGATATAGGCTTCGGCTTCGAACTTGGTGTGCGGCTTCACCGATTTCGGCGCGCACAGAACCTGGCCGCGCTCAACGCCTTCACGGTCGATGCCGCGCAGCAGCGCGCCGATGTTGTCGCCCGCTTCACCGCGGTCCAGCAGCTTGCGGAACATTTCCACACCGGTGCAGGTGGTGGTCTGGGTGTCGCGGATGCCGACGATCTCGATCGAGTCGCCCACGTTGATCACGCCACGCTCCACACGGCCGGTCACAACGGTGCCGCGGCCGGAGATCGAGAACACGTCTTCGATCGGCATCAGGAACGGCTGGTCAACCGCACGTGCGGGGGTGTCGATGTATTCGTCGACAGCCGCCATCAGCGCCTTGATCTTCTCTTCGCCGATTTCCGGATCACGGCCTTCCATCGCCGCCAGCGCGGAACCCGCGATGATCGGGATATCGTCGCCCGGGTAGTCGTAGGACGACAGCAGCTCGCGGATTTCCATTTCGACGAGCTCCAGCAGCTCTTCGTCGTCGACCTGGTCAACCTTGTTCATGAACACGACCATCTTCGGGATGCCAACCTGGCGGCCCAGCAGGATGTGCTCGCGGGTCTGCGGCATCGGGCCGTCGGCTGCGTTCACAACCAGGATCGCGCCGTCCATCTGGGCCGCGCCGGTGATCATGTTCTTGACGTAGTCGGCGTGGCCGGGGCAGTCGACGTGCGCATAGTGGCGCGCTTCGGTCTCATACTCGACGTGCGCGGTCGAGATGGTGATGCCGCGGGCTTTTTCTTCCGGTGCGCCGTCGATCTGGTCGTAGGCTTTGAAGTCACCAAAGTATTTGGTGATCGCTGCGGTCAGCGTGGTCTTGCCGTGGTCAACGTGGCCGATGGTGCCGATGTTGACGTGCGGTTTATTACGTTCAAACTTTTCCTTAGCCATGCCTTGGGCGCCTTTTGAAATGAGGGGTCAGCGTTGACCCGGTTTCCTCTGCGCGGGCGGATTATTTGGTTTGCGCGCAAAAATCAACCCGTTCCTGCTTGACAGAAGCGGAAATCACCGGGCTCAGCCAGCCGGGACCGGCTCCGCCGCAGCCGCTGCTGCCGCGCTTGCAACGCCCGCCGCGGGGCGCGGTGCGAACCAGCCCTGCTCCTTGTGGTTTTCGGCCATCCATTCCTCGACCTTGTCGGCGATATTGACCGCCAGCCCCTGGATCTGCTGTTCCTTGGTGCGGGCATGGCCCGACCCCAGCACCGCGCTTTCGCCGGTGGTGCTTTCGAAGATTTCCATTTGGTGCTTCTTGGCGAGGAATTTCTTGTTCGCCACGTCATAGACAAACACGTTCACCACCACCGCGCTTTTGGGAGAGAACAGCACCGGCACGCCGGGCGGTGCCAGCATGAAGCCTTCGAGCGTCACCGCCACATCGTATTGCTGGGTGCCCGCGTAGCGCCGCAGCCGGGTGTTCAGCGCATTCTCGATCGGGGCGGTCCATTCGCTGTGGTCGGCGTTGCGCGACAGCGGCCATTGCAGCGCCTTTTCGGTGTAGACATGAGTGACCCGGGCCTGGAACGCCCCCAGATCCTCGGGCGCTTCGTCCAGCCGGGTTTCACCGCAGGCAGTGAGCAGCGCGAAGGCGGCAAGCAGGGCAGAAATGCGGATCATGAGGCGTCCTCTGTAGGTATTCGGCCCCGCCGTGATAGCGCCGCGCGCCGCCGCGGGTAAAGACCCCTGAACAGGAACCCCCGCGCAGGTGGCGCGGGGGGCACAGGCTGGCAGGAAAATCCGCTGCCTATTTGAACTTGTAGCTCCGCGGGAAGCCGTGCGGCGGACGCTTGCCGACGCTGGCGCGCTTGCCCAGCCATTCGCCGAGGTCGGCCGCGTGGCGGGTCTTGCCGCCGCCCATTTCCCACTTGAGCCCGTCATCCCAGTTGAAGGTGGTGATGTCGCTGAGACCGCCGTCCAGCTCCAGCGAGCCCTGTTTGCCGCGGGCCATGTTGTATTTCTGCAGGCGCACGCCCTTGCCGCGGGTCAGCTCGGGCATCTCCTCGACCGCGAAGACCAGGAACTTGCCGTTCTCGGAGACCACAGCGACGTGGTCGCCCTCCACCGGGATACAGACCTTGGCGCGCTCGTCGTCCTTGACGTTCAGCACCTGTTTGCCGCTGCGGGTCTGGGCGACGATTTCTTTCTCGGCGCAGATGAAGCCGTTGCCCGCATCCGAGGCGACCAGCAGGCGGCCTTCCGGGTTGTGGATGAGCAGGTCGACGATCTCCGCCTCGTTCGGCAGGTCGACGATCAGGCGCAGCGGTTCGCCCATGCCGCGGCCGCCCGGCAGGTTGGCCGCCGACAGGGTGTAGAAGCGGCCGTTGGAACCGAACACCAAGAGCTTGTCGGTGGTTTCCGCGTGGAAGATGAAGCGCGGGGCGTCGCCGTCCTTAAACTTCAGCTCGCGGCTGAGGTCGATATGGCCGGTCATGGCGCGGATCCAGCCCATCTGGGAGCAGACCACGGTGATCGGCTCGCGGTCGATCATCGCCTCAAGCGGCACGTCTTCGGCCTCGCCTGCTTCGGCGAACAGCGTGCGGCGGGCGCCGCCTTCGTAGTCCTTGCCGAACTGTTTCTTGGTTTCCTTCAGCTGCTCGGAGATGCGGGACCACTGGAGTTCTTCGGAGGCCAGCAGGTCCACCAGCCCGGCGCGCTCCTCGCGCAGGGCGTCGCGCTCGCGGGTCAGTTCGATCTCTTCCAGCGTGCGCAAAGACCGCAGGCGCATGTTGAGGATCGCCTCGGCCTGCACCTCTGTCAGCTCGCCGACGCCTTGCGCTGGGGTGATGTAATCGGCCTCGGTGAGGGCGCGCGGGTGGTCCTTGCTCCAGTCCTCGCGGATCAGCGCGGCCTTCGGGTCCTCGTCATAACGGATGATGTCGATCACCCGGTCGAGGTTCAGGAAGGCAATGATGAAACCTTCGAGCACCTCCAGCCGGTGGTCGATCTTTTCCATCCGGTGGCGCGAGCGGCGCTGCAGCACGTCGCGGCGGTGGTCGAGGAAGGCGCGCAGCACCTCCTTCATCGAGCAGACCTTGGGGGTCACGCCGTCGATCAGCACGTTCATGTTGAGGCTGAAGCGGATTTCCAGGTCCGAGTTGCGGAACATCATGTTCATCAGAACCTCGGGGTCCACGTTCTTGGACTTGGGTTCCAGGATGATGCGGATGTCATCCGCCGATTCGTCGCGCACATCGGCGAGGATCGGCACCTTCTTGGTCTGGATCAGCTCGGCGATCTTCTCGATCAGCTTGGACTTCTGGACCTGATAGGGGATCTCGGTGACGACGATCTGCCACTGGCCGCGGCCCAGGTCCTCGACCTCATGCTTGCAGCGCAGGCGGAAGGAGCCGCGGCCGGTGCTGTAGGCCTTGGCGATGTTTTCCTTGGGCTCGACGATGATACCGCCGGTGGGAAAGTCCGGGCCGGGCACATAGTTCAGCAGCGTGTCATCGCGGGCATCCGGTGTCTTGATCAGATGCAGGCAGGCGTCGATCAGCTCGGCAATGTTGTGGGGCGGGATGTTGGTGGCCATGCCCACCGCAATGCCGGCGGCACCATTGGCCAGAATGTTCGGGAAGGTCGCGGGCAGCACCGCCGGTTCGGTCAGGCGGCCGTCGTAGTTGTCGCGGAAATCGACCGCATCCTCGTTGAGGCCGTCCAGCATCGCCTCGGCCACGAAGGTCATCCGCGCTTCGGTGTAGCGCGACGCCGCCGGGTTGTCGCCGTCGATGTTGCCGAAGTTGCCCTGGCCGTCGACCAGCGGGTAGCGGACGTTGAAGTCCTGCGCCAGGCGCGCCATCGCGTCATAGATCGCGGCGTCGCCGTGGGGGTGGAAGTCGCCCATGGTGTCGCCGGAGATCTTGGCCGACTTCAGGAAGCCGCCAGTGGAGCTGAGCCGCAGGCGGTTCATCGCATAGAGAATGCGCCGGTGCACCGGCTTCAGCCCGTCACGCGCGTCGGGCAGCGCCCGGTGCATGATGGTGCTGAGCGCATAGGTCAGATAGCGCTCGCCAATGGCGCGGCGCAGCGGTTCCAGGATTTCACCCTGTTCAGGGGCAGACGGCATGTCGGGATCTTCTACCAGGTCGGTCATGAAATCGTGATACTGCCGCCGCCGGAATTGGTAAAGCGGGCGTGCGCGAAATTCGCACAGGTTTGCCGCCCGGCTGCAGGGCGCGGGGGAGAAGACAGAAGAGTCTCCCCTGTTTCCCGGACGGTAACTTGCCCTAGATAGAATGGAACCAGGCAGCCGCGCCGCGCGTTACTTTCCAAACTCTTGCAATCAGGGCAGCGGCCTTTTGCGGGTCATTGGATTTGCCTGTTTATTTTTGGTCTGGGGGGACCTGGTTATGTCGCGATTTGTTATGTTGTCCTTCGCTTTTCTTGGGTGGGGATTTTATGAGCTGAGCGGCGGAGCGGATTTTGAACCGCCTCAGCGGCCTGAACCGGTCGCCGCTGCCAAACCAAGCACAAGCGCGCCCGAAACTGCCAGAATCACCGCGGCCTCCCTAAAGGCCCAGCCTGTGCTGACCCGCCGGTCACAGGCGAAATCGCCGGTGCGCCCCAAGGCTGACCCGGCGCTGCGGCAGCGTGTGGCAGCCGCGCAATTGGTCAGCGCGTCCAGCGTCCTTGCCTCCACCCAGTCCGCATTCTCGGTCGGCTCCGGCGGCGGCACGCTGCAGCTCGCCTCTCTGGATGGCGGCCTGGCCGCGATCACGGCAGCCCCCGCCCCGCAGACTGCTGAGGTCCCTGCCGCGGCGGCAGAACCTGCTGCGGAACCGGTCATCGACCGCCGCCGGATCCGCGCGTCGCGGGTGAACATGCGCCAGGGACCGGGCACCAACTATCCGGTGCTCGCCCGGCTTCTGGCCGGTGAAGAGGTCATCGTGATCGAGGACACCGGCACCGGCTGGCTGCATCTGCGCGCGCCCGAAAAGGGCATTGTCGGCTGGATTGCCGCTTCCCTGGTGAGCAAGAAACGCCCATAACTGGCCCCGGGCAATCCGGGTCGAAGGGCGTTTCGCATGAAAAAAACCATCCTGATTACCGGCTGCTCCTCCGGCATCGGCCTGGATGCGGCGCGGGGAATGCGGGAGCGGGGATGGCGGGTTTTTGCCTCCTGCCGCCAGCAGCGCGATTGCGACCGGATGCGCGCCGAAGGGTTTGAAAGCCCGCGCATTGATTACACTGATCCTGGCAGCATCGAGTCCGGCCTGGCAGAGGTGCTGGCGGCCACCGGCGGCACACTGGATGCGCTGTTCAACAACGGCGCGCACGGCTTGCCAGGCGCGGTGGAGGACTTGCCCACCGACGCCCTGCGGACGATTTTCGAAGCGAATTTCTTTGGCTGGCACGAGCTGACCCGGCAGGTAATCCCGGTTATGCGGGCGCAGGGGCACGGGCGGATCGTGCAGAACTCCTCGATCCTAGGCTTTGTCTCCTTTCCGTGGCGCGGCGCCTATGTGGCGACGAAATACGCGCTGGAAGGGCTGACCGACACCCTGCGGGTCGAGCTGAAGGGGTCCGGCATCCACATGGTGCTGATTGAACCGGGGCCGGTGACGTCGAAGATCCGGGAAAAGTCGATCCCGTATTTCGAGCGGTTCATCGACTGGAAAGCCTCGCCGCTGCGCGAGCTTTACGAACAGCGGCTGCTGAAGCGGCTTTATGAGAGCCGCGGCCCGGACCGGTTCGAGCTGCCGGCCTCTGCCGTCACCGCCAAGCTGGCGCATGCCTGCGAATCCCGCCGCCCGCGGCCGCGCTATTATGTGACCGCCCCGACCCATATCGCGGGCGTCCTGCGCCGCATCCTCAGCACAAGGGCAATTGACCGCATCCTGGTGCGGCTCGGATAGCGGATTCGCGGTCGCCTTCGGCTGCCGCGCGGGGTAGACGGGGCCAACAGAATTGATACGCTTGGGGGACAGAATGAGCGATCCGCTGTATTATCTGGCACTGGCAGCCGTGGCGGCTGTGGTTGTGGCGCTGGTCATCGGCATTGGCGGCTTTGGCAAGGGCGGCGAGTTCAACCGCCGCAATGCAAACAAGATGATGCGCCTGCGCATCCTGTTTCAGTTCATTGCGGTGGTGCTGGTGCTGTCCTACGTCTATCTGCGCAACCAGGGAGGATAAGCGGCGATGGTCGTCCTGAACAAGATTTACACGCGTACCGGCGACAAGGGCGAAACCGCCCTGGGCAACGGCGAGCGGGTGGCCAAGCATTCGGCCCGCGTGAACGCCTATGGCACCTCGGATGAGCTGAACTCTTTTGTCGGCGTGGCCCGGCTGGAGGCAGACGGCGAGATGGACGCCGCCCTGGCGCGCATTCAGAACGATTTGTTCGACCTCGGCGCCGACTTGTGCCGTCCGGAAATGGCACAGGATGCGGACGCCGAATACCCGCCGCTGCGGGTTGTGGCGGCGCAGGTCGAGCGGCTGGAAGGTGAGATCGACGTCATGAACAAGGATCTGGAGGCGCTGCGCAGCTTCATCCTGCCGGGCGGCTCGAAACTGGCGGCGCATCTGCATGTCTGCCGCACCGTCGCCCGCCGGGCCGAACGTCTGGCCACCGACCTCAGCACAACAGAGGACGTGAACCCCGCGGCTGTGAAATACCTGAACCGCCTCAGCGACTGGTTCTTTGTCGCCGCCCGCACCGCCAACAACGGCGGCAAGGACGACGTCCTGTGGGTTCCCGGCGCCAACCGCTGAGGCGCCCCTGCCCCGGTCTGATCCCAGGTCTGTTCCTTCCCTGATTCGCCCTTTGGCGCCGGATTCTGGCGAATCCGGCGCCAAACGCGTCATGTGCGGCAGCGCCGCCCTGCCGCTGCGGCAGCGGCGTCCTGCCGTCGCGGCAGCAACGTTCTGCCGTTGCGGCAGGCGGATTTCCCAGCGGAAACATTCTTGCAAAAATGATGTTCCAAATGAGCATACGCGACGTCGGCGTGCGCTAACGTGACGATTTTGCCCTGTTGCAGGCGCACACCAGCCGGTATCAACGCTGCGAGAGCATAGAGGGGGAGTCGCCCTGGGCGGCTTGCCGTTTGTTAAGGAGAGAACGCAAAATGAAGGTACTTGTGCCTGTCAAACGCGTGATTGACTACAACGTGAAAGTCCGCGTCAAAGCGGACGGCAGCGGTGTCGATCTCGCCAACGTTAAAATGTCGATGAACCCCTTCGACGAAATCGCCGTTGAAGAAGCCATCCGCCTGAAGGAAGCCGGCAAGGCTGACGAGGTCGTTGCGGTTTCGATCGGCGTGAAGCAGGCCCAGGAAACCCTGCGCACCGCGCTGGCGATGGGCGCAGACCGCGCCATCCTGGTGGTTGCTGCCGACGACGTGCACACCGACATCGAGCCGCTGGCCGTTGCCAAAATCCTGGCCAAAGTGGTCGAGGAAGAGCAGCCCGGCATCGTGCTCTGCGGCAAGCAGGCGATCGACAACGACATGAACGCCACCGGCCAGATGCTGTCGGCGCTGCTGGGCTGGTCCCAGGGCACCTTCGCCTCCGAGCTGGACATCGAGGGCGAAACCGCCAAGGTTACCCGCGAGGTCGACGGCGGCCTGCAGACCATTTCCGTGAAGATGCCCGCCATCATCACCGTGGACCTGCGCCTGAACGAGCCGCGCTATGCGTCGCTGCCGAACATCATGAAGGCGAAGAAAAAGCCGCTGGACGAGAAAACCGCCGCCGATTACGGCGTCGACGTCACGCCGCGCCTGGAAATCGTCGAAACCAAAGAGCCGCCGGCACGCGCCGCAGGCATCATCGTCGGCTCCGTCGACGAGCTGGTTGAGAAACTCAAAGAAGCGGGGGCTGTGTAATGGCTGTTCTTCTCCTTGCTGAAGTGACCGACGGCGCGCTGTCGATGGACGCAACCGCCAAAGCCGTGGCTGCAGCTTCCAAGCTGGGTGACGTGACCGTTCTGGCCGCTGGCGCCTCAGCTGCTGCGGCTGGCGAAGAAGCTGCCAAGATCGCAGGCGTGTCCAAGGTGCTGGTCGCCGAGGACGCATCGCTGGGCCACCGCCTGGCGGAGCCGACCGCCGCGCTGATCGCCGGCCTGGCGTCTGACTATGAGCACATCGTTGCTCCGGCCACCACCGACGCCAAGAACGTTCTGCCGCGCGTCGCCGCGCTCTTGGACGTGATGGTGATCTCGGACGTGTCCGGTGTTGTCGACGGCGACACCTTCGAGCGCCCGATCTATGCCGGCAACGCGATCCAGACCGTGAAATCGAAAGACGCCAAGAAAGTCGTCTCCTTCCGCACCGCGTCCTTCGACGCAGCTGGCGAAGGCGGCTCGGCATCGGTTGAGACCATCTCTGCGGCGGAAAACCCGGGCCTGTCCGAATGGATCGAAGACAAGGTTGCCGCAAGCGACCGCCCCGAGCTGACTTCGGCCGGCATCGTTGTCTCCGGCGGCCGCGGCGTTGGCTCCGAGGAAAACTTCAAACTGATCGAAAACCTGGCCGACAAGCTGGGCGCAGCCGTTGGCGCATCCCGCGCGGCGGTCGACTCGGGCTATGCCCCGAACGACTGGCAGGTGGGTCAGACCGGCAAGGTCGTCGCCCCGGACCTGTATGTCGCCGTCGGCATCTCCGGTGCGATCCAGCACCTGGCGGGCATGAAGGACTCCAAGGTCATCGTGGCGATCAACAAGGACGAAGAAGCACCGATCTTCCAGGTTGCGGACTTCGGCCTGGTTGCCGACCTGTTCGACGCCGTCCCGGCGCTGACCGAGAAGCTGGGCTAAGCCCCGCTAGACCGCTGAAGAAACAGAAAGGCCCGCCAAATGGCGGGCCTTTTTGCGTTCCGCACGCAGGTTCTATTTTCGCGGAAGCATCGGTTCCAGGCAGCCGGCCAGGGCATCAGCGATGCGCAAATGCTCTTTCGGCCCGATCATGTGGCGTGCTGCCGGCAGCTCCATCTGGCCGAACACCATGCCGGCAATATCGCGCGCGGCTGCCGCGGATTCGGCCCGGAATTCCAGGATCCCCTGCACCTTGGGGCGCAAAGCATCGGCCATCGCGCGGTCCACCAGAACCGGCTCATCCGGGAAACCGGCATCCGCCTCCAGATGATAGCGCAGCCACAGCAGCAGCACGCGGCCCTCCAGCGCCTCGATCAGCCTGCTCATCCGTTCGATCCAGCTGCGCTGCAGCTGTTCGCGCACCTGTTCGAACCGCTGGCCGGAGATGTCCCGCAACGTGCAGAGCAGATGCTTGTTAAAGTGGAATTCGGTAAAGTCCACCTCCGGATACAGCGCCTTAAGCGCGGGCTGCGCCTGCAAAAAGCGGTCATTGCGGCGCGGATGCACCCGGTAATAAGGGTTCGAGATGTTCTGCGCGCCCAGCATTTGCACCACCGAGACCTGCGCGCCCCTGGCGATGCCGGTCAGGGTCTCATCCTGCGCGAAACTGTCCAGCCCGGCATTCACGCTGCCGAGGTTGATGCAATCCACGCCCAGCCGGCTTTGCAGGGAGTCGACAAAGGGAAATTCAACGAATCGCCCGTAAACTTCGGTTCCGCCTAGAAAAGCAACGTAAGGCTCGGCCAAGGACCGTTGCGGCCCCCGCACCAGCAGCCGGGATTCCCCATATCTGCATGGTTCCCCCGAAAGCGCCCCCGCGCTTTTGAGTTCATAGCTCATTTCACCACCAATTTTTCACCCGAGACTCACTCTGAAGGCGAACCATTGCAATTTCCCTAAAGTGAGAATTTGCCTCAAATCCGCCCAAGCTGCTCTTGTGCCCGCCCTTCCCCGGCCAGTAAGGTTGCGGCAGATATTTCGGGAGCCTGAGGCATGGAAATTCAGAAGGTTGGTGTGATCGGCGCCGGGCAGATGGGCAATGGCATTGCCCACGTCATGGCGCTTGCCGGGTATGATGTTGTGCTGAATGACGTCAGCCAGCAGGCGCTGGACAGCGCGCTGAGCCTGATCCACAAAAACATGGAGCGCCAGGCCGGCAAGGGTAAGATCGCTGAAGCGGACATGAAAGCGGCGCTGGCCCGCATTCAGCCGTCGCTGAAGCTGGCCGATGTCGGCGCAACCGATCTGGTGATCGAAGCCGCCACCGAGCGTGAGACCGTGAAGCAGGCCATTTTCGAAGATCTGCAGCCGCATCTGAAGCCGCATACCATCCTGACGTCCAACACGTCTTCGATCTCGATCACCCGTCTGGCCAGCCGCACCGACCGCCCCGAGCGATTCATGGGGTTCCATTTCATGAACCCGGTGCCGGTGATGCAGCTGGTCGAACTGATCCGCGGCATTGCCACCGACGAGCCGACCTTCAGCGCCTGCCAGGAAGTGGTGGCGCGGCTGGGCAAGACCTCGGCCAGCGCAGAGGATTTTCCGGCCTTCATCGTCAACCGCATTCTGATGCCGATGATCAACGAGGCGGTCTATACGCTCTACGAGGGTGTCGGCTCCGTCAAATCGATTGACGAGTCGATGAAGCTGGGCGCCAACCATCCGATGGGGCCGCTGGAGCTGGCGGATTTCATCGGCCTGGATACCTGCCTGGCGATCATGAACGTGCTGCACGACGGGCTGGCGGACACCAAATACCGCCCCTGCCCGCTGCTGACCAAATACGTGGAGGCCGGCTGGCTGGGCCGCAAGACCCAGCGCGGCTTCTACGACTACCGCGGCGAAAATCCGGTGCCGACGCGCTGATCCCAAGCAGCGGGAGGGGGCGTGGCCCCCTCTTGACCTCGCGGCCAATTCACCCCCGGGATATTTCCAGGAAGAAGAAGAACTGGAGCCTGATCAGCCGTCTTTGCCGAGGCTGAGCGTATGCTCGCGCAGCCAGGCCATGAAGCCGCGCGGGTCGCTGTGCAGCTTTTCCATCTGCGCGTCCGTCAGCGGCCTGCCGACCACCGGCGCCTGCGGCTTGTTGCAGGAGCGCACGATTTCATGCAGCAAAAGGCCCTGGCGCAGGATCGGCGAGATCTGGCAGGCGATCTGATACCAGCGCGAATTATGTCCGGGGAAGTAGATCGGCACCACCCGGGCGCCGGAGCGGCGGATCAGCTGGGCGGTGAAGACGTTCCATTCGCGCTCAATCGCGGGGCCGAACCAGCTGTCCGACGACATCACCACGCCCGAGGGGAACAGCGCCACCGCGCCGCCCTCCTTGAGGAACGCCATGGTCTTGGCCCGCATATCGACCATCTTGCGCTGCGCTTCGGGGTCATGCGGGAAGGGCACCGGGATCATGAAGGAGGTCGCAGCCTCGTCCAGGCCGGTCAGCACCGAGCGGGTCAGGATGCGGTAGTCGAGGCGGCGGCGGCCAATGAGATCGGCAAAGATCATGCCATCGACCATGCCGTGCGGGTGGTTGGCGACGATCACCACTGGCCCCTCTGCCGGGATATTGTCGATCTGCTCCTGCGGCGTCTCCAGGTCGATGCCCATGGTGTTGAGCGCCCCGCGCCAGAACTTCTGGCCGCGGTATTCGGCGTTCTGCTTCTCGAACTTGCTGACCATGCGCAGGATCGTCAGCTTGCCGGTCAGCCATTCCATGGTCTTGATCGCCAGGGAGGTCCAGCGGTCATCAAAGGAGTTGGCATAGGTCAGCGTGCGGCGGTCATAGACCTCGCCCGTCTGCTCAGCGGTCTCCGATGCGATGCCGGTGTTCCTGTCGTGTGCGGTATCCGCCAATGTGCTCTTCCCGTTCCGCTGCCGGCGCGGGCTTAGTAGCCCTCGCCGAACTTGTCGGCCACCAGGGCCTCCAGCGCATGCGCCAGCGCATCAGCATCGGGCCCCGAAGTCTCGACGTCAATAGTCGTTCCTTTCGAGGCTGCCAACATCAAAAGGCCCATAATGCTGTCACCGGAGGCGGACAGCCCGTCCTTTATCACCTCAGCCGAGGCGTCAAACCCTTCGACCACCTCTACCAGCTTGGCCGAGGCGCGGGCGTGCAGCCCTTTTTCGTTGATGATTTTCAGCGTCTTCAGAGCCATTTAGTGTGCCTGCTCCCCGTCAGGGTTTACGTTTTGCGCGTTGATATACTTGCGCCCGGCCTCCATGGCCTGCCGGACCGCATCGGCCACCGGCAAGTGGCGGGATTTCGCCAGCTTGATCAGCATCGGAAGGTTGGCCCCGTAAAGAATGCGGCGGTCGGGCGGTGCGCAGGCCTTGAGGCTGAGGTTGGAGGGCGACCCGCCGAACAGGTCTGTCACAACCACAACCCCGCCGCCGGTGTCGACCTCATTGGCGGCGGCGCAAATCTCGTCCTGCTTGGCCGCCCGGTCGTCATCGGGGCCGATGGCGATGGCCACCAGGCTGGGCTGCGGACCCACAACGTGTTCCACCGCGGCGAGGTACTCCTTCGCCAGCCCGCCATGCGCAACGATCACAATCCCGATCAACCCGGCCTCTCACTTTTTTGCTGGCCTTGCAGCTCGCGGTGTCTAATTGACACTTGCTGGCCGTCTTCCGCAAGGGCCTTGGCCAGGGTTTCCGCCATCGTCACCGATCTGTGCTGGCCGCCGGTGCAGCCGAAGGCGATGGAAAGATGCGACTTCCCTTCGTGGCGGTAGGCGGGCAGCAGCAGCCGTGTCAGGTCCAGAACCCGGGTGAAGAACGGCTCATACAAGGGGTCCGCCTTGACGTAGTCCTGAACCGCACGGTCCTCGCCGCTCAGCCGCCGCAGCGCCGGCTCCCAGTAGGGGTTCGCCAGGAACCGGCAGTCGAATACCATATCGATGCCGTGCGGCATGCCGCGCTTGTAGGAGAAGCTTTGCACAGACAGCGCCAGTGCCCTGCCCTCCGGTGCGAACCAGCGCTCAATCTCCGCCTTCAGCTGGTGGACGTTCATCTCCGATGTGTCCAGCAGGATGTCGGCCCGGTCGCGGATCGGCCCCATCAGGTCGAGTTCGCGGCGCACGCCTTCGCCTGGAGATTCGGCAGGCGCCAGCGGGTGGCGGCGGCGGGTTTCCGAATAACGGCGCAGCAGCACATCCGGCTGTGCGTCGAGATAGAGCACGGTCAGCTCCAGCTCGCCGCGGCCGCCCAGCATGTCGATCACATCCAAGAGCGCGCGCGGCGAGAAGTCCCGGTTGCGGCTGTCCAGCCCCAGCGCCATCGGGCGCGGCGCAGCGGCGGCGTCGAACAGCCCGGGCAAGAGGCGCAGGGGCAGGTTGTCGATCGCCTCGAACCCGAGATCCTCCAGCACGTTGATCGCCGTGGTCCGGCCTGCGCCGGAGGGGCCGGTGACCAGAACCGCCGGCACCGCCTGTTTCACCTGCTCAGGCATCCGGGTCCAATGCTCCGCATCTGAGGTATTGCATCAGGGCCGGGGCGAAATGGGCGCCGTCCACCCGTCTGAGCCGGGCCACCTCCTGCTCCAGAAGCCGGGTTGTGCGGCGCACCGGCAGGCGTTCGGTTTCCGTTTCGTCGAGGTCCACCAGCGCCGCCACTGGCACCGGGCTGCGGATCTGCGCGTGCAGCAGCCCCATAAAGCGTGCCTCGATCAGCCCGCGGATCGGCTCCGGCGCGCTGGCGACCAGCAGACCGTCCAGAAGCTGGACCTGCACCCGGTCATCCGCCACCAGCTGGGCGCCAAAGGCCATCAGCTGCAGCGCCAGCGCGGACTTACCCTGGCCGGAGGTGCCGGTGATCAAAAGCCCCCGCCCCTCCAGTGCGACGCAGGAGGCATGCAGGATGAGGCTTTCAGGTTCAGGCATAGATTACACCGGCAGACCAACCACGAACCGCGCGCCCAGGGGTTCGGAGGTGACATCGGCCTCAGTCGGGCGGATGTTTTCGGCCCAGATCACGCCGCCATGCGCCTCGACAATCTGCTTGGAGATCGCCAGGCCAAGGCCGGAGTTATTGCCGAAATGCTCCATCGGGCGCTGCGAGTAGAAGCGTTTGAAGATCTTGGACAGCGCCTGGTCCGGGATGCCGGGGCCGGTGTCCTCGACCACCACCAGCACCCGGTTGGCGCGGCGCCGCGCCCAGACGCGGATGGCGTCGCCCTCCTCGCAGAAGGAGATGGCGTTGGTGATCAGGTTGACAAAGACCTGTGCCAGCCGGGCCTCCAGTCCTTGCAGCATAATCGGCTGGGCCGGAAGATCGGTGATATAGTCGATCCCCTTGGCGCGGGCGTCCTCGCCCAGATACTGGTTCAGATTGCCCAGCATGGCCAGCAGGTCGAACTCCTCTTCCTCCTCCTTGACCAGTTCAGCGTCGAGCCGCGAGGCATTGGAGATGTCGCTGACCAGCCGGTCCAGGCGGCGCACGTCATGTTCGATCACATCCATCAGCTTCTCGCGCTGATCGTCGCGCTTGACCATGCGCAGGGTGCCGACGGCCGATTGCAAACTGGCCAGAGGGTTCTTGATTTCATGCGCCACATCGGCAGCAAACTGTTCGTTGCTGTCGATGCGGGAATACAACGCCTTGACCATGCCGCGCAAAGCCCGGCTGAGGCGGCCGATCTCATCGGGGCGGGCGGAGAGGTCGGGAATGCGGATCCGGCCCGGGCTGGATTTGCGGCTGCCGCGCTCGCGGCCCAGTTCAGCGGCCTCGGCGAGGTCGGCCAGCGGGTTGGCAATGGTGGAGGCCAGCACCAGGCTGAGGCCGACCGAGACCAGCAGGGCAACAACGAACATCTGCAGCACCCGCTCCTGCTCGCCGCGCACCAGCGCGTCCACTTCGCCGGTGGGCGAAGTCAGGGCAATCACGCCGACGGCCGCCCCGTTGTGGAGGATCGGTGTCGCGGCAGAAATCACCCGGCTGCCAGTGGTGTCGACCACGGTTTCAACCCCGGTGCCGCCGTTCATCGCCTGGCCGACCAGGCCGCCCAGCCGCTGCTCCAGCGACGGGCCGGGACCCTCCGTGCCGCTAGCAGGTGCGCTGCTGCCGGCAATGCCCCACAGGGCAGACAGCATATCGCTGATCAGCGTCCTGCTGGTGCCGCTGTCATTCAGCACATTCAGGGCATCGCTGCGGTCGACCCCCTTGACGCTGGAAATCAGATTGCCGGTGGTGTCGAAGACAAAAGCCTCGACGCCGCCGCGCAGGCTGAGACGCGCCAGCGTGTCTTCGGCCTGGATGCCATCGCCGGCCGCAAAGCTGACCGATCCTGCAGCCGGCATTTCCGCCTCAAACACGTCGGCTGCGAGCATCGCCTCAGAGACCAGCGCGCCGGCACGCTGCTGCACCAGGCTTTGGCGCGAGGAATTCAGATAGAGGATGCCAGAAACCAGAATGATCAGCGCGATCAGGTTGAAGGTGATGATCTTGCGGGTGAGCGGCGAACCCTTGAGCGACAGCAGCCCGCGGCGCGCGCGTTTGACCCGCATTTCCCGCGTGACGGATTGCTCGGGGGTGACCCAATCCTCCCCCAAGACCACATCGCCGCCCTGCTGGCGTTGCACTATGCTGGTATCGCGCATACGCGCCCACTCCTCCGGCCGGGGGCTTGCGCCCCGCTTAAACGTGCCGCCTATTCTTCATTATAACGGTAACCGATTCCATAAAGAGTTTCGATTGCCGCAAATTCCGGATCCGCGCTGCGCATCTTCTTCCGCAGACGCTTGATATGGCTGTCGATGGTGCGGTCGTCCACATAAACCTGGTCATCATAGGCCACATCCATCAGCTGGTCGCGGCTTTTGACAAACCCCGGCCGCTGGGCCAGCGCCTGCAGCAACAGGAATTCGGTCACCGTCAGCGACACATCCTTGCCCTTCCAGCTGACCGCGTGGCGCAGCGGGTCCATCCGCAGATTGCCCCGCTCCATCACCTTCGTCTCGGGGCTGCTGGTGCCGGCGGCATCGCTGCTGATCGCCTCCTGACGGCGCAACAGCGCCCGGATCCGCTCCACCAAGAGCCGCTGCGAGAAGGGTTTCTTGACATAGTCGTCAGCACCCATCCGCAGTCCCAGAACCTCGTCGATCTCGTCGTCCTTGGAGGTCAGGAAGATCACCGGCATCTGGGTTTTCTGGCGCAGCCGCTGCAGCAGGTCCATGCCATCCATGCGCGGCATCTTGATGTCCAGCACCGCCATATCGGGCAGCTTCTTGTTGAACGCATCCAGCGCCGCCTGGCCGTCATTATAGGTTTCGACCTCAAAGCCCTCGGCCTCAAGCGTCATGGAAACCGATGTCAGGATGTTCCTGTCATCGTCAACCAAAGCAATCTTTGACATTGGAATTGCCCCTAATCTGCTCTGTTCACTGTTTTGTTTTAGCCAACTTCATCGCCGTTCTGATGCGCCGAATCAATCCCATTTGAGGAATCGCGGCGATCTTTGGACTCTATTGGGGCAAAAATACCTTAGCGTCTGCTGAACAAGCGGGCGCTTTTCGCCATTGCAAATAATGGTTGCGCTAAACATCGCCTTGGTGGCGCTAACTAGGGTAAGCCGGCCTGTTCACCGCCTAAAACGCCATGTTAAGACCGCGCCACCGGCAGCGACGCCGTTTTCTATTGCCCCAATGGCGCAGCCGCGCAGCCTGCGTGCCGCCCGCGCCGCCACAGGAGAAAAAACGCATGACATCTGGACGGGTTAACCCGCAATTCCGCCTCGAAGATCAGGGCATCGAGGGCCTGGGCAATGTCTATTACAACTTCATGGAGCCGGCGCTGATCGAAGCCGCGCTGAAGCGCGGCGAAGGCACGCTGGGCAATGGCGGCGCCTTCCTGGTCACCACCGGCAAATTCACCGGCCGCTCGCCCAAGGATAAACACGTCGTAAAAACCGACAGCGTGCGCGACACCATCTGGTGGGACAACAATGCGGCGATGAGCCCGGAAGGCTTTGATGCGCTTTATGCCGACATGCTGGAGCACATGAAGGGCAAGGACTACTTCGTCCAGGACCTGGTGGGCGGCGCTGACCCGGCACATGCGATCAACGTCCGCATGGTGACCGAGCTGGCCTGGCACAACCTGTTCATCCGCACCATGCTGCGCCGTCCGGACCGTGAAGACCTGGATGATTTCACCGCTGATTTCACCGTCATCAACTGCCCCAGCTTCAAGGCCGATCCCAAGCGGCACGACTGCCGCAGCGAGACGATCATCGCGATGAACTTCGACCGCAAGATGATCCTGATCGGCGGCACCGAATACGCAGGCGAGAACAAGAAATCCGTGTTCACCCTGCTGAACTACCTGCTGCCGGAAAAGGGCATCATGCCGATGCACTGCTCCGCCAACCACGCCAAGGGCAACCCGGTCGACACGGCGGTGTTCTTTGGCCTTAGCGGCACCGGCAAGACCACCCTGTCCGCCGACCCCGACCGCGTTCTGATCGGCGATGACGAGCATGGCTGGGCCGACAACGGCACCTTCAACTTCGAAGGCGGCTGCTATGCCAAGACCATCAACCTGAACCCCGAGGCAGAGCCGGAAATCTATGCCACCACCTCCAAGTTCGGCACCGTGATCGAGAACATGGTGTTCGATCCGGAGACCAAAGAGCTGGATTTCAACGACGACAGCCTGACCGCCAACATGCGCTGCGCCTACCCGCTGCATTACATCTCCAATGCATCGTCCAGCGCCCGCGGCGGCCACCCGAAGAACATCATCATGCTGACCTGCGATGCCTTCGGCGTGCTGCCTCCGATCGCGCGGCTGACCCCGGCGCAGGCGATGTACCACTTCCTGTCCGGCTTCACCTCCAAGGTGGCGGGTACCGAGCGCGGCGTGACCGAGCCGGAGCCGACCTTCTCCACCTGCTTTGGCGCGCCCTTCATGCCGCGCCGCCCGGAGGTTTACGGCAACCTCTTGCGCGAGAAGATTGCCCAGCACGGCGCGACCTGCTGGCTGGTGAACACCGGCTGGACCGGCGGCGCCTATGGCACCGGCAGCCGGATGCCGATCAAGGCCACCCGCGCGCTGCTGACCGCGGCGCTGGACGGCTCGTTGGCGGATGCGAAATTCCGCAAGGACGCCAACTTCGGCTTTGACGTGCCGGTCAATGTGCCGGGCGTGCCGGAACTGCTACTGGATCCGCGCCGCACCTGGGACGACAAGTCGGCTTATGACGCGCAGGCGGCCAAGCTGGTGCAGATGTTCTCCGACAACTTCGAACAGTATCTGCCGTTCATCGACGACGACGTGAAGGCCGCGGCCATCGGCTGAGGCCGACCGCATTCCCCTGAGGAAAGAAAACCCCGGCCCTGCGCCGGGGTTTTTCATTTAAGGAAATTAATTTTACCCTAAACACTTCTTTAACCCTTCCGGCGCAAATCTTCCGCAAGCGCAGCTTTGCGCCTGATTTACCGATATTTGCGCCGCATCCGGGGAGGGCGAAGTGGATAAAGAGGCTTTGACGGTTTTCAACAGCATATTCAGCACCGGAAGCGCTTTTGTGTACCGCTGCGCCAATGACGAGAACTTCACCATGAAATTCATGGCGGGACAGGTCGAAAAACTCTGCGGCTGCCCGAAATCGGACATTCTGGGAAACGCAAAGGTATCTTATGCCGGATTGACCCATGCAGAGGATATCGACCGCGTCTTTGCCGATGTGGATGCTGCCATCGAAAGGCGGGGGAACTGGGACGTTGCCTACCGGCTCAGCCGGCCCGATGGCTCCGAAACCTGGGTGCGCGAACGCGGCAACGCAGTGTTCAGCGACAGCGGTGAAATGATCTATCTGGAAGGGCTGGTTGTGGATGCCTCGGCCGAGGTCAGCCTGCGCAGGGAACTGCAGGAGACGCTGAACCGCACCGAGGCGGCCAACGCCGAGATCATCAATCTTGCCGAGAACATCCTGCGGTCGGTGCAGAAGCTGTCCATTCTGGCCATAAACGCCGGGATCGAGGCCGCGCGGGCAGGCAAGGCGGGTCTGGGTTTTGCCTATCTTGCCCGAGAGATCAAGGCGCTGGCGGATGAGAACAACCGCTGGGCCAACCGCATCACCGACACGATGGCCCAGCGCAAGCGCGACGAGGCGCGGGAGGCCGCCAGCGGCACCAAGGCCGGTTAGCGGGACACCGATCCCGCAACCATATCCCGCACCTTGAGCGCATAGCGGTCCGTCATGCCGGAGACGAAATCAGCCAGCGCGTGCATCGCCGTATAGGCGTCCTCCACCCCGCGCAGGTCCAGATCCACGGCACGGATCAGCTTGGCCCAATAGCCGTGCCTTGCCTCCAGTTCCTCGACATCCCAGCCGCACGCGGCCAGGTCGCCGTAAAGACCGTGGAAATGGTCCAGCACTGCGTGCAGCACCTGGCGCCCTGTGATCTCCAGTTCAGTCTTGCGGCGGGCAACAAAGATCCGCTGCTCTGACAGCTCTTTCAGCCGGGCAAAGGCCTGCGCCTTGGAGGACACTTCCATCAGCCCGTCGTTGAATTCGCCCATCATGATGGCGTCATAGTTTTCCAGAAAGGCGGTCACGGCGGCGTCGATCGACTGGCCGATGGCAAAGGCGCGCAGCAGCCCGATGCGGTCTCGCATCGGCAGGCCGCGGTCCTCGTTCGGTTTTCCGACGATCGCTTCCAGTGCCCCGGCCACCTCGGCACGGTCCAAATCGCCCATGCTGGCCGCGTCCTCGATATCCAGAATGCGGTAGCAGATGTCATCCGCCGCCTCGACCAGGAAGGCCAGCGGATGCCGCCGCCGCCAGCCGCCCGGTTCGGCCGGAAGGCCCAGAGCCTCGGCGGTCTCTTCAAACAGCGCTGCGTCCGACTGGAACACACCGAATTTCTTCAGGCCGACATAGGGCGCCTTGCCGGCCCCAACAGCCTCATCCCGCACCAGACGGGTGCAGGGGTATTTCATGAACGCCCCCAGCGTCGCATAGCTGAGCCGCAGCCCGCCCTGCTGCTGCGCGTATTCCAAGCGCCCGACGATGCGGAAACCCTGCGCGTTGCCCTCGAAATGCTCAAACTCGGCGCGCAGGTGCGGCGGCACCTCTGCTGCGATGCCGCGGCCGGACCGGAACTGCGCCGCGAACCAGTCGCCGATGCTGTCCTCGCCGGAGTGGCCAAACGGCGGGTTGCCGATGTCATGCACCAGGCAGGCGGCCTCGACGTGGCCTGCCAGACGCGCCACCTGATCCGCTGCCAGGCTGCCGCGCTCCGCCAGCGCAGCCCCTACCCCTGCGCCCAGCGAACGGCCCACGCTGGCGGTTTCCATGCTGTGGATCATCCGGTGGTGCACGTGGTCATGGTTATGCAGCGGGTGCACCTGGGTTTTCTGCGCCAGGCGGCGGAATGGCTCCGAAAACAGGATCCGGTCGTAGTCCTGCAGATAGGCCGGGCGGCCCGGTTTCTCGCCATACTCCGGCCGGCACAGCCGCCCCGGGTTCAGCAGCCTGTTCCACTCCATCGCCATGCGCCTGCTCCTTTTGCCTGTTTGACAGCGCTTAAACGGGAGGCCGGGCGGAATTGCAAACGCTTCAGCGCGGCTTGATCCCGGCCGGCTCCAGCTTGTGTTCGGGCTCCACGTGAATCACCGCCTGCGCATCCGGAAGCGCCGCTTTCAGGGCCGCCTCCACCCGGTCGCAAATGTCATGCCCGGCGCGCACGGACATGGCGCCGTCCACCACCATGTGAAACTCGACAAACAGGGCGCGGCCGGCGCGGCGGGTTTTCAGCCCGTGCACCTGCAGCGCCCCGGCCGCGGAGCGGTGGATGATCTCTTCGATTCGCGCGCGCTCCGCTTCGGGCGCCGCCATGTCCATCAGCCCGTTGACGGAGGACGCGATCACCCGCCACCCCTCCCGCAGGATGTTAACCGCCACCAGCAGCGCCAGCAGCGGGTCGAGAATGGCCCAGCCGCTGGCCAGTGCCAGCCCCAGCCCCGCCAGCACCCCGGCAGAGGTCCAGACATCGCTCATCAGGTGCCGCCCGCCTGCCGACAGCGCCGGAGAGCTCAGCCTTGCGCCTGCCCGCAGCAACACCTGCGCCCACAGGAGGTTCACCGCCATCGCCAGCGCATTGATCAGCAGGCCCGCGGGGCTCCAATCCGCCATCTCCGGCCGGGCCAGGGCGTTCACGGCCTCATGCACGATCACCAGCGCGGCGATCACGATCAGGATGCCTTCGATCACTGCCGAGAAGTATTCGGCCTTGTGGTGGCCATAGGGGTGGCCTGCGTCCGGAGGCCGCTGCGCATAGCGCACTGCGAACCAGGCCATTACCGCGCCGCCGATGTTCACCAGCGATTCCAGGGCATCGGACAACAGGGCCACCGAGCCGGTCATCATCCAGGCCGCGATTTTCAGCCCCATCACCGCCAGCGCAACAAAGATAGAGCCCGTTGCCAGCTGCTGCGCATTGAACCTTTGAGACATGATCCCTCCCGCCTGCGCCTTGCCTACATCAACAGCCCGCGGCGCAGCAGGTTCAGCCCCGCAACCAGCAAAACCACCAGCGTTGCCTGCCGGAACAGCGCCTGGTCGATCCGGTCATGCAACCGCCCGCCGATCCACATCCCCGCCACCGCCGGCACGATCAGCGCCAGCGAGAATGGTGCCGTTTCGGCCCGCATCACACCTGAGCCGGTATGCGCAACCAGAAGCGCCACCGCACCCAGGCCGTAGATCACCCCTTGCACCCGGATCTGTTCTGTCTTCTCGGTGCCCAGCGCCGTCAAGTAAGCCACCGTCGGCGGCCCCCAGACGCCCGAGACGCCGCCGATCAGCCCGGCAACGCCCCCCACTACAGCCTCGCTGCGGCGGCTGGGATTGGAGAGGGTGAGCACCTTTCCCATCAGCTGAATGCAGGCAAAGACCGTCACCGGCAGGCCAATCACCAGAAGCAGCGCCTGCTGCGGCAGAACCCGCACCATCTGCGCACTGAGCAGCAGGCAGACAAGACCAGTCAGCAGGAACACCCGGAACCGGCGGATCGAGGCCAGGGCGGCCGCCGGACCTTGCCGCAGCGCCTGCATCCCGTTTGTAACCAAGGTTGGCAAAATCAGCCCTGCAAGCGCCAAATCGGGCGCCAGAAACAGACTGAGGCCGGAGATAAAGATCATCGGCATGGCAAAACCGACCAGGCCTTTGACGGTGCCGGCCAGCAGCGCAGTGCCAAATGCAGCCGACAGCTCCGCCGGGGAAAGGAGAGAAAACAGTGCCGTCATGCCACCGCTCTATCACATCCGCAGCGTGCTGCACCGGCAAAATCAACACGCAATATTTGATCCAAATGACACGCTAGTTAGTATTTTTGTTGCGCTGCACCTGCAAAATGATTTACCACCGGGCGACCGAAGAAGGATCTGATTCATGGCCCACGACGGACAGGACTTGCATATGAAACCGACTCTCATTCCCGACCTGCTGGCGCTGACCGCCGCATCGCTGGAACCGCTAAACCAGCTGTTTGAGGCCGCGCGCGCCTCGGTCAAGGACATGGTGAGCGAGGAGGGCCGGGTGTCCGGCCGCCTGATCGAGGAAAACCAGGTGGCGGCACACGGGCTTTCTTGGCTTGCCACTTACGTCTACTGCCTGCGGCAGATGCAGAAATGGGCGGAAAGCCTGCAGGCCGACGGCAAATTCGGCGAGATGGAGCAGCTGATCCACCAGATCGGCTTTGGCGAGTACCTGCTGCAGGTCAGCGGCGGCATCCAGATGAACCAGGGCGAAATCATCCGCCTGCAGGATCTGGGCCTGGGCGCGGACGCGCTGAACACGCTGCAGGTGCCCGCGGTGGAGACGCTTTGCGCGCATGGCAACAGCCAGGCCGCGCGGACCCGGCTGGTGGAGCTGATGGAGGCGCAGGCCGGTTCCACCATGTTCGGCAACTCCGGCCTGGAGGAAGAGCTGGAGATGATCCGCGACCAGTTCCGCCGCTATGCGGTGGAGAAGGTCGAGCCGAATGCCCATGACTGGCACCTGAAGGATGAGCTGATCCCGATGGAGGTGATCGAGGATTTGGCGGAGATGGGCGTCTTTGGCCTGACCATTCCGGAGGAATACGGCGGCTTCGGCCTCTCGAAGGCCTCGATGGTGGTGGTCTCCGAGGAGCTGTCGCGCGGCTATATCGGCGTGGGCAGCTTGGGCACGCGCTCGGAGATCGCGGCGGAGCTGATCCTCTGCGGCGGCACCGAGGAGCAGAAGGCGAACTGGCTGCCCAAGCTTGCCAGCGCCGAAATCCTGCCCACCGCCGTCTTCACCGAGCCCAACACCGGCTCCGACCTCGGCTCCCTGCGCACCCGCGCGGTCAAGGATGAAAACGGCGACTACAGGATCACCGGCAACAAGACCTGGATCACCCACGCCGCCCGCACCCATGTGATGACCCTGCTGGCGCGCACCGACCCGAACACCACAGATCACCGCGGGCTGTCGATGTTCCTGGCGGAGAAGACCCCGGGCACAGATGAGCACCCGTTCCCGACCGAAGGCATGACCGGCGGCGAGATCGAGGTGCTGGGCTACCGCGGCATGAAGGAATACGAGCTGGGCTTCGACAATTTCCACGTGAAGCAGGAAAACCTGCTGGGCGGCGAGGAGAACAAGGGCTTCAAGCAGCTGATGGAGACCTTTGAATCGGCCCGCATCCAGACCGCGGCCCGCGCCATCGGCGTGGCGCAATCGGCGCTGGACATCGCCATGCAGTATGCGCAGGAGCGCAAGCAGTTCGGCAAGGCGCTGATCCATTTCCCGCGCGTCTCCGGCAAGCTGGCGATGATGGCGGTGGAGATCATGATCGCCCGCCAGCTGACCTATTTCTCGGCCTGGGAAAAGGACCACGGCCACCGCTGCGACCTGGAGGCCGGCATGGCCAAGCTGCTGGGCGCACGGGTTGCCTGGGCGGCCGCGGACAATGGCTTGCAGATCCACGGCGGCAACGGCTTTGCGATGGAATACAAGATCTCCCGCGTGCTGTGCGATGCCCGCATCCTCAACATCTTTGAGGGTGCTGCCGAAATCCAGGCGCAGGTCATCGCCCGCCGCCTGCTGGGCTGACCGCCGCCAGTGACCACCGCAGGGGAGCATTCCCCTCCTCGCCCGGCGTTCGCGCCGGGCTTTTTTGTGCGTCCGGAGCCCGCCCGGTATGCGTCCGGCCTGAAACCGCTGCGCAGAAATAGCCTGTTTTCTGTATAGGGTGTTCGCTCCCGGGCAAAATCTGTTTAGCTAAGGAGCCATGACATTCCTGCGCTGCCTGCTTCTGCCATTTCTGCTTTTGCTGCCCGCCTGCGGTGAGACCGTGCCCGAGGGCCAGTCCGCACGTATTCTGGCCATGGGGGATTCGCTTCTGGCCTGGCACAGCCTGGCAGGCAGATCCATTCCGGACAGGGTGGCGCAGGAGCTGCAGGAACCGGTGGTGGACAGGTCTGTTTCTGCCGCGCGGATCCTCTACAAGCTGCCGATTTCCGGTGCTGCGGGCATGAACATCGGCAAGCAGTACACGCCCGGAAAATGGGACTGGGTGATCGTGAACGGCGGCGGCAATGACCTGTGGCTGGGCTGCGGCTGTTTTGCCTGCAACCGCAAGATGGACAAGCTGATCTCTTCAGACGGACAGAGCGGGGCGATCCCGGGCATGCTGGCCGAGCTGCGCGCGACCGGGGCCAAGGTGGTCTACGTCGGCTATCTGCGCAGCCCCGGGGTGGGGTCGCTGATCGAGCATTGCCGGGACGAGGGCAACGCGCTGGAAGCCCGCATCACCCGTCTGGCGGCACAGGATGAAGGTATCTTCTTTGTGTCGAACAAGGACATGGTGGCCCACGGCGACCGCTCCTACCACGCGCGGACATGATCCACCCCTCGATCAAGGCCAGCCGCGAGATCGGCCGCAAGGGCGCCGAGATCATCCGCACAAACTGAAGGGGTCTGCTCCCGCCCCCTTGCGGCGCATTCCTGGAATGCGCCTGAGGCGTTGGGCCGGGCGCCGTGCTGCGCACGGCGCGGCAGTGCTTCGCCGGAATGACACGGCAGGCGCCGCGCACTGCGCGGCGCCGGGCCCAACGGGCGCAAGGCATTTCCAATGCCGCGGCGGCGGGCGGGAGCACCTGCTGCAGGCTTTGCTTGTGCGGGGCGCTGCCGCGTCCCAAATTGAATTGAGACGCTATTGCTGGAGGTCTTGATGCTGCGCGCTGCCCTGATCGGTTCCCTGCTGCTTGCAAACGCCTGCGCTAGGGATGAGAGCCTGTCGGCCTATGGCGCCGCAGGCAAGATGTGGCAGCTCCAGAGCATCGATGGTGCAGCCTTTCCAGCCTCCGCGCACCTGACGTTTCCGGAACCGGGCAGGATCGCCGGCCGCGGTCCTTGCAACAGTCTCCAAGGCAGCCAGAATGCCCCCTATCCGTGGTTTGAAACCGGGCCGCTGGCGGTGACGCGCGCTGCCTGCCCGGAACTGGAGGCTGAGGCCGCGTTCCTCCATGCCCTGCAGGAGATGACGCTGGCGGAGGTGTCGGGCGATGTGCTGATCCTCAGCAACGAGGCGGGCCGCGAGATGCTGTTCAAAGACGGCGGCTGAGCTGGTCCATGAGCCGCCCGCGCGCCTCGGGCAGAGGATGGTTGCCAAGCGACGGCGCCAGGTGCGCCTCCAGGAAGTAGCCAGTGGTACGCAGGGCTTGAACGATTTCGGTATCGTCAGCGTTGCCCTGGCCCAGCATCACCGGCGGCAGCGGCAGCAGCCGGTCCGCCCAGTCGCCTGCGCCTTCACGTGAAACAGCCCGGCCGGTTTTCGGCGACACGTAAGCCAGACCGAAGCGGCTGCCGGTCACGGCGCAGGCCGACAGGTCCAAGCCAAAGCCCATCTCCTCCAGCAGCGCCAGCTCCCAGCGCAAATAGGCCAGCGGCCAGAGGTCTTCGTTCCCGAGAAGGTCGAGCAGCTGTTCGCTGCGGGAATAGAGGTCCGGATGCGGTTCCCGCTCCGGCAGGCAAAAGGACAAGAGCGCCGTCACGGTGTTGAGCCCGGCCAGCGCCAGCCGCCCGGAGAGCGCAGCGGCAGCCCGGCTGCGCAGGGGTTCGGCATGGTAGCTGCCCAGGTGATCCTCCAGCCGCGCCCGCCAAGTCACATCCAGCTGTGCGCCGGGCTGCAGGATAGGGGCCATCCGGCGGCCGGCGCCGCCGCGCACAACGCCCGCATGGCGGCCGTGGCCTTCGGTAAAGACGTCGATGATGGCGGAGCTTTCGCCGTGACGGCGCACCGAAAGCAATATGCCGTGATCACGCCACTCCAACGCCCTGCCTCCCTGTCCTGCGGCCTGCCCTACCTGAGCGCATTGCCGGATGGGCTGCAAGCGGCAGGGTCATTCGAGGCCGGGTTCGTCCAGCAGGTGGCGGCCCTGCCGGTCCTCGACCTCGACCACCCAGAGATCGGGGTCGAACTCGCGCTGGCGGCGGATGGAGGCGTCGACCTCGGTCTCGGCGCCGGCGGACAGTTCATCCCATTTGCGGTTGCCGCTCATCAGGTCGTAGGTGCGGTGAAAGGCGCGGGCCTGGCCGTCGAGCGTGTTGAGCTTGACCAGCACCGCGCCTGCGGTGTCGTCGCCATGCGCGGTGATGAAGGCCGGGATGTCCTGAAACCGCAGCCGGGCCAGGTAGGCATCCACCCAGAAGCGGGCGGTGAGGCGGGTCATGCCGCGCCCTCGCCTGCGTCAGCGCCAAAGGCGAGTGCGGGAGCCTCCGGCGGGAGTACTTTTGGAAAGTTGAAAAGCACGGGCAGCGTCAATTGCCGTCCTTGAAGTCGAGGCCCATTTCAGAATAGCGCTCCGCCTCTTCCAGCCAGTTCGGGCGCACCTTCACCTGCAGGAACAGATGCACCTTGCGGCCCAGGAATTCCTCCAGCTCGGCGCGGGCAGCCTGGGAGACGGATTTGATCGTCTCGCCGCGCTTGCCCAGAACGATCCCCTTGTGGCCGTCGCGGACCACATAGATGATCTGGTCGACCCGGGCGGAGCCGTCCTTGCGCTCTTCCCATTTCTCGGTCTCGACGGTCAGCTGGTAGGGCAGTTCCTGGTGCAGGCGCAGGGTCAGCTTTTCGCGGGTCATTTCCGCCGCGATCATCCGCATCGGCAGGTCGGCGATCTGGTCTTCGGGGTAGAGCCAGGGGCTTTCCGGCAGCTTCCCCGCCAGCCATTTGCGCAGGTCATCGACGCCATGGCCGCGCTCTGCCGAGATCATGAAGGTTTCGGCGAATGCGTAGCGGCTGTTCAGGTTTTGGGCCAAGCCCAGAAGCTTTTCCGCGGGCACCTTGTCGATCTTGTTGATCGCCAGCGCCACGGTGCGGCCTTCGCCGATCTCCGCGAGGCCTTCGAGGATGGTTTCGACGCCTTCGGTGATGCCGCGGTGGGCCTCGACCATCAGCACGACAACGTCAGCGTCCGCAGCGCCGCCCCAGGCGGCGGCCACCATCGCCCGGTCCAGGCGGCGGCGCGGCTTGAACAGGCCGGGGGTATCGACGAACACCAGCTGCGCGTCGCCCTCCATCGCCACGCCGCGGATGCGGGCGCGGGTGGTCTGCACCTTATGGGTCACGATCGAGACCTTGGCCCCGACCATGCGGTTCAGAAGGGTCGACTTGCCCGCGTTGGGCTCTCCGATCAGGGCAACGAATCCGGCGCGTGTGGTCATCTGTACTGGTCCTGTTTGCAGAGCCGATCCCCTACAGGATTTTACCCACAGGGGCCAGAGGCGTTTTCACGGGGCTTGGGACAGCGTCGCACAGGCTTGCCCTATGTCAAAGACCTGTGGCAGATCCCGTGGGAGACCCGCAGCGCCAAGCCACACCGCGAGCCAGGCCTTTCTTAGAGTACACATAAAGGGGCTTGCCTGATGAATCGCCGTGACTTTCTGCTGGGAACAGCTGCAACTGCAGGGGCGCTTGGCTCGGGCGGTTGGAGCTTGGCGGCTGCCGGTGAGGCGCAGCGGCTTATCATCCAGCCTGCCAGTTTCGCTTTCCGTGAGACGCCGACCGAGGGTCTGGTGAGCCTGTCACCGGACGCGCCGCCGCCGGTGCTGTACGGGACGCAAGGCAAACCCATGCGGCTGCGGGTGCAGAATGGCACCGAAGATTACACCGCGATGCACTGGCACGGGCTGCGGATTGCCAATGCGATGGACGGGGTGCCCTATCTGACCCAGATGCCGATCGCGGGCGGCGAGTCGTTTGACTACGAATTCACCCCGCCGGATGCCGGCACCTACTGGTATCATCCGCACTGCATGACAATGGCGCAGATGGCGCACGGGCTGACCGGGGTTATGGTGATCCGGGAGGCGGAAGACCCCGGTTTCGACGGTGATCAGGCCATCAACCTGCGGGATTTCCGGCTGGATGATCAGGGCGCGTTCCTGCCCTATTACACGGCGCGCGGGGCGGCCCGCGGCGGGACGCACGGCAATGTGCTGACGGCGAACTGGCTGCAGGCGCCGGTCTATGATCACCCGGCGGGCGGGCTGGTGCGGCTCCGGGTGGTGAACACGGACACCACGCGGATCTACAAGCTGCATCTGAGCACGGATCAGGCGCGGATCATTGCCTGGGACGGGCATCCGGTGGATTTGGGCATCCCCCTGCCCTCAGCGCAGGAGCCCTTGCTGGCCGGTCCCGGTCAGCGGGTGGATTTCGCGGTGCGGATGCCTGCGGATGAGGGGCAGACAGTGGATCTTCTGGCGGAACTGCCGGGGCAGCCCGCCCGCACCATGGCGCGGATGCGGGCCATTGGCGCGGACCTGGCGCGGGATCTGCGGGAGTTGAAGCCTCTGCCGCCGAATCCGGTTTCCCGGCCGGATCTGGCAAACGCAGAAGTGCATGATTTCGTGTTCGGCTGGACACCGGAGGGCGGGGCGCCGAACGACGGTTATTGCGGCTCGATGGGTTACAGTTTCTGGTCGATCAACCGCACGCCCTGGGCCGGCGATGCCGCCAAGGGCACCGGGCCGCTGGCGGTGCTGGAGCGCGGCAAGAGCTATGTGCTGCGGCTCAGAAATGAATCGCCCAACCTGCATCCGATCCATCTGCACGGGCTGGCGTTTGTGCCGCTCCGCTCGAACCTGCGCAGGCTGCCGGCCCTGGTGACGGACACCCTGCTGCTGCTGAAGGACGAGGTGGCCGAGATTGCGCTGGTCGCCGACAATCCAGGCGACTGGGCCTTCCACTGCCATGTGATCGAGCATCAGAAGACCGGGCTTGCGGGCTATATCCGGGTGGTCTGAACCTAGCCGAGCTGTTCCAGCAGCGCCTTGGCGGCAGCTTGTTCGGCCTGCCGCTTGGAGCCTGCGGTGGCCTGTGCCTCGGTGCCGTCCTGCAGCCGCGCCGCGATGGTGAAAACCGGGGCGTGGTCCGGGCCGCTGCGGGACACCTCGACGTAGGTCGGCACCTTCTGCCCGCGCGCTTGCGCCCATTCCTGCAACGAGGTCTTGGCATCGCGCGCATCGGTCTCGACCTGGTGAATGCGTCCGCTCCACAGGCGCAGGATCATCTCCGCAGCCGCGTCAAAGCCTGCGTCCTTGTAAACGGCGGCAATCACCGCCTCCATCGCATCGCCCAGCAAGGCCTGTTTGCGGCGGCCGCCGGACATCATTTCAGAGCGGCCCAGCTTGAGCACCGCGCCAAGGTCGATCTCCTTGGCGACATCGGCGCAAGCTTCCTTGCGCACCAGCGCGTTGAAGCGCGGCGCCAGCTGGCCTTCGGTGGCGGTCTTGTCATGCTCCAGGAGCGCGGTCGCCATCACCAGCCCCAGAACCCGGTCGCCCAGGAACTCAAGCCGCTGGTTGTCCTTGCGGTTGGACGACGACACGGACGCGTGGGTCACGGCGCGCTGCAGCAGGTCGGGGCGGGCAAATTTATGCCCGATCCGTTCCTCGAACGCACGCAATTCCTTGGACAGTTTCACTCGATCCCCTTGAAGAAACGGTCGCTCCGCCAGGTCCAGAAATACAGCATGGACCGCCCGGCAGAGGAGAACATGATCCGGTCGGCACGGCCGATCAGGTTTTCAAAAGGCACAAAGCCAACCCCGCCAGCAGACTGCGGCAGGCGGCTGTCGGAGGAGTTGTCCCGGTTGTCGCCCATGAAGAAATAGTGCCCTTCCGGAACCTGATACACACCGGTGTGGTCCATGCCCTGGTTGGTGATGTTGAGCACGATATGCTCATTGCCGCCCGGCAGGGTTTCCAGCTTGCGCGACTTTTTGCAGATGGCTCCCTGGCCCACCGGCGCGTTTTCGCAGCGCGGGAAGGAGCCCTGCGGCCCCTGGCGTTCCATCACTTCCTCGAACTGGCCTGCGTCTTCCAGCTTGACCGGGGCGCCGTTGATGAACAGCACGCCGTTCTTCATCTGGATCTTGTCACCCGGCAGGCCGACCAGCCGCTTGATAAAGTCGTTGCCGTTGACCGGATGGCGGAACACCACCACATCGCCGCGCTCCGGCTGGCCGCCCATCAGGCGGGTGTTGTCGCCGTCCAGAAAGCCGCAGATGTCCTTGGCGTCGATGTTCAGCCCGACCGCGCCGATGCGCACGCTGGGGCAAGAGGCATAGGAATAACCGTAGGCCATCTTGTTCACGAACAGGAAATCCCCGATCAGCAGGGTTTCCTTCATTGATCCGGACGGAATCCAGAAAGGCTGGAAGAACAAGGTGCGGAAGACACCGGCGATCAGCAGCGCGTAGACGATGGTCTTGATCGTCTCAAGGATCGAACTGCCGGTCTTTGCTTTGGCCGTCATCAGGCTCTCCGGTTTGGAAACAGGGTCCGGGGCTACATGCGGGCCTGCGGGGGCCAAGTCAAGTTCCCGAAGGTGATTCCGCCGGGTCGCTGGCGGACGGGCGCGCCTCGATCACCACGAAGGCCTGCGCCCAGGGGTGGTCGTCGGTCAATGTCACGTGGATCACCGCCTCATGGCCGGGCGGGGTCATCTCGCGCAGGCGGTCGGCCGCCCAGCCGGTCACATGCATCACCGGCTGGCCGGTGCGCAGGTTGGAGACCGCCATATCCTTCCAGGCGATGCCCATGCGCAGACCGGTGCCCAGCGCCTTCGAGCAGGCCTCCTTGGCGGCCCAGCGCTTGGCATAGGTGCCCGCCACATCACGGCGGCGCTCGGCCTTTCTCTGCTCCGTCTCGGTGAAAACCCGGTTCCGGAACCGGTCGCCGAACCGGTCCAGCGTCCGCTGGATCCGCTCGATATTGGCAAGATCGGTTCCGACACCCAGGATCATTCTTCCAGCCGTTTCAAACCCAGCTTGATGCCATGGCCCAGAAACAGCCGGTTGACCATCAGGATGACCGCCAGCAGCAGCAAACAAACACCTGCCAGGAACAGGACCGGAATCGTTTGCCGTGCCTCGGCCACCACCGGATTATTCCAGTAAAGCGGCAGCTGCACAGCCGTTAGCACCGCCACAACCCCGGTCATTGCTGCCGCGTTGACCCAGGCCGCCCTGCCCGCCAGAGGTGCCCGGGTGGCCTGCGCAATGCGCATCCCTTCCAGCACGGCGGCAAACATCGGCGGCAGCACGGTTGCCAGCCCGGCCGGCATCCCGGCCCCAAACTGCGCCAGCAGCAGACCCAGCAGCAGCATCCCGGCAGAGGCCGCCATCCACAAGAGCCCGTAGCGGATCAGATTGACGTGCATCGCCCCGTCACCCCCGCGCTTCATCCATCAGGCGGCGCATCTCCTGCACCGCCGGGGTCAGGCCGCGAAAGATCGCTTCGCCGATCAGGAAGTGGCCGATGTTCAGTTCCTTCACCTCCGGAAAGGCCGCAACCGGCTGCACGGTCTCATAGGTGAGGCCATGGCCCGCATGCACCTCCAGCCCCAGCGAATGGGCATAGGCAGACATCTCCCGCAGGGCCTCCAGCTCGCGGTCGCGCTCTGCAAGCTTGCCCTCGGCGTGGAAGTCGCAATAGGCGCCGGTGTGCAGTTCGATCACCTCGGCCCCGATCCGGTGCGCAGCCTCGATCTGCTTGCGGTCGGCAGCAATGAAGATCGACACCCGGCAGCCCGCCGCGCGCAGCGGCGCGATGTAATGCGCCAGGCGGTTTTCCTCGCGCGCCACTTCCAGCCCGCCCTCGGTGGTGCGCTCCTCGCGCTTTTCCGGCACGATGCAGACCGCGTGCGGCTTGTGGCGCAGGGCGATCTTCTGCATTTCCTCCGTCGCCGCCATTTCGAAGTTCAGCGGCACGCTCAGCGCGTCCATCAGCCCGTCGATGTCAGCGTCGGTGATGTGGCGGCGGTCTTCGCGCAGGTGGGCGGTGATGCCGTCTGCGCCTGCCTCCTCCGCCAGCTTTGCGGCGCGGACCGGGTCCGGATAAGCGCCGCCGCGGGCATTGCGCACGGTGGCGACATGGTCGATGTTCACGCCCAGGCGCAGTTGGTTCTGTGTCATGAGAGGTCTCTCATCCGTCTGAAGTAAAAGCCTTGAGCCAAAGACTAGACAGACGGCGGGCAAGAGCAACCCTGCAAGCGATAATGGTACAATCCGGCAGCGCGGCTCAGGAGCCGGTGCTGACTTCGGCACGCTGCTTGATCGCCTCGAACTTGGCCTTGATCTTGGCCCGGCGGCGCTGCTGATAAACGCGGATCACCGGCAGGCTGAGCATATAGCAGACCGTGGCGCTGATGATGCCCGGGATGATGCCGCCGATCATGTAGGGATAAAACACCTCGTTATAGAACAGGTGCAGCCCCTGCCAGTCGGCGGGCTTGTCCATGAACAGCGCAAACAGGTTGTCCTTCAGGTCGGCGCCCGCGGCCAGAAACTTGCCCGCCAGAGACTTGTCGACTTCCTCGTCGAACTCGGTGCCCAAGAGCCAATGACCGGTTTGCAGGCTGGCGACCCCGATCGGCACGTAGGTCAGCGGGTTGCCAAAGAAGGTGGCGCTGAGCGAGGCCAGGATATTGCCGTTCATCAGCCGCGCGATGATCGCCGCCACCAGGAAATGCATGCCGTAAAAAGGCGTGAAGGTGGTGAATACCCCGGCCCAGATCCCGCGGGCGATGCGCTCGGGCGAATCGGGCAGCCGCCGCACCCGGTGTTTCACGTACAGGAAGGCCCGGCCCCAGCCGCCGCGCGGCCAGACGAAGTCCGCCAGCGCCCGGAGGGGCGAACGTCTGTCCCGGCGCCTGAATACCAAAGCTGTCCGTCCTTCCCAGTTCCGGCTCAGAGTTTCAGCGGCTTACCCCGGAAAATGGCGTTCTTCCGGCTTGTTCCGGAACCGCGCCACCGCGGCAACATCGCTTTCCGCCTCAAGCGTCAGCATCAGCGAGTGCAGCTGCTCCACATCCCGCAGCTCCACATTGATCATAAGCCGGTAAAAGTCTGGTTTCCTGTCAACAAATTCAAGGTCCGAGATATTGGCCTTTTTCTCGCCGATCAATGTGCAAATGCGCCCCAGCACCCCGGCATCATTGCCGATGGTCAGTTCCAGCGTGGTGCCATAAGCTGCCGGATGGGTGCCGCTGTGCCAATGCACGTCCATCCAGCGCTCCGGCTGGTCCTCGAACTCGCCCAGCTTGTCGCAGTCGGCGGCATGCACCACCACGCCGCGGCCGCGGTAGGTGATGCCGATGATGCGCTCGCCCGGCAGCGGCTGGCAGCAGGGCGCGCGCTCAAAGCTCTGCCCCGGTTCCAGGCCGATCACCGCCCGGCGGGGTGAGATTTCGTCGCCATCGCCGGAGGTGGTCAGTTCAGGATAGACCGACTGCACCACATCATGCGCGGTGATCTCGGCCGCGCCCAGCCGTGCAAGCAGCTCGTTCACGCCGCTGGCGCGCAGCGCGCGGGCCGCGGTTTCCAGCGCCTTGTCCGTCGCCTTCTTGCCAACATGCTCAAACGCCGAACGCGCAAGTTCATGCCCCAGCTTCACAAACCGCGCCCGATCAGCTTCGCGCAGGGCGCGGCGGATGGATGTGCGGGCCTTGCCGGTGGTGGCGATCTCCAGCCAGCTGACCTGCGGGGTCTGGCCCTCGGCGGTGATCACATCTACCGATTGGCCGTTGCGCAGCCGGGTCCACAGCGGCACCCGGATCCCGTCCACCTTGGCCCCGACGCAGGCATGGCCGATGCGGGTGTGAATGGCATAGGCAAAGTCGATCGGCGTCGCGCCCTTGGGCAGCTTGATCACGTCGCCCTTGGGAGTGAAGCAGAACACCTGATCCGAATACATCTCAAGCTTCACGGCTTCGAGGAATTCGTCGTGATCGTCCTCGGCGTCAAACTGTTCAGTCAGCGAGGCAATCCACTTGGCCGGATCGACGGCAAAGGGGTTTTCCGAGCGCACCCCGTCGCGGTAGGACCAATGCGCCGCAACGCCGGTTTCGGCCACATCGTGCATCTGGCGGGTGCGGATCTGCACCTCAACCCGCTTGCCGTCGCGGCCCGACACCGTGGTGTGGATTGAACGGTAGCCGTTGGATTTCGGCTGGCTGATATAGTCCTTGAAGCGGCCCGGCACGGCCCGCCAGCGCTGATGAATGGCACCCAGCGCACGGTAGGCGTCTTCTTCGGATCCGGTGATCACCCGGAAACCGTAGATGTCCGACAGCCGCGAGAAGCCCTGATCCTTGGCCTGCATCTTGCGCCAGATCGAATAGGGTTTCTTGGCACGGCCAAACACCTCCGCCTCGATCCCGGCCTTCTCCAGCTCCAGCCGCATGTCGCCGGTGATCCGGTGGATCACGTCGCCGGTTTCGCGCTGCAGGGTCACAAAGCGGCGGATGATCGACTGCCGCCCTTCCGGGTTCAGCACGCGGAAGGCCAGATCCTCCAGCTCCTCGCGCATCCACTGCATCCCCATGCGGCCCGCCAGCGGCGCATAGATATCCATGGTCTCGCGCGCCTTCTGGGCCTGCTTCTCGGGGCGCATCGCCTTGATGGTGCGCATGTTGTGCAGACGGTCGGCAAGCTTCACCAGGATCACCCGCAGATCCTTGGACATCGCCATGAACAGCTTGCGGAAGTTTTCAGCCTGCTTGGTCTCGCGGCTGCTGAGCTGCAGGTTGGTCAGCTTGGTGACGCCATCGACCAGCATCGCCACCTCGCCGCCAAAACGGCGGGCGACTTCTTCGTAGTTCGCCTTGGTGTCTTCGATGGTGTCATGCAGCAGCGCGGTGATGATGGTTGCATCATCCAGCCGCTGTTCAGTCAGGATCGCGGCCACCGCCACAGGATGCGTGAAATAGGGCTCGCCCGAGTGGCGGAACTGCCCCTCATGCATCTTCTCGCCAAAGGCATAAGCCTCTGCGATCCGTGCTGCATTGGTCTTGGGGTTGTAGTTGCGGACCAGAGCAATCAGGTCGTCAGGGGATATCATGTCCGGTCCGCAGCCTCAAAATTCTCGGAACGCGCGCCTCAGCCCTGGCCCTGGGCCTCCATCAGCGCGCGCAGCAGTTTCTCTTCCGACATGTCGTCTTCAGCGGGCTTGTCGTGGTCCGCGCCCATCAGCAGAGCCATGGAATCCTCTTCCGGCTCGTCAACCTCGATCTGGGTCTGGTTGCTCTCGATCAGACGCTCGCGCAGCTCGTCCGCGCTCTGGGTCTCTTCGGCGATCTCGCGCAGGGACACAACCGGGTTCTTGTCGTTGTCACGCTCGACAGTGATCGGGGCACCAGCCGAGATTTCGCGGGCACGGTGCGCAGCCAGCATCACCAGCTCAAAGCGGTTGGGCACTTTATCGACGCAATCTTCAACCGTCACGCGGGCCATCAGCGACTCTCCAATTCAATTCCTGGTCCAGAAGGCAGACTTCTACGCCCAAATCTTTCTCTTGACAAGGGCGGAAAACACCGCATCGCGCGCGCTACAGAGGGCACACTTCAGCCGCCTCTTCCGGCGGCAGTTCCGCCAGCATTTCGGACGCGGTTTTCTGCAAGACCGGGTGGCGCCAGCGCGGCGCGATGTCTTGCAGCGGCACCAGCACAAAGACGCGGTCCTGGATGCGCGGATGCGGCAGGATGATCTGCCCCGGCGCCTCCTGCATCTGGCGTTCCAGCGGCAGCCCCTGCCAGCGGCGGTATCCTGCTGCATCCGGCAGCACCGCGCCGCCGTGGTCCAGCAGATCCAGATCCAGCGTGCGCATTCCCCAGCGCTGTTCCCGCACCCGGGCAAACTGCGCCTCGATCTCATGCAGACGTGCCAGCAGGGCATCAGCGGACAGAGAAGTTTCCACCGCGACAGCGGCGTTTACATAATCCGGGCCGGCACCGGCCGGAAAACAGGGCGTGCGAAAGAACCGCGAGACGCTGCGCAGCCTGATACCCTCAGCCTGCAAAGCGGCGATGGCCTTTGACAATGTGACTTCCGGCGCACTAGCGTCAGCAGGCAGGTTACCGCCAAGTGCGATCAGCGACAGTTTCCGGTTTCCGGCCATTTTTGACCCTATTTCAGAATGGCAGTATACTTGCGGCAGATGACAAATAACTTACATTAAGTCCACCCGTTTCGCCGTTTTCAAGCTCACACTCACGGAACTCAAGGCTGAGGCGGATATACCGGAAGGAACATTTGATGTTTTACAAAGACGAACGGCTTGCGCTGTTCATAGACGGGTCGAATCTGTACGCCGCGGCCAAGGCGCTCGGGTTTGACATCGACTATAAGCTTCTGCGGCAGGAATTCATGCGCCGCGGCAAGTTGCTGCGCGCCTTTTATTACACCGCTCTGCTGGAAAATGACGAGTATTCGCCGATCAGGCCGCTGGTGGACTGGCTGCATTACAACGGCTTCACCATGGTCACCAAACCGGCCAAGGAATACACCGACAGCCTGGGCCGCCGCAAAGTCAAAGGCAACATGGATATCGAATTGACCGTCGATGCCATGGAGCTGGCGCCGCGTGTGGACCATATCGTGCTGTTCTCGGGCGATGGGGACTTCCGCCCGCTGATTGCCAGCCTCCAGCGCCAGGGCGTGCGGGTTTCGGTGGTGTCTACCATCCGCAGCCAGCCGCCGATGATCTCTGACGACCTGCGCCGCCAGGCCGATAATTTCATCGAGCTGGAAGAGCTGCGCGACGTGATCGGCCGCCCGCCGCGCGAGCAGAGCGACCAGCGTTCGGCAACGGTCGCGCACGGTTGAGCGCAAGCAGCCGCCTGATACCCGGAGCGAGGCGCCTGATGGGGCGGCGCCTTCTCCGGACCTGATCAGTTGTCTGCTTGGCTGTTTATCTGGTTGTGGCGGGCAATCACTTCCGCTGGCCAGCGGCTCTTGATGTAGGCCAGCACTGCCAGCATTTCCTCCTCCGTCAGCACACCGGCGAAGCCGCCCATGCGGCTGCGGTAGCCGTTGCCGACCACCTCCGCAACGCCGCGCCGTGTGATGTCCAGCAGCTGCGCGTCCGGGTGATGCCAGGTGTGGCCGCTTTCGTCCTGCGGCGGCGCCGGCAGGTAGCCCTCGCTGTCCCGGTCCTGCCAATCGGGCTCGCCTTGCAGGTCCGCTCCGTGGCAGCTGGCGCATTGGTCCAGATACACCGCCTGGCCCAAGGCCACGGCTTCCGGATCCTGATAGGGCAGGATCCCGGCGGCCTGCGGGCCGCTCTCCGCCAGCCAGTAATACCCGGCCGCCGCCAACCCGGCCGCAGCGGTAACGGCAACCACCTTCTTCATGCCGGCCCCATGCCTGTTGCTGTCCACGGCGGGCTTTTGCCGCCTTCCCCCGCGGGAACCTCCAATCACAAACCTGTGAGACCGCCCGGGCACTGGACCTCGCCGCCTGAACCGCTTACCTCTGGCGCCCAAGGAGACGCCCATGACCAAGCCAGCCCTGACCCTCTACCTCGCAGCGCCGCGCGGCTTTTGCGCCGGAGTGGACCGCGCCATCAAGATCGTCGAAATGGCGATCGGCAAATGGGGGGCGCCGGTCTATGTGCGCCATGAAATCGTGCACAACAAATTCGTGGTCGATTCCTTGCGCGAAAAAGGCGCGCTGTTTGTCGAGGAGCTGGACGAATGCCCCGACGACCGGCCGGTGATCTTCTCCGCCCACGGGGTGCCGAAATCGGTGCCCGCCGCGGCTGAGGCGCGCGAGATGATCTACGTCGATGCCACCTGCCCGCTGGTCTCCAAAGTGCATATCGAGGCCCAGCGCCATGCCGAGGCCGGTTTGCAGATGATCATGATCGGCCACAAGGGCCACCCGGAAACCATCGGCACCATGGGCCAGCTGCCTGAAGGCGAGGTTCTGCTGGTCGAAACCGCAGCGGATGTGGCAACGGTTGAGGTGCGCGACCCGGACCGTCTGGCCTATGTTACCCAGACCACCCTGTCGGTCGATGACACCAAGGGCATCGTTGCGGCGCTGGAAGAGCGTTTCCCGAACATCATCGGCCCGCACAAGGAAGATATCTGCTATGCCACCACCAACCGCCAGGAGGCGGTGAAATCGGTGGCGCCCAAGTCGGACGCCCTGCTGGTGGTCGGCGCGCCGAACTCCTCGAACTCCCGCCGGCTGGTTGAGGTCGGCGCCAAAAACGGCTGTGCGTACGCCCAGCTGGTGCAGCGCGCCGAAAACATCGACTGGCGCGCGCTGGAAGGCATCCGCTCCATTGCGATCACCGCCGGCGCCTCTGCCCCGGAACTGCTGGTGAACGAGGTGATCGACGCCTTCCGGGAGCGGTACGACGTGACGGTTGAGGTGGTTGAGACCGCGGTCGAAACGGTGGAATTCAAAGTCCCCCGCGTCCTGCGGCAGCCTGCGTGACTTCTCTGCGGGCGGCCAATCCGGTTACAGAAAACGCACCCGCCGCGGGCTAATCGTGCTACGCCTTAGTCCGCGGGCATTTTTTGGAGCCGTTTTCATGATCACCCAGCACTTTCTGATCACTGCATTTTTAGTCATCCTCTCCCCCGTCACGGGCGTCATCCGAATGCTGGCGCCGGAACGCGCCTGAACCGGCCCTTTCACAGAGCGGAGGCGGGAGATGAGCGACCGGAAAACCCTGCAAGTCTACGCGGAAGCAGCGCAGGCCTATGCCGGCGGCTTTGCCCGGGCCGACGACAGTTTTCACGATCCGGATTTCGCGGCCTTCACTGCCCGGCTGCCAGCCGGCGCCCGCATTCTGGATCTGGGCTGCGGTCCGGGCCATTGGGCCGCCCGTTTCAAGGAAATGGGGTTCACGGTTTCCGCCATGGATGCCTCGCCCGAGATGGCGGACCTGGCGAAATCCGGTTTCGGGATCGAGGTTGAGGTCGCCACCTTCGAAGCAGTGAGAGGTAAAGGCCCTTTCGATGGCATCTGGGCCAACTTCAGCTTGCTGCACGCGCCGCGGGCTGGCCTGCCCGGACATCTGGCGCAGGTTCATCGCGCCTTGAACCCCGGTGGTATCTTCCATATTGGCATGAAGCTCGGAGACGGCGAAGGGCGTGACAAGCTGGGACGTTTCTATGCCTATTACAGCGAGGATGAATTGAATAATCTGCTTCAAGACGCGGGCTTCACCGTCACCCGGACCCGCCGCGGCAATGGCCAGGGCCTGGCCGGCGGCGTTGAAACCTACGTGATCCTGACCGCCCATGCCTGAACTGTTTGCTTATACCGACGGCGCCTGTTCCGGAAATCCCGGCCCCGGCGGCTGGGGCGTTCTGCTGCGCGCCATGGACGGTGACTCCATCGTCAAGGAAAAGGAACTGAGCGGCGGCGAGGGTGAGACCACCAACAACCGGATGGAACTGCTGGCCGCGATCAATGCGCTGGAAAGCCTGGCGCGGCCCTCCACGATCACCGTGGTCACCGATTCCGCCTATGTGAAGAACGGCGTCACCGGCTGGATCTTCGGCTGGAAGAAGAACGGCTGGAAAACCTCGAACAAGAAGCCGGTGAAAAACGTCGAGCTGTGGCAGCGGCTGGACGAGGCCCAGCGGCGCCATAAGGTAACCTGGGAATGGGTCAAGGGCCACGCAGGCCATCCCGAGAACGAACGCGCCGATGAACTGGCGCGCGCCGGCATGGCGCCATTCAAGAAAAAGAAAGGCGCCTGATGCACGGGGCCGCCGCATGAACTTTCTGACCCTGCTCGATTACGCCTCGGTGCTGATCTTCGCCCTGACCGGGGCGCTGGTTGCCAGCCGGGCACAGCTCGACATCGTAGGCTTTGCCTTCGTGGCCTGCCTGACGGCGGTTGGCGGCGGCACGGTGCGGGATCTGCTGCTGAACCGGGACCCGGTGTTCTGGATCGGTGACCCCAACTACATCCTGCTCGCAGCCGCCGCCGCGGTGACGGTGTTCTTTACTGCGCATCTGGTGGAAAGCCGGATGCGCTGGGTGATCTGGCTGGACAGTTTCGCCCTGGCGATTGCGGTGCCCGCGGGCACCGGTGCAGCGATTGCGCTGGGAAAGGAGCCGGTGATCGTTGTGCTGATGGGCATGGCGACCGGCTCGCTGGGCGGGCTGATGCGCGATGTGGTCTGCAACGAGGTGCCGCTGGTCCTGAAACAGGGCGAGCTGTACATCACCTGCGCGATGGCCGGTGCAATCACCGCCGTGCTGGCAATGTCCGCGGGGCTTGAGCTGCGGTTTGCCCTGCTCGCCTGCGCTGGCGTCTGCTGGACCCTGCGCGCGGGCTCCATCCTGTTCGGCTGGCACCTGCCCGTCTACAAAAGCCGCCCGCCCCGCAGCTGAGCCGGTTCAGGCGTTTTTGCGGCTCTCCTCCATGGCTTTCAGAAACGCCTGCCCCTCATCGCTGATCCGGGCCTTGCGGCCGCGGCGGCGGTGCCAGATCTGCGCCATTTCATGGTATTCCCGCAAGCTGGCATCGCGCAGCAGGTCTTCCTTGATCTCCAGCGCGGCAGCAAAATTGTCCGCCAGCCGCCGGTCCTCCTCCTCGTTCCGGTCGAACTTGTGCCAGTAGCCGGGTTCGATGGAGGCGGTGAAATGATTGGCCCGGCCGCGGGCCTTCTTGTTCAGGAACCCGTCGCGCGAGCGCAGCGCGTAATGGTTGAGCTGCGCAGCGGAGTATCCGTAGCTGCCGCGCACATACAGCACGCCCTCCAGCTCATTCTGCGGCAGGCGGGTGCCGTCGGCCAGCTGCCAGTTCACATCCTCCGGCGCAACCGCCAGGAAGGGGCGGTGAACGCCCATCCGCTCAAACTTCCCGTTGTTGCGGAAAGCCGTCTTGAAGAACCGGTGCTCATCCGCCTGGCCTTCCTCCGGTTCGGCCCGGACAAAGGCCTGCGGCACCGCAGGATGGTCCGCGGTCCCCACGCCTGCATTGCCGAAGATCCGCCAGACAAATGAAACCGCGTCCGCGTCCTGCCGCTCAGCCAGCAAGCCTGGCAGCGTGCCGTCCGCGGTATTGATCTGCAGAAATTCGTCGACATCCACCACCAGCACCCAGTCGGCCCCGGCCACCTTGGGCTCATACTCGGCCCACATCAGCGCGCTTTTGTGCGGCCCGCGCCGCATCACCCGGTTGAAGCGGTGCTCCACCACCCCCATCCGGTGCAGGCAGCGCAAGATGTGGTCGGTAGGGTCCGAGCAGTCGTTGGTGAACACCACGAAATCGCTGACACCGATGGATTTATAGTGGCAGATCCAATCGAGGATATAGGCGCCCTCGTCCTTCATGGTGGTCACGACCACCACATTCGGCGTGCCGCTGCGGCCAGTGTCCTGTGTCATTTTCTGATGCTCTCTGCCTCGGGTCCCGCCGCTTTTGGCTGCGGTTGCGTTATCTTATCCAACAAGATCCTCTGCGCAGCAGGAATTGCGCTTTCCCGCTCCGGCTGTGTCCCGCGCGCCTCAGCCCCGGTTATCTGGCGGTATAGCGCTGCCAGAGCCAGATCAGCACAAGCGCGCCCAGCACCGCGCCGATGAAACCGGCCATGAAGCCCATAACCGCAAGCAGGCCGCGCAGTACCAGCCCGCCCAGCAGCGCCCCGGCCATACCGATGCAGACCGTGGTGATAATGTCCGTTTCCAGACGCATCAGCCGGGTGGCCAGGAAGCCAGCCGCGGCACCGATAATGATCAGGGCAATGATGGGCATGCCGGCCTCCGGTTACAGGCGGCTGCCCTTCGGAACCGGGAAGCCGCGCAGGAATACATCCGGATCCTGCGCACTTTTGCCTGCCCGTTGCAAGCGCAACAGCTGCACCGCACCAGTGCCGCAGGCAATGGTCAGGGCTTCGTCCAGCACCTCGCCGGGCGCGCCCTGCCCCTCTGCCAGCTTTGATGCAAGCAGCTTGACCCGCTGGCCTTCGATCTCGCACCAGGCGCCGGGGAAGGGCGACAGGCCGCGGATCTTGCGGTCCACCTCCGCCGCCGGACGGGACCAGTCGACCTGTGCCTCCGCCTTGTCGATCTTTTCGGCGTAGGTGACGCCCTCTTCGGGCTGCACCTCGGGTGCCAGCTCCGGCAGGCGCCGCAGGGCCTCGACGATCAGACCCGCGCCCATTCCGGACAGCCGGTCGTGCAGCTGGGCGGTGGTTTCCTCGGCCCCGATCGCAGTGGCCTCGCGCAGCAGCACCGGGCCGGTGTCCAGCCCCGCCTCCATCTGCATGATGCAGATGCCGGTTTCGGCATCGCCCGCCATGATCGCCCGGTGAATGGGCGCAGCACCGCGCCAGCGCGGCAGCAGGCTCGCGTGGATGTTCAGGCAGCCGTGCTGCGGCGCATCCAGAATGGCCTGCGGCAGGATCAGCCCGTAGGCCACGACCACGGCGACATCCGCGTTCAGCGCCGCAAACGCCGCCTGTTCCTGCGCGCCTTTCAGCGAGACCGGGTGGCGCACCTCCAGCCCCAAGGCCGCGGCGCGGGCGTGGACGGGGGCCGGACGGTCCTTCTTGCCGCGGCCCGCAGGCCGGGGCGGCTGGCAATAGACGGCGGCAATGTCATGCCCGGCCTCCACCAGCGCGTCCAGCACCGGCACCGAGAAGTCAGGCGTTCCCATGAAAATAATACGCATCGGCGTTCCCGTCCCTGCCCCGCTGCCGTGCCGCACATCCGGCGGGGCCTGCCTGCGTCAACGCAGGTTCGCGCCCGGTCCCGGAATGGGCCTTTCGCGCCCGCCCTTGGGGGCGGGGCCGGGCGCGAACCGGGCCGCAAGCGGCCCGGAAGTTCAAACTCCAGCCTTAGCCGGTCAGCTTCTTCGCCTTGCGGATCAGCATGTCGCGCTTCACCTTGCTCAGATGGTCGAAATACATCCTGCCGTTCAGATGGTCGATCTGGTGCTGCACCGAGGTCGCCTCGATCCCCACGAAATCCTTGCGGTCGATCATGCCCTGTTCGTTCAAGTAACGGACAGTCACGGCGCGCGGGCGTTTGATCTTGGCCGACACACCCGGCAGGTTCGGGCTGGCCTCGTCATGCTCGCGCAGCTCGATCGAGGCATGCAGGATCTCAGGATTTGCCAGCTTCACCGCACGACCGCGCTCGGTGGAGCCGTCCACCACCGCCAGCCGCAGCATCACGCCGATCTGGTTGGCGGCCAGGCCCACGCCCGGCATCGCCTCCATGGTATCCACCATATCATTCCAGATTTCGCGGATCTCATCGGTGATCTCTGTCACCTCATCAGCCTTGGTGCGCAGGCGCTTGTCAGGCCACGGCAGGCAGGTGCGGACGGTCATGTCTGTAAGATTCCTCAGGCGCGGGCGCGTTCGCGCTTCAGCTTCTGCATCTTGCGGGTGATCATCTGGCGCTTGAGCGGCTTCAGGTAATCGATGAACAGCTTGCCGTTCAGATGGTCGATCTCATGCTGCACGCAGGTCGCCCACAGCCCGTCAAACGCCTCGCGCTGCGCATTGCCGTCGCGGTCCATCCATTCGACATCCACCACCTTGGGGCGGATCACCTCGGCATACTGATCCGGGATCGACAGGCAGCCTTCCTCGTAAACGTTGGTTTCGTCCGAGGAGGAGATGATTTCCGGGTTGAACATCACCAGCGGGCGCGGGTCGCCGTCCTCTTCCTTGACGCAGTCCAGCACGATCAGCCGCTGCAGGATACCGACCTGCGGCGCCGCCAGGCCGATGCCGGGGGCTGCATACATGGTTTCCAGCATGTCATCCGCCAGCACGCGCAACTCATCGCTGAGGTCCGGCACTGCCGCGCAGACCTTTTTCAGGCGGGGATCGGGATGGATCAGGATCTGTCGTTTCATGCGCTTCATGTATGCGATCAGCCGCGCCATCGCAACGCCCCCTTGCGCCTGCCGCTGCAGCGATTAGCCTCGCTTCCAATCAGAGGGGAGTTCACCATATGGATTTTGACACGATCATCGACCGCCGCGGCACCCACAGTTCAAAATGGGACAAGATGGAGACGCTGTTCGGCGTGTCCCCGCAGGACGGTCTGGCGATGTGGACCGCGGACTCCGACTTTCAGACCGCGCCCTGTGTCATCGAGGCCTTGAAAAGGGCCGCCGAACATGGCGTCTTCGGCTACTCCTGGCAGCATCCGGAGTATCTGCAGGCGGTGCAGTGGTGGATGAAGACCCGCCACAGCTGGGACATCGAAACCGATTGGGTGCTGACCACCCAAGGCCTGGGCAATGCCATCGCGCTGAGCCTGGATGTCTGGAGCCGGCCCGGCGACGGGGTGGTCATCTTTTCACCCGTCTACCATGAGTTTGCCCACAAGGTGAACAAGGCCGGACGCAGGGTCACCGAATGCCCGCTGGCGCGGGATGGCGATACCTACAACCTGGATCTCGACGACGCGCAATCGCGCCTGAACGGGAGCGAGAAGCTGCTGCTGTGGTGCTCGCCGCAGAACCCATCGGGCCGGGTCTGGACCCCTGAGGAGCTGCGCGCGGTGGCGGCATTTGCCAAGCGCAACGATCTGATACTGGTCTCTGACGAGATCCATCACGATCTGGTCTATCCCGGCAGCACCTTTGTCCCGATGGATGCGGCGGCGCCCGAGGCGCGTGCCTGGACCGTCACCCTCACCGCCGCCTCCAAGACCTTCAACATCGCCGGGCAGCGCACCGGCAACATGATCATCCCGGACCCGGAGCTGCGCGCCGCGATGCGCAAGCGGCTGAACACTCTGGATTACGACCCGAGCGCGCTTGGCGTCGCCATGATCACCGCGGCCTACTCCCCCGAAGGCGCCGAATGGGTCGATGCCCAGATCGCCCACTTGGAGGGCAACCGCAAACTGTTCGACGAGGCGGTCAACGCGCTGCCGGGACTGAAGTCATTGCCGCTGCAATCCACCTATCTGGCCTGGGTCGATTTCTCCGGCACCGGTATGAGCCGCGAGGAATTCATCAAGCGGCTGCGGAAAGACGCCAAAATCGCCACCTCGCCCGGCGACGGCTTCGGCACCGGCGGCGAGTTCATGGAACGCTTCAACCTGGCCACCCAGCGCGCCCGGGTCGAAGACGCCTGCCGCCGCCTGACCGCTGCCTTCTCGGACCTGCAATAACCATGAAGCGCCTGCTGCGGCTTCTGGCGCTGGTCGTCCTGACCGGCGCCGCCTGGGCCACCTGGCAGGCCTTCGCTCCGCGCCCTGTGCCGCCGCAGGCGACGGCGGTGGACCGGATCGACCGCATCCTGATCGAGAAATCCGCCCGCCGCCTGACCGCGAGCCGCGGCGGCGAGACGGTGCTGGAGTTCCCCATTGCGCTGGGTTTCGAACCGGCGGGCGACAAATTTCAGGAAGGCGACGGCAAAACCCCTGAAGGCACCTTCAGGATCGACAGGCGCAACCCCAACAGCGCCTACCACCTGTCACTGGGAATCGATTACCCTCAGCCCAAAGACCGCGTCCGCGCGCAAGCCGCCGGAGTCAGTCCCGGCGGCGATATTTTCATTCACGGGCAGCCGAATTCGGTGGGAAACCTGATCACCTTGCCCGGCGACTGGACCGCTGGCTGCATCGCCGTCAGCAATGACCAGATGGAAACGCTGTGGCGTCTGGCAGAGATCGGAACCGAGGTGGAAATCCGCCCCTGACCTGCCGCCTCAGATCTTGCCCTGCGACTGGTCGAAGGGGATCAGCCCGGCGGGAGCGTCCGGCGATTTGTAGAAATCCAGCGGCGGCGTGTCGGAGGCAAGCGTCGAACGCTTGAACTCATACCGCATTTCGCCGCCCTCTTCCTCGCTGGCGACAATCAGGCATTGCGACAGATGACGGGCGCCGTCGTAGATGTCGACCAGCCCGCGCAGCATCGGTGCGGTTTCCGCCTCGACCGAGAACCCCGTTTTCCAGATCCGCAGCACCGGATACAGCTCATTGTCCGCCATCACCCGCAGCCTGCTCTTCTTTCGCATCCCCTGCAGGCGGGCGGTATCGAGCGCTTCCTGCACGGCCTTGGGAACGTAGGTATTCATAGCGGCAGCCTTCCAGATGCTTGAGGTATCACAGGTCCATTTATTCAACGGTGCGTCACAAATAGATAAAATCAAGTGAACTTTTCTGTAAAATTTTTGGCAGCGCAATTTTGTTACCCCTGTGCAGAGGCGCAGAGGGCTTGCGCGCTGCACTGCATAGGCGCCAGGCCGCGCCGTCCTTATGCTTGAGCTGCACAACAGCAGGAGCAGACACGATGGGCTTACTGGTCGACGGAAAATGGCATGATCAGTGGTATGACACCGATTCCACCGGCGGCGCCTTCAAGCGCAGCGAATCGCAGTTCCGCAACTGGGTCACCGCCGACGGCAGCGCCGGCCCCTCGGGCGAGAGCGGCTTTCCGGCGGAAAGCGGGCGCTATCACCTGTACGTCTCGCTTGCTTGCCCCTGGGCGCACCGCACCCTGATCTTCAGCAAACTGAAGGGGCTGGAAGACCGTATCTCCGTCTCTGCCGTGCATCCCGACATGCTGGGCGAGGGCTGGACGTTTGAAACCGACAGCCACGGCGCCACTGGCGATTCCCTTTTCGGCAGCTCCCACCTGCACCAGATCTATACCCGCGCCGATTCCGGCTACACCGGCCGGGTGACGGTGCCTGTGCTGTGGGACAAGGTGCAGAACACCATCGTCTCTAACGAAAGCGCCGAGATCATCCGGATGTTCAATTCGGCTTTCGACGGGATCACCGGCAACACCGACGACTATTGGCCGGAGGAGCTGCGCGAGCCGATCGAGGCGGTCAACGCCCGCGTCTACAGCTCCGTGAACAATGGCGTCTACAAATGCGGCTTTGCCACCTCGCAAGAGGCCTATGACGACGCCATAGAGCCGCTTTTCGAAAGCCTGGACTGGCTGGAGGACCTGCTGTCGCAGCACCGCTATCTGCTGGGCAGCCGCATCACCGAGGCCGACTGGCGCCTGTTTACCACCCTCCTGCGGTTTGACCCCGTCTACCACGTGCATTTCAAATGCAACCGCAAGCGGCTGGTGGATTACCCGAACCTCTGGGCCTACACCCGCGAGCTGTACCAATGGCCCGGCGTGGCAGAGACCGTGGGGATGCACCACATCGTGCGCCACTATTATTACAGCCACGACACCATCAACCCGCACCGGATCATTCCGATCAATCCAGAGATTGACTGGATGGAACCGCACCGCCGCGGCTGACCCCTGCGGCCTGACGCCACCTGGCGTCAGATCCGCTTATCCTGCACCAAATAGGGAGTTCACGCACTGAACTGGTTGCTTTAAGAAACGGGTAATCTCATATGGCAATCGATCAGCCTGGAGAGAAATATCCACCGGTGATGCCCGCGATGCCAGAACGCCCGCTTGAAAACGCTCCTCCGCCCCGCGATCACGGCGGCAACCTCAGCGCGGCGATGGCCGAATTCGGCGGACCCCGCAGCGGCTGGATGGACCTGTCGACGGGCATCAACCCGCACCCCTACCCGCTGCCGGACTTCACCGCAGGCGACTGGGGCGCGCTGCCCGATGCAGATGCCTTGGCGGAGCTTGAGCACGCGGCCCGCGCGTTCTGGAACATCCCCGAGCAGGCAGCCGTCCTTGCCGCGCCGGGCGCGTCGGCGCTGATTGCCGTCCTGCCCGCCCTCGCCGCGCCGCGCTGGGTGCAAATCACCAAGCCGACCTACAACGAACATGCCGCCGCCTTTGAGGCTCATGGCTGGATAATCCGCGATAAAGGCCCGGCCGAAGCCCGCGTCGTCGTGCACCCGAACAATCCGGACGGCCGCCTGTGGAGCGTAGAGCATTTCACTTCACCGCTCACCATCATCGACGAAAGCTTCTGCGATGTCTGCCCGGACCAGAGCCTGATCCGCATGGCCGCCCGTCCCGGCGTCATCGTGCTGAAAAGCTTTGGCAAATTCTGGGGGCTCGCGGGGATGCGGCTGGGCTTTGCCATCGGCGATCCTGAATTGATCGCCAAGCTTGCCACCTGGCAGGGCCCCTGGGCCGTCTCAGGTCCCGCCCTGCGCACCGGGGCGCTGGCCTTGCAGGACCGCCCATGGGCCGAGGCCACCCGCACCCGCCTCAGACAGGATGCGGCCCGGCTGGATGAGCTGGTGCTGGCCAAGGGCGCCAGCCTGGCCGGCGGCACCGACCTGTTCCGGCTCTATAACGTGGAGGACGCCGCCGCCTGGCAGCATAAGCTGGCACGCGCCCATATCTGGAGCCGCATCTTCCCCTATTCGCAATCCTATCTGCGCCTGGGCCTGCCGCCTTCGGACGGCTGGGAGCGGCTGGAGGCCGCGTTATGAGCACCGCGGCGATGCTGGTTTTTGCCCTGCTGCTGGATGCCGTCTTTGGCGAGCCGAAATGGCTGTGGTCCCGCCTGCCCCACCCCGCAGTTCTGATGGGAAAGGCAGTTGGCTTCCTGGACCGCAAGCTCAACACCGGCAGCAACCGCCGTGCTCAGGGCGTGCTGGCGGCTCTCGCGCTGGTCCTGGGCGGCTATTTCTTGGGCAAACTTCTAGCGCTGCCCGGGGCGCTGGTGGAGATCCTGGTTGCCGCCGTCCTGATCGCCCAGCGGTCCTTGACCGAACATGTCGCCGCAGTCGCCAAGGGCCTGCGCAGCAGCCTGGCCGAAGGCCGGGAGGCGGTGGCGATGATCGTCAGCCGCGACACCGCCGCCATGTCCGCACCGCAAGTTGCCCGTTCCGCCATCGAAAGCGGCTCGGAAAACCTGTCGGACGGTGTTATCGCGCCCGCCTTCTGGTTCCTGGTTGCCGGCCTGCCGGGGCTGATCATCTACAAGGCGGTCAATACCGCCGACAGCATGATCGGCTACCGCAATGACCGCTACAAAGACTTCGGCTGGGCCGCTGCCCGGCTGGACGACCTGCTGAACCTGATCCCGGCGCGGCTGACCGGCCTGCTGATCGCTTTGGCCGGCGGCCAGCTGCGCCACTGGAAAGATATCGCCGCCGACGCCCGCAAGCACCGCTCGCCCAACGCCGGCTGGCCCGAGGCTGCGATGGCGCGCGCCCTGGACACCGCTCTGGCCGGTCCGCGGTCCTATGACGGCGAGATGCGCGACTTTCCCTGGGTCCACGCCGAAGGCGCCAAAAGCGCCAGCGCCGAAACCATAACCCGCTCCGTCACCCTGCTTTGGAAAACTTGGGCAATAACCCTGGCCCTGACCATTGCCATCGCCGCGTTTTTCTAGCACATAAGATCCTGTGGGAGCGGAAAGACAAGGAGCGCCGGAGTTATGCGCCTATTGCCCTTTGCCCTCGCGGTGAGCCTGCTGCCCGCAGCGGCGGCGGCCCAATGCGGCGGCGGCTTTCAGAATTTCGTCAAGCTTTTGAAAGACGAGGCGGTGCAGGCCGGCTACGGCATGACCACGGTCAACGCCTTCTTTGACGGCACCCGCCAGAACCGCAGGGTGCTTGAGGCCGACCGGGCCCAGGGTGTCTTCCAGAAACCCTTTATCGACTTTTCCCGCCGCCTGATCTCGCAGGACCGCCTGCGGCGCGGCCTGCAAATGTCGCAAAGGCACGACAGCACCTTCCAGCGCATCGAAAACACCTATGGCATCAACCGCGGCGTGCTGCTGGCCTTCTGGGCGCTGGAAACCGATTACGGCGGCTATCAGGGCGATTTCAACACCCGCGACGCGCTGGTGACGCTGGCCCACGACTGCCGCCGCCCTGAACTGTTCCGGCCGCAGGTCTTTTCCGCGCTGGAGATGTTTCGGCAGGGCAATTTCGACCCCAAGCGCACCACCGGCGCCTGGGCAGGAGAGATCGGCATGGTGCAGATGTTGCCCGGCGACATCCTGGAGCACGGCGTCGATGCCGACGGCGACGGCAAGGTCAGCCTGAAAACCTCTGCCGCCGATGCGCTGATGTCAGGCGCCCGGATGCTGTCGCACCTGGGCTGGCAGCCCGGACAGCCCTGGCTGCAGGAGGTCACCCTTCCCGGCGGCATGGACCTGTCGCTGACCGGCACCGCCCGCAAGAAGACCGTGGCAGAGTGGCGCGCGCTTGGCGTTGCGGCGCGGGACGGCAGCCTGCCGGATCCGTCCATGCGCGCCTCCCTGCTGCTGCCGCAAGGGCACAAGGGGCCGGCCTTCCTCGCCTACCCCAACTTTGACGTCTATTTCGAGTGGAACCAAAGCTTCACCTATGCGCTGACTGCCGCCTATTTCGCCAACCGGCTGGAAGGCGCGGATGTCTATAAGGCCGGCAGGCCTGAGAGCGGGCTGAGCGGCTCTCAGATGAAGCAGCTGCAAGAGAAACTGCAGGCGCGCGGCCACAATGTCGGGGATATCGACGGCATTCTCGGCGCCCGCACCCGGCTTGCCGTGCAGAAAGAGCAGGCCCGCCTCGGCCTGCCCGCCGACGCATGGCCGACCCCGGCGCTGCTGAAGAAGCTTTAGCGCACCGGGAAGCGTTCTCCCTTTTCGGTGATCAGGATCACCCGGCTGCCGTTTCGGACAAACAGGTCGCAGCGGCCAAACCCGTTTGTGAAGTCCACGCAGATGCTGCCGTCCCCGGCAATCCGGTACGTGCCCCAGGCCGTGCCGCCGCCGTTTTCTTGCGAATAGGTATAGGAATAGGCGCCGTCGCGGCCATAAAGCGACTCGCCGCCGTCATAAAAGCGGAAAGACCGTCCCGGCAGCGCCTCCAGCTCAGTCCGCACGAACGGGGCATCGCCCGGGCGCAGCTGCCAGTCCGCAGCCTGGGCCGCACCTGCCATCAGGCATAAGAAAAGGGGCATGATCCGTTTCATGCCCCCACCTTAGCGTTTGTTCTCTCAGCCCGCCGTCACGATCCGGTGACAACCGTGCTCACCAGCCGATGAACTCTTCGAAATCCTGCATCGCACGGGTCCAAAGGCTGACCGCCTGGGCAAAGTCATCCGGGCTCATCCCATCAGCGCCCATGAACACATCCATCTCGATCCGCGCTGCACCTTCCTCGGAGATGTAGCCGCGGGCAAAGCGGTTTTCGGTGTTCCACTCGTTGATCTTGGCCAGGCGCACGCTGCCATCGGTCTGATAGCCTGAAAAGAATTGGATGGCGCTGCAATCGGTGTTGTTGCCGCAGCCGTAGTAATAGACCGAAAAGTCGTTGCCGTAATACTCAACCTTGACGTTCGGATCGCCGACGCTGTCGGTGGTCAGTTCCACCTGCGCACCCTCATCCTTAAAGAAGTCAGCCACGCTGTCGCCGGTCGTGGCCACCACATTCTGGGCCGCAGCTGCCACCGGCAGAACCAGCGCCACGGAGGCGGCAATCGCCTTAACTATACTCATTTTTGTCTCCACCAATACGTCTTGCGCCCCCGCGCCGATCCCCCGGCGCAAGAACTCAGGCCACCATCGCCTCTGCTTTTTTCAGGTCAACCGAAACCAGCTGGCTGACGCCCTTTTCCTGCATCGTGACGCCGAAAAGCCGGTCCATCCGCGCCATCGTCACCGCGTGGTGGGTGATGATCAAGAAACGGGTGTCGGTCTGGCGGCACATTTCGTCCAGCAGGTCGCAAAAACGGGTGACGTTGGCGTCATCCAGCGGCGCGTCAACCTCGTCCAGCACACAAATCGGCGCCGGGTTCGACAGGAACACCGCAAAGATCAGCGCCATCGCGGTCAGCGTCTGCTCGCCGCCCGACAGCAGCGACAGGGTCGACAGCTTCTTGCCCGGCGGCTGGCACATGATCTCAAGCCCCGCATCCAGCGGGTCGTCGCTTTCGACCATCACCAGATTGGCCTCACCGCCGCCGAACAGATGGGTGAACAGCATGGCAAAGCTGCTGTTCACCTGCTCAAACGCGGTCAGCAGCCGCTCGCGGCCCTCACGGTTCAAACTGGCAATGCCGTCGCGCAGGGTCTTGACCGCGCCTTCCAGGTCCAGTTTCTCGGCGACCAGCGTGTCGTGTTCGTTCTGCACGCCTCGGGCGTCCTCCTCGGCGCGCAGGTTCACCGCGCCCAGGGCGTCGCGCTGGCGCTTGTAGCGGTCGACATCCGCCTCCAGGCCTTCCGAAGGCGGCATTTCGTCCGGCGACACGCCCAGCTTCTCCAGCAGGGCCTGCGGGGTGATCTGCTGCGCCTCGATGATGCGGCCCGCGGCCTGGGTCACCGCATCCTTGGCCGCATCGCTGCGCGCCTCGGAGCGTGCCCGCGCCTCGCGCGCCTCGGACGCCAGCCGCTCGCACTCGCGCTCCTTTTGAACCGCGTCGCGCAGCTCGGCCTCGGCGGCGATCAGCGCCTCGGTGGCGGCGGACTTGCGCGCCTCGGCGCCGGAAATCGCCTCGTTCAGCTCTTCGCGTTTCCCGGCGATTTCTGCCGGAACCGCGTTGGCCTCTTCCAGTTCCTCCTGCGAGGCTTCGCGGCGCTCCGCCAGCTCCTCGATCCGCTGCTTGGCGCTTTCCAGCCGGTGGCGCCAGCCTGACAGCTCCTTGGTCACCTCCTGCGTGCGCTTGGTACGGGCCTCGCCCTCGCGGCGCAGCTCGTCATGACTGGAGCGGTGGGTCAGCATGGTGATCCGCGCGGCCTCAACCGACTGCTTGATCTCCTCAACGGCCCCGCGCGCCTGATCCAGATCGCCAAGTTCCCCCAGCGCCTTTTCCGCCTCTTTCAGCTGCAGGCTGGCATTCAGTGCGTCTTCCTCGTGGCGGGAAACCGCAATGCCCAGAGTTTCCAGCTTGCCATCGGCCAGGTTGCGGTCCGCCTCCGCCCGGCTCAGCGCGCGGGCCGCATCCGCCACCCGCTGATCCGCCACCCGGCGCGCCTGGCGGGCGTTCTGGTCGGCCAGCGTCACCTCTTCCAGCTTGCGCAGCAGCATTTCATGCGCGCCGCGGGCGCCCTCGGCCTTGGCGCTGACGCGCTCCATGTCCTGCTTCAGCGCTTCCAGCTTGTTCAGCTGCTCCAGCCGCAGCGCAGCAGCACTCGGCGCATCCTCGGCCCAGGCGCGGTAGCCGTCCCAGCGCCACAGGTCGCCCTCAACCGTCACCAGCCGCTGCCCCGGCTTCAGCTGCGCCTGCAGCCCGGCGGCGGCATCGCCATCCACCAGCCCGATCTGCGCCACCCGGCGCGACAGCGCCTCCGGCCCAGAGACAAACAGCCCCAGCGGCTGCACGCCCTCCGGAAGCTCTGCATCGTGGTCATAGCCCGGCAGGGACACCCAGCCGGTCGGCCCGTCCGCCTCCGCCAGCGGCGCCCGCAGGTCATCGGCCAGAGCCGCCCCCAGCGCCTTTTCGTAGCCCAGCGCCACGGTCAGTTCGTCCAGGATCTGGCCGCCCTCGGCCGTGTCGCGCTCCACCAGCTTGGCCAGCGCGGTCACCTCGGCACGCAACGCGCCCAGCTCGCCTTCGGCTTCCGACCGCTGCGAGCGCGCCTCCGCCTCAAGGCTCTGGGTCTCCGTCCGCAGCTCGTCCGCAGCCGCCAGCGCCTCCTCCGCCGCTTCAGAGGCCTCGCGGGCCTCCTCTTCGGACGTCATGGCAGCCTCGAACTTCTCCGCCGCCAGACCCAGCGCCTGCCGCGCCTCGCCCTGTGCGGCACGGGCCTTTTCCGCTTCGCCTTCCGAGCGGCCAAGCGCCCGCTGGCAATCCTCAACCGCACGGCGTGCCGACTGGTGGCGCGCGGCCAGACGGGCGACATCCTCGGTCACTTGCGCCAGATGGTCCTCGCGCGCCTGCAGGATCGACCCCGCATCGCGGGCCAGCTCCGCCGCCTCGGCCAGCCTGCCGTCGTGCCCGTCGCCGGCCTTGGACAGCTCGCGCTGTTCCCATTCCAGCCGCTCGATGGTTTGGCCCGCGTCGTTGTTCAGCCCGGACTCGCGCTCAATGTCATTGCCCAGCTGGACAATCCGGCTGCTAAGCCGCTCGATCGCCTGGCGCGCCTGCGCCTCCTGATCGCTCAGCGAATCCCGCTGCACCACCAGCCGCTGCAGCACGGCGGCGGCAATGGCCTCCTCCTCGCGCAGGGGCGGCAGCTTTTCCTCAAACGTGCCGCGCTGCGCCGCGGCCGCGCGCACCAGCGCCTCGGCCTTCGACGCCTGCTCGACCCGCGCCCGCAGTTCATCCTCGGAGGCCAGCCGCGCCTCATCCGCCTCGCGCCAGCGCCGGTACAGCAGCATGCCTTCGGACAACCGCAGCTTTTCGCCGATCTCGCGATAGCGCTGTGCCTGCCGCGCCTGCTTGGCCAGCTGCGACAGCTGCGCCGCCAGCTGCTCGATCACGTCATCGACACGCAGCAGGTTGGCCTCGGTGTTCTTCAGCTTCAGCTCCGCCTCGTGACGCCGCTGATACAGGCCGGAGATCCCCGCCGCCTCTTCCAGGATCCGCCGCCGCGCCTTCGGCTTGGCATTGATCAGCTCGGCAATCTGCCCCTGCCGCACCAGCGCCGGCGAATGCGCCCCGGTGGAGGCATCGGCAAACAGCATCTGCACGTCACGCGCCCGCACGTCCTTGCCGTTGGATTTGTAGGCGCTGCCCACATCACGGGTGATCCGCCGCACGATCTCCAGAATATCGCTGTCATTGAACCCGGAGGGCGCCAGCCGTTCCGAGTTGTCTATCTGCAGGCTCACCTCGGCAAAGTTGCGCGCGGGCCGCGACGTGGTGCCGGCAAAGATCACATCCTCCATGCCGCCGCCGCGCATCGCCTTGGCGCGGGTCTCGCCCATCACCCAGCGCAACGCTTCGAGAAGATTGGATTTGCCGCAACCGTTTGGACCCACAACCCCTGTCAGCCCATCGGCTATGACCAGTTCGGTTGGATCAACAAAGCTTTTGAAGCCGTTCAGCCTGAGCTTGGAAAACCGCAAAGCTGCCCCTTCGTGATTCCGTATGGAGAAAGTTCAGCGGGTCTTATCGCGTGTGTCAACGCTCCGCACCCCCAAATCGGGGCGAATGCGGATCAATCCACACTATATCTTGTGGATAAACTGCCCGTTCCGGCGGTCTTTTGCCAAGCCGGAGCTGTTTGGCCGTCAGGCGGACCGCAACAGCCGTCCCAGCCGGGCAATCCCGTCCTCAATGGCCGTGTGGTTGGAGTTGGAAAAGCTCAGCCGGATCGTGTTCTGGCCGCTGCCATCGGCAAAAAACGCCTGTCCGGGGACAAAGGCCACCTTCTCCGTCTCCAGCGACCGGGCCAGCAGGTCCGCCCCGTTCACACCTTCCGGCAAGGTCATCCAGACGAACATGCCGCCCTCCGGCCGGGTCCACGCCACGCCCTCCGGCATGTGCTTCTCCAGGGCCGCCAGCATCACGTCCCGGCGGCGCTGATAGACCGCACGCAGCTGCTCGACATGCTCATCGAAACAGGCTGCAGCCACGCCATGCACCGCCATCTGGTTGATGCTTGACGTATGCAGATCAGCGGCCTGTTTCAGCAGCACCATCTGCGAGATCACCGGCTTGGCCGCCACCGCCCAGCCGATCCGCAGCCCCGGCGCCAGCGTCTTGCTGAAGGTGCCGCAGTAAACCGTCCGGCAATCCTCGATCGAGGCCTTTTGCTCCAGCTCCAGCGCCAGAACCGGCGGCACCGGCGCGCCGTCATAGCGCAGCGACTGATAAGCCGCGTCTTCGATGACGGCGCAGTCCAGCGTGTCCACCAGCTCCAGCAGCCGCAGCCGCCCGGCCCGGTCCAGCGTCTCACCGGTCGGATTGGCGAAATCCGGCGAGAGATAGGCGAATTTCACCGCACTTCCCGCCTCCTCCGCGCCCTCGGCATAGCTCTCCGCCGTGCGGTTGCCGGTCAGCGACAGCCGGTCATACCGAGGCTCGTAGGCGTTGAAGGCCGCGAGCGCCCCCAGGTACGTCGGCCAGCCCACCAGCGCGGTGTCGCCCGGCGACAGGAACAGCTTGCCCAGGTAATCCAGCGCCTGCTGGGAGCCGGAGGTGATCAGCACGTTGCCGGCCTCGCAGACTATCCCGATCTTCGCCATCTCAGCGGCGATCCACTGGCGCAGCGGCAGGTAGCCTTCGCTGACCGAGTATTGCAGCGCCTGCGCTTGCCGCTCCGGCTCCAGCGCAGCCTGGAAGGCCTCGGCAAATTCATCTGCCGGGAACAGCGCCGGATCCGGGATGCCGCCGGCAAAGGAGATGATGTCCGGCTGGTCCAGAAGCTTCAGAAGCTCGCGGATTTCCGACGCCTTCATCCGCGCATTGCGGGTGGCAAAGATCTGGTTCAGCTGCATGCCTCTCTCCTCGCGCACGATCTAGGCCCACGGTAGGAGAGTGCAAAACAAAGTCAATGATCCTGACCTACTGTTACAGCCATCGTGATCCCTGCCCGCCCTTGCAGCCGCTCCCCGAGCGTGGTCATATGTTTTGACCAATTTAAATGAGCGTCAGGATGCCGTTTCAGAAAGTCCAGCCCGAGAAGCTCTCCGCCTCCGTCGTCAAGCAGATCGAGCAGCTGATCCTGCGCGGCATCCTGTCCCCGGGCGAGCGCCTGCCTGCCGAACGCGAACTGGCAGAGCGGCTGGGCGTCTCCCGCCCCTCCTTGCGCGATGCCATCGGCGAACTGCAGGCGCGCGGCTTGCTGGCGTCCAAGGCTGGCTCCGGCGTGTTTGTGGCGGATGTTCTCGGCTCCGCCTTCTCCCCTGCCCTGATCCAGCTGTTCGCCAGCCATGACGAGGCGGTGTTTGACTACCTCTCCTTCCGCCGCGACATGGAGGGGCTGGCCGCCGAGCGCGCCGCCCGGTTCGGGTCAGACTATGACCTGCAGGTGATCCAGGCGATCTTCGACAAGATGGAGGCTGCGGGCAACCCGGCGATCTCCGAGGAAGCGGCCCAGCTCGACGCCCAGTTCCACTCCGCCATCATGGATGCCAGCCACAACGTCATCATGCTGCACATGATGCGGTCCATGTTCGATCTGCTGCGCGAGGGCGTCTTCTACAACCGCCGGATCATGTTCCAGCAGCACACCACCTATGAGGCGCTTCTGGAACAGCACCGCGCCATCAACGCCGCCCTGCAGGCCCGCGACCCGCAAGGAGCCCGCACCGCGGTTGAGGCGCATCTTGACTATGTCAAACAGGCCCTCACCGACCACCAGCGCGCTGAGCGCAACGCCGAGGTGGCCCGGCAGCGGCTGGAGCATGAGACCGGTAAGGGGTGAAGCCGCCAGATGGCGCGCAGGCAGGCTATTCCGCCCCCCTGCTCCTTACGACCGCAACAAAAAAACCCGGCCACTTGGACCGGGTTCTTTTAACTTGTCAGTGTCAGCCAAAACTTAGTGCAGCTTGGCGTCCACATCCGCGATGGCGGCGTCGATCAGCTTGTTGGCCTCGGCGGCGGTCATCTGCTTGGAGATCACCTCATCCGCGGCAGCAACAGCAATCGAGATCGCCTGGTCGCGCACTTCCTTCACAGCCGAAGCTTCTGCCGACGCGATCTGCTCCTCGGCGGCCGCCAGGCGGCGGGCGATGGAGGTTTCCAGATCCGCCTTGGCAACGTCCGCTGCACGGGCAGCCTCGTCACGGGCGGCAGCAACGATCTGATCGGCCTGGGCCTGAACTTCCTGCTGCTTGCGCTCATAAGACGCCAGAATGGTCTGGGCCTCTTCACGCAGCGCACGGGCTTCGTCCAGTTCCTTCTGGATGGCCGCGGCACGGTTGTCCAGCTGGTTGCCCAGCAGGCCCGGCACCTTGGCCAGCAGCAGGATGCCGACGAACAGAAGGAAAGCCAGCAGAACAACGAAATCGGTGTTGCCCAGCGACAGGAACGGGCCTTCTGCTGCCAGCGCCGGGCCGGCCGCGCCAAAGGTCAGGGCAAGAGCGAGGATATTGCGCATGTCCTTATCCTTTCGTCCGCTGTGCAACTGCCGCAGCAACTGCGTCTTTGTCTGCCGACCCGCTCAGCGCGGTCACCAGCGCCTCTGCGGTCTCGGTGGCAACAGCCTTAACACCTTCCAGCGCGCCGGCCTTGATTTCGGCGATCGCCTTTTCGGACTCGGCAGCCTTGGCAGCGATCTGCTCGTCTGCTTTGGCAATCGCCTCGTCCAGCCCGGCCTGGATTTCTGCACGGGTCTCAGCAGCGATGCGCTGAGCTTCCGCACGGGCATCCGCCAGAGCTTTGTTGTATGCGTTTTCGGCCTCGACAGCCTTGGCTTTCAGGTCTTCAGCCGCGGCGAGGTCGTTGGTGATGGTCCCCTGACGCTCGGCCAGCACCGCAGCGATGCGGGGCAGCGCGACGCGCGACAGAATGAGGTAGATCACGACCAGGGCGACCACGAGCCAGAAGATCTGGTTCCCGAAGGTCGAGAAGTCCAGCTGAGGCATGCCCGGAGCAGACCCGTGCGCTGCGTCTGCGGCGCCGTGTGCTGCGTCTTGCGTATTAGATGCCATGTCGTCCTCCTTGGGAACTTGCCGTTACACCGGGCAGTGCAGGGTTTTGCCGCACTGCCCGGCCGTAAGGAAATAGGTTCCTAAGGTCTTAGACGGCGAACATCAGCAGCAGAGCGACCAGGAACGAGAAGATGCCCAGTGCTTCTGCAAACGCGATGCCGATGAACAGGGTTGCGGTCTGGCCGGCAGCTGCCGACGGGTTGCGCAGAGCGCCTGCCAGGAAGTTGCCAGCCACGTGGCCCACACCGATTGCGGCTGCGCCGGAACCGATTGCTGCCAGGCCTGCGCCGACGAACTGACCGAGTTGTGCGATATCGCCTTCCATGATTTCTCTCCTTACGATGGAATGTGGTGATTTCTAGGGTGGGCAGGCCCGGTCAGGGCGCGCCCGCTTTGCTTTCAGATCCTGGCCTTAGTGGCTCGGGTGCAGTGCGTCCTTCAGGTACACGCAGGTCAGGATGGTGAACACGTAGGCCTGGATGAAGGCCACCAGAACTTCGAGGGCGTAAACTGCGGTGATCGCGAAGATCGGCAGGAAGCTGAACAGGCCCAGGGCGCCGGCAAAACCTGCGAACACCTTCAGAACCGCGTGGCCGGCCATCACGTTACCGGCAAGACGGATGGAGTGGCTGACAGGGCGCACGAAGTAGGAAATCAGTTCGATGATGGCCAGGATCGGGCGGAGCGCCAGCGGCGCGCTCGACACCCAGAACAGGCCCAGGAAACCGGCGCCGTTCTTGACGAAACCGACGATGGTCACGGTGAAGAATACCAGCGCAGCCAGGATCGCGGTCACCGCGATGTGCGACGTGGTGGTGAAGGACATCGGGATCAGGCCCAGGAAGTTTGCCATCACGATGAACATGAACAGGGTCATGATGTAGGGGAAGAACTTGACGCCGTCCTTACCGGCCACGTCCTCGACCATCTTGTAGATGAAGCCATAGGCCAGTTCCGCCACCGACTGGGTGCGGCCCGGCACGATGGCGCGGCGCGAGGAGCCCAGCACCAGCAGCGCGAACACGGCGGCAACCGCCAGGCCCATCCACAGGGTCACGTTGGTCGGGGTGTACCAGGAGACGTGGTCACCGCCAAACAGCGGCTGCACGATGAACTGGTCCATCGGGTGGATCGCCAGCTTTGATTCCGCCGGAGCGAAAATCAGGCCCGACACTACGACCAGTGCCAGAACTGCGAAAAAGAAAATTTTGCCCATCGGTCCGCTTCTCCTGTCGCCGGCAGCCGATCCCGTCGGATCAGTCCCGGTCTTGCGCATTTTTTTCGGCCTCATCGGCCAGTTTCTTGTCCTGGATCTCCTGCGCGCTGCGAAGCATTGTCTTCACTCCGGCCGCAAGCCCCAGCAATACAAACAGCACCATGAAGATCGGGAGCGTGCCAAACAGCAGGTCGAGCCCGTATCCGATGCCAAAGCCGATCGCGAGACCGGCCACCAATTCGATCACCATCCGCCAGGCCATGTTGGCCATCGAATAATGCTCATCCGCGCGCGGCTTGGGCTCCTGGGCCTTACGCGCCGCCGCCAGCTTCTCCTCCAGCTGCGCCATGCGCTGCTTTTGGTCGTCGTCGGTCACGGGCGCCATCCTCACGCGAAGTTCTGTGAAGGGTGCTAAGGCCAAGGGGCTGAGGAGTCAATTACAAGGATCGAAGATTCAAATTCACATCAAGCCATTGAAAATAAACGGACAAAACTGCAACAGCGCAAGCCGCGCCGCCTTGCCGCAGCCGCCGTTAGCGCCAAACCGCTCCGGATTCCATATTCAACCAAAAGGTTGATTTTAGCGAACAGGCCGCCGCGGCATCCGCAGCCGCACGATCCGCCCATCGATCAGCAGCAGCCCCATCAAGATCGCCGCCATGCCCCACAGATGCTCTGACAGCAGCTGCTCCTTCAGAACAAAGGTGCCCAGGAACAGGGCTGACACCGGCGCGATCAGCGTCGGCAGGGTGATATTGGTCGGCCCCACCTTGGGCAGCACCCAGTAAAAGGCGATGAAGGCAGCCGAGGTCAGCACAAAGCCGATCACCAGCAAGGACGCCCAGGTCTCCATCCGCGTTACGTGCGGCAGGCCTTCGCTCCATATGGCGAGCGGCGCAATCGCGGCGGTGGCGCCGGTCAGCGCAATCGCCACGAGGACCACCGGCTCCATATCCCTGAAGCTGCGCGCGATGTTGACGGAGAAGGCATAGCACAAGGGCGCGCACAACGTGATCAGCACCGCCCAGGCCTCCGACGGCTGGCCGCCCTGCAACAGCGGCAGCGACAGCAGCACGATGCCAAGGAAGCCGCACAGCACCCCCAGCGACTTCAGCACCGTTGCCCGCTCGCCGCCGGGCCAGAAATGCGAGACGGCAACCGCCATCGCCGGGGTGGTGGCATTGACGATCCCGGCCACGCCGCTGGCGATGTGCTGCTGGCCCAGCGCATAAAAGGCAAAGGGGCCGGCATAGCTGAGCACGCCAAAGCCGAACAGCCCCAGCCAGCGCCCCGGCGCTGCGGGCACAGGCTTGCGCGCCGCCAGCACATAGATCCAGCAGCCCAGCGCGCCGAAGCCCACCCGCCCCATCGAGACCGACAGCGGCCCCAGCTCGCGCAGCAGAATGGCGTTAAACATGAACGACATTCCCCAGCCGATGCCGAGGATGAAAATCACCAGCCAGTATTTCAATGCCATGCCATCAATCCCCGCGCGCCTGAAAGCCGCTACCTTGACGGCTCAGGACAGATTGTCAAACCCGCAGGCTGTGGATAGGAGTGAAGGCATGAGCGATCCCCTAGACAGTGTCTTTGCAGCCCTAGCCGACCCGACCCGCCGGGCGATCCTCACCATGCTGCTGGAGGACGACATGGCCGTCACCGATGTGGCGGAGCCCTTCGAGATGTCGCTGGCGGCGATTTCCAAGCATCTGACGATCCTGACCCGCGCGGGCCTGATTGCGCAGGAAAAGCGCGGCCGGGTCAAATGGTGCAAGCTGCAGCCCGACGCCATGCGCGCGGCGTCGGTCTGGATGCAGGGTTTCGGCCAGTTCGAGCCGGTGAACCTGGATGCGTTCGAGCGTTTCCTCGAAGCCGAACTCAACGCCGGGAACACCCGGACTGAGGGCTAGCGCACGACAAAGACCGAGGCTTTGGAATGGCGCACCAGATACCCCGCGTGGGAGGTGGTGATGTAATCCAAGAGCCGCGGCGCATGGCTGCCCGCTATCACCAGATCGGCACCGGTTTCCTTTACCGTGCGGGCCAGGATGCTATCCACTTCTGCCGCAACGTCGTTTGAGTGGACCGTGATGCCGTCCACTTTGACCCCGCCGGTTTTGCCCGCGATCCTGTCCTCGATTTTCCGGGCCAGCGAAGTCATGACCTCCTCTGCCGCAGCATCGTTGAAAGTCTCTCCCGTGGCGCCCCCGGACACGTTGACCAGGGTCATGCGCGCGCCTTCGATCCGGGCCATTTCCATCGCCACGTCCAGCGCCTTTGACACCGGGTCGGGCAGGCGCAGGTCCACCGGGACCAGGATGTGCTTGAACATGTCACGCTCCTCGTTACCTGAGCGCGTTTCCTGCGTCTGTCATGGTAGCCGGGCCAGCTGCGCACGCCTTGACCTCCATCAAGCGGCGCCAGCCGGAGCCGCAGAAGTCACGCGGGCTGCTGCTCCCGCGCGCCCTCCAGCAGCATCACCAGCGCCACCACCGACATCGCCACCCCGATCAGCACCATGCCCGGCGGCGCGCCCCGGCCCAGCGCGATCTCCCACAGGATCACCCAACTGGGCGTGAGGTAGGTATAGGCCATCACCTTGGCCGAGGGCAGCCGCAGGGTTGCGTATTGCAGCAGCACAAAGGTGGCAGAGCTGGCACAGACCGCCAGATAGAACAAACCGACCCAAACGATGCCGGGCAGCTGCATCCAATCAGTCGCCAGAATGTCCCGCCAGCCAAAGGCTGCCAGCAGCGCGCCGCCCGCCAGCAGCATCCCGAATGTGAACACCACAGCCGGTTCGCCCCGGTTCAGCTTGCGCACCATCGGCGTATAGATGGCATGCAGCACGCAGCCCCAGAAATAGATGATCTCACCCTGGCCGATCTCGAACGCCGCCAGCGCGCCCAGGTCGCCGCGCACGATCACCCAGACCGCCCCGCCCGCGCCCAGCGCCAGTGCCAGCGCCATCCAGGGGGTGGTGATCTGGCGCAGCAGCAGCCAGCCGAACAGCGCGCTCATCACCGGTACCAGCGTGAACACCGCCGCGGCGCTGACCGGCGCCGCGGTCTGCAGCCCGTAGAACATCAGCACGAAATAGCCGCCGAACAGCCCGCCCAGCACCGCAAACCGCCAGGGCGCGCGGAAATGGGCGCGCCGCAGCCCGGTGGTTGCCAGCGCCGCCGCGCCGATGACAACCGCGGCAATGCCGAAACGTGCCGCGTTCAGCGCCGCGGGCGCGATCTCATTCGCCACCATAACGCCCAGCGAAAACGACCCCGCCACCAGCGCCGAGAACATCAGCATCGCAAGATGCCCGCGCAGCGCCTCGCTCACAGCTGCCAGTCCTTCACCTGCTCCTTCAGGAACTTCAGGAACGCCTGCACCTTGGTGGTCCGGTGCAGATCGACATGGGTGACCAGCCACAGAGCGCCCTCCCAGTCTTCCTGCGGTGCCATCATCTCCACCAGATCCGGCTCCTGCCGCGCCTCCCAGGCCGCCATGAACCCGATCCCCGCGCCGCTGCGCACGGCCGCCTTCAGGGTGGCGCCGTCGGTACAGCGGAAGGCAATCGCCTCCGCCGGAGCATTGGCCCGCAGCCAGCGCGAAAACGGCGCCCGGCTGCCCTCGTCGTCCTGGCCGACAAAGCGGTGATTGGGGATATCGTCCGCCCCCTTCAGCAGGCCGTGTTTTTCAGCATAGGACTTGGCGGCATAAAGGCCGATCTGCTGCTTCATGAAAGGCTGCACCACATTGTCCGGCTGATCCGGCGCATTGCCTGCACGGACCGCCACATGCGCCTCGCCGTATTCCAGCCGGAACAGCCGGTCGCCGGTCAGATAGCGGATGATCAGCCCCGGATGCATGTCCTGGAACTGTTTCAGCGCCGGCACCATCATCGGCGCAAAGGACGCCAGCGAGGTCACCACCAGCTCGCCCGAGACATCATCGCCCTGCCCCTTCAGCCGCCCGACCAGCTGGCTGAACTGATCATCCGTGGCCTGCGCCACCCGCAACAGGTCCTGCCCGGCCTCCGTCGGCGTATAGCCGCGGGCATGGCGCTGGAACAGCTTCACCCCCAGCCGCGCCTCGATCGCGTCGATGTGGCGGATCACGGTGGCGTGATGCACCCCCAGCACCTCCGCCGCGCCGCTGACCGTGCCCATGCGGGCCACCTGATAGGCGGTGCGGACTTCATCCCAGTTTTCCATGCCAGTCTCCCTGCCAGCAGAACTGCGCGCCAGCGCACAAATGTTGTTATTTGATCGCCGTTGCGTTCAAATTTGCAATACCCCAAATTCCTGTCTGCAACAAGCACAGGACCACGAATATGACCCGCACCATTCTCCACATCGACTCCTCCGCCCGCATCGAGGGCTCTGTCACCCGCGACCTCTCGGCCCGGATCGTGAGCCGCCTCGGCGCCGGACAGGTGATCCGCCGCGACCTGGCCGCGCCGCTGCCGCTGCTGGACGGCGCCTGGGTGGGCGCCAATTTCACCCCGGCGGACCAGCGCAGCGAGGAGCAGAAACAGCTGCTCGCCCTATCGGACTCGCTGGTGGAGGAACTGAAACAGGCGGATACCATCGTGATCGGCGCGCCGGTCTACAACTTCTCGGTGCCTTCCACGCTCAAGGCCTGGATCGACCTGGTGGCCCGCGTCGGCCTCACCTTCCAGTACCATGAAACCGGCCCCATCGGCCTGCTGGAAGGCAAGCGCGCCGTCATCGTCATGGCCTCCGGCGGCACCCAGGCCGGCTCCGACATCGACTTTGCCACCACCTACCTGCGCCACGTGCTGGGCTTCATCGGCATCACCGATGTCGAGGTCGTGGCCGCCGACGCCATGTCCATCGACGCCGACGGCGCTCTGGCCAAGGCAGAAAGCCAGATCGAAGCCCTGGCAGCCTGACCCGCAGCGCCCCGGTCCCGCCGCCAGCATTCCCTGCGGAGCGCTGGCGGCTTTTTTACGTTTGGCAGCCCTGCGCTGCCGTGCCAGTCTGCCCGCAGCGGCATCTCAAGGGCAGGCAATTTGATGAAGAAGATCGGCATTCTCGGCGGCGTCGGCTGGGCCTCCACCATCGATTATTACCGCGCCATCTGCGAAGGCGCCGGGCGGTTCTTTGCAGACCGCGGCGCGGCCGCGCCGCTGCCGGTGCCGCCCATCACCATCGAATCCGTGGTACAGGCCCAAACCCGCGCCTTGCGCGGCCGCCCGGGGGATGAGGCCAGCTGGGCCGCCTTCGACGCTGTCTTCCGCGACGCCCTGCTGACGCTGGAGCGGGCCGGCTGCGACTTCGCCCTGATCGCCTCCAACACCCCGCACGCCCGGCTGCATGCGATACGGGAGGGCGTGGTGATGCCGGTCCTCAGCATCTTCGACGCAACCGCCAGGGCCACCGCAGCAAGCGGTACCACTCAGGCGCTGGTGCTGGGCACCGCCGTCACCATGCAGGCCCGCAACTACGCGAATGTGCTGGCGGAACACGGTGTCAGCGCCAACGACACCCTGCCAGACGCTGAAATTGCCGAAATGCAAGCCATGATCGACGAGGATTTTCACGGCGGCGCGGCCAGTGGCGCGCAGGTCCGCCTGCTGCGCTTCTGCGCGCGCCACGCGCAACCCGGCACCGCCATCCTGCTGGCCTGCACCGAACTGCCGCTGGCCTTCCCGGACCGAATCGACGATGTCAGCTTTGAGGCCGGGGGCTTCCTGTTCGTGAACCCCTCCGCGGCCCACGTGGCCGCCGCGCTGGATCTGGCGCTGGAGGAGGAACGGGCCGGTTAGACCCAGTTCACCGCGACGCCGGCCTTCCTAAAGAACGCCATCACAGCATCGCGCGTCATCGCAACCGTGCGGTCATTGACCAGGGGGTGCATGTAAATCAAATCCGCCTCCTGCGCCTGCGCATCCATATAGAAGGTCACACCCTTCTCCACCCCGGTGATCATCGCCAGCGGGCTGACCGCGCCGGGGCGGATGCCGAGGTTCTCCAGCAGCCTGTCCGCCGAGCCGAACGACAGATTGCCGATCCCCAGTTCAGCGCCCAGCGCCTTCAGGTCGATCTCGCGGTCCTGCTGCAGCGTCACCAGATAGCTCCGCTTCTTCTTGTCGCGCAGATACAGATTTTTCAGCCGCAGCGCGTTTTCACCCGGCACCATGAACTGATCCTCAACCGCCTTGGCCTCTTCCACCGTGCGCAGCGGAACATGGCTATGCAATTGGTAAGCGATACCCCAATCGTCCAGCTGCTTCAGCAGCGCATCCGAGGAGACAGGCAGGCTGTCCTGACAGGCCGATGAGGCATCCATGATCTTACTCCGCAAGCCGTTCCGGGTCGCTGCGCAGATCACGCAAAAAGACTCCGAATTGCAAGCTGTATCATCAATGCACAGAGGGCCGCGCCCGGGCCTCGGGGCGGATGCTGAAAGCGCCCTCCCCGTGGGGGAGGGTCGGGCGCGGCCCGGGCTTTCGGCGGGACAGACGGCGAGCAATCAGCCCGCGCCCGATCCTACGCCTCGGCGAAATCCGCCCGCCGCGCCTCCTCATAGTGGTCGAAATCGGTGCTGAACCAGCCGGTGCCGCGGGTTGCGCTGGCCAGCGTGTTGCACAGATCGTCCTGCGCCGACATCGGCAGCAGCGTTTCGAACACGTCCCAGCCGGCAACGCCATCCTCGGCCTCAAAGCCCAGGATCTGCCCCTTCATCCCGCTCACCACCGGCACCAGCCCGCCGGTAAAGACCGACGGCACATGGATCTGCACCCGCATGATCGGCTGCAGCAGCACCGCGCCAGCCTCCGCCAGTGCCTCCCTCACCGCGTTCTTGCCCGCGGTGCGGAAGGCATAGTCGGAACTGTCCACCGAGTGATGCTTGCCGTCCTTCAGGGTCACACAGACATCCACCACCGGGTGTCCATTGAGACCCTGCGCCAGCGCCTCGCGCGCGCCGGCCTCGACCGAGGGGATGTAGTTCTTGGGCACCGCACCGCCCTTCACGGTTTCCTCGAACACAAAACCGCCGCCGCGCGGCAGAGGCTTCACCTCGATCACCACATCGGCAAACTGGCCGGCGCCGCCGGACTGCTTGCGGTGGCGGTAATGCACCTGCACGGATTTCTTGATGGTCTCGCGCAGCGCCGGCGGCACCGGCCCCTCCTCCACCTCGACGCCGAACTCATCCTTCAAGGCCTGCTTGATCCGGCGCATGTGCAACGGCCCCTGCAGACTCAGCAGCACATGGCCGCTGGCCTCCTCCTGGCCCACCACCAGCGCCGGGTCGATCTCCGCCAGCCGCTCCAGCGCGCCCGACAGCCGCGCGTCGTCACGCTCATGCACCGGGGTGATTACGCGCCGGAAGGTCGAGGGCCGCGGCTGCGCCCAGTCCGGCAGCGGCGCCGCCCCGTCCGGGCCGTAGGAATAGCCCAGGTTCAAATGGTCCGACTTCACCGCCTGCCCCATATCCCCGGGTGTCAGGCGGGTGATGGCCGCGGAGCCGACACCGGTCAGCGACCCGAGCGTTGCGCCGCCTACCGGCAGCCCGTTGCCGACACTGCCGTCCAGCGCCCGCACCATCACCGTCTTGCCAAGATGCTTGACCAGATCGGCCATGCAGCCGACCGCCATCACCTTGCCGCCCCGCGACAGCCGCTCCAGCGCGACACCCACATCCGGCGCTTCATGCCGCAGCGATTTCATCAGCCGCAGAATGCCGTTCTTATGCTCGGCCGATCCCATCAGCGCCGGGATCAGGTCGTTATGCTGCAGCACCTTGGTGGCCACGTCATAAACCTCCTCCGGCATCACTTTCTGATCCTCGATCAGCTCCTCCAGCAGCGTGTCGTCAAAATCCGCCAGCGCCTCCAGCAGCTCGGTCCGCGCCTCCTGCTCGCGGGCATACATCGCCACCGGCAGCTCAATCAGCGCCGAGGGCTTGCCCTCCTGATACTGCCAGGCGCGTTCCGAGATCAGATCCACAGCACCCACAACCTGCCCGTCCTCGCGGATCGGCACTTGCCGCAGGATGATGTTGTGGCTGCAATAGGCCTGAAGCGCGGCAACAATCTCCGCCACCCGGTCCGTTGCCTGGTCCATCCGGTTGACAAAAATAAAGGCAGGGATCCCCGCCTCCTCCAGCTTGCGCAAGTACGGCGCGCTGAGGACCGCAGCGCCGGCGTCAGCCGGTACGCAGAGGACGGCAGCGTCGCTGGCGGCCAATGCCGGGCCCGCCTGCGCCAGATTGTCGGCCCCGCCCGCGATGTCGATCGCAGCCCAGTCCTCCCCCATAAATAAAAAAGGCTGCAAAGCGGCGACGCCTGCAACCTCCTGCCGTTTGCCGGCGGCGCTGTCCAGATTGGCCAGCGCCGTGGCCAGCGTTGATTTGCCGGACTGCGACGGTCCCAGAATAGTGAAAACGCGCATGTTCTCAGATCCTCCCATGGCTGATGCTGCTGCCCGCATAGGGCCGCGGACGCGAACGTTCGCGCATCATGCCTGTGCTGCAGATCTGCCTCGGCGCCCCTCCGGGCAGGCCCCGCCATTGAGTGCGGCAATGGGCCAATCTCCCGATGTTGGCCAAGCCCGCCCCTCCGAGTCAAGCGCGCAGAGGGCGTAGCTGCGCTGCTTGCCGCTCATCTCTGACGGCCAGCCGGCCGGCTCCCCGAGAACCGCAGCCTTTTGCAGGGAAAGCTGATGCCATGAAAGCCACCCACAACACACCCGAGCGGCTGATCCTGGACGACACGCCCTGGTTCATCGGGATCGCACCCGCCCGGCTCATCCTGGCTTTCGCCGGCGCCGGCCTTGACGCTGCCAGCACCGGCGGTGAAACCCTCTGGTTCGGACCGGGCTTTGCCGCCTTCTGCCTTTTCGTGCGCAGGGTGCAGGTGATCCTCGACCGCCCCGGCGGCAGCATCGTGATCCGGAGGCAGTCCGTGTTCGGCAGCAGCCAGGTGGAGCACTTCCTCGCCGATCTCTCCCGCGCCGAGGTCGAAAGCGCCACCAGCCGCAGCGAGGGCCGCACCCGCACGCTGTTCAGCCCCGTGCTGGTGCTGGACGGCGGCTTGAGCGCCGACCGCCACCCGGTGGTCGAGGCCTACACCAATGGCGGCGGCCCGCATCGGCTGGCGGAGGCAATCAATGCCTGGCTGCCTGCCTCGGCGGCGGAGGCGCAAACATACGGGCGCTAGTCTGCTATCGGGTGCGCAGCTGCTACCGCTCAGCCCGTGAAAGTGCAGTACTCTCTGACGTAGCGAATGTAGCCCTTTGTAAACATCTCGGCCTTGGCCCTCACGTTCTCACCATGATGCTCGATGAGTCCCGCTGCTGTTTCCGCAAAGTAATACGATGTACCGTCTCCGCGCGGAGAAGGCTCATATTCACCGCGAGGTTTTCGGAGAAATGGTTTCTCCATCCGGAAGCCCGCCCCATCCTTGCCTTCGAGGAAGACATAGGCCGTTGGAGGTTCGTTTTCCTCGACATAGTGGTAGTGAACCAACTGCCCTGCGTTTGGAAATTCGACCAGGTCCACTGTACACATCGGGATTGTAAATGACATCCACAAAACCCAGCCTGGCTCTTCGCGTTTAAGCCAGCGGTAGGTTGTTAGCGTGCAGCCATCGACCTCGACCTCATGCCGCTCTTCGCTGGTCTCGTTCCTGCCGCCCGCCTCGATCTGCGCAATCAGATCCTCCCGGGTCACCTCGTCCGCCAGCAGCGGCGATGCCAGCACCCCGCAGCACAGGGCAATGGCGTTCAGAAAATTCCTCATGAAAAAAGCCCGCTTCAAACAACATCACTGTTGCAGGTTGCAGCTAGCCATTGCCCCGCCAGCGATCAAGCCGCAAAGGTTGACTCCGGCGGCCAATCCGCGTAACGCCTGCCCAAACATCCGGGAGATCTGAGTCTTCCGGTCCCTGCCCGTGCCAGGGATCGCCCCCCCACCAGCGTGTTACGCCCGTGGGGGCAAACGCGTTTGGTTTGCCCCCGCGACGGACACGAGGACTTGGGCGGCATTTGCGCATGGACCGCTTGTCCCCTACATACGGGGGCGCCACACATTGAAACCGGCAACAGGAGGCCGCAGGCATGTTTGAAAATCTATCCGAACGCCTATCCGGCGTCTTCGACCGGCTCACCAAACAGGGCGCCCTGAACGAAGAAGACGTCAAATCCGCCCTGCGCGAGGTCCGCGTCGCGCTGCTGGAGGCCGACGTCTCGCTGCCGGTTGCCCGCGATTTCGTCAAACGGGTGCAGGAACAGGCCACCGGCCAGGCCGTCACCAAATCGGTGACCCCGGGCCAGCAGGTGGTCAAGATCGTGCACGACGCGCTGGTCGATGTGCTGCGCGGCGACGAGGACCCCGGCAAGCTAAAGGTCGACAACCCGCCTGCACCCGTCCTGATGGTCGGCTTGCAGGGTTCCGGTAAGACCACCACCACCGGCAAGCTCGCCAAGCGGCTGAAGGAGAAAGAGGGCAAGAAGGTCCTGATGGCCTCGCTCGACGTCTACCGCCCGGCGGCGATGGACCAGCTGGCGGTGCTGGGCATGCAGATCGGCGTTGACACCCTGCCGATCGTGCCCGGCCAGAAACCCGTCGACATCGCCAAGCGCGCCAAGCAGCAGGCGACATTGGGCGGCTATGACGTCTACATGCTCGACACCGCCGGCCGCCTGCACATCGACGAGACCCTGATGCAGGAGGTCGAGGACGTCCGCAACGTGGTCTCCCCGCGCGAGACCCTCTTGGTGGTCGATGGTCTGACCGGCCAAGTCGCGGTTGAGGTGGCCGAGGAATTCGACGCCAAGATCGGCATCTCCGGCGTGGTGCTGACCCGGATGGACGGCGACGGCCGCGGCGGCGCCGCGCTGTCGATGCGCGCCGTCACCGGCAAGCCGATCCGCTTTGTCGGCCTGGGCGAGAAGATGGATGCGCTGGAGACCTTCGAGGCAGACCGGATCGCCGGCCGCATCCTCGGCATGGGCGACATCGTGGCGCTGGTCGAAAAGGCTCAGGAAACCATCGAGGCCGAACAGGCCGAGAAGATGATGAAGCGCATGATGAAGGGTCAGTTCAACATGAACGACCTGAAAATGCAGCTTGAACAGATGCTCCAGATGGGCGGCATGGAGGGCATGATGCAAATGATGCCCGGCATGGGCAAAATGGCCAAGCAGGTGCAGGACGCCGGCATGGACGACAAGGTGCTGAAGCGCCAGATCGCCATGATCCAGTCGATGACCAAGAAGGAACGCGCCAACCCCGCCCTGCTGCAGGCCAGCCGCAAGAAACGCATCGCGGCCGGCTCCGGCATGGAGGTATCCGACCTCAACAAGCTTCTGAAAATGCACCGGCAGATGGCCGATGTGATGAAGAAGATGGGCAAAATGGGCAAAGGCAAGATGCTGAAACAGGCCATGAAGGGCATGTTCGGCAAAGGCGGTATGCCGGATATGGCCGGCATGGACCCCAGCCAGATGGATCCCAAGGCGCTGGAAGCTGCGGCCAAGGCGATGGGCGGCGGCAAGGGCCTGCCCGGCGGCCTCCCCGGCCTCGGCGGCATGGGCCTTCCCGCGGGGCTCAGCGGTTTCGGTAAGAAGAAGTAAGCCATGCATCTCCCCGCCATCCCTCACCTTGAAACCGAACGCCTGGTCCTGCGCGGACCGGAGGCGGCGGATTTCGGGCCGGTGGCAGCGTTCTTCGCCGATGAAGCGCGCTCCTGGGGATTTGGCGGGCCGCTGGACCGCAACGAGGCCTGGCGCTGGTTCGCTATGTCGGTGGGACATTGGGCGATCCGCGGCTTCGGCTTCTGGACCATCACCTGCAAGGATACAGGCGCGGCGCTGGGGATCACCGGCCTCTGGCAGCCCGAAGGCTGGCCGGAACCGGAACTGGGCTGGGTGGCCTTCCCGGCCGGCGAAGGCCGCGGCATCATGGCCGAGGCTGCCCGGGCCGCCCGCACCCATGCTTATGAGGTGATGGGCCTGCCGGCGCTCTGCTCCAACATCTTCCCCGGCAACACCCGCTCCGTAGCCCTGGCTGAGCGGCTGGGCGCGGTGTTCGAGAAAGACTTCGACAACCCCAAGCATGGGCGCGAACTGGTCTACCGCCACCCCGCGCCTGCCGCCTCCTGCGACGGCGGAATGGAGGCCTACGCATGAGCTTCCATCAAATCAGCCCCAGCCAGCCCCGCCCGGCTGCTGCAGAGACGGCCTGCTTAACCGAAAATTACGCAGTCTCCCCGATACTCCTTCACCGGATGGGTGAATTTCAGGCCGGGCGGTCCGCCGCCCGGGCGAAGGGGTATATTATGGAAGACTCGCAAAAACGGTATCCGCGCCTCGTATCAAAACGTCTGATGCTGATTTCTCCAGCCGATCCGGAGTTTGACGCGAACTCTGCTTTCCTGGACCCGGGCGCACCGCGTTTCATCGACGCGGCGGAGGACCCGGATTCGCTGTGGTGGTCGATTGCCACCATCATCGGCCACTGGCACCTGCACGGTTATGGACTGTTCGCCGTGGTCGAGCGCAGCACCGGCATGACTGTCGGCCTCGTCGGCCCCTGGTTCCCCAAAGGCTGGCCGGAGCCGGAACTGTCCTGGCACCTGATGGAGCCAGGCCGCGGCAAGGGCTATGCCAGCGAAGCCGCGCAGGCTGTGCTCGACTGGCTGTTTGCAGAGGCCGGCTGGGACACCATCGTCTCTTACGTGCCGGAGGAGAACGACGCCTCCATCGCACTGGCCCGCCGTGTCGGCGCCCGCCCGGAAAAACCGGTTTCCTTCCGACTGCAGCCCGCGCCCAACATCCGCGCCTGGCGCCACATGCCGCCGGCCGGCGCGTCCGGCCCGCAGGATGCACGGGGGCTGCTGCACTGATGCGCTTCGGCGGGATCATATCCCGGCCCGGCCGCGCCCTTCCCGTGGAAGGAGCGCGCTGATGCCGTTTGACATCCCGGTGATCGAAACCCGCCGCCTGGTGCTGCGCGGCCCCGCGCCGCAGGACTACCCGGACTTCAAGGCCACCTTCAGCTCCTACCGCTCCCGCTTCATGGGCGGGCCGCTGAACCCTTACGAGGCCTGGATGCTCTATGCCGCCGAGATCGGCCACTGGCAGGTGCGCGGCTTCGGCATGTGGATGATCCACGACAAGGCCACCGATGAAACCTACGGCATGGCCGGCGGCTGGCAGCCCGCAGGCTGGCCGGAGCGCGAGATCGCCTGGATCATCTGGCCCGGTGCGGCCGGCAAGGGCTATGCGCTGGAGGCTGCGCACGCCGCACGCCGGCATTTTTATTCAAATCTGGGCTGGGAGACCGCGGTCAGCTATATCGACCCCAAGAATCTCGACTCGATCCGGCTCGCGGAACGGCTTGGCGCCAAGAAGGACCACGAGGCCGCCACCATCGACGGCAACGATGCGGTTTACCGCCACCCCGCCCCGGACGCCCTGAAGGACAGCCAGATTGCGCATGGGATCGACATGGAAATCGCCCATTATGCCGACCCGCTCTTCAAACCGGAGGGCTGGGCCATTGACTGAACAGCGTTTCGATACCATGTCGCTGCACTGCGGCGGTGCACAGATGGTGCACGCCCGCTGCACGCGCGGCGCCCCCTTGATGCCTCCCCGGCCTGCTGCATTGCGGAGAAGCTGATGACAACAGATATCCAAGATCCCGTCGCCCGCGCAGCCCAGCTGCTGAAGGGCCACCGCGAAAGCATCGACCGCCTGGACGCGATCCTCGTCTACACCCTGGGCGAGCGCTTCAAGCACACCCAGGCGGTGGGCCGGCTCAAGGCCGAACACGACCTTCCCCCGTCCGATCCCACCCGCGAAGCGGCGCAGATCGCACGGCTCGAAGACCTGGCGCAGCAGGCCGATCTGGACCCTGAATTCGCCAAGGCATTTTTGAACTTCATCATTGGTGAAGTCATCCGCCACCACAAGAAACACCAAGAATAACAACGACAACAGGAACAACCGGGGCATACCCCGGACAACGCCATCAAAGGAGATGTACCCATGGCAATGAAAATCCGTCTGGCCCGCGGCGGCTCTAAAAAGCGTCCCTTCTACCGCATCGTGGCTGCTGACAGCCGCATGCCGCGCGACGGCCGCTTCATCGAGAAGCTGGGCACCTACAACCCGCTGCTGCCGAAAGATTCGGAAGACCGCGTGAAAATGGACATGGAGCGCGTGCAGCACTGGCTGGACCAGGGCGCCCAGCCGACCGACCGTATCGCCCGCATGCTGGAAGCAGCAGGCGTCCGCGCCAAGGCCGAGCGCAGCAACCCGAAAAAAGGCACCCCGGGCAAGAAAGCCCAGGAGCGCGCGGAAGAGAAAGCTGCAAAGGCTGCTGAAGCCGCCGAAGCAGCTGCAGACGCGGAATAATTCCGTGGAGCTGCGGGGCGCTTTTCCCGAAGAGTTCCGCAGCCAGCTTGATCTGCTGATGCGGCTCCGGCGCGACGTGCGCCGGTTCCGCAGCGATCCGGTGGAGGAGGCAGTGCTGCAGCGCTGCCTCTCTGCCATTCCGCTGGCCCCGTCGGTGGGGCTGAGCGAACCCTGGCGCATCCTGCGGGTGGAGAGCGAAACCGCCCGCGCCGCGGCGCTGAAGAATTTCGAACAAGCCAATGCCGAGGCGCTGTCGGGGTATTCCGGCGAGCGTGCCGAACGCTATGCCGGGCTCAAGCTGTCAGGCATGCGCGACGCCCCGGTGCAGCTGGCAGTCTACTGCGACGACGAAACCGTCCAGGGCCACGGCCTGGGGGCCGCCACGATGCCGGAGATGCGCCGCTATTCGGTGGTCACCGCCATCACCCTGTTCTGGCTGGCCTTGCGCGCCGAAGGTTTGGGGCTGGGCTGGGTTTCGGTCCTCGACCCGCAGCAGCTGAACCGCGACCTGAACGCCCCGGACGGCTGGCAGCTGATCGGCTATTTCTGCATCGGCTACCCGGAGCGGCTCTCGGACACGCCGGAGCTGGAGGAGCAGGGCTGGGAAAGCCGGGTAGCGGATCTGCCGCTGGAAACCCGCTGAGGCCGCCCATGGGACGGTTGATAAGGCTTGTGTTTTTTGTTGCAGTGGCTTTTACCGCGGGCATCTTTTTTGAACGCAACCACCAAAGCGAGCTCTGCGAACAATCCGGCGGCCAGTGGCTGCGCGCAGGCTTCTGTGCAAAGGAATAAGACCATGAGCGAACTGATCTGCGTGGGTGCGGTGGCCGGCGCTTTCGGCGTGCGCGGCGAGGTGCGGCTCAAGAGCTTCTGCGCCATCCCGGAAGAGATCGAGGATTATTCCCCCCTCAGCAATGAGGATGGCAGCCAGAGCTACTCCCTGATGATCACCCGGCCGATCAAGAACGGCTTTGCCGCCAGGATCAGCGGGGTGGAAACCAAGGAGGACGCCGACGCGATCAAGGGGCTGCGCCTGTTTGCCCGCCGCGATCAGCTGCCGCAACTGCCGGATGACGAGTTCTACCACGCCGACCTGATCGGGCTGGAGGTTTACGACACCGGCGGCACCCTGCTGGGCACGGTGAAATCGGTGCAAAACCACGGTGCCTCAGACCTGCTGGAGATCCACGGCCCCGGGCTGAAGGCCACGGTGCTGCTGCCCTTCACTCTGGAGGCGGTGCCGACCGTCGACCTGAGCCAGGGCCGCATCATTGCCGACCCGCCCGAAGGGCTGATCTGAGGCGGCTGTTCACCCGGCTTCCTCACCCAGCAGCGCCTCAAACACCTGCGCAATCCTGACCGCAGCCTCCGCGCTTTTCAGCTTTTGCTCCGGCGGCTTGTGGCACAATCCTGCCCAGATTCTGAAAAGGCGGTGAGCATAGAAGAAGCGGAAAACGGGATCATTCACCAGATCCGCGCCATAACCGTCCTGGAAGGCTTCCCAATCGGCCTGCGCAACCAGCCCGAACCCAGGCGTGCGGCCTTCCGCCGCCAGATGGTCAGGGCAATTTGCCAGCCAGAGATTGGCAAGGTCGCGCTGCGGGAAGATGCCGTCATGGTTTGAAAAGTCGATAAAGGAGACGGCCGCCTCCGGCATGAGGATATTGCGCAGATGCAGGTCGCCATGTTCGACAGCTCCGCGAAAGGAATGCCCCCGCGCTCGCTGTGCCGCCCGGTGCAGGTAGGCGCACAGCCCCAGAAACTTGTTGGGTTTCGGCACCGGCAGCTGCCCGTCGCGCACCGCCTGGGCCTGGTTCGAAACCCGGGTCAGAAACGGCTTCGGCCAAAATTGCCTTTCCCCCGCGCCGGAAACCTCGTGCAAGGCGGCCACCGCAGACCCAATCCGCCGCAAAACACTGCTGCGGTCCCCGAACCCGTATTCCGTAAGCGCCAATTCACGGTGCGCCGTATCCCCCCGGACAAATTCCATCAGGACGGCAGCGCTCTGCGTGTCCCGCCACAGGAGCGCTGGTGCTGACACGCCCGGCACCGCCTTCAGATTGTCGGCAGCGGCCTGATGCCGGTCCAGAAAACTGGCCTGCCGCAGCGGATCGGACGCCTCGAAATCGGCACGCAAGACAAAGCTCCGGCCATCGGCGGTCCTTACCTCCAAGACACAGCGGCGATGCTCAACACCGCTGTTGACCTGCATCCTGCGGAACACGGCCCCATCTTCGGGCAGGCAGGATGCCGTGGCCGCCGTGGGCCAAAGCGCCTGTGTTCGGGTCTGTACCGCGTCCACCGCAGCAAACGGATCGTACCGGGCTGCCGCAGACGGCTGTTCTGAATTCATCGAAACACCAAAGCTTTTTATTGCGTGGAAATCTGACTGCACTAAACAGCAACATTATGACTGCACCAAGCAAATCTCATGGCCGCAAAGCCATCCGCCCGACCCTGAAGCCGCGCGAGCTGATGACGCCGACGCCGGATCTGGCGGGGGTGTGGAAAGCCAAGATCATCACGCTGTTCCCTACAGCCTTTCCGGGCGTGCTGGGCGAAAGCCTGACCGGCAAGGCGCTGCAGGAGGGCCTGTGGCAGCTGGAGACCGTAGACCTGCGCGAGTTCGGCATCGGCAAGCACCGCAATGTCGATGACACACCAGCCGGCGGCGGCGCCGGCATGGTGCTCAGGGCCGACGTCCTGGGCGAGGCGATCGAGCACACGATGGCGGACTCCCGGGGCAACTGGCCGCTGGTCTACCTGTCCCCGCGCGGGCGGCGGATGGACCAGCAGATGATGCAGAGCTTTGCCCGGTGCGACGGCATCACCCTGCTGTGCGGCCGTTTCGAAGGCGTCGACGAGCGCGTGCTGGAGCATTACGGCATTCAGGAAGTCTCCCTGGGCGATTTTGTCATGACCGGCGGCGAGCTGGCAGCCCAGGCGCTGATTGACGCGACCGTGCGGCTGATCCCCGGGGTGCTTGGCAACCAGGCCTCCACCGAGGAGGAGAGCTTCTCCTCCGGCCTGCTGGAGCATCCGCAATACACCCGCCCCGCCGAATGGAAAGGCCTGGAGATCCCCGAAGTCCTGATGTCCGGTCACCACGGCAAGATAGCCGAATGGCGCCACGGCATGAGCGAAGAGATCACCAGAACCCGCCGCCCGGATCTGTGGGAGGCCTATTGCCGCAAGACCCAAAAAGGCGGCTGAACGGCGGTCCGGTTGCCCGGCCCGGAGAACGCCCGCAGCGCCAGACCGTTGCCGGACGCCCCAAGCCGTGCTTTAGTCCGCTCATATTCATGAAGAATTAGGAGTGAACAGGGTGGCTGCTAAATTTGAACTCTACACCGACAACGCGGGGGAATTCCGCTTCCGCCTGAAAGCAGGCAACGGCGAGAACATTCTGTCCAGCGAGGGCTACAAGCAGAAGGCCAGCGCCGAGAACGGCATCGAATCGGTCAAGAAAAACGCCGGCGACGATGCCCGGTATGAGCGCAAGGAAACCTCTGCGGGCAAGCACATGTTCAATCTGAAGGCCACCAACGGCCAGGTGATCGGAACCTCGCAGAGCTATGCCAGCGCCTCAAGCCGCGATGGCGGCATCGAGTCGGTCAAGAAAAACGCGGCGGACGCCACGGTGGACGATCAGACCGCATGACGGCCTGAAACCGCCGGGGTGCGCGCCCCAGATCAATTGCGATAAGATTTGGCAAGCGTTTTGGGAAAACTCTTGCGCGCGGCGCAGCGGGGCACTTGTTTTGTTGGGGCCGCGGACGTATACAGCGCCGGTCTGGATTCGCATTTGCGGCTCCGGGCCGCTGGCTGTTGGATCACTCACCTGGAAATCTTCTTCGGTTTTCGCTTTGGGCCCGGCCGTCGGCAGCAAGGAACAGACGGCGTGATCTCTGGCGGGCTGCCATTTGGCGGGACCCGGTGAAGACCAGGAGCTCTCATGACGGCGCAAACCTCTGCGGCATGAACCGCAGGCAGATTTAGGAGAGTTGCGATGGACCTGATCGCACAGCTGGAGGCGGAACAGATCGCCGCCCTGGGGAAAGAGATCCCCGACTTCAAAGCCGGTGACACCATCCGTGTCGGCTACAAGGTGACCGAAGGCTCGCGTTCGCGCGTGCAGATGTACGAAGGCGTTTGCATCAGCCGCAAGAACGGCGCAGGCATTGCCGGTTCGTTCACCGTCCGCAAGATTTCGTTCGGCGAAGGCGTGGAGCGTGTGTTCCCGCTGTATTCGACCAACATCGACTCGATCGAAGTGGTGCGCCGCGGCCGCGTCCGCCGCGCCAAGCTGTACTACCTGCGCGCCCGCCGCGGCAAGTCGGCCCGTATCGCAGAAGACGCGAACTATAAGCCCAAGAAAGCCTGAGGAGCGGTATCATGAAAAAAGACACTCATCCCGATTACCACTTCATCGACGTCAAAATGACCGACGGCACCATCCTCAAGATGCGCTCCACCTGGGGCTCCGAGGGTGATCAGCTGGCCCTGGACATCGACCCGACCGTGCACCCGGCCTGGACCGGCGGCACCTCGCGCCTGCTGGACGCCGGCGGCCGCGTGTCCAAGTTCAAAAAGAAATACGAAGGCCTGGGCTTCTAAGCCGCCTGCCGTATTTTGCAGAACTCCCGAAGGCTGCCCCGGACGGGCAGCCTTCTTTCTTTTTCTTCTGACGCTGGGGCCGGATGCGCGCCCCGCGGGAAAGACAGCCCCCTCGTGAAACAAGCCCTGGCCAACGCACTGCAAGAGCGCGGATATGAAACCCTGACCCAAGTGCAGGAGGCTGTGACCCAGCCCGACGTGGAAGGGCGCGACCTGCTGGTGTCTGCACAGACCGGATCGGGCAAGACTGTCGGTTTTGGCCTGGCTTTGGCTCAGGATCTGCTGGGTGAGGATGAGGCGTTCGGCGAGGCCGCGGCGCCGCTGGCGCTGGTGATTGCCCCGACCCGCGAGCTGGCGCTGCAGGTGAAGCACGAGCTGAGCTGGCTTTACCGCGAGGCGGGCGCCGTGATTGCCTCCTGCGTCGGCGGCATGGATATGCGCGATGAGCGCCGGGCGCTGGCCCGCGGTGCCCACATTGTCGCGGCAACCCCGGGGCGGCTGCGCGACCACATTGCGCGCGGCTCCATCGATCTGAGCCAGGTGCGCGGCGTGGTGCTGGACGAGGCCGACGAGATGCTGGACCTTGGGTTCCGCGAGGACCTGGAGTTCATCCTGGGCGAAGCACCCGAAGACCGCCGCACCCTGCTGTTCTCCGCCACCGTGCCGCCGGCGATTGCCAGCCTGGCCGAGACCTTTCAGCGCGACGCGATGCGGATCAAGACCGCAGGCGAGACCAAGCAGCACGCGGATATCGAATACCGTCTGATGAGCGTGGCGCAAGCGGACGCGGAAAACGCCATCATCAACGTGCTGCGCTACTATGAGGCGCCCAGCGCCATCGTCTTTGCCAACACCCGCGCGGCGGTGAACCGTCTGGCGGCGCGCCTGACCAACCGCGGTCTGCCGGTGGTGACGCTGTCGGGCGAGCTGAGCCAGACCGAGCGCAGCCACGCGCTGCAGGCGATGCGCGACGGGCGCGCGCGGGTCTGCGTGGCCACCGACGTGGCGGCACGCGGCATCGACCTGCCGGGGCTGGAGCTGGTGGTCCATGCGGAACTGCCCTCGAACCACGAAACGCTGCTGCACCGCTCCGGCCGGACCGGCCGCGCGGGCCGCAAGGGCGTCAGCGCGCTGATCGCGCCGCCCAAGGCGCGCGCCAAGGCCCTGCGCCTGCTGAAGTGGGCCAAACTGACCGCCGAACATTGCGAAGCGCCCTCTGCCGATGATGTGTTGGCGCGGGATGAAGAGCGGATGCTGGCCGATCCGGTCTGGCAGCAGCCCGTTGAGGAGAACGAGCAGGCCGGTGTCCAGACCCTGCTGGACAATTTCTCGGCCGAGCAAATCGCCGCCACCTATCTGCGCCTGTTCCGCAGCCGCCATTCGGCGCCAGAGGATCTGCGCCCGGCAGGTGAGGAAGAGCCACGCAAGGAGCGCAAGGAACGCAAAGCCTTTGGCCCCTCCGTCTGGTTCTCCCTGTCCGGCGGCCGCGAGGCCGGTGCCGACCCGCGCAAGGTGCTGCCGATGCTGTGCAAGGCCGGCAATATCGACCGCGACGCCATCGGTGCAATCCGGGTGCAGGACAATGAAACCTTTGCCGAAATCAGCGAGGGCGCTGTTAACGGCTTCCTGAAGGCGCTGGGCGGCAAGACCGAATTGGAACCGGGCGCCGTGCTGACCCGGCTGTCCGAGGCGCCTGACCTGGCCCCTGCTCCGCGCCGCGGGCCTGGCGGGCCCAAGGGCGGCTTCAAGGGCGACCGCAAGCCCATGCCCCACCGCGGCAAGGAAGACGGCCCGAAGCCCTACCGCCGCAAGGCTGAAGCCGGGGAAGACAGCCGTCCGCCGCGCAAGGAGTGGAAAGATAAACCGGCGCGGGACGAGCGGCGGGAGCCGCGCGCGGAGACCCGCCCCAGTAAACCCAAGCCGGCCGTGACAGCCAAGCCCAAGGGCGCGTCCGATCCCTCCAAGCGGATGGCAAGGCCCGGCGCGCCCGCAGGCAAGCCGTTCAAAGCCAAGGGGCCGAAACCGCCGGCGGGCAAGCCGAACAGCAAGAAGAACAAGGCGCGCGCGGCGGCACCCCAGACAGGGAAGGGCGGCAAGGGCGGCGATGCACGCCCCAAGCGCAGCCCCTCCGGGCCTGCAAAGCACCGGTGAAGCCCGGCCTTGGTGCCCGTTAAATCCGCTGGGCCAGTGTTGCGGATTTAATGGGCGCTAACCCTAAATTCACCAGCCTGCGCGCACCACTTTTCTTGGCCGAATCCAGAGCCTATACAGGGGCACAAAGCTAAAGACGTGCACCAAAGCACGAGCGAAGGGACCTGTACATGGCGCATATCATTGTCGTCGGCAACGAGAAGGGCGGCGCGGGCAAATCGACTGTCTCCATGCATGTGGCAACCACTCTGGCCCGGCTGGGCCACAAGGTGGCGGCGCTGGACCTGGACTTGCGGCAGCGCTCCTTGGGGCGCTATCTGGAAAACCGCCAGGATTTCTGCGCCAAGGCGGGGCTGGAACTGCCGATGGTCGAAATGCATGAGCTGCCGGAGATCGACCCGGCCGGCCTGCAGCCGGGTGAAAACATCTACGACCACCGGCTTTCGGCAGCGGTCTCGGCTCTGGAGCCGGGCCATGATTTCATCCTGATCGACTGCCCCGGCTCGCACACGCGCCTGAGCCAGGTGGCACATTCGCTGGCGGACACGCTGATCACGCCCTTGAACGACAGCTTCGTCGATTTCGACCTGCTGGCCCATGTGGACCAGAAGGGCGAGACGATCACCGGCCCGTCCGTGTATTCAGAAATGGTCTGGAACGCCCGCCAGCTGCGGGCGCAGGCCGGTCTCAAACCGATCGACTGGATCGTGATCCGCAACCGGGTCGGCACCCAGCGTATGGTCAACAAGGAAAAGATGGAGCGTGCCATCAAGATGCTGTCCAAGCGCATCGGCTTCCGCGTGGCGCCCGGGTTCTCGGAGCGGGTGATCTTCCGCGAACTGTTCCCGCGCGGGCTGACGCTGTTGGACCTCAAGGATGTTGGCGTCAAGCAGCTGAACATCTCCAACATCGCCGCCCGGCAGGAGCTGCGCGATATGATGAAGGAAGTGAACCTGCCGGGGGTCGAGGTCAGCATCTGACCCCGCCCCGGCGGCACCTCAGCCGGAACAGCCGCAGTTGCCGCGGTTGATCGTGTAGAGCTCCATCGGTTCGGCCACCCCGCGCAGCATGTAGCGGCCCAGCGACACCAGATCATGGTTGGTGCCCCTGGCGGCCAGCTTAACATCCTCGGACATGATGATGTTCTGGCCGACCGACCGGTGCATCCCGGCGATCCGGGCGGTCTGATTCACCGCCTGGCCGATCACCGTAAAGTCGAGCCGGCTCTCCGCCCCGATATTGCCATAGAGGATGGTGCCCGCGTGCAGTGCCAAGGTAAAGCCTGCGGTCGGCACGCCCTGCGCCTCGCGTTCGGTGTTGCAGGCGCGGATCTTGCCGCAGAGCTCATTGGCGGCGGCCAACGCCGCATGGGCGTCTTCCTCGATGCTGCCCAGATTAAACATGGTCAGCATGCCGTCTCCCATGAACTTGAGGATGTTGCCGCCATGCGCCTGGATGGTTTCCACCGCCAGCCCGAAATAGCCGTTCAGCATGTCGATCAGCTCGGTTCCGGGCAGCCGCTCGGAAAGTTCGGTAAACCCCTTGAGATCGAACAGGCAGATCACCGCGTCGATCTGTTGCGAGGAACCGCGCTGGATCTCGCCCGACAGCACCCGGCGGCCGGCATCGCGGCCCAGGTAGACCTGCAGCAGGTCGCTGGCCATCTGCCGGTTGGAGGAGGATTTCAGCGCCAGCCCCAGATGCGGCAGGGTGGTACGGATCAGGTCCAGCTCGCGGCTTGAAAAGCCGCCAGGGCGGTCTGTCGCCCAAGAGACCAGCATGCCCTCCTGCGGATGACTGGGGTCGTTCGGCCCGGCTTCGGGCGGGGAAAACCGCACACCCTTGGCGAAATAATCCGTTGCCCCGCGTTCCCGCAGCTCCGGCAGCAGCGGGAATTCCTCCGGCGCGCCGTCTTCGAGTTTCTCGCGGAACTCGTCCAGCTCCTGATCCAGAATGTGGTAGAAGGGGCTGCGCAGCCATTCCTCGCGCGGGGACTCGCGGTATTCGTAATGCTGGTGAGACAGGCCGTCGGCCCGGGTCCAGTTAAAACCGATGCCGCCGAATTTCGGGTGAAAGGCGCGCTGCGCCAGATGGAAACGCCACAACGGCACGCCCGCATCGCACAGCCGCTGGCAATAGCCCTGCAAGAGATCCTGCTGCTGCGCCCCGTGCAGTCCCTGTTCCATCAGCCAGGCAATCAGCGGTCCCGAATTGACATCAATCTGTATCATGGTTTCACCTTCAATTCCGCTGCCATATCTGGGCATTGCACCCAGCAATGTCTACGGGCCGATGCCTGCTAATTTGCGCAGCATATACCGCAAAATCGCAACCTCGCCGGTCGTGAACTGGCGGCACAGCTTGGAATCGAACTCCTGCGCCACATCCCGCAGTTCCCGGTAGGCGGACTGCCCCGCCGGGGTCAGGGTCAAATGCTCTGCCCGGCGGTCGTTTTCATCCCGGGTGCGGGTCACAAACCGTTTCTCTGCCAGCTTGGCGACCGCACGGCTGATCTTGGTCTTGTGGATCTTGGCCCGCTCGCCGATCTCCTTGGCGGTCATCTGGCCATAGTTGCCCAGATGGAACAGCACCCGCCATTCCGTGCGCAGCATACCATAGCGGTCCTTGTAGTGGCGCTGGAACCCCAGCGAGCTTTCCTCGGCCGCCCGGTTCAGCAGAAAAGGCAGGAAATCCTGCAGAGTGAAGTCATCTTTCTCGGTCATTTGCGTCCTCTCTCCCTTGTTAGTTACAAAAACAACTAATATTCCGCAAGCAGTGATAGGAGAAACGCGCGATGAATCGGCCAGCCGATCCCCATGAAATGATCCAGGCTCCCTCGCTTGCGGGGCCGAACGAGGGCTATATGCCCGGCTTTGCCAACGACTTTGAAACCGAGGCGCTGCCCGGCGCCTTGCCGCAGGGCATGAACAGCCCGCAGAAATGCAACTATGGCCTTTACGGCGAACAGCTGAGCGGCACCGCCTTTACCGCCGACCCGCCGGAGCGGACCTGGACCTACCGGATCCGCCCCTCGGTGAAGCATTCGCACCGCTATCAGAAAATCGACCTGCCGCATTGGAAGTCGGCGCCCTGTGTCGATCCGGACGTGATCTCGCTGGGCCAGTACCGCTGGGATCCGGTGCCGCATTCCGATCAGGGGCTGACCTGGCTCACCGGCATGCGCACCATGACCACCGCGGGCGACGTGAACACCCAGGTCGGCATGGCCAGCCACATCTATCTGGTCACCGAGTCGATGGTGGACAGCTATTTCTTCTCCGCCGACTCCGAACTCTTGGTGGTGCCGCAGGAGGGACGCCTGCGCTTTGCGACCGAGCTGGGCATCATCGACCTGGCACCGCAGGAAATCGCCATCATTCCCCGCGGTTTGGTGTACCGGGTCGAGGTTCTGGAAGGCCCCTGCCGCGGCTTTGTCTGCGAGAATTACGGCCAGAAGTTCGAACTGCCGGGCCGCGGCCCGATCGGTGCCAACTGCATGGCCAACCCGCGGGACTTCAAGGCGCCGGTGGCGGCGTTCGAGGACCGCGAGACGCCTTCGACCGTGACCATCAAATGGTGCGGCCAGTTCCACGAGACCAAAATCGGCCACTCGCCGCTGGATGTGGTCGCCTGGCACGGCAACTATGCGCCCTTCAAATACGACCTGACCACCTATTGCCCGGTGGGGGCGATCCTGTTCGACCATCCGGACCCGTCGATCTTTACCGTGCTGACCGCGCCGTCAGGCGTGCCGGGCACCGCGAATATTGATTTCGTGCTGTTCCGCGAACGCTGGATGGTGGCCGAAAACACCTTCCGCCCGCCATGGTACCACAAGAACATCATGTCGGAGCTGATGGGCAACATCTACGGCCAGTACGACGCCAAGCCGCAAGGTTTCGTGCCGGGCGGCATGTCTCTCCACAACATGATGCTGCCGCACGGGCCGGACAAGAACGCCTTTGAAGGCGCGTCAAACTCCAATCTCGGCCCTGAAAAGCTGGACAACACCATGTCCTTCATGTTCGAGACCCGCTTCCCGCAGCATCTGACCGCATTTGCAGCCAAGGACGCGCCGCTGCAGGATGACTACATCGACTGCTGGAGCGACATCGAGAAAAAGTTCGACGGCACGCCCGGCCTGAAATGAAACGGTGAGGGGGCGCTGCCCCCTCTGGGCCTGACCGGCCCATTCACCCCCGGAGTATTTCCGGAAAGATGAAAAGGATCTTCGGATCCGGAAACTGGAGACGCTATGCCTCTGCTGAAATCCTGGGTGGCCTCGGCCAATGATGCGGACCACCCGTTCCCGCTGAACAACCTGCCCTATGGTGTGTTTTCCGTTGATGGCGATGATCCGCGCTGCGGCGTGGCTATCGGCGATATGATCCTGGACATGCAAGCCGCCGAGGAAGCCGGGCTGATCCAGCTGGGCGATGCGCCGCTGTTCGACGTCCCCTATTGGAACGACCTGATGGAGGAAGGCCCGGCTGTCTGGGCGGCGCTGCGCGACCGTCTGACCGCGCTGCTGTCCGAGGGTGCCGCCGAGCAGGACAAGGTGGAACCCCTGCTGGTTGCCGCCGCGGACGCCGAGCTGCACATGCCCTTTGCGGTCAGCGAATACACCGACTTCTACGCGGGCAAAAACCACGCGTTTAACGTCGGCACCATGTTCCGCGGCCCGGAGAACGCGCTGCCGCCGAACTGGCTGCACATCCCGATCGGCTATAACGGGCGGGCGTCGTCCGTGGTGGTGTCCGGCACAGATGTGCGCCGTCCCTGGGGCCAGCTGAAAGGCCCGAATGATGACAAGCCGCGGTGGGCGCCCTGCGCGCGGTTCGATATCGAGCTGGAGATGGGTGCGATTGTCGGCACGCCGTCCGATGGCCCGATCACCGTGCAGGAAGCGGATGACAACATCTTTGGCTACGTGCTGCTGAACGACTGGTCGGCGCGCGATATCCAGGCCTGGGAGTATCAGCCGCTGGGGCCGTTCCAGGCCAAGGCCACTGCCAACACGATCTCTCCCTGGATCGTGACCAAGCCGGCGCTGGAGCCGTTCCGCTGCGGCACGCCGGAGCGTGAGGTGGAACTGCTGGACCACCTGAAGGACTGCGGCCCGATGCTCTATGACATCGATCTGGAAGTCACCATGGCGCCGGAAGGCAAGGAAGCGACCACCATCGCGCGGACCAACTACAAAGAAATGTACTACTCCGCCGCGCAGCAGCTGGCGCATCACACCACCTCTGGCTGCCCGATGAACGCAGGCGACCTGTTGGGCTCCGGCACCATTTCCGGCGCCACCAAGGACAGCCGCGGCTCTCTGCTGGAGCTCAGCTGGGGCGGCAAGGAGCCGCTGACGCTGGAAACCGGCGAGGAGCGCTCCTTCATCGCTGATGGCGACACGCTGACCCTGAAAGGCGCGGCCAAAGGCGATGGCTACACCATCGGGTTCGGTGACTGCACGGGCAGGGTTCTGCCCGCGCTGGACGATCCGTTCAAGAGGTAAGCACCGCTCTTCCTCTTGCCCCAAATATCTCCGCCGGAGGCTCCCGCACTTGCCTCTGGCGCACCGCTGAAAGGACTGACACATGGCCAAGGCATTCGCGTCCCAAGGGGACATGAGCGAAAAGAAAATCTCCTTCACTGAGGTGGGCGAGGGCCTTTATGCCTTCACCGCAGAGGGCGATCCCAACTCCGGCGTGATCATCGGCGATGACAGCGTAATGATCGTAGAGGCGCAGGCCACCCCGCGGCTGGCGAACAAGGTGATCGAATGCGTGCGCTCTGTCACCGACAAGCCGATCACCCATGTGGTGCTGACGCATTACCACGCCGTCCGCGTGCTGGGCGCCTCTGCCTTTGGCGCGCAGCAGGTTATCATGGGTGACGCCGCCCGCGCCATGGTGGTGGAACGCGGGCAGGAGGACTGGGACAGCGAATTCCAGCGCTTCCCGCGGCTGTTCGAAGGCCATGAGAGCATTCCCGGGCTGACATACCCGACCACCACCTTCTCGGATGACATGACTGTCTACCTCGGCAACCGCCGGGTTGACCTGATGCACCTGGGCCGCGCCCACACCGCGGGCGACATCGTGATCCATGTGCCGGATCAGAACGTGATGTTCACCGGTGACATCGTCGAATACCACTCTGCCTGCTATTGCGGCGATGGCCATTTCGGCGACTGGGGCAGCACGCTCGACAACATCAAGGCCTTTGACGTTGATGCCATTGCCCCGGGCCGCGGCGACGCGCTGGTCGGCAAGGAGATGGTCAACGCCGCCATCGAAAACACCCGCGATTTCGTCGAAAGCACCTACCGCCCGGCGGCTAAGGTGGCGGCGCGCAACGGCACCCTGAAGGAAGCCTGGGACGCGGTTCGCGCCGAGTGCGATCCGAAGTTTGCAGACTATGCGATCTATGAGCACTGCCTGCCCTTCAACGTCGCCCGCGCCTTTGACGAGGCCCGCGGCATCGACACCCCGCGGATCTGGACCGCTCAGCGCGATCTGGAGATGTGGGAGGCCCTGCAGGGCTGAGCCCCGGCAATTTAGCACCCGGGGCGGTTTGATCCAGATCGTGTCGCCCCGGCAGAACCTGTGAGACGCTAGACCATGCTCCCGGCCGGCTCCTGCCGGGAAAGGGTAGAGCTGTGCCTGACGGCACCCGGAATTTGGGAGGAGACCAGATGAAGAAGATCTTTGAAGTCCCTTTGTACCCCTACAAGCGCCATGCGGATGAAGACGCCTCTTCGCCCGTGCGCCGCAAGGTGGTGGTCATCGGGGCGGGCCCGGTTGGCTTGGCTGCCGCCATCGACCTGGCGCAGCAGGGCACCGAAGTTGTGGTGCTGGACGACAACGACAAGGTGAGCTTCGGCTCCCGCGCGATCTGCTTTGCCAAGCGGCCCTTGGAGATCCTTGACCGGCTGGGCTGCGGCCAGCCGATGGTCGACAAGGGCGTGCAGTGGAACACCGGCAAGGTGTTCTTCGACGACCGCCAGGTCTATGAGTTCAACCTGCTGCCGGAAGAGGGCCACAAACGCCCTGCCTTTATCAATCTGCAGCAGTATTACTTCGAGGAATACCTGGTGAACCGGGTGCGCGAGCTGCAAGAGCAGGGCGCGCCGATCGAAATCCGGGGCCGCAACAAGGTCTCTGCCATCGGCACCCACCCCACCCACGCGGTGCTGGAAATCGACACGCCCGAAGGCTCCTATACGCTGGAGGCCGAATGGCTGATTGCCTGCGATGGCGCGGGCTCGCCCACCCGGCAGATGCTGGGCCTGGATTTCGTCGGCCGGGTGTTCGAGGACAACTTCCTGATTGCCGATGTGATCATGGAAGCGGATTTCCCGTCCGAACGCTGGTTCTGGTTCGATCCGCCCTTCAACAAGGGCCAGTCGGCGCTGCTGCACAAGCAGCCTGACGGGGTCTGGCGCATCGACCTGCAACTGGGCTGGGACATCGACAAGGAGCGCGAGAAACGCCCGGAAAACGTGATCCCGCGCCTCAAGGCGATGCTAGGCGAGGATGTAAAATTCGAGCTGGAGTGGGTCTCGATCTATACCTTCCAATGCCGCCGGATGGAGAAATTCCGCCACGGCCGGGTGATCTTTGCTGGCGATGCTGCGCACCAGGTCTCCCCCTTCGGCGCCCGCGGCGCCAACTCCGGCCTGCAGGACACCGACAACCTGTGCTGGAAGCTGAAGCTGGTGATGGACGGCAAGGCGCCGGAGAGCCTGCTGGACACCTATGACGCCGAGCGCATTCACGGGGCGGATGAGAACATTCTCAACTCCTCGCGCTCCACCGATTTCATCACTCCGAAATCAGAGATCAGCCGGGTGCTGCGCGACGCAGTCCTGGACCTGTCGGAACAGTATGAATTCGCACGTCCCCTGGTGAACTCCGGCCGCCTGTCGGTGCCTTGCACCTATGACGGCTCACCGCTGAACTCGGCGGATGCGCTCGACGGGCCGGACCGCACCCGCCCCGGCTCCCCCTGCCCCGACGCACCGCTTGGCGACGGGTTCCTGCTGGATAAGCTGGGCGACAAGTTCGTGCTGCTGACCATAGACGCCGACGCGCCGGACGTGATCGTGGAGGAAGGCATCGAGGTCACCCGCCTGGCGTTGTCGATCAAGGATGACAAGACGCTGGCGCTGCAGCAGCGCTACCTGGGCAAGCATGAAAGCGGCATCTACCTGATCCGCCCGGACCAGCACGTGGCCGCCCGCCGGCCTGCCTTTGATGAAAACCAGTTCCGGCACGCAATCCGCCGGGCCATCGGCAAGGAATGATCACCATGACACAAACCGATCAGCTGATCCTGACCGCCAACACCGAGCGCGCCGACGATTTCTATGCAGATCTGCTGGCAGCGCACGAGGGCCTCAGCAGGTCCGAAAGCGATGCCCTGAACGCACGCCTGGTGCTGGTGCTCGCCAACCACATTGGAAAACGCGCAATCCTGAAACAGGCGCTGGCCGCGGCCGCGCTGAACCCCGGGGAGGACACCGCTTGAAAATCGAACAGATTCACCACGTCGCCTACCGCTGCAAAGACGCCAAAGAGACAGTCGAGTGGTACAACAAGATGCTGAACATGGACTTCGTCCTGGCCATTGCCGAGGACCACGTGCCATCGACGCATGAACCCGATCCTTACATGCATATCTTCATGGATGCTGGCAACGGCAACGTCCTGGCCTTCTTTGAGCTGCCGACCAAGCCGGAGATGGACCGCGACCGCAACACGCCGGTCTGGGTGCAGCACATCGCCTTCAAGGTCAAGGACCGCGACACCCTGATCCAGTTCAAGGAGCATCTGGAGGCCAATGGCGTCGAGGTGCTGGGCGTCACCGACCATTCCATCTTCCACTCGATCTATTTCTTTGACCCGAACGGCCACCGGGTGGAGCTCGCCTGCCCCGATCCCGCGGAAGACGCACTGCTTGAAAAGCTGGACGCGGTGAAGTGGGAGATGCTGGAGGAGTGGTCGAAGACCAAGAAGGCACCGAAACACGCCGACTGGCTGCACGCCAAGGAACTGAACAAGGGCTGAGCCCGCACAAACGGTGGAAGGCAGCCCCAAGGGCTGCCTTTTCACAACAGGGAGGACGCGGATGACCCGCACGGTTCTTTATGATTATTGGCGCTCGTCAGCCAGCTACCGGCTGCGCATCGCGTTGAATTTGGCGGAGATCGGCTACACCACTGTCCCGGTCGATCTGGTCAAGGGCGAACACAGAAGCCCGGACCACCTGGCCCGGAACCCGCAGGGATTTGTCCCGGTGCTGGAGATCGACGGCCTGCGGCTTACCCAGTCGCTGGCGATCCTCGACTATCTGGACGAAACACGGGCGCTTGGCCTGCTGCCGCAGGACCCGGGCCAGCGCGCTCTGGCGCGGGCGCTGGCACACTCTGTAGCGGTAGATGTGCACCCGGTCTGCAACTTGCAGGTGGCCAAACACGCAACCGCCCTCAGCGGCGGCGCGCCGGATATGCCCAAGGCTTGGATGCAGCATTTCATCCGCCCCGGCCTGCAAGCGTTTGAGGTTCTGCTGGCCGGATTCGAGCAGACCCCCTTTTGCACCGGCAGCGCGCCGGGGCTGGCGGACATCTGCCTGATGCCTCAATTGTATAACGCCCGCCGCTGGGAGGCGGATTTCTCGGACCTGCCGCGGATCTGCGCAGTGGAGGCCGTCTGCGCGGACCATCCCGCGTTTGCAGCCGCGCATCCGGACCAGAATTCCTGACGCCCCGGTTCTGCCGCCTCGGCGCTCCAGTTCTGTTCTGTCCGGGGCTTCGTTCGGGCTGCAACCGTCCGGTCTGCCCGCACTGACGGCGGTCGTTAGTGATGGATAATGTCCATTAGCGAACAAGTGGACACTATCGGGGTTGAATATGGCGAAGCGGCGCAGGCGCAATTGGTCTGAAGACGAGAAACGGGTGATCGGCGCACAGACGCGTGTGCCGGGTGTATCAGTGTCCCGTGACGTGCTCCCCTGAGAAGTCCGCGGTTTGAAGTTAGCCTGCTCTCCACACGAGGAGACAGACGATGCGGAAAAGCCGATTCAGCGAAGAGCAGATTATTGGCATCCTGAAGGAGCACCAAGCCGGGATAGGCGCCAAGGAGCTCTGCCGGAAGCACGGCATCAGCGATGGCACGTTCTACAAGTGGCGTTCGAAGTACGGAGGCATGGAGGTGTCCGAGGCCAAGCGGCTGAAAGCGCTTGAGGTTGAGAACGCGAAGCTGAAGAGTTGGAGGGATCAGCAAAGGCCCTGACCTGCCCCCCGCGAAATCCCTCACCATGATGTAGAGTCTGCCCAACCTATGTAGGAGCAGACGAATGCGTAAGAGCCGTTACACCGAGGCGCAAATCATCGGGATGATCAAAGAGCAGGAAGCCGGGATGCCGACGGCGGAGGTGTGCCGCCGGCATGGGCTGAGCCCGGCGACCTTTTACAAGCTGAAGTCCAAGTATGGCGGCATGGAGGTATCGGAGGCGGCGCGGCTGAAAGCGCTGGAAGATGAGAATGCCAAGCTGAAGCGGCTGCTGGCAGACACGATGCTCGACAACGTGGTTTTGAAAGACCTGCTGGGAAAAAGCTGACGACACCGAAAGAGCGGCGAGAGGCAGCGCTCAATGCAATGCGGGATCATGACATCTCGCAGCGCAGGGCCTGCCGGCTTGTCGGTGTCGACCCCAAGACGGTCCGGCGCGAACGCCCGCCGGACCATCCTGAGATCCGCCAGGAGATGAAGGAGATCGCTGGCAAACGCCGCCGGTTCGGCTACCGGCGGATCGGCGTGCTGCTTGAGCGAAAAGGCATGATCATGAACCACAAAAAGCTTTACCGCCTCTACCGGGAGGAGGGTCTTGCAGTGAAACGGCGGCGGGGCCGCAAACGCGCCCGGGGCTCGAGAACGCCGATGCCCGAAGCCACACAGCCCAACCAGCGCTGGTCCCTGGATTTCCTGGCAGACAGCTTCGGCGCGGCGCGGAAGTTTCGCATCCTGGCCGTGAATGACGACTGCTGCCGGGAAAACCTGTGCCTGGCGGCAGACACCAGCATTTCAGGAGAGCGCGTTGCCCGGGAGCTGGACGCGCTCGTCCGGATCTACGGAAAACCCGCTTGCATTGTCAGCGACAACGGGACGGAATTCACCAGCCAGGCAATCCTGAAATGGGCCGACAGGAACGGGGTGGATTGGCATTACATCGACCCCGGAAAACCGCAGCAGAATGCCTTTATCGAGTCATTCAACGGCAGCCTGCGGGACGAGCTTCTCAATGAAGAGCTGTTCGATACCCTGGACGATGCCCGCCGCAAGCTGGCGCTGTGGCGCTACGATTACAACAACGTCAGGCCGCATTCTTCGCTGGGGAACAGAACGCCAATGCAAGCGCGGCAGGCGCTTGAGCTATTTGAGGGCTCCGCGCCTGCCGCGCTTGCCAAGCCCGAGACCGACGATTACCAAAACCAAACCCGCAGACTCTCCTCATGAACGAGGGACCAGCGGGGGGCAGGTCACGCCCTGAATGCACCAGAGGTGCGGCGGGAGGCGACGGCGTCGCTGCGGGCTTTGATTTGTAACCGCCCGATTTGAACCGCCTGCTCGTGTGTCCTGGAGATTGGTAAGAAACGTCCATAAAGACGTCTTTAATGACGTCTCCTACAGGGAGGGAGGCAGCTGTGCGGGGCGAAATTCTTGGCTTGGAGCGTCGGCGCCGCTGGAGTGACGACGAGAAGTTGGCGATTGTGCTTTCGGTCGGGGTGAACGGCGCGACCGTGTCGCAGGTCGCACAGCGCCACGAGATCAGGCGGCAGCAGATCTATGCCTGGCGATACGAGCTGAGGAGGAAGGGGCTTCTGACGCCAGACGACGCGACGCTATTCCTGCCCGTCGATATTACGTCGCCGCCGGAACCGCAGGAAGCGTGCGCCCCTGAAGCGAGCTTGGCGTTGATTGAGGTGGTTCTACGCAATGGTCGCAGCTTGCGGGTCGATGCCCATGTGGATGCGGCGGTGCTGACCCGTTTGATCCAGGCGGTGGAGGCGGCATGATCGGCCCGGGAACCGGCATTCGCGTTTACCTGGCCTGCGGTCACACTGATATGCGCAAAGGTATCGCGGGGCTTTCAGCGATCGCGCAGGATGTCTTGAGGCAGCGGCCATCGAACGGTGCCGTGTTCGCGTTTCGAGGGCGCCGCGGCGACAGGGTGAAGCTTCTGTATTGGGATGGCCAGGGCTTTTGCCTGTATTACAAAGTCCTGGAGAAGGGTCGTTTCCCATGGCCTGCGGCGACGGATGGCAGCGTGCGTCTGACCGCCGCTCAATTGGCCATGCTCTGGGAGGGGATCGACTGGCGCAGGCCGGATTGGGGCGCGCCACCAGCCCGGACGGGCTGATTTATCTCCCTGGAATCGTTTGTTTTTATGGCGTCCGACCTTGGAGAATGGTATCCACCACCATGTCCGTAGAAGCCACGCCTCTCCCCAATGATCCCGCCGTTCTGAAGGCGATGATCGCCGCGTTGCAGGCGGAAAACCAGAAGATGTCCGCCAGTTTGCGGGCGCATGATCTGCTGGTTCAGGCGCTGCGCGTCCGGATTGCCAGATTGCAGAAGCAGAAATTCGGCTCCAGTTCGGAAAAGATCGAGCGGGAGATCGAGCAACTGGAACTGGCGCTGGAGGACCTGCAGGTTGCGCTCGCCGAGGCGGATGAACTGCCGCCGGAGGGCGACGATGAGCCGGAGACGGACAACCAGACCCCGGAACCAGCCGAACCGCGGGAGTCGAGGCGCCGCCGTCCGAAGGTGTCGCAGGACACGCCGCGCGAACGCCGCGAGCTTGACCCCGGCGACAGTTGCCCGGATTGCGGGGGCGATCTGCGTGTGGTCGGGGAGGATGTCAGCGAGCTGATCGACATGATTGCAGCCCAGCTGAAGGTCATCGAGATCGCGCGTATCAAGAAATCCTGCCGGCGCTGCGAGCGTATGGTTCAAAGCCCGGCACCCAGCCGTCCGATCCCACGGAGCATGGCGGGCCCGAACCTTCTGGCTTATGTGCTGACCTCGAAGTTCGACGACCACGTGCCGTTGTATCGTCAGAACGAGATCTTCGCCCGCATGGGGGCAGACATCCCGGACACGACCCTGGTCGACTGGTGCGGCGGGGCAATGAAGGCGCTGGCGCCGCTGATCGAGAAGATCGAGGCCGAGATCATGGCCAGCAATCTTCTGCACGCAGATGACACGCCCATCCGGGTTCTCGATCGCGGCCGCCGCGACAAGGGGCTCGGAAAGGGCGTCAAGAAAGGCCGGATCTGGGCCTATGTCCGGGATCAGCGCCCATGGGCGGGCACGGCCCCGCCCGGTGCGGTCTATCACTTTGCCCCGGACTGGAAGGAAGAGCATGTCCTCGCCCATCTTGGCGAGACCAGCGGCATTCTCCAGGCTGATGGCTACAAGGGGTATGCCAAGCTCTATGCCGCGGACCTGGACGGCAAGAGCCAGTTCCGGGAGGCCGCGTGCTGGGCGCATCTTCGCCGCGACTTTCACGATGTCTGGACCGCGACGAAATCCGCAATCGCGCGCGAGGCGCTCGACCGTATCGGCAAGCTCTACGACATCGAACGAGAAATCAGCGGCAAGCCTGCCGAACTGCGGCTGGCCGTGCGCCAAAAGGAAAGCAAGCCCAAGGTTGATGCGTTCCGGGACTGGGCCGAAAGGCAGCTCACCCGTATTCCCGGTAAGAGTGATCTGGCCAAGGCGTTCCGCTACGGGCTGAGCCGTTGGGCTTCATTCACGCTGTTTCTGGAGGACGGGCGCGTGGCCATCGACAACAATCCCGCCGAGCGCGCGCTGCGGCCCATTGGCGTTGGCAGGCGGAACTGGCTATTCGCGGGTTCGGATACCGGCGGTGAAACGCTCGCCCGCGCCATGACCGTCATCGAGACGGCAAAGATGAACGGCCTCGATCCGCAGGCCTACCTCGCAGATGTCTTGGACCGTATCCACGATCACATGGTCAACCGGCTGGCCGAATTGCTCCCTTGGAACTGGAAGCCGGCAGATCAGAGCCGCAGCGAGGCTGCGTGATGGCAGCGACGACCTACGTCTGCTCCATCGCCCATGTCGCCAGCCTGCTGGGCGAGGATCCTGGACTTCTCGAGGCCATCGTCAGCAACGACGACAACCTCTCCTACGGCAACATCGTCAGCGTCCACATCGGACGGGACGACTACATTACGGCGCTGACCGACGAGGGCATCGACGAATTGCGCGACATGCTGGCATCAGCACGAGTGTCCGTTGAGGCATGGCACAGCTTCCTCGAAGACTTCGTCGCTGAGCCCGGCATCATCGCCCGCGTCAACAATCAACCGCTGCGGTAAAAATCGGGCGCTTACTTTGATTTCGGAGGTGCGGATGGTTCCGGACGGTGCAGCGCCGGGCGGTCATCAGCTTGAACTTGTTGGGGAATTGGCGGGGCTGATGGCTTTGGGGAGCCCTGAATCGAAAAAGCCCCCGCTGTTTGCAGGGGCTTGGTCGGAAACGATGGTTGCGGGAGCAGGATTTGAACCTGCGACCTTCAGGTTATGAGCCTGACGAGCTACCTGGCTGCTCCATCCCGCGACAGGTGTTATTGATCGATTAGAGAGTTTTTGGATTTTACTAGGTTTGGCGGTGACCTACTCTCCCAGGGCTTGAGCCCAAGTACCATCGGCGCGACAGTGCTTAACTTCCGGGTTCGGGATGGGACCGGGTGTTTCACTTGTGCTGTGGCCACCAAACCAAGAAAAATCCAAAAGCCTTCGGCTTTTGGATTTGGCGGCAGGCAGCGTGTTTACGCAGTAAACATGCGTTGCCGCCCCCCTGTTGTGTCAGGAGGCGTTTCCAAAAGCGGAAGGCAGTACAATCAACGTTGTCCGTGTTTTTTTGGGATGGTTTGCTTGTTTGGTTTTCGTAACACTGTCTGTTACTGGATCAAATCAAGCCTATCGGGCGATTAGTACCGGTCAGCTGAACGCATTGCTGCGCTTACACCTCCGGCCTATCGGCGTGGTGGTCTTCCACGGCCCTCAGGGATACCTTGTTTTGAGGGGGGCTTCCCGCTTAGATGCCTTCAGCGGTTATCCTGTCCGATCATAGCTACCCAGCACTGCTATTGGCATAACAACTGGTCCACCAGTGGATCGTTCACCCCGGTCCTCTCGTACTAGGGGCAACTCCTCTCAAGTATCCTGCACCCACGGCAGATAGGGACCGAACTGTCTCACGACGTTCTAAACCCAGCTCACGTACCTCTTTAAACGGCGAACAGCCGTACCCTTGGGACCTGCTCCAGCCCCAGGATGAGATGAGCCGACATCGAGGTGCCAAACACTGCCGTCGATATGGACTCTTGGGCAGTATCAGCCTGTTATCCCCGGCGTACCTTTTATCCGTTGAGCGATGGCCCTTCCACGCGGGACCACCGGATCACTATGGCCGACTTTCGTCTCTGCTCGACTTGTCAGTCTTGCAGTCAGGCTGGCTTCTGCCATTGCACTCAACGAGCGATTTCCGACCGCTCTGAGCCAACCTTCGCGCGCCTCCGTTACTCTTTAGGAGGCGACCGCCCCAGTCAAACTACCCGCCACGCAGGGTCCCGGATCCGGATAACGGACCGCGGTTAGACATCAAGAGTGCGAAGGGTGGTATCTCAAGGGAGGCTCCACCGGAACTTGCGTTCCGGCTTCGATGCCTACCACCTATCCTGCACATCACAATCCTGATGCCAGTGCGAAGCTGTAGTAAAGGTGCACGGGGTCTTTCCGTCTAACCGCGGGAAGCCTGCATCTTGACAGGCAATTCAATTTCGCTGAGTCGATGTTGGAGACAGCGGGGAAGTCGTTACGCCATTCGTGCAGGTCGGAACTTACCCGACAAGGAATTTCGCTACCTTAGGACCGTTATAGTTACGGCCGCCGTTTACCTGGGCTTCAATTCGGAGCTCTCACCCCTCCTTTTAACCTTCAGGCACCGGGCAGGCGTCAGACCCTATACGTCGCCTTGCGGCTTCGCAGAGCCCTGTGTTTTTAATAAACAGTCGCCACCCCCTGGTTTGTGCCCCCGGATCCAAGTTGCCTTGAACCCGGGCCTCCTTCTCGCGAACTTACGGAGGTATTTTGCCGAGTTCCTTCAACATCGTTCTCTCAAGCGCCTTGGTATTCTCTACCAGTCCACCTGTGTCGGTTTAGGGTACGGTCTGATGGAGGGCTATTTCCAGGAACCGATCAGCAGCCCATTCAATCCGATAAGAATGAACTACCCTCACGATCCGTCACATCCTCCTGGCCCACGAATATTAACGTGGTTCCCATCGCCTACGCCTTTCGGCCTCGGCTTAGGGGCCGGCTTACCCTGCTCAGATTAGCTTTAAGCAGGAACCCTTGGACTTTCGGCGAGAGTGTCTCTCACACTCTTTGTCGCTACTCATGTCATCATTCTCGCTAGTGATCTCTCCACCGGATGGCTCACGCCCCGGCTTCATCGAAAGCTCCTTGCGTCCAATCTTTCCCGGAGGAAAGTAAGGACGCATGGAACTATGTCACACTACGCTCTGCTACCATGCACTATGTGCATCCTCGGCTTCGGCTCATGGCTTGAGCCCCGTTACATCTTCGCCGCAAGACATCTTAATTAGACCAGTGAGCTGTTACGCTATCTTTAAAGGATGGCTGCTTCTAAGCCAACCTCCTGGTTGTTTTGGACGTCTCACCTGCTTTCCCACTTAGCCATGAATTGGGGGCCTTAGCCGGAGGTCAGGGTTGTTTCCCTCTCCACGACGGACGTTAGCATCCGCCGTGTGTCTGCCATCTAGTACTCCCGGGTATTCGGAGTTTGGTTAGGATCAGTAAGCCTGTGGGGCCCCATTACCCATCCAGTGCTCTACCCCCCGGGGTATTCGGATGACGCTCTACCTAAATAGATTTCGCAGAGAACCAGCTATCTCCGAGTTTGATTGGCCTTTCACCCCTAGGCACAGCTCATCCCGATCCTTTTCAACGGATGTGGGTTCGGCCCTCCAATGCGTGTTACCGCATCTTCAGCCTGGCCATGCCTAGATCACTCGGTTTCGGGTCTGATCCCACGAACTCATGCGCCCTATTAAGACTCGCTTTCGCTGCGCCTCCGCCTAGCGGCTTAAGCTTGCTCGTGAGACCAAGTCGATGACCCATTATACAAAAGGTACGCTGTCAGCCCTCAAGGGGCCTCCAACTGATTGTAGGCGTTCGGTTTCAGGTACTGTTTCACTCCCCTCGCCGGGGTGCTTTTCACCTTTCCCTCACGGTACTGGTTCGCTATCGGTCAGTAAGGAGTACTTAGCCTTCGGAGGTGGTCCTCCGGTCTTCGAACAGGATTTCACGTGTCCCGCCCTACTTAATACGTCCCTCAGAGCTTCCCATACGGGGCTGTCACCCGCTCTGGCTGCGTTTCCCAACGCATTCTGGTCACTCATCAGGCTCGGCTGGTCCGCGTTCGCTCGCCGCTACTAACGGAGTCTCTATTGATGTCCTTTCCTCCGGGTACTTAGATGTTTCAGTTCCCCGGGTTTGCTCTTAAAGACCTATGTATTCAGTCCTTAAGTACCTGGTTAAGCCCATTATAAGCAGCCTTGCGGCTATTATAACAAACTTTCAGGTGGGTTCCCCCATTCAGAGATCTTGGGATCAAAGCCTATTCCCGGCTCCCCCAAGCTTATCGCAGGGTATCACGTCTTTCATCGCCTCTTACTGCCAAGGCATCCACCAAACGCCCTTCTCGCGCTTGATTTGATCCAGAAAGAGACAGTGCAAACTGCCGCGGCACCGGAAGCTGGTAAGAAACCGGCGCCTCTATTTCTGAACCAAAAAGCAAACTATCCCGCTCTCAACCATGTCGGTGGTTGAGAACTTGTTGCATGATCGTGCGATCATGCGGGTTAGTGTACTTGACTTGGACAACACTGTTTTTTCAGCCAGGCAGACCCGTGGATGCCCGAGGAAAGGGGCATGTGCACAGGCTCGCGTCACTTCCGAAGAAGATCGGCACCTCACTGAGGCTCTCCCCTCACGCGGGGCGCCAACAGTATTGTTGATTGTATCTCTCTTAACGATGTCAATGTGTGCGTCTGAAGAACAGACGTTCAAACAGTCAGCAACTGCTTGAAGATATGTTCTTCCATATGGCCACTTCCGGGGAAGTGGTGGGTCGAGGAGGACTTGAACCTCCGGCCTCACGCTTATCAGGCGTGCGCTCTAACCACCTGAGCTACCGACCCATATTGTCCGGGCCGTTTGCATGAGTGGTGGAGCCTAGGAGGATCGAACTCCTGACCTCCTGAATGCAAATCAGGCGCTCTCCCAGCTGAGCTAAGGCCCCTTGCTTTTGGACCCCTGCCGGGCAGGCATCCGATGTTTTCTGAAGAGATATGAGGACGGTCCGGTCCGTATGCGACCAGCTTTGTTTGCTGGTCTTCTGCTAAGTGATGCACGATCAGGAGCAAGCTCCGTGATGCTAGCATCATCCTTAGAAAGGAGGTGATCCAGCCGCAGGTTCCCCTACGGCTACCTTGTTACGACTTCACCCCAGTCGCTGAGCTCACCGTGGTCCGCTGCCTCCTCGAAAGGTTGGCGCACGGCCTTCGGGTAAACCCAACTCCCATGGTGTGACGGGCGGTGTGTACAAGGCCCGGGAACGTATTCACCGCGTCATGCTGTTACGCGATTACTAGCGATTCCGACTTCATGCCGCCGAGTTGCAGACGACAATCCGAACTGAGACAGTTTTTTGGGATTAACCCATTGTCACTGCCATTGTAGCACGTGTGTAGCCCAACCCGTAAGGGCCATGAGGACTTGACGTCATCCACACCTTCCTCCCGCTTATCACGGGCAGTTTCCTTAGAGTGCCCAGCCGAACTGCTGGCAACTAAGGATGTGGGTTGCGCTCGTTGCCGGACTTAACCGAACATCTCACGACACGAGCTGACGACAGCCATGCAGCACCTGTCACTCGGTCACCGAAGTGAAAACCAGATCTCTCTGGCGGTCCGAGGATGTCAAGGGTTGGTAAGGTTCTGCGCGTTGCTTCGAATTAAACCACATGCTCCACCGCTTGTGCGGGCCCCCGTCAATTCCTTTGAGTTTTAACCTTGCGGCCGTACTCCCCAGGCGGAATGCTTAATCCGTTAGGTGTGACACCGACTAGCATGCTAGCCGACGTCTGGCATTCATCGTTTACGGTGTGGACTACCAGGGTATCTAATCCTGTTTGCTCCCCACACTTTCGCACCTCAGCGTCAGTATCGAGCCAGTGAGCCGCCTTCGCCACTGGTGTTCCTCCGAATATCTACGAATTTCACCTCTACACTCGGAATTCCACTCACCTCTCTCGAACTCAAGACTGGGAGTTTTGGAGGCAGTTCCAGGGTTGAGCCCTGGGATTTCACCCCCAACTTTCCAGTCCGCCTACGCGCGCTTTACGCCCAGTAATTCCGAACAACGCTAACCCCCTCCGTATTACCGCGGCTGCTGGCACGGAGTTAGCCGGGGTTTCTTTACCTGCTACTGTCATTATCATCACAGGCGAAAGAGCTTTACGACCCTAAGGCCTTCATCACTCACGCGGCATGGCTGGATCAGGCTTGCGCCCATTGTCCAAGATTCCCCACTGCTGCCTCCCGTAGGAGTCTGGGCCGTGTCTCAGTCCCAGTGTTGCTGATCATCCTCTAAAACCAGCTATAGATCGTAGGCTTGGTAGGCCATTACCCCACCAACTACCTAATCTAACGCGGGCCGATCCTTCTCCGATAAATCTTTCCCCCGAAGGGCGTATAAGGTATTACTCACCGTTTCCAGTGGCTATTCCTTAGAGAAGGGCACGTTCCCACGCGTTACTAACCCGTCCGCCGCTCACCCCGAAGGGCGCGCTCGACTTGCATGTGTTAGGCCTGCCGCCAGCGTTCGTTCTGAGCCAGGATCAAACTCTCAAGTTGAAACGCTCGTTAAAGCGTATCCTTGACGTTCGAACCTCTGCACATCTTCACCAGGAGGCTAATCCTGATGAAAGTCTCTGTTTGTCTGTGCTTCAGTACCAAAGGCACCGAAAGCCGAACAAACAGTGAAGCTGACACCACATCATCGGGCCGGAACCCTAGTGGCGCGATATACAGAAGTCTGATCCATCGAAATGAACCGTGACCGCCCGCATATCTCTTCAGTTATCCATCAATGTCAAAGAGCAAACACCCAGAGGCCAAAAACCAGACCGATGCGCCAATCTTCCGGCGCGCCCGCCTCTTCAAACCCTCAGATGCCGCCGTCTCTCCAGCGTGTCCCACCGTCTCTCCAGTGTGTTTCCCGATCCGTTACCGCGTCGCCCTGTCTGGCTCAGCGTCCCGTCCGGTGTGTCTCAGCAGCGCCTCAGCGCCGCCGGTGAGGGGGCTTTTACGGATACCCCCGCAGACCCGCAACCCCAAAATTCAGAAAAACGCAGAATTCCGCAAAGAAAAATCACGCCCCCAACAAAATCAACAACTTACACAAAAACAAAGTCAGCACCCCTGACCCTCTTTCCGCCCCACCCCCGCCCCGCAAACCGCCCCAAACACCCCGGAAAAGCCCCCCGCGCCACTTACCCACAGACTCGGCGCCCCTTATCCACAGACTCACCACCCCGGAATCGCACCAAACACCCCCAAACCCCCTCCGCCCGCCCGGAATCGCCCGGGCCAAACCGGCCAAAGGACAAACAGCGCACAGCCGAAAACAAAAAGGGCAGCCAAAACGCCGCCTGATCACGTCACGGCTTGCCGCCCTCAAGCATGTCCAACCCCGCAACGAGATCCCGCCCCATGCCCGCATCCTCCATATGGAGGCGCAGGCGCTGATTGTAGCCGCCAGGCGTATTCAACGCCTCAATCAGGTCTGTACAGGCAGTCTGTTGCAGGCTGCTTGTGATCAGCATGCGCAAAAAGGCTTCACCTTGCTGCCGGTCTTCGACCCGGCCTCCCAGCCAGCCGGCGGCGTCATTCACCATGCGCGCAACCGGCGACAACACAGCCTGGGCACACAGGTAGGCATTCAGCTCCGCCTCGTCCCTCAAGGCAAATACCGTGTTCGAAGGGCCAAAGATGCGCGCAACCAGGCCAGTGTCTCCCAGCGCCATGATAGGAGAGCCGCCCTGTGCAATCCCCGGAAAGGGCATCATCACAGCCGCTGCGCGCGCCGGTGCCGCCAGTTCTGCGACCCGGGCCAAACCAGCACCGGCCATGAAGGAGATCACCTGCTGATCTTCGCGGAATACCAGCCCGGACAGGATGCCTTCAGCCGCCTCTGCCATCAGGCCCAGGAACACGACGTCGCTGGCATCGGCCACCGCCTGGTTGGCGGCAGCGGTGACGTCGCCGAATTCCGCAGCCAATGCTGCTGACCGGGCCCGGCTGCGCTCTGACACCGTGATCCGGTGCCCCTTGCCGGCAAGCCCCCGCACCACTGCAGAAGCGATAGCGCCGCACCCCAGAAACCCCAGGCGCATGTCAGATGTCCTTCACAAGCCGCAGCGCGTCATAGATCGCCGCATGGGTATTGCGCGCAGAAACTGCATCACCGATCCGGAACAGCTGGAACCGGCCCGCCGGGTTGGACGTGACTGCCTGCGGGCGGCCCGCAATCAGGGCATCGTGGTCGACCTCGCCGCGGTTGGATGCCCGCTCCTTCAGCGCAAAGTACAGGCTGTCCAGCGGCAGCGTGCCATAATTGACCACCACCTGATCATACTCCGCACAATAAGTGTGGCCGCTGTAGTCGGTGCCGATGGCGGCGGTCAGCCGGTTGCCGCTGCGGCTGATGCCCAGCAGGCGGCGGGCAACAGTGAACCTCACGTCCTTGTCCTGCAGCGCCCGCATATAGGGCACGAGGTTCATGCCCATGATGTCCGGCGCAAAGGTCCGGTCAGGTGTCATGACCTCCACCCGGGCTCCTGCCCCAGCCGCGGTTTCTGCCGCCATCAGCCCCGGATGATCGCCGCTTTCATCATAGACCAGAACATGCCCGGCAGGTTTTACATCGCCCGAAATGATGTCCCAGCTGGACACCGCATGCGGCAGGTCCGACCGGGTTTCATGCAGCATCATGTTTGGCATCCCGCCAGTCGCCACGATCACGACATCCGGGTCCAGGGCCATCACATCCTCCGCCTCAGCCCAGGTATTGAAGCGGAACGCCACATCCCGGGCCGCGCATTGCGCCATGCGCCAATCGATAATGCCGATCATTTCAGCCCGGCGCGGGTTCTGTCCCGTCAGGCGGACCTGACCGCCCGGCTCAGCGGCTGCCTCAAAGACGGTCACATCATGGCCCCGCTCTGCGGCGACGCGCGCCGCCTCCAGCCCGCCTGGGCCGGCCCCGATAATCACCACCTTCTTATGTGTCGCTGCCGCGGGGATTTCGTGGGGCATTGTGAGTTCGCGCCCGGTGGCGGCGTTGTGGATGCAAAGGGCCTCCCCTGCCTGGTAGATCCTGTCCAGACAGTAGGTGGCGCCGACGCAGGGGCGGATGTCGTCTTCGCGCCCCTCGATGATTTTCCTGACAACATGCGGATCCGCCATATGGGCGCGGGTCATGCCGACCATGTCCAGCAATCCGCTGGCCACCGCATGGCGGGCGGTCGCCACATCCGGGATGCGGGCAGCGTGGAATGTCGGCATACCGGTGGCCTTCTTCACCTCACCTGCAAAATCCAGATGCGGTGCCGATTTCATGCCCTGCACCGGAATCACGTCAGTCATCGCGGGATCGGTGTGGATGCGGCCGCGGATCACATTGAGGAAATCCACCATGCCGCTGTCCGTCAGACGCCTGGAGATTTCGATCCCCTCTTCAGGAGTGATCCCGCCCGCCTGCGCCTCATCCGCAGTGTACCGCAAGCCGACGATGAAATCCTCCCCAACCCTGTCCCGGACCGCGCGCAGCACGTCGAGCGGCATGCGCATCCGGCTGTCCAGAGACTGGCCGCCATAAGGCCCGTCGAGATCATTGGTCAGCGGCGACCAGAACTGATCCAGCAGGTGACCATAGACCTGCAGCTCGATACCATCCATGCCCCCCTCTTTCATCCGCTCCGCCGTGTCGGCGAAGTCGGAGATGATGCGGGCAATGTCCCAATCTTCCGCCAGCTTGGGAAAGGACCGATGCGCCGGCTCCCGGTGCCGGGAGGAGCTGACGGACGGCAGCCAGTCCCCCTTGTTCCAGCCGGTGCGCCGGCCCAGGTGGGTCAGCTGGATCATCACCGCTGCGCCATGTTCATGCACCTGATCCGTCAGGTTGCGGATCCAGGGGACCACTTCGTCCTTGTACGCCAGAATGTTGTTGAACACTGGCGGACTGTCACGGCTGACCGCAGCGGATCCTGCGGTCATGGTCAGCGCCACCCCCGCCTTGGCGCGCTCGGCATGGTAGGCTGCATAGCGCGCCTTGGGCATCCCGTCTTCGGGATAGGCCGGCTCATGGCTGGTGGTCATGATCCGGTTGCGCAGCGTCAGATGCTTGAGCTGGTACGGCTGCAGCAGCGGGTCCTTGGACATTGCCTGCCTCTCCTGGAACGGTAACGTGGCTGGGTGCCATCCGACACCAGCCTGACACATGTGTCAATTAAACATTCACACCTGTCTGGAAAAGTTGCCCCCGCCCGGTGCGGCTGCTAAGGCTTGGGGCATGACCACACAGGACATCTCCCGCCCGCGACTAAGCGAAGAAGACTGGCTGTCCGCCGCCTATGACGTGCTGACCGAAAGCGGTGTGGAGGCGGTGAAGGTGATGCCGCTGGCCAAGCGGCTGGGGGTGTCGCGCACCAGCTTCTACTGGCACTTCAAAGACCGCGAGGCCCTGCTGGAAGCGATGATCCGCCGCTGGGAGGAGAAGAACACCGGCAATCTGGTTGCCCGGACCGAAGCCTATGCCGAGAGCATTGCCGAGGCGCTTTTCAACCTGTTCGACTGCTGGCTTGACCCAAAGCTGTTTGATGCCCGCCTGGATCTGGCGATCCGCAACTGGGGGCGCAATGACAGCCGCCTGCAGGAACGGTTGGACATGGCCGATGCCCGGCGCGAGAAAGCCATGACAGAAATGTTCGTGCGCTTTGGGTATCCGGAGGCAGATGCACTGATCCGGGCCCGGGCCATGATCTACACTCAGATCGGCTATATATCGATGCAGGTGCACGAGAGCACGGAATACCGGATTTCACTGATGCCCGGCTGGATAGAAGTCTTCACCGGCACCCGTCCCGCCCAGCGGGATCTCGACCGGTTCCTGGCCCGGCACCGTTGACCCCTGCCTGACTTTAGGCACCCAGCACCGCCCCTGACAGAAACACTCCCGCCAGCCGGCAGGCGTCGTAGATGCCCGCTCGCCGGTTGGGCCGTGCGCCGCGCGTGCAAGGCGCGGCGCGGGCCGTTTCGGGCAAAGCCCGAAGCGGAACAGTGTTACGGCATTCGCGGTCAGGCACCCCGTTCTGAAGTGCGATGCCGCGCCGGGCGCCAGCCCGGCGCCACCAGAGAAAAACGGGCGCGGAACCCTTGGTTCCGCGCCCGCCCTGTTTCCTCAAACGGTTGTGCCAGTTTACTCGGCCGCGATCTGCCCTTCGATCTTCTCGACCCGCACCGCCGAGAACTTGAACTCGGGGATCTTGCCATAGGGGTCCAGCGCGGGGTTGGTCAGGATGTTGGCCGCCGCCTCGACATAGGCAAAGGGCACAAACACCATGTCCTCGGCAATCGCCCGGTCGGCCCGCGCCATGATCTCGATCGAGCCGCGGCGGGTCGACAGGCGGATCATCTCGCCCGGCTCGATGCCCATCAGCTTGAGCGTGCGCGGGTTGAGCGAGCAGTTCGCTTCCGGCTCCACCGCGTCCAGAACTTTGGAGCGCCGGGTCATCGACCCGGTGTGCCAATGCTCCAGCTGGCGGCCGGTGGTCATGATCATCGGGAATTCCTCATCCGGCGCCTCATCCGGCGGAATGACCGATGCCGGGGTAAAGCGGGCGCGGCCATCAGGGCGCGGGAAGCCGTCACCGAACACAATCGCCTGACCGGGGTCGGTCTCATGCAGCGACGGATAGGTGATGGTTTCGGTTTCCAGACGTTCCCAAGTGATGTTGTCCAAGGACTTCATGTTCAGCTTCATTTCGGCAAAGACTTCGCTGACATCCTTGTAGTCCCAGGGCAGGCCGATGCGCTGCGCCAGTTCGACAGTGACCTGCCAGTCCTCCCGCGCCTCACCCGGCGGCGGAACCGCAGGCCGCACGCGCTGCACCTGGCGGTTGGTGTTCGACACGGTGCCGTTCTTCTCATAGAGCGCCGAGGCCGGCAGGATAATGTCGGCATAGTTCGCCGTCTCGGTCAGGAAGATGTCCTGAACGATCATCAGCTCCAGCTTGGCAAAGGCGTCGCGCGCGTGGTCGGCATCCGGGTCGGACATCGCCGGGTTTTCGCCCTGGATGTACATGCCCTTGATGTTGCCGGCATAAGCCTCGTCCACGATCTCGGTCACAGTCAGGCCCTTCTCGTTCGAGAAATCGCCGCCGCCCCAGACATCGGTGAAGCTCTTGCGCACGTCGTCCGAGGTCACGGTCTGATAATCGGGCAGGAACATTGGAATGAGGCCCGCATCAGACGCGCCCTGCACATTGTTCTGGCCGCGCAGCGGATGCAGGCCCGCGCCCGGTTTACCCACATTGCCGGTCATCAGTGCGAGGCTGATCAGGCAGCGCGAGTTATCCGTCCCGTGGATGTGCTGGGATATCCCCATGCCCCAGAAGATCAGCCCCGCATTCCCACCGGCAAAGATCCGTGCAACGCGGCGCAGCTGATCGGGGCTGATGCCGCAGATTTCCGACATCTTCTCGGGCGTGAACTGCTTCAGATGCTCTTTTTCAGCCTCCCAGTTCTCGGTCCAGCGGTGGATGTATTGGCTGTCGTAGAGCTCTTCCTCGACGATCACGTTCATGATCGCGTTCAGCATCGACACATCCGCGCCAGGGCGGAACTGTACCATCTCGGTTGCAAACCGGCGCAGGCCGACGCCCCGCGGGTCCATCACGATCAGCTTGCCGCCGCGCTTGGTGAACTGCTTGAAATAGGTCGCCGCCACCGGGTGGTTCTCGATCGGGTTAGAGCCGATCACGATTGCTACATCGGCGTTTTCGATCTCGTTGAAGGTCGCGGTCACCGCACCGGAGCCAACGTTTTCGATCAACGCCGCAACGGACGACGCGTGGCACAGGCGGGTGCAGTGGTCGACGTTGTTGTGCTTGAAACCCTGGCGGATGAACTTCTGGAAGAGATAGGCCTCTTCGTTGGTGCATTTCGCCGAGCCGAAGCCCGCAACCGATTTCGGGCTCTCATCGCGCAGGCGCATCAGGCCCTTGGCGGCCAGATCCATCGCCTCTTCCCAGGATGCTTCGCGGAAATGGGTCGAGAGATTGCCCGGATCGACGTTCAGGCCTTTTGCAGGCGCGTCGTCGCGGCGGATCAGCGGCTTGGTCAGGCGGTGCGGGTGGTGGATGTAGTCAAAGCCAAACCGGCCCTTGACGCACAGGCGGCCTTCGTTCGCCGGGCCGTTGATACCGTCGACGTATTTGACCTTGCCGTCCTTGACCTTGAGGCTGACCTTGCAGCCGACACCGCAGAACGGGCAAACGCTTTCGGTTTCGGAATCGTAATCCTTGCTGTCGCCAACCTGGTTTTCATCCATGACGGTGGCGGGCATCAGCGCGCCGGTCGGGCAGGCCTGAACACATTCGCCGCAGGCCACACAGGTGGATTGGCCCATGGGGTCAGCAATATCAAAAGTCGGGAAGGCATTGTGGCCGCGCCCGGCCATGCCGATCACGTCGTTCACCTGCACTTCACGGCAGGCCCGCACGCACAGGCCGCAGGAGATGCAGGCGTCCAGATTCACCTTCATGGCGACATGGCTGTCGTCCAGCAGCGGGATGCGGCCCTCTTCCAGCTTGGGGAAGCGGCTCTCAGTAACGCCGTTCAGCTCTGCCATATCCCACATGTGGGAGGATTTGTCGTGCGCCTCTTCCCGCTTGGGCTGGTCGGCGACCAGCAGTTCCATCACCATCTTGCGAGCGTTTTCGGCGCGCGCGTTGTTGGTGGTTACAACCATGCCCTCGGCGGGTTCGCGAATGCAGGAGGCGGCCAGCGTGCGCTCGCCTTCGATCTCCACCATGCAGGCGCGGCAGTTGCCGTCCGGGCGGTAGCCCGGCTGCGGCTTGTGGCACAGATGCGGGATCTTCAGCCCGCGGCCGTTGGCGACTTCCCAGATGGTCAGGCCCTTTTCCGCCGTGACCTGTTCGCCATCGAGTGTGAATGTGACGTTATCGCTCATGGCTCAGACCTCATCCGGAAAATGTTTCATGGTCAGGCGGATCGGGTTCGGCGCAGCCTGGCCCAGACCGCAGATCGAAGCGTCGACCATCGCGGTGCTCAGCTCTTCCAGCAGGCCCTGATCCCACTTCTTCTCGCTCATCAGCTTGACGGCTTTCTCGCATCCCACCCGGCAAGGGGTGCACTGACCGCAGCTTTCATCCTCGAAAAAGCGAAGCATGTTCAGCGCCGCATCGCGGGCCGAGTCCTGATCGGACAGCACCACCACAGCAGCGGAGCCGATGAAGGTGCCATGCGGCTGCAGCGTGTCGAAGTCGAGCGGGATATCATTCATCGATGCAGGCAGCAGGCCCGAGGAGGGGCCGCCCGGCTGGTAAGCCTTGAAGGCGTGGCCATCCAGCATACCGCCGCAGGCCTCAATAATGTCGGTGATTGTGGAGCCGGCGGGCAGCAGATGCACGCCCGGGTTCTTCACGCGGCCCGAGACCGAGTAGCTGCGCAAGCCCTTGCGGCCGTTCTTCTCAACCGAATTCAGGCACTCAGGCCCTTCGCGGCAGATCTTGGCGACCCAGTAGAGGGTTTCCACGTTGTGGACGAGGGTCGGACGCCCGAAGACACCCACCTGTGCCACAAACGGCGGACGGTGGCGCGGCTCGCCGCGCTTGCCCTCGATCGACTCGATCATCGCGCTTTCTTCACCGCAGATATAGGCCCCTGCCCCGCGGCGCAGGTCGATGTAACCTGCCTCGACAATGCCGGCCTCTTCCAGCGCCTTGATCTCACGGCGCAGGATTTCCAGCACCGCCGGATATTCATCGCGCATGTAGATAAAGGCTTTCTCGGCCTCGACCGCCCAGGCGGCAATCAGCATGCCTTCGAGGAAGACATGCGGAGTGCGCTCTAGGTAGTAGCGGTCTTTGAAAGTGCCGGGCTCGCCCTCGTCGCCATTCACGGCCAAGTAACGCGGACCTTCGTTGGCGCGCACAAAACCCCATTTGGTGCCGGACGGGAAGCCAGCGCCGCCCAGACCGCGCAGACCGGCTTCTTTGACCTTCGCCTGAACCGCTTCCCAGTCGCCATTCGCGCGCAGGCCTTTCAGCGTGGCATAGCCGCCATCCGCCTCATAAGCGGCGAAGGTTTCATACTCCGGGATATGGGCGTGGGTGTCATCGGCAGCAATCGCTGCCTCGACCTTTTCCACGGTGGCGTGGTCGATGTGGTTGTGGCCGATTTCCAGAACCGGCGCAGTGTCGCAGCGGCCCATGCAGGGTGCGCGCAGCACGCGGACCTGAGAGGCATCCAGCCCATCTTCCAGCGCCTTCTGCAGCTGCTGTGCCCCCGCCAACTCACAGGACAGCGAGTCACACACCCGGATGGTCAGTGCCGGCGGCGGGGCCTCACCCTCCTTCACCACATCGAAATGGGCATAGAAGCTGGCCACCTCGTAGATCTCTGCCTGACCGGTGCGCATCTCCTCAGCCAGCGCCCGGATGTGCGCGGCGCTCAGATGGCCGTATTTGTCCTGGATCAGGTGCAGGAACTCGATCATTAGGTCACGGTTGCGCGGGCGGTCCCCCAGCAGGTCCTGAACCTCGCTCAGCGCGATGTCGTCGACCTGGCGGCCTTTGGGCGTCTTGCGCCCCTTGCCGCGGCCGGACTTCCATACGCCCTTGCTATCATCCAATGGTGCCATGGGGTCCTCCAGTCAGCACGTATTTCATTCCGAAATGCCATCAAGAATGAATATCGTCAAATCTAGAAAACCGATTGCACAATAAGTATAAATTATCACGCCATTTGCGGCATCCCATCGTCCACAAACGTCGCAACAACCTCTTTCAGCGCCCGGACCGTGGTCAATTCCGGGGTCCGGTCCAGCGTTGCAATGCAGATCGGCCGCGATTGTTCCGGCGCGGTCAGCCCAAGAACCCGGGTTCCCCCCAGCTCTCCCAGGGCCTGCATCAGCGCCCGCGGCAGAATCGTTGCCGCCGACCCTTCGCGCGCCAGCACCATCGACGCCATAAAACCGTTGGACTCGGACACGATTTCCGGCCTCAGGTCCAGATCGGCAAAGATGCGGTCCAGAATGCGGCGGTTCTGCATCTGCTGGTCCAGTAAGCTCAGCGGCAAATCAGCGGCCTCGGCCCAGCTTATCGTGTCGCCGCGGCCCGCCACCATCTCTTCGGGCGCCAGCAGCACATAGCTTTCGTCATACAGCGGCTGCACTGTCACCAGGTCCTGACCCAGGCTCTCGGCGTAGGTAATACCTGCGTCAATTGTACCATCATAAAGGCGCTGCTGGATAGCCAACGAGGTGGTCACCTCCACCCGGGCCAGAATCCGCGGATAGGCCTGATGCACCTGATCCACCAGCTGCGCCGCCCAGGCGGTGGCAGTGGGCACCACCCCAAGCACCAGCGTGCCGGTCACTTCGCCGCGCGACGCGGCGATCTCCTGTTCCAGCGCCTTTGCATCATCCAGAATCGAACGCCCCCGGCGCACGATCATCAAGCCCTCTTCGGTCAGCCCCTGAAAACGGTTGGCACGGCGCACGATGGACAGGCCCAGCCGCTCCTCCAGATTGCGGATCCGCATGGAGAAGGCCGGCTGCGACATGCCGCAGTCGGCGGCGGCCTTGGCAAAATGCTGATGCCGCGCCAATGCGGTGAGCAGCTGAAGGTCTTTGAGTTCGATCATGGCAGCACCTTACGCCGCCGCCGCAAGCCGCTGCAATGGGTTCGCCGCCCTGTCAGTCCTTGCTCGGCGCTTCTGTCTGCTGCGCTGCTGCGCCGTACAGTTCAACCAGTTCTTCCAGCACATCGGCAGCTCCCCGCAACCGCCCGGCCAATTCAGAATGCCCCTCAATAGCCTGCGTCAGCAGGCGTTCACGAAGAGTGTTCAGCTTACCGGCCAGATGGCAGCCTTCGTCAGTCAGGCTGTAGGTCACCCCCGAACGGCCAGCCCCCTGTTTGCGGGTCAGTCCTGCCGACGCCAGCTTGCGCAAGGAATACTGGATATTCGGGATATCCACACGGTTGGTTGCACGCGCCAGCTCCTTGATGGATTTTGGCCGCCTGCCACTGCCGATCAGCAGCAGCAGGGTAATCTCGGCACCAGCCAAAGACACGCCGCTGACCTGCTCCAGGCACCCGGCCTGCCATCGGGTCAGGCCCTCGCCGGCCCGCTGCACCGCCATCTCCAGCCGATGCAGCCCGTCAGCGGCTGGCTCCGCGGTCAGGTATGATAACGGGTATGGGTCGACGTTGTTATTCAAGGAACAGCTCCAAAAAAATGCGGCCCAAACGGGCATGAAAACTGCAGATCAGAATACAGGAGACACCAGCGCGCCTTGCCCGGCACGGGAATACGCGCCAGGGCCACAGCACACAGAGGCACTGCCCCCTTATTGAAAATCCATCTCAAATTGCCCGGAACTTATCCAACCAATTCCTCCGGACTTCAATACCCGGCAGCGCAATCCGTTGCCCTGACGGCAGCGCGGCGCCCGCTGGCAGACCTGCTAAAACACCGCGGCCGCCGTCTGCATCTGGACCGGAGATCAGGACGGGGATGCCCCCTGGGCCGGAAGCGCCGAAAGCACGCTCTGCGCCCATCGGTCAGGGATGCTGCCGAAACAGTCATGAATCGAATCCGTGGCGATAGCGCTGCCGTTCGCCAGACGGCCCACCAGCGCGAGCCCGGCCACCCGCACCCCGTCTGCCGCGATCAGCGCAGCATCGGGGGCACAGCGCGCGCCCAAACCGTCACCCAAGGGTTTCAGCGACAGGTCCTGCCGCAGCCCGGCCACCAGCGGTTCCGTGACGGGGGCCAGCGCAGGCTGGGGCAGCACAGCGTCAATCATGACACTGGCGGTGACCGTATGCCCGCCGCTGTGCAGCTTCCAGCCCCGCGGGGTAAGCGTGATATCGGGATCGTCCGCGGCACGCGGATCCACCAGCCCGGTTTCGATCAAGATCCGCAACTGACGGGCGGTTTCCACCGGCGCACCATAGGAGTAACGCTTGAGCCCGTCGTCGAAACTCACAAATTCCTGCGCCGTGGCGGCAGACACAGAAGCGCTGTCAAACACGTGGCGCAGCAGCGGCTGCCATTTCCGCCAAAGCTGGCCGATCGTATAACCGACGGCGGGCGGCTCCCGCCCCTCGGCCTGGGAGATTCCCGCGCGCAGGGCGTCCAGCGTTCCCCGCTGCTCCTGGCTGCCGGGGCGTTCGCTTTCCAGCTCCAGCCACTCGCGCACCTCGTCAGGCTGAACCGCGCCTCCACCTGCGCGGATGACGCGCAGTGCCGCGCTTTCAAGCACGCCGCGCACCGGCTCCAGTCCGGACCCGGGCTGCTCAGACAAGCCGGCACGCAAGGCCTCTTCGAAGGCCGCGCTTTCCTCTTGCGAGGGATCAAACCGCGCATCCAGCTTTGCATTCAGAGGTTTCGGGGCGGGTGCGTGCCCATCCAGCGAGAACGGCACGATCCTGGCCGGTTCCCGTCCCGACGCGATGTAACTGCTGCCTGCGAACCTGCCCCCCAGTCCCAACGTCAGCATGCGGACCACATCAAGCGCCGACAGCGCCATGCCGCGTATGCCGACCACCCGGCCCGCCCAGTCCTCGGCCGCATCTATCAGCCCTTTTCCCGGATAGGCAGGCCTCAAGGGCAAAGAATGGCGGTCCGCGTGATCCTGCCAGCGGCAGAGCTGATCATCGCTGGCAGTTTCAGGCTGGCCAAGCGACAGCAGCACATGGCCGTACGGGCCATGAGCCACGCCTTGCGCATACAGGTGCCAGCCCTCCCCGCCGCGCCGGGCCTCAGTCACCCGCACTGCGCGCCGGGTCACGGTTATGTGGCCTGGCAACTGCGCAAGAAGCGTCTCGAACCGGGCGTTCAGATAGGCGCCAAGCCTGGCCCGCGGCAGATACGCCTCGCCATCGCCGCCGGTTAGGCCCATCCAATCGGCAAAACTGCCTTCCCCCTCGCGCGCGAATGGCGGCGGCGGCAGATCTATACTGCGCACCGGCAGGTTCAGCAGGCAGGTTTCACTTTCGCCGGGACTGAAGCTTGGACCCGACGCAGGCCAGCTTGACGGCTCGAAGACATCCACCGCCAAGGCTGCGCCTGCCCCGGAGGCACGGCACACCAGCGCCTCCAGCGCTGCCAGGCCGCGCGGCCCGAATCCAACGATCGCAACCCGGCGCCGGTCCCGCCCCATTCATGCACTCCCTCACCCAGCATGGTTTCGCCACCTTGGTCTGCGGCGGCTCCGCAGTGCAAGACATTATCGCGCCTGGGGTCAGGGCGCGTTTTTCCTGCAAAGGCATTTTGGTCAGGGCCTGCGGGGATGCAGCCGGGTAATATTTGAAGGCCGTTCAGGCACCGATGCCCCTTCGGCCTTTATCCGGCCCCTTGCTCGCGGCCGACCCGTTTCAGGAACCGCCTCAGCCGATCGTCCCGGGGCGCATCAAAGATCTGACTTGGCGGACCGGCTTCAACGATCTTGCCGCCGTCCATGAAAACGACACGGTCCGCGATTTCGCGCGCGAACTGCATTTCGTGGGTGACGATGATCATAGTCTGGCTTTTCTCGGCGACCCGCCGCATCAAGTCCAGCACCTCACCCACCCATTCCGGGTCCAGCGCCGAGGTCGGCTCGTCAAACAGCAGGACTTCGGCACCTAAGGCCATCGCGCGGCCAATGCCCACGCGCTGCTGCTGGCCGCCGGACAAAGCCGCCGGATAGCTGTCCGCCTTCTCGGCCAGCCCGGTTTCGCGCAGCACCGACAGCGCGCGCTCCTCAGCCTCGGCGCGGGGGCGCTTCTGCACGGTGACAAGCGCCTCCATGATGTTCTCTTTTGCCGTCTTGTTGGCAAAAAGCGCGTAGTTCTGGAACACAAACCCGGTGCGGCGGCGCAAGGCCAGGATATCGGACTTGGACGCCCGCGCGGCATCAACGGTCAGATCGCCGACGGTTATTTGCCCCGCATCCGGCACGTCGAGAAAATTCAGGCTCCGCAGCAGCGTCGACTTCCCGGTTCCGGACGGGCCGATCACAACAACCTTTTCGCCGTCTTCGATATCAAGGTCGATGCCGCGCAGCACCGGCGCGCCGCGAAACGACTTGGTCAGTCCCCGGATTGAAATCATCGCGCAAAAGCCTTGTTCAGACGGGTTTCCAGCCGGCCCTGCACCTGGCTCAGCACCTCAACCATGATCCAGTAGATGACGGCAACCACCAGAAACGCCTCGAAATAGAGGAAGCTGCCAGCCGCCTCCTTTTGGGCTGCGCCCATCATTTCGGTAACGCCAAGCGTGAAGGCGAGCGAGGTGCCCTTGATCATATCAATGAAGTAGTTCACCAGCGTCGGCGCCGCGATCCGCGCGGCCTGCGGAAGAATAATGCGGCGCATCATCTGCGCCTGTGTCATGCCGATAGATTGCGCCGCCTCCCACTGGCTGCGGTCGACCCCCGCAATAGCGGCCCGGATGCTCTCGGCCATGTAAGCGGCGAAATGAAGCGTAAGCCCCATGATCGCGGCCGTGACGCCGTTGATATTGGCAAGCGCCGGCAGCAGCTGCGGCAGGCCGAAATAGAACAGAAACAGCTGCACCAGCAGCGGGGTGCCGCGGAAGAAGCTGATGAACAGAACAACCAGATTGTCCAGCACCGGCACCCTGATGACCCGTTCGACCGCCAGCAGCGAGGCAAGGGCCAGCGCAAGCACCATGGATGCGCCGGCCATTGCCAGGGTGATCGGAACGTAGGAAAGGATGACGGGCACAAGCCCAAGCATGTAATCGAAGTCGAGCGCCCGCATCGTCTGTTCTATTGCGCAACTGTAATGTCAGAACCGAACCACTTCATGGAGATTTCGGTCAACGTGCCATCCGCCCGCAGCGTGTCCAGGGCTGCGTCGATCCGGTCACGCAGCGCGCGCCCCTCTTCGGTATCTGCAAACGGCAGCGCATTGCGGATCTCGGAGAACGGCGCCCCGGCCAGTTCCAGAGGCAGCGGGCTTTCCTTGATCAGCTGGACCGACGACACGCGGTCCATCACAAAGGCATCGACCCGTCCAAGCGCGGTGTCCTGAGCAATATTGCTCTCGTAAGTGCGGATGTCGATGTCTTCCGCATAAGGCAGCTCGTTCAGCAGCTGCTCGAAGTTTGAGCCGAGGTTGACCGCAACCGACCGGCCGCGAAGGTCTTCGACCGACCCGACTTCATCATTGCCCTTGCGCACGACGACTTGCGCCCCGTCGATCACATAGGGCTGACTGAAGGCAAATTTTGCCTCGCGCTCCGGCGTGATCGTGATCTGGTTTGCAATGGTATCGATCCGTCCGGATTCCAGCGCCCCGACCAGCCCGGAAAAGGTCATGGTCTCATATGCGATGTCCAAACCGGCCACTTCGCCCACTGCGTCCATCACATCGACTTCGAAACCTTGCAGCTTGTCCTGTTTGACAAAGGTAAACGGGAAGTAGCCCCCCGACATCCCAACCCGCAGCTGTTCAGTCTCGGCGATGGCGGCGGTGCCCAGCACGGCGGCGGTAAGCGCGCCGAAAGTAAGGGATTTTAGCATAGGTCTGTTCCTGTCTGAGTGATCCGCCATAAAGTGAGGGTCCAGCACGATGTTTCAACCGTTTGGTCAAATGAAAAACAGCCCTTTGGCCTCGCGCCGTTAAGGGAAACATGCATTTTGGTCCAGACGCAAGGCGCGCAACGCATGTCTTTTCAAGCCCGAGGTCCGCAGAATTTTCTCCCTTCCATAATCGCGACTTTCTGAGCAGCCGGAAGCAGCCGCTTTTCAGGGGCCCTCGGGATCAGGACAAATCAAACGCGCCTTGGCCAGTAGGGTGACCTAAGCAAGCATTGATCGCCTACCCACGTTGTCGAATTAGCAGATCTCGGACAGAAAAGACGCCGCCGACGCCCTGCGTTTCCTCGCTGCTCAGCAGTACGAAGTGTATAGTCGGCCTTCTGGTGGCAGCGCAGTACCACGCCATCACTGCCATAGGCTTAGCGGGCATGAAATTTAAGTAGCCCCACTTGAGTGGTCCAAATTGAAAGTTAGTGCATGGTTGGCCTTTGGTCCATCAGGACGATGGCCTCTGGCGCAGGCGGGCGGTAGCCCAGAGCACTGTGGGGCCGTTTGGTGTTGTAGTGTGTTCTCCAGCTTTCGATAATGATCTGGGCCTCGCGTACCGGGAGCGAGTGTCCCGGCCGATCAGGAACCTTGGCTCAGCCGAAGGCATGGAGGTAGCTAAAGAGGCGCTGCGGGCGCTGGTGGAGCGGATCGTGCTGACGCCTGCGGCGGAGGTCACTGGCCTGGACCTGACCCTGGAGGGCGACCTGGCGGGTCTCCTGTGTCTGGCGGCAGGTGCGGAAGGCCCAAACACGAAGAAGGCCCCGGACAGAGCATTATAAGACTTTGATTTATCTTATAAAATTGTTTTGATTGCGGGTGCAGGCAACCGCCGTATCCTACCTGCCCTCACCGCAATGATATCAACGTATGATAGAGCACAGCTAACGGCAACTTTGCGCATATCGCGGGGGTTGAAAAGTGTGGGCAGATTCTCCGGACTACCTGCAATGTCTTGGTGGCAGATTGCAACCTTCGTGCAGCTTCATCTGCTGCTGTTGGTTTCTCGCTTATAGCGTGTAGCTTGGCACAGCTACGTCTCAAAAGAGCACTGTCGGGCGTGCGGGTACACTCGAAGCGGCGGCAGATGCAAAGCGACTTGATCCCCGGTTGCGATCCCGCCCTCCCTTTCGACCCAGGTTACAAGACCCCGGCGGTTAGTGGCTGCTTTTACGAAACGTTTGCCCTTGCCTGGATAATGCTTGTCGATCTCGTCTCCGGGATACCGGCAGGGGCGGTTTTCATTGTCCACGACCAGCGCCGCGCCCGAACTGAAAAGGAGCCGCGATGATGGTGGCAGCAGGGTCAAATCGGGTATGCCTGCCACCACGATGTTGGCGCCGATCCAGCCTGCATCGAACCGGGGCAGATCCATATGGCGGCGGATATGGTCCAGGTCCTCAGCCGAGAGAATGGTAATCTGCCGTGTATTTCGGATCGGAGTCCCGGCCGGATATTGACGGCGGAACCGCACATCAGCCTCGGCGACGAGTCCGGCGTGCCGGTCCTCTGCCATACCCTCAAAGGTGATAGTGCTCCTGTCGATCCTCCGCGTGGCAAGGCTTTCGTCGCCGGCATCGCTGTTGGCGTAAAGCGCGGTCACGGATCCGCTGATTTTCGTTGGGTTGAGAATGGTCATCTGCCTTGCCTCTTTGGCCTTGTCGTTCCGTGATTTCAGCACGCTGCCACGGCTCGGCACATCCAGGCCGCGGCACATAGGATTTTCCCGGTTTCGGCGTCAGCACGGCTGCCCTGCCGGGTACCGCACTACATGACACGTGGAAAATAATGGGATGCTATCCCAGGCCGCCCCGCAAGGCAGCTAACCCAAATGGGGTAGCGGTGACCAAAGGAGCGCACCGCCCAGACAGACCAACAGCAGGGTGATGCCGGATGCGGCGCAAAAAAGAGTGCGCCACTGCTGCCTCCTGAACTGCAGTCAGCTGACGGAAAAACCCGGGAGCCCTGCCCGGCAGCCTGCCAGTCCCACTGAAGGGGGACTACCGGGAAGCTGTCCGGGCGTGGATCATACGGGTATTTCCGGAAATTTGCAGGAGCGTTCGATGACAGAGTATTCGGTGGACGGCGCGCGGCTTTGGTCCCGTTTGAAGGATTTGGCTGAAATCGGAGCATCCGAGAACGGTGGTTCGCACCGGCTGGCGCTCAGCCAGGATGACGAAGACGGCCGTGAGCTGTTTCTGGCATGGTGCGGGAACCGCAACTTCACAGCGGTTTTCGACAAGATCGGCAATCTGTTCGCACGCCGGGCCGGCCGGAACCCGGCGGCGCCTCCGGTGGTCATCGGCAGCCATCTGGACACGCAGCCCAACGGCGGCCGGTTCGACGGCGTGCTGGGGGTGCTGGCCGGGCTGGAAGTGCTGGAAACGCTTGAAGACTTTGCAATTGCAACAGAAGCGCCGGTGGAGATCGCGGTGTGGACCAACGAGGAAGGCGCCCGGTTTCAGCCCGCCATGATGGGCTCGGGCGTTCATTGCGGCGTGCATTCGCTTGCCGAGACACTGGCGGTGACCGACGCATCCGGCATCTCGGTTGCGCAGGAACTCGAAAGATTTGGCTATGCTGGCGGTATTGAGCCGGGCAGCCGCGCCATCGGCAGCTATCTGGAACTGCATATCGAGCAGGGTCCAATTCTTGAGCAGGAAGATAAGACCATCGGCGTTGTTACCGGCGGGCAAGCGATCCGCTGGTATTCCCTGGCACTGAGCGGCGAAGAGACCCATGCGGGGCCGATGCCCATGGCAATGCGGCGTGATCCGGTTCGGCATCTGGCGGCGGTGACACAGCTGGTTTACCAGATCGGCCTGGCGGATCCGGATGCACGCGCAACCGTCGGCGTGATTGAAACGCGGCCCGGCTCCATCAATGTGATGCCCGGCCAAGTCCGGTTATCAGTCGATTTGCGGCATCCCGATGAAGCTGCCTTGCAGCGGATGCATGACGCCTTGTCAGAGGGGATTGCCAGGCTAGACAAGACAGCGGACGGCGTAGGCATCAGCCTTAAGCAGATCTGGCATTCGCCTGTGGTGGCGTTCGACCCGCAGCTGACCGGCGCGGTGCAGGCCAGCGCCGCAGCGCGGGGCTATGCCGCCCGGGACATGGTGTCCGGTGCCGGGCATGATGCGTTCCATCTTGCCAAAGTGGTGCCTGCAACGATGATTTTCGTGCCCTGCCGCGGTGGCATCAGCCACAATGAGCAGGAATACACGGCACCGGAGCATGTTCAGGCCGGTGCGAATGTGCTGCTGGACCTCGCATTGCAGATGGCGGGCACCCAGACGCCGGCGGGAGCGGCGGCATGAGGATCACCATTGCGGATTGGGACCCAAGGCCGGAAGCCAGGGCAGCGCAGGCAGCAGCACTGGCCGCCCATGCGGCGGCGGAGCAGAGCGATATGATACTGTTGCCGGAAATGCCGCTGTGCCCTTGGCTGGCAGCCAGCCCGGAGCGCGATGCCACGCTGTGGGAACAGTCCGTCCGTGACCACGAAAGCGGCTTGGATGAACTCGGAGCGCTGGCGGGAACGGCATTGGCAGGGTCACGGCCCGTTCTGGGTCCGGCCGGCCAGCCATTAAACCGTGCCTTCTTGTGGCAAGACGGCCGGATTGCCGCGGAGCCGCATGAGAAGGCAGCACTGCCAGAAGAGGAAGGCTATTGGGAGAGCCGCTGGTATGATGCGGGCAAGCAGCAAGCCGTGCCGCTGGACTGGAACGGGGTGCGGCTCGGTTTTGCCATCTGCACCGAGCTGTGGGATTGGGACCATGCTTGCCGCCTGTCGCGAGCGGGAGCCGATGTGCTGCTGGTCCCGCGCGCGACGCCGGACCTTGGCAGCGATGTTTGGATAGCGGGAGCCCGCGCATTGGCGGTGCGAACCGGATGTTATGTCCTGTCGTCCAATTTCACCTATCCGGGTGCTGAGGGTTTTGACTTTGAAGGCCTGTCGGTGGCGGCAGACCCGGATGGAGGGCTTCTGGCGGTCACAAGCAAGGAGCGGCCCTATGCGACGGTCTCCATCAGCGTCAGTGCGGCGCGGAAAGCCAAAGCCGCATATCCTCGGTATATACTTGACAAGGTGAAAGAAAAGAAAGGTGCGCCATGAAACATCTCTGCACTATTGCGGCGGGTATGGCCGGTTTGGCAGCCAGTGCGGCATGGGCGGAAACGCTGGTGCTGACCAATGCGGAAATCTACACGGTCAATGAGGCGCGCAGCTGGGCTGAGGCTCTTTCCATAGGCGAAGACGGCAAGATCAGCGCCGTCGGCAGCGAGGCCGAGGTCCTCGCCGCCGCGGGCGAAGGGGCTGAAATCGTGGACCTGGGCGGGCGGATGGTGCTTCCGGGGTTTCAGGACATTCACCTGCATGCGGTGGAGGCCGGGGTAAACGCAGTGCTTTGCCCCTTTGAACCCTTCGATACCCTTGCAGGCTACAAGGCCACGGTGCGGGACTGCGCCGGGAAGGGCGGGACCGGCGCTTGGGTGCTGGGCGCCGGGTTGAACATGGTCAATCTGCTGGAGCTGCATCCCAATCCGGTGGAGGTGCTTGACGCACTGTCGCCGGACCGCCCGGTGATGATCCTGGATGACATCGGCCATGGGGCTTGGGCCAACTCCCTGGCCCTGCAGGCGGCGGGGTATGACACGGCTGAGGATGCCGCCAATGGCAATATCATCCTGCGCGGGGCCGGCGGCCGGCCCAACGGGGTGGTGCTGGAAAACGCGCCGCACAACCTGCGCACGCTTGCCTTCCCGCCCACCCAAGAGAACCTGGACTTCGCCTATGACAGCCTGCTGAATGCAGCGGCGGAACTGAATGCCAACGGGATCACCTCAATCAGCGATGCGGGCGGCTACTGGCCCCAGGGCCATCACGAGGTCTGGGACCGGGCCGAGGATTCTGGCGCGCTGACTGTGCGGGCCTCGAACGCCTTCTACATCTACCCCGACCGCCCGCTCGACGGGCAACTTTCCGAACTCAAGAAGCTCTACCACAATGACCCGGACCGGCTGGTGCGCTTTAATGTGGCCAAGATTTATGTCGACGGCATCCTGAGCCAGGCGACTGGCGCCTTGCTGCAACCTTATGAGACAGATCTGGGCCTGCCGGAGGGCGAGGAATACGGCTATCTGTATTTCGGGAAAGAGGTGCTGATGCGGGCCGCGCGGGATTTGTCGGCGGCGGGCTTCCAGCTGCATTTCCACGTGACAGGCGACTATGGCGCCCGTCTGGCGCTGGATGCGATTGCCCAGGCCGCGCCGGAGGCCGGGCCGCACCGGCTGACCCATCTCTATCTTGCCGATCCGACGGATTACCCGCGGTTCGCCGAACTTGGGGCCATTGCCGATCTGCAGCTGGCGCCGAGCGCCGTGAGCAAAGACTATGAGGCCTTCATAGCGGAATTCATCGGCGGCCGGACTGACCTGCTGCTGCCCGCAGGGGCGCTGCTGGCGGCGGGGGCGACCGTTACGCTCTCCAGCGATTGGGATGCGGATGAGCTGAATCCGCTGATCAAGATCGAAACTGCTGTCAGCCGGGAGCGCAACGGGCTGCCGGATGTTGCCGCAGCCATCGAGGCGATGACCATCAATCCGGCTATTGCCCTGCGCCACGCGGACCGGACCGGGTCCATCGAGGCGGGCAAATTCGCGGATCTTGTGGTCTTGAGCGAAAACATCCTGGACATCCCGCTTGAGAGCATCAGCAGCGTTGCCATTGAGGCGACCCTGCTGCAGGGCGGGGCGGTTTTTGATGCTGCGGGGCTGTTTGCTGACTGATCCTAGAGCTGCCCGCCCGCCGGCCGGTCGAGATAGGTGAGCGGGTCATCGGTCGCGTTGGAGGGTGCGCGGGTCAAAGCCTCCAGGAACAGCGAGAAAAGCTCCCCCTGCGAGGTGATGCCCAGCTTGTTGTGAATGCGTTTGCGGTGGACCTTGACCGTTTCCGGGCTGTTGCCCAGTTCGCGGGCGATCGATTTTGAGGAATGCCCTTTCAGGATCAGCTGCACGATTTCGGCCTCGCGCCCGCTCAGCACTGAACTTGCGAACCGGTCAAAGGTTTTTTTCAGATGCAGCCCCATGCGGCCGCTGCCGGCTAGCGAATTGGGGTCCAGAGCAGGCCAATGGCGGCGGCACAGCGCTGCAATGCAAGGCAGCAGCGCAGTAAGCGCAGCCCTTTGATCCGCAGCAAGCTGGAAGCCTTCCTCCCGGCTGCCTAAAGAGATCACCACGGCGGCACTATTCCCGAAGGAGATGAACACGCTGGTTTCGTCGAACAAGCCGGTGCCTGCATAGAAGGTCTGGTAGTATTCTGACGCCCTGAAATCGTCAGGCGCGCATTCGCCAAGCGTGATCACCCGGTCCCCGACCCCCTGCAGAAAAAGGTTATAAAACGGGTCCAGGAAATAGGCGAAATCCAGGTAGGGCTTGATTGTCGAGGCGCTGTGCTCATCAGGCAGGTTGTCGAACAGCTCCACCGGCGGGTGATCCGGGAAAAACGCTGCGGTGAAAGTGCTGTCATATCCTGATGCCGATTGGCACAGCACTGCGAGGGCGGCCAGAAACCCTTCCTGCCCAACAAGCTCGATGGCCCGGGCGAGGCCATCCAAGCTTTCTGATGTTCCGGTTCTGCTGGTGTTTTGCATGTTCGCTGCGTCAAACATTGTGGTCTCCGGTTATCATAGCAAAGAAGCCCTGGCCGCCGCCCCTGTTTAAGCCGGCTGCTGCTGCGTCATGCAGTGGATGCCGCCGCCCGCGTGGCAGATCCCCCGCATGTCCACCTGCAGGACTTTAAGGCCGGGGAAGGCTTTTGCGAAGATTTCCCGGGCCGCTGCATCGGTTGGCGTATCGAACGACGGGATCACCACGCCGCCGTTCGCGATGTAGGCATTTACATAAGACAGCGCCGTGGTTTCGGTTTCCGGTTCGACCATATAGGCCTCGTCGATCAGCCCGATCTCGATTTCGCGGCCATCGGCATCGGTCTGCCCGCGCAGCGCCTTCAGGTTCTCCCCGCAAACTCTGTGGCGCGGATTTGCCGGGTCCGGGTTGCGCTCGAACAGCAGCTTGCCCGGCGCGGCGAAGGTCAGCATACCGTCGATATGGCCATCGGTGATCCATTCCTCCTCATCGCCCGGCAGCCAGATGACCTTGCGGGCGCCGATGGCATGGAACAATTCGCGCTCCACATCCGCCTTGGTCATGCCCGGATTGCGGTTGGGGTTGAGGAAGCAGGTCTCTGTCGTGATGACCGTGCCGCGGCCGTCGACATGCAAGCCGCCGCCTTCACCAGTGAGCGGGGACTGGAACAGCGGCAGGCCAAGATGGCGCACCAGTTCGGCGCCGATGCCCGCGTCGAGTTCATAATCGGGGAATTTCTCTCCCCAGCAGTTGAAGATCAGGCTGGAGCCGATGATCTGCCCCTTGCCATCCTTCACGAACAGCGGGCCGGTGTCACGGAACCAGTGGTCGCCCTGCTGCAGGGGCACCACATCGACCTGCGGCGGCAGCAAGCTGCGGGCAAGTGCGGCGTGATCTGGATGCGCAACGACCCGGACCGGTTCGAAACAGGAAATGGCGGTGGCAACACGCACGAAATTCTCCTGCGCCGCGGCCAAGCCCGCGCCCCAATTGTCCTCGTGATCGTCCCAGGGCCAGGCCATCCAGCAGGCCGCGTGGGGCGCGGCCTCAATGGGCATGACAAACCCCTGCTCACCGGGGCTTCTACCGCTGGCAAGGGCTGCGGTCAGGTCGGTTGAAATGTGCATGGTCATGCTGCAGGCTCCTGCTGGGTGATGCAGTGGATGCCGCCGCCGCCAATCGCGATGGCGGGGATTGGCACCAGTGATACACGGCGGCCGGGGAAGAGCTCCTGGAACACTTCACGCACCAGCCCGTCTTCGCGGATTCCGTATTCCGGCATCACTACGCCGCCGTTGCAGATGTAGGAGTTGACGTACGAGCGGCAGAACCGCGGATCGCTTGAGACAGCGCTGGCGGCATCAGGGATCTTTACCAGCGTGATGCCGCGGCCTTTTGCGTCAGTCTGGTTTTCCATCGCTGTGATGTTGGCCGCATTGATGCTGTGCCAGTCGTGATCCGCGGGACCTTCCGCTTCGATCAGCACCACGCCCGGCGCGACAAAGGTTGCTATGCCGTCGACATGGCCGTCGGTTTCGGTTTCCTCCGCATTGCCGGGCAGCCAGATCACCTTGTCGCCGCCCAGCATGGCCTTCAGTTCCTGCTCGATACGGTCGCGGCTCCAGCCAGGATTGCGGTTGGCATTGGGAAAGCAGCTGCCCGTGGTCAGGATGGTGCCCTCGCCATCGACAGAGACTCCGCCGCCTTCGGCGATGAGGCCGGAGTGGAAGATTGGCACCTCGGCCGCATTCAGAATCGCGTCAGCTGCAGCGTCATCCCCGTCGAACGGCTGGTACTTGCCGCCCCAGGCATTGAAACCAAAAGACACGCCGGCCCGGCCGCCCTTGCCATTGGTCAAAAAACAGGGCCCGGCATCGCGCGCCCAGCTGTCGTCGATCGGGCTGGTGAGGATTTCGATGTCAGATCCGAGCAGCGATTTTGCCGCTGCCGCGTCTTCGGGGCCGACCAGCATGGTCAGCGGCTCAAATTCGCGGATGGCATGGGCTACCGCGGCGTAGTTCCGGCGGGTCTCTTCCATGTCCGGCCAGAAGCCTTCGCGCGTCGGCCACATCATCCAGGTACGCAGATGCGGCGCCCATTCGGCGGGCATCCGGTAGCCTGCGGATTTCGGGGTTTGCTGTTCGGGCATGAAGGGCTCCATCGTGCAAGATATGTTGTCCAAACAGTATAGATGTGAGCAAATATTATAGACAAACGCGGAATTCGACGTGAAACGATGAGTTTTTCTAATGAATAATCCCTATCGCCCCCTGCCGCCGCTCGGCGCTTTGATCGGGTTCGAGGCGGCGGCCCGGCTCGGCAGTTTCTCGCAGGCGGCGGAAGAGCTGAACATGACGCAATCGGCGGTGTCGCATCAAATCCGGACGCTGGAAACCCATTTGCAGCAGCCGTTGTTTCTACGCATCAACCGGCGGGTGGAGCTGACGGACGCCGGACGCGACCTGCTGATCTCGGCCCAGGACGCGCTGGAGACAGTGCGGCTCGGGGTGCGGCGGCTTGATGCCTACTCGAAACCTGGGTCAGTTGTCATTCACATGCCGCCGGTCTTCGGCGCGCTCTGGTTCGCACCAAGGCTCGTCCAGTTCCGTGAAAGCTATCCGGAGGTCGACCCCTGGCTTTACACCAGTGGCCATGATGTCGATCTCACCGAGTCCGAGTTTGACATCACAGTGACAACCAGCCCGCACACGGGCGAGGAATTTGTTACCGCCTCCTTCCTTGCGGAGGAACGCGTGCCGCTTGCAAGCCCCGGCCTGGCCGCAGAGTTTCAGAACCGCCTGAGCGAGGCGCCGCTGATCCATGACGAACACCCCGATGACTGGCAGAGCTGGTTCCTGGCCGCCGGGCTGGAGCGGGCGGATTGCTCGAAAGGGCTGAACTTTTCCGATACCGCGCTGGCGGTTGATGCTGCGACACGCGGACTGGGAATGTGCCTTTGCGACAGGAGGCAGGCACAGCCGCTGGTCAGCGAGGGCAGGCTGCAAGTGCTGAGCCCGGTCTGTCTGCGCAGCGACAGCCCGTATTACCTAGTGACGCTGAAGCGTAATCTTCAACGCACCGCTGTCCGGTCGCTGTGGGACTGGATGCTTGCAGAATCCGGCGATAGCTAGCTGCAGGCCGCCGCGGGGGGCCGTGCTGGAGCGGCGGCCTCCTTCGGGAAGAAACAAGCTGATTGCCGCCCGCTGGGCAGCGTTTCCAGCCGGGGCGTTTCGGTCCGGCAGCGGGCTGGGCAGCCCTTCTGCTCGTAGAGCCAGCAGCGGGTGTGAAACGGGCAGCCGCTGGGAATGGCAGCGTGCGAAGGAACATCGCCTGACAGGACGATCGGAGCGGCTTGCGCGCGGTTCCTGGCCTTGACCCTCGGTGCAGCCGATAGCAAAGCCGTCGTATAGGGGTGCGCAGGGCCGGCGGTCATCTCTTTGGCTGCGCCGATCTCGACGATCCGGCCCAGGTACATGACCGCGACGCGCTGGCACAGGTGCCGCACCACCGACAGATCGTGGCTGATGAAGAGCATGGCCATGTTCTGTTCGGTGCGCAGATCGTCCAGCAGGTTCAGGATCTGAGCTTGAACCGAAACATCCAGCGCGCTGACAGGTTCGTCGGCAATGATCACTGGCGGATCGTTGGCAATAGCCCGGGCAATTGCAATGCGCTGCCGCTGGCCGCCGCTGAAATGCTGAGGATAGCGCGCAGCATGGTCCGGGCTCAACCCCACGCGCTGCAGCAGGGACTGGACCCGGGACTGAAGCTTGTCGCGGGAAACGGTTCCTTGGATCAGGAAGGGTTCGGACAGGGTTGTCCCGATGGTTTTCCTGGGGTGCAGCGAGGAATAGGGATCCTGAAACACCATCTGAACTAGCTGGGCCAGCGCGCGCCGCCCGGACGCGCGCGCAGGATCCGTGTGCTGTCCCTTGACATGTATACTGCCCGTGGACGTCTCAGTCAGCCCGACAATGGCTTTGCCAAGAGTTGTTTTTCCGCTGCCGGATTCTCCGATCAGCCCCACCACTTCGCCCTGCTGGATATCCAGGGAGACACCGTTGAGCGCCTTGAAGGTTGCGGGCTTTTTAAACAGCGCCCTGTTCCCGGATGCGCGGAATTCGACAGACAGATCCCTGATTTCAAGGGCGGGGTGCGAATTCTGGCTCATGCGGATTCCTTTGCCTGCGGGGAACATTCCTGCAACAGGCAAGCGACGTGGTGCGCCCTTTGCGGTGTGGCAACGAGCTCCGGTTTGACCGTGGCACAGCCATCAATTGCTTCCGGGCAGCGGTCCCGGAAGGCGCAGCCCGACGGGCGCTGCCAGATTGAGGGCGGGGTGCCCGCAATAGGTGTGAGCCGCTCGCACTCCCCGTCCATCGACGGATGCGCCCCCAACAGCCCCCGGGTATACGGATGCTGCGGGTTTTCGAGAACTTCCTGGGTCGGGCCGCGCTCCACATCCCGCCCGGAATAAAGCACAATCACCTCGTCGCTCATCCCGGCAACCACCCCAAGATCGTGAGTGATCAGCACCAGCGCCATGTTCAAATCGCGCGAGAGCTGTTTCAGCAGTTGCAGGATTTGCGCCTGGATTGTCAGGTCAAGCGCGGTGGTCGGTTCATCGGCGATCAGCAGCTTGGGTTCAAAGACGATTGCCATGGCGATCATGACGCGCTGGCGCTGACCACCGCTCAGCTGATGCGGATAGCGGTGCATCATGCCTTCGGGGTCCGGCATTCCGACCCTCGCCAGCGCCTCAATTGCCCTGCCCCGGGCGCTGGATTTGGTCAGCCGCCGGTGCGCCTGAAGGCATTCCACAATCTGGTCGCCGATCCGCATCACCGGGTTCAGGCTGCTCATCGGGTCCTGGAAGATCATGGCGATGCCGGTGCCTTGCAGTTTGCGGAACTCCGCGGGCCGCATCTGTGCCAGATCAGAGCCATCAAACAAGACCCGCCCGGAGACCTGCAACGGCCCGTCTGTCAGCAGCCCCATGATGGCCATGGCCGCAGTGCTTTTCCCGGAGCCGCTCTCGCCGACGATGCCGAGGCAATTGCCGCGTTCAAGGCGCAGTGACAGGTTTTCGACAATCGCCGCGGTCCGGGCGCCTGCGTTGAGGCTTACGGTCAGGTCTGTGACGTCCAAGAGTGCCATGGCAGGCGCAACATCCTTTTTGCATGGGCCTTCCTGGTACGAACTGACCGAAAGCCGGCGGCGTTGCAGATCACTATAGCCCACCGCCCTGGAAAGGCTGTGCCCCTTAGGTGGTATCGACAGGAACCGCGGAAATTTGGGAGTTTGGGGGCAGGAAATGATGAGCGGCTCCCTGACGGCAGAGGCGCAGATTTCCTGGGAACATAGGGAGCTGAACATGACCTATCCGCGAAAACGCCCGAATACTCCGCAATTTCATCTGCCGCGCCGGTCCTTCCTGGCGGGCAGTTGCGCCTTTGCCGCGATGGCGGCGGCGCCCGGTCAGGCGGTTTGGGCGGCGGGCAGCGCCACGCCTCCCAGCCTGGGTGCGCGCGATCCCAAAACCCTGGTGGTTCTGGTGGATGCAACGGTCGAAAACCTCGATCCGGCCACCAATATCGAATGGGCCTACGGTTTGCGCCCGGTCTATGAGACACTGACCGTGCTGGACGGCAGCCACACGCTGAAGGCGGCACCCGCGCTGGCCACCTCCTGGGAGGCCAGCGAAGACGCAAGCAGCTGGACTTTCACACTGGCGGAAGGAGTGGTGTTCCATGACGGCACCCCCTGCGATGCCGAGGCGGTGAAAAAGGCGGTCACACGCCTGGTGCTGCACCCCGCCGGGCTGGCCGGGACCTGGCAGCTGGAAGACCCGGAAAGCCAGATTGTTGCGGTGGACGCAAAGACCATCCGCTTTGACCTGGGTGAGCCGCGCCCGTTCTTCGACCGCCAGGTCGCCTCGCAATACGGCTTCTGGATTGCCAGCCCCACGGCGGCGGAAGCCCACTCCAAGGGCGATGACGACATGGGATCGGAATACCTGCAGGCCAATCCGGTGGGCACCGGGCCTTACAGGCTGGAAAGCCTGAATCCGGGCCAGGATGCTACCTTTGCTGCCAATGCTGCTTTCCGGGGCGGCTGGGACCATCCGCACTTCAGCCGGGTGATCACCAAGACCATTCCCGTCTCTGCCACCCGCCGCCAGCTGCTGGAGACCGGCGAGGCCGATATGACCCTGGCGATGGAGCCGGAGGATATGGTGGTCTTGCGCGATGACCCGCGGTTTGCCCTGGCCGACACCCCGACCTTCACCGTGCAGTATGTGGCCTTTGCCACAGACGGGAAGCTGGCCAACCCGCGCGCGCGCCAGGCGCTCTGCCACGCATTCGACCACGACGCTTATATGGAGGAAGTGGCGCTTGGGACCGCGGACAAACCCACCTCGGTCTTCCCCTCGCTGATGCAGGGCATGGACGGCAAGGACCGGCTGCTGCCCTATGATCTGGATAGGGCCCGCGCCCTGCTGGCCGAGGCTGGGATACCCGAAGGCACCGAGCTGACGATGGCCTATTACTCCGGCTTTGGCGACATTGAAGGCCAGTTGCTGCAGGCCTGGCTGTCGGAGATCGGGATCAGCCTCAAACTCCAGGAAATGTCCTTTTCCGCCTATCTCGACGTGTTCTTCGGCGAAGGCACGGCCGAGGAGCGCCCCGATCTGTTCTATTTCTCCTGGTGGCCCAACGTGGATCATCCCTACAGCTTTGCCTGGGGGCTGTTCAGCGGTGATGCGGCCACCTTTGACGGCAATACCGGGCGCTATACCAACGCCGAGGCAACCGCGCTGATCGACGAGCTGCGCAACCAGGTGATGAATGAGGAAATGACGGCCAAGTTCCGGCGCCTTGCCGAAATCCTGACGAACGAAGACCCGGCCTGGCTGCCAATCCTGCAGGAGCGCGCCCAGTTCGTGTCGCGCAACGACATTGCGGGGCTGGAGAACAACCCGATCTATGTGGCGACGCTTGATATGTACAACCTGTCGCGCAAGTCCTGAGGGCTGTGCGAATGCTGCGCTTCATTCTCAGACGCACCGCTGCAACCCTGGTGCTGCTGGCCGGTGTCGTGCTGATGACCTTCGCGCTGGCCCGGCTGCTGCCGGGCGATCCCGCGCGCCTGATCGCCGGTGCCCGTGCCGATGCTGAGGCAGTGGCCTCGGTGCGTGAACGGCTTGGCCTGGATGATCCGGTCATCACGCAATTCACGGCCTATGCGGGCAATGTGCTGCAGGGTGATTTCGGGCGCTCGGTCGTTACCCGGCGGCCTATCTCAGAAGACATCCTGACTTTTTTCCCTGCAACGCTGGAACTGGTCCTTGTTGCGGGTCTGATCTCCCTGCTGCTGGGGGTAATACTGGGCACCCTGGCGGCGGTCAAAAGCGGCCGGCCCGCGGATGCAGGCGTGCGCTGCGTTGCGGTTCTGGGCCTGTCGGTGCCCGATTTCTGGATTGCGCTGGTGTTCCAGTTGATCTTTTTCGCCACCTTGGGGCTGGTGCCATTCGGCGGACGGCTTGGCACAGGGATTGCAGCACCCGATTTTGTGACAGGATTCATGACCGTCGACAGCCTGATTGCCGGCCGGTTCGACCTGTTCACAGATGCGCTGCACCATATGATCCTGCCGGTTGCAGTGCTAGCGATCCCGTCGATGGCGATCACCATCAGGGTGGTGCGGACTTCGCTGCTGGAGGTTCTGTCGCAGGATTTCATCCGCACCGCGCGCTCCAAGGGGGTCTCGCCGGCGCGGGTGTACTTCAAACATGCGCTTGGCAATGCGCTGCTGCCCATCGTCACCATCTTCGGGCTGAACACCGGCCTGCTGATTTCCGGCGCGGTGTTCATCGAGCTAATCTTCAACTGGCCGGGGCTCGGCCGCTACACGGCAAACGCCATCTCGGCCTCCGACTACAACGCCATCATGGCCATCACCCTTGTGGTGTCGGTGGCCTATACGCTGATCAACTTCCTTGTTGATCTGAGCTATTCCTTCCTCGACCCGCGGGTGGATCTGACATGAGCGCTGAAACCTCCTTGCCCCCGTCCCGCGCCCGCCTGCCCAAGGCCCTTGGCCGTATCATCCATCCGGTTGCCAGCTTTGCCAGCTCTTCCGGCCAGGCAGTTCTGGCGGTGGCAATTGTCGCCTTGGTTGTGGCGATCTCGCTTCTTGCCTTCGGTGCCTGCGTGATGGACACGCATATCACCGCCTTTGATCCGCTCAAGATGAACATCCGGGCGCGGCTTGAACCGCCTTCGGCAGAGCATTGGATGGGCACCGACAAGATCGGGCGGGACATGCTGGCGCGGGTGGTGGCCGGTTCGTGGATCTCGCTGTCGGTGTCATTCGCTGTTCTGGCCGTCGCCGCCGTCATCGGCACCAGCTTCGGACTGATTGCAGGCTATGCGGGCGGGCTTGCGGATGAAATCCTGATGCGCGTCACGGACCTGTTCCTGGCTTTCCCGGCGCTGATCCTGGCGGCTGCGATTGCGGCCAGCTTTGGCGGCGGGATGGTCTCGACAACGATTGCCTTGGCTGCCGTGTTCTGGCCCTGGTACGCCCGGCTGATCCGCAGCCGCATCCTGTCGCTGAAAGAACAGGAGTTCATTGCTGCCGCCCGCTGCATGGGCGCCTCGCACCTGCGGCTGATCTTCTCCGACCTGCTGCCGATGGTCTGGCCGCTGGTGATCGTCCAGGCCACCACCGACGTCGGTTTTGTGATCCTGGCCGCATCCGGGCTGTCGTTCCTGGGGCTCGGCGCGCAGCCGCCGACACCGGAATGGGGCGCGATGATCTTTGACAGCCTCACCCACCAGCCCGCGTACTGGTGGCTGGCAGTCTTTCCCGGCGGGGCAATTGCCCTCGTCGCGATCGGTTTCAACCTGCTGGGCGACAGCCTGCGCGACCATCTCGATCCGTCGCTCGGCGCTTCCGAAGCCGGCATCTGAACAAGGAAGAACTCTATGAACCGCCGAAATTTTCTTGCTGCCGGAGCGGCAGCGCTTTCTGGAGTGCTGGCTGCAAAGCCCGCCGCCGCCGCCCGCCCGGTAGATTACACAAAGACCGGTGCCACCGTCTTTTCAGGCACCCCGGCGGCGGATGGTTTTGCCTTCCCTGCCGAATGGGCGCGGCACGAGCGCAGCCTGATGCAGTTTCCGCCGCCGCAGAACTGGTATCCGAACCAGCTGAATGCCGCGCGCAAGGAATGGGCCGATGTTGCCAATACCGTGGCGGAGTATGAACCCGTCACTATGGCAGTGCGGCGGCGCGACAAGGCCGCGGCAAAGAAGCTGCTGTCTTCGGAAATCACCCTGATCGAAATGCCGCTGAATGATGCCTGGTCGCGCGACAGCGGGCCGATGATCGTGCAGAACGCGCAAGGTGCGCGCCGGATTGCAGGCTTCACCTTCAACGGGTGGGGCCGCAAATTTCCGCCCTACAAACACGACACACTGGCCAAGGGCAGGTTTGCAGCGCATCTGGGGCTGCCGATGTACACATCGGAGCTGGTGCTGGAGGGCGGCGCCGTGGCCGTGGACGGCCAAGGCACGCTTCTGACCACCGAGGAGTGCCTGCTGCACACGAACCGGAATCCCGACTGGAGCAAAGCCCGGGTGGAAGCAGAATTGAAGGCCGGTCTGGGGGTGCAGAAGGTGATCTGGCTGCCCCGCGGCCTCACCCCGGACCCGATCACCGACGGGCATGTGGACGGCATGGCAGCCTTTGCCGCTCCCGGCACCGTGCTGCTGCACACAACCGATGACCGCTCCGATCCCAACCACCGGATCACCCAGGATGCCAAGCGCATACTGCAACAGGCAACGGACGCCCGCGGGCGGCGCTTTGAGGTCATTGAAATCCCGCTGACCAGCTATGACGTCGTCCACATGAATTTCTACATCTGCAACGGCGCAATCATCGTGCCGGTGTCGGGCCGGAAGGGCGAGGATGACCGGCCACTTGCCATCCTGCGCGAAGCCTTTCCAGGCCGCCGGGTGACGGGCGTCTCCGGCCGCATGATCGGCGGCGGCGGCGGCGGGGTGCATTGCATCACCCAGCAGGTGCCTGCGGTCTGAATAAAGAAAAAGGGGCCGATTGCTTGGCCCCTTGTTCAGTCGGTGGAGAGGGATTTGTCGTATTTCACGAAGGGTGTGAGCGTGGCAACCTGATCGTATAGCCTGCGGGCAGTGTGATTGAACTCCTGCGTGTGCCAATAGAGAACAGAGACCCCTTCTGCCTCCGCCCGCTTTGCCACTTCGCCGATCAAAGCCCGCCCAACACCGGCACCGCGCGCCTGCGGATCGACAAACAGGTCCTGAAGGTAACAGGTATCCTCGACTGACCACATATCGCGGTGCAGCAAATAGTGGCCGATACCAATGGCTTCGCCATTCAGCTCTGCAATCAGGCCGCGGTATTCCCGCGCATCTGCCGAAAGCAGCCTTGCAAAGCTGCTGTCGTAGACGCGCGCTGGCAGCGTGGCCTTGTAGAAGGTGAGGTAGCCGGTCCACAGACGGTCCCAGCTTTTGCGGTCGCTTTGTTCAACCGGCCGGATCGTCACCAAGCTTGTCATCGCATCGTTCCTGTCTTGCCGTCCAAGGTGTGCAGCGCCCCGTACATATGCGGCCTGCGGTCCCGGAAAACACCCCAGGCGCTGCGGTAGCGCGCTGCGGCGTCCAGATCGACAGCTGCCGTGATGAAGGTTTCTTCCGTGCGGCCCGCCTCCGCCAGGATTTCTCCGGTGCAGCCGGCAATGAAAGAGGTGCCATAGAAAACACCAGCCGTGTTGCCGTCCTGCTCCCTGCCCACCCGGTTTGAAGCCACCACCGGAATCATGTTTGCAGCGGCGTGACCCTGCATCGTGCGCCGCCAATGGCCGCTGCTGTCCAGCTCCGGGTTGTTCGGCTCACTGCCGATGGCGGTCGGGAACAACAATATCTCAGCCCCTTGCAGTGCCAGGCAGCGGGCGGTTTCCGGGAACCACTGGTCCCAGCAGATGCCGCAGCCGATCCGGCCAAAGCGGGTTTCTACCACCTGGAAACCGCTGTCGCCCGGCGAGAAATAGAATTTCTCCTCATACCCCGGCGCCTGAGGGATATGGGTTTTGCGGTAGTTGGCCAGAATGGTGCCATCGGCGTCAGCAATGGCCAGCGAGTTGTAGCGCGCCAGCCTCGCCTCCTCGTAGTAGGAGATTGGCATCACCACGCCAAGTTTCCGGGCCAGCGAGGTGAAATGCTGCACCACCTGGCTTTGATCCGGCGAACAGGCAAGCGGAAAGTGGTCCGTTGACTGTTCAAGACAGAAATAAGGCGTTTCGAACAGCTCCTGCAGCAAAATCACCTGTGCCCCGGCCTCGGCGGCGCGGGTCACCAGTGCTTCGGCCTTGTCGATGTTTTTGTCGATGTCCCAGCTACAGGCCATCTGGGTAGCCGCAAGCGTTACCTGTCGCATGAGTTCACTCCTGACTGGCGATGAAATCTTGGACTGAGCCGGCAACAGCCCCGATCAGCTCATCGCATTGGTCCTTGCTGATGATCAGCGGTGGCGACAGGATGATCTGGTCGCCCACCGGGCGCACGATGGCTCCGCGCTCCAAACAGCCTTGGAACACCTTGGCAGCGGCCTGCTCGGTTAGTTCAATAGGGGCTTTGCTGGCCTTGTCGGAGACCAGATCAATGCCCAGCATCAAATGGCTGCCGCGCACATCGCCAACGATAGGCAGGTTTAGCAGGGATTGGGCGCTCTCCTGAAAATAGGGGCCAATCTCGCGCACGTGATTCAGAATGCCTTCGCGTTCGATGATCTCGATGTTCTTCAGCGCCGCTGCACAAGCCACCGGATGCCCGAAGTAGGTGAAACCCATCGAAAAGATGCCGCCCTCGCATTGCGGACGGGCAATGGTCCCGTAGATTTCATCCGAAATCATCGTTGCCCCCAGCGGGATGTAGCCTGAAGTCAGCCCCTTGGCGCAAACCAGAATGTCAGGCGTATAGCCGAACAGCGCCTCCGAGGAGAACCATTCACCCAGACGGCCAAAGCCCGTGACCACTTCATCCGCGATATAAAGCATGTCATGCGCCTTGCAGACCTCATACATGCGCTTGTGGTAGCCCTCGGGCGCAACCAGCACCCCGCCGGCGCCCATGATCGGCTCGGCGATGAAGGCGGCCACATTGTCAGGGCCAAGCTGCTGGATCCGTGCTTCGAATTCCCGCACCAGATAGTCGCAGTAGTCGCCGTCGCTCCAGCCCTCAGGCTTGGCATAGAGGTTGGCTTCCGAGACATGGCTGATGAAATCCTCGCCGATCCGGTCGAAGCCGTATTTGGTGCCGTGGATGCCAGTGAGCGAGGCCGCCACATAGGTGGCGCCATGGTAGCCGTTCTGCCGCGAGATAATCTTTTTCTTCCGGTGCTGGCCCTTCATGTCAAAAAAATAATGGACCAGCCGCACCGCGGCATCATTGGCGGTTGAGCCGCCGCAGGTGTAATAGACGCGGTTCAGGTCTCCCGGCGCCAGTTCCGCAAGCTTGGCGCCCAGCTGGGCAGCCGGTACATTGGTGCTATGGCCGAACGGGTTGTAATACTGCATGTCCAACACCTGTTTGGCGATGGCTTCGGCCATTTCTTCGCGGCCGTGGCCGATGTTCACGCACCAGAGCCCGGCAATGCCGTCCAGCAGTTGTTTGCCCTCGGCGTCGATGACATGCACGCCTTCGGCGCGCCCGATCACATGGCTGCCCTCTTCGGCAAAGGTGGCGAAATCCGTGTAGGGGTGTAATAGATGGGCGCGGTCCTGTGCCCATGCTGTTTGAGTGCCGAGGGGGGCGGTCATCGGGGCTCTCCTGAAAGTGGCGGGGGCTCTATTGGTCTGTCCCAGCTTCTCCCAGACCGCCTTGCGGTCACAGTCCCCCGCAGTGGGTATTGGACTTGCCCGGATTTAGTGGAGAGCGTTTATCTCACTTCGAGAGCCTCGCGCTCGAATGCGATAGGGCTTTTGAAGCCGAGCGATGAATGTTGCCTGACTGGGTTATAAAATCCGTCGATGTATCTGGCGATGGCGTTTTCTGCCTGTTCCCGGGTATGCTAGGCAATCGGCCAGATCAGCTCCGACTTGATGGTCTTGAAGAAGGTCTCGACCATCGAATTGTCGTAGCAGTTCCCCTTGCTGCTCGTCGAGATCAGGATGCCGCGTTTGCGAAGCTCGGCTTGGTAATCGACAGAGCAGTATTGGGCGGATTCAACCGGTCGTCGCAACACCCCGTTCTTGGAGGTGTAGATGATGACAGGAAGACGGAAATCCGAGCGCTCGACGCGGCGTAAATTGTCCTCGCCAGGACGTCCACCAGTCTGGCAGCGTGAGAATTTATGCCGGTTCTGGCAGGGTGTCGCAGCAGGTCTCTCCAGCGAAGAGGCGGCTGTAGCAGCAGGTGTTTCTGCTCCCGTGGCCGCGCTCTGCGTCTCCCCCGTGAACGCGGCCGAAAGCGAGGTAAGCCGTTCATTGCGGATGCGCTGATGATCAGCAACCGCCCCGCAGAGATCGGAGATAGGGCAGTGCCAGGGCATTGGGAGGGGGACCTCATTCTTGGCCTCGGAAGTTCGGCTTCCCGCCATGCAAAGAAGCCGCTCTGGCTGACACCCAGAGTCTGGCACATACGGCTGATGGGAGAGCTTTGCCTTCTCCGCTTCGATGAAGGCAAAGCTCATCGAAGCGGAGAAGGCTGCGGCTCTTTTTAGGATGTCGCGCTCCTGCTTCAGCACCGCATTCTCCTTGCGCAGCCGCTTCAGCTCGGCTCGCAGATCGGCCTGGGCTTCCGCAGGCTCCTCGGCATCCCGATCCTGCCTCACCCATCGCGTCAGCGTTGAGAGGCCAATGCCGAGATCATCTGCAACTTCACGTCGTGTGAGTCCGCTGGTCAGCGCCAGCCGAACCGCTTCACGCCGAAATTCCGGCGCCGGTCTGTTTCCGTTTCCCATAGAACACCTCCTGGTTCCTCAGTTGGTGCTCTCCACTAAATCCGGGCAAGTCCACTTCAAACCGCGGACTTTTCAGGGGAGCACGTCATCGGGGATCACATCACGGCCCCGGCGCCCCGGTTCGGCTCTGTCCGGGCTTCGTTCGGGCTGTTGTTTTCCGGTTTTTGGAACGCAAAACCGCCGCTTGCGGTGTGCGCAGCGGCGGGTCTGGTTCAGTCATCGTTTTTGAGAGTTTTTGGATTTTACTAGGTTTGGCGGTGACCTACTCTCCCAGGGCTTGAGCCCAAGTACCATCGGCGCGACAGTGCTTAACTTCCGGGTTCGGGATGGGACCGGGTGTTTCACTTGTGCTGTGGCCACCAAACCAAGAAAAATCCAAAAGCCTTCGGCTTTTGGATTTGGCGGCAGGCAGCGTGTTTACGCAGTAAACATGCGTTGCCGCCCCCCTGTTGTGTCAGGAGGCGTTTCCAAAAGCGGAAGGCAGTACAATCAACGTTGTCCGTGTTTTTTTGGGATGGTTTGCTTGTTTGGTTTTCGTAACACTGTCTGTTACTGGATCAAATCAAGCCTATCGGGCGATTAGTACCGGTCAGCTGAACGCATTGCTGCGCTTACACCTCCGGCCTATCGGCGTGGTGGTCTTCCACGGCCCTCAGGGATACCTTGTTTTGAGGGGGGCTTCCCGCTTAGATGCCTTCAGCGGTTATCCTGTCCGATCATAGCTACCCAGCACTGCTATTGGCATAACAACTGGTCCACCAGTGGATCGTTCACCCCGGTCCTCTCGTACTAGGGGCAACTCCTCTCAAGTATCCTGCACCCACGGCAGATAGGGACCGAACTGTCTCACGACGTTCTAAACCCAGCTCACGTACCTCTTTAAACGGCGAACAGCCGTACCCTTGGGACCTGCTCCAGCCCCAGGATGAGATGAGCCGACATCGAGGTGCCAAACACTGCCGTCGATATGGACTCTTGGGCAGTATCAGCCTGTTATCCCCGGCGTACCTTTTATCCGTTGAGCGATGGCCCTTCCACGCGGGACCACCGGATCACTATGGCCGACTTTCGTCTCTGCTCGACTTGTCAGTCTTGCAGTCAGGCTGGCTTCTGCCATTGCACTCAACGAGCGATTTCCGACCGCTCTGAGCCAACCTTCGCGCGCCTCCGTTACTCTTTAGGAGGCGACCGCCCCAGTCAAACTACCCGCCACGCAGGGTCCCGGATCCGGATAACGGACCGCGGTTAGACATCAAGAGTGCGAAGGGTGGTATCTCAAGGGAGGCTCCACCGGAACTTGCGTTCCGGCTTCGATGCCTACCACCTATCCTGCACATCACAATCCTGATGCCAGTGCGAAGCTGTAGTAAAGGTGCACGGGGTCTTTCCGTCTAACCGCGGGAAGCCTGCATCTTGACAGGCAATTCAATTTCGCTGAGTCGATGTTGGAGACAGCGGGGAAGTCGTTACGCCATTCGTGCAGGTCGGAACTTACCCGACAAGGAATTTCGCTACCTTAGGACCGTTATAGTTACGGCCGCCGTTTACCTGGGCTTCAATTCGGAGCTCTCACCCCTCCTTTTAACCTTCAGGCACCGGGCAGGCGTCAGACCCTATACGTCGCCTTGCGGCTTCGCAGAGCCCTGTGTTTTTAATAAACAGTCGCCACCCCCTGGTTTGTGCCCCCGGATCCAAGTTGCCTTGAACCCGGGCCTCCTTCTCGCGAACTTACGGAGGTATTTTGCCGAGTTCCTTCAACATCGTTCTCTCAAGCGCCTTGGTATTCTCTACCAGTCCACCTGTGTCGGTTTAGGGTACGGTCTGATGGAGGGCTATTTCCAGGAACCGATCAGCAGCCCATTCAATCCGATAAGAATGAACTACCCTCACGATCCGTCACATCCTCCTGGCCCACGAATATTAACGTGGTTCCCATCGCCTACGCCTTTCGGCCTCGGCTTAGGGGCCGGCTTACCCTGCTCAGATTAGCTTTAAGCAGGAACCCTTGGACTTTCGGCGAGAGTGTCTCTCACACTCTTTGTCGCTACTCATGTCATCATTCTCGCTAGTGATCTCTCCACCGGATGGCTCACGCCCCGGCTTCATCGAAAGCTCCTTGCGTCCAATCTTTCCCGGAGGAAAGTAAGGACGCATGGAACTATGTCACACTACGCTCTGCTACCATGCACTATGTGCATCCTCGGCTTCGGCTCATGGCTTGAGCCCCGTTACATCTTCGCCGCAAGACATCTTAATTAGACCAGTGAGCTGTTACGCTATCTTTAAAGGATGGCTGCTTCTAAGCCAACCTCCTGGTTGTTTTGGACGTCTCACCTGCTTTCCCACTTAGCCATGAATTGGGGGCCTTAGCCGGAGGTCAGGGTTGTTTCCCTCTCCACGACGGACGTTAGCATCCGCCGTGTGTCTGCCATCTAGTACTCCCGGGTATTCGGAGTTTGGTTAGGATCAGTAAGCCTGTGGGGCCCCATTACCCATCCAGTGCTCTACCCCCCGGGGTATTCGGATGACGCTCTACCTAAATAGATTTCGCAGAGAACCAGCTATCTCCGAGTTTGATTGGCCTTTCACCCCTAGGCACAGCTCATCCCGATCCTTTTCAACGGATGTGGGTTCGGCCCTCCAATGCGTGTTACCGCATCTTCAGCCTGGCCATGCCTAGATCACTCGGTTTCGGGTCTGATCCCACGAACTCATGCGCCCTATTAAGACTCGCTTTCGCTGCGCCTCCGCCTAGCGGCTTAAGCTTGCTCGTGAGACCAAGTCGATGACCCATTATACAAAAGGTACGCTGTCAGCCCTCAAGGGGCCTCCAACTGATTGTAGGCGTTCGGTTTCAGGTACTGTTTCACTCCCCTCGCCGGGGTGCTTTTCACCTTTCCCTCACGGTACTGGTTCGCTATCGGTCAGTAAGGAGTACTTAGCCTTCGGAGGTGGTCCTCCGGTCTTCGAACAGGATTTCACGTGTCCCGCCCTACTTAATACGTCCCTCAGAGCTTCCCATACGGGGCTGTCACCCGCTCTGGCTGCGTTTCCCAACGCATTCTGGTCACTCATCAGGCTCGGCTGGTCCGCGTTCGCTCGCCGCTACTAACGGAGTCTCTATTGATGTCCTTTCCTCCGGGTACTTAGATGTTTCAGTTCCCCGGGTTTGCTCTTAAAGACCTATGTATTCAGTCCTTAAGTACCTGGTTAAGCCCATTATAAGCAGCCTTGCGGCTATTATAACAAACTTTCAGGTGGGTTCCCCCATTCAGAGATCTTGGGATCAAAGCCTATTCCCGGCTCCCCCAAGCTTATCGCAGGGTATCACGTCTTTCATCGCCTCTTACTGCCAAGGCATCCACCAAACGCCCTTCTCGCGCTTGATTTGATCCAGAAAGAGACAGTGCAAACTGCCGCGGCACCGGAAGCTGGTAAGAAACCGGCGCCTCTATTTCTGAACCAAAAAGCAAACTATCCCGCTCTCAACCATGTCGGTGGTTGAGAACTTGTTGCATGATCGTGCGATCATGCGGGTTAGTGTACTTGACTTGGACAACACTGTTTTTTCAGCCAGGCAGACCCGTGGATGCCCGAGGAAAGGGGCATGTGCACAGGCTCGCGTCACTTCCGAAGAAGATCGGCACCTCACTGAGGCTCTCCCCTCACGCGGGGCGCCAACAGTATTGTTGATTGTATCTCTCTTAACGATGTCAATGTGTGCGTCTGAAGAACAGACGTTCAAACAGTCAGCAACTGCTTGAAGATATGTTCTTCCATATGGCCACTTCCGGGGAAGTGGTGGGTCGAGGAGGACTTGAACCTCCGGCCTCACGCTTATCAGGCGTGCGCTCTAACCACCTGAGCTACCGACCCATATTGTCCGGGCCGTTTGCATGAGTGGTGGAGCCTAGGAGGATCGAACTCCTGACCTCCTGAATGCAAATCAGGCGCTCTCCCAGCTGAGCTAAGGCCCCTTGCTTTTGGACCCCTGCCGGGCAGGCATCCGATGTTTTCTGAAGAGATATGAGGACGGTCCGGTCCGTATGCGACCAGCTTTGTTTGCTGGTCTTCTGCTAAGTGATGCACGATCAGGAGCAAGCTCCGTGATGCTAGCATCATCCTTAGAAAGGAGGTGATCCAGCCGCAGGTTCCCCTACGGCTACCTTGTTACGACTTCACCCCAGTCGCTGAGCTCACCGTGGTCCGCTGCCTCCTCGAAAGGTTGGCGCACGGCCTTCGGGTAAACCCAACTCCCATGGTGTGACGGGCGGTGTGTACAAGGCCCGGGAACGTATTCACCGCGTCATGCTGTTACGCGATTACTAGCGATTCCGACTTCATGCCGCCGAGTTGCAGACGACAATCCGAACTGAGACAGTTTTTTGGGATTAACCCATTGTCACTGCCATTGTAGCACGTGTGTAGCCCAACCCGTAAGGGCCATGAGGACTTGACGTCATCCACACCTTCCTCCCGCTTATCACGGGCAGTTTCCTTAGAGTGCCCAGCCGAACTGCTGGCAACTAAGGATGTGGGTTGCGCTCGTTGCCGGACTTAACCGAACATCTCACGACACGAGCTGACGACAGCCATGCAGCACCTGTCACTCGGTCACCGAAGTGAAAACCAGATCTCTCTGGCGGTCCGAGGATGTCAAGGGTTGGTAAGGTTCTGCGCGTTGCTTCGAATTAAACCACATGCTCCACCGCTTGTGCGGGCCCCCGTCAATTCCTTTGAGTTTTAACCTTGCGGCCGTACTCCCCAGGCGGAATGCTTAATCCGTTAGGTGTGACACCGACTAGCATGCTAGCCGACGTCTGGCATTCATCGTTTACGGTGTGGACTACCAGGGTATCTAATCCTGTTTGCTCCCCACACTTTCGCACCTCAGCGTCAGTATCGAGCCAGTGAGCCGCCTTCGCCACTGGTGTTCCTCCGAATATCTACGAATTTCACCTCTACACTCGGAATTCCACTCACCTCTCTCGAACTCAAGACTGGGAGTTTTGGAGGCAGTTCCAGGGTTGAGCCCTGGGATTTCACCCCCAACTTTCCAGTCCGCCTACGCGCGCTTTACGCCCAGTAATTCCGAACAACGCTAACCCCCTCCGTATTACCGCGGCTGCTGGCACGGAGTTAGCCGGGGTTTCTTTACCTGCTACTGTCATTATCATCACAGGCGAAAGAGCTTTACGACCCTAAGGCCTTCATCACTCACGCGGCATGGCTGGATCAGGCTTGCGCCCATTGTCCAAGATTCCCCACTGCTGCCTCCCGTAGGAGTCTGGGCCGTGTCTCAGTCCCAGTGTTGCTGATCATCCTCTAAAACCAGCTATAGATCGTAGGCTTGGTAGGCCATTACCCCACCAACTACCTAATCTAACGCGGGCCGATCCTTCTCCGATAAATCTTTCCCCCGAAGGGCGTATAAGGTATTACTCACCGTTTCCAGTGGCTATTCCTTAGAGAAGGGCACGTTCCCACGCGTTACTAACCCGTCCGCCGCTCACCCCGAAGGGCGCGCTCGACTTGCATGTGTTAGGCCTGCCGCCAGCGTTCGTTCTGAGCCAGGATCAAACTCTCAAGTTGAAACGCTCGTTAAAGCGTATCCTTGACGTTCGAACCTCTGCACATCTTCACCAGGAGGCTAATCCTGATGAAAGTCTCTGTTTGTCTGTGCTTCAGTACCAAAGGCACCGAAAGCCGAACAAACAGTGAAGCTGACACCACATCATCGGGCCGGAACCCTAGTGGCGCGATATACAGAAGTCTGATCCATCGAAATGAACCGTGACCGCCCGCATATCTCTTCAGTTATCCATCAATGTCAAAGAGCAAACACCCAGAGGCCAAAAACCAGACCGATGCGCCAATCTTCCGGCGCGCCCGCCTCTTCAAACCCTCAGATGCCGCCGTCTCTCCAGCGTGTCCCACCGTCTCTCCAGTGTGTTTCCCGATCCGTTACCGCGTCGCCCTGTCTGGCTCAGCGTCCCGTCCGGTGTGTCTCAGCAGCGCCTCAGCGCCGCCGGTGAGGGGGCTTTTACGGATACCCCCGCAGACCCGCAACCCCAAAATTCAGAAAAACGCAGAATTCCGCAAAGAAAAATCACGTACCCAACAAAATCAACAACTTACACCAAAACAAAGTCAGCACCCCTGACCCTCTTTCCGCCCCACCCCCGCAGCGCAAACCACCCCGAACACCCCGGGAAAGCCCCCCGGCCCACTTACCCACAGACTCGGCACCCCTTATCCACAGACACACCACCCCGGAATCGCACCAAACACCCCCAAAACCCCCTCCGCCCGCCCGGAATCGCCAGGGCCAAACCGGCCAAAGGACAAACAGCGCACAGCCGAAAAGAAAAAGGGCAGCCAAATGGCTGCCCCCCATGGGTCTTCCAAAAGCCTCGTATACAGGTCCGGCCTTAGACGCCCACGCCCGCGGCCTGTCTCAGCCAGCGGCTGCCGGCCAGGCGCAGCGCCAGCAGGAACAGCACAAGCCCCAGGTAGATCAGCGGCTCAATCTGGAACCCTTTCGACAGCATTACATAGTGCGCAGCCCCAAGCACCGCAGCGGCATAGGTCAGCCGGTGCAGCCGGGACCAGGCGCGGCCAAGCTTGCGGACAGCAAGATTGCTGGAGGTCAAGGCCAGCGGCAGCATCAGAACAAAGGCGCCCATGCCGATGGTGATATAGGGCCGCTTGGCAATATCGGTAAGGATCTGGCTCACGATCTGCACATCCAGCACCAGCCAGACCAGCAGATGGCACAGGACGTAAAAGAAGCACAGCAGCCCGGCCGCCCGGCGGAACTTCAGCAGGTTGAGACCCAGCAGGCGGCGCAGCGGTGAGATGGCCAGCGTCAGGATCAGGAGCTGCAGCGCCAGTTCCCCGTATTTATGCTCCAGCGCCTTGACCGGTTCCACGCCAAGGCCGCCGGTCAGGCCAAGATAAAACAGCCAGGGCGCCGGCAGCGCGCCCAGAAGGTAGACCGCCCAGACGGGCAGGCGCCGGATAAGCTGGTTTGCAAACGCCATCCGCGGCCTCCTCAGAAATACTCGCTCAGGTCCATGCCTTCATAAAGGGCGGCTACCTCGGCCTCATATCCATTGAACATCAGCGTCGGCTGGCGGCGGGCAAACAGCCCCCCGCCGATGCGGCGCTCGCTGGCCTGGCTCCAGCGCGGGTGCGAGACATCCGGGTTCACATTACTATAGAAGCCGTATTCGCGCGGGTTGGCCATATTCCAGCTGGTTGGCGGCTCTTGATCGGTCAAGGTGATCCGCACAACCGACTTGATCGACTTGAAGCCGTATTTCCATGGCACCACCAGCCGCAGCGGCGCGCCGTTCTGGTTGGGCAGCGGCTGACCGAACACGCCGGTTGCCATGATCGTCAGCGGATGCATCGCCTCGTCCAGGCGCAGCCCTTCGCGGTAGGGCCAGTCAAGCACCTTATAAGCGGTGCCCGGCATTTCGGACGGCCGGTACAAGGTCTCGAAGGCCACGTATTTTGCACCTTCCTGCACGCCCGCCAGGGTCAGCAGGTCGGCCAGTTCGAACCCCTGCCAAGGCACCACCATCGACCACGCCTCAACACAGCGGAACCGGTAGATGCGCTCCTCCAGGGTCATTTCATCCAGGATCTGCTCGAAGGAATACTCACCGGGCTTGTCGACCATCCCGTCGATGGCAACACTCCAGGGGTCGGTGGTCATCCGGCCGGCATATTCGGAGGGGTCCCCCTTGCCGGTGCCGAACTCATAGAAATTGCAGTAGCTGGTCACCTCCTCCCAGGTGTTGGGCTCCAGCGCCTGTTCCGCCCCGGCCTGTTCCGCCTGTGCCAGTTCCGCCTCTGCCTGGCTGCCCAGCGCCGCGGCCAGACCGCTGCCCGCGAGCCCGGCCATGATCCGGCGGCGGTTCCAGAACGCAGCTTGCGGGGTTGCATCTGCAAGGGTCAAATTGTTGGTCCAGCGGCGGGCCATCCAGCTCTCCTGATTTTCTGTCATATCTGAGGTAGCGGCGCCCCGCGCAAAACCCAAAACATATCCTGTCACGACTGCGCGAGAGATCTGTAACGTAACGCTCGCGGCTTTACCGGCGGTCAACGCGGGAAGCAGGAAAACGGCACCGCGGCAATTTTCCCGGTGACGGGCCGGCCCATCCCATGCAAACATCAAAATATGTTTGACGCAACCGGCCGCGCCGGCGCTTCCGCCCGGCGGCCATCCAGGGAGACGAACCGTGAAAAAGCGCATCGCCGCAGCAGCCCTCGCCCTCATCGCCCAACCCGCCGCAGCGCAGGAGGCCGCGCTCTACACCACAGAGCTGGCCTATGACGATGTGATCTTCGGCCTGGAAAGCGCCATCACCAACCGCGGGCTGGTGGTCGACCATGTCAGCCACGTGGGCGATATGCTGGAGCGCACCCGCGCCGATGTCGGCTCTGACGTGGTTTTGTTTCAGAACGCGCAGGTGTTCTCCTTCTGCTCCGCCCAGCTGTCGCGCGAGGTGATGGAGGCGGATCCGATGAATATCTCCTTCTGCCCCTATAACATCTTCGTGGCCCAGCTGCCGGACACGCAGGAGGTCACCATCGGGTTCCGCTCCTTCCCCGAGGGAGAGATGCAGGTGATCCAGGACCTGCTGGACGGTATCGTCCAGGACGCGATCGAGGAATAATCCGCCGGCCGGGAATTTTCCCCGCTGCACTGCCCGTATGATTTCAGTATGCTGGCCGGAAACAGAATTTCCGGCACGGGCAGAGCACTTATGAAATCCTACCTCGCTTCCCTGATGATACTGGCAGCGGCAACGCTGGCTGGCTGCGGCACGCCTCCCACTGCAACCAAGAACGATGTCGAAGAGCTGTCTCTCGCTCTGCAGTCGCTGGATACCGGGGTCGACCCGGGCGAGGCGCGCCGTGCAGCAGAAATCGCCTACAGCTACTCTGCCCAGCTGGCCAAGCAGTACGATGTCACCACCTCGCCGATCATCCACAACACACTGGTGAACAGCGGCGTCAAGGCGCGCGGCGTCTGCGTTCACTACGCCGAGGACATGCAGGCGCGCCTCAACCAGGAGAACTTTCAAACGCTTTCGATGCTGCGCGCCATTGCCGAGCCGAAAAGCGATTTCCGTATCGATCACAGCACCGCGGTGATCGCCGCCAACGGCGATGGCATATATGACGGCATCGTGCTTGATCCCTGGCGCTATGGCGGCAAGCTCTACTGGTCAGCTACCACTGAGGACCCCCGTTACGACTGGGAGCCGCGCCTGGAGGTCCTGCGCCGGAAGTATGAGCGGCGGATGGTGAAGGAAGCGGCGGCGGGCAGTTAATCCCCGATATTCCGCATTGCCCGGCCTGGTTTCAGATCCAAGGCCGCGCCAGCCGGTGCATGACAACCAGGACAATCAGCAGCCCGGCTGAAACCGCCGCCAGCACCGGCCAGTCCATGTCCAGCATCTGCGCCCCGAACCACGTGCACAGCAGCGTCACCGGCAGAATGCCCAGCGCCGTGGTCCACACAAAGGTCCAAAGGCGGACCCGGGTCAGTCCTGCGGCGTAATTGATCAGGTTGAAGGCGATCACCGGGATAAGACGCGCGGCCAGCAGCGCCAGGGCGCCCCGCTCCTCGGTCCAGGCATCCAGCTGCCGCGTCTGCGCCTCGCTGAGCCAGGACCGGACCGTCTCCTGCCCCAGACGGCGCGCCAGCCCAAAGGCCACCAGCGCGCCAAGCATTGCCCCGGCCCAGATCAGCACCGCCCCCAGCAGCGTGCCAAAGAGTGCCCCCGCGCACAACGCCAGGATTTCCGCCGGAAACGGCACAAAGGAATGCACCACCATCAGAACGATCACTGCCAGCGGCGCCCAGGCGCCCGTGCTGCGCAGCCAAGCCGCCATCTCCTCCACCGGGCGCGCCTGCCCATCCAGCACAAAGGCCGCCAGCGCGCCGCACAGCAGCACGAGGAGGAATACGGCAAAGGCCGCTCTGCGCCCGGAATGCATCATGGAACCGGCGCCTGCGTTAGGAACAGCTGCCAGTCTAGCGCTTATCGCCACGACCGCAAAACGCGCCGTTCGGCAAACAAGAAAAGGCCCGCCACTCAGGGCGGGCCTTTCCGGTTCAGGTTCTGGTGTTAATGCACAACGGCATCGTCGGGACGCGGCCTGCCGCTGGTCCCCAGCCGCTCGCCGATGATCAGTCCCTCGCTGCCGGCCGTGACCGGGACGGTGTCGCCATCCTTGATCTCGCCGCCCAGAAGGGCCTCGGCCAGCGGGTTCTGCAGCGCGCGCTGGATCACCCGCTTCAGCGGCCGGGCGCCGAACACCGGGTCATAGCCCTCATCCGCCAGCCAGGTCTTGGCCGCCTCGTCCACCTCCAGCGTGATCTTGCGCCCCGCCAGCCGCTTGAGCAGCCGGGCTAGCTGGATCTCGACGATGCCGTCCATGTCCTTGCGGTTCAGGCGGTCGAAGATGATGGTCTCATCCAGACGGTTGAGGAACTCGGGCCGGAAGTGGGCACGCACCGCATCCATCACGTCGCGCTTGGCCTCCGAGGCATCGGCCCCGTCCGGCAGCTGGCTCAGCGCTTGCGCGCCAAGGTTCGAGGTGAGCACAATCAGCGTCTGCTTGAAGTCGACGGTGCGGCCCTGGCCATCGGTCAGCATACCGTCGTCCAGCACCTGCAGCAGCACGTTGAACACGTCGGGATGCGCCTTTTCGACCTCGTCGAACAGCACCACCTGATAGGGACGGCGGCGAACGGCCTCGGTCAGCGCCCCGCCCTCGTCATAGCCGACATAGCCCGGAGGCGCGCCGATCAGCCGGGCGACCGAGTGCTTCTCCATGTACTCCGACATGTCGATCCGCACCATCGCGTGCTCGTCGTCAAACAGGAAGCCGGCAACCGCTTTGGTCAGCTCGGTCTTACCCACGCCGGTCGGACCGAGGAACAGGAACGAGCCCAGCGGCCGGTTCTCGTCATTCAGACCCGCCCGCGCCCGGCGCACCGAGTTGGCGACCGCGGTGACAGCCGTATTCTGGCCGATCACCCGGCGGTGCAGCTCATCTTCCATGCGCAACAGCTTGTCGCGCTCGCCCTCCAGCATCTTGGAGGTCGGAATACCGGTCCAGCGCTCGACCACAGCGGCGATCTGCTCGGGGCGCACGGCCTCCTCGACCATCAGCCCCTGCTCTTCCTTCTGCTCGGCACCGGCCAGCTGCTTCTCCAGCCCCGGGATCACGCCGTAGGACAGCTCACCGGCCTTGGCCAGGTTGCCCTCCCGCTTGGCAATGTCGAGCTCCGCGCGGGCGCGGTCCAGCTGCTCCTTCAGGTCGCGGGCCGAGGCCAGCTTGTCGCGCTCCGACTGCCACTGCGCGGTCATCTCCGCGGACTGCTCCTGCAGGTCCGAGAGTTCCTTTTGCAGCTTTTCCAGCCGGTCCTTGGAGGCGGCATCCTCCTCCAGCTTCAGCGCCTCTTCCTCGATCTGCAACTGCAGGATCTGACGGTCCAGCGCATCCAGCTCTTCCGGCTTCGAATCCACCTGCATCCGCAGGCGGGAGGCGGCCTCGTCCATCAGATCGATCGCCTTGTCCGGCAGGAAGCGGTCGGTGATATAGCGGTTCGACAGCGTCGCCGCCGCAACCAGTGCCGCATCGGCAATGCGCACCCCGTGGTGCAGCTCATACTTCTCCTTGATGCCGCGCAGGATCGACACGGTGTCCTCCACCGTCGGCTCCGTCACCATCACCGGCTGGAACCGGCGGGCCAGGGCTGCATCCTTCTCAACGTACTTGCGGTATTCATCCAGCGTGGTGGCCCCGATGCAATGCAGCTCGCCGCGCGCCAGCGCCGGCTTGATCAGGTTGGCCGCATCCATGGCGCCATCCGATTTGCCCGCGCCGACCAGCGTGTGCATCTCGTCGATGAACAGGATGATCTCACCCGCAGCCTCGGTGACTTCGGTCAGCACCGCCTTCAGCCGCTCCTCGAACTCGCCACGGTATTTCGCACCGGCGATCAGCGCCCCCATGTCGAGCGCCAAGAGCTTCTTGTCGCGCAGGGATTCCGGCACATCGCCGTTGATGATGCGCAGTGCCATGCCCTCGGCAATCGCGGTCTTACCCACGCCCGGCTCACCGATCAGCACCGGATTGTTCTTGGTCCGGCGCGACAGCACCTGCATTGAGCGGCGGATTTCCTCGTCCCGCCCGATGATCGGGTCGATCTTGCCCTCGCGCGCCGCTTCGGTCAGGTCGCGGGCGTATTTCTTCAGCGCGTCATAGCCTTCCTCGGCGGTTGCCGAGTCGGCTGTGCGCCCCTTGCGGATATCATTGATCGCCTCGTTGAGCTTTTGGGCGGACACTTCACCCGCCTCCAGCGCCTCCTTGGCCTTGGATTTCACCATGCACAGCGCCATCAGCAGCCGTTCCACCGGCACAAAGCTGTCGCCCGCCTTTTCGGCAATCCTGGCGGCCTCATCCAGCACCTTGGCAGTCTGGCCGTCCAGATAGATCTGCGCGGCATCGCCGCTCACCTTGGGCTGCTTGGCAACAGCCGCATCAACGGCCTCTGCGACGCGTGCAGGCACACCGCCCGCGCGGGAGATCAGGTTGCTTGCCAGTCCCTGATCGTCGTCCATCAATGCTTTCAGAATATGCTCTGGCACCAGCCGCTGGTGCCCCTCGCGCATCGCAATCGTCTGCGCTGCCTGCACGAACCCCCGTGCACGCTCCGTGAACTTGTTCAAGTCCATCTTGCTCTCCTTTTTCAAGCGCCCGCGTTGCTGGCAGCGCCCGCTTTGCGGCACGCCCCGGTCCGGGCCTCGGCATTAGATGTGGGAAGCGTTGCCGCCGCTTCAAGATCATCATGCCCGCAAAAGGTGAGGAAATCCCTGACCTGCGTCAACTTTGCCCCCTGCCCGCAGCCCCGGACGCAACTGCGCCGCGCGGCAGCGCGGCGCCGGGCCCAAAATCTGCAATAGGCCCCGGACGGGGCCTGTTCAGATGCGGGAGCGCCCGCCTGCCGCGGCGCCACCTTGCCGAATGCCCGCCCCTTGCGTATGAAACGCCAGTTTCACGCCACAGCTGCCACAAAGGACGATCCCATGACCCAAGCCCCGCGCGCCGACGACCGCCTGATTGTTGCCATGGACGTCCCCAACGCCCTGGCAGGGCTGAAGCTCGCCGAACAGCTGGGCGATGCGGTCTCCTTTTACAAGATCGGCCTTGGTATGCTGACCGGCGGCGGCCTGGCCCTGGCCAATGAGCTGAAGCAGGAGCACGGCAAGCGCATTTTCCTTGACATGAAACTGTTCGACATCGGCGCCACCGTGGAAAACGCGGTGCGGGGCCTCGCGCAGTTCGACATCGACTTCCTCACCGTGCATGGCGACCCGTACGTGGTGCGCGCCGCCAAGGAAGGCGCGGCTGGCAAGGACCTCAAGATCCTCGCCGTCACCATCCTCACCTCGCTCGACCGCCAGGATCTGGACGGGGCGCTGATCAAGCAGGGCACGGTGCAGGACCTGGTCCTGGAACGCGCAGGCAACGCCTTCGCCGCCGGCGCCGACGGCGTCATCGCCAGCCCGCAGGAAGCCGCGCTGATCCGCGCTCTGCCAGAGGCGGAGGGCAAGCTGATCGTCACCCCGGGCGTCCGCCCCGCCGGAGCCGCCTTGGGCGACCAGAAACGCGTCGCCACCCCGGCGTCCGCCATCGCAGACGGCGCAGACCATATCGTCGTGGGCCGCCCGATCTGGACAGCAGAAAGCCCCCGCGCCGCGGCTGAGGCCATCCTGGCCGAACTGGCTGGCACGCAGGTCTGACCGCAACTGCGCGGCCAAGGCGGCCGGCAGCACAAATGCGCCTGCGCCGCAGACGGCACAACCAGGCCTTTGCCAAAAAAACAGGCAGAAATAATAATGTGCGGCGGACACATCTATTCCGCGCGCCCTGCCGCCCACCCTTCAGTTCACCCAGCGTCAACACGCTCTTTTCACTGGCGAAACCTGCCGCGGCACCATCTTCTGCGCCAAATCGTCCTGTGACCCGGAAGGCACACCGGAAAAAGCCGCTGCCGCCGCCCGGGACCGCAAACTTTGCGAAACGGCAGCGGCTGCGCGATTCTGCGGATGAGACACTCCCCAGACGGGCTCTTCTTCCTGAGGCCCGTCACCTTCCCCCGCATTCCAGCGGGGGATCTTTCTTTCAGGCCCTGCTATCCGGCGCATGCCTCCAGATACCGGCGCAGCTGCACGGCGAAATGCGGCACTGCCAACGGGTGCGCGCAATAGGCCTCCGGCGCCATCAGCGCCCAGCCCTGCCCTTCATCCCCGAACCGGACATCGCCAGCCGCCGCCGCAGGCAGATGTGCTGCAAAGAACCAAACCCGCCCGTGCGGCCGCTGGTACACCCGGGACCAGATCAGCAGCTCCGGCGGCAGCACCAGCCCGACCTCTTCCCGTGTTTCCCGCAGCGCGCAGGCTATCGGGGTTTCGCCCGCTTCACGGCCGCCGCCCGGCAGGTCCCAATGGCCCGGATAGGGAATATCAGGCCTGTCATCCCGCTGGATGACCAGCAGGTTCTGCCCTAGAAACACCGCCAGTTTGGCACCGGCAAAATCTTCGCCTGCTGATGTCATGGTCTGTCACTTGGCGATCCGCCGCGCTAAAGACAAGCCCTCCGCCGCAAGCTAAACTTTTCCCACCACAACCACAGCACGCCACAAACCATGCAAGCCCTCTGCCGAGACTGCCTGAGCCAGATCCTCCCCGCCCGGCGCTGCCCCCATTGCAGCAGCCCGCGGATCAAGGCGCATGAGGAGCTGTTCTCCCTCACCATCGCCCATATGGACTGCGACGCCTTCTACGCCAGCGTCGAGAAACGCGACAATCCGGAACTGGCCACCAAGCCGGTGATCATTGGCGGCGGCAAGCGCGGGGTGGTTTCCACTGCCTGCTATGTCGCCCGCATCCGCGGCGTGCGCTCTGCCATGCCGATGTTTCAGGCGCTGAAGCTTTGCCCCGATGCGGTGGTGATCAAGCCGCGGATGAGCGCCTACGTCGAGGTCAGCCGCGAGATCCGCAAGATGATGAATGAGCTGACCCCGGATGTGGAACCGCTGTCGCTGGACGAGGCCTTCATGGACCTCACTGGCACCGAAAAACTGCACGGTGCGCCGCCTGCGGTGATGCTGGCGCGGCTGGTCAAGCGGATGAAAGACGAACTGGGCGTCACCGGCTCCATCGGACTCAGCCACAACAAGTTCCTGGCAAAGGTCGCCTCCGACCTCGACAAGCCGCGCGGGTTTTCGGTGATCGGCAAGGCAGAGACAGACGATTTCCTGCGCGGCAAACCGGTGCGCCTGATATGGGGCATCGGCCCGGCGGCCCAGGCCAGCCTGGACAAAGCAGGCATCCGCACCTTCTCCGACCTGTTGCGCTGGGACCGCGAGGCGCTGCACAGCCGTTTCGGTTCCATGGGCGACCGGCTCTGGCACCTGGCCCGCGGTCAGGACCGGCGCCGGGTTTCAGCCAATGCGCCGATCAAGTCGATCTCCAATGAAACCACTTTCTTTGAGGACACCGCCAGCCTGGAGGTGCTCGACGGCCATTTGTGGCGGCTGGCCGAAAAGGTCTCGGACCGGGCCAAGGCACGAGATCTGGCGGGCCGGGTTGTCACCCTCAAACTGAAGCGCGCCAATCATTCGGCGCTGACCCGGCGGGTCACGCTGCGCAGCCCCACCCAGATCGCCGACCGCATCTACCGCACCGCCCGCGGCCTGCTGGACCAGGTGGGCGACGAAGGCCCCTACCGGCTGCTGGGCTGCGGGATTTCGGACCTGGTGCCCGAATCGCAGGCCGATGAGAGCGGGGATCTGCTCGATCCGCAGGCCGGCCAACGGGCAGAGGCGGAACGCGCCACGGATGCGATCCGGAAACGGTTCGGCGAGGGTGCGATTCTGAAAGGCCGCGCCCTGCGGTAGGCCTCGCACCGCATCCGGTCACTCCGCCGCCAGCGGCATCTCCTTCTGCCCGATCGCCGCAATCTCAGCGGTCACCTGGCGCAGCAGCTTCTGCAGCGGCGCGAAATTTGCATTGGGAAGGATGTTCGCCTCATCCATGTAAAGCGCCCGGTCGATCTCGATCTGGACCGCGTGCTGGCGCCGCGACGGTCGGCCGTAGGTCTGGGCGATATAGGCCCCGGCAAACGGCGTATTGCGGGCCACTTTCAGCCCCGCCGCGGAAAAGGCCGCCTCGATCCGGTCCACCACGCTGCTGTCCGCCGCAGCGCCGAACCGGTCGCCCAGCACCACTTCCGGCTTGCCGGTGCCGGTTGGCGCCATGGTGTCGATCGCCTCATGCGGCATCGAGTGGCAGTCGACCAAAATCGCCTGCCCGAAACGCCGGTGCGCCTGCTCCAGAAGCCCTTTCAGCGCTTGGTGATAAGGGTGCCAGTAACAACTGATCCGCTGCTCCGCCTCGGCCAGGGTCAGCTTGCCCCGGTAAATCGCGCGCCCGTTGGCCACCACCCGGGGAATCACTCCAAGGCCTGACGCCACCCGCGGATTCTGCCCACGCCGCTGCACCCCGTCGATCACCGCCGGATCCAGCTCATCGGGCGAGCGGTTCAGGTCCAGAAAGGCCCGCGGCTTGACCGCGGTCAGCAGCGGCGCGCCGAACTCCGGCGCCGCCTGGAACAGCTGGTCGACAAAAGCGTCCTCCGAGCTTCGGATGGTTTTCCGCCCCAGAATCGACTGTGCCAGAAAGGAATCGCTGTAATCGGTACCGCTGTGGGGAGAGGCAAAAACCACCGCAGAGGCCAGTTTCTGCGGGGAAATCACGAAAAACGCTGTATCAGGCATCCTTGCTCCGGTGCTTCTTGTGCAAGAAACAGCATATCGCGGAAATTTCTGCGGTCAAAAGCTCTTGCACCTCTGCGCGACTCTATTTATAGACCCCCTCACCGGCGCGGCACCCCGCGCCCCTTTCACTTCTAAGGGGCAGGAATGGCGCGCAGGCCAGAGTGGGCGATTAGCTCAGCGGTAGAGCACTTCGTTGACATCGAAGGGGTCACAAGTTCGATCCTTGTATCGCCCACCATTCCATTCACTGCCCTGGCCACGGCCACGGCACCCGCTAACCCAGGCGCTGGTTCGCGCCGCAGACAAGGAGAGAGACCATGAAGGTCAAGAACTCGCTCCGTTCGCTGAAGAACCGGCACCGCGATTGCCGGGTTGTGCGCCGCAAAGGCCGCGTTTACGTGATCAACAAGACCCAGCGCAAGTTCAAAGCGCGCCAGGGTTAAGATCCGACACAGCGACTTACAGAAAACCGCATCATCCGATGCGGTTTTTTTGCGTTTTGAGGCTGTGTTTTACAAATCAGCCAAGAGAGCCCTCCCGCGCCCGCAGATCCCCCCGGCTGCCGCTGGGCACTACTTGGCGGCCTTGGGCGTGGCACCGCGCCTTGCGCGGTGCCACGCCCAACGGGAGCGGACTTTGCCAAAAGTCCAGCGACGGGCGGGAGAGGCCTCTGGCCTGCGGGCCGCCCTACCGCGCGTAAACCAGCAACAGCAGCCCCGGACCTGTAAAAGCCCCAACCGCCAGCCCAAGCAGTGCTGCGGCAAGTTATCCGATTTCTTTTGTCGGAAATTCATTGCATCCGGCGAAGATTTCTTTAATTGACTATTTCAGTCGGAAAAGAGCCATTAACAAACGGGACATCACATGCTGAAAGCTACCACCGTACTGGCCGGCGCACTGACCGCTGCCGTTGCCACCGCTGCCGCCGCCGAGGGCGAGCTGAACATCTACTCCTCGCGTCATTACGACACCGACGAGCAGCTCTACTCGGAGTTCGAAGAGGCCACCGGCATCACCATCAACCGCATTGAAGGCAACGCGGATGAGCTGATTGCCCGGATGACAGCTGAAGGCGAAAACTCTCCCGCCGACATTCTGATCACTGTCGACACCTCCCGCCTGACCCGGGCCAAGGATGCAGGCGTGCTGCAAAGCATCGAAAGCGATGTGCTGGAGGCCCGCGTGCCCGGCTATCTGCAGGACGAGGACAACCAGTGGTTCGGCTTCAGCCAGCGCTCGCGGATCATCTTCTACGACAAGGACGAGGTCGCCAATCCGCCGCTGACCTACCTGGACCTGGCCGACCCCGCCTATAAGGGCAAGGTCTGCATCCGCTCCTCCAAGAACACTTACAACCAGACCCTGCTGGCCTCGATCGTGACCCATCACGGCGCCGACACCGCACGCAGCTGGGCCGAAGGCGTCGTCGCCAACATGGCCCGCGACCCGCAAGGCGGCGACACCGACCAGATTCGCGGCCTGGTTTCCGGCGAATGCGATATCGCCGTGGCGAACAGCTATTACTTCGCCCGCTCGATCCGCAAAGACGTCAAGGGCGTGTCGGAAAACCGCGACCAGATCGGCTGGCTGTTCCCGTCGCAGAACACCGAAGGCGCGCATATGAACCTGTCCGGCGGCGGGGTCGCCGTGCACGCCCCGAACAAGGACAACGCCATCAAGTTCCTGGAATACCTCGCCAGCGATTCCGCCCAAGCGTATTTCTCGGCCGGCAATGACGAATACCCGGCGGTTCCGGGCGTTGGCCTGGCCCCGTCCATTGCAGCGCTTGGCCATTTCAAGCCGGACGACGTGAACCTGTCGGAGGTCGCCAGGAACCTGCCCGAGGCACAGAAGATCTTTAATGACGTAGGCTGGAAGTAACACCAGCCCGCACAAAAACCGGGAAAGCGCGGCCCCCCAGCCGCGCTTTTTTACCTTTGCCCGGGGCCCGTGTGGCCCAGCTGCTGTTTGGCGGCAAAAGTTCAAAGCCCCGCCAGCTTTTCCTAGACCCGTTTACGCCTGACGCCTATACGTTCGCGCATCTTAAAATTCGGGGGGAAACATGCCGTCAGGAGCACGCCGCGCTCTGGGGGACCAGAGCTTATGAACCGGTTGCCAGTAACGATTATCAGCGGGTATCTGGGTGCGGGCAAGACCACCCTGATCAACAGGCTGCTGGCCGAGGATCACGGGCAAAAGCTGGCCGTGATCGTGAATGACTTCGGCGCGGTAAATATCGACGACGCGCTGATCCAGGACACGGACGGCGGAAAGATCGCTCTCACCAATGGCTGCGTCTGCTGCACTATGGGCGACGACCTGGCAGCGGCGCTGCGGGAGGTGCTGAACCGCCCCGAACACCCGGACCATGTGGTGATCGAAGCCAGCGGCATTTCCGACCCGGTTGCCATCGTCAATTCCGTTCTCAATGAAACCGGCCTCAGCTATGGCGGGATCGTCACCCTGGTGGATGCGGAACATGCGCAAACGCTGCTGAACGACCCGCTGGTTGCGCCGCAGGCTGAGCAGCAAATCCGCGCCGCCGATTTGGTGATCGCCACCAAATGCGATGAGATTTCCGATTCGCTCGGCGCCGCGCTGAAATCGGCCGGCGCCCGCACTCCGACGGTGCTGAACGGCTCTCCCGTGGCGGAGCTGCTGTTTGACATTGTGCCGCTGCCCAAGGGCCGCGCGGTTGCCGCCCACCCCGCCTATGCCACCTGGCAGCACCGCAGCCGCACCGTGCTGGACCGGCGTGCGCTGGGGGACAAGCTGGCAGAGCGGCCCGCAGGCCTCTACCGGATGAAAGGCTTCGTGCTGACCACCGGCGGCGCTTATGAGCTGCATGTGGTGGGCCGCCATGTCGAGGCCAAGCGCTGCGAGGCGGAGGAAACCGTACTTGTGGGCCTGGGTCCGGCAGACCGGGTTTCCCGTGACGAGATCGAAGCCTGGTGGGCGGCATAAGCCGTCCCCCCCGGCCGCGATCCGGGCCAGGGAATTTCCCGAATCCTTGCGTCTAGCGCCGCCGTCCCACCTGGCGGCAGATCAGGATCACCGGCAGCAAGCCAACCGCCATGATCACCAGAGAGGGCACAGCGGCGCCCTCCAGCCGTTCATCCGCTGCCAGCCGGTGCGCCTGCACCGCCAGCGTGTCAAAATTGAAGGGCCGCATGATCAGCGTCGCGGGCAGCTCCTTCATCACATCGACAAAGACGATCAGCAGTGCGGTCAGCAGGCTGGGCGTCAGGATCGGCAGATGCACCCGGCGCAGCATCCCCATCGGCCCCTGCCCAAGTGAGCGCGCCGCTGCGTCCATGTTTGTGTGCATTGTGGCCTGTCCGCCCTCATACGCCCCCAGCGCCGCCGCCATGAAACGCACGCCATAAGCCGCAACCAGCAGCCAGATCGAGCCGGTCACCAAAAGCCCGGTACGGATCCCGAAGGCCTCCCGCATCCAGGCATCCAGCGCGTTGTCAAACGCCGCAAACGGCACAATCAGCCCCACCGCGATCACCCCGCCCGGCACCGCATATCCCAGCCGGGCAAAATAGGCCGCCGCGGAGGACAGCCTGCCGGGCCTCAGGCGCTGATAGAAGCCCAGGCAGACCGCGGCCGCCACCGTCAGCAGGGCCGCCGCCGAGGCCAGGATGATGGAATTGCTGGTGAACCCGATATAGCGGCGGCTGAGCAGGTTCTGCTCAGACTCCAGGCTCATCAGGGAGAGCACGGCCGCCGGCAGCAGAAAGCCCAGCACAACCGGCACCGCGCAAAAAAACACCGCCATAGCGGCCTTGATGCCGCCCAGCTCTGCCGGCGGCATCTGGGTGTGATGCTTGCCGGCATGGTGGTACTTTGCCCGCCCGCGCGTCGAGCGTTCCACCACCGCCAGCGTCAAGGCAAAGCCCAAGAGGCACAGCGCCAGCTGCGCCGCGCCGCCCCGGTCGCCGAGCGAGAACCAGCTGGTGTAGATCCCGGTGGCAAAGGTCTGCACTCCGAAATAGGACACCGTGCCGAAATCCGCGATGGTTTCCATCACCGCCAGCAGCACGCCCGAGGCAATGGCCGGCCGCGCCATCGGCAGGCTGACCATCCAGAACGCCTGCCAGGAATTCTTGCCCAATGCCCGGGCAGCCAGGAAGGCGCCGGCGCTCTGCTGCATGAAGGCCGCCCGCGCCAGCAGGTAAACATAGGGATACAGCACCAGCACCAGCATCGCGGCCGCGCCGCCGGTGGAGCGGATTTCGGGGAACCAGTAATCCCGCGGGCCCCAGCCCGTCACCTCGCGCAGGGTGGCCTGCACAATGCCGGGGTGGTCCAGGATGTGGGTATAGGCATAGGCCAGAACATAGGCCGGGAAGGCCAGCGGCAGAACCAGCGCAACCTCAAGGAGGCGCGCGCCGGGGAACCGCGTCATCGTCACCAGCCAGGCAGCCCCGGTGCCGATGGCAAAGGTGCCAAGCCCGACCATCGCCACCAGCGCCAGCGTCGTCAGCGTATAGCCCGGCAGCACGGTTTCAGCCAGATGACGGATCGTCTCCGTTCCCCCAAACGCCGCGGCCAGCGCCACCGCCACCATCGGCAGCAGGCAGGACAGCGCCACGATCCAAGCCATCACTGCAAACAGACCGCCACCGCCCTTGCCGCCGCGGCGGCGCCCGTGCGGGGCGTATTCTATGGGATCATTGGCAGCAGTCATTTGTGGCAGTCAGGGTCCGGATGATGGGTCTCACCGCCCTATTTCGACTATTCCAGTCAGAAATTCCAGCGGGAAAGCACGGCGCGGCCCAGGCGGGCGGCGCAACAGAAAACGGGCGCCTGCATCCGGCGCCCGTTTCCCTCAGCTGGTCAGCCCGGGTCAGTCGTAACTGCGCTGGTCCTCGATCACCAGACCGTCCTTGGGCAGCGCGCCGGGCGCGACAACCTCGACCTTGCCCTTAAGCTTCAGGACTTCGATCACCGAACGGGCATAGGCCGCCTCGTCGCCGCCAGCGGATTCGATCTGCACGGTCATCGCGTCCATTTCGCCGTCACGGCTGGCAATCACCCGGGCCTTGACGATTTCGTCATGCTTTTCAACCAGCGCCGCCACCTGCTCGGGGCGCACGAACATGCCCTTGATCTTGGTGGTCTGATCAGCGCGGCCCATCCAGCCCTTGATCCGCATGTTGGTGCGGCCGCAGGGCGAAACACCCGGCATGACAGCCGACAGATCGCCGGTTGCAAAGCGGATCAGCGGGTAATCGGGGTTCAGCGTGGTGACCACAACCTCGCCCACCTCGCCCGGCGCCACCGGATTGCCGGTGCCGGGGGTGACGATTTCGACGATCACATGCTCGTCAACAATCATCCCCTCCATCGCCGCGCTTTCATAGGCGATATTGCCCAGATCGGCGGTGGCATAGCATTGCAGGCAGGTAATCCCGCGGTCGGCGTATTCCTGGCGCAAGCTGGGGAACAGCGCACCGCCGCCCACCGCCGCCTTGGAAAACGCCAGCTCCACGCCCATCGCATCGGCCTTGTCCAGGATCACCTTCAGGTAATCCGGCGTGCCGGCATAGGCGGTGGCGCCCACGTCGCGTGCGGCCGTCACCTGCAGTTCGGTCTGGCCGGTCCCGGCCGGCAGCACCGCCGCGCCAACCGCCCGCGCGCCGTTTTCAAAGATCATGCCGGCAGGCGTGAGATGGTAGCCAAAGCAGTTCTGCACCACATCGCCCTGGCCGATGCCGGCGGCGTTCAGGAACCGCCCCATCCGCCACCAGTCGCCGCCCACCCCGCCCGGCTCGTAAATCGGCCCGGGGCTTTGGAAGATATGGGCAAAGCCATGCGCGGGCTTCACGGTAAAGCCGCCAAAGGGCGGGTTCTCAGCCTGCGCCCGGCTCAGCTCCGATTTGCGCAGCACCGGCAGCTTGGCCAAGGCCTCAGCCGAGGTCACCGCGGCCGGGTCCACCCCGTCCAGCAGCGCGGCATACCCGGATGCGGTTTTCGCGCGGGCGATCTGCTCCGGCAGCGCCCGGGCCAGATCTGCGGCGCGTTCGTCTGCGCTGCGGGTTTCAAGCGTGTCAAAAAAGCTCATCACGTCATCTCCCCGCATCAGCTCAGCCACCTTTTACGGCGGCGGTAGGACCGCACGTCGCGGAAGCTCTTGCGTCCTTCATCCGACATCCCGAGGTAGAATTCCTTCACATCCGGGTTCTCCCGCAGCTCCGCCGCGGGCCCGTCCATCACCACCCGGCCCGATTCCAGGATATAGCCGTAGTGGGCATAGCGCAGGGCGACGTTGGTGTTCTGCTCCGCCAAGAGGAAGGTCACGCCCTCGTTTTCATTGATCGACTTCACGATCTCGAAGATCTGCTCCACCAGCTGCGGCGCCAGACCCATCGACGGCTCGTCCAGCAAGATGGTCTCCGGCCGCGACATCAGCGCGCGGCCCATCGCCACCATCTGCTGCTCGCCGCCCGAGGTATAGCCGGCCTGGCTCTTCCGCCGCTCCTTCAGGCGCGGGAAGTAGCTGTAGACCATTTCCAGGTCTCTCTGGATATTCGCGCCGCCATCCGAGCGTGTATAAGCGCCGGTGAGCAGGTTCTCTTCCACCGTCAGGTGCTCAAAGCAGTGGCGGCCTTCCATCACCTGGATGACGCCCTTCTTCACCAGCTCCGCCGGATCCTGCTCATGCACGGCCTCGCCGCGGTATTTGATAGAGCCCTTGGTGACCTCGCCGCGCTCCGAATGCAGCAGGTTCGACACCGCCTTCAGCGTTGTGGTCTTGCCGGCGCCGTTGCCGCCCAGCAGCGCGGTGATGCCGCCTTTGGGCACATTCAGGCTCACGCCCTTCAGGACGAGGATCACGTGATTGTAGATCACCTCGATATTGTTGACCTCCAGCAGGGTCTCGGCCTGCACGTCGGCGGTGTTCGCTGCATCCAGCATCAAAGCGTGTCCTCATGCCTGTCCCGGACCAGATCCGGGATCCCGTTGAGTGGCGCGGCAGCGTGCCGCCGCGCCGGTTTCGTTCCGGCCCCCTGGGACGGGGGCCGGCATGAGCCCGTTATTTGCAGTTAGGTTCGATGTTGTTTTCTGCCGCGTAAGCAGCCGAATCTTCCTCGACCAGCTTGCCGATCACTTCGGTATCCGACGGTTTGAAGTCAGAGATCAGCGACCAGGTCTTGCTCTCCGCATCCCACTGGGTCACACCAACCAGACCCGGACCGCCGTGGTTTTCGCAGGAGACGCTGAAGGTCGGGCCGAAGTTCGGCATTCCCAGCGCTTCCATCTTCGCCTCGTCGATCACCAGCGCTTCCATGCCGTCGCGCATCATCGCAGGGGTGATGTCCTTGGTGCCGTGGATCTCCTGTGCCGTCTTGGCAGCTTCGGCGGCCAGCATTGCCGCATACATGCCGCGGTTGTACAGCACGTTGCCGACCTGATCGCCGGCACCTGCCGCTTTGCCCGCATCCACGACATATTTCTGGATGTCGTCAAACACCGGGAAGTCGCGGCCCACGTTGTGGAAGGTCACCGCCTTATAGCCATCAGCCTTGTCGCCCGCGGGCAGCACGTCATGCTCGGCACCGGACCACCACACGCCGATGAAGTTCTCCATCGGGAAGCGGATGTTGGCGGCTTCCTGGATCGCCACCTGGTTCATCACGCCCCAGCCCCACATCACGACATAGTCGGGACGGTCGCGGCGGATCTGCAGCCACTGCGATTTCTGCTCCTGGCCGGGATGGTCGACCGGCAGCGCAACCAGCTCAAAGCCATGCTTCTTGGACAGCTCCTCCAGGGTGCGGATCGGCTCCTTGCCATAGGCGGAGTTGTGGTAGACCAGCGCAATCTTCTTGCCGTTCAGATCGCCGCCGTTCTCTTCCAGCAGGTAGTTGATCACACCCGATGCGCCGTTCCAGTAGTTGGCCGGGTAGTTGAACACGTGGCTGAACACCTGGCCGTTCGCGGCCGAGGTGCGGCCATAGCCCATGGTGTGCAGCGGGATGTTGTCCGCGGTCACTTTGGGGATCAGCTGATAGGTGATGCCGGTGGACAGCGGCTGATAAATCAGCGCGCCCTGGCCCTTGGTGGACTCGTAGCATTCCACACCCTTCTCGGTGTTATAGCCGGTCTCGCATTCCACCACCTTGGCCTTGACGCCGCCGATGCCGCCATCGCGCTCGTTCAGCAGGGTGAAATAGTCGTTGTAGCCGTCCGAGAACGGAATGCCGCCAGCCGCATAAGGCCCGGTCCGGTAGCTGAGGTCCGGGAACACCAGATCGGCCATTGCCGGACCGGCTGCCATCGCGGCGCCAAGCGCCAGTGTGGTCAGTGTCTTTTTCATCGGCTTAAATCCTCCCTTTGGTCTTATCCGATGGTTTCATTCGGCGGGGGTGGTCTTGGTTTTCTCCCCGCCAGCGTGTGTGCCGCCCCGCCTTAGTGCGGGAAGGGCCAGAGTCTCAGTTTTTCCTTGGCAACCCGCCACAGCTGCGCCATCCCGTGCGGCTCCGCGATCAGGAAGACGATGATCAGCGCGCCGACGATCACCAGCTGGAAATGCGCCACGATGTCGGTGGGCCAGCCCAGCAGGTCCACGCCCACCACCTTCAGCACCACCGGCAGCAGCACCAGGAAGGCGGCACCGGCAAAGGAGCCGAAGATCGAGCCCAAACCGCCGAGGATCACCATGAACAGCACCAGGAACGACTTGTTGATGCCAAAGGCCTCGCCGACCTCGACCGCGCCCAGGTAGACCGCAAAGAACAGCGCGCCGGAGATGCCGATGAAGAAGCCGGAGACGGCAAAGGCCGTCAGCTTGGCCTTCAGCGGGTTCACCCCGATGATCTCGGCCGCGATATCCATATCACGGATCGCCATCCAGCTGCGGCCCACGGTGCCGCGGGTCAGGTTGCGGGCAACCAGCGCGCAGAAGGTCAGGAAGATAAGGCAGAACAGGTAGGTGGCCCAGGCCGGCGCGTTGGGGCCGGTGATGATGATGCCGAAGGTATCGCGCTCCGGCGCGTTGATCTGGCCCGAGGCCGAGTAGTTGTAGAACCACGGCACCCGGTTGAACAGCCACACCAAAAAGAACTGCGCCGCCAGCGTCGCCACCGCCAGGTAGAAGCCCTTGATGCGAAGGGACGGCAGGCCGAACAGCACGCAGACCCCTGCGGTGATGCCGCCCGCCAGCAGCACGTGGATGAACATGCTGACCTCCGGAAAGGCGGTCATCAGCTTGTAGCAGGCATAGGCCCCCACCGCCATGAACCCGCCGGTGCCCAGGGACACCTGGCCGCAATAGCCGACCAGGATATTAAGCCCGATCGCCGCAATCGAATAGATCAGGAACGGCAGCAGGATCGCATTGGCCCAGTAATCATTGATCAGGAACGGAATGATCCCGAAGGCCACCGCCAGCACCACATAGTACCGGTAGCGGTCGAACTTGATCGGGAAGGTCTGGCTGTCATCTGCATAGGAGACTTTGAAATCCCCGGCTTCACGGTAGAACATGTCTCAGATGCTCCCTTTCTCTTGCAAACGGGACCCGGTCCGGGTGTCTGTCTTGAATGTTTCAGCGGCGGCACTCATTCGACCTGCCCCCACTGGGCTTGCGCGGCGTCACGCTGTTCGCGGGTCATCCGCGCCGATGGTTTGGCATAGCCGCTGCGCTCGCTGCCGCGCACCAGCCGAAGATAGGCGATGATGCCGGTGATCAGCCCGGCGGAGGCCAGAAGCGCCGCGGTCACCACCTGGGATTCGCTGTAGCTTTCCGCTGTCAGCGCCAGATAGCCGAAGGCCCAGAACCCGGCCCAGGCGACCACGTTGACGATGGCAATCATCTTTTTCATGCCGCCGCCCTGCCGTTAACCACTTCTTCAGAAATCCCGGCTTCGCCACATTTCGCCCAAATCTCTTTGCCACCTTGTGCGCGGGTAAAGTGAGTGGGACCAATGACCGCGATTTTCGAGGAAATCCGGCGGCTGGAGGCCGCGCGGAAGAAGGGTTGGATATCAGCATCCGAATATGCAGTGGCCAAGGGCCGGCTGCTGGAAACTGTCGAGGACGCTACCGTGCTGCCGCCGTTCCAGGCCGCGCCGCAGCGGCGCGCGGTGTCCAGCGACGCGCCCGGCCCCTGGGGGCTGATGCTGATCGGGCTGCTGGGCGCCGGCGTGCTGACATTCATTGCCGGGCAGGTGATCGGCGATCTCAGCATCGCCTTCACACTGGTGGCCAGCGTCTTTGCCGCCATCGTCATCGCCGCTTTCCGCCGGCTGGAGGGCTGAACGCGCGGGGAGCAGATCATATGAGCCTCAGACCCGTTCAATGATCTTCTCCCCGAACAGGCCCTGCGGACGGAACACCAGGAAGAGCAGCGCCAGCACATAGGCAAACCAGTTCTCAGTGGCGCCGCCGACCATCGGGCCGATGGCAAACTCGAACAGTTTCTCGCCCACACCGATGATCAGGCCGCCCACGATGGCGCCGGGGATCGAGGTGAAGCCGCCCAGCATCAGCACCGGCAGCGCTTTCAGCGCGATCAGCGACAGCGAGAACTGCACGCCGGACTTGGTGCCCCAGACGATGCCCGCAACCAGCGCCACAAAACCTGCGACCGACCACACCAGCACCCAAATGAAGTTCAGCGAGATGCCCACCGACAGCGCCGCCTGGTGGTCATCCGCCACAGCACGCATCGCACGGCCCTGTTTGGTGTACTGGCTGAAGGCCACCAGGCCCGCCACCAGCAGCGCCGCAATGACGGTCGCCACGATATCCAAGTTGTCGATAAAGAAGCCGTAGCCGAACATGTTGAAGGTGGTCTCGTCGATCCACAGGTTGATGCCCTGCGGCAGACCTACGTCCAGTGTCTTGATCTCGGAGCCCCACATCAGGTCGGCCACGCCTTCCAGGAAGTAGGCCAGGCCAATGGTGGCCATGAACAGGATAATCGGCTCCTGCCCGACCAGATGCTTCATTACCAGCACCTGCACCAGCCAAGCCAGCAGCACCATCACCGCCACCGTGAGGGCAATCGCCAGCACCCCGGGCACATTCCAGCCGAAATGGGTGACATGGCCGCCAAAGACCGCGTTGATCACATGCGAGAAGGGCACCTGCCCCTGCATGATCCCCACAAGGGTCATCGCCGCAAACAGCGCCATCACGCCCTGGGCATAGTTGAAGATGCCGGAGGCCTTGTAGATCAGGACAAACCCCAGCGCGACCAGCGCATAGAGAACGCCCGCCATCAGGCCGTTCAGCGTGACTTCCATCGCAAAGACAAGTTGTTCGGGCATTAGAGGCTCTCCTCGGAATTCTGCGCTGCGGCGGTGCACAGGGGGTGCACAGGGGGTGTACGGCTGTCACCCTGCCAGGGCCGGGTCTTGCTGCGCTGCGGCTCAGTCATGGCTGACCCCCAGATAGGCGTCGATCACATCTTGGTTATTGCGCACCTCATCCGGCGTGCCGTCACCGATCTTTTTGCCGTAATCCATCACCACGACCCGGTCGCTGAGGTCCATCACCACGCCCATGTCGTGCTCGATCAGGGCAATGGTGGTGCCGAATTCATCGTTCACATCCAGGATGAAGCGGGACATGTCCTCCTTCTCCTCGACGTTCATGCCGGCCATCGGCTCGTCCAGCAGCAACAGCTTCGGCTCCGCTGCCAGCGCGCGCGCCAGCTCAACCCGCTTTTTCAGGCCGTAGGGCAGCCGCGCCACCGGTGTCTTGCGGATGTGCTGGATCTCCAGAAAGTCGATGACCCGCTCCACGATCTCGCGGTTCTCGGTCTCTTCCTTCTCCGCCTTACCCTTCCACAAGGCCTGCGAAAAAAGGCCTGTTTTCATGTAGTTGAGCCGCCCGGTCATGACGTTGTCCAGAACGCTCATGCCATCAAACAGCGCGATGTTCTGGAAGGTCCGGGCGATGCCCTGGCGGGCCACCTCGTAAGGTCTCATCTGCGGCCGCCTGGAGCCGCGGAACCAGACTTCGCCTTCCTGCGGCACATAGAAACCGGAGATCACGTTCAGCATCGAGGACTTGCCGGCGCCGTTCGGGCCGATGATCGCGCGGATTTCGCCCTCGCGGATGTCAAAGGAAATGTCCTTGATCGCCACCACGCCGCCGAACCGCAGGGTGATGTTTTTCATCTCCATCACGACGCCGCCGATGGTGCGGCCGTCTTCCGTGACGTAGCTCTCGGAATTATCAAGCATAACAACGGCCTCCATTTTTTTGCCACATAGAAATTTTAAGATTTCCATGCGATACTTGTGGGAAACGAGCAGCAAGGAGATCGAAGTTATGTTCGGCGAACTTGAGCATTCCTGCCTTCTGAAGATGGCACTTGAATGCAAGCAGATGGGCCTCAGCCAATCCGAAAGCCTGGCCTCCATCATTGAGCAGACACACGGGTTCAGTTCCCCCTTCAAGATTCAGCAGGTGGTCAACACGGCCTTCCACCCTGAGCTTAACCCCGACCTGATCTGAGACCGTTCCGGCCTGCCCGGCACGGGGCGGTGTCATTTCCGGAGATACGTGCGTCATTCCGCGGCCACCTTGTGAACCGCTGCCGGTTTCACTTCGGCATCGACGATGGTCAGCGTCGCCTTGATGGATCCCTTGCGGCCATCCTCATAGGTCACTTCCGTGACGGTCGAGACCTTTTCCGAACCGTCGTAAAGCGCGGTGATGATATCATCGAATTTCTCTTCCACGATGCGGCGGCGCACCTTGCGGGTGCGGGTCATCTCGCCGTCATCGGCATCCAGTTCCTTGTGCAGCACCACAAAGCGGTGGATCTGGCAGCCCGACAGCATCGGGTCTTCCGCAACAGAATTGTTCACCTGCGTCACATGCGAACGGATGGTTTCCAGAACCTTCGGATGGCCCGCCAGCTCCTGGTAGGAGGCGTAGGCGATATTGTTGCGCTCGGCCCAGTTGCCCACGGCCGTCAGGTCGATGTTGATAAAGGCGACACACCGGTCGCGGCCATTGCCGAACAGCACCGCTTCCAGGATGTCCGGGTAGAACTTCAGCTTGTTTTCCACATACTTGGGCGCAAACATGCTGCCGTCGGCCATCTTGCCCACATCTTTGGCGCGGTCGATGATCCGCAGGTGGCCAGAGCCTTCCTCGAAGAAGCCGGCATCACCGGTGGCCACCCAGCCTTCGGCATCCTTGGTTGAGGCCGTGGATTCCGGGTTGTTGAAATACTCCACGAAGGTGCCCGGCGAACGGTAATAGATCTCCCCGTTGTCGCCGATCTTGATCTCCACCTCCGGCGCCGGAACGCCGACGGTGTCAGCACGCACTTCGCCATCCGGCTGCACGGTGATGAAAACGGTGGCTTCAGTCTGGCCGTACAGCTGCTTCAGGTTGATGCCCAGAGAGCGGTAGAAATCGAAAATCTCCGGCCCGATCGCCTCCCCCGCGGTGTAGCCTACGCGAATGCGGCCATAACCCAGCGTGTCCTTGAGCGGTCCATAGACCAGGGCATTGCCCAGCGCGTATTTCAGGCGGTCCATCATGCCGACGGGCTTGCCGTCCAGAATCTTGCCGCCGACTTCCTTCGCGTGGGCCAGGAAATGGTGGAACATTTTGCGCTTCAGGGTGCTTGCGTCCTCCATCCGGATCATGACGTTGGTCAGCTGGCCCTCAAAGACCCGCGGCGGCGCAAAGAAATACGTCGGGCCGATCTCGCGCAGGTCGGTCATCATAGTGTCGGCGCTTTCGGGGCAGTTCACGCAGAAACCGCACCAGTAGGCCTGCCCGACCGAGAAGATGAAATCGCCCACCCAGGCCATCGGTAGGTAGGAAAGAATGTTCTCGTTTTGGGTCAGCTTATCGAACTCGGCGGAGTTCTTGGCGCTTTCGATCACATTGCGGTTCGACAGCACCACGCCCTTGGGCTTGCCGGTGGTGCCTGAGGTGTAAAGCATCACGCAGGTGCTGTCGTAGTTCAGCTTGTTCTGGCGCGCGGCCAGTTCGCCGGTCAGTTCGTCGCGGGCCGCCCGGCCCTGATCCTGAATATGGCTGAACTGGTGCAGCTGGGTGTGGTCGTATTTCCGCATCCCGCGCGGATCGAGGTAAATCATGTGCTCAAACTGATGCAGCTGATCCTGGATCTCGATCACCTTGTCGGCCTGTTCCTGATCGCCCACGATCACGAAACGTGCGCCGCAATGGCCCAGCACATAGGCCATCTCCTCGGCCACCGCATCCTGATAGAGCGGCACCGGCACAGCGCCCACCGCCTGCGCGGCGACCATCGACCAGTAGAGATAGGGGCGGTTGCGGCCGATAATGGCGACAAAATCACCCTCGTTAACGCCAAGGTTGATCAACCCCAGCGCCAGCGCCTCAATTTCCTTTGCCGTCTCGGCCCAGGTCCAGCATTGCCAAATGCCGAATTCCTTTTCCCGGTAGGCCGGCGCGTTTGCGAATTGCGCCGCATTGCGTTGAAGCAGCGCCGGCAGGGATTGCTTCCCCTCGGCGCCCATCTGCATCTGAGCCAACTTTTTTTCCTCCCTTTCCGGCGTTGCTGCCGGACTGACCGCCGTCCGCGGTTCTGGCCCCGATTAGGGACAGCCACAGGTTAGCCCGTCAACTTTTTCCTGAAGTTTTCCTAAATCTTACGAATTGTAACAGGCGTCTTCCTCTTGTTTTACAGCTTGTTACGCAAGGCATCCCGGCGCGTATCGCGGGGAACCCTTTCCGCCATGCGGCTGCCGCGGCGGAAACTGCGCGGGATGCGCACAGACCGGGGACAGGCCGAATCGATTTCCCGGTGATTCTTTCTGAAATGCGGTTCCGCGGGAATGGCAGCCGCAGCTTGCATCCGGCAATCAGAAGGCGGGTTTGGCCTGCCGGGGGCGGCACAGTTTATCCGCCGCGGCTGAATGGCAATTTGCCCCTGTTCGACAGCGGTGTTAGCCATGGGCCGGGGAGAGCCATGAACCGTACAAATAAGCAGCACGCCGCCATGACCACCGCCGGGCTGAACCTGATCGCCCAGGCGCTGTCGATTTATGACAATGATTTGCGGCTGGCCGTGTGCAACCGCCGCTTTCAGGAAATGTTCAATCTGCCGGACCACCTGACGCAGCCCGGGGCGTCCTTTGCCGACACCATCCGCTTTCTGGCGGAAAACGGCGAGTATGCCCCGGAAACAGATATCGAAGAGATCGTGCGGACCCGGGTCGAGCAGGCGCTGAACTTCGTGGCTCACTACTTGGAGCGTGAGCGCCCCAACGGGCAAATGATTTCAATCGAAGGCTCGCCTCTGCCGCAGGGCGGATGGGTCACCGTCTATACTGACATCACCCGCACCAAACGGGCAGAGCAGCTGCTGCGCGCCCGGTCGGAGGAGCTGTCCGAAAAGCTGATCGCCTATACCGAGGAGCTGTCTGCGGCCAACCGCCAGCTGGAGGCTGCCAACACCGCGCTGGAAGAGGCCAAGCGGCAGCTGACCGAGATCGAGGGCCGCACCCGGCTGACCACCGAGATGATGCCCGCCCATATCGCCCATGTGGATGCGGACGGCTATTACACTTACACCAACCGCCGCCTCAGTTCAGTCTTTCCCAGCCGCCCCTCGGATATTCTGGGCATGCACATCTCGGACGCGCTTGGGCCTGACGCCTTTGAACGGATCGAGCCGCATCTGCTGGCCGCCTACAAAGGCGGCAGCCCGGTGTTCGAATTCACCGAAAGCCACAGCAGCCGCCGCATCCGGGTAGCCTTCACACCGGATCAGCAGGGCGGCGTCTACATCCTGTCGATGGACGTGACCGAGGAAACCCAGGCCCGTGTTGCCCTGCAGCAGGCCCGCCGCCGCGAGATGGCGGCGCAGATGACCAGCGGCCTGGCGCATGATTTCTCCAACCTCCTGACCATCATTCTGGGCATGCAGGGCAAGCTGGAAAAAATCGGCCTGGACGGGGAAGCCGCGGAAATGGTCCAAGGCACGCTGTCTGCTGCGCGGCGCGGCGGACGGCTGCTGAACCGGATTGCCGAGATGACCGGCCAGCGCGCCCTGCGCCCGCAGGCCACCAATATGCATGAGCTGCTGGGGGAGCTGAAAATCCTCGCCTCCCCGTCGCTTCCGCAAGGCGTGGGGCTCAGCATTCTCGACAATATGCCGGATCAGGTGCTGCTGCTGGACAGCGGCAAGTTGCAGGATGCGCTGCTGAATCTGATCCTGAATGCCCGCGATGCCTGCGGCACCTCCGGCCAGATCACCGTCAGCGCCCACGCGGTAGGGCACACTTGGGTGGAAATCACCGTCACCGATACCGGCCCCGGTTTCTCTTCTGAGGCACTGGAGAAGGCCCTGAACCCGTTCTTCACCACCAAGGGCAGCGAAGGCTCCGGCCTGGGCCTGCCGATGGTTTACGACATGGCCAAGCTTGCGGGCGGCGATATGCGGCTGGGCAACACTCTGACCGGCGCTTCAGTCACCCTGCGGCTGCCCTACCGCCAGGCCCCCGACGCCAAAGGCGGCATGGCGCTTTTGGTTGAGGACAGCGAGGAACTGCGCACCGCCTTCCGCGACATGCTGATCGACCTTGGCTATTCGGTGATAGAAGCCGCCAGCGTTGATGAGGCCAGCGCACTGACCGCCGACCTGCCGGACATCGCGCTGGTGCTGTCGGACATCAAGCTGGAAGGCTCCGCGACCGGCATCGACCTGGCCTCCAGGCTCGACGGCTCCGGCCTGCCCTGCATTCTGATGACTTCATTGCCGGTCAGCGACCCTTTGTTCCGCAAGGCATTGAAATGCGGGCCGGTTTTGCGCAAACCTTTCACCACCCACCAGTTGTCCGAATTGATCGCACCGGAGCCCGCCGCATGACATCCCCCCTGGTCACCATCCTGGATGACGAGCCGGAAATCCGCCGGATCCTGACCGAAACGCTGGAGGATGCGGGTTTCCGGACCCAAAGCTTCGCACGCGCGCGCGAGTTCGAGGCGGCGCTGAACCGGGTGACACCGGACGTCTGCCTGGTGGATCTGTCGCTGCCCGACACGGACGGGCTGGCGCTGGTGCACAGGCTGGCGCTGGAACAAGGGGCGGCGGTCATCATCATCTCCGGCCGCGCCCAGGTGCAGGACCGGGTAACAGGGCTGGAGCTTGGGGCGGATGACTATATCACCAAACCGTTCGATCCGGCCGAGGTCGTGGCCCGGGTCCGCGCCCGCCTGCGCAGCGGCCCCCGCACAGCGGCGCCCGCCAGCGAAACCGCCCGGTTTTCCGGCTGGACCGCCCATTTTGACCGCTACATGCTGGAAGATGCCACCGGCACCGAGACCCCCTTCTCCCACGCCGAAGGCGAGGTCTTGCGGCTGTTTCTGGACAGCCCCAAGCGGCTGATCTCCCGCGCCCAGATGCAGGAGGCGCTTGGCGGTGCTGCCGGTGAAAGTTTCGACCGGGCGATGGATGTTCGGATTTCGCGCCTGCGCACCAAGCTGCGCGAGGACCCCAAGAACCCGCGGCTGATCAAAACGATCTATGGCGCGGGCTATATTTTTCTGGGCGATGTGGACTGGGCCTGACCCAAGCCAAAGCAGAAAAGCTGCCTGAAAACCCTGCGCTTACTCCAGTCAGATGGAGGGCCGCGGAATAACGCGGCCACTGGCCTCTTGCCCGGGCGAATCGCTGCGCGTAGAATCGCTTCATGGCCACCTGTCTGCTCTACCGCCAAGCCCCCTCGCGCCCGTCGCGGTTCTACCGCATCGAGCTGGCGATGAACTTGTTTTCCGAGGTTTCCGTGCTGCGCGAATGGGGTGTGGCCGGCGGCAACGGGCGCAGCGTTATCAACATCTACGGCAACCTGCGCGAGGCGTCTCTGGCCGCCGACAAGCACCGCAAGCGGATGCTGAAGCGCGGCTACGGCCGGACCTGACCCGCGCCGCGCCCGCGGCGCCCGGCCCAACTGTGAGGGTCATCCGGCAGGATGACCGGGAACAGGCGGGAGCGCCCTGCTCCTGTTGCACGCCCTCAGGTTAAGACCGCCAGCGACCGGGCGGCACGGTCTAGCACTTGCAAACCCAGCACCAGATCCGCCTCGTCAGTGTCCTCGTCAAAAGCATGGCTGATGCCGCCGATCGAAGGCACAAACAGCATCCCCGCAGGCATCACCGTGGCCAGGTTGGCCGCATCATGCAGGGCGCCAGAGGGCATCTTCTGCCACTTGCCGGGCGCAAGCTCCTCCGCTGCGGCAGCCAGCCCGGCCTGAAACCGCGCGTCTATCGCCGCCGGTTCGATCCCCATCACCGGACCAAGCAGGGCCGTGACGCCGTGCTCCTCAGAGATGTCCTGCGCCGTTTCCTTGATGAGCGTTTCCATCCGTGCCAGCCGGCCGGCATCCGCATCGCGCCACTGCATCGAAAACTCCACGCGCCCGGGCACAACTGAGGACGCATTGGGATGCAGCGCCACATGGCCGATGGTCCAGACCGTGGCAGCCGTGACCACACCGGCAAACCGGCTGTTCAGCTCTGTATTAAAGGCCGATAGCGCCTGGAACGCATCCCGGCGCAGGTGCATCGGCGTGGTGCCCGCATGGTTCTGCCGCCCTTCGAACGTGATCCGCATGTCGCGGATGCCGACGATGTCCGTCACGACGCCAAGCCCAAGTCCGGTCTCCTCCAGATAGGGCCCCTGTTCGATATGCATCTCCAGAAACCCGGTGAACCGGCGGTGCGGCAGGAAATCCCCGGCCAGATCCGCCATCCGCGCCCGCATGTCCGCAAGCGTGCTGCCGGCGGTGTCGGTGAGGCCGTCCGCATCCTCCAGCGCCAGCTTGCCGGTCCAGACATCCGAGCCGGTCAGCACCCCGAACCGCCCCTCCTCATCCTGAAAGCTGACGCAGGAGACAGGTGGCCCTCCGGCTTCTTTGGCCGCGCGGGCAATCTCCAGCCCGGCCACCACACCCAGCGCCCCGTCCAGCCAGCCGCCCTCGGGCTGGCTGTCACTGTGCGAGCCCACCAGCAGGCTGTTCTCTCCGGCCAGCCCGAACAGGTTGCCCAGAGGGTCAAAATGCGGCTCCAATCCAGCCTCTTCGATCCGCCCGGCCAGCCATCTGCGCGCTGCAATGTCGGCGTCTGAATATGCCTGGCGTACCACCCCCTTCCCCACACCAGACGCGCCGAAACTGCGCAAGACATGCAGATCATCGAGAAATCGCTGAGGGTCGAGGGTCATGATGGGGCTCCGTACTGACCGGCCCACAGTGCTCCAAGACGTTGCCGCCCTCAATGGAATTGATGGGACCAGTGCCCAAACCCTCTCTTCCCTCTGCCCGGAACCTTCCCTAAGACTTCCACCGGTAACAACGGAGCTGCCCTGCATGTCCCACATCACCCTGATCCGCCACGGCCAGGCCAACACCAGCGCCCGGGATGAGGCGAGCTATGACCGGCTGAGCGATCTGGGCCACCAGCAGGCGGCCTGGCTGGGCGAGCATCTGCGCAGCAGCGGCAATCATCATCCGCGCGTCTATTGCGGCACGCTGACCCGGCATATCGAGACTGCGGCCTCAATGGGCTATGCCGGCGCGATTCAGGATCCGCGGCTGAACGAGATGCAGTATTTCACCCTTGCCGAGGCGATGCGCGATCAGCACGGGCTGCCGATCCCGGAAGAACGCGAGGGCTTTGTCGAGCACCTGCCAAAGGTCTTTGCCGCCTGGGCGGACGGGCAAATCTCCCGGCCCTATGAAAGCTGGGAAGACTTCGAGGCCCGCACCCGGCTGGCGCTGGAGGAGATCGCCGCAGGCGACGGCCCCGCCCTGGTGGTGACGTCGGGCGGCCTGATCTCGATGGCGCTGCGGCAGGCGATGGGGCTGGACACTGCCGGCATGGCGCGGATTGCACTGGCAGTCATGAATACCTCGATCCACCGGCTGTTTCCCATCGGCGGCCACTGGAGCCCGGTTTTGTTCAACGCAGTGCCGCATCTGGAAGCGCCGGACCGGCATTTTGCCCAGACACATCTGTGACGTCCGAACGGGAGGAAGACCATGCAGCTGTATTACGCCCCCAACACCATTTCGGTGGCCGTGGCCATCGCGCTGGAGGAAGCCGGGATCGAGTACGAGACAGTAGAGATCGACTTTGCCGCCAAGGAGCAGACCGGCGCGGCCTATGGCCAGATCAACCCCAAGGGCCGGGTGCCTGCGTTGGCGGTGGAGGGCGGCATCCTGACCGAGACCGGCGCGCTGCTGGAATACATCGCCGATGTGTCGCCCGAGGCTGGTTTGCGCCCGCAGGACCCGGTGCGGCTGGCCCGGATGCGCGAGGTGATGTTCTACCTCGCCTCCACCATGCATGTGAACCACGCCCACAAGCTGCGCGGCACCCGCTGGGCCAAGGAGCGCGCCAGCTGGAAGGACATGCAAAAGATGGTACCCCAGACCATGGCGGCTTCCTGCGAGTACATCAGCCAGTTCGGGCTGCGCGGCCCGTTTGTGCTGGGTGACGAAATCAGCCTCGCCGACTGCTACCTCTATGTGGTCTGCACCTGGCTGGAAGGCGACGGAGTCAACGTGGCGGACTTCCCGAAAATCCAGAACTTCATGACGGCAATGGAACAGCGCGGATCCGTCCGCGCGGTTTATGCCAAGGGAATGCTTTGAAGGACATGACAATGACGCATCTGTGGGTACGGGCCGAACAGCGCCCCAACGAAGAGCGGGTCGGCCTGACCCCCGAAGGCGCCAAGGCGCTGCTGGCCGCGGGCATCAAGGTCACGGTGGAGGAAAGCTCGGTGCGGGCGATCCCGTTGCAGGGCTACATCGATGCGGGCTGCGATATTGCGCCGGAAAACTCCTGGCCCCAGGCGCCTGCGGACGCAATCATCTTCGGCCTAAAGGAGCTGCCGGAGGACGGCACCCCGCTGCCGCACCGCCACATCATGTTCGGTCATGCCTTCAAGGGCCAGCACTCCGGCAAGGCGCTGCTGGAGCGGTTCAAGGCTGGCGGCGGCACGCTTTATGATCTTGAATACCTGGTCGATGAGACCGGCCGCCGGGTTGCCGCCTTTGGCTATTGGGCTGGCTATGCTGGCGCTGCCGTGACGCTCAAGGCCTGGGCCGCCCAGCAGCGCGGCGAGATCTGCGGGCCGGTTGGCGTCTATGGTGGAAAGGATGCGCTGCTGGCCGAACTTGGCGGCGAGCTTGATGCCCTGAACAAGGGCCGCCCCACCGCCATCGTGATCGGCGCGCTCGGCCGTGTCGGCACCGGCGCGGCTGACCTTTGCGAGGCGATGGGCGTGCAGGTCACCAAGTGGGACATGGCAGAAACGGCCGACGGCGGCCCCTTCCCGCAGATTCTGGATCATGATCTGTTCCTGAACTGTATCTTTGCCCGTCCCGGCACTCCGGTCTTTGTTTCCCGTGAAGCACTGATCGCAGAGCGCAAGCTGACCGCCATCGGCGATGTCGCCTGCGATCCGGACAGCGATTACAACCCGGTGCCGGTCTATGACCGCGCCACCACCTGGAATGCCCCCGTGCTGCGCGTTGCCGAAACTCCGGTGCTTGACGTCATGGCCATCGACAACCTGCCGTCGATGCTGCCGGTGGAGAGCTCTGAGGATTATGCTGCCCAGCTGCTGCCCTCGCTGCAGGCTCTGACCGATCTGGAGAGCGGAGTCTGGGGCCGGGCCAAGGCGACCTTCCTGGAGCACCTGCCCGAATGATCGCGCCTTACGTCGGTTATCTGGCGGCCTTTCTTGGAACCGTCTGCTGGATCCCCCAGGCCTGGAAGGCCTGGGCGTCCCGAGACACCTCCGGCTTGTCGCTGCCGTCGAACCTGATGTTCCTGGCCACGGTCTCTCTGTGGCTGGCCTATGGGGTGATGGTGGGCGACTGGCCATTGATCCTGGCAAATATCTGCGCCGTGACTGCCGTGCTGGTGATCGTCGCGGCCAAACTGAAATTCGGATAAGGGAGTACTCTCATGACTATTCACTGGTGCGGCACCGGCCTGTCGGCAATCCCCGGCCTGCGCCGCCTGCTGGAAGCGGGCCACGATGTGGCGGTGTGGAACCGGACCACCGACAAGGCGCGCGAAGCCGTAGGCGACCTGACCACCAACATCCACGCCTTCAGCATCGCCAACCTGGGCCAGATGCTCAGCCCCAAGGACATCATTGTCTCAATGCTGCCGGGCGACTGGCACGTGGCGCTGGCCGAACTGGCGATCGAGCACGGCGCGCATTTCGTGTCTTCCTCCTATATCGCGCCGGAAATGCGCGCCCTGGACCAGAAGGCCAAGGATGCCGGCGTCTGCCTGATCAACGAGGTCGGGCTGGATCCGGGCATCGATCACCTGATGGCCCACGCGCTGGTCGCGGACTATAAGGCCTCTGATGCCTATGACGCCGGTAACGAGATCAGCTTCATCTCCTATTGCGGCGGCATCCCCAAAACGCCGAACCCGTTCCGCTACAAATTCAGCTGGTCGCCGCTGGGGGTGCTGAAGGCGCTGCGCTCCCCCTCCAAGTCGATCCGCGATTTCAAGGAGCTGGATGTTGCCCGCCCCTGGGACGCGATCTCCTCCTACGAGGCGCCGCTGCCCGCGCCCGAAAGCTTCGAGGTTTACCCCAACCGTGACTCGATCCCCTTCATTGCCCAGTATGAGTTCGGCAAAGACTGGAAAGTGAAAGAGTTCGTCCGCGGCACCCTGCGCCTCAACGGCTGGGCAGACGCCTGGGCGGGTGTGTTCAAGGAGGTCGAGACGCTTTCGGGTCCCGAGGGCGATGCCCGCCTCAAGGAAATGTCGGACCAGTTCTGGGCCGAAAACGCCTACGACGAAGGCGAGCCGGACCGGGTTGTCCTCTGCGTGGGCCTGAAGGCCGAAAAAGACGGCACCGAGGTCTGGCACAAAACCTATGTGATGGATGCCTGGGGCGATGCGCGCGGCACTGCGATGGCGCGCCTGGTGTCCTACCCGGTGTCCTTCGCCATCGAAGCCGCCATGAACGGCAAGATCGCCGCCGGTGTCCACGCCGCGCCCAGCGATCCGGTCCTGGTGGCGAAATGGATGGAGGAAATCGGCAAGCTGGCGCAGCACCTTGAGGTTGTTGACAGCAAGAGCTGACAGCCCAGCGTGCCCGCTGGCGGAAACCAGCGGGCACGCGCCAATATCCTCTATTCTTCTGGCCTCAAATATCCCGGGGTCCGGGGCAGCGCCCCGGCTGCTGCGGCAAAGACAAATGGCGCGATGACTGCGCCGCCCTGCCTGCCGAGGGCCTTAGCGCCCGCAGAATGCGCGGCGGCTTGGCTTCAACGGCCGATCACGTCTTCCTCGACTTCATTCACGTCGATGCCCAGCGCCTCCAGCCCGGCTTCCAGATTGTCGGCCAGATGCGGGGTGCCGAGCAGGTAATCCGCGGTTGGAGTGGTCGCTTCCTGCCGGGCAGTATAGATCGCATCGCCAAGCTCTTCCGGCTCGAAGCTGCCGCGCCCGACCCACATAATTGCGACCAGTTCCGCCTGCTGGTCCTCGCTCATCCGGTCAATGAAGGCGCGCAGCTCACCCTCCGCGCGGCCCAGTTCCCGGGCCATCATCGCCACCTGCGCCACCTTGCGGACTGAGATCTCCAGCATTGCTCCACTCCTTCTGTTCGCTGCCTCAGCATATCAAACCGCGGGCCAAACGCCTAAGTCTTTGATCTGGGGCAAATGGGGCGGCGGTCAGCCCTGCGCCTTGCCGAAGAGCGCGAGCTGTTTGCTGCGCCCGCGCAAGACCTCCGCGGGCAGCGCCGTCCAGCCGTTGCGCGCGGGCTCTGCCCCGGCTGCCCGCAAAAGCGCCTCAGAGGCAATCAGCGCCATACCATGGACCTTGGTCAGCTGCTCAAGCCGCGCTGCGGTGTTCACCGTGTCGCCGAAGACGGAGTACTCCAGCCGCTCGGGAGTGCCCGTCACGCCTGAGAAGACCTCGCCCCAATGCACCCCGATCCCGGCGGCCAGCCCGGCGCCGCCCGCCTGTTCCCGCATCCGGCACCATGCGGTAACGTCCGCCAGCAGGCCTTCGGCACAATCCAGCGCCCGCGCCGCCGCATGCTCCCCCTCAAACAGGATCATTGCCGCGTCACCAATGTACTTGTCGATCAGCCCGCTGGTGCGGCCCGCGACATCTTCCACCCGGGCGCGGAATTCCGTGATCAAAGCGCTGACCTCCTTCGGCTCACGCCCCTCGCACCAGCTGGTAAAGCCGCGGATGTCGATGAAAAGAATTGCCATTGGCTGCTGGCGGCCCGCCTGAAGCGCTTCCAGACCGCCGCCCGCCAGGCGGCCCGCCAGCTGGGCCGGAAGGTAGCGGGTCAGGTTCGCCTTCTGCCGCGCTTCCTCAATCGAGCGGTGCAGCAGGTGCCGCATGCGCACCGCAGCCACCACCAGAACTGCACCTGCCAGACACAGCATCACCAGTCGCATGACGTTGGGCGGCGGCGCCAGGGACAGGGCGATCCGCCCGGCAAGATCCGGCGTGGTTTGCGGCGGCTGCCACAGGATCATCCAGCCAAGCCCCGCAGCAATCAGCACCAGCATCACGGCAAGCCGCAAAGGGTTGAACCGCAGCACGCCAAAGGCCAGCACAACCGGCGCCATCCACACGGCGGGCATCACAAAAAGCGCACCGCCGGGCACCCCGGTATTCACCAGCGACAGGAAGGTGTTGAGCAACAGAAAGGCGCAGTCTGCCAGGACCGCCAGCCAGATCATCCAAGGCTTGAACAGCCCTTTTCCGATCGCCCAATAGATCAGCCCCCCAACCGTCAGGTAGGAGAGCAGCGTGGCCGCCGCCAGCCCGATCTGGCGGCGCAGATGCGGCTCCTCAATTGCCCGCACAGAATCTATGGCCAGCATCATTGCCAGCATCAGGCCCAGCGCCACGGCAATGCGCAAAAGCGCAACAATGCGTTCGGCTTCCACCTCAGCTGCAGTCAGCAGCGCCGGCTCCTGTGGTCTTGCCGTTGCATGCGCCTGCAGCAGCCGCATCTACTCCTCCGTCAAAAGCGCCACCTGCCGCGGCTCGACTTCCACTTGGCCCGGATCTTCCAGCTCAGCCCCGTTTGCCACAACGCCCATCGCCTCAAACCGGCGGGCTGAGGGCAGCACCCGGGCTTCGAGCGAGCCCACCGCCTTGTTGTAGTTGTTCACAGAGGAAGACAGCGACCGCCCGACCGAGGCCAGGTTTTTCGAGAAGGTCGCCAGCCGGTCATAAAGCTCCTTGGCGGTCTTCTGCACTTCGACCGCGTTCTCTGCCATCTTCTCCTGCTGCCAGCCATAGGCAATGGATTTGACCAGAGCCATCAGAGTGGTTGGCGTGGCAATCAAAACTTTGTTTTCAAAAGCAAATTCTATCAGCCCCGGATCCGCTTCGGCCGCGGCTGACACAAAGGTTTCGCCAGGAATGAACATCACCACAAAGTCCGGCGTTTCCGCCAGAGCGCTTTGATAGGATTTCGAGGCAAGCTGCCGGACGTGTGTCTTCACATGGTTTGCGTGACGGGCCAGCGCCGCCTGCTGCTGCTCGGGCGTTTCTGCCTCCAGCGCATCCAGGTAGGCCTCCAGCGGGGTCTTGGCATCCACCACGATGCTCTTGCCACCCGGAATACGGACCACGGCGTCGGGCCTGCGCAGGCCGTCATCGGTGCCCACGCTTTTCTCCAGCTCGTAGTCGACATGTTCGGCCATGCCGGCCATCTCGAACACCTGCCGCAGCTGCATCTCGCCCCAGCGGCCGCGGGTCTTGGGCGCGCGCAAGGCCTGCACCAATTTGCGGGTCTCGCCGCCCAGCATGGCCTGGCCTTCGGCCAGATGTTTCACCTGCACCTGGATCGCGCCGTAAGCCTCGTTGCGGGCCTGCTCAATCTCCTTGATGCGCTCGCCGAACTGACCCAGCTTGTGGTCCAGCGGCTTCACCAGGCTTTCAATCGCAGCATGGCGCTTGGCCAGATCAGCATCCGCTGTCTTGCTGTGCGCCTGAAAGCGTTCGCTGACCAGGCTCAGGAAACTCTCGGAGTTCTGTTTCAAAACGCCGTTGGCCAGCGAGGCAAACTTGTGCTCCATCTGCTGGTTCATCTGATGCAGCTCTTCCAGCCGCGCCTTGTGCTCTGCCTTCAGCGCCTGCACCTGGGCCTCGGCCTGGTAGCGGGCGGCGCGCTCGTTCTCACTTGTGCGGCGCAGGGTGGCCAGTTCATCCGCCAGGTCCGGCAGCCGCGCCGCTTCCGCCTGCAAGCCCGCGTTGTGGGTGCGCAAATCGGCGTTGAGCTGCTCCATGCGCCTTGCGTGGCCGCGCAGCCGCAGCCCGGCCAAGGCCAAAAGCACCGCCAGCCCGGCCAGCGCGTAGATGGCCCATTGGGCCTCTTCCAGTGTCACTGCTCTTCTCCTCTTGACCGAGGTTTATTGTTCAGCTGCGCCCGAACAGGCGCTCGATATCCGCCAATTTCAGTTCCACATAGGTGGGGCGGCCATGGTTGCACTGGCCGGAATGGGGCGTCGCCTCCATCTCCCTGAGCAGCGCATCCATCTCCTCGCCCCGCATCCGGCGGCCGGAGCGGATTGAGCCGTGGCAGGCGACCCGGCTCAGGATTGCTTCGATCTTGGCCTGCACCAGCTGGCTTTCGCCTTGGTCCGACAGCTCATCCAGGATGTCCTTGATCATCGCCTCTGCGTTAACTTCGCCAAGGATCGCCGGGGTTTCACGCACCGCGATGGCATTGCCGCCGAACGCCTCGATGCCCAGGCCGAACTTGGCCAGTTCGTCTGCCATCCCAAGAAGGCAGGCGCAATCGTTGTCGCTCAGCTCGACAATCTCCGGGATCAGCAAAGCCTGGGCAGCGACGCCGTTATTGGCCATCTGGCGTTTCAGCTTCTCGTAAACCAGCCGCTCATGCGCGGCGTGCTGGTCGACAATCACCATGCCGTCTGTGGTCTGGGCGATGATGTAGTTCTCATGCACCTGGCCGCGGGCCGCACCCAGCGGCAGGGCTTCGGCCCCGGGCGCGGCACGCTCGGGCGTATCCGACGGCTGACCCGGGGCCGCTGGAGGTTCTGCGGCTTCCGTCACCCGGCCGCTGTAGGCGCCTGCCAGTTCGGCAAACCCCGGCGATGGCGGCGCATTAAAGGACGCCGGGTGCGGCTGGCCAGGGGATTGCGCCGCATAGGACTGGCTGCGCGCGCCATAGGAAGGCCGGTCCATCTGATAGACCCGCGGCGCACCGGTTGCCGTGGGCTGCTCCGCCCTCATCGCCCCCAGCGTGGCGCCTGCCACAGTGGTCGAGGCGCGGTGCCCGGCCTCCGCCAGCGCATGGCGCAGGGAAGAGACGATCAGCCCGCGGGCCAAGCCGGGATCGCGGAAGCGCACCTCGGATTTGGCGGGATGCACGTTCACGTCCACCAGCTGCGGGTCGCAGTCAATGAAAAGCGCCGCCGCCGGATGCCGGTCGCGGCTCAGGAAATCGAAATAGGCCGCACGCAAAGCACCGGTCAGCATCTTGTCCTTAACCGGCCGCGTGTTCACGAAAAGAAACTGCGCCACCGCTGCCCCGCGCGAGTATGTCGGCAGCGCCGCATAGCCATAAAGCCGGATGCCTTCGCGGCTGGCGTCGATCTTCAGCGCGTTCTCCGCAAACTCCCGCCCCAGTACCGAGGCCAGCCGCCCGTGCAGCGCGTCAAACAGATCTCCCGACAGCGGATCGGCACGGAATGTGACCCGCCCGTCGCCGCCGCCCGAGACATCCCGCAGGGTAAAGCCGACCGAGGGCTCCGCCATCGCCAGCCGTTTCACCGTGTCGGAGATCGCCTGCGCTTCTGCCCGGTCGGTGCGCATGAACTTGAGCCGTGCCGGCGTGGCAAAGAACAGGTCGCGCAGTTCGACAACGCTGCCTGCCCGCAGCGCTGCCGGCTTCACCGGCTCCAGCTTGCCGCCGGACACCCGGATCTGCGCCGCCTCATGCCCGGCCGCGCGGCTGGTGATGGTCAGCCGCCCCACCGCGCCAAGCGAGGGCAGCGCCTCGCCGCGGAAGCCGAAGGTGTGGATATTCAAAAGGTCAGAGCCGTCGATCTTGGAAGTTGCATGGCGGCTGAGCGCCAGCGGCAGATCCTCCGGCGTCATGCCGCAGCCGTCATCCGTCACCCGGATCAGCGTCTTGCCGCCATCGGCAATCTCCACGGTGATCCGCGTGGCGCCAGCATCGATGGCGTTTTCCACCAGTTCCTTGACGGCGGATGCGGGCCGTTCCACCACCTCGCCGGCGGCAATCCGGTTGATGGCGCTGTCATCCAGCTGGCGGATCACAGGCCGGGTTTCCGGGCGCGGATTTTCGCTGATATAGGGTTCTGCACTGCTCATACCGCTAAATTTAGCATGCGGGGCCGATTCTGCCACCGGAATGCGCGCGGCGGCGGCCGCAGAATCGCAAAACACGATTTCTGCGCCCCGCGGCCTGTCCACAATGGCATGAACTCGCCGGCGGCAGCCGCCCGGGCCTGAAATTTGTCCATTTAGTCAAAAAACCTGACGGCAGCCCCCGGGCGCTCGCTTGCCAATATGCCGCACCCGTGCGATTTTCGCACGGAACTCTTCTGAGGATCCCCAATGGAAAGCCATATCGCTGAAAGAAGCGCGCAGCTGCCGCAGCTGGCTGAGCCGCGCAATCCCGGCATGGAGCTGGACCTGGACTGGGTCGCTGCCGTGCAGGCCAACACCTCGGCCATCGAACGCCGCTGCGCCACCCTGCCGGGCCGCCGCAGTGTCAAGAAAGACCATCAGGCGGCCTGGCTGCTGAAAGCCATCAGCCTTATCGACCTCACCACCCTGTCCGGCGACGACACCGAAGGCCGTGTCCGCCGCCTGTGCGCCAAGGCGCGCCAGCCAGTGAATGCCGGCATTCTGCGCAGCCTGGGGATGGAGGGGCTCACCACCGGAGCGGTCTGTGTCTACCACGACATGGTCCCGACCGCCGTCAAGGCGCTGGAGGGCACCGGCATCCCGGTGGCCGCAGTTTCCACCGGTTTTCCGGCAGGACTCTCGCCGTTCCACCTGCGGCTGGCCGAGATCGGCGAAAGCGTCAGCGCCGGTGCCGAGGAGATCGACATCGTGATCTCCCGCCGCCATGTGCTGACCGGCAACTGGCAGGCGCTTTATGACGAAATGAAAGCCTTCCGCCTGGCCTGCGGCGAGGCGCATGTAAAGGCGATCCTGGCCACCGGCGAACTGGGCTCCCTGCGCAATGTGGCCCGGGCCTCGCTGGTGTGCATGATGGCGGGCGCCGATTTCATCAAGACGTCCACCGGCAAGGAAAGCGTCAACGCCACCCTGCCCGTCAGCCTGGTGATGATCCGCGCGATCCGCGACTATTACGACCGCACCGGCTATCGCGTCGGCTACAAGCCTGCCGGCGGCATCTCCAAGGCCAAGGACGCGCTGGTGTACCTGGCGCTGATGAAGGACGAGCTTGGCCACCGCTGGCTGCAGCCCGACCTGTTCCGCTTCGGCGCCTCGTCGCTCTTGGGCGATATCGAACGCCAGCTGGAGCATCATGTCACCGGGGCATACTCCGCCGGCTACCGCCACTCCATGGGGTGAGGGCGCCGGAATTCGGCACGAATTCCGGGCCGGTTTCCGTGCCGGAAACCGGTTCCGCGAAAAGGATCAGTATCATGACCATCAAAGAGATCTTCGACAGCATGGAATATGGCCCCGCCCCCGAAAGCGCCGAGGAGGCGCAGGCCTGGCTGGTTGATCAGGGCAGCCGCTTTGGCCATTTCATCAACGGTGAGTACACCGCCGCCGGTGACGGCTTTGACAGCAGGAACCCGGCCACCGGGGAAGTATTGGCCAGCTTGACCCAGGCCACCCAGGCCGACGTGGACGCTGCGGTTGAGGCCGCCCGCAAGGCGCAGGGCAAATGGGAAGCGCTTGGCGGCGCGGGCCGGGCCAAGTACCTCTATGCCATCGCGCGGCTGCTGCAAAAGCATTCCCGCCTGTTTGCTGTGCTGGAGACACTGGACAACGGCAAACCGATCCGCGAGAGCCGCGACATCGACATTCCCCTGGCCCAGCGCCACTTCTACTATCATGCTGGCATGGCCCAGCTGATGGAAAGCGAACTGCCGGGTGCCGAGGCCCTGGGCGTTTGCGGGCAGATCATTCCCTGGAATTTCCCGCTGCTGATGCTGGCCTGGAAGATCGCCCCAGCCATTGCGATGGGCAACACGGTGGTGCTGAAACCGGCGGAATACACCTCGCTGACCGCGCTGCTGTTTGCCGATATCTGCCGCCAGGCGGGTCTGCCCAAGGGTGTTGTCAATATCGTCACCGGCGATGGTGCCGTGGGGGAGATGATCACCGCGGCAGCCGTGGACAAGATCGCCTTCACCGGTTCCACATCGGTGGGCCGCAAGATCCGCGAGGCCACCGCAGGCAGCGGCAAGGCGCTGACGCTGGAACTGGGCGGCAAGTCCCCCTACATCGTTTATGACGACGCCGATCTCGATTCCGCCATCGAAGGGTTGGTCGATGCGATCTGGTTCAACCAAGGCCAGGTCTGCTGCGCCGGTTCACGCCTTTTGGTGCAGGAAGGCATCGCAGAACGCTTCTACAGCAAACTCAAGGCCCGCATGGACGGGCTGCGCGTCGGCAGCCCGCTCGACAAATGCGTCGACGTCGGCGCGGTTGTCGACCCGGTGCAGCTCGAGACCATCAGCAGCTTGGTCGCCGCCAACACTGCCGGCACCATGCACCAGGCACAGGTGGAGATGCCCGAAGGCGGCTGCTTCTACCCGCCGACGCTGATTGAGGGCCTGTCGCCAGCCGATCCTCTGATGCAAGAGGAGATCTTCGGCCCGGTCCTGGTCTCCTGCACCTTCCGCACCCCGGCGGAGGCGGTGGAGCTGGCCAACAACACCCGCTACGGCCTCGCGGCAACCGTCTGGACCGAGAATGTGAACCTGGCGCTCGACATGGCGCCGAAACTGGCCGCCGGTGTGGTCTGGGTCAACGGCACCAATATGTTCGACGCTGCCGCAGGCTTTGGCGGCGTGCGCGAAAGCGGTTTCGGGCGCGAGGGCGGCTGGGAAGGCCTGGCGGCCTACACCCGCCCGAAGGCCAAGGCCAAACCGCTGGCCAAGGTGGAGCCTTTTGAGGGCAACGGCGCCCCGGCGGATCCGCTGGACCGGACCGCAAAGCTCTATATTGGCGGCAAGCAGGCCCGCCCGGACGGCGGCTACAGCCAAGCCGTTTACGGCAAGTCCGGCGCGCTGCTGGGCCACGCGGGCCTTGCCAACCGCAAGGATGTGCGTAACGCAGTAGAGGCCGCTGCAGGTGCCCAAAGCTGGTCCAAGACCAGCGGGCATCTGCGCGCGCAGATCCTCTATTACATCGGTGAAAACCTGTCGGCCCGCGCCGCGGAATTTGCGGCCCGCATCGACGCGATGACCGGCAAGAAATCCGGTACGGAGGAGGTCGAAGCCGCGATCCAGCGCCTGTTCACCGCTGCCGCCTGGGCCGACAAGTATGACGGCCAAGTGCATGGCGTCCCGATCCGCGGCGTCGCACTGGCGATGAAGGAACCGGTTGGCGTGATCGGTGCCCTTTGTGCCGATGAAGCACCGCTTCTCGGCCTTGTCTCTGCCATGGCGCCCGCCATTGCCATGGGGAACCGGGTGGTGCTGGCAGCCTCCGAAGCCTTTCCGCTGGCCGCGACCGACTTCTACCAGGTTCTGGACACGTCGGATGTGCCTGCGGGCGTGGTCAACATCCTGACCGGCAGCCATGCAGAGCTGGCAAAAGCGCTTTCCTCGCATTTAAATGTGGATGCAGTTTGGAGCTTCTCCTCCTCCGATCTGTCGGCGGCAATCGAAGCGGCATCCGCGGGCAATCTGAAGCGCACCTGGGTCAACAACGGAACTGCAACTGACTGGATGCAGAACCAGACCAAGTGCTTCCTGCAAGAGGCCACGGAGGTCAAGAACATCTGGGTGCCCTACGGCGAGTAAAACCGGCCGGCCCCTGAAACGGACCAAACGCCGCTCCATTTGGGGCGGCGTTTCTCTTTCGGATCCGCCTTCGCCCTTCGAAGGCTCGACCGTCTTCAAGCGGCAACCGCCCGTGCGCAGCACGGGCTATGCCCAAGTTCAAAAGCTGACAGGCGCAGCCGGGGAGCCTGCGGGCGCGGGAGCCGCCCGTTGCCGAAGGATGCCGGTGCGACGGAAAACGCCCGCTCCTTTCGGAACGGGCGTCAAAAAATCCGGATAAGCGCGGATTAGCGGCGGATGCCCAGGCGCTTGATCAGGTCCTGGTAACGGGCCTCATCCTTGCCTTTGGTGTAGTCCAGCAGCTTGCGGCGCTGAGCAACCATTTTCAGGAGGCCACGGCGGCCGTGGTTGTCCTTCTTGTGGGTTTTGAAGTGCTCAGTCAGGGTGTTGATGCGCGAGGTCAGGATGGCAACCTGGACTTCCGGCGAGCCGGTGTCGCCGTCCTTGGTTGCGAATTCTTTCATCAGGCGCGCTTTTTCTTCCGCAGTGATCGACATCGGGGTCTCCTTCATAGGTTAGAGTGGATGGCTCAGGCCGGGATGTCGTCCAGCACAGGCCCATGGAGAAACCTGCCGCGGAATCACGGCAGATGCGCGCATATATGATGTTTACGCTGTAAAGGCAAAGGCTAACTGGCAGGCGCCGTATGCCAAGGCTATTGCGGCAGCAGCCCGGTGCCCGCCACCGATTCCGGGTCGATCAGCACCAAATCTCCGGCGGTGAGCCCCTCGGCCCCGGAAACCCGCAAGGCAGTCTGGCCATTCACCAGGATCAGCTGCTCCGCCGCATCATCCGGGTTCTGCCGCACCTCCAGCGTGGGCTCCTCCCCGTCTTCGAATTCCCAGACGACCACCAGCTGATCCTCGTCCGCGTCGTAGTCCATCAGCTGAACTGCCTCCGTGCTGCCGGTCCAGCTGCCAGCCATGAACTGATCCGCACCAGCGCCGCCGGTCAGCACATCGCCCGCACCGGCAATCAGCGTGTCATCCCCGTCTCCGCCGTTTACGTAATCCTGTTCCGCTCCGTCCTCTGCACCAGACACCACATCATTGCCGTAGCCGCCAAACAACGCGTCCTCCCCGGCGCCGCCGGTCAGGCTGTCGTCGCCGTCGTTGCCGTGCAGCGTATCCTCGTCCGCACCGCCTTCCATCCAATCCTGGCCCTGGCCGCCGTGCAGGAGATCCGCCCCGCTGCCCCCCAGCAGGCTGTCGTTTCCGAAATGCCCGTAAAGACTGTCACCGCCGGCGCCGCCCTCCAGCCAGTCGGCGCCGTCCTCGCCATGCAGCAAGTCCTGGCCGTCTCCGCCAAACAGGCTGTCGTCACCATTTTGGCCGTAAAGAGAGTCACTGCCGGTGCCGCCGTCAATCCAATCGCCGCCGCCGTATCCGCCGATCTGGTCATCCCCGGCACCGCCGGACAAGCTGTCCGCCGCCTCGCTGCCCGACAGAATATCACCGTTTTCCGTACCGGTGACGGATCCGCCACCCGGCTCGACAAAGCCGCCGTCGAGACCGTCTCCCTCCGGCTCCGGCTCGCGCCGCGCTTCCGAGTCATCTTCGTCCGCCCCGGTTTCTGCAAAAACCGCACTGCCAACCGCTACAAGTCCCAGCACACTTGCCAACCACAACATTGCCAGATCAACCCCTGGACAAACATATACCAGTCAACACAATCCCACATTGCAGACAAGCGTTCAAAACAAAACGAGAACACAGGTTAACAGAGGCTGAAGTTATCTTAGTCCTGCTGCCACAGCTGCGGCTTCTGGCTGTAGGCGATGTAAAGCGGATGCTTGGGGTGGCCTGCCTTGCTGAGCCCCAAGTGATACAACTGTTTGCCGCTGGATCTCAGCAGCGCTGCGACCCGCGCGCCCTGTCCGCGATGCGCGCCGTGGGTGCCCCAAGCGCAAACCACCGTATCGGCCCAGTCCATCCCTTCCAGAATCGCTGCCAAATTGTCTGGGCCTTCCGGAGCCTCCAGCCGCCGCATCTCACGCGGGTCGGTTACCCGGCAGGCAAATATATTGGTTGCTCTGAAACCGCTGAACCCCAGCGCACGGGCGCGCCGCTCGCAGCGCTCGATGGTGGGATCGTTCTGCACCTCGGTTGCGGTCGAGGGGTTCAGCATCACGAACATCACACGCCGCCGTGCCGGATCCCAAACCCGTGTCAGGCTGTAGCGGTAGGTTTCGCAGTCCGAATAGACGGCAGTCGAGAGGGCATCGCCCTTGATGTGTCTGCGGGTGATCATGCGGGCCTTAATATCCGGACGCAGTTTGTGATCCAAGCAGGTCCGGCGCAGCTTTCAGGGGATAACGCCATTGCGGGTCCACAGATGGTTGGGAGCAACCCCATAGCAAGTGACACCGAACTTTTCTTCGGGTTCGGTGGCTCCACTGGCGCCATTGGGCCGTATTGAAAGTGGCACCCGGACCGGAAGGCGAACATGATGCGGCAAAGCGGTCCCCCGGATCAATTACCGGACCAGCTTCTATTTCACGGCCACGACCCACCTGGAACTGCGCCAGTTTCTCCAGCGACCTAAGCAGTGGAGGGATTTCTTTCGAGGACAGTTTTCCGCACGGCCCCAGTTATGGCTAACCCGGATCACTCCGGCTCCACAAACACCCGGCTGGGGTGCAGCTCACCCGATTTATAGATACCCACGGCCACCGCCTTGCCGTCCAGCGAGGCCCAGGCTTCGTCGCCGTACTCCACATCCGCGGCCATAACCATGCCCGGGTTGCCATTGCGCAGCCGCACGGCTCCCTGCGGGGTGCATTTCAGCTCCGGCAGATCGGCCAGGCCTTCCTCCAGGGGCCGCAGGTACTGGTCGAGTTCCGGCGATTTCGCCAGTTCGTCGATCCGCTCCAGCGAGATGCCGTCTTCGGCATCAAACGGGCCGGACCAAATCCGACGCAGTTCCTTGACGTGGCCATAACAGCCCAGAGCCGCCCCCAAGTCGCGGGCGATCGAGCGCACATAGCCGCCCTTGCCACAGGTCATTTCCAGCACCACGTGGTCCGCGTCGGGGCGGTCCAGCATGATCAGTTCTTCCACCCACAGCGGCCGGGCCTCGATTTGCACATCTTCGCCATCGCGGGCGAGCTTATAGGCGCGCTGGCCGTCAATTTTCACGGCGGAGAACTTGGGCGGCACCTGCATGATCTCGCCCAGGAACGGCAGCAGCGCCTCCTTGATCTGCTCGTCGGTGGGGCGGGCATCGCTTTGCGCGATCACTTCGCCCTCGGCGTCATCGGTGTTGGTCGCCTGGCCCAGCCGCACCGTGAAGGTATAGGCCTTCAGCGCGTCGGTGATATAGGGGACGGTCTTGGTCGCCTCGCCCAGCGCCACGGCCAGAACACCGGTTGCTTCGGGGTCCAGGGTGCCCGCATGGCCGGCCTTCTTGGCATCCAGCGCCCAGCGCACCTTGTTCACAACCGCTGTCGAGGTCAGCCCCGCAGGCTTATCCACCACCAGCCAGCCGGAAATATCGCGCCCTTTGCGTTTGCGTGCCATGCATCGTCCCCGTCTATCAGTGAGGCGCGCCGGTTACCGGATCGCCGGGACAGTGTCAATTTAGCAAATGGCGGGGCACAAGGGAAAGCCTCACGGGCGCGGGTGCCGGCCGTGCTTGCTCCCGCGCGCCGGTGGCGCTAGGCAGGCGCCATGGCCGTTTCAAGCGAATACACCCCGCCGCAGGACCCGCTGGACATCCTGCACCACGACGCCCAGCTCTTGGCGGTGAACAAGCCTGCGGGCCTTTTGTCGGTGCCGGGCCGCGGCGAGCATCTGGCCGACTGCCTGATCGCCCGCGTTCAGGCGGTGTTTCCCGAGGCGCTGCTGGTGCACCGCCTGGACCGCGACACCTCCGGCGTGATGTTGTTCGGCCTCACCCCCCACGCGCAGCGGCACTTGTCGATGCAGTTCGAAAAGCGCACCGCGAGAAAGGCTTATGTGGCACGGGTTGAAGGACAGCTGGAGCCGCGCAGCGGCACCGTGGACCTGCCGCTGATCGTCGACTGGCCGAACCGGCCCAAACAAATGGTCTGTCATGAGACCGGCAAGCCCGCCGTCACCGACTGGCGGGTGATGAAATACGAAGACGGCGCCACCCGGGTGCGGCTGACGCCTAAGACCGGACGCTCGCACCAGCTGCGCGTGCATATGCTGTCGCTGGGCCACCCGATCCTGGGCGACCCGCTTTATGCCAGCGGTACGGCTCTGGACCACCCGCGGCTGATGCTGCACTCCGAGGAGCTGCGGATCAAACATCCCGACAGCGGCGAGTCGCTGAAGTTCAGAGTAAAACCGGACTTCTGACCCCGCCGCAGCTCACGGCGCCTCCATCACCATCAGAAAAAGCGTATCCGCCTGCAGCGCCTCATAGCTGTGGGGGCGGTCGCCGGGATAGGTATAGTAATCACCGGGCTGCAGAACCTCTTCCTGCCCGTCCGGTCCCGCCCGCATCTGCCCGAAGCAGACCAGCATATGCTCCACCGTGCCGCGCGGATGCGGCTGGGCGCAGCGGACTTCTTCCGGCTGCATCACCACCCGGTAAATATCCCGGCGCACATTCGGCGGACAGCGCGACAACAGCACCGCGGTGAAATCCGACTGCTCCGATTCCAGGGGCTCCCCCTGCCCCGCCCGGATCAAGGTGGTGGCGGGCGCTTCGGTCTCAAACAGCAGGCTCAGCGGGACATCCAGCGCCGCTGCCAGCGCCCAAAGCGTCTCTACACTGGGGTTTCCATTGCCTGCCTCAAGCTGCGACAGGGTCGATTTTGCGATTCCCGCCTGCGCGGCAAGCGCCGACAGCGATTTGCCTGCTCGGCTTCGCTCGCGCTGGATGGCCGCGGCGATCATCTGATGGGGCGCTGACATGTTCAGTATTTCGACCTTTTGTTCGGCTTGACGAACGCCCACGGCGTTCATTATAAAAGACATACGTTCATTATAGATCAATGACTGCGCTGCTTCTACAGGAACCGACTGATGACCCTGCAAGACCTTCCCCAAAGCAGCACGGTCCGCAGCCGTCTGGCGGCGGGATTGCGAGACATTCTGCCCCTGGCGGTTGGTGTTGGCGTCTACGGGCTGGCATTTGGCCTGCTGGCCGCGCAGGCGCGGATGAGCGGGCTACAGACCGGGGTCATGGGCACCATCGTGTTCGCCGGATCTTCGCAAATTATCGCGGTGGAGCGGCTGGTGGCTGGCGCAGGCGCAGGGGCCGCGCTGCTGGCCGGGCTGGCGCTGAACCTTCGGCTGCTGCTGATCACGGCATCGCTGCGGGATGAGTTCGCCGGGCGCCCTTGGTGGCAGGTGCTGCTTGGCGTGCATCTGGCAACGGATGAAAACTGGGCGCTGATGCACGCGATGCGCGCCCGCGGCGGCTGCGCCGGATACTGGTACCTGGTGGGCGGCGGCCTGGGGCTGGTGGCCGTCTGGGTGCTGTCGACGGTGGCAGGGGCGACCTTTGCCGCGGTGGTACCGGAGCCCAAATCTCTTGGTATGGACTTTGCCTTCACCGCCGCCTTCATCGCGATCCTGCGGTCTTTGTGGAGCGGCAACGCAATGCTTCTGCCCTGGGCCGGATCCATTTTGATCGTACTGCTGGCAGACCGGTTCACCCCTCTGGATCCGACCTGGACCCTCATCCTGGGCGGCCTCGGCGGTGCGGCGATAGCCGGAGTGATGGGCAATGACTGAGACCTGGACCCTGATCCTTGGCCTGGCTGCCGCCACTTTTGCCGTGCGGCTGTCCGGCTGCTTGCTGGGAAGGCGGCTTCCGGACCACGGGCCCTGGGCGCGCGGCCTGAAGGCGTTGCCGGGCTGCCTGATACTATCCTTGGTCACCTATCTGCTAATGCAAGGCGGGCCGCAGGAATGGGCGGCCGGGGCAGCCGCACTGACGGTGGCACTGCTTACCCGCAGCCTGCCGCTGACGATGGCCGCAGGAATCGCCGCGATCTGCCTGAACAGAGCCTATTTCTGAGGTGCATAGCAGCTTGGGCCTGCCCGCCCGTGCGCAGCACGGGCCACCCCCGGCACCCTGGGGCGCAAAAAAGAAAGCCGCCCATAAGGGCGGCTCTCCATCCGTTCTCATCCGGCAGGCTTACTCAGCAGCCCAGCCTCCGACAGCTTTGACCTCTAGGAAATCCTCAATCCCCCACTTGCCGCCTTCGCGGCCCTTGCCAGACTGTTTCATACCGCCAAAGGGCGAACCTGCCGAGCGCGACTTGCCGTTCATCTCCACCATGCCGGAGCGCAGGGCGCGGGCCATGCGGTTAGCGCGGGCGCCGTCCTGCGTCTGCACATAGTTGGTCAAGCCATAAGGCGTGTCGTTGGCAATCTCGATCGCCTCTTCTTCAGTCTCAAAGGGAATGATCGACAGAACCGGCCCGAAGATTTCTTCGCGCGCGATGGTCATCTGGTTGTTCACATCGGCAAAAACCGTCGGCTTCACATAATAGCCCTTGTTGAGCCCGTCCGGACGCCCGGTGCCCCCTGCGACCAGCCGGGCGCCTTCGTCGATGCCTTTCTGGATCAGATCCTGGATCTTGTTCCACTGCAGCTCATTCACCACCGGGCCGATGTGGCGGCCTTCCCGATCAGCAGGACCGACTTCGACCTTGGCAGCCACTTCTGCAGCCTCGGACACCACGCGGTCATAGATGCTGTTCTGCACCAGCATCCGGCTGGGCGCGTTGCAGCTCTGGCCGGTGTTCTGCATCATGTGCAGCACGCCGCGCTTCACTGCCTTTTCGTCGGCGTCTTCAAAGATCACGTTGGCGCCTTTGCCGCCCAGCTCCAGATGCACTTTCTTCAATGTCTGAGCCGCATTCTGCGAAATCGCGATGCCTGCACGGGTAGAGCCGGTGAAGGACACCATGTCCACATCCGGGTGCCCGGTCAGCTGCGCGCCAACACCGGTCCCATCGCCGTTCACCAGGTTGAAAACACCTGCGGGGAAGCCGGCCTCGTCCATCATCTCGGCAAAAACCATCGCGTTCAGCGGGCTTTGCTCGGAGGGCTTCAGGACCATCGTGCAGCCAGCGATTGCCGCCGCACCCACCTTGAGCGTGACCTGGTTCATCGGCCAGTTCCATGGTGTGATCAACGCGCACACGCCAACCGGCTCATGGATGATACGGTCGTTCGGGCTGTTCTCGTTCAGCGGCGCGTCGAACTTGAACTCTTTGGCCGCAGCGATGAAGTTGCGCAGGTGCCAGCTGCCGGCACCGACTTGCGACGTGCGCGACAAGTCAAGCGGCGCGCCCATTTCCAGCGACATCGCCTGAGCCAGATCTTCAGCCCGGGCTTCATAGATTTCGATCAGCTTTTCCACCAGCGCAATGCGCTGTTCCACCGGGGTGGCCATCCAGCCCGGGAAGGCCGCCTTGGCCGCCGCAACCGCAGCGTTGGTGTCAGCCTCGGAGCCCAGCGAAATCACAGCGCAGGGTTCCTCCGTCGAGGGGTTGATCACCTCGAAGTCGTTCGGCTCAGCGGGAGATACCCACTGGCCATTGATGTAAAAGTCGCGTTTCTCGATCATGCGGGATCTCCCAATTCAGACGTTTTCTCCCAACCGTCTGGCCGGTTTGGCGGCCACTGTGTCACTCGGCCAGCAGGGGGGCAAGGGGCTTTGGCTGCGCAATTTGATCAAATTATGGGTGGCGCTGTCAACGCCCCTGACGCGGTGCCCGCAAGTCTTTGCCGGATAAGGCTGTTGGAGAATTCCTGTGGCATCCCGCGCCAGGAACTGTAACGTAGCGGCAGAGCCCGCAGGTTGCACCTGAGGCGACTCGGGCTGCCCGGCCGCAGCCGGACGCAACAATCAGACACGACACCCTGACAAGGAGGACAATGCAATGGGTTTGCGCATTAACGACGTGGTCCCGGATTTTACCGCTGAAACCGACCAGGGCACGATCAACTTCCATGACTGGATCGGCGACAGCTGGGCGATCCTGTTTTCCCACCCCAAGGACTTCACCCCGGTCTGCACAACGGAGTTTTCCGCTGTCGCGCAGCTGAATGACGAATGGGCCAAGCGGAACACCAAGGTGATCGGCGTTTCCGTCGACAGCGCCGAGGATCACCGCAAGTGGAAGAAAGACATCGAGGAATACGGCAAAGCCAATCCCGGCTTCCCGATTATCGCCGATGACGGTCTGGCGGTGTCCAAGGCGTTCGACATGCTGCCCGCCGAAGCTTATCTGCCCGACGGCCGCACCCCGGCGGACAGTGCTACCGTGCGCTCCGTGTTCATTATCGGCCCGGACAAGCAGCTGAAGCTGTCGATGACCTACCCGATGACCGTTGGCCGCAATTTTGCAGAAATCCTGCGCGCCCTGGATGGCCTGCAGATGTCCGGAAAAGGCGTCGCCACGCCGGCCAACTGGGTGCCGGGCGAGGATGTGATCATCCCGCCGAGCGTCTCGGACGAGGAAGCCACCGCAAAATTCGGTGAGTACGAGACCATCTTCCCCTACCTGCGCAAGACCAAAGCGCCGGAGTAAAGTCAGCGGGAGCGGCATTGCATCCGGCTGTGCCGTTCCCTGCCCGCCGGGCCGGGCTGACCGTTTGTCTTCTGAAGTGCATTCGCCTATAGCGCATGCAAACTAAAGGAGGTCCGAATGCAGATCACTCCAGTCCTGATGTGCGGCGGCTCGGGAACACGGCTTTGGCCGTTGTCGCGGGAATCTTATCCCAAGCAGTTCACGTCCCTGAAAGGCGGCAAGACCCTGTTTCAGGAGAGCGTCGGGCGGTTGTCAGGCGAAGGGTTCGCGCCGCCCATCGTGGTGACCAATTCGGATTTCCGCTTCATCGTGACCGAACAATTGCTGGGAGCAGGCATCGACCCGGGCGCCATTCTGATCGAACCGGACCGGCGCAATACCGCGCCCGCGGTTCTGGCCGCCGCCTTGCACGCTTTTGCCGAGGATCCCGATGCACTGCTGATCGTGGCCCCTTCGGACCATGTGATCCCCGATGCGGACGCCTTCCGCGCCGCAATTCAGGCGGGAACAGAGCGGGCACTGGCAGGCGATCTCGTGACCTTCGGTATCGTTCCGACGCACCCGGAAACCGGCTATGGCTATCTCCAGCTGGACGGGGAAGCCGAGCCTGGAAAGCCGGCGCCGCTGAGCCGGTTTGTCGAAAAGCCTGACGCCGCCTCTGCGGCAAAAATGCTGGCCGCCGGCAACTACCTTTGGAACGCAGGTATCTTCCTGTTCACCGCCCGCGCGGTCATTACCGCCTTTGAACAGCACGCTGCACAATTGGTCGATCCCGTCCGCAAGTCCGTTGAAAACGCCAAGGCGGATCTGGGCTTTCTGCGCCTGGACCCGGCCTCCTGGTCTGCGGCAGAGGACATCTCGATCGACTATGCGATCATGGAGAAGGCCAAGAATATCTGCTCGGTGCCTTTCGAGGGCAAATGGTCTGACCTTGGAGATTGGAACGCAGTCTGGGCAGAGAGCAACCCGGATGCGGACGGTGTCGCCACAAATGGCAACGCTGCGGCGATTGACTGCAAGGATGTGCTTCTGCGGTCCGAATCCGCGGGCCAGCAGATTGTCGGCTTGGGGCTGGACGGGATTGTGGCCATTGCCATGCCTGATGCTGTGCTTGTTGCTGACAAGTCACGCACCCAGGACGTTAAGAAGGCCGTTGAGCTTCTGAAATCTCAGCAGGCGCCGCAGGCAGTGCAGTTCCCGCGCGATCACCGCCCATGGGGCTACTTCGACAGCCTGGCGACAGGACGCCGGTTCCAGGTCAAACGGATCGTTGTGAAACCGGGCGCCGCGCTGTCACTGCAGAGCCATTTCCACCGGTCGGAGCACTGGATTGTGGTGCAGGGCACCGCGCGCGTGACCGTAGACGGCACCCAGAAGCTGGTCGCCGAAAACCAGTCTGTCTATATCCCGCTAGGGGCCGTTCACCGGATGGAGAACCCCGGCAAGCTGGACATGGTGCTGATCGAGGTCCAGACCGGATCCTACCTCGGCGAAGATGACATCGTCCGGTATGAGGATGTTTACGCCCGCAACGAAACCGACTGAGGGCGGGCGGGCTCGGAATTGGCGGCGACATTGGCCAGCAGGTCCTGGCCGAAGTCCCGCCAGGTGCGCAGCCGGTCGCGGTTCGCCGCGATCTTCGCCCGCCACTCTGCAGCAAATGCCGGATCCTGCGTCAGACGCTGCATATGGCCCGCAAGGGTTTCCGGATCATCCACACCGAAATACAGACCCAGATCGCCGCAAACCTCGTGCATCACCGGAATGTCCGCGCAAACTGCCGGAACACCGGCCCACAGCGCTTCGCCGGCAGGAAGCCCCCAGCCTTCGATGCGGGACGGCAGGATCACCCCCTGCGAGGCTTCGTACAGCCGTACCAGATCGCTTTGATTCGGTGTGTCGAGCTGCAGGACATGCGGTTTGACCAGCGCCATTTCCTCCTTGTCGAGGTAGTCCATCGTGCGGTGGCGCCGCTTGCCGGCCAGCACAAGCAGCGGCGGCGTCTCGCCCCGCTTGGCGATCAGGTTCATCGCATTCAGAACCACATCCAGGTTCTTGCGGCCCAGCATCGTGCCGACCATCAGGAAATAGGGGCGTTCGGGGAGTTCCACCGACTGCTCTTCATCCCCGGCGCGCAGTTCATGCACCAGCGGCGCAACTGAGGTGCGCTTAAGCTCCGGAAGAATGCCTTGGCTGGCAAAGTCCTTGGCATCGTCGATAGTGAATTGCGAATTACCGATGACATGGTCCGCGTTTTCCAGCAGCCACTGGTTGTCGCCCAGGAAAGAGCTGGAAAAGTCCGGCGCACCACCGCGTTTGAAGTCATGCAACGGGATCATATCGTGAATCAGCACGTGGATTTCCACGTCCAGCTTTTGCAGATGCTTGATCGGGTGAATGATCAGCTTGGGCCGCCCGCAGCTGACCCAGGCACCGCCATCCAGGGACACAATGGGGTTGTCGGCGCCGCTGAGCGCCCAGCGGGAGCGCTCAATCAGGTCGACAACACCGAACACGAAGGGGGCAATGTAGTGCAGAGCCTTCTTTTTCTTGCGGTTGTGAATCCGGCGCATGAAGTACGGCTTGCCGGAATTCGGCACATTCAGGTCAATCCCGCCCTCAGCGGTATCGTCATATTTCGGGAAAACCTCAAAAAACGCGTCATGCCCTTGAGAATAAGCAACAAACCGGGTGCCGTTATCAGCCCGGAAGGCCTCCTTGGCGCCTTCTGCGACGACCTTGGCGATACCGTAGTACGTTTTAAACCCGTGAGACAGATACAGCAGCTCGGTCAAATCGTAAAAGAGCGGACGCATGGGATCTCCAGCTGAGTTTTGAGTAGACCGGCCATCGCTCCTGTGTGGCTTCAGCGCAAGCGGAGCAGCGTAAGAACCGGAAAGCGCAGTGCCTTGTGCGCCGGGTCCGGGCACCTGCCCGGAGGGAGCAGCGGCAGCGGACAGAGGAAACGGGTTCCGGCCTCGCAGCCGGGACCCGTCCGGAAGCTCTTTCAGGCCTTAGCCTTCAGCAGCTTCCTCTTTCTTGATTTCTTCGCCGGTTTCCTGGTCGACAACTTTCATCGACAGGCGAACCTTGCCGCGGTCGTCAAAGCCCAGCAGCTTGACCTTCACTTCCTGGCCTTCCTTCAGAACGTCCGAAGGATGGTTCAGGCGGCGGTTTTCGATCTGGGAGACATGCACCAGACCGTCGCGCTTGCCGAAGAAGTTCACGAAGGCGCCGAAGTCCACGATCTTCACGACCTTGCCGGTATACACCTGGCCTTCTTCCGGCTCTGCCACGATCGAATAGATCATGTCATAGGCCTTCTGGATGGCGTCGCCGTTCGGGCTGGCGATCTTGATCACGCCGTCGTCGTTGATGTCGACCTTTGCGCCGGACACTTCGACGATCTCGCGGATCACCTTGCCGCCGGAACCGATCACTTCGCGGATCTTGTCGGTCGGGATCTGCATGGTCTCAATGCGCGGGGCGTGGACCGAGAACTCGTTGGTCTCGGACAGCGCCTTGCCCATCTCGTTCAGGATGTGCAGACGGCCATCCTTGGCCTGGGCCAGGGCTTTCTCCATGATTTCCGGGGTGATGCCGGCAACCTTGATGTCCATCTGCAGCGAGGTGATGCCGTTTTCGGTACCCGCCACCTTGAAGTCCATGTCGCCCAGGTGGTCTTCGTCACCCAGGATGTCGGTCAGCACCGCATAGGAGCCGTCGTCTTCCAGGATCAGGCCCATCGCAACACCGGCAACCGGTGCCTTCAGCGGCACGCCTGCGTCCATCATCGACAGCGAGCCGCCGCAGACGGAAGCCATCGAGGAGGAGCCGTTCGATTCGGTGATCTCCGACACCACGCGAATGGTATAGGGGAAGTCGGTCGGCGCCGGCAGAACCGCCTGCAGCGCGCGCCAGGCCAGCTTGCCGTGGCCGATTTCGCGGCGGCCCGGGGAGCCGACACGGCCCACTTCGCCAACCGAGTACGGCGGGAAGTTGTAGTGCAGCAGGAAGTTGGATTTGAAGTTGCCGTGCAGCGCGTCGATGAACTGCTCATCGTCGCCGGTGCCCAGCGTGGTCACGACCAGGCCCTGGGTCTCGCCGCGGGTGAACAGGGCGGAGCCATGGGTGCGCGGCAGAAGGCCGGTTTCAGCAACGATCTGGCGCACGGTGGTGGTGTCACGGCCGTCGATCCGCTTGCCGCCCTTGACCACGTCGCCACGCAGGATGCCGGCTTCCAGTTTCTTCATGGCAGAGCCAAGGTTGGCGTCTTCCAGCTGGTCTTCAGTCAGCGCTGCCTTGATGGTCTCGCGGGCAGCGGCAACAGCGGCGGTGCGCTCCTGCTTGTCGGTGATCGCGAATGCGGCGCGCATCTGCTCTTCGCCGGCGGCCTTAACAGCTTCGTACAGCTCGGAGTAGTCCGGCGCCTGGAAGTCAAAGGGCTCTTTCGCGGTCTCTTCGGCCAGCGAGATGATCAGGTCGATCACCGGCTGGATCTGCTCATGCGCGAAGTTCACCGCGCCCAGCATCTCGGCTTCGGTCAGCTCATATGCTTCCGATTCCACCATCATCACAGCGTTCTTGGTGCCGGCCACAACCAGGTCCAGGCGCTGCTCGGGGTTGAGGCGCAGGTCCTGCATGTCGTCGACGGTCGGGTTCAGCACGTATTCGCCATCAACGAAGCCGACGCGGGCGCCGGCGATCGGGCCCATGAACGGCGCGCCGGAGATGGTCAGCGCAGCGGAGGCCGCGATCATTGCGACGATGTCCGGGTCATTGACCAGATCGTGGCTCAGCACGGTGCACATCACCAGCACTTCGTTCTTGAAGCCGGGGACGAACAGCGGGCGGATCGGTCGGTCGATCAGACGCGCGGTCAGGGTTTCTTTTTCGGTCGGGCGCGCTTCGCGCTTGAAGAAGCCGCCGGGCACCTTGCCCGCAGCATAGTATTTTTCCTGGTAGTGCACGGTCAGCGGGAAGAAGTCCTGGCCGGGCTTCTGCTGACGGGCAAAGGTCACGTTGGCCATGACCGAGGTTTCGCCCAGGGTGGCAATCACGGAGCCATCAGCCTGGCGGGCAACCTTGCCGGTTTCCAGTGTGAGCGTTTCCTCGCCCCACTGCATCGATTTCTTCGTAGCGTTAAACATCTAGCGTATCCTAAAAGGGAGCACTCCCGGCCCTCCGGGTCTCCCGTTTGCGTGGCGGCCCCATTGCCGCCGGCCCCACTTATCTTTCTTTCGCGTGCCGGGGCCTGGGCACATCGTCTCAGATAGGCCCGCCCATACATGAGTTTGCGGGAAATTGAAAGGGAAAGCAGTGGGCGCCGCCGCGATGGGCGGCCGCACGCCTTGCGGCCATGCGTCCGCGGCCTCGCAATGCAAACGGGCGGGGCCGCACCCCGCCCGGCAGGAAATCAGTTCGTTGTTTCCAAGCCTTCCGGGCGGCCGGCGATGACGAACTGCAGCCCCTCGGGGTCCAGGAACTCCGCTGCAAAGCGGTTCACGTCCTCCAGGCTGACTGCGTTGATCCGGTCGTTGCGGGTCTCCACATAGCTGATCGGCAGGTGGTCCATCTGCATGCCCGCCAGAATCGCGGCAATGCGGCCGTTGCCGTCAAAACGCAGCGGGTAAGCGCCCGTCAGATAGGTCTGGGCGTCCTTGAGTTCTTTCTCCGTCACGCCGTTTTCGGCCATGCGGCGCCATTCATTCCGGATCACCTCGACCGCCTCGGCCATCTTGCCATTGGCGGAAGCAACCGATCCCATGTAGACCGCTGCCAGATCCCGAGGAACCAGATAGGAATAGACCCCATAGGTCAGCCCGCGCTTTTCCCGCACCTCTGTCATCAGGCGGGTCTCGAAAGATCCGCCGCCCAGAATCTGGTTCATCACATAGGCCGTGAAGAAATCCGGGTCTTCACGCTTGATCCCCTTCTGACCGAACAGTGCGACCGACTGCGGGGTGTCGAAATCCACCACGGTGACTCCGCCCTCGATTGTGACCTCCGCCGGACCGGGGATCGGCGCGCCCTCCGGAGGCAGCGCGCCCAGCAAATCATCCAGCAGCGTGCCCAGCTCCCCGGCAGTGATGTCACCAACGGCGCTGACATAAAGCCTGTCGCGGGCAAACACCGCCTCGTAAGCGTCGAAGATGTCCTGCCGGCTGAACGCGGCAACGGTCTCCAGCGTGCCCTTGCCGTCGCTGCCATAGGGGTGATCGCCAAAAGCCAGCTTGGAGAACATCTCGCCAGCGATTTTGTTGGGGTTCTTGGCATCAGAGCGCAAGCCCGCCAGCACCTGTGCCCGCACACGGTCCAGCGCATCCTGGTCAAACCGAGGCTCAAACAAGGTCTGGCGCAGCAGCGCCATCGCCTCGTCCCGGTTTTCGGTCAGGAAGCGGGCGGAGATGGACACCGAATCCTTGTCCGCATCATAGGAGAACTCCGCCGCCAGCGACTCCACCGCGCGGGCGTAGTCCTGGGCGCGCAGATCGCCGGAGCCTTCCTCCAGCAGCCCGGTCATCAGGTAGACTGCGCCGCGCTTGCCCGGCGCATCCAGTGAGGTGCCGCCGCGAAAACGCAGCTCAAGAGCCGAGAAGGGAATGCTGTGGTCTTCCACCAGCCAGGCCTTGATCCCGCCGGGGGAGGTGACTTCCTCGATCTTGATGCCTGCCCAAGCGGGGACGGCCAGGAAACAGGCTACCAGTGCCGCAGCGATATATTTCAGCGGAGTCATTGGGTTACCTCCTGGTCGCGCGTCATCCAGCCGGTGACAGATGTTTCCGGGCGCAGAACTTCCTTGGCGGCGGCGATGATCTCATCCGCGGTGACCGATTGCAGGATCTTCGGCCAGTCCTGCACGTCCTGCACCGTCAGCCCGATGCTCAGCGCCTGGCCATAGCGGTTGGCAATACCGTTCACATTGTCGCGGTCATAGATTTCTGCCGCACGCAGCTGCAGCTTGATCCGCTCCAGCTGGGCTTCATCCACCCCCTCTTCCAGAAAGCGGGCGATGGTGGCATCCAGCGCGGTCTCGGCGTCCTGCATGCTGACCCCCTCGGCCGGGACAACCAGGAAGGTAAAGGATGTGTCATCCAATGTGCTGCCGGAGTAGAAGGCGCCGGTGTAGACGGCGACCTGCTGGTCGAACTGCAGCGCATTGGCCAGGTAGGAAGTGTTGCCGCCGCCCAGGAGTTCCGCCAGCAGATACAGCGCTGCGGCTTTCTGCTGGGCGCCGCTGTCGCGCTCCGGTGCCAGGTAGGACCGCTGCACATAGGGCTGCGCGACGCGCGGATCCTCGAATGTCAGGCGCCGGGCCGCGGTCTGCGGCGGCTCCTGGCTGCGGAAGCGCTCCGGCAGATCCGGATTGGCCGGAATCACGCCGTAATACTGTTGGGCAAGCGCTTTCACCGCATCAGGCTGCACATCGCCGGAGACAACCAGGATGGCATTGTTGGGCGCGTAATAGGTTTGATAGAAGGACAGCGCGTCCTCCATATCCAGGCTTTCCATCTCGTGCCGCCAGCCGATCACCGGCTGGCCGTAACGGTGATTGAGGTACTGCACCGCTTGCAGCTGCTCGCGGAACAGCGCCACCGGATCATTGTCTGTGCGCTGGTTGCGCTCTTCCAGAATGACCTCGCGCTCAGTGACGATATCCTCCTCGCTGAGGCGGAGATTGGTCATCCGGTCGCTTTCCATCTGCATCATCAGCTCCAGCCGGTCGGCAGCAACGCGCTGGAAGTAGGCGGTGTAATCATAGCTGGTGAAAGCGTTGTCCTGGCCGCCATTTGCCCGCACCGTGGCGGACAATTCGCCCGGTGCCAGCTTGTCTGTGCCCTTGAACAGCAGATGCTCCAAGAAATGGGCGACACCCGATTGGCCCGGCGGCTCATCCGCGGAGCCGGCCCGGTACCAGACCATTTGCTGCACCACCGGCGCCCGGTGGTCCTCGATCACGACAACGTCCATGCCATTGTCCAGGGTGAACGCGGTCACCGCCTCGTCTTCGGCCTGCAGGGGGCCGGACAAGGCAGCACTCAGCGCCGCGGCGGCCAATGTGACCCTTTGGATCATCTGGCATCCTCCAATTTTCTGCACTCCTGCCATTGCCCGGCGGGATGCGGTTACTGCTCTTTTGTTCATTGCAGCCACAATTCGCGGCCCATGGCCAGCAGTAAGGCTGCTGTCAACCTACGCGGCTGCTGGCGTCTTGCAAGACCGGCTGGCAGAAAAGTGAGCGCTCAGGACCCGTCTTCGGGCGGAGAAGACGGCGTCGCGGCCCCTGCCCTGCGGAACTGGTCGCTGACGGCAAACGGGTCGATGCTTTGCTTGCGGTACAGCTGCTCATAGCGGTCCACCGGCACGATCTTGATCCGGCCAAGATGGCGGTTGCGGTGACGGAACTTCGCGTCTTCCTGTGCCAGGGTCTCGCGCACTCCGGCTTGCACACCATAGCGGCTGGAAGCCGTGACCAGCGCCGCGTCTCCGGACGGCACCCCGCTGACCGGAACGAGAGCGCCAGGCTTGCCGCCCAGGGCAGCCACCGCTTCGGCCTGCGGATTGACATCCGTCAGATTGCTGCCCCCGGGGGTCGGCGCAGGCAAGCTGCTGTAGCTTTCCGGCGCGCTCAGCGGCTTGGTGGGCAGGATCAGAAACTCATCCGGGCCGGTGCCCGGTTTCTGAAGGACGCGCAGCCCCTTCTGCGCGCAGCCGGACACTGCCAGCGCGCCAGCCAGAATGATCACTGCGAACTGGATCTTCATTGCCCCAAACTCCTGCCTGTTTCCTGGCGCTTTTAACGTATTTGCCTGCCAAGGTCTACGCAGGCTTTTTGCGGCGCCCGTCAAAGAAAATCAGCCCTGCAGCACCCGCGAAGATAAAGATATCGGCGACATTGAACACAAAAGGATTCTGGATGCCGCAGCAGGACGTGTTCAGAAAATCCAGCACATAGCCGTAAAGCAGCCGGTCGGCGACATTTCCCAGCGCGCCGCCGATCACCAGCCCGGCCGACAGCTGCATGCCCCAAGACTTGTCCTGACCGCGGCAGACCCACACCGCCAGGACCACGCAGATCACCGCCGACAGGGCGATCAGAATCCAGCGCGCGGCCTCATCCCCGCCGCCGAACAGGCCGAAATTGATGCCGGTGTTCTCGCCGTAGCGGAAGTTGAGGAATGGCGGCAGCACGTCGATCCGGTGGCGCTGGTCCAGCCCCATCCAGTGAATCACCAGGTATTTGCTGGCTTGATCCGCCAGGAACGAAAGGGCCGCGCCCCAGATCATCCAACGTGCTGCCATGTCTTAACTGCCCGGTTTAGTGGCGGAAGTGGCGCATGCCGGTAAAGACCATGGCGAGGCCTTTCTCGTCGGCTGCCTTGATCACCTCGTCATCGCGCATCGAGCCGCCCGGCTGGATCACGCAGGCACCGCCCGCGGCTGCCGCTTCCAGCAGGCCGTCCGGGAAGGGGAAAAACGCATCCGAAGCCACGGCACAGCCCTTGGCCAGGCTTTCCTCCAGGCCCAGTTCAGCGGCCATGCGGCCTGCCTTGGACGCCGCCACATTGGCACTGTCCAGACGGCTCATCTGGCCCGCGCCCACACCGACGGTTGCGTTGTCCTTCACATAGACAATGGCGTTGGATTTGACGTGCTTGGCAACTTTCCAGGCAAACAGCAGGTCCTGCATCTGAGCATCGGACGGCGCCTTATCGGTCACCACTTTCAGGTCCTCCATGCCGACATAGCCGACGTCCTTGTCCTGCACCAGCATACCGCCGGCCACTTGCTTATAGGCCACGATGGGCTTGCGCGGATCCGGCAGGCCCTCGGTCAGCAGCAGGCGCAGGTTCTTCTTGGCGGCAAAGATTTCCTTGGCTTCGTCAGACGCCCCCGGCGCGATCACCACCTCGGTAAAGATCTCGGTGATCTTGGCGGCGGTCTCCGCGTCCAGCGGCTGGTTCAGCGCCACGATGCCGCCAAACGCCGAGGTGCGGTCGCAGTCGAATGCCTTCTGATAGGCCTCGGCCAGGGTCGCGCCCTTGGCGACGCCGCAGGGGTTGGCGTGTTTGATGATGGCGACGGCCGGGCCTTCAGCCGGATCGAATTCCGCCACCAGTTCATACGCCGCATCGGTGTCGTTGATGTTGTTGTAGCTCAGTTCCTTGCCCTGCAGCTGAACCGCGGTCGCAACGCCCGGACGGTTGGTGCCATCGGTATAGAAAGCCGCCTCCTGGTGGCTGTTCTCGCCATAGCGCAGGGTTTGCTTCAGCTCACCGGCAAAGGCGCGGCGGCGCGGGGTCTTTTCCTCCAGCGCGGATGCCATCCAGTTCGACACAGCCGCATCATACGCCGCAGTGCGGGCATAGGCGGTCTGGGCCAGCCGCTGACGGAAGGCATAGGACGTCTGGCCGCCGTTGTTGTCGAGCTCCGCCAAGAGTGCCTCATAATCCTGGACATCGGTCACCACGTTGACGAACAAGTGGTTTTTGGAGGCCGCACGGATCATCGCCGGGCCGCCGATGTCGATGTTTTCGATCATCTCATCGTAATCTGCGCCACGCGCCAGCGCCGCCTCGAACGGGTAAAGGTTCACAACCAGAAGGTCGATGGCGCCGATGCCATGTTCCTGCATTGCGGCGACGTGGGTGTCATTGTCCCGAAGGGCCAGCAGGCCGCCGTGCACCATCGGGTGCAGGGTCTTCACGCGGCCGTCCATCATTTCCGGAAACCCGGTCACTTCGGAGACGTCTTTCACAGTCAGCCCCGCGTCGCGCAGCGCCTTGGCGGAGCCGCCGGTAGACAGCAGTTCAACACCGCGCGCATCCAGCGCCCTGCCCAGCTCGATCAGGCCGGTCTTGTCGGATACGGAAAGCAGCGCACGGCGTACGGGGTGAAGGTCGGTCATGGCAGGGCAGGTCCTTTTCAAAGGCTCAGTCAAACGTCTCGGGCTCGTCCCGGTTCAGGTCTCGCACGGCAACGGCAGTCTCCTGCGCCTTGCTGAGCGTCCACCGGACGCGGGTGGCATATCCCATCGCCCGCCCGGATAAAACGATCTGCTTTGCCGCACGCGGCTTCAAGCGGGTCTTTTCCAGGAAAACGCTTGGTTCCAGCCGCAACTGGCAGCTGCCGTCATGACGGAACACCCAGATTTCCCCGCTCTTGAGCGCCATGGATACTGCCGTGCCGCCCAAGTCAAGGGCTGCGTCGACCTCCGGGTGCAGGTGCAGGCGGATATCAAAGCCGATGGCGCCATCCGGACTGGCATCCCGCACCTTGGCGAACTGGCGCTTGGCGGAATCGTCCAAGGCCACCAGCATGTCCTCGCCGCTGAGGCCGCGCCCGTCAAAGGACAATTCCAGCGTGCGGGCATGGGTCAGGCCGAAATGCGCCGCATAGCCGTTGTGCCCGCCCTGAAACCGCAGTCCTTCCGCCAAATCGCTCAACTCCAGCGGTACGTCGTCAGGCGCTTCGATCAGTTCCTCATGGCCCGTGGTCTTGTGCGGCGGCGCCAGCCGGGCACTGGAATGGCCCTCAATGCAAAGTGTCGTATGCGAGGGCGTGGCCCGCCCGGCCCGGCGCCACTCAACGCCAAAGGTTTCACCAGAGCCGCAATTCACGATCAGCGGCCGCCGCCCCGAGGTCAGCTCGAATGCCAGGGTCGATGCGTGACCGTTATAGGATGCCTTGCCCTTGGGCGGGGCGGAGGCATCCACGATCACCGAAGTGCGCCGCGCCGACAACCGGGCAAAGCCCATCGCCAGACCATTGGAATGGCGTTCCGCCACATGGCTGGCAGCCAGCGCATGATCCAGCCGCCCCTCCAGCCCGCGGCCGCCGCCGTGAAACCGCGCCAGCCCGCCGTCGCTATGACGCAGCGTGCGCAGGGTGGGAGCGATCCGTTCGATGGCGGCGACATGAGCATGCGGCACCATGCGGCCGGCCTCATGCAGGGCCGCGGCGGCCCAAGTCAGAAGGGTAAACACCTCCAGAAGCTCTTCCGGATTGCGGGTCGGCAATCCGCCCTGCCCGTCGATTTGAGTCTCACATTCAGCCGCCAGCGCCCTGACAGCCGGGTCTGCCAGCTCCTCGCGCCCCTGCAAGGAAAGGCCCGCATAGATCAGGCCGCACAGGGCCTCAAACCGCGGCAGGCCCGGCGCTGCGCCTCGCCAGCGATGCGCAAGATACCAGGTCTGCCTCGCCAAGGAGCCATAGAAGGCCTCGGTTTGGTCCTTGTCCTTGCCACTCAGCAGGAACAGCGCGTGGTTGATCCAGCGGATCACCCGCCGCCCGGTCAGATCGGGCAGCCAGGCCAGGCCGCCGCCCCGCCCGTGCTGCGCGATCCAGCCCCAGACCCATTTCTGCGCCTTGGCACGTGCCTTGAAATCACCAACTGCAGCCAGATCGTCGAGCCAAGCAAACCCGTGCCGCTCCGCATCAAAAGCAGCGTCCGGCGCAGCAACCTCCCACAGGCCGGTATCAGGCGATTCGACCAGATAGCCGGCAAACAGAAGGTTGCCTGCCACCAGTTGCCGTCCGCGGGCGAAACTGCCGATGGTGCGCGGTTCAGGCTGCGAGACAAAGCCGGTCGCGGCAGGCTGGCTGCGGGCCCGCCAGGCGTAATACCGGTTCAGCAGCCGGGTGCCGCGGCCTGCCATTCTGTCGTAAGTGGACATGCTCTTTTTGCCTCACGCCGGGTTTGCCAGGGCGTTTTGGCGGGAGCATAGCGCGGGGTGCAGCTCAAGTCACCGGCGAATGCCCCGCACGCCCAGCGGTCAAGCGGTTTTGCGCAAAAGGGCCATGTAGAAGCCGTCCATGCCGCCGCGCTCTGGCCAGTAATCCGGGCGCAGGCGCAGGCCGCCCTCTTCGGTGATCCAGTCTGCCTCCACGCCGGGCACTTTCAGCGCATCGCGGTCTGCCGCCATGTCCGGGAACATGTCCAGCGCTTCCTCAACCTGACATTCGCCCTCGTCCGGCAGCAAGGAGCAGGTGCAGTACATCAGCCGCCCGCCGGGTTTCACCAAGGTCCAGGCGTGCGCCAGCATCTGCGCCTGCAGCTCAATCAGCGCACCGAACTCGCTGCCGTCCTTGGCCTGCGGCAAGTCAGGGTGGCGCCGGATGGTGCCAGTGGCGGAACAGGGTGCGTCCAGCAAAACCGCGTCATACTGGCCGTTCTGCTCCAGCGCGTCGCCGACCACCAAGCCGGCCACCAGCCCGGTGCGCTCCAGGTTCTCCCTCAACCGCGCCACGCGGCTCTCCGAGACATCCACTGCCGTCACGCTGGCCCCGGCAGCGGCCATCTGCATGGTCTTGCCGCCAGGTGCCGCACACAGATCCAGGGCCTGCTCCCCCGGCTGCGCATTCAGGATGAGCGCGGGCAGCGCGGCAGCGGCATCCTGCACCCACCAGTCGCCAGCCTGGTAGCCCGGCAGCGCCGACACCTGCCCCGCGCCGGAGATCCGCAGCGAACCGGTGGGCAGCGGCACCCCGCCGAGCGCCTGCAAGTCCACGCCCGGCTTGCCGGTGATATCCAGCGGCGCGCCGGCATAATGCGCGGCCTCCATGCCCAGAACCGCCTCGGCGCCCCAGGCCTGGACCAGCGGTTTGCGCAGCCAGTTCGGCAGGCGCGGAATACGCAGTTTGGCCCATTCCGCCGGCCCCTCCTCCGCCACCTTGCGCAGCACCGCGTTGACCAGCCCCTTCAACTGCCCGTGGTGGCGGTGTTTTGAGACAATCGCCACCATCGCATTGACCACCCCATGCGCAGCGCCGCCCGAGCACAGCTCCACCGTGCCCAGCCGCAGCGCGTTCATGACCATCAGCGGCGGTGCCTTCTTCAGGTGCTTCTTCAGGATCCGGTCGGCACGCTCCAGGCTGCGCAGGGTTTCCACGGCCAGCCGCTGCGCCCGCGCGCGGTCTTCCGGTGCCAGCTTCTCCAGCGCCCCGGCAGCATAGCACTCCGCAAGGAGCCGCCCCTCTCCCAGCACCTGATCCAGCAGGTAGACCGCAGTGCGGCGGGCATGATCGGCATCGGACATCTGGCAACTCCTTGGGGCACGGCTTGTCCGCGCGGGACAGGGGCGTATATCATGGGCGCAGCATAAAGGAACCCGCGATGAGCGAAGAGACCGCACCCGAGAAAAAAGACCTGCCGCCTGCTGCCGTGCGCGCCCTGGCCGAGGCAGAGGAACGCCGCAAGGCTGCTGAAGCGCAGGAGCCGCGCCCCAAGGAGCTGGGCGGCCGCGACGGCCCCGACCCGGCGCGCTATGGCGATTGGGAGAAAAAGGGCATCGCCATCGACTTTTAAGGTGCGCCGCGGGGGCCAGCCCCCGCACCCCCGGAGTATTTCCGGAAAGATGAAATGAATTGCCGTTCTTTCATCTTTCTTCAAATACTCATACCCCGCTGCCCGCCAGGCAGCTCTGCCACCGGGAGGGGAGGCGGCGGCCCGTCAGGGCCGCCTGTCAGACTTCATAGTCCCAGCACGTCCACCATATCGTACTGCCCCGGCCCCTTGTCCTGGCCCCACAGCGCAGCCTTCAGCGCGCCGCGGGCAAAGATCGCGCGGTCGGTCGCCAGGTGGCGCAGCACGATCCGCTCACCCGCCGCTGCAAACAGCACGTCATGCTCGCCCACGATGTCGCCGCCGCGGATGGCGGTGAAACCGATGTCGCCGCGCTTGCGGGCGCCGGTGATACCGTCGCGGCCGGAATCACGCACATCCGCCAGCTTGACGCCGCGGCCCTCAGCGGCAGCTTCCCCCAGCATCAGCGCGGTGCCGGAGGGCGCATCCACCTTGTGGTGGTGATGCGCCTCGATCACCTCAATGTCGAAATCCTCGTCCAGCGCGGCGGCAACTTTTTTGGTCAGCTGCACCAGCAGGTTCACCCCTAGGCTCATGTTACCCGCGCGGATGATCACCGCGTGGCGCGACGCCGGTTCCAGCTGGGCAATCTGCTCATCCGTCATCCCGGTGGTGCCGATCACATGCACCGCGCGGGCCTGCGCCGCCAGCTTGGAAAAGGCCAGCGTCGCCTCCGGCGCGGTGAAGTCGATCACCGCCTGCGCCTTGGAAAACGCCTCCAGCGCGTCTGCAGTCACCGTAACACCGGCTGGCGCGCCGCCCATCATTTCGCCCACGTCGCGGCCGACCCAGGCGTGGCCTTCGCGTTCAACGGCTGCAACAAGCGTGGCCTTATCGCTCTCCAGCACGGTCCTGATCAGCATCTGCCCCATGCGGCCCGATGCGCCGGTAATCACGATCCCAGGTTTGTGAGTCATTGGCCAATTCCCTTGTTCATGCCGGATTTGTCCTACAGTGCCGGGCAGCGCTTGGCAAAGCCCGCAATCCGGCATAGATCGGAATCATGGCAAAGAACAAATTCCACGATGGCCCCGGCCCGTCCCAGCGCCAGCTTCGCGTCGGCGAACTGATCCGCCGCACCCTGTCTGAGGTGCTGGCGCGCGGCGACGTGCATGACCCGGACCTGAACCGCATGTCGATCACCGTGGGCGAGGTGCGCACCTCCCCCGATTTGAAAATCGCCACCGCCTTTGTGCTGCCCCTGGGCGGCAAGGGGCAGGAGGATGTGCTGAAGCTTCTGGCCCGCAACAAGAGCGAGCTGCGCCGCATGGTCGGCAAGAAGCTGGGGCTGAAATTCACACCTGATCTGCGCTTCCGTCTGGATGAAACCTTCGACCAGATGGATGATACCCGCCGGATGCTGAGCCAGGACGCGGTGCGCCGCGACGTGGAAGAGTGATCCGCAGGGCTGCCTTGCTGCTGGCCGCGCTCTGGACCGCCCCGGCGGCTGGTGCGGTTGACTGCAGCGATGTGGCCTATGAGGGCAACCGGTACTCGATCTGCGAAGTTGACGCCGCGCAGGAACAGCTGAGGCTGTTCCTGAAGGATGGCGAGGGCCAGGTCTACGGGCATTTCTCCACCCTGGAGGAAGCGCTGGCAAAGGACGGCAAGACGTTGGCCTTTGCGACCAATGCCGGCATGTATCACACAGACCGCTCCCCCGTCGGGCTGTACGTCGATGAGGACGGCGAAGAGATGCGGCTGGTGACCAACGCCGGTCCCGGCAACTTCGGCCTGCTGCCGAATGGCGTGCTGTGCATCCGGGGCAGCCGGGCGGATGTGTTTGAAACCCTTGCGTTCGAGAAAGCCGCCCCCGGCTGCACCTATGCCACCCAGTCCGGACCAATGCTGGTGATCGATGGCGACCTGCACCCGCGCTTCCTGCCCGATTCGGACAGCTATTACATCCGCAACGGTGTTGGCACTTCGGCGGATGGCAAGCGCGCGGTCTTTGCAATCTCGCGCAATGCGGTGACCTTCCATGAGTTCGGCAGCCTGTTCCGCGAATATCTGAAGTTGCCGAATGCGCTCTACTTCGACGGCAACATCTCGCGCTTGCACGCACCGCAGCTGGGCCGAAGCGACGCGGGCTTTATGATGGGGCCGGTTGCCGCCGTGGTCGAGGACGCCGGACCGAGCGAGTAGCCGCCCGCTCAGCCAGCGCGTTTGCGCATCTGCCGCACCATCGGCACAGTGTAAATCACCAGCGCCGCCCAGATCATCGGGAAGGCGATCATCCTGGCTTGGCCGAATTCCTCGCCGAACAGCAGCACCGCGGCCAGCATGATCATCGTCGGTGCGATATACTGCAGGATACCCATCGTCGACAGCCGCACCAGCTTGGCACCGTTTGCATAGACGATCAGCGGCACCGCCGTGACCACACCGCAGCCAAGCAGCAGTGAAGTATCGCTCAGCGAGCCGCCAAAGCTGCTGCTGCCGGTGGCGGTCAGATAGGCGAAATAGCCCAAGGCAGGCGCCAGCAGAATCAGCACCTCCAGCAGGAACCCCTGGTTGGGTCCGATCGGCAGCGACTTCTTGAAGAACGCGTAAAAGCCCCAAGTCAGCGTCAGGCCGACCGCTACCCAAGGCACCCGGCCCGCTTCCAGTGTCAGCACCACCACCGCCGCGGCAGCGAGCGCAACGGCCGCCATCTGCGCCTTGCCGAGCGGCTCGCGCAGCAGGATGGCGCCAAGCGCAATGCTGAACAGCGGGTTTATGTAATAGCCAAGCGCGGCATCCAGTGCCCGGCCGCCCGCAATCGACCAGACATAAATCCCCCAGTTCAACGAAATCAGCGCTGCGGTGATGCAGGCCATGCCCAGCATCCGGGGATTCTTGAGTGCGGCCTGCAGGTCCTTGGTGCGGCGCAGGACGATCAGCAGCGCGCCCGCCACCGGCACCGACCAGATGACCCGGTGCGCGACAACCTCTGCCGCGGGAATATGGGACAGCGCCTTCATGTACAGCGGCAGGAACCCCCACAGCAGATAGGCGGTGACGGCAAAGGCCAGCCCACGGGGCGTATCCAGGGTCTCGGTGAATTGAGTTGTCATGCGGCGCTCCTGTTCAGGGCGCACTTATCGCTGATTTTCAGCCGGAGGAAACTTTGTTTTCCGTGATACCGGGTATTCAGCCCCGTTATGGGCTGCCTCCCTGCGGCGCAAGAAAAAACGGCTCCGGAAACCGGAGCCGCAAGTCAATCATTTGGGGTGCGGGTGCGCGTCAGGCTTCCAGCGACCGGCGCAGCATCTCCACGTCTTCGGCGATCTGGCCGTCGGTCAGCTTCAGCTCCTCAATGCGCTTGACGCCGTGCATCACGGTGGTGTGGTCGCGCCCGCCAAAGCGGCGGCCGATCTCGGGCAGAGAGCGGCTGGTCAGCTGCTTGCAGAGATACATCGCCACCTGGCGCGGGCGCGCGTAGGAACGCAGGCGCTTGGGGCCGATGATGTCTGACATCCGGATGTTGTAATACTCGGAGACCTTGCGCTGGATCTCCTCGACGGTGATCTTGCGCTCGGACGCGCGCAGCACGTCTGCCAGGCAGTCCTGGGTCAGATCCATGTCGATCTCGCGGCCGACCAGGGACGCGAAGGCGAACAGCCGGGTCAGGGCGCCTTCGAGCACGCGCACGTTGGTCGAAATCCGGTGTGCGAGGAACTCCAGCACACCATCGGCGATGCGCAGGTCCGGATAGGTCTCGCGCTGCTGCTGCACCTTGGTCTGCAGGATGCCAAGACGCAATTCGTAGTCGGTCGGATGCAGGTCCACCACCAGGCCGCACTGCAGACGGGATTTCACCCGGTCTTCCAGATCCTTGATCTCCCCTGGGGCGCGGTCGGCAGAGATGATGATCTGCTTGTTCTGGTCCACCAGCGCGTTGAAGGTGTGGAAGAACTCCTCCTGGGTGGAGTCCTTTCCGGCGATGAACTGGACGTCATCCACCATCAGCACGTCGACCGAGCGGAAAAGGTGCTTGAAGTCCATCATCTTGCGTTCGCGCAGGGCCTGCACGAAGCGGTACATGAACTGTTCCGCGGACAGATACAGCACGTTCAGATGCGGGTTCTTTTCTTTCAGTTCCCAAGCGATGGCGTGCATCAGGTGGGTTTTGCCCAGACCCACGCCGCCATACAGAACCAGCGGGTTGAAGGTGACCGGGCCGCCCTCGCCGACGCGGCGCGCAGCGGCATGGGCCAGTTCGTTCGGCTTGCCGACCACAAAGCTGTCGAAGGTGAACCGCGGATCCAGCGGCGCGGCCTGCAGCGCCTCCAGCGTGTCCCTTCCTGCCGCCGCCGCCGGTGCGGTCATGACCGCCAGATCATCCTGCGCGCCGCCAAAAGACCCCGCTGCAACGGCCGGTTCCGCCGGGCGCGCCGGGCTGTTTGCCGCAACCCGGAACGCCAGCCGCTGCACCGGCTCGCCGGACATGGTCAGCTCATGCAGGATAAGATCTGCAAAGTTCTGGCTGACGTAATTTCCCATGAAATTCGTCGGCACTTTGAAGACGGCTACCCCACCGTCGACGGTATCGAATTCCAGAGGTTCGATCCAAGTGGTGAAGTTGTTCTGGCCAACCGTCTTCAACAGCCGGTTCCTGAGCTGTCCCCATTTTTCTTCTGTCATGCTGCGCCTCACGCGTCCCCAAAAAGCAGCGGCCCCTTGGCCGGGCCAAATCCATCGTACCCCCAACCACCCGGGGGGCGTTCACGCACAGGGTTTCTGTGTACGGACCATTGCTGGCCGCATCGCCCGAAGGCTGAACGTTCGTCTGGCAACGGCAAACCCCGCCGCATAAAGCGGGCTATCTGCCGTCACGAACAGTATCGCACACAATTGAGACAAGGCTGCTGACCTTAACGATACAGCAGTAGCTCCCGGACAGAGTCAGGCACGTGCGTGCCGTCTGTTCCGGGCAACCTGGCAACCTTGATGCCCGTCAAGATTGCCGCAAGCAGCCTGTCCCCCCAGCGAGTGAATCGCTGACACAGTGGTAGCAATTTGAGGGGGTCAGCAGCAACGAAACTATGATGTTGACTCTGCCTTTGCCCGCAAAGAATCTCCCGCATCCGCGGCAATCAGCCAAGGCTTTGCCCAAAAAACAAGGCGCTGCAATTTGCAGCGCCCTGACAACTTTTCAACAGCTCGTGAGCCTGCTCAGCAGAGCGAATCTCAGCCCAGTGCCTTCACGCGTGCGGACAGGCGCGAGATTTTCCGGGAAACGGTGTTTTTGTGGTACACACCTTTGGTGACGCCGCGCATCAGTTCGGGCTGAGCTGCGCGCAGAGCGGCGGTTGCAGCTTCTTTGTCGCCGGAAGCGATGGCTTCTTCAACTTTACGCAGGAAGGTGCGGATGCGCGAACGACGGGCTTTGTTGACGGCAAAGCGCTTCTCGTTCTGACGTGCGCGCTTCTTGGCCTGGGGCGAATTTGCCATGATGTCTGACCTTATCTTCGGGTTCTGTTTCTATCGGACGCAATGCCAGCCAAACCCGGGTCGGACCACCGGTGTGATTCTAGCCTGAGCGGGCTGCACGCGCATGTATGAGGGCGGCGTTTATCCAACTCTGTGCAGAATTGCAAGGGCACCGGCCCGGAAGGCAAAACGGCGGGCCATCCAGCCCGCCGCTCTTAGGGGTATTCCGGCGCTTACTTGTCGCGGAACTGCGCTTCGCGCTTTTCCAGGAAGGCCGCCATGCCTTCCTTCTGGTCTTCTGTCGCGAACATCGAGTGGAACACCCGGCGCTCGAACAACAGGCCTTCGCTCAGCGGCAGCTCGTAAGAGCGGTTCACCGCTTCCTTGACGGCCATCGCGGTCAGCAGAGATTTCTCCGCGATCTTCTGCGCCGCGGCAGTCGCTTCCTCGATCAGCTTCTTGGCCGGCACCACGCGCGACACCAGGCCCGCGCGTTCGGCTTCCTCGGCGTTCATGAAGCGGCCGGTCAGGTTCATGTCCATCGACTTGGACTTGCCTACGAACCGGGTCAGGCGCTGGGTGCCGCCGATGCCTGCCACAACACCCAGGTTGATCTCCGGCTGGCCGAATTTGGCGGTTTCCGCGGCGATGATGAAATCGCACAGCATCGCCAGCTCGCAACCGCCGCCCAGCGCATACCCCGCCACCGCCGCGATGATCGGCTTGCGGATGGCCGAAATGCGGTCGTTGGCATCGGCAAACAGGTTGGTGGAAAACACCTCGGTAAAGCTCATCTCCGACATCTCCTTGATGTCGGCACCGGCGGCAAAGGCCTTTTCCGAGCCGGTCAGCACGATGCAGCGCACCTTGTCGCTGGCATCGGCCTCTTCCAGAGCATCGCAAAGCTCGCCAATGAGCTCCCTGTTGAGCGCGTTCATCGCCTCCGGGCGGTTCAGTTTAATGAGGCAAACGTGGTCCTGCACATCGACGTTGATCGTCTCGTAGGCCATGATTTCTCTTTCGGTTGTTCCGTTCAGATCCGAGTCCTTACCAAAAGGGTCCCTCTGATCAAGCTATCTTTGGCACTTTACACAGTAGAAGGTGGAGCGTCCCGATTGGGTGATTCTGGCAATTGACCCTGCGCAACCTTCCCGCCGGCAGGGTTCGCCCTCGCGCCCGTAGGCATCAAAACTGTGCTGAAAATATCCAAGCTCGCCAGAGGCTTGCCGAAAATCCTTGAGCGAAGAACCACCTGCTCTAATGGCGTCCTCCAGCACTTGCCGGATGATTGGCACCAGCGCCGCCACCCGATGCGCGGCAATCTGCCCGGCCTTGCGGCGTGGCGAAATTCCCGCACGGAAGAGCGCTTCGCAGACATAGATGTTACCAAGGCCCGCGATGATTCCCTGATCCAGTAATGCCGATTTGACCGGCGTGTTGCGCCCTTTGAAAGCGGCGATCAGGTGATCCTCGTGGAAGTCATTGCCCAAGGGTTCCGGCCCCAGCACCGACAGCAGCTTGTGAGAATCCGCAGCCGCAGTCTCCAGCAGATCCATCGCTCCGAACCGGCGCGGATCGTTGAAGGTGATACGGGCGCCATTGTCCATGTCCAGCACCACATGGTCATGTTTCTCTGCCTGCGGATGCTCATGCACGAACCGCCCCAGCGGATCCCCGGAGACCGTCATCCGCCCCGACATGCCCAGGTGGATCAGCAGAGTTTCGTCCGTATCCAGATCTGCCAGAATGTATTTCGACCGCCGCCTGAGGGCATTGACCCGCGCGCCCGTAAGCCGCTGTGCCATCGCTGGCGGAAACGGCCAGCGCAGATCCGGGCGGTTCACGGCAGCCTTCACAATGACCGCGCCCTCCATCGCAGGCGCCAAACCGCGTTTCACTGTCTCGACCTCGGGCAATTCTGGCATTACACCCCTCCTGAACCAACGGGCCGCATTGTGCCTGCCCCACAGCGCCTTATAACAAGGGCCAAACTCAGCAAACGGCAAGTGGCATGAGCAACACCAGCGACAACACCACCCATTTCGGGTTCGAAACCGTCCGCGAGGAGGAAAAGGCCGGCCGTGTGCAGGGGGTCTTCAACTCGGTCGCCTCGAAATACGACATCATGAACGATGTGATGAGCGTCGGCATCCACCGGGTCTGGAAGGACGCGATGATGGACTGGCTGGCGCCGCGCCCGGGCCAGCGGCTCTTGGATGTCGCCGGCGGCACCGGCGACATTTCGTTCCGCTTCCTGAAACGCGCGGGCCACGGCCATTCCACCGTGCTCGACCTCACCCGCCCGATGCTGGAGGAGGGCCGCAAGCGCGCCGAGGCTGAGCAGATGGCCGGCAGCCTCGACTGGGTCACAGGCGATGCGATGAAGCTGCCGTTCAAGGACAATACCTTCGACGTCTACACCATCTCCTTTGGAATCCGGAATGTGACGCGGCCGCAGGAGGCGCTGAACGAGGCCTACCGGGTGCTGCGTCCCGGCGGGCGCCTGATGGTGCTGGAGTTTTCGCAGCTGCCGAACGACGGGCTGCAAAAGCTTTATGATCTCTACTCCTTCAACGTGATCCCGCGGATGGGGCAGATGATTGCAGGCGATTACGACAGCTACCAGTATCTGGTGGAGTCGATCCGCAACTTCCCGGATCAGGAGACCTTCCTCGGCATGGTGAAACAGGCGGGCTTTGAGAACGCGAAATACCGCAACCTGTCGATGGGCATCGCCTGCCTGCATTCCGGCTGGAAGATCTGACTCATGCGCGGCCCTCATAATATCCTGCGCCTGATCCGGACAGGCGCCACTTTCGAGCGCACCGGCGCCATGCATTCGGTGCTGGAGGCGTTTGAAGCGCCCAAACCCCTGCGCATCCTGGCACGCACCCTGGGCTGGCCGTTCAAGTGGCTGGGCTATAAAGGCGATCCTGCGATGCCGCCGGAAACCCGGGCGCTGAACGCGTTGGGGCCTGCATACATCAAGTTCGGACAGGTGCTTTCGACCCGACCCGACGTGGTGGGCAAGGATCTGGCCAACCAGCTGCGCGTGCTGCAGGACAAGCTGCCGCCGTTCTCGCGCGCCCAGGCACTGGCCGAGGTGGAAAAGGAACTGGGCCGCCCGGCCTCGGAGATCTTCTCCGATTTCAGTGATCCGGTCGCCGCCGCCTCCATCGCGCAGGTGCACCGGGCGACGCTGGCCGAAACCGGCGAGGATGTCGCCGTCAAGGTACTGCGCCCCGGGATCGAGCGCGCCTTCAACCGCGATGTAGACGCCTTCTACTTCGCAGCCCGCATCGTGGACCTGTTCGCCCCAAGCGCCCGCCGCCTGAAGCCGATGGACGTGATTGAGCATTTCGACGGCGTGGTTCAGGGTGAACTAGACCTGCGGCTGGAAAGCGCCGCCGCCTCGGAGTTTGCTGCCAACACCGCCAAGGACGAGGGCTTTCAGCTGCCGGAAATCCGCTGGGCTTATTCCGCCCGCCGGGTGATGACCATGGGCTGGGCCGACGGCATCCCGCTGGGCGATAATGACGCGCTGGACGCGGCAGGCCACGACCGCAGGCTGCTGGCCAACCGGGTGCTGTCGCTGTTCCTGCGCCACGCGCTGCGGGACGGCTATTTCCATGCCGACATGCATCAAGGCAATCTCAAGGTCGCCGCCAACGGTGATATCATCGCCTATGACTTCGGCATCATGGGCCATATCGACGAATACACCCGCCGGGTTTATGCAGAAATCCTCTACGGCTTCATCAAACGCGACTACAAACGTGTGGCCGAGGTGCATTTCGAGGCAGGCTATGTGCCCGCCAACCGTGACGTGGATGAATTCGCCCGTGCCCTGCGCGCGGTGGGCGAGCCGATATTCGGCATGGACGCTTCGCAGATTTCGATGGGCCGTCTGCTGAACTACCTGTTCGAAGTCACCGAACGCTTCGGCATGGAAACCCGCACAGAGCTGATCCTGCTGCAGCGCACAATGGTGGTGGTCGAGGGCGTTGCCCGCTCGCTGGATCCGCATATCAACATCTGGGAAGCGGCCCGGCCGGTGGTCGAGGACTACATCAAGAAATCCATCGGCCCCCGCGCCGTCGCCTCCGACCTGCTGGAGACCGCAAAGGTGATGGCCCGCTTCGGCCCGCGCCTGCCTGCGCTGGTGGAGCAGGCGCTGATTGCCCAGGCGGCGCAGAACGGTGCCCAGAACCGCAGCACCGGCAACTGGATTGCCCCAGCCGCTCTGGGCGCTGCCGGCGGCGCCGCCTTCTTTGCGGCCGTCGCCCTGCTGATCTGAGATCCGCCACCAGCAGCGGCAGCGGCAGTGCCCTTCTTTCTGTTCGGGAATACCCTGGGGGGGAATAGGCCGCAGGCCCACGGGGGCAGCCCCGTCTCCCCCGGGCGGCTGATTCTGCCGGGATACAACGGGCGGGCCGCTCGGCCCGACCCGCTCCCATGTGCGGTTTTTCGCATACAGCGCAGCCTGAATACAGCCGAACAACGCGTTCTACTACAGGTTGATTTTCATTCATTTCCAGAGTGTTGACTACAGCCCAAACGGGCAGCATGATGGCCGCAGGCTCGGACTGGCCGCTTCTTCCGATATCGCGGTATTGCCGGGGGAAGTCTGGATCAGATCGTTCCTGAAGGAGATACTTGCGGCCAAATGCCAGATTATGGGTTTGCCCGCACCAACAACGGAACCGGGTCATGAGGCATCCGCGGAAAGCCCTGCATTTCAAAAGTGAAAGTTTGATGCCTTGCCTGATGCGGGAACATCTTCGGGAGTTTGATTCCGGCGTTGTCCTCGCCGGAGGCAGGCGCCAGGGCACCGGGGCCCCCGCAAGCGCGCATAACCCGTTCTGCAAAATGGCGCTCGGGTCTGTCAGGGGCTTCCATGGTAGCGCGATTGTCATAAAGCCAGTCTTTAACGGGCTTGCCTTCAATCCGGCAAATAACGGCCAGTCACTTAATTTTATTGATGAATTCCGCAGTGCAGCCCAACCCACTCAAATTCCCCGCGCGGGTCCGTGTGCGGCAGAAAACAGCTATAAGACGTTTGGAGAAACATTTACGGATGGAAGACCTCAACCAGGCTAGCAGTGCCGGAAAATCAGAATCTCAGCCCGAGAAGTCCGACGCGCGGGAGAAGGCCCGCAGCCAGGGGTTTCGGGTTGCAGGCATCGCGGCTTCTGCCGGAGGTCTGGAAGCGGTTTCCCTCCTAGTGCGAAACCTTCCCCGCTCCGCCAATGCGATCTATGTGATCGCCCAGCACATGTCGCCGACCCATAAAAGCGTGCTGACGTCGCTAATCGCGCAGGAAACCTCGCTGCCAGTTGTGGAACTGGGCCGTGTCACCGAACCCGAGGCCGGTACGATCTATGTCACACCGCCCGACACCGATGTGGTGTACGAAGGCGGTCAACTACGATTGCGTACCCCCGCGGGCCACCCGGCAACGCCGAAGCCGTCGGCCGACCGGCTGTTCAAAAGCCTCGCCGAAGAATGCGGCGAAAACTGCATCGGCATCGTGCTGTCGGGAACCGGGAGCGATGGCAGCTACGGTGTGCAGTCGATCCGCGAGGCCGGCGGCATCACCCTTGCCCAGGATCCCGGCACGGCGAAATATGACGGCATGCCAACCTCAGCGATTGAAACCGGCTGCATCGACCTGACGCTGACACCGGAACAAATTGGCGAGCACTTCGAGAAAATCCTGGCCAAGCCGCGCGACCTGGAACTGCTGCGCCCGGTCGCGGGTGAACCCAGCAAGCTGACCGAGCTGTTTGGCATCCTGCTGGCCCGCACCCAGGTCGATTTTGCCAACTACAAGGAGAACACCCTGAACCGCCGCATTGCCCGGCGGATGTCGGCATTGGGAATCGACGACTACGAGAAATACGTCGACTACTGCCGGTCCAGCGTTGACGAAGTGGACGCGCTTCACCGCGACCTGCTTATTTCCGTCACCCGTTTTTTCCGCGACCCGGAACAATTCCGCAAGCTCCACGAGCAGCTGGAAAGGCAGCTGGCAGAACGCGGGCCTGGGCCGGTCCGGGTTTGGGTGGTCGGCTGCGCCACCGGCGAAGAGGCTTATTCCATTGCAATCCTGATCGCAGAGATCCTTGGCGGCATTCACGCCCTGACAAAAAGCAACGTGCAGATCTTTGCCACCGACATTGACCAGAACGCCATCGAAGTAGCGCGAAAAGGAATCTACCCGGTTTCCGCGGCGCAGGACATTCCGCTCAATTACCTGTCAGACTATTTCGTGGTCGGCGAAAGCGACATCACGGTCCGTCAGGAATTGCGCAATGTCACGCTGTTTTCTCGGCACAATGTTTTTCAGGACCCGCCCTTTATCAACGTCAACCTCGTCACAATCCGCAACGTGCTGATATACTTCAACCTTGCCTTGCAGGAGCGGGTCCTGACCAGGCTGCACTATTCCATGGCGACGGGCGGCCTGCTGTTTCTCGGCACTTCGGAGACCGTCGGCGAAATGGGTATCTACTTCGAGGCCCGCCAGGGATCCGACAAAATCTTCGGCAAGCGGCGCGGGATTTCCGGGGAATTGTCCGTCTCCTCCAGAACGCAGGGCAATGGCTATCTGCGGTCCCTCAACCTACGCAAATCTGCCGAAAGGGCGGCAGCTGAACAGGCTGCGCAGGCAGACCTGTCACTGGCCCGTGCCGTTGCCCCCAACGGCATTATCTGCACCCGCAACGGCGATATTATCGAAGTGCTGGGCGACATCAGTGTCTACAGCGAAATCCGGGCCGGCATGTCGACCTCGCTCAACGTAAAAATGCTGATCGAACCGCTGCGCACTGAGGCCTCCAGCCTGATCGCTGTCGCGCTCCGCAACGAGCAACGCCGCGACGGCCGCTGGCACAACGTCTCCCTGCCCACCGGCAACCGCGCCCAGCTGCAGGCCTTTCCGTTCCACAGCCGTAACGGCGGCGAGGTGCATTGCCTGCTGGCGATCAACACCAAATTCGACGAGCAGAAGGAATACAGCTTCGAAGAAATTTCCGACCGCGACCAGCGCGAATATGTTCAGCGGATGGAGATGGAAATCCGCTCGACTCAAGAGGCGCTGCAGCAGACCATCGAGGAACTGCAGACCGCCAACGAAGAACTGCAATCCGCGAATGAAGAACTGCAGTCCACCAATGAGGAGTTCCAGGCCACCAATGAGGAGCTGGAAACCTCCAACGAGGAGCTGCAGTCCACAAACGAGGAATTGCTGACCGTCAACGAGGAGCTGCAGATCACCTCGGCAGAGCGCCAGGCGCTGTCCTCCGAGCTAGAGGCCATGCTGGACTCCTCTTGACCTGCCCCCCGCTGGTCCCTCGTTCATGAGGAGAGTCTGCGGGTTTGGTTTTGGTAATCGTCGGTCTCGGGCTTGGCAAGCGCGGCAGGCGCGGAGCCCTCAAATAGCTCAAGCGCCTGCCGCGCTTGCATTGGCGTTCTGTTCCCCAGCGAAGAATGCGGCCTGACGTTGTTGTAATCGTAGCGCCACAGCGCCAGCTTGCGGCGGGCATCGTCCAGGGTATCGAACAGCTCTTCATTGAGAAGCTCGTCCCGCAGGCTGCCGTTGAATGACTCGATAAAGGCATTCTGCTGCGGTTTTCCGGGGTCGATGTAATGCCAATCCACCCCGTTCCTGTCGGCCCATTTCAGGATTGCCTGGCTGGTGAATTCCGTCCCGTTGTCGCTGACAATGCAAGCGGGTTTTCCGTAGATCCGGACGAGCGCGTCCAGCTCCCGGGCAACGCGCTCTCCTGAAATGCTGGTGTCTGCCGCCAGGCACAGGTTTTCCCGGCAGCAGTCGTCATTCACGGCCAGGATGCGAAACTTCCGCGCCGCGCCGAAGCTGTCTGCCAGGAAATCCAGGGACCAGCGCTGGTTGGGCTGTGTGGCTTCGGGCATCGGCGTTCTCGAGCCCCGGGCGCGTTTGCGGCCCCGCCGCCGTTTCACTGCAAGACCCTCCTCCCGGTAGAGGCGGTAAAGCTTTTTGTGGTTCATGATCATGCCTTTTCGCTCAAGCAGCACGCCGATCCGCCGGTAGCCGAACCGGCGGCGTTTGCCAGCGATCTCCTTCATCTCCTGGCGGATCTCAGGATGGTCCGGCGGGCGTTCGCGCCGGACCGTCTTGGGGTCGACACCGACAAGCCGGCAGGCCCTGCGCTGCGAGATGTCATGATCCCGCATTGCATTGAGCGCTGCCTCTCGCCGCTCTTTCGGTGTCGTCAGCTTTTTCCCAGCAGGTCTTTCAAAACCACGTTGTCGAGCATCGTGTCTGCCAGCAGCCGCTTCAGCTTGGCATTCTCATCTTCCAGCGCTTTCAGCCGCGCCGCCTCCGATACCTCCATGCCGCCATACTTGGACTTCAGCTTGTAAAAGGTCGCCGGGCTCAGCCCATGCCGGCGGCACACCTCCGCCGTCGGCATCCCGGCTTCCTGCTCTTTGATCATCCCGATGATTTGCGCCTCGGTGTAACGGCTCTTACGCATTCGTCTGCTCCTACATAGGTTGGGCAGACTCTACATCATGGTGAGGGATTTCGCGGGGGGCAGGTCACTCTCCCTATGCGGTGGCGCTGGCAGACCAGGCGCTGATCATCCGCCGCGCCTCGCGCATGGCTCAGGACTTGCTGGGAATCAGTGATCTGCCGCCCACCGGCTTGCACCTCAGCCAATGCAACCTGCCGCGCGGGTTCCCGGCTCTGGCGCCGATCGCCAATGCGGTTCTGCGGCTGCAGCAGACCCGGCGCATACCGGTGCTGTCGGGCGGCCGCTACTACACGCTGGTTATGTCACCGGTGCTGGACGTGCATCACAAGCAGATCGGCATTTCGATCACCGTCACCCGCTTTGACATCGAACCCTTCTACAACGTTCTACGGCTGGTCAGCAAAGTCGCCAGGGTGGGCTTTTGGACCCATAATCTGGATTCCGGAGAGACTTATCTGTCGCCGGAGGCCAGGGAGATTTTCGGGGTCGGGCATAGCTCCAGCGCCCGGTCTTTCGAAGATATCCTTGCCCGCGCGCACCCCGAAGACCAGCCGCTCCTAAGGTCCTCGCTCGCCAAGCTGCAGAAGGACGGCGGCTCCTTCGAATTCGAAGCGCGGTTCTTTAACGACTCGGGCGATGCCAGCTGGCTGAAGGGCAGCATGACCGTGTTTCAGGATTCTCATGGCGAAATCGTCCAGTTTATCGGCGTTTGCTGGGACAAGGACGAAGTGGACGACCGGGACTTGCTGATTGACTGCGGTACAGCGATACAAGACCGCCTTTCCATCGGCGTGTTTTCCATTGACGCTGTAAACAACGTGCCCTCTTGGAACCCGGCAATGTTCTACCTGCTCGGCTATGATCCGGAAACAACCCGGCCTTCAGCGGAGCTTTTGCTGGAGCAGATCCACCCGGACGACCGGGACGCTGCCAGAGACGGATTGCGGGATGTGCAGGTCGAGGGCCGGCCTCTGCATCACTCGTTGCGGCTGCGCGCTTTGGACGGGACCTATCTGCGGGCGCTTCTGTTTGCCCAAGCCAAACGGGAAAAGGATGGCCGGATCTCCCAAGTGTACGGCGGCTTGCAGCTGACCGTCACTGGCACCGAACAGGCACCGGACGCTTAGGCGCAGGCTGTCAGAAACCATGGAGGACCGAGAGATCACAGACCGTCCGGCATTCCGGCCACACTGCACGCTACCGGGTTTTGCTGCCCGAGGGGGTGCCGTTTGCCATCCTCCCGCCAGCTGTCCTGCAGGCGGCACGCGCAACTGCTGCAGAGGTGCCGCTGATGCTGCCTGAAGACGCGGATGTGAACGCCGATGTGCTCGGCAAGGCCTTTCTTGCGTTCCCGTACGGGTCGTTCATTCTGGATTGGGATGGCCGCATCCTTGTCTGCAACCGGCGGGCAGAGCGCAGCTTCTGTCCCTTTTCCCAGTCTGGGAGCGGCGACTTGGCAGGCACATGCTTCAGCAAATTGACGCTGTGCGACCGGGACGATGTGATCTCCAGCTTGCGCAAGGGCGCCGCTGCCGGCTCCGTGTCCTTTCCGATGGCCGCGGGCAATCTGACCGCACCGCTGCCGGACACTGAATTCCGGATCTCGCTGCTGCGGTCGGCCACCAAGGGCGAACGGCTGATGCTGCTGACCCAGGACCAGCTGCGGCTGACGGCGGACAGGCTGCGGCAGATGAACGAGATGCGCGGCAAGCTGCGCGGTGAATTGTCCACCGCCAAGGATGCCAACGCAAAGCTGCAGGAAACCCTTCTGTCGATGGAGGCCTTTGCCCATGCCGCCGCGCATGATCTGCGCACGCCGATCAACACCATGACCGGTTCCCTGCAATTCTTCTCCGAGCATTACAGCGCCGCACTGCCGCAGACCGCCAGGGAATTCCTCCAGCACATGGCCCGGGCCGCGCGGCAGATGGACCAGCTGACGACGGAGCTTCTGGAGCATTCGGTATCAACCGCCTCCGGCACCAGCTTTCAGGAAGTTGTCATGGCAGATGCGGTTTCAGAAGCCTGCGATAGCCTGCACCAGGCGCTGCAGGAGTGCGGCGCCAAGACCCGCGTCTACGGCACGGGCATCACGCTGCAGGCGGACCCGACCTTGCTGCATCTGGTGCTGACCAACTTCCTGTCCAACGCGATCAAGTACCGGGATCCGGCCCGCCCGCTGGAAATCACCATCAGCATGGAAGGCATCGGGCGGGAGCAATGGGTGCTGTCTGTTGCCGACAACGGCATGGGGTTTGATCCGCGGGAGAAGCACCGGATTCTCCAGCCATTCCACCGGGCGCACCGCGAAATCGAAGGCAGCGGCATCGGGCTGTCGACTTGCGCCGAAATTTGCCGCCGCCACTCCTGGAAGCTCACTGCCGATGCCGAACCCGGCAAGGGTGCAATTTTCAAGATTTCCTGCGGCTAAGGCCTTCAGCGCGACCGCCAGACCAAGCAAACCGGACCATCCGGAAGGGCCCCAAAGACCCGCCTCGCCGCCCCTGTCAGCTTGCCGCCATGGCGGGAACCCGCCCGGTCACATGGTCGACCATGCTGAGGAGATCGGACAGATTGACTGGTTTTCGCAGCACCCAGCGGATATTGCGGCTGAGGTTGAACAATTCGCCGCCTGAAAACAGGCGGCTGCCGGTGATGCAGACCACTGGAATATCCGGGCGCAGCAGGGCGGCATAATCTGCCACCGGCAGCGACATCTCCTCCCCGATCTTCAGGTCCAGCACCAGCACGTCCAGGGGCAATTCGGTCAACGCAGAGATGGCGTCGCTGCAGCTGGTGACGGCGGTAACATCATATCCCGCTTCCTGCAGCGCCATGTTGAAGGTGAAGCGGACGCCGGCGTCATCCTCCAGAAGCAAAACTTTGGCTGTCACTTAGATACCCTGTACCGGCGTGGCTGGTGCCGGGATCACGCGATCTTAGCGCATTCACGGCTGTTCTTTTGCCCCTGACAGGTGAATCGCGAAGCGTAGTCTCGAAACCACCGTGAACCGTCATGCGTTCATAAGGGATACTTGTTTCTACTTAAAATTGCATGACCTGTATATCTCAATCACATAATTTCTTCGTAAAAGCCGTACAGCCCGGCAAGGCGCAGCTTTGAAACCGCCCCTTGCCGCGCGTGCCGTCAAAGCCGCTCGATCGCCAGCGCGATACCTTGACCACCGCCGATGCACATCGTGATCAGCCCCTTGGAACCGCCGGTCCGCTCCAGTTCATAAAGCGTTTTCAGGGTGATAATGGCACCTGTGGCCCCCACTGGATGCCCCAGTGCAATGGCGCCGCCATTCGGGTTCACCTTGGCCGGGTCCAGCCCCAGTTCTTTGTTCACAGCCAGCGCCTGCGCGGCAAAGGCTTCGTTGGACTCGATCACGTCGAAGTCGCCAGCCGACAGGCCGGTTTTTTCCAATAGGTTGCGTACCGCGGGCACCGGACCGATCCCCATCACCTCGGGGCGCACGCCGGCATGGGCGTACCCCAGAATCCGCGCCTTGGGCTTCAGCCCCGCCTTCTCTGCCGCCGCAGCCGTGGCCAGCACCATGGCCGCCGCGCCGTCGTTGATTCCGCTGGCATTTCCCGCGGTTACGCGGCCGTCCTTCTGGAACACCGCCCTCAGCCCGGCCAGCGCTTCCAGCGTCGTGGCCTTGGGGTGTTCGTCCACCTCAAACGGCACCAGGTCGCGTTTCACCTTCACCTCCACGGGGGTGATCTGCGATTTGAAGTGCCCGGCCTCGATCGCTGCCGCCGTGCGGGTCTGGCTGGTGAGTGCGAACTCATCCATCTGTTCGCGGGTGATTTCATGCTCATCCGCCACATTCTCTGCCGTCACCCCCATATGGCCGGTGCCGAAGGGACAGTTCAGCGCGCCCAGCATCATGTCGAGCGACTTCACGTCGCCCATCTTCGCGCCCCAGCGGCTTTGCTGGATGATGTAGGGGCTGCGCGACATGTTTTCGGCGCCGCCGGCCAGCGCGAACTCGGCGTCGCCCATGGCAAGAGATTGATAAGCTGAGATAATTGCTTGCACGCCGGAGCCGCAGAGGCGGTTGACGTTCATCGCCGGAACCGCATCCGGAACTCCGGCCTGCATTGCGGCAACCCGGCTCAGGTACATGTCGCGCGGCTCTGTGTTGATGATATGGCCAAACACCACATGGCCGATCTGGCCGCCTTCGACGCCGGAGCGTTCCAGCGCGGCCTTGGAGACCGTGGTGGCCAGGTCGATCGGCGCAGTGCCCGCCAGCGCGCCGCCAAAAGTGCCGATGGCGGTGCGGGCGCCGTCCAGGATCACGATGTCATTCATAGTCTCTCTCCTCGTCAGATTTCCCCCATCATGCACCCGCAGCATTGATCTGTCTGCTGATACGTGCCGTCATCAACACGCGGTGTCACCAGGCTGTCACCCCCCATGCACCGGCTGTACACCACCTGTGCACCGCCGCAGCGCGGCATCGCCGTCTGCGGGAACATTTGACAAATCAGCCGCATCAGCGCAGAGAATCCGTCATGACGGAAAACACAGACGATATCCTGACCCTGCTGCCCGCCCGCCTGAAGGAGGCCCGCCGCGCCCAAGGCCTGAGCCTAGAGGCCGTGGCGAATCTCTCCGGCGTCAGCCGCTCGATGGTGAGCCAGATCGAGCGCGGCGAAAGCTCCCCCACCATTGCGACGCTGTGGAACCTGACCCGCGCACTGCAGGTGGACTTTGCCGGGCTGCTGGAAGCGGCTGACATGCAGGACCGGATTGAAGTGCTGCGCGCCGCGGATGTGCCCAAGATCGAGAACATGGGCCAGGGCTGCCGCATCCGCATCCTTTCGCCGCCGGAAGAGGCCGGCGGGCATGAGGTTTATGACATCCGGTTCGACCAGGGCGGTGCGCTGGTCAGCCAGCCGCACACCCGCGGCGCGGTGGAGCAGCTGACGGTGCTGGAAGGGGAGATCGCGGTGAGTTCCGGCAATGCCAAGGACCAGCTGCGGGCCGGCGATACCGCCCGCTATGCCGCTGATGTCGCGCATTCCATCACCGCTCCCGAGGGGCCCGCGCGGGTGTTTCTGATTGTAAAGAATGCCTGACGCTGGTGACTGCGTTCAGGCGAAACCTGCGAGAGTCGTTGCGGGAAAACGTGGAAGCGGTTTGACAGCCTGCATCGGCAGGAAAGCCCCTTATCGGATTTTATGCGAACAAAGCCCTTGAACGACTCGGGACAACGGCCCATATGTGGTCCGCTTACGTTATTCTTGTCGATCCACTGTCTCCCGCTCTGCGGCGTTTTCAGTCTCTCGATCCAGACCGACTACGCCAGGCTGCCGCACTTCCGCGGGCAGCAATCATCAGGAGACTACGGATATGGCCACTGGCACCGTAAAATGGTTCAACACCACCAAAGGCTTCGGCTTCATCGCACCCGACGGCGGCAGCAAAGATGTGTTCGTGCACATTTCCGCTGTTGAGCGTTCCGGCCTGACCGGCCTGGCGGACAACCAGAAAGTCACCTTCGACATCGAAGCAGGCCGTGACGGCCGCGAGTCGGCGGTGAACCTGCAGCTGGCATAAGCCAAGCAGACTTGCAGATTTGAAACGCGGTCCCTGAAAGCGGGCCGCGTTTTCTTTTGGGCTGTCAGCCCTTGTTCTTCTCATCCCAGAGTTTGGGTTCCCAAAGCTCCACCTTGTTGCCTTCGGGGTCCAGTATCCAGGCGAAGCGGCCGTTCTCATGGGTTTGCGGCCCTTGCAGGACGGGAATGCCCGCCGCTGCCAGCTGCGCAATCATGCCGTCCATGTCGTCGACGCGGTAATTGATCATGAACGTCGCGGTGCTGGGGGCAAACCACGTGCCGTCCGGGTCGGCAGTGGCCCAGACTGTCAGGCCGCCGTCCTCTGCCCTGTCGTCCTGCCAGTTCAGAACCGCCCCGCCGAAATCTTCCAGCACCAGCCCCAGGTGATCCTTGTACCATGCCGCCAGCGCCTTGGCGTCGCCGCGTGCTTTGATGAATACTCCGCCGATGCCTGTGACCCGTGCCATACTGCAACCCTCCGTTTCCCTGGGTTCAGATAGTCCGGAATGGCGGAATTTCACTCACGCCTTCCAGTTTCACGGATTTTTTTCCGCAATCCTGAAATCCTGTATTCCGGAAACACATCCGCTATGCTAGACGTGCGACTCGAGACACCAAGGGAGTTTGCGCATGTCCACTGCTTTTCTGACCGACATCTCCGACACGCTGGCCCAGATCGAGGCCGAGGGGCTGTACAAGCGCGAGCGAATGATCACCTCCCCGCAGGGGGGCGAGATCACGGTTGGCGGGCGTCAGGTGATCAACCTGTGCGCCAACAACTATCTGGGCTTGGCCGACCACCCCGCCCTGATCAAAGCCGCCAAGGACGCGATGGAGCCGAAAGGGTTCGGCATGGCCTCTGTCCGGTTCATCTGCGGCACCCAGGACATCCACCGGGAACTGGAGCAGCGGCTGGCGAAGTTCCTCGGCAAGGATGACGCGATCCTGTTTGCAGCCTGTTTCGACGCCAATGGCGGACTGTTCGAGCCATTGTTGGGGCCGGAGGATGCGATCATCTCGGACTCGCTGAATCATGCGTCGATCATCGACGGCATCCGGCTGTGCAAGGCCAAGCGCTACCGTTACCTGAACAGCGATATGAACGACCTGGAGGCCTGGCTGAAGCAGGCCCGCGAGGACGGCGCGCGGCATATCATGATCGCCACCGACGGCGTGTTCTCGATGGACGGCTACTTGGCCAAGCTGCCGGAGATCCGGGCGCTGGCGGACAAATACGACGCCATCGTGATGGTGGACGACTGCCACGCCACCGGCTTCATGGGCAAGACCGGCGCCGGCACGCCGGAGCATTTCGGAGTGGACGTGGACATCCTGACGGGAACCTTGGGCAAAGCACTTGGGGGGGCCATCGGCGGTTATATCGCCGGGCCGCAGCCAGTGATCGACCTGCTGCGGCAGCGGGCGCGGCCCTATCTGTTCTCCAATTCGCTGCCGCCATCGATTGTTGCTGCCGGGCTGGAGGCGATCCGGCTGGTGGAGGAAGGGGACGGCCTGCGGGCGCAGCTGTTCGAGAATGCGCGCTATTGGCGGGCGGGGCTGGAAAAGCTGGGCTTTGACCTGCTGCCGGGCGAGCATCCGATTATCCCGGTGATGCTGGGCGAGGCGCAGCTGGCGCAGGATATGGCGGCAAGGCTGTTTGACGAAGGCGTCTATGTTTCCGGTTTCTTCTTCCCGGTGGTGCCGCGCGGGCAGGCCCGTATCCGCACCCAGATGAACGCGGCGCTGACGCGGGAGGAGCTGGACCGGGCGCTGGCGGCGTTCGGCAAGGTGGGTCAGGAACTGGGGATTGTGTCATGAGCCGTCCGAACACGATGAAGGCGCTGGAAAAGAGCCGCCCGGAGGAAGGCCTGTGGATGGTACAGGCGCCGGTGCCGGAGATTGGCCCGGACGAGGTGCTGATCAAGGTGAAGAAGACCGGCATCTGCGGCACTGACATTCACATCTGGAACTGGGACGACTGGGCCGCGCACACCGTGCCGGTGCCGATGATCACCGGGCATGAGTTTGCGGGCGAGATCGTCGAGATCGGGCGCAATGTCACCGATCTGACGGTGGGGCAGCGCTGCTCCGGCGAGGGGCATCTGATCAAGACGGACTCGCGCCAGAGCCGCGCCGGCAAGTTTCACTTGGACCCCGGCACCCGCGGCATCGGGGTGAATGAGCAGGGCGCCTTTGCGCAGTATCTGAAGCTGCCGGCCTTTAACGTGGTGCCGCTGCCGGATGACATTCCGGACGAGATCGGCGCGATCCTGGACCCGCTGGGCAATGCGGTGCACACGGCGCTGAGCTTTGATCTCTTGGGCGAGGATGTTCTGATCACCGGAGCAGGCCCCATTGGCATCATGGCCGCGGCGGTGGCGAAACATGCCGGGGCGCGGCATGTGGTGATCACCGACATTAACCCGGACCGTTTGAAGCTGGCTGCGCATGTGGTGCCGGCGGTGCGCACGGTGGATGTGTCCAAGGAAGAGCTGCAGGATGTGATCCGGGAGCTGGGCATGAAGCAGGGCTTTGACGTAGGGCTGGAGATGTCCGGTTCGCAGGCCGCACTTGATCAGATGGTGGAGGCGCTGGTGATGGGCGGCAAGATTGCGCTCCTGGGTATTCCGCCGGGCAAGTCGCCGGTCGACTGGTCGCGGATCGTGTTCAAGGCGATCACCCTCAAAGGGGTCTACGGTCGCGAGATGTTCGAGACCTGGTACAAGATGATTGCCATGCTGCAGAACGGGCTGGATGTAAGCCGGGTGATCACCCACCGGTTCGGGGTGGATGATTTCGCCGAAGGCTTTGCGGCGATGAAATCCGGCTCCAGCGGCAAGGTGGTGCTGGATTGGACGTGATAACGGGCTGAGGGGGCTTTGCCCCCTCGCGCCTTGCGGCGCTCACCCCCAGAGTACTTCTGGAAAGATGAAAGCGGATCAGGGTTTCAACGGCACTCTGCCCGCTTCCGTCAGCAGCCAGCAGTCGCGGCCTTCGAACACCGCGGCGCTGAGCGGGCGGCCGTAGCCGGCGCCGCTGTCGAGGTTGACGCGATTGCCGTAGTGGCTGGGTCGGTCCACCGGCGTATGGCCATGCACGATCAGCTTCGGATGGGGGCCGGTGTGGTCGTGGAAAGGCTGCCGGATCCAGACCAGTTCGTCCTCATGCTGCTGGGCAAGCGGCACTCCGGGACGTATCCCGGCGTGCACAAAGGCTAGCTCCGGCGTCTCGTGCAGGGCAGGAAGGCTGCGCAGGAATTCGGCGTGCGGCGCCGGTATCACTTCCTTGGCTCTGGCGTGCAGATCGTCGAGCCGGGTGCGGTCTTCGAATGTCAGCCCGTAGCTGGCCAAGGTCTCAACTCCGCCGATCCGCTCATGCAGCCAATGGTAGCCGATCAGGAGATGCGGATCGTGGCGGGGCGTCTCCTCCAGGAACCATTCGAACATCCGGTCGTGGTTGCCTTTTAGGCAGATCCAGTCCCGGCCCTGCTCCTGGCCGGCCATCAGCCTCTCGATTACTCCGCGGCTATCGGGACCGCGGTCGGTATAGTCGCCAAGGAAGACGATGCGGGCATCCTCGCCGCCGTCGGCTTTGATCCGCTGCAGAGCGGCATCCAGCATCTCCAGTTGGCCGTGGATGTCTCCTATGGCGTAGAGGGGGGCGGTCATGGCGGCTCCTTTCTGCGGATCTGCCGGAGTGATGGCGCATTGCGCCGCCCGGCTCAACCCCGGGAATGCGGGAGCGCGGCTGGCAATCCGGACAGAGCGCGCCACGTTACTGGCAACGGCGGCTTGCCATCAATCTGAACAGGGAGGATTGGAGATGGAGGGAATTGCGCGGTGGTTTATGCTGGCCGCGGTTGTGTCGGCGCTTGGCGGCATGGTCTGGGGCATACAGATGTCGGCGAGCCAGGACCATCTGCTGTCGCCGGCCCATGGGCATCTGAACCTGCTGGGCTGGGTCAGCTGTTCGATCTATGCGTTTTATTATCAACTGCTGCCGGCCGCGGCCGGGGGCGTGCTGCCGCGGCTGCATCTGGGCGCGGCGCTGCTGGCGCTGGCGCTGCTGGTGCCGGGCATTCCGCTGGCCATCCAGGAGCGCGGCGAGGGGCTGGCGCAGGCGGGATCAGTAGCGGCGCTGCTGTCGATGCTGATCTTTGCCGCGGTTGTGCTGCGGCACCGGCCGAAAAAGGCGGTGTTTGCGCGCCAGAAGGGGCATTGAAAAAGCCCCCGCGGCGGTGGCGGGGGCTTTGGCAGTCTTGCGCAGGTCCGTTTAAACGACGTCGAACTCCAGCGGCTTGATCTGGTTGAACAGGCCGGTTTCCGCAAGCTTGGCGCGGATCTCAGCCGGGACGGGCTCATCCACGTAAAGCAGCGCGATGGCCTCGCCGCCGGCCTCGGAGCGGCCCAGGGTGAAGTTGGCGATGTTGACGCCGTTGTCGCCCAGGGTGTGGCCCAGGGTGCCGATGATGCCCGGCACGTCCTCGTTGGTGGTGTAGAGCATATGCGCGCCCACATCCGCCTCGATGTTGATGCCCTTGATCTGGATGAACCGCGGCTTGCCGTCGGAGAACACGGTGCCCGCCACCGAGCGCTCGCGCTTGGAGGTGACGGCAGTCACCTTGATATAGCCATCGAAGGCACCGGATTTGTCCTGGTTGGTGGTGGAGATCTGGATGCCGCGCTCCTTGGCGACAACCGGGGCGGAAACCAGGTTCACCTCGGGGTTGGACCGCTTCATGATGCCAGCGATCACCGCGCAGTTCAGCGCGTCCAGGTTCATGCCGGCCGCCGCGCCATCATAGAGGATGTTGATCGCCTTGATCGGCTCATCGGTCATCTGGCCGACGAAGCTGCCGAGGTGGTCGGCAAGCTTGATCCAGGGGCCCATGACCTTGGCTTCCTCAGCCGTCACCGACGGCATGTTGAGCGCGTTTTCAACCGCACCGGTCAGCAGGTAGTTGGACATCTGCTCTGCCACTTGCAAGGCGACGTTTTCCTGCGCTTCGGTGGTGGCGGCGCCCAGGTGCGGGGTGCAGACCACGTTGGGCAGGCCAAACAGGGCGTTTTCCTTGGCCGGCTCCTCAGAGAACACGTCGAAGGCAGCGCCTGCCACATGGCCGGAGGTCAGCAGCTCCGCCAGCGCGGCCTCATCCACCAGGCCGCCGCGGGCGCAGTTGATGATGCGCACACCCTTCTTGGTCTTCTCCAGGTTTTCCTTGGACAGGATGTTGCGGGTCTGCTCGGTCAGCGGCACATGCAGGGTGATGAAGTCGGCGCGGGCGAGCAGTTCTTCCAGCTCCACCTTTTCGACGCCCATCTTGTCGGCCTTCTCCTGGCTCAGATAGGGGTCATAGGCGACCACTTTCATCTTGAGGCCGCGGGCGCGGTCGCAGACGATGCCGCCGATGTTGCCGGCGCCGATCACGCCCAGGGTCTTGGCGGTCAGCTCGACCCCCATGAACTTGGACTTTTCCCACTTGCCCGCGTGGGTGGAGGCAGAGGCCTCGGGCAGCTGGCGGGCGGCGGCGAACATCATGGCGATGGCATGTTCGGCGGTGGTGATCATGTTGCCGAAGGGGGTGTTCATCACAATGACGCCGCGCTTGGAGGCGGCTTCCTTGTCGATGTTGTCGGTGCCGATGCCGGCGCGGCCGATCACCTTGAGGTTATCGGCGTTCTCCAGAATCTTTTCCGTCACCTTGGTGGCGGAGCGGATGGCGAGGCCGTCGTACTGGCCGATGATTTCCGCCAGTTTTTCCTTGTCCTTGCCCACGTCGGGCAGGAAGTCGACGTCGATGCCGCGGTCGCGGAAGATCTGGACGGCGGCCTCAGACAGCTTGTCGGAGATGAGAACTTTGGGAGCCATGTTTGCGGTCCTTGTTGCGGGGGCCGTTGCGGCCGATTGTGCGAAGTTTTGTGCGAGGACTGCGCCCGGCCCTGAGTGGGCGTGAAGCGCCCTCCCGTGGGGAGGGTCGGGCGCTGCTCGGCGGTGCCGCCGGGCACAGGTGTTGCTCAGGCGGCCTCGGTCTGGGCCGCGATCTCGGCCTCGAAGGCCCATTTGATCCAGGGCATCAGCGCGGCCACGTCGGTGGCTTCCACCGTGCCGCCGCACCAGATGCGCAGGCCCGGAGGCGCGTCGCGGTAGGCGCCGATGTCAAAGGCCACGCCTTCCGCTTCCAGACGCTTGGCCACGGCCTTGGCAAAAGCGGCGCCGTCCTGGATGCGTTCGTCCGTGAACTTGAGGCAAACGCTGGTGTTGGAGCGGTATTCCGGCTGTTCCGCCAGGAAGGCGATCCAGGAGTTGTCCTGCACAAAGCTTTGCACCGCGGCCAGGTTGGCGTAGGCGCGTTCACGCAGGCCTTCCATGCCGCCCACCGAGCGGGCCCAGTCCAGCGCCAGCAGGTAGTCCTCCACCGCCAGCATCGAGGGGGTGTTGATGGTCGCGCCCTGGAAGATGCCGTCGATCAGCTTGCCGCCCTTGGTCAGGCGGAAGATTTTCGGCAGCGGCCAGGCGGGGGTGTAGCTTTCCAGCCGTTCAACCGCGCGGGGGCTGAGGATGATCATCCCGTGCGCCGCTTCGCCGCCCAACACCTTCTGCCAGGAGAAAGTGGTCACATCCAGCTTGTCCCAGGGCAGATGCTGCGCAAAGGCCGCGGAGGTCGCGTCGCAGATCGTCAGCCCTTCGCGGTCCGCCGGGATCCAGTCACCGTTGGGGACGCGCACGCCGGAGGTGGTGCCGTTCCAGGTGAAAACAACGTCATTGGTGAAATCGACGGTGCCCAGGTCCACGATCTGGCCGTAATCGGCGGTCTTGACGGTGGCGTCCAGCTTGAGCTGTTTCACAACGTCGGTGACCCAGCCGGAGCCGAAGCTTTCCCAGGCCAGCATCTCGGTGCCGCGGGCGCCCAGCAGGTTCCACATCGCCATTTCAACCGCGCCGGTGTCCGACGCCGGCACAATGCCGATTTTGTAGTCTGCGGGAATGTTCAGGATCTCGCGGGTGCCCTCGATCGCCGCCTTCAGCTTCTCCTTGCCGACCGCAGCGCGGTGCGAGCGGCCCAGCGGCGCGCCGGCAAGTTTCGACAGGTCAAAGACGGGAGGTTTGGCACAGGGGCCCGAAGAAAAACGCGGATTGGCCGGCCGCGATGCCGGTTGTGCAATAGCCATATATGCTACCCTTCCAGATAAGCGCCCCTCGTTGGGGAGGGGTGTCCCGGGTACAGAGCTAGGCTGCTGCAGCGCGGCATGCAACAGAAAAATCAGAAGAATGCGGCTGTTGGAATGTTTTTTGCGACATGATTTTCCACCATCGGAAACAGCCGCCCTGAAATGGCGAACAGGACCGCTCCTTATGATGCCGCCGGTCATGAACGGCTTTTTGCCGTCTGGCCGAGGCCCCGGCGGCCCGCTATGACAAGGAGAATCCTGAGGAAACGGAGCCTGCCGATGTTTGTTGCCAGCCTGATCTGCAATCCCGCCAGCCCGGTGCTGGAGCCCGCCCTGCCCGAATCGCTGCGTAATGCCTGGGGCGGCGGCGAGGCCATCTGGCTGGCGCCAGGCGTCGCGGCCGAGTTTGCGCTGGAGCAGATGCCGGGCAACCGCTGGCAGGTCTGGGAGGATTTGCAGCAGATGGGGGTGGATCTGGTGATCCAGCCCGCCGACGGTCGGAAGAAGAAGATGCTGCTGGCCGACATGGATTCGACCATGATCCAGCAGGAATGCATCGACGAACTGGCCGAGGAAGCGGGTGTTGGCGCGCGGGTCAAGGACATCACCGCGCGGGCAATGAACGGCGAGCTGGATTTCGAGGGCGCGCTGATCGAGCGGGTCGGGCTGCTGCAGGGGCTGCCGGAGACGGTGATCGGCAAGGTTCTGGACGAGCGCATCACCCTGATGCCGGGCGGCAGGCAGCTGCTGTCGGTGATGAAGGCAAATGGCGCCTATGCGGCGCTGGTGTCGGGCGGGTTCACGGCTTTCACCTCCAGGGTGGCGTCGGAGCTGGGCTTTGACGAGAACCGGGCCAACACGCTGCTGGCGGAAGGCGGCAGGCTGACCGGCGAAGCGGCGCGGCCGATCCTGGGCCGCGAGGCCAAGGTGGAGGCGCTGGAGCAGATCACCGCCCGGCTGGGAATCGGCGAGGCGGATGTGATCGCGGTGGGCGACGGCGCCAACGACCTGGGCATGCTGAAACGCGCAGGCGCAGGCGTCGCGCTGCACGCCAAGCCATCGGTGGCGGCGGAATGCGAAATCCGCATCAACCACGGCGACCTGACGGCGCTGCTCTATATCCAGGGCTACTCTGAGGCCGATTTCAAAAGCTGAGCCCGCTCCCGGGGCCGCAATCCGGGGAACTCCCGCGCCCGCAGGTGCGGCTGCTGGCGCAGCCGCACCTTGGCGGCCTTGGGCCCGGCGCTGCGCAAATGCGCAGCGCCGGGCCCAACGGGAGGAGGCCTGTTCGCAGAACAGGCTGACGGCGGGCGGGAGCCCCCCCCTTCGGCGGGGCCGCAAGGGCCGCGGACCTTGTCGGCCTGCAAAAGCGTGGTTTTCACACTTCCATTATTTAACAAATATGTTAATAATGAACCCATGACCCCGCTTCTGAAATCATTTGCGGCCCTGTCGGACGAGACCCGCATGTCGATTGTCGACCAGCTGATCACCCAAGGCGAACTGCCGGCGGGCGATCTGGCACCGGGGGCGGCCATTTCGGGGCCGGCCATCTCGCGCCATCTGAAGGTGCTGCGCGAGGCCGGGCTGGTGACCCAGCGCGCCGATGGCGCAAGGCGGCTCTACTCCGCCCGGCCCGAGGGCCTCAGGATGATTGCCGAATGGACCCAATCCCGCAAAGGGTTCTGGGACGGCAGCCTGGACCGGCTGGAGGCGGCCCTGAGGGAGGACGGCGCATGAGCGGCCTGCAGTTGCAACGGATCTTCCCGGTCAGCCCGGAGGCACTGTTCGATTGGGTGACCACGCCGGACAAGCTGCTGAGATGGTGGGGACCGGAAGGCGTCAGCATTCCGGAGCACGATCTGGACCTCAGCCGCACCGGACCCTGGCATTCCATCATGCAGAACAGCGACGGGCAGCGGTTCCATGTTTCCGGCCAGGTAACCCATGTGGATGTGCCGAAATCCGTCGGCTTTACCTGGGCCTGGCACGATGAGGACGGCAGCCGCGGCGCCGAGAGCCATGTGACCTTTACTGTCGCCGCCGCCGGAGACGGTGCCATGCTGCTGATTGATCACCGCGATCTGGGCGATGACGGGATTGCCGCGCGCCATGACGAGGGCTGGACCTCGACCCTGCGCAAGCTGGAGGCTCAGCTCACCGCAGACGCCTGACGCACAATTCACGCAACCAAGGGAGAAGACCGATGCCAGAGTTCATTTTTGTCTACCACGGCGGCAAGACCCCGGAGAGCGAGGAGGAAGGCGCCAAGGTGATGGAAGCCTGGAAGAGCTGGATGGGCTCGATGGGGGACGCACTGAAGGTGCCGGGCGCGCCGGTGGGAATGTCCAAGACCGTCAGCGGCGGCGGCGTGGCGGACAATGGCGGCGCCAATCCGGTCTCGGGTTATTCGGTTGTGCAGGCGGCCGACCAGGACGCGGCCTGCGAGATGGCCAAGGGCTGCCCGATGGTGGCGGATGGCAGCGGCTCGGTCGAAGTCGCCGAAATCATCGAGATGGAGATGTAAGAAAATGCCCCGGTTCACGGCCGGGGCATTTGATTTCAGAACAGCGGCGCCGCTGCTTTCTTAGAACAGCAGCTCCGCTGCGGGGCGGATTGCGCCGCATTCCAGCCCGCGGCGGCTGTAGAGCGTCTTGTTCATGTACTTGCGGGTCTCCGGGTGATCTGCGTCCAGCACGCCGAGGCTGACCAGCAGCGCCGCAATCGCGCATTCGCTGGCACGGGTGGTGCCGTCGGCGATCTTCAGCGCAACACCCAGCTTCTGTTCCGGCAGGATGGCGATGAACACCGCCTCGGCACCGGTCTTGATCGCCACCTTGCCGCCCATCGCCCGCATCAGGTTGGTGCAGCAGCGGGTTTCGCCGGCCACCAGCTCGGGATGCGCGGTCATCGCGGCAACCAGCTGCTGCGCCGCCTCCGAGGCGCGGTCGGAGCGGTCAGCCGCACTGGCAAACCAGGCCATCGAGCGCGCCAGCCCGGTGACGGTGGTGGCGAAGTTCGGCGCCGAGCAGCCGTCAATACCGTAGCCTGGGCTGTCCTGGCCGGTGGTTTCCTCAAACGCGGCCAGGCAGGCCTGCTGCACCGGGTGGTCCACCTCGATGTATTCCGCGCCCGCGCCCAGGTATTGGGTCAAGGTCAGGAAGCCTGCGTGCTTGCCGGAGCAGTTGTTGTGCACCTGGCAGGGGCTGCTGTCAGTCTTGATCAGCTCATTGCGGGCCGGGATGTCATCCGGCAACTGCGGGCCGCAGCGGAAATCTTCGTCCTTCAGCCCCAGTTGGCCGAGCCAGGCATTGACCCGGTCCGTGTGGATGTGCGCACCGTTGTGCGAGGCGCAGGCCAGTGCCAGCTGCTCGGACGTGAGGCCATAGCGCGCGGCGGCGCCGGAGGTGATCAGCGGCAGCGCTTGGATCATTTTGGCAGAGCTGCGCGGATAGATCACCGCGTCGGGGTCGCCCCAGCTGCGCACCACCTGCCCGGACGCATCGCAAATGACGGCATGGCCCAGGTGCAGGCTTTCCAGCAGCGGGCCGCGCCAGACTTCGGCCATGGGCACAGGTTTCGGCATGAACTCTCCCCTTATGTTTAGTTGGCGAAATCCTGCCAAAACGCACTTTCGCCCGTGGTGCTTGTTACGTTAGTGTGGTTGTGTAGCGCAAGCGAGGGGATCGGGACCAGACAGCGGACGAAACGCTGCGGGCCCTTTGCTTGGTTTTTGAGGTAAGAGAACAGTCTTGGAGTCGGGACAAATGGCATTGAAACTCGCCCGCGTGGCTGCGGGCCTGTGTCTGGCAGCATTGGCAACCACCGCATCTGCGCAGGAAACGTCGAACAACCGGGTTGCGGCCAAGGTCGATTGGAGCGTCTTCGAGGGCAACGACCCGAATGAATGCTGGGGCGTGTCGGCTCCGAAGGAAACCGTGAACACCCGCGACGGCCGCGTGGTGGCGGTGCGCCGCAGCGAGATCCAGCTGTTTGTCACCTACCGCGAGGACGCCACCCCCAAGGGCGAGGTGAGCTTTACCGGCGGCTATCCGTTTGCGCCGGGCTCCACCGTCAATATGGCGATCGGCGACTCCGAGTTCGAACTGTTCACCGAGGGCGAATGGGCCTGGCCGGCCACCCCTGCGGATGACGCCAAGATCATCACCGCGATGAAGCGCGGCTCTGATGCGGTGCTGACCGCGCGGTCCGCCCGCGGCACCCAGACCCAGGACACTTTCTCGCTGCTCGGCTTTACCGCCGCGGTGGAAGACGCCGAGAAGCGCTGCAGTAAATAAGCGCTGAACGGAAGGATTTTCAGGAAACCCCGGCCCGCGCCGGGGTTTTCTTGTTTGAAGGCCGCGGGCCGCGTACCATGCGGCAGGAGGTGCTTGCCATGCTGCGTAGCGTCATTGGTGTTCTGATCATGCTGACACAACCCGTTTTCGCCGATCCCGCGCTGGAATGCGGCGATGCCGGCTCCCAGGTGGATATTGGCGAATGCGTTGCCGAGGACGAGGAGCGTGTGGAAGCCGCACTCGCTAAGGCGTTGAGCTTTGCTCTGGATGCGGCAGAAGAACTGGACGAAGTTACCGGCCGGAGCGCCGCAGCCCCCGCGCTTGAGGCCGGGCAGAAGGCGTGGGAAGCCTACCGGGCCGAGCATTGCGCCTTTGTGGGGGCGACATACGGCGGCGGCTCGGGGACGGGCATTGCGATCCGTTCCTGCTGGACACAGCTGGGCCGTGCCCGGATTGATGAGCTGATGCGGTATGCCGGGTAACCGCTATGCAAGCAATTTGGCAGGATTCCTTTTGATCTCCGTTCGAAATCCTATATAGAGCCGCATCCGCCCATCAGCATCGAGTCCGAAAGCCATGACCGCCAGCGCGCCGATCACCCAAGACGTATTGACCCTGCCCCGCAAGGACCCCGAAGGCGGCAAGATCAATCTTGTCGGATTGACCCGCGACCGGATGCGCGAGGTGCTGATTGAGCACGGCACGCCTGAGAAACAGGCGAAAATGCGGGTTGGCCAGATCTGGCAGTGGATCTACCAGTGGGGCAAGCGCGACTTTGCCGAGATGACCAACCTGGCCAAAGCCTACCGCGCGCAGCTTGCGGAGACGTTTGAAATCCGCGTTCCCGAAGTGGTGAGCAAGCAGGTGTCGACCGACGGCACCCGCAAGTACCTGGTGCGGATTGCAGGCGGCCATGAGGTCGAAGTGGTCTATATCCCCGAGGACGACCGCGGCACCCTGTGCATCTCCTCGCAAGTGGGCTGCACCCTGACCTGCTCCTTCTGCCACACCGGCACCCAGAAGCTGGTGCGCAACCTGACCCCGGCCGAGATCGTCGGCCAGGTGATGATGGCGCGCGACGATCTGGAGGAATGGCCGGTGCCGGGCGCGCCGAAGGAAGAGACCCGGCTGCTCTCCAACATCGTGCTGATGGGCATGGGCGAGCCGCTTTACAACTTCGACAACGTCCGCGATGCGATGAAGATCGCGATGGACCCGGAGGGGATCTCCCTCAGCCGCCGCCGGATCACGCTGTCGACCTCCGGCGTGGTGCCGGAGATTGCCCGCACCGCGCAGGAAATCGGCTGCCTGCTGGCGATTTCCTTCCACGCCACCACCAACGAGACCCGCGACGTGCTGGTGCCGATCAATAAGCGCTGGAACATCGACGAGCTGCTGCAGGCGCTGGCGGATTACCCCAAGGCGTCGAATTCAGAGCGGATCACCTTTGAATACGTGATGCTGGACGGCGTGAACGACACCGATGAGGACGCGCACCGCCTGATCGATCACATCAAGCGTTACAATATCCCGGCCAAGATCAACCTGATCCCATTCAACGAATGGCCCGGCAGCCCGTACAAGCGGTCCTCCAACAACCGGATCCGGGCGTTTGCCAATATCATCTATCAGGCGGGGTATGCCTCACCGATCCGCAAGACCCGCGGCGATGATATCATGGCGGCCTGCGGACAGCTGAAGTCTGCGACCGAACGCGCCCGCAAGAGCCGCAAGCAGATCGAGGCCGAAGCCGGGATGAAGTGATCCCGGCTCCGGCCCGTGTGCGGCAGGGTCCCCGGCTGCCTTAGGTGAAGAGAAAGTCGTCCTGAGTGAGCGTGCCGTTGAATCCAGCAAGCTCAATCTCGTATTGTCCGTAGTAGCTGATGAACGTGCTGCCGCCGCTTTGGCTGATCAACAGGTCGCTGAAGCCGTCCACAGAGGTGCCTGAGAACTCGATCTTGTCGCCGCCGCGCCCGAAATCCGTTATCACTTCCTGTTCGTAGTAATCAGCCGAGACAAACACAAAGGTGTCCGCGTGGCGGCCGCCGGTCAGCTGGTCCGATCCGTCGCCGCCGATCAGGCGGTCCCGGCCGTTGCCGCCGACCAGCGTGTCATCGCCGGCTCCGCCGGAGAGGGTATCCCAGCCGCCGCCGCCGACCAGCTTGTCCGCTTCATCCGTGCTGCCGGAATACTCATCATCGTCCAGGCCGCCGATCAGCATGTCCGCGCCTTTGCCGCCGACCAGCCGGTCTTCGCCGTAGCCCCCGATGAGGGTATCCTGACCGCCGCCGCCTATCAGCCTGTCGGCGGCCTCACGGCCGATCAGTGTGTCGCGGCCACCGCGTCCGAAAACTTTGCTCTCCTGGCCGACTGCCAGAACCGTTTCAGCTTCGGCGCTGGTGTCGATCACCACCATGCCGCTGGATTTGACCCGCACGCTCCACTCTGCCGTACCCGCGCTGCTGCCGTAGATGTGCTGCAGGGCCTGCACGTCGAAGGTTCCCAGCTCAGTCACGTTGTAGCCGGCATAGGTATAGGTCATCACGGTGTTTGCCTGGGTATCCAGGTGATCAGCCAAGGTGGTGTCCCCGTCATGCGGGTGTTTCAGGCCCAGCGCATGGCCGATCTCATGCAGAACCGTCTCATAGCCGAAGGACCCGGGCATTATGTTGCCGCCCTCAATCGCCAGGCGGCCCTCGTTGGTCGAATAGCTGCTGGCCCAGGGGTAATCCGCCCATCCGGCAGCCGAACCGCCATCATAGCCAAAAACATTGATCATCGCCGGGCCGCCGGTTTCGACAAAGATCACACCCGAAGCTTCCTCGAACTCGTCCAGGGCCCTGCGGAAGTACTCCCTCTGCTGGCTGTCGAAGGCCCAATAGCGGTAGGCTCCGTAAGGATCGCTGCTGACGGGGTCCAGTTCGCTGGAGCTGGTGAAACTGTAGGTCACCACCGTTCTGGTTCCCAGATCAGACAGGCTGTTCCACCGGAAACTGTCGCTGGACATATATGCCAATAGCGCTGTGTAGTCTGTGACTTCGGACATCAAGCTTCTCCACTGCTCAACCGCCGGTAAGTTTTTGTTTGTAAATGTGGCCAAGTTTGGCCCGCTTCCGGGCGAAACCCGCTCACTTCCGCGGTCGTTGTCTCAGTTTGCATGAACACGGATGGAAATCAGCGAAAATAATCCATCTTGCTTAAGCCCGGGCTTGCGGGACCGAACCAGCCGCACGCCTGACTGACTCTGCGGCGGGTGGTATGTTGCAGGAAAGCACCAGTCATCCGCCGCCCCATTTTCACCCCAGACCGGCACAAATTCCGCCATCTGCCGAGGACAGTTTCCAATGCGTGAACAAATGTTTTGAAAGGTAATCGGCTTATGCAACCGTCAGACAAACAGGCCCAGCCCGTCGACCCCAGCGTTCTGGAACTGATCCGCAGCGAGCGGCAGAAGGCGCTCAGCCCGCGGGAATGGAAATTCCGCCTGCGCGGCTATGGCTATGGGGTGAAGACCGTGGCAGGCACCCCGGTCCTTACCCGGCTGACCACGGGCGACGAAATCGGCACGCTGCCGCCGGAACTGGCCTGAGCCCGGCAGCAGCTAAAGCCCGCCCTGGCGCTTAGCGCTCGCGCCCCGGAAGGGTTTCGCGCGGCGGCGCCGGTTCCCAGTTGTCGATGATCCGCACCGCTTCCTGCGCGGTGTCGACCACGCGGAACAGGTCCAGGTCCTGTTCCGAAATGGTGCCTGCATCGGCCAGCGCATCCCAATTGATGATCTTGTCCCAGAAGTCCTTGCCGAACAGCAGGAACGGCACGCGCTCCATCCGACCGGTTTGGATAAGGGTCAGGCTCTCGAACAGCTCATCCAAGGTGCCAAAGCCGCCCGGGAACACGCTGATTGCCCGCGCCCGCATCAGGAAGTGCATTTTACGGATCGCAAAATAGTGGAAATTGAAGCTGAGGTCCGGCGTCACATAGCCGTTGGGCGCCTGCTCATGCGGCAGCACGATCGACAGGCCGATGGAATGGCCGCCCGCATCCGCTGCGCCGCGGTTGCCCGCTTCCATCACACCGGGGCCGCCGCCGGTCACCACGACATTCTGGCGTCCGCCGCTCTCCTTTGATTTTGCCGTCATAAGCCGGGCGAACTCACGCGCCTCGTCATAGAAATGCGACAGATCGGCCAGCGTCTGCGTGCGCGCCTTATCCTTGTGCTCCGGATCCGGAATGCGGGCACCGCCGAACATCACGATGGTGCTTTCAATGCCGCGCTCGTTCAGCATCAGCTCCGGTTTCAGAAGCTCCAGCTGCAACCGCACCGGGCGCAGCTCCTCCCGGTACATGAAATCCTGGTCGGCGAACGCCAGACGGTAGGCAGGCGACCGTGTCTGCGGCGTGGCGGGCACATGCTCAGCCCGGTTCCGGTCGGTATGGGCGTCGCTGAAACGGCTGTGGCGGTCTTCGGTCATGGGCAATCCAGGTCAAAATAAACAGGACTTCCTTTGTAGCCGCCCTTGACCGTTAGCGCCAATCAAGAATGCAGGAACTGGCGCGGCCGGCTTGCGCCCCGGCGCCGCGCGGATAAGCTGCGCGCTGAGTGAGCGGGGAGCAGAACACATGAACTGGCAGCAGGAAATCATGGCAGCGGCAGAGCGTATCCGCCCCCATGTGCAGCAGACACCAGTGCTGCAAACCCGGGGGTTCGGGCTGGACGTCCCGGTGGAGCTGAAACTGGAGCATATGCAACACACCGGCAGCTTCAAGGCCCGCGGCGCCTTCAACACGCTGCTGAGCCAGGAGGTTCCGGCAGCCGGTCTGGTGGCGGCTTCCGGCGGCAATCACGGCGCCGCGGCGGCCTATGCGGCGCATCAGCTGGGCCACAAGGCGCGGATCTATGTGCCGGAGATGGCGGGCCCCGCCAAGATTTCCCTGATCGAGCGCACCGGCGCCGATCTGCAGGTGGTGCCCGGCGCCTATGCCAACGCGCTGGAACAGGCGCAGGCCTATGAGCAGGAAACCGGCGCCATGCAGGTCCACGCCTATGACGCGCCTGCCACCGTTGCGGGCCAGGGCACCTGCTTTGCCGAATGGCAGGCCCAGGGGCTGGCAGCCGATACCCTGCTGATCGCCGTGGGCGGCGGCGGGCTGATCGGCGGCGCGATGGCCTGGTTCCAAGGCGCCAGGAAGATTGTCGCGGTGGAGCCGGAAACCTCCTGTGCGCTGAACGCGGCGCTGGCGGCAAGACAGCCTGTCGATGTTGACGTCTCCGGCGTTGCGGCCAACGCGTTGGGCGCCAAGCGCATCGGCAGCATCTGTTTTGAGCTGGCCGCGGCACAGGGCATCGACTCTCTGACTGTGCCGGACAGCGCCATCACCGCAGCCCAGACTGCGCTCTGGCGCGAACGGCGGATTCTGGTGGAACCCGCTGGCGCAACGGCGCTGGCGGCGCTGATCTCCGGCGCCTACCGTCCCGCCCCGGGTGAACGCGTGGCGGTTCTGGTCTGCGGCGGCAACATCGCTCCGGACCCGCTGGGATAATACTTGCGGGCAGCCAGCCGCCCGGCTATCGCCAGTACATGTCCGCAACCATTGCCGATACCATCTACCAGGCGTTGAGCGAGCGCATCATCACCGGCAGCCTGCCTGCCGGGGAAAAGCTGCGCCAGGACCACATCGCCCGCGAGTTCGAGGCCAGCCACGTGCCGGTGCGCGAGGCGCTGTTGCGGCTGGAGGCGCATGGGCTGGCACAATCCGAACCCCGCCGCGGCACCAGGGTCAGCGCGCTGGACCCCTCCGAGATCCGCGAGGTGATCGAAATGCGGGTCGCGCTGGAGGTGCTGGCCCTCACCCATGCCTTCGCCCGCCTGACGCCGGAGGATACCGAAGCGGCCGAGGCCGCCCGGCTGGCCTGCGACGCGGCAGAGGACATGGCCAGCTGGGAACGCCTCAACCGCGCGTTCCACCGGGTGATTCTGGCGCCCTGCGCGATGCCGCGGCTGCTGGCCTCGATCGACGATCTGCATATTGCCGCTGCCCGCCATCTGTTTGCCAACTGGCAGCACCAGTGGACCCGCCGGGTCGACGCTGACCACGCTGCCATCGTTCAGGCGATGGCGCGCCGCGACCCTGCGGCCGCCTGCGAAATCCTGCGCCGCCACCTGCGCCGGGTGCGCTAAGCCGCCGGAACCCCGCAAAACGCCGCCCGGGGCGGCCATTTGGACGCAATCCGGGCATGACCTGCACCTCGATAGCCGCTATGAAGCTGCGACTCAAACCGATGCCGGAGGAACCCCCATGTCCAACGCCCAGCTGGAAGCAGCGATCGAAGCCGCCTGGGAGGCGCGCGACACCATCACCCCCGCCACCACCGGCGAACAGCGTGACGCCATCGAAGACACCCTGAACGCGCTCGATTCAGGCAAGCTGCGGGTGGCTGAAAAGCTGGAGAACGGCGACTGGCATGTGAACCAGTGGGCCAAGAAGGCGGTGCTGCTGGGCTTCCGCATCAAGGACATGGAAATCCACGAAGGCGGCCCGCAGGCCGGCGGCTGGTGGGACAAGGTCGACAGCAAGTTTGCCGGCTGGGGCGAGGCAGACTGGAAATCCGCAGGCTTCCGCGCGGTGCCCAACTGCGTGGTCCGGAAATCCGCCTATATTGCCCCCGGCGCGGTGCTGATGCCCTCCTTCGTGAACCTCGGCGCCTATGTCGATGAGGGCACCATGGTCGATACCTGGGCCACCGTCGGCTCCTGCGCGCAGATCGGCAAGAACGTCCACCTGTCGGGCGGCGTCGGCATCGGCGGCGTGCTAGAGCCGATGCAGGCCGGCCCGACCATCATCGAGGACAACTGCTTTATCGGCGCCCGTTCGGAAGTGGTCGAAGGCTGTATCGTGCGCGAAGGCTCGGTTCTGGGCATGGGCGTCTTCATCGGCAAGTCGACCAAGATCGTCGACCGCGAAACCGGCGAAGTGATGTACGGCGAAGTGCCGCCTTACTCGGTGGTTGTCGCAGGCTCGATGCCGTCGAAGAACAACATCAGCCTTTACTGCGCGGTGATCGTGAAGCGCGTTGATGAGAAGACCCGCTCCAAGACCGGCATCAACGAGCTGCTGCGCGACTGATCCGCGCTGCACTGCTGAACGACAGGAACGCGCCCCGCCCGGGCGCGTTTTTCTTTGCCTCCGGCGGTTGGGGCTTTGCCCCAAACCCCAGGATATTTCCAGCCAGGTGAAGACTGGATCCTCTATTCTTCTGGCCCGGAAATATCCCGGGGTGAGGCCTTCAGGCCGAGGGGCAGCGCCCCTCCTGTGCAAAACCCTTGCCGCGCAATAAGCCTGCCGCTAATAGTATTACATCTACACATAAGAGGGTCAGATGCAGACCATATTTGCCCAGCGCGCCCGCCTGCCCCAAGGATGGGCAGAGAACCTCCGGCTGACGGTTGAGAACGGACGGATCTGCTCCACGGAAACCGCCGCCGAGCCGCAGGCGGGCGATGCCAGAGTGGACGTGCTGCTGCCTTCCCTGGGCAATCTGCATTCGCACAGCTTTCAGCGTGCCATGGCTGGCATGACCGAATACCGCGCGGCGGGCAAGGACAGCTTCTGGACCTGGCGCGAGCTGATGTACCGATTCATGGACCGCATCACACCGGAGCAGTACGAGGCCATCGCCGCGCTGGTCTTTATGGAGATGCTGGAGGCGGGCTATGCCTCCGTCGGGGAGTTCCACTACGTTCACCACCAGCCCGGCGGTGCGCCTTTTGAGTCACTGACCGAGCTCAGCGAGCGGGTGTTTGCCGCCGCCAGCGAGACCGGCATCGGCCTCACCCACCTGCCGGTGCTCTACACCTACGGCGGCGCTGCAAAACAGGCTCTGAACGGGGGCCAGAAGCGGTTCGGAAACTCGGTCGCGGAGTTCTCCAATCTCGTCACCCGCGCCCGCGGACTGGCCGCACGCGACCTGCCGGAGGATGCCAGCGTCGGCATCGCGCCGCACTCGCTGCGGGCCACCTGCCCCGAGGATCTGGCGGAGGTGCTGCGGATCCAGGACGGGCTTCCGGTGCATATCCACATCGCCGAACAGCCCAAGGAAGTGGCGGATATTTGCGATTGGCTGGGCGCGCGGCCGGTTGAATGGCTGCTGGCGAACGCGCCGGTGGACGGCAAATGGTGCCTGATCCACGCGACCCACATGACAAGTGCCGAAACCATCGGCATGGCACGCTCCGGCGCCGTTGCAGGCCTGTGCCCGATCACCGAGGCCAACCTGGGCGATGGCCCCTTCAACGGGGTGGAATACCTGGCGCAGGACGGCGCTTTCGGGGTCGGGTCAGATTCGAACGTGCGGATTTCGCTGCCGGAAGAATTGCGAACACTGGAATATTCCCAGCGCCTGCGGGATCTGGCGCGCAACGTGCTGGTGCCGGGCGAGGGCTCGGTCGGCGAAACCCTGTATCTGGGCGCGGCCAAAGGCGGGGCGCAGGCCCTGGGCCGCGATGCCGGGCGGATCGAGCAAGGCGCGCTGGCGGATCTGGTGGCGATTGACAGCAGCGCGCCCGCGCTCTGCGCGCTGAAGCCAGAGCAGCTGCTGGACGGCCTCTGCTTTGCCGCGGGCGATGACACTGTAACCGATGTTTGGAGCGCCGGGCGCCATGTGGTGCAGCAGGGCCGCCATATCGCCCGGGACAGCGTGGTCGCAGGCTACAAGACAGCGGTGAAAGAGCTTTTGAACAGTCTCTAAACAGGCAAAATCCGCACTTGGATCACAGTGCCGCCGCCGGTGATGACCGCGCCGGCGGCGCTCTGCGTCACTATCCCCTCTCCGGGGCCAAGGCGGTCTATGCCTGCAACGTCCAGGATGCCGGAGACAACGAACAGCATCTGCGGGCCCTCAGTATCCGGAACTATGCCGTCCGCCAGAACCTTCGGTTCTGCTGTTACCTGTGCCGGATCATAAATCACGTTGAAGGCCTTGCACGGCCCGGCGCGCAGGCGGCACTCCAAATCCACGCCGCCATCGAAGCATAAAGGCTGCAATGGCCGCGCCTCCAGCCGTGTGCCTTCGTTTGACAGGCTGTGGCCGGCCCCTTCGGTCACGCAATGGATACGGGCGAGGCCGGGAAAGGCGGAAAACGGGCCGTTTCGGGTGATGTCCGCCAGGCTCACCCGCCAGACCATATGGCCGTCCTGTTCATGCACGGCCAGCTCGCGCGTCACGCCGCCGCCGTTTTTCCACGGCACTGCCTGGGCGGTGAGAGCGGAAATGCGCATCGCAGCATCCTCAAGGTCAACCATCAAGCCTCGACATAGAGCCTGATTGCGCAAGACCGCAAGGTTTCCGTTTCCTGCCGGTCCAGCCCGCGCTGGCCGCGCAATTTGATTGACCATCCCCCTGCCCCGGCGCTATGGCGGCGGCATGGAAAAGAAGAAACCCTCCCGCCAGCAAGTCTATACCCTGCTTGTCCAGATCGGCCGCAAGGACGGGGACGGCCTGCCCGACGGCGCCACCGGTGCCGCGCTGATGATCTATGCCTCCGGCGTGGACGAGGCCGAGGCGGTGCGCGAGACCGTGGCGATCCTCAAGCAGGCCGATACCGCGCCGCTGGATGTGACCGGCTATGGCACGCTGGAAGAACGCGAAGCCGAAGGCCATGAGATCGGCGAAGAGGAGCGCGGCCTGATGCAGCGGGCGCTGGAGGAAAACGCAGTAATCGTTGCGCAGATGACCCCGTTCTTCGACGGCGAGGAGCCGGTATTCCATTAAGGCCCGGCCTCAGTTCTGGCTGCCGAACCATTTGCGGTAGAGGGCGTCATAGCTGCCGTCCTCCTGCATCGCCAGCAGCGCCTGGTTGACCTCCTCCACCAGCGGTGAGCCGGCCGGAAACACCAGCCCGTAGTTTTCCCGCAGGAAGGGCTGGCCAACGGTGTGGCCAAAACGGTGGCCGCCTTGCTGCACGTAGTAATTCAGCACCGGCGCGTCAAAGACCACCGCCGTCACCTCGCCGCGCTCGAACCCTGCCAGCATATCCTCCAGCCCGGCATAGGCGGAATAATCGATTTCGCGCCGGTTCAGGAACCCGGCTGCGGTGGAGCCTTCGATCGTACCCACCGACTTGCCATAAAGATCGTTCACCGAGTTCACCGAGCCGCTGATCGCCTCCACCGTCATCACCGCGGTGATCTTGGCGACGAAGACCGAGACGATGAACAGAGAAGACACCACCAAGACCACGCCGAATACGCGGCCCACGGGCGTGCGCGGCACACGTTCCTCAAACCCGCCGTTCACCACCAGGTTCAACGCCCACCAGAAGGAGGGGAACCAGGCCTCTTGCAAGGGCCGGTCGAAATAAGGCTGGGCGCGGCGCTCAAAGGCCCACATCACCATGCCGCCGCCGAACAGCAGCAGAAAGGCGATGCCGATGGCCGCAGCCAGGTCCCACGACAGCAGCGCCCGCAGCAGCGACGGCTGGCGGACGTCATCCGCCTGCACCATGATCTGCAGGCCGCTTTCGAAAATCGGCTGGCTGAAGTCCATCAGCACCTCGCGCCGGGCGGTGATCGAGATGTTGGCGGCTGCCAGATCCGCCTCGCCGCTGCTGACACCGCCCAGCATGTCCGCAAAACTGTCCGTGCGGTTGATGCGGTACTCCCAGTCCAGCCGTTCTGCCAATAGATTGAGGAGTTCCAGCGAAAACCCGGTGTCCGCCCCGTCGTCCAGCATCGAGAATGGCGGCCGGGTGACGGTGTTGACCGTCAGCACCTGCGCAGACAGCAGTTGCCCCCACAACAGGAAACAGGTGGCGGTGATCAGGCGGAGGTACAGCACTGGAACGCTCGGATGGGCCTCTGGAACGGTTTCAAAGTCCTTAGGCGGTTCGCCTTTTTCACGCAAGCGCCTTGCCGCGAACGGGTAAACGCCTGTGGCACAGGCGCAGACAGACAGCCGCGCTTCCTGTTTCTGTTGGGCTCAGCCGGGCACGTGCCTGGATGATCCCCCAGCACGGCTGCGGCTTCTGCTCCGCTTGCACTGGCGTGAATTGCGCCGTGTGCCGATCCGCGCTAGGCCTGTGGCCAACGGAACATCAGGAGCCTTTCCATGCCGCAAACCGACCCCGCCCGTCTGACCGCCGATCTGATCCGCTGCCCTTCGGTCACGCCGGAAGAAGGCGGCGCGCTGGTGCTTCTGGAAAAGCTGCTGAGCACGGCAGGCTTTGACTGCACACGCACCGACCGCGGCGAAGTTTCCAACCTGTTTGCCCGCTGGGGCGCCAAGGGGCACGCCAAAACCTTCGGCTTCAACGGCCATACCGATGTGGTGCCTTTGGGGGATGAGGCCGCCTGGACCATGCCGCCCTTTGGCGCGGAAGAGAAAGACGGCTTCATGTACGGGCGCGGTGCCACCGACATGAAATCGGGCGTTGCCGCCTTTGCCGCCGCCGCCGTGGATTTCGTCAAGGAGACACCGCCGGACGGCGCCATCATCCTGACCATCACCGGCGACGAGGAAGGCGATGCGGAGGACGGCACCACCGCGCTGCTGGATTATATGGACCGCGAGGGCGAGAAGATGTCGGTCTGCCTGGTGGGCGAACCCACCTGCCCCGATGAGATGGGCGAGATGATCAAGATCGGCCGCCGCGGATCGCTTACGGCCTGGTTCACGGTGACCGGCGTGCAGGGTCATTCCGCCTATCCCCACCGCGCCAACAACCCGCTGAACGCAATGGCGCGGCTGATGGACCGCCTGGCGAGCCATGAGCTGGACCAGGGCACCGAGCATTTCGACGCGTCCACCCTGGCGGTTGTCACCATCGACACCGGCAACACCGCCACCAACGTGATCCCGGCGCAGAGCCGCGCCACCGTGAATATCCGCTTCAACGACGCCCACACCGGCGCCAGCCTGACGGAATGGCTGCAGGATGAGGCGGACAAGGTGGCGGCGGAGTTCGGGCTGGAGATCGCTGTGCAGGTGAAAATCTCCGGCGAGAGCTTTATCACACCGCCAGGCCCGCTGTCGGATCTGGTCGCCGAAGCCGTTGAAGCGGAGACAGGCCGCAAGCCGGAGCTGTCGACCACCGGCGGCACCTCGGACGCGCGGTTTGTAAAGGACCATTGCCCGGTGGTGGAGTTCGGGCTGGTGGGCAAGACGATGCACCAGGTGGATGAGCGGGTCGAGGTCGCGCAGATTCATCAGCTGAAGGCCATCTATACCCGCATTCTGCAGGACTATTTTGCCAAGGCGTGACTTCACGTGAACCGCACCCTGATCATCATGGTCAAGGAGCCGCGTCCGGGGCGGGTGAAGACCCGCTTGGGCCGGGATATCGGCGTGATCCCGGCCACCTGGTGGTTCCGGCATCAATCCGACCGGCTGATCCGGCGTCTGCGGGACCCGCGCTGGCAGATCGTGCTGGCGGTGGCCCCGGACCGGGCGGTGAACTCGCGGGTCTGGCCCGCTGACATGCCGCGCTTGCCGCAAGGCAGCGGCGATCTTGGGCAGCGGATGAAGCGGATGCTGACCATGCCCGGCCAATTGGCAGGGCAGCGCCCGTCCCGCCCCTCCACGGGGCGGGCGCTTTACGCCTTCCCCGCGCGGGACGGGCGCAGTTCCGGCAAAAGAGTCGGTCCCGTCTGCCTGATCGGTGCCGATATCCCCGGCATCACCCGAGCCCATATTGCCCGCGCCTTTGCTGCGCTTGGCGATCATGACGCGGTCTTTGGCCCCGCGGATGATGGCGGTTACTGGCTGGTGGGCGCCAAACATCCCTCCCGCCTGCCCCATGGCCTGTTCGGCAATGTCCGCTGGTCCACGGAAAATGCGCTGGCCGATACCCTGCGGACCCTGCCCGGCTGGCGCATTGCGCTGACCGATACCCTGCAGGACGTCGACACTGCGGCTGACCTGCCGCGGTGCTGACTGCGCGCTTTTCTCCATGACGCCGCCCCGCCGCCGTGCTACGCGGGAAACATGAGCCGTATTCCCTCCAAGGCCGAAATCCTCGACTGGATCTCCGCCAACCCGACCCATACCTCCAAACGCGACATTGCCAAGGCCTTTGGCATCAAGGGCGCCGACCGCATCGACCTCAAGCGCATCCTGAAGGAACTGGAGGCCGAGGGCCATTTGCAAAAGCGCAAGAAAACCTACCGCGACCCGGACCAGCTGCCGCCGGTGACGGTGCTGCAGGTGAAGGCGCCGAACGAGGATGGCGACCTCTATGGCCGCCCGCTGGAATGGCACGGCGAGGGCGTGGAGCCGATCATCCTGATCCTGCCCAAAGCCTCGGACCCGGCTCTGGGCGAAGGCGACAAGATCCTGGCCAAGCTGCAAGCAGTGCCCGATCAGGACCACAACTATGAGGCGCGGCTGATCCGCCGGATCGGCACCAGCGCGAAACGGGTGCTGGGCATCTTCCGCGCAGGGTCTGAGGGCGGGCGGATCGTGCCGATCGACAAAGCAGCTTCGACGGAATGGACCGTGGCGCCGGATGCTGCGAAGGACGCCCGGGACGGGGAACTGGTCGAGGCCGAACAGGCCGGCCCCAAGGGCCGCTTGGGCCTGCCGCGGGCGCGCATCGTGGAACGGCTGGGCGACCCTGCGGCGCCCAAGGCGGTGTCCCTGATCGCCATTCACCAGCACGGCATTCCCGACCGCTTCCCCGACAAGGTGGTGGCCGAAGCCGATGCGGCCAAACCAATGGGCCTGAAAGGGCGCGAGGACCTGCGCGATCTGCCGCTGGTCACCATCGACCCGGCCGATGCGCGCGACCATGACGACGCCTGCTTTGCCCATGCTGATGACGATCCCAAGAACCCTGGCGGCCATGTGATCTGGGTGGCGATTGCCGACGTGGCGGCCTATGTGCGCCCAGGCTCGGCGCTGGACCGCGAGGCGCGCAAGCGCGGCAACTCCAGCTATTTCCCCGACCGGGTGGTGCCGATGCTGCCGGACCGGCTGTCGGGCGATCTGTGCAGCCTGCACGAAGGCGTGCCGCGCGCCTGTCTAGCGGTGCGGATGCAGGTCGACGCCGAGGGCCACAAGATCGGGCACAAGTTCGTGCGCGGGCTGATGCGCTCCGTGGCCTCGCTGAATTATGCCGAGGTGCAGGACGCGCAGGACGGCAGCCCCAACGAGAAGACCGCGCCGCTGCTGGAAGATGTGATCAAGCCGCTGTTTGCTGCATATAAGGCTCTAACAAAGGCAAGAGCCGCACGCGAACCGCTGGATCTGGATCTGCCCGAGCGCAAGATCGTACTGGATGACGACGGCCATGTGACCTCGGTCGCCTTCCGCGACCGGTTGGACGCGCACAAGCTGATCGAGGAGTTTATGATCCTCGCCAATGTCTCCGCGGCGGAAACGCTGATCCAAAAACGCTCGCCGCTGCTGTTCCGCGTGCATGAGGAACCGGCCCCGGAGAAGCTGGAGGCGCTGCGCGAAACCGCGCGTGCGGCCGGACTCAACCTCGCCAAGGGGCAGGTGCTGCAGACCCGGCATCTGAATGCGCTGCTCAATCACGCGGCGGGGACGGATGATGCGGAGCTGATCAACATCTCCACTCTGCGGTCGATGCAGCAGGCTTATTACAATCCTGAGAACTTCGGCCACTTCGGCCTGGCGCTGCGCAACTACGCGCATTTCACCTCGCCGATCCGGCGCTATGCCGACCTGATCGTGCACCGCTCGCTGATCTCGGCGCATGGCTGGGGCAATGACGGGCTGAGCACCGAAGAGATCGAGCGGCTGGAAGAAACCGCCAACCATATCTCCGATACCGAGCGGCGGTCGATGATTGCGGAGCGCGACACCACCGACCGGTATCTGGCCTCCTACCTCAGCGAGCGGGTCGGCAATGAATTTGAGGGCCGGATCAGCGGCATCGCCCGCTTTGGCGCCTTTGTGAAGCTGGACGAGACCGGCGCCGACGGGCTGGTACCGGTGCGCTCGATCGGACGGGAGTTCTTTCATTTCGACCCGCAGGCCGGCACGCTGACCGGGTCTGACACCGGTTTGACCCTCGCCATCGGCCAGCGGGTCACGGTGCGGCTGACCCAGGCGGCGCCGGTGACCGGCGGGCTGGAGCTGGAGCTGCTGGCGCTGGAGAATGCGCCGATGCCATCCGGAGGCGGTCAGCGCGGCCGCCGCAGCCCGGCAGGCCGGACCGTCAAGCGCAAGGCGGCAATGTCCAAGCACAAGGCCGCCAAGGTGAAACGCAAGGTGGAACGCAAGCGGCCGAAATGAGCGGCTGTCCCCGAGGGGACAGTGCGCAGTTTTGTCAGGCCGGGATCTCCAGCGGCGGCCGGATACGGTAGGTCAGCGCCCGCTTGATCAGCCAGCCGTGACGGACCGGCTCTACCTCCCGCGGGTTGTTGAACAGAACCGCGCGGGTGCCCTCGAACCGGTCCCAAGCGGGGAAGGCCGCGGCGAATTCCGGGATCAGCCGGCTTTGGCAATGCACAAACAGGGCAAAGCGCGCGCCCTTGGGTATGCCCAACCGGATAGTGGAACCAGTCCTGCTCTCGGGCGTGAGGTAAGACGGCTGGCCCCAGCGCAGGGCCTCCTCGATCCGTCCGGCCTCCGGCGTTTGCGCGGCGGTGTCAAAGATCAGCCGCCGCAGCGCCAGCAGGCCTGCGCGGGCCTGCACGTCGGGCACATCGAATGCAGCTTCAATATCGGGGCTGGCAAAAGGCGGGATCATGGCAGCGGGACCGTCTCAAATACCCGGTTAACATAAGGCTTGAGCACCGCATCGTCGAGAATGCGGGCCACCAGGGCTGTCCGGACCGGAGTCGTCCCCATTGCCTGCAGCATGGAGGCGACGCTGAAATCGGCGCTGGAAATCTGTGAGCCGAACAGGAAGTCCTGGCCTTTCAACAGGGCTGCGATGGCCCTCAGGTCCTGGTCCGCGCGCTGGTTCCGCTCATCCTCGCTGAACCTTGCAGTGCCTTGAAACGTCAGCCCCTTGTGAACGGAGTGGCGGATGGCACCGGTGACGGGCCGGCGGATCAGCGCCGGGATTTCCTGAAAGTACTTGTCGCGGATCACGGGCCAGACCGCGTCATTGTCCCAGCGGTCGCGCACCACGTGGAAGTAGAGCGTATCTTCTGCCATCCGGATCAGCATCTGCCCCTGCGCCCGGTCCCGTGCGCCGAGGGCGGCGTCAAAGTCGGTGCCCTGCTGCTCCAGCCAGGCGCGGATGGCGCTGCTGTCCGGCACCAGTCCGCCGGAGGTGCGCAGCACCGGCAGCTTGCGGTGCGGCATTCCACTGGGGTTGTTCAGGTCTTTGCGCGTCCAGCTTTGGCCGGAAAAGGCCAGCAACAGAGCCGCTTTGACGCAAAACGGGCTGAGGCTGAAGACGGCGCCGTTGCGGGGATAGGTCAGTAGGGTCAGCATGGGGGGTTCCTGTCGTTTCGGGCTGGGGCAGACTAGATTCGCATGGTGACAAAAACTGTCATCAGGCGTAGAGAGAATAGACTATGTCCCGCACGCACCGTCTCTTTCAGCTGATGCAAGCCCTGCGCCTGGGGCCCGGCCCGCATACCGCGGCGGAGCTGGGTCGCGACCTGGGTGTTTCGGCCCGCAGCATCCACCGCGATATTGCCACGCTGCGCGAGATGGGAGCGGTGATTGATGGCGAGGCGGGCTATGGCTTTACGCTGATCGAGGACAATGCCCTGCCGCCGATGGGATTCCGCGACACCGAGCTGGAGGCGCTGGTGCTGGGCCTGCGCGAGGTGGAGCTGATCGGCGATCCGGAACTGGCCACCGCGGCCTCGGAAGCCTTGCGCAAGCTGCAGGCGCGGCTGCCGCCGCGGCAGGCGCACCGGCTGCGCCATGCGGTGCTGGCACCCTACCGGTTCGAGCGCCCGGTGCCGCCGGCGATTTCGGCGCAGGACCTGCGGCAGGCGGCCTGGGACGAGGTGGAAGTGCGCTTTGGCTATACCGACGGCCATGGCGCGGTGACAGAGCGGCAGGTGAAACCCCTGAGCGTTGTCTACTTTGACCGCTCCACAGTGCTGATTGCCTGGTGCGGCCTGCGCGATGCGGTGCGGGTGTTCCGGCTCGACCGGATGCGGGGGCTGGAAGTGACGGACCAGAGCTTCCGCCCACACCGGGTGCCGATGCTGCGCGACGCGTTGGAGCAAATGCGCGAGGAGCGGCAGGCGGCGGCCCGCACATGCAAGGACTGACCTCTTTACCCAGGCTCCGCCGCCGTTAGACTGGCGGGGAGCAGTGTATAAAGAGGTGCATCATGCGCAGATGGGTTGCGGCGTCCCTGGTGGCAGGCGGGGCCATGGCGGCACAGGCCGCACCGGACGATTCCCTGAGGCCCGCCGAGAGGCCGGAGGCGGCCAGCCAGGACCAGCAAAATGACAGCTATCAGCTTGCGTCCGCCGCCACGGATTTGCGGCCCGCGGCGCGGCCTGCGGTCTTGAAACAGTCAGAACCGCAGCCAGCGGCGGCAGAGCTGAATTTCCAAGGCTGGATCCAGGGCTTTCGCGACCGCGCCCTGGCCCAGGGCATCAGCGCGCCGGTTCTGGACAGCGCCTTTGCCGGCGTCAGCTATGATCCGGAAGTGATCCGGCGCGACCGGAATCAGTCGGAATTCACCAAGACGATCTGGGAATACCTGGACAGTGCGGCCTCGGAGCTGCGGGTGAAAAACGGCAAGGCGGCGGTGCGGGAGAACCAGGCGCGGCTGGATCAGATCGAGGCCAAGTATGGCGTCGAGAAGGAAATCGTGGTGGCGGTCTGGGGGCTGGAGAGCAGCTATGGCACCTTCCGCGGTAAAATGGATGTGATCCGCTCGCTGGCGACCCTGGCCTTTGACGGGCGGCGCGGAGCGTTCTTCGAGGGCCAGCTGGTGGCGGCGCTGAAGATCCTGCAGGCAGGCGATGTTGCCGCCCGCAAGATGACCGGCAGCTGGGCTGGTGCCATGGGGCACACACAGTTCATCCCGACGTCTTATCTGGATTACGCGGTGGACTTCACCGGCGACGGCAAGCGCGACATCTGGTCGGACAACCCGGCGGATGCGCTGGCATCCACCGCGGCCTACCTCAAACAGTTCGGCTGGGTGAAAGGGCAGCCCTGGGGGGTGGAAGTGGCGCTGCCCAAGGGGTTTGACTACACCTTGGCCGACCGGGACATCGAAAAGATGCCGTCGGAATGGGCGGCCTTAGGCATCAAGGGGCTGGACGGGCGCGCGGTCACGGATCACGGGAAAGCCTCGATCCTGCTGCCGGCGGGCAGTGCGGGCGCGGCCTTCATGATCTTCCAGAATTTCGCCGTGCTGGAGCGGTACAACACGGCGGATGCCTATGTGATCGGGGTTGGGCATCTGGCCGACCGGATCAGGGGCGGCGCGACGGTCCAAGGAAGCTGGCCGCGCAGCGACCGGGCACTGACCCGCGCGGAGCGCGAGGAATTGCAGCAGCGGCTGACCTCTGCCGGCTTCGATACAGAGGGGGTCGATGGCAGGATCGGGCCCAAGACAATTGGCGCGGTGCGGGCGTATCAGGCGGCCAACGGGCTGACACCGGACGGATATGCCTCGCCCAGGCTGTTGCAGCGGCTGCGGTAAGGGGGCGGCGAGGGCCAGCCCCCTCTTGGACTGCCGGCCAATTCACCCCGGGGATATTTTCAGCCAGGTGAACAAAGGAAAGGCCCCGCCAGGCGGGGCCTTTTGTGTTTATCGGCCTGTGCTTGGCGGTCAGCTGGGCGACATCCCGCGCAGACGCTCGGACCGGCGGCGCAGCATCTCGACCGTGGTCAGGAGCCCGATGGAGATCACCACCAGGATCGTCGCCACCGCCAGGATCGTCGGCGAGATCTGCTCGCGCAGGCCGATGAACATCTGCCAAGGCAGCGTCTTTTGGCCGGCGGAGCCGACGAAGAGCACCACCACCACCTCGTCGAAGGATGTGATGAAGGCAAACAGGCCGCCGGAGATAACGCCCGGCAGGATCAGCGGCATCTGCACCCGGAAGAATGTGGTCACGGGCCCTGCCCCCATGTTGGCCGCCGCGCGGGTGAGCGAGCGGTCGAAGCCCACCAATGTCGCGGTGACGGTGATGATCACGAAGGGGATGCCCAGCGCCGCATGGGCCAGCACAACGCCAAAGTAGGTGCCCTGCAGGCCGATCCGGCTGTAGAAGAAATACATGCCCGCGGCCGAGATGATCAGCGGCACGATCATCGGCGAAATCAGGATCGCCATGATCGCACGGCGGAACGGCACGTGCGGCTGGCTGAGGCCGATGGCCGCCAGGGTCCCGAAGCCCACCGACAGCAGCGTCGCCATCGGTGCGATCTTCACCGAGTTCCACAGCGCCTGCTGCCAGTCGTCGTTGGTGAAGAAATCGCGGTAGTGCTTGAGCGAATAGCCCTCAGGATCGAAACGCAGCATTTCCGGGGTGAAGGTGAAGAAATCCTGGGCGTTGAAGCTGAGCGGCATCACCACCAGGATCGGCGTGATCAGGAAGACGAAGATCACCCCGCAGATCACCCGGAAGGTATAGTGCCACAGTACCTGCCCCGGGGTGAGATACGGCGCCAGATGGGCGCGGTAGCGTGAGGTTGCGATCCAGAACACAAACCAGCCGGCGAACCAGCCGAACAGTGCCCCGATCACCGCGGCGACGAGACCGCCAAGCACGAAGCCCGCCGCCGCAAAGACCGCAACCAGCAGCCAGCGCAGCGGGGTTTCCTTGTCCGTCAGCCCGGCAAAGACGAAGCCGATCACGCCCAGCAGCGCCGCGCCGACCAGCACTCCCAGCAGGCCGGAGCCCTGGGCCGTGCCGACGAAGAGGCCGAAGAACGCCCCCGCGGCGGCGGCAGTGGCTGCCGTGAAGCCGGGGGTTTGGTTTTCAACAGGTGTCAAAGCCATTTCGGTTATCCCAGTTTCACGTTGTCGATGCCGACGATCTTGTCATAGGCCCAGTAGAGCGCCAGGACGATCACCAGAAGGATGGTGCCAAGCGCGGCCGCAAGACCCCAGTTCAGCGACTGCGAGATGTGGAAGGCGATCCGGTTGGAGATGAAGACGCCCTTGGTGCCGCCCACCAGTTCCGGTGTGATGTAGTAGCCGATGGCCAGGATGAAGACGAGGATCGACCCCGCGCCGATACCCGGCACCGACTGCGGGAAATAGACCCGCCAGAAGGCCGTCCAGTTGGTTGCGCCCAGCGATTTTGCCGCCCGCAGGTAAGTGGGGTTGATGGTCTGCATCACCGAATACATCGGCAGGATCATGAACGGCAGCAGGATGTGGGTCATCGCCACGATGGTGCCGAACTGGTTGTTGATCATCACCAGCCGGTCGCTGTCGCTGACCAGGCCCAGCCAGACCAGCGTGTCGTTGATCACGCCCTGCTGCTGCAGCATCACTTTCCACGCCGAGGTCCGAACCAGAAGCGAGGTCCAGAACGGCAGCAGCACCAGGATCATCAGCATATTTGCGGTGCGCGACGGCAGGTTCGCGAGGATCCAGGCGACCGGGTAGCCCAGCACGATGCAGCTGCAGGTAATCGCCAGCGACATGATCAGCGTGCGCAGGAACAGGGTGCCGTAGATACGCTCGTCCTCGGGCCGCAGCTCCGGCCCGTCCGGGCTTTTCTGCAGGTCGGCGGCGTTCAGGAAGTAGCCGTTGGTGTATTTGCCGGCATAGGTCTTGAGCGTGCGCCAGACCTCAGGATCAGCCCAGTCCTTGTCCATCTTGATGAAGGCGTCGCGGGCGGACTCGGTTTCCATCTGGCCCGCTTCGATCAGGGCCGCGGCGTCCTGCAGCAGGCGCTGCGCATCACCGCTGAAGGCCTGCGCCGCCTGAGGATTGGCCGCCAGGTCGGAATGGAGTGCCATATAGACAGGTGCCCAGGGTTCTTCCTCGGCCGGGCTGTCGTTATCCTCTTCCTGGATGGTGCGCGCAAAATTCAGGTAGGCGCCGCTGGCCTTCGGCAGTGCGTCGCGGGCCGTCTCAGACAATTGGAAGGGCGGTTCATCCCCGGCGTCCGCACGGCTGGCCAGCCACTCCGGGTCGGCAAAGACCGACATGAAGGTCTGCGGCTCTTCCCACGCGGGATCAAGCGCCGCGAATTGTTTCAAATAACCCTCGCCCACTTCATCGACGCGGCGGCCCGCCTTGCGGAACAGCGAAGAAATGCCCGGCGTTTCATAGTTCAGCCGGGTGCCGACGCGGGTGTGCTGTTTGCGCTCGGCGGCCACGACGAGGTCGTAGGCCAGTGCCTCATAAACCGCGTCGGGGGGCGCTTCGCCGCTGTCGGCGTCCCAGTCCTGCACCGCCACCACGGTCTGCGGAAGGGTGTCCTGCACGATGCGGTTCTCAACCGAGCGGAACAGCATGTCCGCAATCGGGAGAATGAAGGTCAGCAGGACAAAGAGCAGAAGCGGCGCAATCAGCATCAGCGCGCGGATCTTCTGCATCCGGAGGGCCCGGGCGAGGCTGCGCTTCAGCGGCCTGCCGTCGGCGGCCAGCACCGGACCGGATTGGGTGATGTCACTCATGGGGTTCCCCGTCGGGTCTTTTATTTTGTGGGGCGGGGGCCTGCGCATGGCGGCCCCCGCCGGGCCTCTCATCAGGAGGTCAGATTACTTGGCCAGCCACGCCTGGAACTTGGCGTCCAGATCATCGCGGTTGTCGGCCCACCATTCGTAGTCATAGGTGTGGACGTTGCCCGCGTTTGCCGGATCGGTCGGCATGTGCGGCGCCATCTCGATGCCCAGTTCGGCATGCTTGCCGACCAGCGGTGCCGAGGAGGCACGGGCCGGGCCGTAGGAGATGTAAGCAGCTTGGTCAGCCAGACGCTGGGTGTCGGTGGCGAACTTCAGGAAGTCCATCACACGCGCCTTGCGGTCTGCAGGCAGGCCTGCCGGGATCACCCAGCCATCAAGGTCAAAGGACTGCATGTCCCAAAGCATGCCGATCGGCTGGTTCTGCTCAGCGATCGCCGAGAACAGTCGGCCGTTGAAGGTCGAGCCCATCACCACTTCGCCATCGGCCAGCAGCTGCGGGGTTTCGGCGCCCGCGGTCCACCAGACCACCTGGTCCTTGATGGTGTCGAGCTTGGCCAGCGCCTGGTCGACACCTTCGTCGGTGCCCAGCACGTCGTAGATTTCATCTTTGGCGACGCCGTCGCAGTACAGCGCCCACTCCATGTTGTCGATCGGGCGCTTCTGCAGCGAGCGCTTGCCCGGATACTTTTCGGTGTCGAAAATCGCGCAGACCGAATCCGGCTGGTCGATCAGGTCGGTGCGGTAGCCGAAGGTGGTCGAATAGACGATCTGCGGCACGAAGCAGTCGCTGACAATCAGGTCGCCGAAATCTTCGGACGCCGGGGTGCCGTCGGGTGCAGCAGCCAGAACTTCGTCATGGTCGATTTCTTCCGCCAGGCCTTCGTCGCACAGGCGCATGGAGTCGGAGGCCACGGCATCCACCAGGTCCCAGGTCACATTGCCGGCTTCGTTCATGGCGCGGATCTTGGCCACGGCTTCAGCCGAGCTTTCATCCCAGATGATTTTCACGTCGGGGTTCTGCGCCAGGTAAGGCTCGACATAGGCCTTATGCTGGCTGGCCTGGTAGGCACCGCCCCAGGACACCAAAGTCAGCTCATTGGCCATTTCTTCGGCAAAAGCCGAAGGGGCGCAAAGGGCGGTGGTCACCGCCAGTGCAGACAGTTTGCTGAGTTTCATAGAGAGTCTCTCCTTGTTGAATTTCACAGATGTGAAGCCCCCGGTCGTTCTTCTGCCGGGGGTTCGGCGCGCGCGGATCAGGCGTCCAGCGCGCGGCAGTCTTCCGGCAGCCAGCCGATTTCGATCTGCTGACCGGGCTGCAGCCGGGCCTGGTCCGGGGCGTTCCGGGTCTTGATGATGAATTCATCATTGCCGGCCACCCGCAGACGGGTGCGGAAGATGTCGCCCATGTAAATGAACTCCAGCACTTCCGCCTTTAGCGTGTGGACGCCTGCCTGCAGGCGGTCCTTGTTGTATTCCACCCGTTCCGGACGGATCGAGACGCGGGTGCGCTCGCCCGGCTGGGACACGTTGACCGGCTTGCAGTCGATCAGCTCGCCATCGTCCAGCTGAACCAGTGCAATCCCGTTCTTGATTTCCTTGACGGTGCCTTCCAGCGTGTTGTTTTCGCCGATGAACTGAGCCACGAAACTGTTTTCCGGGCTTTCATACAGCTGGTCCGGCGGCGCGATCTGCTGGATGCGGCCGTCGTCAAACACCGCAACGCGGTCCGACATGGTCAGCGCTTCGGTCTGGTCGTGGGTCACATAGACCACGGTGATGCCGAGGCGATGCGCCAGATGGGTGATCTCGAACTGCATCTTCTCGCGCAGCTGCTTGTCGAGCGCGCCCAGCGGCTCATCCATCAGCACCAGTTCCGGTTCGAACACCAGCGCCCGCGCCAGCGCGATCCGCTGCTGCTGGCCGCCGGACAGCTGGGCCGGGCGGCGGCCGCCAAAGGCCCCCATTTCCACCATGTCCAGCGCCCGCTTCACTTTTTCTTCACGCTCGGACTTGCCCATGTTGCGGACTTCGAGCGGGAAGGACAGGTTTTCCGCAATCGTCATATGCGGGAACAGGGCGTAGTTCTGGAACACCATGCCGATGCCGCGCTTGTGCGGCGGGATGTTGTTGATCGAGGTCCCGTCCAGGCGGATGTCGCCATGCGTCGCGGTCTCAAACCCTGCCAGCATCATCAGGCAAGTGGTTTTCCCGGACCCGGACGGGCCAAGCATTGTCAGAAATTCGCCCTTGGGCATGGTGAGGTTGAGATCTTTGACAACGAGATTTTCGCCATCGTAGCTCTTTTGGACACGTTCGAATTCAACGAACGCATCAACGTTTGACGCATCAGCCAAAGCAGGCTCCCCGTAGTTTTGTCATCCGGCAGATTTTCTCTGCGCTTGTTCGAAGTTAATCACACCAAAGCTACCAAGCGCTAGGTATGAAAAAAATATTCTTTCAATCGCTGGAGTACGAAATTCATACTTCGGCCTCCTGCCCCAGGAAAAAGAATACCCTTACGGAAGCCTAGTCCCGTTGCGCAAGGATCAACCGGACATTTTGCGACGCACCCCGGACATTTTGCGCCGCCCAATGGAATTCAGCAGCCCGAAAACGACGCTTTCAGCCCCGTCACCGAAGAAAAGGCCCGGCAGACAGGCTGCCGGGCCGCAATGAGTCGCAAGCTGGACCGGCGCGGCTGCGGCGCCGGAGAGGAGAATCAGGCGCTGTGCATCAGGTCCTGCGCCTTCAGCTCGGCATAACATTCATCCAGCGATTTGGTGGCGCGCTCGATCAGCACGTCGATCTGCTCCGGGGTGATCACCAGCGGCGGCGAGATGATCATCCGGTCGCCGACATGTCGCATCACCAGGTTGTTGGCAAAGCAGCGCTCGCGGCAGATGTAGCCGACGGTGCCAGCCTCAGAGGCAAAGGCGGCGCGGGCCTCCTTGTCGGGGGTCAGGGCGATGGAGCCCATCATGCCGGCGATCTTGGCCTCGCCAACCAGCGGGTGATCGGTCAGCGCCTCCCATTTCCGCTTCAGATACGGCGCTGCCACGTCGCGCACATGGCCGAGGATGTTTTCCTCCTCCAGGATGCGCAGGTTTTCCAGCGCCACGGCCGCCGCCACAGGATGACCGGAGTAGGTGTAGCCGTGATTGAACTCGTCGCTCGCGATCACGGAGGCAACCTCATCGCTGACAATCGAGCCGCCGATCGGCGCATAGCCGGAGCTGAGGCCCTTGGCGACGGTCATAATGTCGGGGCGGATGTTCAGGGTCTGGCTGCCGAACCAGTTGCCGGTGCGCCCGAAGCCGCAGATCACCTCATCCGCGATCAGCAGGATTTCGTATTTGTCGCAGATGCGCTGGATTTCCGGCCAGTAGCTGTCCGGCGGCACGATGACACCGCCGGCACCCTGCACCGGCTCGGCGATAAAGGCGGCGACGCGGTCTTCACCCAGCTCCAGAATCGCCTCTTCCAGCTCGCGGGCGCGCTGCAGGCCGAATTCCTCCGGCGGCATGTCCCCGCCCTCGGCCCACCAGTTCGGCTGGTTGATGTGGTGAATATCCGGGATCGGCATCCCGCCCTGCGCGTGCATACCGCTCATCCCGCCCAAGGAGCCGCTGCCGACGGAGGAACCGTGATAGGCATTCTTGCGGCTGATGATCACGGACTTAGACGGCTTGCCCTTCAGCGCCCAGTAATGACGCACCATGCGGATGTTGGTGTCGTTCGCCTCAGAGCCTGAGCCGGCAAAGAACACATTGTTCAAGTCACCCGGCGCCAGTTCAGCGATTTTTGCAGCCAGCGCGATGGCAGGCACGTGGGTGGTCTGGAAGAACGTGTTGTAATAGGGCAGCTCGCGCATCTGGCGGGCCGCGACCTCCGCCAGCTCCTCACGGCCATAGCCGATGTTGACGCACCACAGGCCTGCCATCGCATCAAGGATCTGGTGGCCCTCGCTGTCGGTCAGATGCACGCCGTCAGCCCGGGTGATGATGCGCGCGCCCTTCTGCGACAGCTCGCCGTTGGCGGTGAACGGGTGCATGTGATGGGCCGCGTCCAGCGCCTGCAACTCGGAAGTCGGCATGTGGTTGGTGATCACGGTCATGGGACTCGCTCCTGAGAAAAACTGATTGGCCCCAGAATATGATCAAATTCTCGGGTGTCAATCGAATCAGTTCGCGCCCTGCAGCCCCTGAACAACCTGATCCATGCCCTGGCAGACGTCCCTCTCCATCGCCAGTGCGGCCATCTCCGGGTCCTTACGCCGCAGTGCGTCAAGAATGTCCTTGTGCCGGTCCGGAAAGCTCTGGGTGCCGAGCCGCCCGCTGACCACCCGCAAAGAGGGGCCGAACCGCAGCCATAAGCGGTCTGCAATATCACTGAGGATGGGGGCATTCGCATGCGAATAGAGCGCCGTGTGGAAGCTGTAATTCTGAACCAGGTATCCCGCCACATCACCAGTTGCGATGGCTTTGTCCAAGGCATTGTCGATGGCCGCCAGCTCCTCGATAACCGCTGCGCCGATATGCGGGGTCGCCCGGCGCGCTAGCTCGCACTCAATTGTTTTTCTAGCAAAAATAAGCTCCTCAAGATCATCCGGTCCAAGCAGGGGAACCGACACCCGGCGGTTGCCCTGGAACATCAGCGCCCCGTCCGAGATCAGCCGCCGGATCGCCTCGCGGACCGGTGTCATGCCGGCCTCCAGCGTCTCCACCAGGCCCTGGATGGTCACCGCCTGCCCGGGCACCAGCTCGCCGAACAGAATCTGCGCCCTGAGCTTTTGATAAACGATCTCATGCGCGGGCAGTTTTGCTGGGCTGTCCTGTGCCGCAACGGCTGGTGAAGTCGTCTCTGTCACCGGTGGTTTCCCTCCTGAATTTTGGCCAGCTTGCACCATCCCGAGGCAAGTGAAAACATAAAGAGTATTGCCCAACGCGGCAAAACTTGATCAAATCCATTTACAGCCGGACTGCGAAACCGGCACGCACAGGGAGAAATTCATGACACTGAAAACGATGACCATGACCGCCGTCGTTGCCCTCGGCACGGCTGCTGCGGCCGCGGCGGAAGAGGTTCGCGTCTACAATTGGTCCGACTACATTGATGAAAGCCTGCTGGAAAAGTTCGAAGCCGAAACCGGCATCGACCTGATCTATGACGTCTTCGACAGCAACGAGGTACTTGAGACCAAAATGCTGGCGGGCGGCTCTGGCTATGACGTGGTGGTGCCGACCGGGTCCTTCCTGGCGCGCCAGATTCAGGCCGGCGCCTTCCAGAAGCTGGACATGTCCAAGCTGCCGAACAAGGAAAACATGTGGGACGCGATCGAGGAGCGCACCTCGCGCTATGATCCCGGCAACGAGTTTTCGATCAACTACATGTGGGGCACCACGGGCATCGGCGTGAATACCGCCAAGGTCAAGGAAGTGCTGGGAGAGGACGCACCGGTCGACTCGCTGGAGCTGGTGTTCAACCCGGAATACATGGAAAAGCTGGCCAGCTGCGGCGTGCATTTCCTGGATGCGCCGGACGAGATGATTCCGGCGGCCCTGAAGTATATCGGCGAAGACCCCAACAGCATGGATGCCGATGTTGTGGAAAAGGCCGAACCGGTTCTGATGGCCGTGCGCCCCTATGTCACCAAATTCCACAGCTCCGAATACATCAACGCCCTGGCCAATGGCGATATCTGCGTGGCCTTCGGCTGGTCCGGCGACATCCTGCAGGCGCGCGACCGCGCGGACGAAGCGGATAACGGCGTCGAGATCGCATTCAACGCGCCCAAGGAAGGCGCGCTGATGTGGTTCGACCAGATGGCGATCCCGGTCGATGCCCCGAACCCCGATGGTGCCCACAAGTTCCTGAACTTCATCATGGACGCAGAGAATATGGCGACGGCGTCCAACTACGTCTATTACGCCAATGGCAACAAGGCGTCCCAGGAACTCCTGGAAGAGGATGTGATCGGCGATCCCGCGATCTACCCCAACGAAGAAACCGTCAAGAACCTGTACATCAAGGAAGGCTACCCGCCGAAAGTACAGCGCAAGGCCACCCGCATGTGGACCAAGATCAAATCCGGCACCTGATCAGCCGCACATGACCCGCGGGGCGCATTCACCGCCCCGCACCCCCTCACGCGCCTGGCAGTGCCTCGCGCGGCCAACCAATACATCCGCGCGACACTTCGCAGAAGAGGCCCGGCTTGACTGCTTCCGTATTCGAACCTTGGAACGATCCTGAGGCTAAGCCCTTGATCCACTTCCAGAACGTCACCAAGCGCTTTGGTGAATTCACTGCCATCGACAATCTGACCATCGGCATCTACGAGCGGGAATTCTACGCGCTGCTGGGGCCATCGGGCTGCGGCAAGACCACGCTGATGCGGATGCTCGCCGGGTTCGAAACCCCGACTGAGGGCAAGATTTTCCTGGCCGGGCAAGACATTGCCCCGGTGCCGCCCAACAAGCGCGCCGTGAACATGATGTTCCAGTCCTACGCACTGTTCCCGCATCTGTCGATCTGGGAGAATATCGCCTTCGGGCTCAAGCGCGAGGGCATGCCCAAGCATGACATCAACGACCGGGTCGAAGAGATGCTGCGGCTGACCCGGCTGGAGAAGTTCGCCCGGCGCAAACCGCACCAGATCTCCGGCGGCCAGCGGCAGCGGGTGGCGCTGGCGCGGTCGCTGGCGAAGGCGCCGAAGCTGCTGCTGCTGGACGAACCGCTGGGCGCGCTCGACAAGAAGCTGCGCCAGGATACCCAGTTCGAGCTGATGGATATCCAGGAGAAGACCGGAACCACCTTCGTGATCGTGACCCACGATCAGGAAGAAGCGATGACGGTCGCCTCCCGCGTCGCGGTGATGGATCACGGAAAGATCGTTCAGGTGGCAACACCGGACCGGATCTATGAAACGCCGAACTCAGTCTATGTCGCTGATTTCATTGGAGATGTGAACCTGATCGAAGGCACCGTCAGACCCAATGGCGGCGGCAGTTATGCAATGTCCTGGCGCGAAGGCCAGCCGCCGCTGAACGTGCAGTCGGGCAACGAATTCTCTGACGGTCAGAAAGCCCATCTGGCGATCCGCCCGGAAAAGGTCTCCATCAATGCCGAAAAACCGGCGGCAGCGGACAACGCCGTGCAGGGCCGCATTCTCGACATCGCCTATCTCGGCAACATCTCCACCTATCATGTTGAGCTGCCGACCGGCGCGGTGATCAAGGCGCAAACCGCCAACACCCGCCGCATCGCCCGCCGCGACTTTACCTGGGAAGACTCTGTCTGGCTGTCCTGGACAGCCACGGCAGGCGTTCTGCTGGCAGAATGATGCGCCGCTTTGTCCTGATCGCCATCCCCTATGCCTGGCTTCTGGCGCTGTTCCTGGTGCCCTTTGCCATCGTCCTGAAAATCTCGCTGTCGGATTACGCGGTCTCAATCCCACCGTACGTTCCGCAATTCGACTGGGCTGAGGGTATCTCAGCCTTTCTGGCGGAGCTGGATTTTGAAAACTTCATCTGGCTGACCGAGGATGATCTTTACTGGAAGGCTTATCTCAGCTCCTTGCAGATCGCGGCCGTCTCCACGTTTCTGACTCTTCTGGCAGGCTACCCGATTGCCTATGGCATGGCGCGGGCGCCAGAGGAATGGCGGCCGACGCTGATGATGCTGGTGATCCTGCCGTTCTGGACCTCCTTCCTGATCCGCGTTTATGCGTGGATGGGGATCCTGTCGAACGAAGGTTTCCTGAACCAGTTCCTGATGTGGCTGGGGGTGATTTCGGAACCGCTGACCATCCTCAACACCAATTCCGCGGTCTATATCGGCGTCATCTATACCTACCTGCCGTTCATGATCCTGCCGGTCTATTCAGCGCTGGAGCGGCTGGACGGCTCGCTGATCGAAGCGGCAGAAGACCTGGGCTGCTCGCGCCTGACCGCATTTTGGCTGGTGACCATCCCGCTGTCGAAGAACGGCATTATTGCCGGCAGTTTCCTGGTTTTCATCCCTGTCCTGGGTGAGTTCGTGATCCCGTCGCTGCTGGGCGGTTCCGACACGCTGATGATCGGCAAGGTGCTGTGGGAGGAGTTCTTCTCCAACCGCGACTGGCCGGTGGCATCCGCCGTGGCGGTGGTTTTGCTGCTGCTGCTCATCATCCCGATCGTGCTGTTCCAGCGCAACCAGCAGAAACAGCAGGAGGCCGAGCAATGAACCGTATGACCTGGTTTAACGCCGTATCGCTGACCCTCGGATTTGCCTTCCTGTACATCCCGATGGTGATCCTGGTGATCTTCAGCTTCAACGAAAGCAAACTGGTCACCGTTTGGGCAGGTTTCTCAACTAAATGGTACGGGGAGCTGCTTCAGAACGACGCCTTCCTGAACGCCGCTTGGGTGACACTGAAAGTTGCCGTGTTCTCCTCCACCATGGCCACCGTGCTGGGCACGATCGCGGCCTATGTTCTGGTGCGCGGCGGGCGGTTCATGGGGCGGACGCTGTTTTCAGGCATGATCTATGCGCCGCTGGTGATGCCTGAGGTTATTACCGGCCTGTCGCTGCTGCTGCTGTTCATCGGCATCGGCCTGGATCGCGGGGTATTAACCATCGTACTGGCGCACACCACGTTTTCCATGTGCTATGTCTCGGTGGTGGTGTCCTCCCGCCTGGTGAGCTTCGACCGCTCGCTGGAGGAAGCGGCGCTGGATCTGGGCTGCTCCCCGGCGGAGGCCTTCCGCCTGGTGACCCTGCCGATCATTGCGCCTGCGGTGATTTCGGGGTGGCTTTTGGCCTTCACCCTGTCGCTGGATGATCTGGTGATCGCCTCGTTCACCTCCGGTCCCTCGGCCACCACCCTGCCGATCAAGATCTTCTCCGCCGTGCGCCTGGGCGTCAGCCCCGAGATCAACGCGCTGTCGACCATCATGATCAGCATCGTCACCGTGGGCGTCATCACCGCCTCGCTGGTGACCAAACACCAGGTGGCCCGCCAGAAACGGGAGGAACAGGCTGCGGTGCGCGCCTGATGCGCCGGATCTTTTCCGACTACGCCTATGGTCCCGGCCCGCGCAGCAACTGCTGGTGGGACGAGACCATCGCGGCGCCGGACTGGCCGGTGCTGCAGGGTGAAGCATCCGCCGAAGTGGCGATCATCGGCGGCGGCTTTACCGGTGTGTCAGCCGCGTTGCATCTGGCCGAAAGCGGGGTGTCCGTTGCGGTGCTGGAGGCCGAAACCCCGGGCTGGGGCGCCTCTGGCCGCAACGGCGGGTTTTGTTGCCTTGGCGGGTCGAAACTCTCCGGCCCGGCAATGCGCCGCATGTTTGGAAAACCGGCGGCAGAGTCTTATGAGGCAGGCGAAGAAGCCGCAGTGCATCTCGTGCGGGATCTGCTGCAGACCCACGGTATCGAGGCAGACACGCACTCGGACGGGGAAACCCAGCTGGCGCACAATGAAAAGGCCGCGCGCCGCCTGCGCGCGCAAGCCGAAGCCATGCGCGCCGCAGGAGAGGAACCTGATTTTCTAACCCGCAGTCAGCTGGCGCAGAACGGTCTGAACGGCTCCTTCCATGCGGCGCTGACTACGCCGGTTGGCTTTGCCCTGAACCCGCGCAAATACCTGTTCGGCCTGGCTAGCGCCGCACAGAATGCCGGGGCTAGCCTGTACCAGCACAGCGCTGCCCGGTCGGTGCGGCAGGACCGCGGCGGATACAGATTAGAGACTAAACAGGGTGTTTTGCGGGCCGCCAAGGTCATCATCGCCACCAATGGCTATTCCTCGGAAGATTTGCCCGGCTGGCTGGCCGGACGCTACATGCCTGCGCAGTCCACCGTCATGGTGACCCGTCCGCTGACGGAGGCCGAGCTGCAGGCGCAGGGCTGGCGTTCGCATCAGATGGCCTATGACACCCGCAACCTGCTGCATTATTTCCGGCTGATGCCGGGCAAACGCTTCTTGTTTGGAATGCGTGGCGGGCTGCTGGCCTCGCCGCGGGCTGAGACCGCAATCCGGCACAAGCTGCGGCAGGATTTCGAGGCGATGTTCCCGGCGTGGCATACTGTGGAAACCACCCATTGCTGGTCTGGCATGGTCTGCCTGTCCCGGAATCTGGTCCCCTTCGTGGGCGCGGTTTCAGAGATGCCGGGCATCTATGCCGGTCTCTGCTACCACGGTAACGGCGTCGCCATGGGCAGCTATGCCGGGCGGCTGCTGAGCGATCTTGTTCAGGATCGAACGCCTGATTTGCCCTACTCTCCCGTGATGCAAAACATGCCGCGCTTTCCCTTTGGCCGCGCCCGCCGGATCCTGATGCCGCCCGCCTATGCGCTGCTAGGCCTGATGGACTGAAGCGCCGCGCGCTCCAGCTCAAACGCCTGCCGGTCCTTGGCGCTGCCGCGCTCCGCCCGCCACAGGCAATAGGCCGCCATACGCCAGTGAAACCAGGGCTTGAGTGCCAGCACCCGGCCGGCAATCCGCGGGTCGGGATAGGCGGCAAGGAAACTGTCCTCCTCCGCCTTCGACAAAGGCGCCCCCCGGTACATCAGCTGCATGGCGGGCGACAGGAACAGGGCCAGATCCTCCGCCGGATCTCCGATCTGCGGGCATTGCCAGTCGATCAGGGTCAGCGTGCCGTCATGCGCCAGCAGATTGCCGGGCACCGGGTCACCGTGGATCAGAACCGGCTGCGGCAGCGGTGGAACCTGCCCCAGCGGCCGCATAGCCGCCAGCGGGTCCCGGCCTTGGCAGTATTTCAGAATATCAAAGGTCTGTCCCTCCAGCGCGGCGCTGCCGTTCGCGCCTTCCGGCAATCCTGGCGGCGGAGCCAAGTCGTGCAATCGCCCCAGGAGTTGCGCAACATGGCCAGTGTCCTGCCGCCAGGGGCTGCCGTTCACATGCGCATACCCCAGCCACCTGCGGCCTTCGAAGACACCGGTCTGCACCAGCGGCGGCACCATCCCAGTGCCGGACAGCGCCGTCAGCACTGCGGCTTCCCGTGCCGGATCATTGGCGAACAAGGGATTGCCGCCATCTGCCGCGTACAGCTTGATCACCAGCCCGCCTGCCCGCCAGACATGGTTCGAACGCCCCCCCGCCAGACGGCGGGGGGCGGGAACATGCAGGCCCGTTGCAGAGAGATGTGCAAAGAAACGGGCTTCGAATTTGTCAGGCAGCGGTTGCAGGGCGGTCTCCGGTGTTATGCCGCCCCGTTCTTAGACAGTTTTTCGGCCAGCGGATACCGCCGGGTCAGCTTTGCGGATCGCGAAGCGCGCTCACCGAAGAGGCCAGGACCACAGACCCGCCTTCGGTGATCAGGCCCACATCGCCGCCCTGCATCCGGGTTTCGTTCACCTTGAAATAGATCTCGGCGTATTCCTGCAACAAAAGTTCGTCGCCTTTTCTGCTTTCGATGACAAACTTATACTCCCCTGCCTCCAGCGGATTTCCGTCTTCATCCAGGCCGGTCCACTGGTAAGGCTCGGCTGAGACCGGCAGGGTGACGCGCTGCACTTCGGACCCCTTGGTGTCCTGTACGACCAACGTGACCGAATCCGCAGCCGCTGCCGGGTTAGGCGCAATGGTGATCTCGCTGCTGCCGTCGAAATAGCCCGGAGCCACGCCCCGCGCCTCCATCCCGACCCAGCCGGACAGCGCCGCCATGTTGGCCAGACCCAGCTGTGATTGCAGGCCTTCCAGCAAGGTGTTGCTCTTGGTCTGCTGCTCCACCATCGAGAATTGCGCCAGCTGAGCCGCGTATTCGGTCGAATCAAGCGGTTCCAGCGGGTCCTGATTCGTCGCCTGCGCGGTCAGCATTTTCACGAAGGTTTCGAAGTCGGACGTCAGCCCGGAGGTCTTCTGGGAGGCCGCCGGCTGCTGGAGTGTTTGTGCCGCAGGGCTGCCCGCGGAGGTGACTGCTGTTGTCATGTGATCAGACCCTCATGTCCACGCCGGTTTCACCCAGCCGTAGGTTTTGAATTACTGGTTCAGTGCCATCCGCCGCATCGGCGCCGCGCGGCCCTGTGCCGCCGGAAGATGCCCCGCCGCCGCCCGCATCATCTGCGGACTGGCCGCCGGTCTGGCCGCCGCTGAATTCAAAGGAGATGTCCTCATACCCCATGCGGCGGAATTCCTCGGCCAGTTCGTGGATATGGCGGCGCATCAGATCAGCGGTTTCCGGCCGCTCTGTTTGGATAATCATCGTAATGCCCGTCTCACTGGCGACCACACGCATTTTCACGTGGCCCAGCTCCTGCGGGTTCAGCGAAACTTCAACTTTCTGCTCACCTTTGGCCGCAAAAGCCTCGGCCAGCTGCGCCGCTATCATGCGCGGCGTCTCCGGCCGGTGCACCGTGCCTGTGCCGAAGGAGGCCTCCGCCAGCAGCTGCGTCAGTCCCGGCACCTCGCCGGACAGGCCAAATGCGCCCTGCAGCGAATCTTCGGACCCGGACAGCAGTTCTGCACCCGCCGAACCCGCGCCAAGCCCGCCGGCAATCAGCGGCTGAAGCACCGAAACAGCAGGCCGCTGCGGGTTCGGCGCCGGCGCTGCCGCGGGTGCACGGAACTCTCCGCTCTTGAGATCGCTGAAAAACGCCCTGCCGGTCTCGCCAGCGTCAGCGTCCGCCGGGACATCGCCGGTGAGTGCCGCTACTGCTGACTCGGCCCTCTGTCCTGGCCCCTTTGGCGCGGTCTGGCCAGCTGTCAGCGCCTGCACTATGCCTTGCGCGGCTGGCATGTTCGGTTGAGCCGCTCCGTCAGGCCGGGTGGCAGCCTGCTGGCCGTCTGGCTGCAAGGATTGAGAACCGGGTATCGCCATTGCGGAGTTTGGAACAGCGGGCGCCTGACCAGCGGCTGCAACGCCTTTGTTTACATGACCCTGGACGGTGCCGGATTGCTGTTGCCCGGTCGGCGGTTGTGCATTGGCAACTAAGGCCGCCTTAACCGAGGCCTCCGCAGGCACGCGGGTGGTGCCTGAACCTTCGGTTCCTTGCGGCACCTTCAAATCTGCGTTTCTTTCGCCTCGCTCCGCTGTGTTTCGACCCAAGACAGCCTCTGCCTGAGATTGCCCGGGAGCCTGAATTCGAGCGATTTCTTCAGATGTTTCAGTCTGGCCGCCGCCTGCGGCCGCCGGGTTTTGCCCGACCGCCGCACCGTCTGCCTGCTGCGTGCCGTCAGCAGAAGGAGGGACAGGCTGCCCTGTAACGATATTCTCACGCGAAGGCCTCTCTACGCTGGACACACGTTCGCTCTTGGCCAGTTGATCCGCGCCGTCTGCAACGCTGGAAGAGCCATGAGGCACTTTCTCACTGGCAGCTTTAGGGTCGGAGTCCGGTCGCACCTGCCCTTCGGCCACTGCGGCTTCTTCAGAGTCTTGATGTGTACTGGTGCCAGCCAGACCAGCATTCGCCTCGGCCTCGGGCAGTCCAGCTTCAAGCTCAGACACTTCGCCCGACGTCTCGGCCACTCTGGCTTCAGGCTCGTCAATTCCGGTTTCGGCCGCGTCTGTCTGGGCGGCTTGCGATTCGGTGCCCGCTTCTGCCTCCGCCACTCCGCTCTTGCCTGTAACCGCTTCAGCGGCCGCGTCTTCGGGCCCGGATTGAGCCGCGACAAGATCAGCGAAATCATTGGAACTGGAGGATTTGTTGGATGACTCCCCGGTTGCGGCCGGCATCTTGCCAACAGAACCGGCTTCAAAGCCAAGGATCGAATTCATCATCATAATTGTGTTCCGGACATTCTATCTCGACCCGGACAGACTTATCCCAAAGCGGTTACGGCAATTTTAACCGGTTCCGGCGCAGTTTTAGAAAATCGATGAAATTCGACGTCAAACCGGAGAACCGGACATGTCAGATCTACTGCCCACCCCGCTGCAGACTGCATCTGCAGTGCGTCCAGTACGGCCCGCAGGCAGCGACCCGCTGCGCGAGGCCGCTATTGAGCTGGAAGCTTCCTTTCTTGCGCAAATGCTGAAGTCCGCAGGCCTTGGCGAATCCCGCGAAGGTTTCGGCGGCGGCGCAGGCGAGGACCAGTTTTCCAGCTTTCTCATCCGCGAACAGGCCAACCAGATTGCGCGCTCCGGCGGCATCGGCCTGGCCGAATCACTTTATCACGCATTGAAGGAGACCGAAGGTGAGTGACCTGAAACCGCAAAAGCTCATTGATGAGCTGGACCAAATCCTCGACCGCGAGCGCACTGCCCTGATGGAGGGAGACCTTGGCAAGCTGGAAGGGCTTCTCGCGAAAAAAGAGAAGGTGATCGGCAAGCTGAACTCTGTATCAGAGCTGGAGCGCGAGTCTCTGGCGCAGGTTCAGACCAAACTGTCGCGCAATCAGCAGCTGCTGGACAGTGCCATGGACGGCATCCGTTCAGTCGCGGCGCGCATGGCCGAACTGCGCCGAATCCGCAAGGGCCTGGACGTTTATGACCAGGCCGGACGCCGGAACCGCTACGGCACCCGCAGCGGCGCCAAGCTGGAAAAACGCGCCTGATGCAATTTTGGGAAAATTCTAAAAAACCAAATCCCGGCATTAGCACTCCTTTAGCAACTGATGGGCCAAAGTCGCCTTGCACCTCAAGAGGGGTGGCGCGGAAGCCAGAGGGCGGAACGCACAGTCAGAAAGACGTCAATTAACGCCCCGCCGGGGCACAGAATTAAGGGGCTAAAGCGCCCCGCAGCTAAAGGAAAAAGCTATGACCAGCATTCTGACAAACAACGGCGCAATGGTTGCTCTGCAGACTCTGAAGACTGTGAACAACAGCCTGGAAGAGACCCAGAACCAGATCTCGACCGGCAAAGAGGTCGGCATGGCCAAGGACAACTCCGCTGTCTGGGCCATTTCCAAGTCGATGGAATCGGACATTCAGGCGTTTGAAGCCGTTTCCGACGCCCTGGACTTTGGTGAGGCCACCGTCGCAGTTGCCTCCTCCGGCATGGAACAGATCGTGGAAACCCTGAAGGAAATGCGTGAACTGGCGGTTGCTGGTGTTTCGCAAAACGTCGACCACGACAAAATCGAAGCTGACCTGTCGAAAAAGCGCGAGCAGATTGAATCGATCATCGACTCCGCATCGTTCAACGGTGCCAACCTTCTGGATGACACCGTCACTGCGCAGCTGGATGTTCTGGGCGGTCTGAACGCGGCGAGCGATATCATCGTGATCTCGGGCATCGACACCGCCGGCAACATGGACACCACCGGCATGACCTCGCTGACCAATGCCAATGCGGCGACGGTGCTGAGCGAAATCGAAACCATGATGACCTTTGCGATCGACAGCGCGGCTCAGCTGGGTGCGGACAGCAACCGACTGAGCGACCAGAGCTCGTTCGTGTCCAAACTGACCGACTCGCTGAAGTCGGGTGTCAGCACCATGAGCGACACCAACATGGAAGAGGCCTCGGCGCGGCTGAAGGCACTGCAGACCCAGCAGCAGCTGGCGGTGCAGTCGCTGACCATCGCCAACCAGGCGCCATCGACCCTGCAGCAGCTGTTCCGTTAACAGCCTGATCCGGGGCGCTGATGGCGCCCCGGTCTTCCCTCTCAGAGAACCTGAAGAATAATACGTTAGGAAAACACGTGAATGCCCTTCTGAAGGCGAAGAGTGCCTATTCGGCGGCAAAGACCCCGACCCGGACAGCAAAGAACTTTGAATACGAAGTGGTCACCCGCGTCACCCGCCGGCTGATCACGGCTGCCCAAAAAGGCAGCGACGGGTTCAATGAACTTGCTCAGGCGTTGAACGACAACCGCAAGCTTTGGTCGATCTTCACGGCGGATCTCGCAATGAAGAGCAATCCCCTGCCAGATGACCTAAAGCAAAATCTCTTCGAACTGGCGGAATTCACGCGACAACACACCAGCAAAGTGCTTCAGCGCAAGGCCAACGTCCGGCCCCTGGTGGAAATCAATACGGCCATCCTGCGTGGCCTCCGCAGCGGAGCTTCCTGAATATGAGCGGACTTGTCCTGAAACTTGCCCCCAAGGAGCGTGTCCTTGTGAATGGCGCGGTGATTGAAAACGGCGACCGCCGCAGCCGCCTGTCCATTGTAACCCCGGATGCCAACATCCTGCGCCTGCGCGATGCCATCCACCCCGAAGAAGCCAACACACCGGTGCGCCGGGTCTGTTATGCCGCGCAGCTCATCCTGTCCGGCGATGCCGACCCCGAGGAAGAGCGCCTGCCGATGCTGCGCCGGATCGAGGAGCTGAGCCAAGTGTTCACGGACCCGGACAGCCGCGCCTCGCTGGCAGAAGCAACCGACGCCCTGATCGGCAACAACCATTACCGTTGCCTGAAGGCATTGCGCACCTTGCTGGCGCGCGAAGACCGTCTGTTTGCTGTCCGGCCGTCATAACCTTCCGGCCGTTCAAGCCGGCCGCTAGGACTGCCCTTGCAGCCCCGTTCGGCAACCAGGGTAAAGCGGTCACACAGGATTCAGTCCTGCAGCGCTAGACCGGTTTCAATTTTGAACAACACGCGCTGCGACCAAAGCGCCGGGGGCCTCATCAGCGATCCCCGGCGACTGGATTTTTATCCCGGCGCAACGGCCTGGAGGCAAGCAGCTCCGCAGCAGCTTTTTTGAAACGCCTCATTAGGGCAGGCACCGGCTCAGTGAATGCGTTGTTCATCCGCCGGTTTTCAAGGCGGAACAATCCCGAGCCTCCACAGCCTTTCCGCTGCTGGGCGCTTCCTCATTCCGATCCGCAAAATCTGCTATCTAAAAGGCCGCGCCGCGGGCCTGTGCCGGGCGCCGGCTTTCATCTCTTCAGTGACAGCAAGCCGCCCCTTAGCGTCCCGCCTTGGCACGGCGCAGCAGCAGCAGGAGGCGGTTGAAACTGCTGGTGATACCCTCCGCATCCTCGCGCCCGAAAAAGACATCCAATTCGGGCCAAAGCTTGACGGCCTGGTCCAGCACTGCGTCATTGCCCTCAGCATAAAGCCCGGCGCGGATCATCACCTCGGATTGCTCATAGGCGCCCAGAAACTTGCGCACTTCCTGGATGGCTGCGTTTTCGTCCGCCGTGGCCGCAGCGGGCAGGCTGCGCGACACCGAGCGCGACACGTCGACCGCGGGGAACCTGCCGCGTTCGGCAATTTCCCGGCTCAGCACGATATGCCCGTCCAGAACACCGCGCAGGATATCGGCAATCGGCTCATCCATATCGGAGCCGGCCACCAGGACGCTGAAAACCGCGGTGATGTCGCCCTGCCCTTCGCCGCCAGGGCCGGCCCGCTCGCACAGCCCGGTGATCAGCGGCGTCACCGAAGGCGGGTAGCCGCGCAGCGCGGGCGCCTCTCCCGAGGCGGCAGAGATTTCACGGTGCGCCTCGGCAAAACGGGTGACAGAGTCGGCCAGGAACAGCACGTTCTTACCCTGGTCGCGGAAGTGCTCCGCCACGGTCATGGCAGCCCAAGCACAGCGGCGCCTGACAAGCGCCGACTGATCGGACGTCGCCGCCACCACCACAGCCCGGCGCATGCCCTCGGGGCCCAGCACCTGTTCGACAAAGTGATTCACCTCACGGCCGCGTTCGCCGATCAGAGCCATCACCACCACATCCGCTTCCATGGCTTTGGCCAGTTTGGCCAGCAGTGAGGACTTCCCCACCCCGGAGCCCGCAAAAAGGCCCACGCGCTGGCCGCGCACAATCGGGAGAATCGTATTCAGCAATGCGTGCCCGGTGGGCAGCCGTTCCCCCATGCCGCGCCGCCCGGCGGCCTTGGGCGGGGCCGCCATCAGATCCCGTGGTGCAGATCCTGGCAGCATCGGGCGGCCGTCCAGCGGCTCGCCAAAGGGGTCGATCACCCGGCCGATCCAATGATCGCTGGGGGCGAACTCCGGCGAAGGATGCAGCAGAACCGCATCGCCGATCGCGGCACCATCAGGGGCGCGGTCAGGCAACATACTGATGTTATTCCCTTTAATCTTCAGGACTTCACCATGCAGCTCATCGTCGGGACCGCGGCGCAGCACCAGCCGGTCACCGATCCGGGCGACTGATGCCAAGCCGCTGATTTCTATCTCTCCGCCCGCGATCCCAGTCACCCGGCCCATCTGCGTTGCCAGGCGCGTGCTGGCAATTTGACGGGTCAGTGCTTGCAGCTCTGCTTTCATGGCGGCGGTCTCCCTTGGTGTCCTGAAAACAATTTCTAAAGGAATCGGGGTTAAGCCTTGATTGAAATCGATCAAGGGAGAAGCCCTGGTGTTCACAGAATTGAACGTATTCAAAATTTCCTATTCCATGGCGACCCATGCCGGCAAGCGCCAGGCACTGGTAGCTCAGAATATCGCCAACGCCGATACGCCCGGGTACCACGCCAAGGATATCAAGCCCTTCACGGAAGTCTTTGCCGCAGGCGCCCGCCAAAGCAGCATGAGCGCCACCCGCGACAGCCATTTGAATGGCACCGCAGGCAGTCAGATGGACTGGGCGGTTATGTCCGACGAGACCGGCAGCGACCCCAATGGCAACTCGGTTTCCGTTGAGGCGGAGCTGCTGAAAGGCGTCGATACAGAACGCCAGCACAAGCGTGCCATGGCCATCTACAAATCCTCCATGAACATCCTGCGCGCCAGCCTGGGCAAAACCTGAGGAGGTATGAGAGATGAGTGAATTTTCCAAAGCCCTCTCCGTCACCGCCAGCGGCCTCAAGGCGCAAGCCGCGCGCCTGCGCCATGTGTCTGAGAACATTTCCAACGCCGACACGCCGGGATACCGCCGCAAGGCAGTACCCTTCGAATCGGTGCGCGAGCTGCGGACGGATGTGGAGCATGTGCGCACCGGCCGGGTTACCCTGGACCGCAGCGAGCTGGACAAAGTCTACGACCCATCGCATCCGCTGGCTGACGAAAGCGGGCATTTCGAAGGCTCCAACGTGGATCTGATGATCGAGATCGCCGACGCCCGCGAAGCCCAGCGCAGTTATGAGGCAAACCTGAAGATGTTTGAGCAGACCAGGTCCATGTCCGCCTCGCTGATGGAACTTTTGAGACGCTAACTGAAATTTATTGGAGATCCAGAATGGATATTCGCAGTCTTTCCGCCGCCAGCGGCTATGCCGCCGCCCGCCCCGCCACCAAAGCTGACCCCAATCACGAAAGCACCGGTGCCGGCGCCCAGCTGAAGCAGAGCTTTGAAGACTTCACCGCGACCCTGCAAAACAGCGAGCAGGTCTCGGTGCAGGCGATGACGTCGCAAGCTGACCCGCATGCGCTGGTGCAGGCTCTGGCGCAGACCGAACTGGCGGTCGAAACCGCCGTTACTGTGCGCAACAAGGTCGTCGAGGCCTATCAGGAAATCCTGAGGATGCCGGTCTGAGCCATGATGAGCGAAAGCCTCTTCTATGACACGCTGCGCCAGGCGCTGTGGGCCGCTGTCACCATGTCGACGCCAATCCTGGTCGTCGCGCTGGTGGTCGGCCTGACCATCGGCCTGTTTCAGGCCCTGACCTCGGTGCAGGAAATGACCCTGACTTTCGTGCCCAAGCTGACAGCGATCCTGGTCGTGTTCTGGATGACCATGGGCTTCATGACACAAACCTTGGTGGCCTTTTTCGACGGCCACGTTGTTCCAATGATTGCCGGAGGCTCGTAATGGGAACCGCAGGTTACGCCACGATTTCACGCCAGTCAGGCCTGATGCGGGAAATGCGCGTCATTGCCAACAACATCGCAAACTCCGCCACAACCGGATACCGCCAGGAAGGTCTGATCTTTTCGGAGTTCGTGCAATCCTCGCCCGGTCAGCCGTCCGTGTCGATGTCGCGTGCCAATATCTTCAACACCTCGATGGAGCAGGGCCAACTGACCAATACAGGCGGCACCTTCGATTTTGCCATCGAAGGGGATGGCTTCTTTATGGTCGAAACCCCGCAAGGGGAACGGCTGACCCGCTCCGGCGCCTTTTCCCCCAACGCCGCCGGTGATCTGGTGACCATGGATGGCTACCGGGTGCTGGACGCGGGCCGCGCGCCCGTCTTTGTGCCGCCGGATGCCGGCAAGATCGAAGTGGGTGCGGACGGTTCGCTCAGCGCAAACGGGCGTCTGCTGGGACAGCTGGGCCTTTTCAAACCGGTCGAAAAGCACACGCTTGTGCGTGAGGACGGTGTGATGTTCCGCGTTGAGGGCGACATCGAGGAGAACTTCGACTCGAAGGTCCTGCAGGGCTTTCTGGAAGGCTCCAACGTGAACGCAATTTCCGAAGTGAGCCGGATGATCGAAGTGCAGCGCGCCTATGAGATGGGCCAGAGCTTTCTGCAGACGGAAGACGAGCGCATCCGCAATGCCATCAAAAACCTGATCAAGTCCTAGGAGAATCCAGATGCGTGCCCTCAAGATCGCAGCAACCGGCATGAGCGCCCAGCAGTTGCGGGTGGAGACCATCTCCAACAACCTCGCCAATATGAACACCACGGCCTACAACGCCCGCCGCGCCGAGTTTGCAGATCTGCACTACCAGCAGATTTCGCGCGCCGGCACCGTGAATGCTTCGGACGGCACCGTGCTGCCGACCGGTGTGCAGGTTGGCCTCGGTGTGCGCCCGGCGGCCGTTTCCGTGCATTTGTCCCAAGGGGCGCTGCAGCAGACCAACAACGACCTGGATATCGCCATTGACGGCAATGGCTATCTGGAGGTCACCCTGCCCTCCGGCCAGTCCGCCTATACCCGCGACGGTGCGCTCAAACGCTCGGCCGAAGGGCTGATCGTGACTTCGGACGGTTTCGCAGTGTCGCCCGAAGTCACCATCCCCGACGATGCCACTAGCATCTCGATCAACGCCGAGGGCGAAGTTTACGGGTATTTCCAAGACTCTCCCGAAGGCCAGTTGCTGGGGCAGTTCACCCTGGCCGGCTTTACCAACCCCAAGGGTCTTGAGGCGATCGGCAGCAACCTGTTCACCGAAACCGAAGCCTCCGGCCCCGCCACCGTCTCCACCGCTGGCGAAGACGGGCTCGGCACCCTGCGCCAGGGATACTTGGAAGGCAGCTCGGTGGATGCGGTGCGCGAGGTGACGGAGCTGATCGAAGCCCAGCGCGGTTACGAAATGAATGCCAAGGTCATCTCGGCTGTCGACCAGATGATGGGTGCAACCACACAGGTGCGCTGATGAAACTTGCTCTTGCCTGCCTGACCGCCGCCGCGCTCTGCGCCCCGCCCGCCTGGGCGGACTACCTGATCCCGCTGCGCACGATCCGCGCCAAGGAGATCGTCAACCCCGAAGATCTGGCGCTCAAGAAGGGCGAGATCCTTGGCGCGCTGTCGGACCCGGCAGACGTCACAGGCATGGAAGCACGTGTCTCGCTCTACGCGGGGCGGCCCTTGCGGCCCGGCGATATCGGCCCGCCGGCCATCATTGAACGTAACGACCTGGTGACCCTGATCTTCCGTCAGGGTGCGCTGTCCATCGCCGCGGAAGGGCGTGCCTTGGGCCGCGGTGCCGCTGGTGAAGCTGTCCGGGTCATGAATCTCTCTTCCCGCACGACCGTCACCGGACGGATCAAGGAAGACGGCTCCGTCGAGGTAAACTGATGACTATGAAATTTTCCCCCGCCAAACCGCTGCTTTTCGGGCTGGCCCTCCTGGGCGCCTGCGGCCGGATGGATCACCTGGGCAAGCCGCCCTCCTTCACCCCTGCGAATGAGACGCCGGAGCATGTGGCGATGCTTTACGAGGGACTGCCCGCGCAGACCCAGAACCGGCGCACCGTTGACGGATCCTCGCTGTGGAGCGGCTCGCAGCAATCGCTGCTCGGCGACCGCCGCGCGATCAAGCGGGGGGATATCCTGACGGTGGTGATCGAGATCGACGAAGAAGCGGAAATTTCCAACGACACACAGCGCTCGCGGTCGGGGTCCGAAAGCCTGAACATGCCTCAGCTTCTGGGCTTGCCGCAGCGGCTGGACCGGAAACTGCCGGAAGGCGCCACCTCGGCAGACGCGGTGGAGCTGGGCAGCTCCAGTTCCGCCGGCGGCAAGGGTTCCGTGAAACGCAGCGAGAAACTGGAGCTGCGGGTCGCAGCCACCGTTGTCGACGTGCTGCCCAACGGGGTTCTGGCGATCAGCGGCACCCAGGAGCTGCGGGTGAACTTCGAACTGCGCGAACTGCTGGTGACCGGGTATGTCCGGCCCCAGGACATCAGCCGCCAGAATGAAATCACGTATGACAAGATTGCTTCGGCGCGCGTCTCTTACGGCGGCCGCGGCCAGATCACCGATGTTCAGCAGCCGCGCTACGGCCAGCAGCTGCTTGACGCTGTCCTGCCGTTCTGAGGGTTATTATGCTGTCAAAACTCCTGCCAGTCATCCTGCTGATCCTCGGAACCGGAGGCGGCATCGGTGCCGGCATCATGCTGATGCCCGCACCGGAAGAAGAGCACGCTGCCGAGCCCGGCAGCGCCGCCAAACCCGCTGAGGAAGCCGCAGAGGAAATCGCTGAAGACGGCGAAGAGAACCAGCGCGAATACATCAAGATCAACAATCAGTTCGTCGTTCCTGTCGTAGAGCGTGATCAACTGACTTCACTGGTGGTGGTGTCTCTGAGCTTGGAGGCCAAACAAGGCATTGGCGAAAAAGTCCGCACCTTGGAGCCAAAACTGCGCGATGTCTTCCTTCAAGTCCTCTTTGACCACGCCAACATGGGCGGCTTCCGCGGTGCGTTCACCCGGTCTGATGTGCTGGAACCGCTGCGCACCGCCCTGCGCGAGGCGGCGCAGAAACACATCGGCAAGGGCGTGTATGACGTGCTGATCATGGAGATTTCCCGGCAAGACGTCTGACCGCCGCACAGCAATTCAAGCAAAAAAGCCGGCCTCAAAAGGCCGGCTTTTTTTTGCCGAAAACAGGTCTCTTCCGCTCAGCCCTCCAGCAGCCGGGCCATCTGGTCCTTGGCCAGCTCGGCCTTGTGCCGTTTGCGTTCAGCTGTGGCCATCGTTTCAACCGCATGTTTGCGGCCGAACGCCTTGCGCAGCTGATCCATGCTTCGCAGTTTTTGCGCAGTGGCCTTGGCCAGCTCCTGGTTCAGCTGCCGCCGGGTGCGGGAATGCCAGCCCTGCCATAAAAGATCCGCTCCCAATGCCTTCATTGCATGATCGCCATCGGCCTGTGCGCGCGCGGCCTGCACTTGCTCGTTCAGTCTGGCCAACTGGCCGCGCAGCTCCGCTTCCCGGGCCAGAACGGGCTGAATTCTGGCGTGTTCCTGCATGTATTGCGCAGCGGTCACCGCTGCCATCTGATCCAGCATTTTCTGCTTCATGTGACCTTCCCCTTGGCACGCTTGCGCATCTCCTCGGCAAAACGGATTGCCGCTGCCACCGGCGCGTAGTGCTCTTCCAGAATTTCATCCCCGATCTCGATCGCCGCGTGCAGCGCCCGCGCGGTTGGCGGATCGCTGTGGATCGGGATTGCGTTTTCATTGGCAACCCGCCGGATCGCCGCGGCAATCTCATCGACTCCCTTGGCAACACAGACGGGGGCGGCGCCCGGCTCACGGCTCCACTGCAGGGCAACCGCATAGTGGGTCGGGTTTACGATCACCACATCTGCCTTCGGCACATCGGCCAGCATCTGGCCCATCGCGATCTGCTGGCCGCGCTGGCGCCGCTGGCTCTTCATATGCGGGTCGCCTTCGGCATCCTTCATCTCATCCTGGATTTCCTTGCGCGACATCATGTTCTTGCGGATATGCTCGGCATGCTGAAAGGCGGCGTCAACGATCCCGATTGCCAGCGCAATGATGAGAGCGAGGAACAAGAACTCCATCGACAGCTGCGCCAGCATCAGAACCACGGATTGCGGGCCGGTGCCGGATGACGCGATCATCTCCGGCAGCCGGTGGGACAGATAAACGCCCAAGCACACCGAGTAGAGCGTCAGTTTCACGAAGCTTTTCAAGAACTCGAACAGGCCGGCGCGGCCGAACTTGTTCTTCGCATTGGAAACAATCGAAATGCGCGACAGTTTCGGCTCCAGCTTGCTCGGGGCGAAGACCATCGCCCGCTGGCCGACAATGGACAGCAGCACAAGCGCGAAAGGCACAAGAAACCATGGCAGCACCGGCCGGAAAGCACTGCCGATGAAGCCGCCCACCGGCGCTGCCGCGGGACCTTCGAAAAACAGCGGCGCCAGCCGGTCTGGCTGGTCAAGGTAGGCCATCAGTGCAGTGCCGATCCCCTCAACGCTGCTGCTGCCTGCGGTATAAAACGCGATGATCAGGCCCAGATAGGCGGCAGCCACCGACAGGTCAGTGGATTTGGCAACTTCGCCTTTTTCCCGGGCCTTTCGGAGTTTCTGCTCCGTTGGCTCGAATGACTTGTCTGAGTCGTCGTCCTGTCCGCTCATGGGATGCCGCCCCCGGGGTTTGCGAAGAAGGTCATCAAGGCGCGGGACCAGACATCCAGGATCACCGGGCTGCCGACCATCAGGATGAACAGCCCCATAAGGGTAATCACCGGCGCGCCGACCATGGCCACCATCAGCTGCGGCATCGCCCGGTTGATCACGCCAAGGGCCAGGTTATAGATCACCGCCGTGATCACAAAGGGCGCCGCCAGGGTGAATGCCAGCGAAAAACTTTGCGAGACCCGGAAAACGCCCCATTCCGTCAGGCCGGCGGCACCCGGAAACTCGCCTGCCGGAAACATCCGGTAAGAACCGATCAGCAGCTCCGCCACCCGGACATGCAGCCCCATCAGGGTGGCAAGGGTCACGCCGGAGATCATCAAAACAGCGCCAAGCGCCGGCATCGGCTCTGCGCCGATGCCGCCCAGCACCTGCGACAGCGACGTGGCTTGCGCTGCCATCGCGCCCGCGGTCTGCAATGCCAGCACAAAAATCCGGACGCCGATACCCAAAGCCAGGCCGATGATGGCCTCAGTCACCGCAAAACGGGCGTAAGCGAACACGTTGTCTGGCTCGGGCAACGCAGGCAGCGCCGGTGCCACGACGAACGTAAAGGCCACGGCGACTGCCAGCTTGACCCGCGTGGGGACATAAAGCTCCCCCATTGCGGGCAGAACAGACACCATCGCTGCCACTCTCAGGAACACGATGGCGGCGTGCCAGAAACCCGCCCCCAGCATCAGAACCAGTTCCGGAGGCAGAAAGTCCAGGTTCATGCCTGCACCATCCCGACGAGGGCAGGCCGTGCTTCCAGGCCGATTTCCTCAAACGACAGTACCGGATTGGTAATACCGCGCGACTTCAAAATTGTCCTCAGATACCGGCGGCGGCGAGTCGAGGTCACCACCGCGGCAAACACGCCCTGATCGGTGATCGCCGAGAGCTTGTCGCTCAGCCCGTCCGCAAGGCGGTTGAAGAGATCCGGCGGCAGCGCGATATCCAGGCCGGCACCCTGCGCATCGACCTGATAGGTCGAGAACTTGTCCTCCCATTCCGGCGCCAGCTGGATCAGCGGAATGGTCCCGTCCTCACGCTTCATCTCGGACACCAGCTGGAAGCCAAGGCGCTGGCGCACATGCTCGCAAATCACTTCAGGCTGTGTGACGTGCAAGCGCGCTTCCGCAATAGATTCCAGAATCAAGGGCATGTTCCGGATGGACACCCGCTCCTCCAGCAACAGCCGCAGGACCGCATGAAGCGTGTCCATCGGCACCTTGTCCGGCACCAGCGAATCCAGCAGCTTGCGGTTCGCCTCGGCGCGGAAGCCGTCGGACAGCTGCGTCATTTCATCCAGCAGGCGGCGCAGGGATTTGAGCGTCAGCAAGCGGCTGAAGTTCTGCTTGATGACCTCCAGCAAATGGGTTGCCAGGATTTCCGGCGGCGTGACCACGGTGGCGCCCGCCAGCGCCGCCTGTTCCTGCGCCTTGGCAGAAATCCAGCGCGCCGGTGCGCCATAGACCGGCTCCGTCACATCTGTGCCTGAGGGCAGCGCATCGTGATTGTCGGGCATCAGGGCCAGGACCATGTCGGGATGCAGCGTGCCGCGCACCTGTTCGACGCCCTGCACCTTGATCACATAGGTGCCGCGCTCCAGATCGTGCTGATCGGTCAGGCGGATTTCCGGCAGGATCAGGCCGAATGTTGTGGCGATGTGGGACCGCATATTTGCGATCCGCGCGTCCAGGCCAGTGCCCTCGTCCAGTACCATGCTGACCAGGTCGGGCGCAAACTCCAGATGCAGATCATCAAGATCCAGAATATCGCCCAACGGCCGCGAGGCCGAAGGATCGGAGGCTTCCTCGATCTTTTCCTCGATCTCGGCTTCTGCATCGTCCTTCTTTTTCTTGGCCATCCGGAAAGCGGCATAGCCCAAGACCCCGCCGCCGGTCACGAAGGGGAGAAACGGCAGGCCCGGCACCAGCGCAAACAGCACCATCAGTACAGCAACGGTGGTCAAAGCTGCCGGGTGGCGGCCGAACTGTTCGAACAGAGCAATATCAGTGGCGCCAGTGGTGCCGCCGCGCGCCAGCAGCAGTGCCGCAGCAATGGAAATGATCACCGAAGGGATCTGCGAGACGAGGCCGTCCCCTACCGTCAGAATGGCGTAGGTCTCAAACGCGCTGCCCACAGGCATACCGTGGACCAGAACCCCCATAATAAGCCCCATGACGAGGTTCAGCAGGGTGATCATCAAGCCAGCAATGGCGTCGCCTTTGACGAATTTCGATGCACCGTCCAGCGAGCCGAAAAAGGTCGTTTCCTGCTGGTCGCGTTCGCGCCGCTCCTTGGCAGTCTGGTGGTCAATGGCGCCCGCGGACATATCCGCGTCGATCGCCAGCTGCTTGCCCGGCATCCCGTCCAGGGCAAAGCGGGCGCCCACTTCGGCCATCCGCGCTGCACCCTTGGTGATCACCATGAAGTTGACGATCAAAAGAACCCCAAAGACAACCAGGCCGAGGAACACGCTGCCCCCCATGACAAACTGGGCGAACCCCTCGATCACATTTCCGGCCGCATCGGTGCCGGAGTGGCCTTGGCCAATGATCAGCTTGGTGGAGGAGACGTTCAGCGACAGGCGCAGCATCAGCGACGCCAGCAGAATCGTCGGGAAAGAGGAAAAATCCAGCGGTCTTTCGATGAACAGGGTGATCGTGAAGATCAGAATGGCAAGCGCAAAAGAGGCCGCCAGACCGACGTCCAGCACCCATGCAGGCATTGGCAGGATCATCATCACGATAATTGCCATCAGCGCCAGCGCCAGCAGCACAGTCGGGCTGAAAAGTTGATCAGTGGTCAGCTTAGGCACAATTATGGCCCCACTTGTTGAGTGCATTCAAAGGGTTGGTAATCCCGCCAGAAGCCTGGGCCGGTTGCCTCAGGGCTTTCCAATGCAGAAAAGGCGGAACGACCCGCAGCCGTCCGGATGCCGGACGGCCGGAAGCCCGGGAGGCGTGGGCCGCCTTCGCAGCGGCGGCTGACGGCGCAATCCGGTGCATTTTGGCGTTGAAGAAAAGTGCAGGACAGGCACTGGCGGCGGCCACAGCCTCGCGTGCCATGCGCGCTGTGCGCGCACTCAGCCCTTGCAGGCAAAGTTTAAAATTGTTTTCCGGCATTCTGCCCGTTCCAGATCAGGATTCACCCGCTCATCAGGTTACCGGCAGCCAGTTGACAAAGTGTTATCATCCAAACGCAAAGGCCGCCCCGGGCGGGGCGGCCGTAACGCAGTCAGCCTTGAGCTGGATCACTGGGTTTCTTCAGGAGCGTCCGCTGCTCTGCCGATCTGGTTCAGCAAGTCGGCGATTCCGCCCCGCGTCCCCTCGCTGCTCTCCACCAGGGCCCGCGCATAGGCCAGCGGCGGCAGGCTGTCCGGATCCTGGACGGTTTCGCCGATTCGGGTGGTGACAGAAGCGACTGTCCCGAATTGCGCGCCCTCTTCCGGCTCGATTTCCTCTATCGCCCCCAGGTTTTCAGAGTGCCAGAACCCGCGGGCGGCTGCGTCTTTCTCATTTTCGGCCAGCAGGTATTCCCCAGCGCGGCCGTATTCGCCGTTGCGCCACAGAGCCTCGGCGCGCAAGCGGTTAGCTTTGGAGCCATCCAGCCCCATCAGCTCCACCAGCGCCCGGTGCGGCTTATCCAGGGCAAGCGCGGCTTCAGCCATCATCAGGCGGCGGGTTTCATCCTGCGGCGCCAGGGACAGCTTGTTGAGCAGCTCCTGAGCGAAGTCCGCGAAGCCCAAGTCCAGCAGCCGGCGGGCCACCGGCACAGCAACCGGAGCCGCCTCAGCCGCCGTAGCCCGGCCGGCAAACACCAGACCGTACTGCAGGAAGGTTACATCATCCGCGCGTTCTGCCAAAAGCAGCAACAGCGGTTCCAGCGCTACAGCCCGGGCACCCGGTCCATCGCGTTCCGTCAGTTCGTTAAGCTCCTGAAACGCGTCGTGGAACTGTCCTATCAGCGCAAGCGACGAAACATGAGCCTTGCGCAGATCGGCACCAAGCTCCGTGTCCCGGTTTTCCAGCTCGTAGGAGGCAATCAGGTCCGGCACATCCGGCGACAGCGCTTTGCGTTCTTTCACACTCAGGGCAACCAGATCGATCAGCGCGGCTGGTGCGTTCCCGGTGCGTTCCGCGACTTCGCTGGTCAGCTCTTCAGCGACTTTCTCAGTGTCGCCCTTAAGTTCTGCAATCGCCGCCTCGGCCAGGTTGATTTCCGGCACCTCTTCGATCCCGGTCCGGTCTACGGCCCTCAGCACGGCTTCAGCGACATGGTGCTCGCCGGCTTCGGCAAACATTTTGCTGACCCGCGGCCCCAAATGCACCCGCAGGTGCGTCGGCAACTTGGAAAATGCTTGCTGGATCGCATCGGTGTTTGAGTTTTTCTTGACCGCACCGTCGGCCAGCGCGCCCCAGAAAGCGCTGTTGCTTTCGCAGGCCTGCTGCCCGGAGAACGGGTTTTGAGGCGGAAGATCAACTCCATCCATCAGCAGGGCCATCGCCTCCAGCACGGCCGCATCCGGGCTGCCACGCTCTGCGGCCGGAAGGATTTCCAGCATGGAGCGGGCTTCGGCACCAAAGCCGAAATAGAGATAGATCCGGGCAAGAGCGAAAACCCCAGCCGGGTTCACGTCGTCGAACTCCTGGACCAGCGCGCTGCGCAACGGTCCGATCTGATCGGCAAACGGGCTCTCATTGCCCCAAGTGTGAATTGCCACGTCCCTGTCTGGAATGCAGTGCGCTGCCTCGTTGCTGCCCTCTGTCAGGGCAGCCATCAGGCCAGTTTCGCGGTCGATTGCCGAAGTGACGGAGATGTGGTCGAGCGGGTTCAAAGGCCTGTCCGAACGGCCCAGAGGATCGAGACCGGCAGCAGTGCCAGCGCCAGGAAGCCCGTCCGGCGCAACGCTCACCAGCCCCTGGTTCGCTGCCCGGCCGATCTGCTGCAGCAACCGCCGCTCGGATTCCTTGACCACCGAAGCGCGTTCGGTCTCCGCCAAGTCGAGCAGCATACCGGTATCCGGCAGCCCCGGCAGCATAGCTGCGGCAACGTCTTCCGCGGCCGCCGGTATGCTGCTGCCGTCCAGCGGCAAAACGACATCAGTTGGTGTCTGTTCTTCCGGCCCAGCAGGTGCTGGTTCGGGGCTAGGCGCCTCGGCACTGTCTTGTGGCCGGACTGTGCGTGCCGGTTCAGACTGGCCGGCAACCGTGGCGGCCAGTTCCAGCGCCATCCGCGCGTCCGCCGCGGCCGACCGGGAAAAACTGAAACGGTAGCCGCCGCCCGCAACCGGCGTGGTGATCGGAAGGATGCTGCCAGCTGTGGTGTATTGCGGCTGCGGTGCGGGTTTGCCGCCATCGCGGATATCAACCACGAGGTAGCCGTTCTCCTGGACATAGGAGGTGACTGTGCACTCGCAGCCCAATTGCAGCCGCAGCGGCTGGCCGGGGCCGTTCTGTTCCAGTGATTGCAACCGGGTGCGGGGAATAAGGTTGAAGACGCGGGAGGTATCGAAAACCGCTTCGGGGGCATCAATGTTGACGGTCGCAGTATTGCCGCTTTGGGTCAGAGACCAGTCCGCGCCGTCTGGCAGACGCATCACCAGGCGCGTGAACCCTTTATGCTCGCCGGAGCGGGTCACGACTGTCTGTGCCTGGACTGTGCCAGCCGTCAAAACAACGGCCGCCGTGGCAAATGCTCGCCAGATCATGCTGCGTCCTGTTTCACCGATTTGAGGGCTTCTTCCAGCTCCGAGAAGCCGGGACGGAAATGCGACGGGGTATTCTGGCGGCCGACCTCAATGCAGATCGCGGCGGCATGGTTGTGCAGGTTGGCCACCAGCACTTCGCGGATCAGCTGATAGAAATGCGCGTCTTCTTCAACCACGGCCTTCACCTTGCCCGCGAAGGGGGCGACAAGGCCGTAGGAGAGAAACACGCCAAGGAATGTCCCCACCAGGGCGCCGCCGATCAGTTTCCCCAGCACCTCGGGCGGCTGGTCGATCGAGCCCATGGTTTTAATCACGCCCAGAACCGCCGCAACGATCCCAAGGGCAGGCAGGCCATCGGCCATGGTCTGCAGCGCATGGCTGGAGTGCAGCGCGTGGTGAAGGTTGGCCTCCATCCGCTTTTCCAGCACCTCTTCAACCTGATGCGGATCGTCATAGTTCATCGACGCCGACCGCATGGTGTCGCAGATCAGGTTCACGGCTTCCTTGTCGCCCAGGATCTTGGGGTATTTATTGAACACCGAAGAGTTTTCCGGGTCTTCGATATGCTGTTCCACCTCAACCGGATTGGCCCGGGCGATTCGGATCAGCGCGAACAGCAGACAAAGCAGATCGCGGTAGTCGTCCGGCTTCCACTTGGGTCCCTTGAATACCTTGCCGATGTCCTTGAGCGTGTGCTTGACGCCGCCCATATCGTTGGCAATCAGAAACGCCCCGACAGCGGCGCCGCCGATCATCATCATCTCAAACGGCAGCGACTTCAGAATGATCGCCATCTTGCCGCCGGCCAGAAGGTATCCGCCGAACACCATGGCAAAGATCACCACAATGCCTACAATCCCGATCATAGGTCCACTCCGAATTCCGTTGGTTTTTATTAGTTTAGGCGAGTCGTCCTAAGGAAAGACTAAGCCCGCGCGCCCAAGTCATTCCCTGGGCACGGCTCCGTTGCGTCCGGCCAGGACCACGCTGATGGTGTAGGCGGCTTCCGGGCTCAGGCCCGCCATGATCCCCGCCGCGGCCTCCGGCTGCATCCGGGCGAGGAAGCCTGCTGCAAATGCAGGGTCCATTTCCTCGAACAGGGCTGCGGCCTCCTTGGGCTTCATCTGCTCATAAACTGAGGTCAGCCGGGTCACATCCGCCTCGGTCGCCCCATCGGCCAGGGCGAGGGTCGCGCGCAGCTTCTCTTCTGCCTGCTCCAGCGCCACCAGCTTCTTGTTGATCGCCTGATCGGCAATCTCCAGCGCCTTCATCCGGTCCTGAATCTCCGCCTCGCGGGCGGCCAATGCCTGTTCCCGCTCCCGAAAGGCCGCCAGCATCGTCTGCAGCTCAGCGGAGGACGGCATCGATTCGCCCCGCGGCTCTCCCTTATGCGCAGACTCTTCCCGGCCCGGCTCCTTCAGACTGGCCACTTCGCGGGCAATTGCGGGCCCGGCCTCCAGTCCCAGCCGCACCGCGGCAGAGCCGATCAGCAGGACCGCCAGCATCATCAGCGTGCCGCCCCGCCGCAAGCCTTTGGGTTTCTTAGCCGCCTTCGCCATTACGCCACCCGGTTCTGGCTGCGGTTATGGCGGACGAACATCAGGCCCGAGGGCTTGGCCTCTTCCTGGCTTTCTTCGGCCGGCTGCGATTCGGCCTCATAAGCGGCTGCCATCTCCTCATCTTCGGCAGCGGGTTCCGCTGCCGGAGCCGCAGGCCGGGCCTCGGGAATATCATGCATCGACGCCATCATCAGCTCCAACCGCTGGGCCACCGATTCGGCGCGCCCCGTCAGCTGCTGCAGCGCCTTGCTGGAGCCATCAGACACCTGTTGCGCCGATTTCAGCGACTTGTTCAGGTCATCAACCTGGGAGGACAGCACGGCGACTGCGCCGCCCACGCCCTTTTCCAGATCATTGAACCGCTTCAGCCTGCGTGACAGCACCAGACAATAGAATCCGGCGCCCAGTGCTCCGGCCGCAAGCAGGATATCAGCAATAATGTCCATCCTGTCCTCCTAGTTCAGTACGAAATCCATAATCAGCAGATCACGCACCCGGCCCTGGCCGGTGGCAATGTTGATCCGCCGCAGCATCTGCGCTCTCAGTTTCGGCAGAGCCATCGGATCGGTCAGATCCTCAAGCTCCAATGCTCTCAGGTAGCTGTTCAGGACATCGACAACCCGCGGGAGGATTTTCTCGACCTCGGCCTGGTGCGCCAGGTCGACCTCAAGTTGCGCGCGGAACCGCAAATGCTTGATACCGCTGGCTTTGCGCAGGGTAATCACAATCGGGTCCATTTCGATAAAGGCAAGATTGGCGATATCCTCCGCCGTCTCACCAGTGTCCACGCCTTCTGGCGCCTCTTCGGCCGCATGCGCCGGTTCTGGCGCTGCTTTCTGACCAAAGGGAAGAAGGCCTGACTGAACGGCAAAGAATCCGCCGCCCGCCCCCGCCAGAGCCAGCACAACCCCGATGATCAGGGGCAGTTTGCTCTTCTTGGCCGGGGCATCTGCTTCTGTATCTACTGCAGCGTCTGTCATGGCTATCCCTAAAACGTCGTGCAGCTTCTTCATAACCTGCGAGGAACTAACCGAATGTTAAGGCCGATCCGTCAAAAAGGTTGCACGCCGGACAGAACGCCGGTGCGACGGAGGTTAATGTGCAGCAGATCAAGAATGTCTGGGCAGAAATGGACATGCGGAAGCGTCTGATTGCCGTGGGCGCCACGGTAATTATGATTCTCAGCGTGATCGCGATGTCCCATGTGGCAAGCAAGCCATCAATGACACTGCTTTATGCCGGGCTGGAAAGCGGCTCGGCCGGAGATGTGGTGCGGGCGCTGGAACAGCGCGGCACCCAATTTGAAGTGCGTGGCGGCTCGATCTACGTGCCGTCCACGCAGCGTGACGAACTTCGTATGACATTGGCCAGCGAAGGCCTGCCGGCCAATGGCGGCAAAGGGTATGAGCTGCTCGATTCGCTCAGCGGCTTCGGAACCACCTCGCAGATGTTCGATGCCGCCTACTGGCGCGCCAAGGAAGGCGAATTGGCCCGCACCATTGTCGCCAGCCCGCATGTGACCCAGGCCCGGGTGCATATCGCCAACACCGGATTGAACCCCTTCCAGCGCACGGTGGAGCCTACCGCATCGGTTTCCGTCGTACCGATGGGGTCGCCGATCACACCTGCGCAGGCCAACGCTATCCGTTTCCTGGTGTCCTCCGCTGTCACCGGCCTTGCGGTGGAAAACGTTGCTGTGATCGACGCCAATGGCGCTTTGATCGGCTCGTCGGATGCCACTGCTGCAGCCGGCGCCGGCACGGATGACCGTTCGCAGACGATTCGCGAGCGGGTCATGCGCCTTGTCGAGGCCCGCGTCGGCCAGGGCAATGCCGTGGTCGAGGTCAGTGTTGAAACCGTGACCGACACCGAATCTATCCGCGAAAAGCTCGTTGATCCCAAAAGCCGTGTCGCCGTCAGCACAGATGTCGAGGAACGCGCCGATTCTTCCACCAACCAGGCGGGCGAAGTTACCGTTGCCTCAAACATTCCCGATGGCGATGCCGCCTCCGGCCAGGGGTCCAAGGCCAACACCAGCGCTACCCGCGAGCGGATCAATTATGAAATCTCCGAAACCGAAAAAGAAATCCTCCGCGGTCCTGGGGCCATCAAGCGCCTGACCGTCGCGGTGCTGATCAATGGCACAGCCGTCACCAACGACGCCGGCGAAACCGTTTTCCAGCCCCGGCCGGAAGACGAGCTGGCCGCCATGCGGGAACTGATTTCCGCGGCGGTCGGCTTTGACGCGGAGCGTGGCGACGTGATCACCCTCAAGTCTATGGAGCTGCCCGCCGTGGAACCCCAGGGCACGGTCGCGACCGCCTCTTTCTTCGATAACCTATACTTTGACGCCATGTCTCTGGTCCAGATCGGCGCACTGGCCCTCGTCAGCCTGATCCTGGGCCTTTTCGTTGTCCGCCCGATTCTCTCGAACCAAGCCACGCCGGTAGCTGCGCTGCCAGGCCCTGACGGCGGCGGCCTGCCTGCGTTGCCCGGTGTCGGCGGCGACGGCTTCATGACTGCACCGGACATGGGTGCAGGCCTCGCGCTTGATGGTGAGATTGAGAACAACGAAACCGGCCAATTCGAACCGATGGGCGGCCTGCCGACGATGGGCACTGGCGACATGATGGGCGCAATCGGCCTGCCGTCAATGGGCGGCGGCATGGATGATCCCGTCGACCGCCTGCGCAACATGATCGGCGAACGGCAGGAGGAAACCGTCCAGATCCTGCGCGGCTGGCTGGAAGAGAATAAGGAGCAAGCTTGATGACGATTGCGCATTTGCTTGAGGACTTCGGATTTGAAACGCCCGCTGAACCGGTGGTGCCGGCGGTCTCTGAGGAAGTCATAGAAGAACAGCGGCTGGCTTCCTTCGAGAAAGGCTACAGCGCCGGCTGGGATGACGCTGTAACGGCCAAGGATCAGGAAACCACCCGGATCTCGGCCGAATTGGCCAACTCGCTGGAGGACCTGAGCTTCACCTATCACGAAGCGCAAAGCCAGCTGCTCGATTCGCTGGATCCGATGTTCAAGGTGCTGACCAGTGCAATTCTGCCGGATGCGATGGCGGCCTCCTTCGGGCACCACATCGTCGATCAGCTAGCAGGAATGGCAAAAGGGCAGACCGATCAGCCGATGCAAATTGTGGTATCGCCGGGCGAAGGCGCACCCGTGCGCAACCTGCTGCCGCAGAACTTTTCTGTCCCGGTCACCGTGCGGGAAGACAGCACGCTGTCCTCCGGCCAGGCCTACCTGAGCGTCGGCAGCACCGAATGCGAAATCAACTGCGATGCCCTTCTCGAATCGATCCAGGATTCGATCGAAGCCTTCACCTATCACGCGAAAGAGGACAGCCAATATGGATGACGCCGCCGATCTGAACAAGAAAGCCGCTGATGCCAAAAACCCCTTTGTTTCGGTTCCCGTCGAAGTGGTTGTTTCGGTGGGCAAGGCCCGGCCGCTGATCCGCGATCTGGTCAGCCTGGGTGAAAACGCGATCCTGACGCTCGACAAGCGGGTTGAAGATCCGGTCGATCTCTATGTCGGGGACCGGCTGGTCGCCCGGGGCCAGCTGGAAGAGCTGGAAGGCGAGCAGGCCGGACAGCTGGCCGTGCGCCTGACGGAAATTGCCGATCTGCAAAGCGGTTTGGGATGACACACAAGACCCTTGTGCGGGCGGCCCTGGTTTCAGCTTTATTGCTGGCCATGCCGCAGACCGCCCTGGCTCAAGAACTGAGCCTTTCGCTGGCAGACGGTGAGTCGATTTCGGCCCGCTCGATCCAGCTGATTCTGCTGATTACAGTGCTCAGCCTGGCCCCCGGCCTGCTGATCATGATCACCTGCTTTCCGTTTCTGGTGACGGTCCTGTCGATCCTGCGCCAGGGCATCGGTCTGCAGCAGGCGCCGCCAAACATGCTGATGATCAGCCTGGCGCTGTTCCTGACCTACTTCGTGATGGAGCCGGTTTTTACCGAAGCCTGGAGCAGCGGTATCAGCCCGCTGCTGGAGGAACAGCTTGAACCGGGCGAGGCCATCTCACGCAGTCTGGAACCGTTCCGGGCATTCATGGCCAACCGTCTGGATCCGGACACGTTTTATGCCATTGCCGACCTCAGGCCGGAAACCCAAGGCATGGATCCGGTGCCGCAAGCGCCGCTGTCCGCGCTGGTCCCGAGCTTCTTGCTGTCCGAAATTGCACGCGCCTTTCAAATCGGCTTTCTGGTCTTTCTGCCGTTCCTGGTGATCGACCTTGTGGTGGCAGCGGTCCTGATGTCGATGGGGATGATGATGGTGCCGCCGGCCATTGTGTCCCTGCCCTTCAAACTGGCGTTCTTTGTTGTTGCAGACGGCTGGAGCCTGATCGCCACGGCGCTCGTGCGCAGCTACTATCCCTAATCCTCAAAACCGTAAAAAACGAACAGCCCGGGCCGTGTGATCTGCCCGGGCTTTTTCTGTGCGAGCGCTCCTGCCCCGCCCCCTTCTTGAGCATTCTGATACCCGCAGCAGATGGTGTGACGTGCATGGATCTCAGCGTAGAGCAGGCTGGGTTCAGAGATTTCTGGCACCCATTATAAACCCGGGACAGAGCCAGTTCTGGCTCCCAGCCGCACACTTGCCTTGGTGCAGCCGGAAATGAGAACGCTCCCCGTTTGACCAAACCACAGCTCTCTACCCTTTCGACCCATTGATGCGGCTTGCCCGGCTCGGCTGCACTCTGAGTGCGGGGTCCGGCGCACGGCCGGGCATGCAAGCGCGGCGCGGGGAGAACCACAGAAGGGTGGCCTGCCCCCTGACAGAAAACGCCCCGGCTTCAGCAGGTGAAGCCGGGGCGTTTTCTGTCAGGGTTGCGGTGCCCGTCAGCGGACGACGAATTCCGCGTGCAAGGCACCCGCGGCCTTGAGGCTTTTCAGAATGTCGATCATATCCCGCGGCGACACCCCCAGAGCGTTCAAGCCTGACACGACCTCCGAAAGCGAGGTTGTCTCCGGCACTTCTGCCAGCTGGATCCCCTCTTCTTCCTCGATCGCAGCACCCGTGCGCGGCACAACAACGGTTTCCCCATCCGCAAAGGGGTTGGGCTGAACCACCAGCGGCGTCTCTTCAATGCGGAGCGTAAGATTGCCTTGGGCCACGGCCACGCGGGAAATCCGCACGTCGCTTCCCATCACAATGGTGCCGGAGCGCTGGTCGACAACCACCCGGGCTTTGCGCTGCGGCTCAACCAGAATGTTCTCAATCCGGCCCACCGCATGCGCCGTCGAGCGGGTGTTGGTGCGGCCGATGTCGACTTCGACAGTCCCGGAATCCCGCATCAGGGCAACGTTGCGGCCGAATTCGTTGTTGATCGCCCGTTCGATCCGCCCGGCCGTGGTGAAATCCGGCTCGCGCAGCGCCAGCCGCATGGAGCTGAGCGAGGCCAGATCGAAATCAATCTCCCGCTCAACACGGGCACCCGACGGAATCACGCCCGCCGTCGGGACCCCCTGCGTCACTGTCGCAGCCTCGCCTTCGGCCACTGCACCGCCAGCCAGGATTGTGCCTTGGGCGACAGCATAGATCTGACCATCGGCGGCGTTCAGCGGCGTCATGATCAGAGTACCGCCAAGCAGGCTTTTGGAGTCGCCAATGGCTGAGACCGTCACGTCGATGGTACTGCCGACACGGGCAAAGGGCGGCAAGGTGGCTGTCACAAAAACGGCCGCCACATTCTTCGGCCGGAACTGCTCACCGGTCACGTTGACGCCAAGCCGCTCCAGGATGTTGGTCATGATTTCTTCGGTGAACGGCGAATTGCGCAACCCGTCACCGGTTCCATCCAAGCCGACGACCAGGCCGTAGCCGACCAGGTCATTGCCGCGGACCCCGTCGAATTCCACCAGGTCCTTAAGCCGGATAGTGTTTGCCTGCGCCGCCACCGGCAGCAGAAACAGGCAAGCAAGGAAGAGACGCAGAAAAGCCATCATGAGATATACTTCAACAAGGACAGCTGCGAGCTGCGGGCGGTGATTGTATAAAGGCCCTCAAGCTGCGTCTGCGCCTCCTGAAGCCGGGTGTAGGTTTCATACGGATCGGCCGAGACCAGGTTGTTCTTGACGATGCTCAGGCTGGTTTTCGACGCCTCGTTACGGGTATTGACCGCCTCGAGCTGGCCCTCGATGAAACCAACGTCAGCCTGCAGATCAATCAGCCTGTCCGCACTTTCAGTCAGCTCGCTGCTGGCCTTGATAACCAGATCGATCTGCACGTCTTCGGTCAGGCCGAGGCTGGGCTCATCCGCGAGAGCAGTGATTACATAACTCTGCAGAGCATGCTTGAGGTTTTCATCATCGGCGCGGATCCCCAGGGTCACCTGTTCTCCCTCGCCGACGGTAACCGGCTGCAGCGAAGTAGTGGAACCGCGGTACATGACGGCATCAAATCCGGCCGGATCGTCGAACCAGTCCTTAACTTCCTGAATGATGTCATTGCTGGTTGTCAGCCCCGAGACTTCCGTAAGGATGGCCGTCATCAGCGTACTGGTGTCATTCAGCGGTTTGGTGTCCGTTGCAGTGCCCGCAAAGATCGTCCGCCCCCCGACAGCGGTGTTCATCAGATTTATGGCGCTGGACAGCCTCTGCTTGGCCTGGCTGCCGAATTGCTGTGCATTTTCCGTGTCAAGCGCGGGCGACAGTCTCAGGATGTCGTTGCGCATCGCCTCCACTTGGCTGTGCACCTTATCAAGGCTGCCTTGCGTGGCGGTCGCAAACAACCGCACTTCGCTATTGGCAACCATATAGCTGCCGATCCGGTTCAGCGAGCTCTCCAGATCTGCAAGATAGGTGAAATCGCCGCCCAGCCGTTCGCTCAGGTTCGCCGATTTTCCAGTGGCAAACTCTTCGGACAGAGTGGTGACGTTTTCCTTCAGCTCCGTATTGCGGCTGCGGAGAAAGAGGTGCTGCGCCATATCGCCATAAGAATTCAAAATCATGGGTCAGATCCTCAAAAGTGTTTCCATAAGTTCGTCGACAACGCTGAGCACACGGGCGTTGGCGGCGTAATATTTCTCAACCAGCATCAGGTTCTGCAGCTCGGCGTCGGTGTCGACGCCGAGCGCCAGTTCCGCCTGGCTCAGCTCATTGAAACTGGTAGCGGCAAAAGTCGAAGCGCGCGCAGCGGTTTCATTGTCCTGGGCAAACCTGGACAACAGGTTCGCACTCAGCGTCGCAGCTGACATGTTTGCGGTGCCAAGACCGACTGAGGACACCGTGCGGGTGGTGTTCAAAGCGTCCGAATAGGCCTGCAGCAGGCTGGAGTTGCCTGGATCCCCGGGGGCCGCGGCGTGAATGCCATCGCGAAACCGCCAGGTCTCACCGGTGCCATCCAAAGCCACCAGATCATTCAGCTCGATCCGGTTGGAGAGTCCAACGATGTTCGACGGATCGTAGAAGGCGCCACCGTCGGTGAATATACCTGCATCCGTGGCCCCGATGGTGGCATCCAGCGCCGGGTCCTGGAACCGCTCGATAAGATCGGCGGCCATCGCGTCCAGATCCTCTTGGGCCTCAACCGCGGTCACATCACGGATTTCAAACTGCGCGGTCAGGGTGCCGCCGCGCAGCGGGCCGTCAGGGCTGGTGTCGATTGCTCTGCCGTTCACCTGGAGACCGGAGATCATGCCGTTGCCCAGAGTCATGTGCGGCATGATATCCCGCGACGGCGTAAAGCTCAGCTCAGACGCCTTGTGGTCCAGCAGCATCACCCCGCCGGTGGAATAAAGCGTGACCTGGCCGTTGTCGCGGCGGACAACATTAACCGGAATGATCCCGTTCACCTGGTCGATCAGCTGGTCGCGCTGATCCTGCATTGACACGGCGTCCATGCCGCCGACCTCAACAACCATGATCCGGGCGTTGAGCTTTTCAATCTCCTTCAAGGCCTGATTCACGGTGTCGACCTGGCTGCCGATCGCGCTGTCCGCATTGACCCGCAAGCCGCGCAACCCTTCGGCCGTGCGTGAGATGGAGTCTGCCAAGGCATTCGCCTTTACAGACAGATCATTCAGCCGGGGCTGAGAATCCGGGCGCGAGACCGCTTCGATCAGCGACGACTCGAAATCCGAAAGCTGGGAGGCAAGCGACATCTCATCATCGACGGTGCCCACCAGATCGGACATCCGGCTGAAGAAATCGGCCTCCGCCTTGGCGGCGCCGTATTCTGCTTCGGCAACCCGGCGGTTGGAGATCAGCACAGGATCATTCAAGCGCTGGACGTTTCCGATCCGAACGCCGGGGACGCCGGCCCCGGGGCTGTTCAGATCCTGAACCCGGCGTGTGTAGCCGGGGGTCAGCGCATTGGCCAGATTCTCGGCGACCACTTGCGAGGACCGGCCGGCCGCGCTCAGCCCGCTCATGGCGCTGTTAAGGGCGGAATTAATAGACATGTTCAGCCTGCTTTCGTGGAGCCAATGTCAGGGAGCATCAAGCGCGTTAGCGCTTGATGTTGGTGGTTTCCTGCAGCATCTCGTCAACGGTCTGGATGACCTTGGCGTTGGACGAATAGGCCCGCTGGGTCTTGATCATGTCGGTCAATTCGGTTGCCACGTCGACAGCCGATTCCTCCTGCGCGTAGCCCAGGATTTCACCGGTCGGCCCCTCACCGGCATCCCACAGGTAGAACGCCCCGGAATCGTCAGTCGGCTTGTAAGTCTGGCTGTCCAGCGCCTGCATGCCGTTGATGTTGGAGACATCCACCAGCGGAACCTTGTAGATGACCTTGGTGTCGCCTGAATCATAGGAGGCAATCACTTCACCGGACGCGTTGACCTCCACCGAAACGAAGGAACCAACTGCCGTCCCGTCCTTTTCCGTCGTGCCGGGCACGAACTCGTCACCCAGCTGGCTCATCCCGTTCTGTTCGCCAATCACACCGATATTGATCTCGACAGGCCCGCCCGCAACGTTGATGGTCACCGAACCGGCGGTTGCATCATAGGCACCACCAGTCACGGTTGCCACGCTTTGAAGCGTGCCTGCAGACGCCGCGCTGTCATCGAATGTCAGAGTGTACTCGCCGATGACCGTTGCACCGGTTGCGGAGTCCACGATTTGCATCGTCCATTCGTTAGTGCCGCTGGTCGCCGGCGGCGTGGCAACACTTGGCGAATAGGTAATAGTCAGCTCTTCGGAGCGGCCCATGTTGTCGAAATACTGAACCACTTGCTCGACCGGGTCGCCAGAGGCACCGGGATCGGTTTCGGCTGCCGGCAGGTTCGCCGTCAGGCTGATTTCGGTTGTCGGCTCCGCCGACAGGCGGTTCAGGTCGATGCGGACCGGCTCCAGGGCATCGGCGGTATCCCTTGCCACATCCGGGACTGTGCCATCAGCCTGCGCGGGCCAGCCCATCAGGACCAGACCGGACTCGGTCGACAGGTACCCGCTGGAATCGGTCCGGAAGGATCCGGTGCTGGTCAGCATCATGGACGGGCTGCCACCCGCCTCGACCTCTGTGATCGTGGCAACGGGCAGCATGCCGCGGCCGCGCACCGCCAGGTCGGTGGCGTTATTGGTCGAAACCAGCGGGCCGCGCTCGTCGATCAGCCGGACGTTGGTCGTGCGCACGCCGCCGGCCGAATAAGTGCCGCCGGAGCCGGACAAGACCATGGAATGGAAATCGGTCTGCACCCGCTTGTAGCCGCGGGTCGAGGAGTTGGCGATGTTATCGGAAATGGAAGCCAACCGGCTGGCGTTGGCGCTCAATCCTGAAACGCCCGCGTTCAGCGACGAAGAAATGGTCATAGCACGCCTTTCTGCTGCATCTAATCATTCTGGATGCAACAGCTAGCGCAGGAGCGATTAACGGGCGGCTAACAGATAAAATATGACTCATCTGCCAGCCGCCAGCCTCAATGTTTACAGAGGCTTATTCGCGCAAAAAGATGATTTCGATCCGGTCGTTGCGGGCAGCCATCGGATTCCCGACCGCCAGCTTCCGGTCAGCATGGCCGGTGACCCGGTGAACCCGCCCCGCATCCAGCCCGCCCGATTCGAGCAGCGTGCGGGTTATGTCTGCTCGTGCATGGGAGAGCTCCCACACCGGATTCTTCGCCAGAACAACCGGGTGCGAGCGGATATGGCCGCCAATCGCGACGTTGCTGGTCACGCTGTCGGAGACCCGTGCAATCATCCTGACCAGATCCCGGAACAACGGCTTCGGCTCCGCCTGGTCTTGTTCGAACAACGGCATGTCTTCAGTCGCGAACAGCTCTATGATCAGTCCTTCATCGGTGACGCGGGTGACAATATGGCGGGCCATTGCAACCGACACCATGCTCTCACCGCCGCGCCCGGACAGCTGTTCCTCGATAGCGCGGAACTTGGAATCATCTTCCTCGCGCTTTTCGGTCGACTCGACACCCGTGTCGCCCTGCGCCTTCTGGGCATCCATCGGATTGATATCCGTGGCCCCGGTCCCGGATTGCGGCTGAATATCCTCGGTGAACATACTGTCACCCTGGAAAGCGCCATTGCCGCCACCGGACACCCGGCTTAGCGGGATTGATGGCGAGAAGTAATCCGCCAGACCTTTGCGTTGTTTTTCCGTCGTCGCGTTAAGCAGCCACATCAGCATAAAGAAGGCCATCATCGCGGTCACGAAGTCGGCATAAGCCACCTTCCATGCGCCGCCGTGATGACCATCGCCACCACTGACTTTTTTCCTCTTGATGATAATGGGCGCCACATTGCTCTGTGCGCTCATATCCACCACCACTATTTTCACCCATCCCCGGCATAGCAGGCGGCGCGTTAAACGGGCCTTAACAATTAAATTTGCCGGCAGTTAAACCCCATGCGCCTGGCCCTCAACCGTGCAGCCGGCAACGCTTTTCCAGCGGCAAATGCTGCATCTTAAAAACCTCTTATCTTGACATCGAATAATCTTATCAAACGTTGATCGGGGACAAACAGCTGCCAAGGCCCCGGGGCTAGTGTCCCCTCAACACGGCACATGGGACACTGAAAGGAGATCATCATGCTGACCCGCAGAGCCGCACTGATGGGGGCAGCCGGCGCAGCAGCGCTGCCTGTACTGGCCAAAGCCGCCAAGGCTGACAGCACCACTGTTCACGAGGCCGCCGCGCCGGTTGACCTCACCAGCCTCAAGCGCATCAAGCGCGAGCTGGTGGCACCGCCCTTCGTGCATGAACACGAGCAGATTGCGCCGGGCGGACCGCGCATCGTCGAATTCGAGATGAAGATCATCGAGAAGGAAATCGAAGTCGACCGGGGTGCCTATTTGCAGGGCATGACCTTCGACGGTTCTATTCCAGGCCCGATGATGGTGGTGCATGAGGGCGACTATGTCGAACTCACCCTGATCAACCCGCCGGAAAACATGCTGCAGCACAATATCGACTTCCACGCTGCAACCGGTGCTTTGGGCGGCGGCGCTCTGACCCTGGTGAACCCGGGCGAAAAGACCGTTCTGCGCTTCAAGGCGACACGCCCGGGCACCTTCGTCTATCACTGCGCCCCGGGCGGCCCGATGATCCCCTGGCACGTCGCCTCGGGCATGGCCGGCACCATCATGGTTCTGCCGCGTGAAGGCCTGTCGGACCACAACGGCGATCCGGTGAAATACGACCGCGTCTACTACATCGGCGAAAACGAATTCTACATTCCGAAGGACGAAAACGGCGACTACATCCGTTACGAGGATGTCGGTGAAAGCTATCCTGACACGCTGGAAGTCATGAACGGGCTGATCCCCAGCCATGTGGTGTTCAACGGCAAGGTCGGTGCTCTGACCGGCGAAAACGCTATGAAGGCGAAACAGGGCGAAAAAGTGCTGTTTGTGCACAGCCAGGCCAACCGCGACACCCGCCCGCACCTTATCGGCGGCCATGGCGACCTGGTCTGGGAAGCCGGCAAGTTCAACAACGTGCCGGACCGCGATCTGGAAACATGGTTCATTCGCGGCGGTTCTGCCGGGGCAGCGCTCTATGAGTTCCTGCAGCCAGGTGTCTACGCCTATGTGAACCACAACCTGATCGAGGCGGTGAACCTCGGCGCAACGGCCCACGTGGTGGTCGAAGGCGAGTGGAACAACGACCTGATGGAACAGGTGGTCGCCCCGACCGAATACTCCGGCGCCTGACCTTCTGCCGGGCGTGACACAGGAAAGGGCGGCTGCATCACGCGGCCGCCCGTTTTGCCTTGAGGGGATGCTGACATGAAAACTGAGCTGATTGCCGCCGGGCTTGCCGCGGCCATTGGACTTCCTGGCCTTTGGTTTTCCAAGGCCGCGGATCCGGAACCGCTGGCAGAGACCGTTTTCATAAAGGCGGACACTATTGCCTACCGCCCCATCGGAAACTTTCACCGCAATGGCAAAAGCGTGGTGCCCCCGGAACAGCAGCGCCATGTGGGTGCCTTTGAGATCATGAAGCATCAGGTCTCTGGCGCAGAATACGCAGCCTGTGTGGCGGCGGGCGCCTGCAAGGAAGCAGACAGCGCCCCGGCAGAGGCCAGTCTGCCGCAGACTCATGTCAGCTGGCATGACGCTGCCGCATATGCCGAGTGGTATTCCAAGGAAACCGGCCACAGCTGGCGGCTGCCCGACGAAGCCGAGTGGCAGCTGGCCGCAGCGGAAATCTTTGGCGACGAGGCGGTCGAAACCGACGGCGGCGATCCGGCCCAGCGCTGGCTGCGCCAATACGCCCGCGGCGTAACCCTGCGCGGGCTGCCAGGACCGGCACAGGACCCGAAAAGCGAGCTGGGCACAAACAGCAACGGTCTGACCGGATTAGGCGGCAATATTTGGGAATGGACCGGCGGCTGCATGCAGAACGGCGAGGTGCGCAAGGACGGCAGCCTGGAGCTGGGCGATCCTTATTGCAGCGCCCGCATTACCGGCGGCCGCCACCGGGCGGTTGTAATCGATTTCATCCGCGACGCCAGCGTCGGCGGCTGCGCGGTCGGGCTGCCGCCGGATTATCTGGGATTCCGGCTGGTGAAAGACGGCTGACAGCGGCGCAGCCGAAGCCCTCCCGCGCCCGCAGGTGCCCCGGCTGCGCCGGAACCCCTTGGCGGCCTTGGGCCCGGCAGCTGCGCTGCGCCTTCTTTCGGAAAGCTATTACGCGCCTGGCTTGAACCACTCTTGCCCCGCCAATTTGCCGCCTGCGCCTCAAGCGCAAATCGGGTGCGTGATGAGCCGCCCCCGATTCTGTTAACCCGGCGCAAAAAGTCCGGTGCGAGTTAAAAGCCGCCGCGCTGTGCGCCAGCACAGCGCCACGCCCAACTGTTAAGGACCTCCGGCACGAGGCCCTGGAACAGGCTGGAGCGCCCCGCTCCGGGATCAGGACGCCCGGCTGTACCGCACGCCTTCGGGAACATGCGTGTCAAAGCTGCTGGCGATGATGCGGGTCAGCGGACGGCCCTCGGGCACAATCTCCAGCGCGCCGTCATCCAACTGCACCAGATCGCCAAAGCGGGCCGCGACCTGCACCAGATCTGCATCCAGGCTTGCCGCCAGATCGCCGAAACGCTGCCGCAGCTCTTCCCGGTCCAGCCTGAAATCGCACATCAGCATCTCGATGGCGCGGCCCCGCAGCAGATCCTCCTGGCTCATCACATGGCCGCGCGCGCCGGTCAGCTGGCCCGCCTCAACCCGCTGCACATAGGCAGGCGTGGCCGCCGCGTTCTGGATATAGCCGCCAGCAAAGCGGGAGATCGACGAGGCACCGAACCCGATCAGCGTCGGGCAGGTGTCATCGGTGTAGCCCTGGAAGTTCCGGCGCAGGTGGCCTGTGCGGGCGGCCATCTCCAACCCGTCACCGGGCTTGGCGAAATGATCGATGCCGATTGCAGCAAAGCCCGCCGCGCCGAATGTCTCCGCCGCCAGCCCGGCCAGATGGTAGCGGGCCAGATCGTCCGGCAGCGCCTCTTCCTTGATCAGCTTCTGCCGTTTGGCCACCCATGGCACATGCGCGTAGCCGAACAACGCCAGCCGGTCGGGATCCAGGCTCAGCACCTTCTCCACCGTGTCCGCCATCCGCGCCTGCGTCTGATGCGGCAGGCCGTAGACCAGATCGGCATTCAGCGAGTTGATCCCCGCCGCGCGCAGATCCTCCACGCAGGCCTTGGTCACCTCAAACGGCTGCGCCCGGCCGATCGCCTGCTGCACCAAGGGATCGAAGTCTTGAATACCGATGCTGGCCCGGTTCATGCCTTCCTCTGCCAGCGCCGCGATCTTGTCCCGGTCCACCATGGTCGGGTCGATCTCCACCGAGAACTCCCAGTCCTCAGTCTGCGGGAACACCGCCTTCACCGCCCGTGCCAGCCGGTGGATCAGGTGCGGCGGCAGAATAGTCGGAGTTCCCCCGCCCCAATGCATCCGCCCCATCCGCAGGCCTTTGGGCAAAAGCGGCGCCACCAGGTGCAGCTCCTGCTCCAGCGTGCCGATGTAGCTTTCCACCGGGCTCAGCGTCTGGGTGCCTTGGGTCCGGCAAGCGCAGAACCAGCACAGCCGTTCGCAAAACGGGATATGCAGGTAAATGGACACCGGCACATCCGGATCCAGCGCCTGCAGTTCGCGGGCCTGCTCCGCAGCACCAACGGCTGCTGTGAACACCGGCGCGGTCGGATAGGAGGTGTAGCGGGGCACCCGGCTGTCGAACAGCCCTAGGGCTTGGAGGCGGTCAATCTGTTTCATGAGTTTCCTATGCCCCTTTTACGACTCCCCCACTTTGCGCAGGATCAAACCGGCACTCGGAATTCCGAACCGGCGGCAAGCCAACCTTCACGATCAACGCACTGGATTCACTTGAGAAAACGATCAGCGGGTAAATTTTCCCGAAATTCGGCAAAGAGGCACATTTTCCGTTTGACGCCCCTTGCGACTCCGCTTATACGCCGGTTCCACGACACCTGCCCAGGTGGCGGAATTGGTAGACGCGCTAGCTTCAGGTGCTAGTGTCCGTATGGACGTGGAGGTTCGAGTCCTCTCCTGGGCACCATCCCCCTGCACATATTGAATCATCACCGCGCCCGGCTGACCGGAGGCACCGCATGTGTGCCCCGCGTAAACCAGCGTGGCCCCGCGCAGTTGAGTTTGAAGGCCAAAGCGCCTATCTCCTCTCCAGCCCCTGCCGGCGCGATGATCATCAAAAGGGAATTCCAGTGGCCAACCACCTGTACAGAAACGACCTGCCCGACGGGCTGGACCTCGGCCCCGTTGTCGCCATCGACTGCGAGACCATGGGCCTGAACCCGCACCGCGACCGGCTTTGCGTGATTCAGATGTCCGGCGGTGACGGCAACGCGCATATCGTGCAGGTGGAAAAGGGCCAGACCGCAGCGCCCAACCTGTGCCGTATGCTGGAAGACCCCAATGTGCTGAAGCTGTTCCATTTCGGCCGGTTCGACATCGCCGCCATGTATCATGCCTTCGGCGCCCTGGCCGCGCCGGTCTATTGCACCAAGATCGCCAGCCGCCTGGTGCGCACCTACACCGACCGGCACGGGCTGAAGAACCTGACCCAGGAACTTTTGGGCATCGACATCTCCAAGCAGCAGCAGATGAGCGACTGGGGCGCGGAGGAGCTGACCGAGGCGCAGCTTGACTACGCGGCCTCCGACGTGCTGCACCTGCACAAGCTGCGCGACGCGCTGGACAAGCGGCTGGCCCGCGAGGGCCGCACAGAGATGGCCCAGGCCTGCTTCGATTTCCTTCCCATGCGCGCCAAGCTGGACCTGGCCGGCTGGCCCGAAATTGACATCTTTGCCCACTCATGACCGATACAGAAAAATTCCTAGTGACCGCGCGGCAGGTGATCACCGATGAGGCGCAGGCGCTGAATGCCCTGGCCGAAAGCCTGGACGAGCGCTTTGCCGAAGCGGTGCAGCTGATCTTGCAAGCCAAGGGCCGCATCATCGTCAGCGGCATCGGCAAATCCGGCCATATCGGCCACAAGATTGCCGCGACACTGGCGTCCACCGGGACCCCCGCCTATTTCGTGCATCCGGCCGAGGCCAGCCATGGCGATCTGGGCATGCTGTCCGAAGGCGATGTGGTGCTGGCGATCTCCAACTCCGGCGAGGCGCCGGAGCTGGCCAACCTGCTGGCCTTCACCCGCCGCTTTTCGATCCCGCTGATCGGGCTGTCCAGCAAGATGGACAGCACCCTGATGAAACAGGCCGACGTGCATCTGCAGATCCCCTCGCTGGGCGAGGCCTGCGGGTTCGGGATGGTGCCCTCGATCTCCACCACGCTGACGCTGGCGATGGGTGATGCGCTGGCGATCGCGCTGATGAAGCACCGCGATTTCCGCCCCGAGAACTTCCGCGACTTCCATCCGGGCGGCAAGCTGGGCGCGCAGCTGAGCAAGGTGCGCGACCTTATGCACGCGGGCGACGCCCTGCCGCTGGTCAGCGGGGACACCCCGATGGCCGATGCGCTGATCGAAATCAGCCAGAAGGGCTTTGGCGTCGCGGGCGTTGCCGCCGCCGACGGCTCGCTGGCCGGCATCATCACCGACGGCGACCTGCGCCGCCACATGGACGGGCTGCTGAACAAGACCGCGGCGGAAGTGATGACCGCAAGCCCCGCCACCATCGCCCCCGGCGCCATGGCGCAGGAGGCCGTCGCGGTGATGAACCAGCGCAAGATCACCTGCCTGTTTGTGGTCGACCCGGACAACGGGCAGAAGGCTGAGGGTTTGCTGCACATCCATGACTGCCTGCGCGCAGGCCTGGGCTGACCGGGCGCCGGGGGGAGCTGACGATGGACAGTCATTCCAGAGCCGTTGCCTATCTCAAGGTGCTGCTGCCGCTGGCGGCCCTGGTTCTGATGTCGACCCTGTTCCTGATCTCGCGGGGCGTGAACACCGATGCGGTGATCCCCTTTGCGCAGAAAGAGATCGAGGACCGGATGAAAGGACAGCAGGTGACCGCCCCGTTCTTTTCCGGCACCACTGCGGGCGGGGATGAGATCATGGTCACCGCCTCGCTGGCGCGTCCCGGCCGCGACGGCGCACCGGCGGTTGCCAGCGATCTGTCCGCCGACATCCAGCTTGCCCAGGGCGGCCGGATCACGCTGGCCTCCGAAACCGGCGCCATTCACCCGGACCAGGACATGGCACGGTTTGCCGGCAATGTGACAATCACCACTGCCGACGGGCTTGTGGTCGAAACCGAAGAGTTGAACACCGCGCTCAGCGGGCTGGAGGCCGACAGCCCCGGACCGGTCCGCGCCACCGGCGCCATCGGCGAGCTGACTGCGGGAAATATGCACATTGGCGTTAAAACCGAAGGCGGCCCGGTCCATATGCTGTTCAAAAACGGCGTGAAGCTGCTATATGACCCCCAGCAACCGGAAAGATAACCTGTGTCCTATTTGCGCACCCTGATCTTCTGCCTGCCGCTGGCGGTATTTCCCGGCCTCGCGGCAGCGCAAACGGCTTCCGTCGCCTTTGGCGCCGTCAAGGCCGACCCCAGCCAGCCCGTCGAAGTCACCGCCGACAATCTGGCGGTTAACCAGGCTGACGGATCCGCCGAATTCACCGGCAATGTTCTGATTGTGCAGGGCATCATGCGGCTGTCCGCGGACACCGTCCTGGTGATCTACAAAACCGCGGACGACAGCGGCGCCAAGGCAGGTATCGAACGGCTGGAGGCGGCCGGCAACGTGGTGCTGGTCAGCGGCCCTGACGCCGCCGAGGCGGAGCGCGCAGAATACACCATCGACAATGGCACCATCGTGATGACCGGCAATGTGCTGCTCAATCAGGAAGGCGGCACCCTGGCGTCGAACCGGCTGGAGGTGAACCTGACCTCGGGCACCGCCAAGATGGCCGGCCGGGTGAAGACCATCCTGAACCCCAACGGCGGCAGCAACTGATGGCGAAACCCGACCTGACCGTGACCGAAGGCTCCTCCGGGCTGCGCATCGAGCGGCTGCGCAAATCCTACCGCAAGCGGGTGGTGATCCGGGATGTCTCGATGTCGCTGAACCGCGGCGAGGTGGTGGCGCTGCTGGGGCCCAACGGCTCCGGCAAGACCACCAGCTTTTACGCCATCGCAGGCCTGGTGTTTCCCGAAGCGGGCACCGTCAGCATCGACGGCCAGAACGTGACCGGCCTGCCGATGTACCGCCGCGCGCGCCTGGGCATCGGCTATCTGCCGCAGGAAATGTCGATCTTCCGCGGCCTGTCGGTGGAGGACAACATCTCCGCCGTGCTGGATATTTCGCAAAAGCATGAGCACAAGCGCCGCGAGCGGCTGGAAGAGCTGCTGTCGGACTTCTCGATCGAGCATCTGCGCCGCGCGCCCGCGCTGGCGCTGTCCGGCGGTGAGCGCCGCCGCGTCGAAATCGCCCGCTGCCTGGCCGCCGATCCCAAGTATCTGCTGCTTGATGAGCCCTTTGCCGGCGTGGACCCGATCTCGGTCGGCGACATCCGCCATCTGGTGGGCGACCTTAAAAAGCGCGGCATCGGCGTGCTGATCACCGACCACAACGTGCGCGAAACGCTGGAGATCGTCGACCGCGCCTATATCCTGCATGACGGGCAGGTGCTGATGTCCGGAAGCCCCGAGGAAGTGGTCGAAAATGAGAACGTCCGCAGGGTCTATCTGGGCGACAATTTCCGCATTTCCTGAGCCGCTGCGCCGGCGGCGGGCACCCCGGAAATATGCCTGAAAGGCAGGCTTCATTTTTCGGGAATATCCATTGACTCTCCCGCTGTCTTGCCGTCGAATTGACCCATGGCATACGCGCAGTCCGATGCAATCCGCTCCTCAGCCTTGGCGACAAGGACCGGATGGATGCACCCGGACGGCTGGCCTGCCCCCCGGTTCCGGACCTGATGTGACAGCGCCAAGGATTGCCTTGGCGGCGGGCCCGGCCGCAATAATTTGTGAAGGAGATCACATGCGTTACAAAATCAGCGGTAAACAGATCGACATCGGTGAAGCTCTGCAGACCCATGTGCAGAACGAACTGGGGTCGGCCGTTCAGAAATATGCCGAACGCCCGACCGACGCGGCTGTGGTCTTTTCCCGTTCGGCGCATGAGTATGTGTGTGAAGCCACCGTCCATCTGTCGACCGGATTGAGCGCCCAGGCCAAGGCGCATGCAACGGAGATCTATGCCGCCTTCGAGGCCTGCTGCGAAAAGATGGAAAAACAGCTGCGCCGCTACAAGCGCCGCCTGAAGGACCATCACAAGGACCGCAGCGAGCCGGTTGAACATTTGGGCGCCAACTCGTATATCCTCGCGGCTGAGGAAGCGGATTCCGAACCGGACACGCTGCAGCCCATCATCGTCGCCGAAATGGAAACCCGCATTCCGTCTCTGTCGGTCGGGGAAGCGGTGATGCAGATGGAGCTGGCAGGCGCCCCGGTTCTGGTCTTCCGCAACGAAGGCAAGGACGGATTGAATGTGGTCTACCGCCGCGAAGACGGCAATATCGGCTGGATTGATCCGTAAACACATCTAAGGCATCGGCGCCCCGCCGGGGGCGCCGGAACGGAGCAGACATATGCAGATTTCCAGCATCCTCAAGCCAGAGGCCGTCCGGGTAATCGGAGCGGCCTCGAGCAAGAAGCGGTTGTTCCAGGAAGTCGCAGATATTGCTCAGACAGCCTATGGGCTGGACGCCCAGCCCACGGTCGAGGCCTTGCTGGACCGCGAGAGCCTCGGCCCCACCGGTGTCGGCCATGGCGTCGCCCTGCCGCACGCCCGGCTGGGCAGCATCAGCGAGGTCTGCGGCGTCTTTTTGATCCTTGAGAAACCGCTGGATTTCGGCGCCGTCGACCGTCAGCCGGTGGACATCGCCTTTGCCCTGTTTGCGCCGGAAGACGCAGGCGTCGAGCACCTGAAGGCCCTGGCGCTGGTGTCGCGCACCCTGCGCGAGCAAAGCTTCTGCACCAAGCTGCGCGCCAACCACGACCCGGCCACGCTGTACACCATCCTGACCGAGGACCAGTCCGTCCAGGCCGCCTGATCCCGGCGCGGCGCGTGTTGCGTCCGGTCAGCCGGCTGACCAGAAGGCCAGCGGGAAGTTGCCGCCCCGCCGCCGCAGTCTCCGGCCAAGGCAGTTTAAGCCGCGTAAGCGCTCCCGCCCGTCATCGGCCGCCGTCCGGCGGCGCTCTTCCCGTTGGGCCGGGCATGGGCCACGGCCTGCGGCCCCGCCCCATGCGGCAGCATCCCTTAGCCCGGCTTGAGTGTCACCGCACAGACCTGCGCCAAGCGCCGCGCCGAACTGTGTGCGGCGCCGGGCCCAAGGCCGCCAAGGGTATTTGGCGCAGCCAATATCCTGCGGGCGCGGGAGCGCCCCGCCTGCCTCCAGCCGTCCGGGTCAGTCTGCGCGCCAGGGGCCGAAACCGAACGCCAGATAATCGCGCTGGTAGACAGACGCGATCAGCGCTTCCAGACCGGCGTCGTAAATCTCATCCAGCGCAAATGGCTGCTCCGGCAGCGCGGCCGGAACCGGCCCGGGCTCCATCCGCCCCAGTTTCCGCGCCAAGGCCGGCAAGTCGTCTGCCATCTCCGTTTCGCGGATCAGCAGATCCGGCACCCCGGCGCCGGCGAACCCCTCCAGCGCCTGGCTCTGACTGGCCCATTCCGCGTCCAGCCGGACCGAGGTCTGGCCCGCCAGGCTGGCCCGCACGAACTCCAGGAACGTGGCGAACGCCTCCCGGTGCTGCGCCCGGGTGTACCCCTCGCCCGGCCCCGCCTCCGGCACCGCCAGCCCGAACTGCCGCCGCAGCGTGTTGCGGATTTGCCGGTAACTGCCCTCGCCCGCGTTCAGGATCCGGCGGCAGAACACTGCATGGGCCCGCGCCGCCGGATGCCGCAGCACGGTAAAGCTGCGAAAGCCCTTGTTGCCGCGCTTCCACTGGCGCAACTGCTTCTGGTTCAGACCCCGGATCAGCCCGTGCGGCGCGACCCGGTCCAGATCCGCCATCCACTGCTCCACCTCCGCCTCCGGCCCGCCCTTGAGCGGCAGATACAGGAGCGGCGTCGCCGCACCCGCCACATAGCCCGGCACTGCCGGGCCGCGGCGCGGCTCGAAGTTCGGGGTGCGGGTCAGGTTGAACCTGTCCAGGCCGGCCAAGGCCGCCTGCATCTCCTCGGGATTGGCCACTTTGTCCAGCACCGGCGCCGGGTTCTGCCGCTTGAGGCTCTCGTCCAGCGCCTCCAGCTGTTGCGGAACCCCCAGCCAGCGGGCCAGCCCGTTCATCACCACGACGCTTTGCAAGTCCTCGTAAGCCACATAAAACGCGGTCTGGCCCAGCGCCTGCAGCCGGTTCAGCAGCGTCACCTGAAAGGCCTGCAGCGTTTCGGCATGGGCGGCAAACTCCGCCGCATCGAACTGTGCCTTGGCCTCCTTGCGGCGCTTTACATTGGTCAGCTTCCATTGCCCGGTCTCCTGGGCGATCTTCCAGGACACGTAGCTGTCCAGCGGATTGCGCGTCAGCACGATCTTGGCGCAGCGCGGATCCTCCAGCATCTGATCCAGCACCCGCGGATCATGGTCGTGGAAGTAGCGGAACCCGCCCAGCACCCCCGGCTGCGCCCTGATCTCCTGGATCAGCCGCGCCGGATCGGCCTCGCGCAGGCTCTGGGTCACACCCAGGATATCCGCGGAATCGGGATAGCCGATGAAATGCGGATTGAACGCCTCGCCATGGCAGGCGAGCCCGTCAAAGGCATTCAGATTGGTTTCCAGAAAATTGGACCCGGTCCGCATTTCGGCAAAGACAACGAAGTAATCAAAAGCGGGTTCAGACATAAGCGGTTATCGCACCAGATAGGGTTTGCGCTGCGGCGTTGACGGGCTGACAGGCATCGGTCCGGCCGGAAAATCCCCCATCAGATAGGGATGCATCCCCTGGTTCTTCAGAGTCTGCAAAAACTGGCCGAAGCCTTCAAGATCCGTCATCCTCGGGGCCTCGCTCAGGTGGCGGGCGGAGATCGCGCCGGTTTCGCCAAGGACGGTCTGCAGCGGTTCCATCGGCGCCTCGGCAAAGTCTGCCATGCTCCAGATCCGCACCCGCGCCTTGGTCCATTGCGACCGCAGGATCTTCAGCTGCTCCGCCTCGATCTGCTGCAGCCGCGCCGCCTCCTGCCGCAGTTCCGCGAAACTGCGGCTGGATTTGAACAGCGGCACCGCCCAGGCCCCGCTGATGACCGAGACCTGCGCATTTGTATCGCGCGCCAGCAGCCAGTTCACCGCCTGATTGTCGCGCGGACCGAACTGAAAGCACTGGCGCTCGCCGCGGGTATTCCAGATCAGGCTGGTCAGAAAGCTTTCCGGATTGCAGTCGCGCGCTTTGGCATTGCTGTTGAGGCAGCCGTTGACCAGGCTCTGCGCTTGCGCGAATTCCGCTCCCTCCGGCGCAAAGAGATGGCCGTGCACCCGGGCGCCAGTGGTTCTGGCCAGCCAGGGCTCAAAATCCTCGAACAGCTCCGTGAAGCCCTGGAACACCGAATAGGGGCTGGAGGTGATCCCGTTTTCCGACCCCTGCCCGGGAAACCGGCTTTGCATGTAAAGGCCGGGCCGCCCGCGGGTGCGCCGTTCCACCGCCTTGGCAAAGATCCGGTCGATCTTGCCGGGGTTCGGCTCGGTCCGTTTCATCGCCCCGGCAGAATCCGTCAGGAACGCCTGATACAGCCGGTCCGCATGCGGCCAGATCTTACGCGCGACAAAACAGTCGGACCGGCGCAAAAGCTGCAGATGGTCGTCATAGAAGATATGCGGCTTGCCTTGGAAATCGAACTTGCTCAGCGTCAGGGAGCGGCTTTCGATATTGCTGGAATACCGCCGCGCCAGGGTCTGGAAGTAGCTTTCGTCCGGGATCCAGACCTTGCGGAAATAGGCGTCATAGACCGGGCGGTCCGGGTCCTGCAGGATTGCCGTCAGGGTCTTGCGGGTCAGGCACCACCACTGGCTGCCCATATGCGGCACCAGCCCGGGCGGGATCCGCCGCTTGAACCGCAGCTTGCGCTGCAGGTTCACATAGCGGTCGAACAGGTAGCGGTGCTTTTTCCACGAGAACGGGAACCGCAGCGTGAACCGTTCATGGCTGAGGCCGCCGACAATCCAAGGCACATCCGCGGTGGTGGCGCTTTCGATGAAATCGGTGTCCGGGCGCGCGGCAAGGTAGCCCACCAGCTCCTGCACCGGCCTCAGCGGCAGGCAGGAGCCCGAGGCGAGGTAGACGTGGCGCACATCCGGAAACTCCGCCAGCATCACCTCAGACGCCGCCTGCGAGGCGGCAACGATACCCCAAGTGCCCCATTCGCAGCGGTGGCGGGCGGAAAACCGCACCAGCGGGTTGCCGTCCAGCGACCGGCGGAAGCGGTCAAACGCTTCCTGCCGGACCTTGCGGTCCACATGCAGCACAACCGGACAGCCCGCCGCGGTCCAGTGACGCACCACCTGCGCCGCCCGTTCCAGCGCGGTGTGGACCAGCATGACAACTCCCGCCGTGCTCATGCCCAGTTCCCCTTGGACATCAGCCCCAGGATCTCAAGCTGGCGCCAGTTGATGTATTTCTCGCTCCATTTGCACCACAGCTCCGGCTGCTCCGTCAGCTTGGCGGCATAGGCCTTGTACTCCACCGATCCGCCGTAATGCTGGCCGCGCTCCAGCTCCTCCTGCGCCTTGGCGGTGAAGGTGTCGAGGAACTTGGTATGCAGCAGTGCGCCGCTCGCCTTTTCGCCGCCGTCGGTCTCATAAACCTGGTTCAGCCCGCGCGGCAGCAGCGCATGGGTGGAGCTGGCATAGGCATAGCGGCGGTGCCATTTCACCAGCGGGATCTTGTTCAGCGCCGGCGCCCGGTCCGGCTGGTCGGCAAAGAACATCCGCGCCCGCGGCCCGCCCTGGATCCACAGGTTGCCGTATTCCGGGTTGCGGCGGATGGTGTAATTGCCGCTGTCGAACCAATGGGCAATCTCCAGCGGATTCTGCCCCGCCTGATACGGCACCTCACCGATCCGCCCCTTGGGGTAAACATCCAGCAGCATCGCCGAGAAGCTGCGGATCGCCGAATTGTCCAGCCAGTCGGTCAGCGCCCGGATCGGCCGCGTGTCGCAGAACGGGTATATAAAGAACTCATCCGGATCGACCACCAGCACCCAGTGCCCATGGGCGTATCTGCGCTTGAGACAGTTCATCCAGTCGATGCCAAAGCCCGCGCGCTTGTAGCTCGCCGTGGTGTGCCACAGCGAGACATCCGCCATCCCGCGCAGGTAATCCGCCGTGCCATCGGTGGAGCCATTGTCCACAAACAGGAAATGGTTGATCCCAAGTCCGCGGTAGTACTGCAGGAAATAGGGCAGCCGGATCTGCTCGTTGCGCATGGTGCAGACCAGCAGGATATCCTTTGGGCGGATCGACCGTGTATTGTCCTGCACAGACGTCAGCTCACCGGACTTGCGCACGGCGCGGACCAGCCGCCGTTTGCGCCGCAACCGCATCCGGTAAGAATCCCAAAGCCCCACGTTTACTCCAAACCCTTTTCCAAGGAGCGCGCCAGCCTGCCGAAGCCGCCCTGCACCTTCGGCAAGTTTCCGCGCAATATGTCACGGGCATATGGTATTAACAACGGATTTAGAAACAGTTACGCGGACGCACGGCGCGGCTGCAACACCCCGCGCCGGACATGGCGGTCACCAGGACAGCGGCGTCATCAGACCGAGTTCTGCCAGCTGGTCCGGACCGCGGTAGCGGACAGATCCCGGGTGCCACAGATCCGGCGCTTGCGCGATCCGGTCGTAATAGGTGTCAAATTGCTGCGGCGTGTGGAAATGCTGCTGCCGCTGTTTTTCCGTTGCCGATCTGGAAACAATTTCCGGCAGGAATTTCGTGTGCAGCAGCACCCCTGACGGCGCTGTGCCGCCCGGCCCGCCGTATTGCGCATTCATCCGCGGCGGCAGCATCGAATGGGTGGAGTTGATATAGGCATAGCGCCGGTTCCAGCGCACCAGCGGCAGCTTGTTCAGCGTCGGCGATCGCTCCGGCTGGTCCGGGAAAAACACACGCTGGCGCACACCGCCCTGCACCCACAGATTGCCCATCGGCTGCTGCCGCACCGCGCGGTAAGGCCCGGCGTCAAACCACTGCAGCACCTCGCACGGGTCCTGCCCGGGTGCATAGCTCTGCGCGCCCAGCGGTCCCTTGGGATAAAGATCCAGCATCAGCGCGCCAAATCCCGTGCGCCCCTGCTGCGCCAGCCGCTGCGTCAGGGCGTCCAGCCAATGCGTCTCCATGCCCGAATAGGCCAGCAGCTCATCCGTATCGACCGTCAGGCACCAGCGCCCGTGGCCATACCGGATCAGCAGCCAGCCCAGCCAGTCGAGACCAAAACGCGTGTCCCGGTAGCTGCCGCCGGCGCGCCACAGGGACACATCCGGCTGGTCCGCCAGCAGTTCGGCGCTGCCGTCATCGCTGGCGTTGTCCACGGCCAGGAAATGCACCGCGCCCAGGCGCCGGTAATGCTCAAGGAAAAAGGGCAGCCGGGTGATCTCATTGCGCAGAACAGTGAAGACGAGAACGCCTTCCTGGGGGATCTGCCCGGTGCGGTCCGCGGCCTTGGCCATCCCGCGGCGGGCCCGCAAGGCCCGCCACAGCATCCGCCGCCGCTTCCACCGCATCCGGTAGGCCCCGGTCAGGCCCAGCGGCGGCAGATCAGGGGCGGCGGGGCCAGTCATGCTCAAGCCTCGTAATGACCCGTCTTGTGCCACTTCCAGGCATCGGCGATCATGGTTTCCAGGGTGGAGCGCCGCGGCTCCCAGCCCAGATCGGTCACCGCGCGGGTCGAGCCCGACACCAGCTTGGTGCAGTCGCCAGCCCGGCGCGGGCCAGTGTTGCAGGGCACTTTCTGGCCGGTCACGGCTTCCGCCTTGTCCATCACCTCGCGCACCGAAAAGCCGCTGCCGGTGCCCAGGTTGAACACCTGGCTGCCCTTGCCGTCTTCCAGCCACTTCAGGCCCAGCACATGCGCGTCCACCAGGTCGCAGACATGCACGTAATCGCGGATGCAGGTGCCGTCCGGCGTGTCGTAGTCGGTGCCGAAGATGGTCAGCGCATCGCGCTTGCCCGCAACTGCATCCAGCACCAGCGGCACCAGATGGGTCTCGGGCCGGTGGAACTCTCCCACTTCGGCCTCGGGGTCGGCACCCGCCACGTTGAAGTAACGGAAAATCACCGACCGCAACCCGTGGGCGGCGCCGAAATCCTTGAGGATATCCTCGACCGCGCGCTTGGAGGCGCCATAGGCATTCAGCGGCAGCTGCGGGGTGTTTTCGTCCAGCACCACATTGTCATGCTCGCCATAGGTGGCGCAGGTCGAAGAGAACACGAAGTCCAGGCAGCCCGCCGCCACCGCGGCCTCCACCAGGTTCAGCGACCCGCCGGTGTTGTTGGCCCAGTAGCGGCCCGGCTCGCTCATCGCCTCGCCCACCTGGCTCAACGCCGCGAAATGCATCACCGCGGCCGGCCGGTATTTGGCAAACACCTCATCCAGCCGGGCGCGGTCGTTCAGATCGCCCTTCTCGAAGGGGCCGAACTTGACCGCATCCTGCCAGCCGGTCACCAGGTTGTCGTAGGTTACAGGTGTATAGCCCGCCGCCTTTAGTGCCTTGCAGGCATGCGAGCCGATGTATCCGGCACCGCCGGTCACAAGGATATTTGTCACTGTCTCTGCCCCATGCTGGGCCGCCCCCGGGAGGGCGGCCAGAGTGGTTACTGCGCGGCCTTTCCGACCTGCGCGATTTCGGTGATGTAGCTCAGCAGGTCGTCCCGCAGCTCATCGCGCGCCAGCGCAAAGGCGACGGTCGCCTGCAGGAAGCCCGCCTTGGAGCCGCAGTCGAACCGCTGGCCGCGGAAGCGGTAGCCGTAGACCGGCACATCCTTGGCGATGTCTTCGGCGATTGCATCGGTCAGCTGGATTTCGCCGCCCGCGCCCTGCTTCATCTTGTTGAGGTTCTTCAGAACCGACGGCGCCAGGATGTACCGGCCGATCACCGCCAGGTTCGACGGCGCCTCTTCCATCTTGGGCTTTTCCACCATGCCGTTGGCGGCAACCACCTGGCCCATGTCCTCTTTCACGTCGAGCACACCATAAGACGATGTCTGCTCCGGCGGAACCTCCATCGCGGCAACCATGTTGCCGCCGGTTTCCTCGTAGGCTTCGACCATCTGCTGCAGACAGGGCTTTTCCGCCGCGATCACGTCGTCCGGCAGGATCACCGCAAAGGGTTCATTGGCGATCAGCCGGCGCGCGCACCAGACCGCATGGCCGAGGCCCAGCGCCTTGTGCTGGCGGATATAGGCAATGGCACCGGATTCCATGTCTGTGCTCTTGAGGATTTCCAGCAGGTCGTCCTTGCCCTTCCTGCGCAGCTCCTGCTCCAGGACCGGCGAATGGTCGAAATAGTCCTCCAGCGCGCCCTTGCCGCGCGAGGTGACAAAGATGAACTCCTTGATCCCGGCAGCGCGCGCCTCGTCGATGGCGTATTGCACCAGCGGCCGGTCGACCAGGGTCATGATTTCCTTAGGCACCGACTTGGTTGCCGGCAGGAACCGTGTCCCCAGGCCCGCAACCGGAAAAATTGCCTTAGTTACTTTTCTACGCATGTCGTTCTCACTGTACTTTAATTACCGGGCCTGCGGCTGTCTCCAGCGCGAGCCGCGGAGAAGCTGGCGCGCATTACGCCCGGCCGCCTCCAACGAATTTCAACGCAGCTGCCTGCTGCCCTCTGCGGCCGCCGGTATGCAACCGTCGCGTGCCATTACTGTCTCTCATTACCATGATCCAGTCACTCGTGCCCCATTTTCTTCATCATAGCCTCCAGGCGCGGCACGTCCTCAGGGTTGTTCAGCTCCCAGAACTCCCGCCCGCGCGCATCCACCTCAACACACAGCACCTTGCGCCCGTTCTCCAGGAACCGCAGCTGCTCCAGGCCTTCCAGGTTTTCCAGCGGCCCGGCCCGCCAACCAGAATACGCTGCCAGGGCATCCGGGCGGTAGGCATAGACGCCGACGTGATGAAAGACCGGCGTGTTTTCGCCAGCGCCATAAGCCTTGCCGCAATAAGGCACCACCTCTTTGGAGAAATAGAGCGCGCTGCGGTCCTCGGCAAACACCGCTGTGGTGCCGCCGACCCGGCCCGCCTTGCGGTCTGCCAGCAGGCTGTTCAGCGTCTCGCCGTTGCAGCGCAGCACCGGCGTCGCCAGCTCCATGCCGGGCGCATCGCGCAGGCCGGCGACCAGATCCTCGACAAACCAATGCGGGGTCAGCGGCGCATCGCCCTGCAGGTTCACCACGATCTCATAGCCGCCGCCCAGCGCCGCATGCGCCTCGGCGCAGCGCTCGGTGCCGTTGGCGCACTCCGGCGCGGTCATCACCACTTCGGCGCCGAACGCCTCAGCCGCGTCCTTGATGCGATCGTCATCCGTTGCCACCACCACCCGGTCCGCGCCCTGCACCGAACAGGCCGCCCGCCAGGAGCGCTCCACCAGGGTGCGCTTTTCACCGGTGGCCCCGGTCAATGGCACCAGCGGCTTGCCGGGGTAACGGGTCGAGGCGTAGCGGGCGGGGATGACAATCAGGACAGACATCAGGCTTTCTTCAATTCCACGGCCGGTGCATAGGCGATGAAGAACGGGTTCGCATAGCCCTCTTTACCGTAAATAAGCGGGGAATGATCGTCAAAACGCACCACTTTCCCGCCAGCGCCCGCCAGCACCGCGTGACCGGCGGCGGTGTCCCACTCCATGGTGCGGCCGACACGCGGATACAGATCCGCCTCGCCGGTGGCCACCAGGCAGAATTTCAGCGAAGAGCCCGCGCTCTTCATGTCCTTGACGCTGTACTTGCCGATGTAATCGTCGGTTGCCTGATCGCGGTGCGATTTCGAGGCCACCACCATGAGGGCCGAATTGTCGCTGTCCGCAACCCGGATCGGGCGGATTTCCCCGATGGTCTCGGGATCGAACGCGCCTGTTTCCTCGACTGCGCTGCCGTCCGCCAGGGTAAAGAACATCCGCTCCTTTGCCGGCGCATAGACCACGCCGCGGGTCGGCACACCCATTTCCACCAGCGCGATATTGACGGTGAAGTCGCCGCGGCGGTGGATGAATTCCTTGGTGCCGTCCAGCGGGTCGACGATCAGGAAGGTGTCGCCGCGCGCACTGTGCGAAGCCGCCTGCTCCTCGGTAACCAGCATCATGTCCGGGAACGCCGCCCGCAGGCCCGCCGAAATCAGCGCATCCGCGGCTTCATCCGCTTCCGTCACCGGGCTCTCGTCGGATTTCACCTTCACGCCGAAATCGTCGGAGTTGTAGATCTCCATGATCTTTGCGCCGGCCTCGATGGCCAGGCGGCGGATCACGGGCACCAGGTCTTCATATGTCACGCGGACCTCCCTGTCGGGTTTAATTGAAAATTTGCCTCTCGTCTCTTATGCTGTGCAGACAGCAGAACGGCAAGCAGCCGCATCGGATTCGAGCAGAGAATACAGGCCTCATGTTTCAGCAGCGCACGCAGCAATCCTGGATCTCCGGTTTTGTCGCCCTCACAGAGGTCGTGTTCCACTCCGTCGTGCGCAGCGTCCGCTCCAAGCATAACAACGCCTTTGCCGCGCTTGGCCTGAACATCATGCAGGCGGTGCTCTTTGTGGCCGCCTTTTACGTGATGTTTGCGCTCCTTGGGCTGCGCGGCTCCGCCATCCGCGGCGATTTCCTGCTGTATGTGATGTCCGGCATTTTTCTGTTCATGGTGCACACCAAAACCGTCAGTGCGGTTGCGGGCGCCGAAGGGCCCAGCAGCCCGATGATGCAGCACGCCCCGATGAACACGATGGTGGCCATTCTGTCCGCGGCCATCGGCGCGCTTTATATTCAGGTGCTGTCGCTGTTCATCATCCTGTTTGTCTACCACGTTGCCTTCACCCCCCTGCATATCGAAGATCCGGCGGGGGCTTTCGGCATGGTGCTGCTGGCCTGGATCACGGGCGCGTCCGTGGGGCTGGTATTCCTGGTACTGAAACCCTGGGCGCCCGGCTTTGTCAGCATCCTGACCATGATCTACCAGAGGGCTAACATGATCGCTTCGGGCAAGATGTTTCTGGCAAACACGCTGCCCAGCTTCATGCTGGCGATGTTCGACTGGAACCCGCTGTTCCACTGCATCGACCAGTCCCGCGGCTTTGTGTTCATCAACTACAACCCGCATTTCAGCTCCTGGCAGTATGCGGCCTGGGTGGCACTGGTGCTGATCGTGATCGGTCTGATGGGGGAGTTCTACACCCGCCGCAACGTCTCCCTCAGCTGGAGCGCGCGGCGATGAGGGCGACGAGACGGTGCGCCGCTGCCGCCTTGCTCTGGCTGGCCGCCGCCGCTCTGCCGGCCGCAGCGCAGGAGTTTCCGGCGCTTTACAGCGTCGCCGGCGTGGCGGCGGATGACGTGCTGAACATCCGCAGCGCCCCTTCAGCGAGCGCTGAAATCATTGGCACCCTGGCGCCGGATCAAGCCGGGGTTGAGGTCGTGGCAGCGGACGGCAGCGGCACATGGGGCCTGGTGAACAGCGGCGAGCGCTCAGGCTGGGCTGCCCTGCGCTACCTGACACGGGCGTCCACAGAGGATGGTCTGGCACTGCCGCGCCGATTCAGTTGCTTTGGAACCGAACCGTTTTGGATCCTGAACATTACACAGGACGGTGCGGCGGATTACGCCACCCCTGGCGGCCACACCCGGCTCAAAGCCGGACGGGTGCTCACATCGCGAAACCATGGCGGTCATTATCTGCTTCCTCTGGAAGGCGGCGCCGGCGCGGTGATCCGCCGTTCGGCCTGCAGCGATGGCATGTCAGACCGCACCTTTGGGTTGTCGGTTGACCTGTTTCAGCTGGACACACCCGACTTGCAATCCGGCTGCTGCTCGCTGGCGCCCTGAGCGGCGTTCCGGCCCAAGACTTTTACTCAAAAGTCTTGGCAAAAGTTTTCCGTAAAACTTTTGCGCCCGCCTCCGGCCTCACGTCACCACCCTCAAGGTCAGGTTAATCCGTCCGCCCTTGGGCAGCAGGCGGGAGGATTTGAACCGGATCCGGTCCACCCCGTGATACATCAGCCGCGCCTCGCCGCCCATCACCACCACATCGCCCGAGTTCAGCCAAACCGACTCCGTCTTGCCTCCGCGGGTCCGGTTGCCGATCCGGAACAGCCCGTCATCGCCCAGCGAAATGGAAACCACGGGATAGGAGAAATCCGCCTCATCCTTGTCCTGATGCAGCCCCATCCGGGCGCCCTCGCCGTAGTAGTTCAGCAGGCAGCATTCCGGTTCGCGCTCCAGCCCGGTCAGCTGCCGCCAGATCTCCAGCACCGGGTCCGGGATCGCGGGCCAGGGCCGCCCCGACGGGTGTGCTTCGGCATAGCGGTAGCCGGAGGCATCGGAATACCAGCCGAATTTCCCGGCCGAGGTCATCCGCACCGACATCTGCCCGCCGCCCGGCACCACCGGCGAAAACAGGGGCGCTGCCTTCAGCACAGGCCGCAGCGCCTCGATCAGCGCCGCCTGCCGGGCGGGCTCCAGACAGCCCTTGTGGATATCGAATCCGCGCACGCGCAGCAGGGTCATTGCCGTTCATCCATCCTTAACCAAGACCGCTGCAAAAAAGCGCATTGATTCACGCTTGGCCGCGCGCCTGAGCGCTTGCAGGGCCGTTTTCACGTCCCTATATACGCCGGGACGCGGCAAGGTGCAGACCAAACCGCAACTTCAGATCGGGGCCGGGATGCCGCAACGGGTTCAGGCCTCGGGTAATCGCCTTGAGTAAATGTAAGGGATCGAACATGAGCAAAGTTATCGGCATTGACCTGGGTACCACCAACTCCTGCGTGGCCATCATGGATGGCTCCCAGCCCCGCGTGATCGAAAACGCCGAGGGCGCGCGCACCACCCCGTCGATTGTCGCCTTCACCGATGAAGAGCGTCTGGTCGGCCAGCCCGCCAAGCGCCAGGCGGTGACCAACCCCGACAACACCGTTTTCGGCGTCAAGCGCCTGATCGGCCGCCGGTTTGACGACCCCGCTGTCGCAAAAGACAAGAAAATGGTGCCGTTCTCCATCGTGAACGGCGGCAACGGCGACGCATGGGTCGAAGCAAAGGGTGAGAAATACTCCCCGTCGCAAATCTCCGCTTTCACCCTGGGCAAGATGAAGGAAACCGCGGAATCCTACCTGGGCGAGGAAGTCACCCAGGCGGTGATCACCGTGCCTGCCTACTTCAACGACGCCCAGCGTCAGGCCACCAAAGACGCCGGCAAGATCGCGGGCCTCGAAGTGCTGCGCATCATCAACGAGCCGACCGCGGCTGCGCTGGCCTATGGCCTGGACAAAGAGAACACCCAGACCATCGCCGTTTATGACCTCGGCGGCGGCACCTTCGACGTGACCATTCTGGAAATCGACGACGGCCTGTTCGAAGTGAAGTCGACCAATGGCGACACCTTCCTGGGCGGCGAAGACTTCGACATGCGCATCGTCAACTATCTGGCGGATGAGTTCAAAAAGGAAAACGGCGTCGATCTGTCCAAGGACAAGATGGCTCTGCAGCGCCTGAAAGAGGCTGCTGAAAAAGCCAAGATCGAACTGTCCTCCACCTCGCAGACCGAGATCAACCAGCCATTCATCTCGATGGACCCGTCCTCGGGCCAGCCGCTGCACATGGTGATGAAGCTGACCCGCGCCAAGCTGGAAAGCCTGGTTTCCGACCTGATCAAGCGTTCGATGGACCCCTGCAAGGCGGCTCTCAAGGACGCAGGCCTCTCCGCCTCCGACATTGACGAGGTGGTTCTGGTCGGCGGCATGACCCGGATGCCGCGTGTCATCGAGGAAGTGACCAAGTTCTTCGGCAAGGAGCCGCACAAGGGTGTGAACCCGGATGAAGTGGTTGCCATGGGCGCCGCGATCCAGGCCGGCGTTCTGCAGGGCGACGTCAAGGACGTGGTGCTGCTCGACGTGACCCCGCTGTCGCTGGGCATCGAAACCCTGGGCGGCGTCTTCACCCGCCTGATCGACCGCAACACCACCATCCCGACCAAGAAGAGCCAGGTGTTCTCGACCGCGGAAGACAACCAAAACGCCGTGACCATCCGCGTGTTCCAGGGCGAGCGTGAAATGGCTGCCGACAACAAGATGCTCGGCCAGTTCAACCTGGAAGACATCCCGCCGGCACCGCGCGGCATGCCGCAGATCGAAGTGACCTTCGACATCGACGCCAACGGCATCGTGTCGGTCGGCGCCAAGGACAAGGCGACCGGCAAGGAACAGCAGATCACCATCCAGGCATCGGGCGGCCTGTCCGACGACGACATCGAAAAGATGGTCAAGGACGCCGAAGCCAACGCCGAGGCGGACAAGGAACGCCGCGAGCTGGTGGAAGCCAAGAACCAAGCCGAATCGCTGATCCACTCGACCGAGAAATCGGTGGAAGAGCACGGCGACAAGGTAGACCCGTCCACCGTCGAAGTGATCGAACTGGCCGTGGCTGCGCTGAAGGACGATCTGGAGAACGAGAAATCGTCCGCCGAGAAGATCAAGTCCGGCATCCAGAACGTCACCGAGGCCGCGATGAAGCTGGGCGAGGCGATCTACAAGGCGCAGGCCGAAGAAGCCGAGGAAGAGCCCGCAGCCGCGGATAATGCGTCCGCAGGCCCGGCCGATGACGACATTGTTGACGCCGAATTTGAAGACCTGGACGACGACAAGCGCTAACGCCTGACACTCAGGCCAAAGCGGGCCGGTCCGTACCCCGGACCGGCCCATTTTCGTTGAGGCAGATGGGGTAACCGATGTCAAAACGCGACTATTACGACGTTCTCGGGGTGGCCAAAGGCGCCACCGCTGACGAAATCAAAAAAGGCTTTCGCAAGAAGGCCAAGGAACTGCATCCCGACCGGAACAAGGACAATCCGGACGCCGAGGCGCAGTTCAAAGAGGCCAATGAGGCCTACGACGTTCTGAAGGACGCTGACAAAAAGGCGGCCTACGACCGCTTTGGCCATGCCGCCTTTGAAAACGGCATGGGCGGCGGCCACGGCCAGGGCTTTGGCGGCGGCGATTTCTCCTCCGCCTTCTCGGATGTGTTCGACGATCTGTTCGGCGACTTCATGGGCGGCCAGCGCGGCGGCGGCGGACGGCAGCGGGCCGCCCGCGGTGCCGACTTGCGGTATAACCTGCGGGTCTCGCTCGAAGAGGCCTTTTCCGGCCTGCACAAGACCATCAAGGTGCCGACGTCAGTGGCCTGCTCCTCTTGCGAGGGCACCGGCGCCGAAGGCGGGGTCGAGCCGACCAACTGCCCGACCTGCTCCGGCATGGGCAAGGTCCGCGCGCAGCAGGGCTTCTTCACCGTCGAACGCACCTGCCCGACCTGTTCGGGCCTGGGCCAGATCATCAAGAACCCGTGCAAATCCTGCCATGGCCACGGCCGGGTGGAAAAGGACCGCTCGCTGTCGGTGAACATTCCGGCAGGCGTCGAAACCGGCACCCGCATCCGCCTGGCAGGCGAAGGCGAAGCCGGCCTGCGCGGCGGCCCTCCGGGCGACCTCTACATCTTTGTCGAGGTCTCGGCGCATAAGCTGTTCGAGCGTGACGGCAACAACCTCTACTGCCGGGTGCCGGTCAGCATGGCCAAGGCAGCACTTGGCGGCTCCATCGAGGTGCCGACCATCGACGGCGGCCGCGGCCGGGTGCAGATCCCCGAGGGCAGCCAGTCGGGCCGTCAGATGCGCCTGCGCGGCAAGGGCATGCCGGCGCTCCGTGGCGGCGCCACCGGCGACATGTTCATCGAACTGGCGGTGGAAACCCCGATGAACCTCACCACGCGCCAGAAGGAGCTTCTGCGCGAGTTCGAGGACATCTCCGCGGAAAACACCAACCCCGAATCCCGCAGCTTCTTCTCTTCGGTGAAAAGCTTCTGGGACGGAATGAAAGGCTGAGGCCGGGGTTTTGCCCAGCTGAGCCGCAGATGAAAGCGCCCCTGCCGGGGCGCTTTTTCTTTAGCGCTCCGCCCGAACCTATTGCCAGCCGGCCGCGGCAGAATCCAGGCACGCCGCACCGCGGCGGTGCACAGGGGGTGTACAGGGGGTGCACGCCTGTCACCCCCGCTCTGCCGCCGCATCGCGGCGTACCTTGCGGCGGGAGTTAACACTTCCTCAACCATGATGGCGGCACTATGGCAGTATGGCACAGGATCCCGCATTCGAGGACGTCTCCCTGCCGCTGTTTCCCGGCGGCGACGACACCCCTGCGGCCCCCCTGTCTCCGGGCCGCCTGCCCTCCTACATCAAAGATCACCGCGCCCGCCTGCGCGAGCGCTTCATGCAGGGCGGCGCCGCGGCAATGCCGGATTACGAGCTGCTGGAGCTGCTCCTGTTCCGCTCCATCCCGCGCCGGGACGTCAAACCCCTGGCGCGGCAACTGCTTGAAACCTTTGGGGATTTCAACCGCGTGGTGACTGCCTCGCCGGAACGTCTGGCGCGTGTCAAAGGCATCGGCGATGCCGTCATCATCGATTTCAAAGTGCTGGAGGCTGCAGCCCACCGGATGGCCCGCGCCCGGGTGATGCAGCGGCAGGTGATCTCCAGCTGGGACGCGCTGCTGGACTATTGCCACACCACCATGGCCCACCGCGAGACAGAGCAGTTCCGTATCCTGTTCCTGGACCGCAAGAACGTGCTGATCGCGGACGAGGAACAGGCCCGCGGCACCGTCGATCACGTTCCCGTCTACCCGCGGGAGGTCGCCAAACGCGCCCTTGAGTTGAACGCCAGCGCCTTGATTTTAGTGCACAATCATCCGTCCGGCGACCCCACGCCATCGGACAGTGACATCGGCATGACGGACCAGATCCAGGCCGCCCTCACCGCACTTGGCATCACCCTGCACGACCACCTGATCATCGGCAAATCCACCGAGCTCAGCTTCCGCGCCCAGGGGCTTCTCTAGCGCGGCCGCACCGCGCGCCAGCGCGGTGCCCGGCCCTAGGCGTTGCAGGGCATCCCTGATGCCTTGCCAAACGCGCGGGAGCGCGCCCGGCGTGCCGCTCCTAGCGCACCCAGACCTCGACCCGGCGGTTGATCTGGCGGCCCCAGGCGCTGTCATCACAGGCCATCGGCAGCGCCTCGCCAAAGCCCTCGGTCCGGATCCGAACCCGGCTGATATCGGCAGTCTCGGCGGCCTTCACCACTGCGTCACGCACTGCGCCCGCGCGTTTCAGCGCGATCTGCCGGTTGCCCTCCGCAGGCCCGACACCGTCGGAAAACCCCGCAAAAACAATCTCCTTGGCATCAAATTCCCCGGCTTCCAGCGCCCGGGCCAGCTGCTCGATATTGCTGCGGGACTGCGCATCCGGGCGGGCTGAGCCGGGCTCGAACCGGAAGGAGGCTGTCAGCCGCCGCATCCCGCCCAGCACCGTGACCAGCCGCTGCAGCTCTTCCAGCCCGGCCTCACCCTCTGCGGCCAGGATCGCATTGGCAAAGCGGCTGCCCTGGCGGCTGACCGGGATCAGCTCCGGCGCCTGATCCACGAACCCCGCCCGGCGGATCACCGCCTGCGCCGCCGGCCCGCGAACATAGGTCAGGAAATCCCGCGCCACCTTGGGCAGGCGGCGGGCCGGAAGGTACAGGAACATCGGCACCGTCAGGGGATAATCCTCGGTCTTCACCGCCCAGCGGCTGGCCTGCAGGGAAAACCCGCACGGCCCCGTCAGCGTCAGCATCCGCGCCGCGCCCTTCTCCGCATAGCTGGCGATTCCGATGGAAAACGGGTCGACCAGAACCTGGCGCACCAGTGTGCTGCTGCGGTCGTGACGCCGGATCTGCGGCGCGAACCCGGCGCCAAAAGGCGCCATCAGCTTATCCTCCACCGCTTGCGCCAGCCCGGAGCCGGACACTGGCATATGCAGGGAAATCGGCGCGTCGGGGCCGCCAAGCTCCTTCCAGTTGGCAATCCGGCCGGACAGAACCTGCGCCAGTTGCGGCAAGGAAATCTCCCGCACCGGATTGCCGGGCGCCACCACCGGCACGAAGGCGTCCAGCGCCAGCACGCGGCTGCGGCCGGGTGCGGTCAGATCCCCCAGCTGCGCGGCGCGGGCCGCCTTTTGCTCCAGCGGGCGGATCTCGCGCAGCGCCATCGCCACATCGGCCTCATCCGCGATCAGCGCCGCAAACCCGGCATCGGTATTGCTGGCCGTGAAGGTGAACCGGGCAGCAGGCTGCTGGCCGCGCAGCAGGACATGGCTGAAGTTGCCCTGCGGCAGCGGTTCCCGCCGGGTCTGGTAGCCGTTGCGCAGCGCAAACCCCTCGATCAGCGCCGGCAGCAGCACTTCGGACATGGTGGATGACCCCGCCAGGGTTATCTCCGCCACAAACCCGGACAGGCTGGGACAGCCCGGCCCCTCGCAGGACACGCCGGAGCCGTCCACGGTGAGTTCGCCGAACTGGGTCTGCACCCGGTAAAACTCGCCGTCGAAGCCCAGCAGCGTGCCGGTGATCTCAACCGCGCCATCCGGCGAAGATAGGGTGACATCCTCGGCCGCAAGCGCGCGCGCGAAAGCCGCCAGAAAAAGTGCGGCGCAGACGGCCGCACGCAAGAAGGTCATATGGATACCTGAAGTTACCGCAAATCAGTTGGAGGCGATTTTCAGGTCTTCCACCAGATTATTCAACACCAGAAAACTGCCCTGAGCATCGCAATCCGGCATTGCAATCACCAGATCCCGGCTGCTGAGCCGTCCGCCGCTCAGCTGCAGCGCCTGGGCCGAAATATCGCGGCCGCAGTTCTGGCCCGTCACCTCCGCTTCGGCGGTCACGGAGACCGTTCCGGAGCGGCCTGTCTGGCGGGACGGGACGCTGTAGATTTCGGCGATACGCGGCGCCAGAAGGCTGGCATCACCAAGCCGGATCACCTGCCCGGCAGACAGGCCGGACGCCGCCCCGTGCCAGACATGGCCGGTGCTGCCATACCCCGCGCCGAACTCCCGGGCGTGAATTTCAAGGCCGCTGCTGCCGCTCCACTGCAGAACCACGCGCTCCACGGTCTCCGCGTCCGCAGCTTCGGCAACGGCAACCGCACCGCCTCCGCTAGCGGTCTCCGCAATATAAACCGCGGTCCGCGTCAGGGCCGGAACCTGCGCTGCGAAGTGCCCGGACCGGTCCAGTGCGGCGGTGAAGGTCATGCCGCTGTGATGCACGGTCAAGCGCTCGCCGCCGTGGCACGGCGCGGAAACGGTGAGGGACACCATGGCCATGGGGCCAGCTTCAGCCGCTGCTGTCACATTGCAGGCGCCGGGCTGCGCCAGAGGCGCGGATTGCGGCTGCACGTCAGAAAGGGCCGGTTCAGCCCGGCGGGAGGTCAGGGTGATATTCTCAATCTTGAGTTCAGCCGGCCCGGGTTCGGGCGGCAGCTGCGGGTCTGCTGCAGCAGCCGCCTCCCCCGCCCAGCGGGGGCTGGATGCCTGCATAAAGAACCCGATGCCCAAGGCGCACGCCAGTGTCATCGCACTTGTCAGCACCACCTGTTTGCTCAGCATGGGATCCTCCTGAACCTGTCTGTCAACGCAAGCTTGGCTGAAAATGCCGGCCGGTTTGTGGCCTCAACCGGGAGAGATTCCGGCAAATGCGGCAGCTTTGCCATCATTGTTGCAGAGGTGGAAACAACAACGCGAAAACTCAGGCGGGGAACTCCCGCGCCTGCGGGGGCCCTGGCTTCGCCAGAAACTCCCTGGCAGCCTTGGGCGTAGCGCTGCGCATCGCGCAGCGCTACGCCCAACGGGAGCGGTCTTTGGACAAAGACCGGAGACGGGCGGGAGTACTCACCCTCCGCGGCCGGGAGGCAGGTTCCGGTGTTTTGGCCGGACCCTGAGTGTTCGGGGCCTGCGGTCAGGCGAGGCTGCCGTGGCAGTGCTTAAACTTCTTGCCGGAGCCGCAGGGGCATTTGTCGTTGCGCGAGGGGTTGCCCCACGTGGAGGGATCATCCTCGGCAAAGCCCGGTACGGGTTCTTCTGCGGCGGCTTCAGCAGGGGCAGGCGCGGCCGCCAACTTCTGCATCGCAGCCTGCCGGGCCGCCATTTCCATCAGCATCTGCTGCTGCTCTTCCTCGGTCATCGGGCGCACCCGGCTCAGCTGCTGGGACACTTCCTCGCGCAGACTGTCGAGCATGCTTTCAAACAGCTGGAAGCTCTCGTTCTTGTACTCGTTGAGCGGATCGCGCTGCGCGTAGCCGCGGAACCCGACAACCGAGCGCAGATGCTCCAGCGTCAGCAGGTGTTCGCGCCATTTCTTGTCGATGGTCTGCAGCAGCACCTGCTTTTCAATGTTGCGCATGTTCTCCGGACCAAAGGCCGCGGCCTTTTCCGCCATCAGCTTGTCGGAGGCCTCCACCAGGCGCTCGCGGATCTGCTCGTCATCGACGCCTTCTTCGGCGGCCCATGCCGCCACCGGCACCTCGATGCCCAGCATCTCACGCACCTGCTCCTGCAGGCCCGCGGTGTCCCACTGGTCCGCATAGGTCTTGGGCGGCATATGGGTGTCGAGAAGGTCGTCGATCACCTCGTGGCGCATGTCGTCGACGATCTCGGACAGGTCCTCGGCCGCCATGATCTCGCGGCGCTGGCTGAAGATCACCTTGCGCTGGTCGTTCATCACGTCGTCGAACTTCAGCACGTTCTTGCGCATGTCGAAGTTGCGGCCCTCGACCTTGGCCTGGGCGCGTTCCAGCGACTTGTTCACCCAGGGGTGAATGATCGCTTCGCCTTCCTTCATGCCCAGCGACGACAGCAGCTTGTCCAGCCGTTCGGAGCCGAAGATTCGCATCAGGTCGTCTTCGAGGCTGAGGTAGAAGCGGGTGCGGCCCGGGTCGCCCTGACGGCCCGAACGGCCGCGCAGCTGGTTGTCGATGCGGCGGCTTTCGTGGCGTTCGGACGCCATAACAAACAGCCCGCCGGCATCCAGCACTTTCTGCTTTTCCTCGGCGTGCTTGGCTTCCTCAGCCGCACGCAGCTGGGCCGGATCCGCATCGGGGTTTGCCTCCAGCGCCTCCAGCACCTTCAATTCGACGTTGCCGCCCAGCTGAATGTCGGTACCGCGGCCGGCCATGTTGGTGGCGATGGTCACCGCGCCAAAGCGGCCAGCATCGGCGACGATCTGCGCTTCCTGCTCATGGTGGCGGGCGTTCAGCACGTTGTGCGGGATGCCTTCCTTCTCCAGCAGCTGGCTCAGCAGCTCTGATTTCTCGATCGAGGTGGTGCCCAGGAGGACCGGCTGGCCCTTCTCATTTGCCTTCTTGGCTTCCTTGATCATCGCCTCGTATTTCTCGCGGGCGGTGCGGTAGACCTGATCGTCCTCATCCACCCGCGCGATCGGGCGGTTGGTCGGCACTTCGACCACGCCGAGGCTGTAGATTTCGGCGAATTCCTCCGCCTCGGTCATCGCGGTGCCGGTCATGCCCGACAGCTTGTCGTAGAGGCGGAAGTAGTTCTGGAAGGTGACAGAGGCCAGGGTGGTGTTTTCCGGCTGGATCTGCACATCTTCCTTGGCTTCGATGGCCTGGTGCAGCCCTTCGGACAGGCGGCGGCCCGGCATCATGCGGCCAGTGAATTCGTCGATCAGCACCACCTGGCCGTCGCGGACGATATAGTCCTTGTCGCGCTGAAACAGCTTGTGCGCGCGCAGCGCCTGGTTCACGTGGTGGACGACGGTTGTGCTTTCGGGATCGTAGAGCGAGGCCTCTTCTTCCAAGAGCCCATGCTGGCGCAGCGTCTGCTCCAGATACTCGTTGCCGTCCTCGGTGAAGGTCACACCGCGGGTTTTCTCGTCGACCTCATAATGCTCCTCCGACAGCAGCGGGATCATCTTGTCGATGGTCGCGTACAGCTCGGAGCGGTCCTCGGCGGGGCCGGAAATGATCAGCGGGGTGCGGGCCTCGTCGATCAGGATCGAGTCCACCTCGTCGACGATGGCAAAGTTGTGCTGCTTCTGGAACACCTGGTCCAGCGACGGTTTCATGTTGTCGCGCAGGTAATCGAAGCCCAGTTCGTTGTTCGTGGCATAGGTGACGTCGCAGCCATAGGCGGCCATCTTTTCGGCGTCGGCCTGACCGGACCAGATCACGCCGGTGGTCATGCCGAGCTGGGCAAACACCTTGCCCATCCATTCGCTGTCGCGCTTGGCCAGGTATTCGTTCACCGTGACCACGTGGACGCCCTTGCCGGTCAGCGCGTTCAGATAGGCCGGGAAAGTCGCCACGAGGGTTTTGCCCTCGCCGGTCTTCATCTCGGAAATGTTGCCCTGATGCAGGAACACGCCGCCCATCAGCTGGGTGTCAAAGGCGCGCAGGCCCAGGGCCCGCTTGGCCGCTTCGCGCACGTTGGCAAAAGCCTCCGGCAGCAGCGCGTCCAGGCTTTCGCCGTCCAGGGCGCGCTTGCGCAGTTCTTCGGTCTTACCGATCAGCCCGTCGTCGCTGAGCTTCGCGAACTCGTCCTCCAGCGCGTTGATCTGTGCGATCAGCGGCCGCGTCGCCTTGATCCTACGGTCGTTCGGCGTGCCGAAAACCTTTTTGGCGAGTGTTCCGAAACCCAGCATGTTTTCTCCAGCGATCCTATCTCCGGCCTTTGCATCGGGCAGGCTTGCCCGCCGTGTCCGCAACCCATAAACAAGGTGGAAAGACGGTCCTGCCAATGGCCTCAGAGCGATGTAAGCGGCAGGGTTTAGAGTGTCAACGGCACGCCCCCCGGCGGCCAAGGAATAGGAAGATTTCTATGCGTAAAGGTCTCACTTTTCTGTGCGGTATGGCAGTGGCGGCCTGCGCAGCGCTTCCGCTTGCGGCAGTTGCCGCACCCCATGCCAACACGGTGGTTGCCACGGTCAATGGCGAAGATATCACCATCGGCCATATGATCATGGCGCGCGAAAACCTGCCGGAGCAGTACAAGCAGCTTCCGGATGACGTGTTGTTCAACGCGATCCTTGACCAGCTGGTGCAGCAGACCGCGCTGAAACAGCAGCTGCATGGCGAGGTGCCCCGCTATGTGGAGCTGTCGGTCGAAAACGAAGAGCGCGCCATGCTGGCGGCAAATGTGATCGAGATGGTGATGGACAACGCCAGCGGCGAAGAAGCGCTGCGTGCGGCCTATGAGGAGAAATACTCCTCCGGCGACGGCGGCGATGAATTCCACGCCGCCCACATTCTGGTCGAAACCGAGGAGGACGCGCTGGACGTAATCAAGGAGCTGGATGACGGCGCCGATTTTGCCACCCTCGCCAAGGAACGCTCCACCGGCCCCTCCGGCCCCAGCGGCGGCGATCTGGGCTGGTTCACCACCGGCCGCATGGTGCCGGAATTCGAAGAAGCGGTGATCAAGCTGCGCTCGGGCGAGGTCTCCGGCCCGGTGCAGACCCAATTCGGCTGGCACGTGATCCTGCTGAATGAGCGCCGCAAGACCGAAGCCCCGGAATTCGATGAAGTCCGGGCGCAGCTTGCCGATGAACTGCAGCAGAAAGCGGTCGAGGCGCGTGTGAACGAGCTGACCGCCGCGTCCGAAATCGAGCGGCCCGAGATCGAGGATCTGGATCCGGCCATTCTGCAAGACCTCAGCCTGGTAAGGAACTGATCATGGCGAAATCCCTGCCCGTCTCGCCGCTGGCCCCCGCCAGCTTTCCCGACCTGCCGGTCATCAAGGGAGTACGTTTTGCCTCTGCGTCTGCCGGTGTGAAATACCAAGGCCGCACCGATGTGATGCTGGCGGTGATGGATCCGGGCACCTCTGTTGCCGGCGTGTTCACGCGCTCCAAGACCCGTTCTGCCCCGGTACTGGACTGCCAGGCCAAATTGGGCGGAGCTGCGGATGCCGGCGCGGCAATCCTGGTAAACTCTGGCAACTCCAACGCCTTTACCGGCCGTCACGGGCAGACCTCGGTGGCAGAGATCACCTCTGCGGTTGCCGCTGCGGCAGGCGTCCCGGCGGAGCGTGTCTTTACCGCCTCGACCGGCGTGATCGGCGAACCGCTGCCGCATGACCGCATCGTCGCGAAGATCGGCGAACTGAACGATGCACTGGACGAGACCGCGCTGGAAGGTGCCGCCAGGGCGATCATGACCACCGACACCTTCGCCAAAGGTGCCAGCGCAACGGTCGGGATCGAAGGGAAGACCGTCAAGATCGCCGGCATTGCCAAAGGCTCGGGCATGATTGCACCGGACATGGCGACGATGCTGGTCTACATCTTCACCGATGCGAAGGTCGAGCAGGCGGCGCTGCAGGCGCAGCTGGCGGAGATCTGCGACCGGACCTTCAATTGCATCACCGTGGACAGCGACACCTCGACCTCCGACAGCCTGATGCTGTGTGCCACCGGCGCCTCGGGCGTGGATGCCACCGGCAACGCAGAGTTTGCGGCGGGGCTGGAGCGGGTCATGCTGGATCTGTCCCACCAGGTGGTGCGCGACGGGGAAGGCGCAACCAAGTTCGTCGAAATCCAGGTGACCGGAGCAGCCTCCGACGCCGATGCCAAGGTGCATGGGCTGGCAATTGCCAACTCGCCGCTGGTGAAAACCGCCATCGCGGGCGAGGATCCGAACTGGGGCCGCGTGGTGATGGCGATCGGCAAATCCGGCGCCGAAGCGGACCGCGACCAGCTGTCGATTTCCTTTGGCGATGTTCTGGTGGCGGAAAAGGGCTGGGTCTCGCCCGGCTACAAGGAAGAGCTGGGTGCGGCAGAGATGAAGAAGCAGGAGATCACCATCAAGGTGGATCTGGGCCTTGGCAGCGGCCAGGCGACTGTCTGGACCTGCGACCTGACGCATCAGTACATCTCTATCAACGCGGATTACCGGTCATGAAAACTGTTCTGGTTTCCGCTGTCGCGCTCATCGATGCCGATGGGCGCGTGCTGCTGGCGCAGCGGCCCGAGGGGAAATCCATGGCCGGCCTGTGGGAATTTCCCGGCGGCAAGATCGAACCGGGGGAGACACCGGAGGCCGCGCTGATCCGCGAGCTGCACGAGGAACTGGGGATCGGCACCTGGGCCTCCTGCCTTGCGCCGCTGACCTTTGCCAGCCATTCCTACGAGGATTTCCACCTGCTGATGCCGCTGTTTGCCTGCCGCAAGTGGGAAGGCATCCCGCAAGCAAAGGAAGGCCAGACCCTGAAATGGGTGCGTCCGCAGGACCTGCGCGACTATCCGATGCCGCCGGCCGATATCCCCCTGATCCCGATCCTGCGCGATTGGCTCTGAGACCTCCGAACCCCTGGGCCAGACGCCCGTCCGGACCGGTTTTCTTCCGGTTTACCGGGCGTTTAACTGCTGCCGGCCGCACGGGTAACGCTTTGTTAATCAATCTAATTGAGCATTAGTATACGGAGCAAGCCACTACCCTGAATTGTAATTAGGCAGGACCGGACCATGCTTAGAACAATCGCAATCGGTAAGTTTTCCCTGGTTCAAGGCAGTTTCATACGGGCACTCCCCGACGGGAGAATCGCGGTGCGGGTTGGTTCAATAACCTATCAAGGCCAGCCAGTGACGCCAGCCGCCTGAGCCGCCACTCACGCACATCAGGCACACTGAAAGGGCAGCTGCCAGCAGCTGCCCTTTGCCAAATGCATAAGCAGCAGCGAGACCGGGTGCTGGAATTAGCTTTCAGGCAGGACACCTCTCCTTTTGGAACGGGAAACCGTCCTTTCGCCAGCTATGATTTACCGGCCGGCCCGGGCACTGTGACAGTGCAGCAGCGAAGGGCCTGGTTTGATGCTCCGCCGGACCGCCAAGGGCCGGCCTTTGCCCCCCCAGACGCTTCGTCAGCTGCTGCACGAATTTCCCGCGCCGGACAGGCCCGTCCGGCGCACAGAAAAAGGCCCCAGCAGGGTTGCCGGGGCCTTTGAATTTTTCCGATCGCGGACCGATTAGTCGAGGGTGCGGGTCACTTCCTCGCGCTCGAAAATCTCGATCACGTCGTTCGGACGGATATCGTCGTAGTTTTCGAACGCCATACCGCATTCCTGACCGGACTGAACTTCGGCGACTTCGTCCTTGAAGCGCTTCAGGGTCTTCAGCGTGCCTTCGTGGATCACCACGTTATCGCGCAGCAGGCGCACGCCTGCCGAGCGGCGGGCAATGCCTTCGGTGACCAGACAGCCGGCAACCTTGCCAACACCGGTGACCTTGAAGACTTCCTTGATCTGCGCGTAGCCGATGAAGTTCTCGCGGATCTCTGCCGACAGCAGGCCGGAGGCCGCCGCCTTCACGTCGTCCACAAGGTCATAGATCACCGAATAGTAGCGGATCTCCACACCCTTCTGGTTCGCGGTGTTGCGGGCCGAGGCGTTCGCACGGACGTTGAAGCCCATGATCGGCGCACCCGAAGCTTCGGCGAGGCCGACATCGGTTTCGGTGATCGCACCGACGCCCGAATGCAGCACGCGGACACGCACCTCTTCGTTGCCGATCTTTTCCATCGCCTGTACGATAGCCTCGGCAGAGCCCTGCACGTCAGCCTTGACCAGGATCGGCAGCTCAGAGACGTTTTCGTCTTCCTTGGCCTTGGCCATCAGCTGTTCCAGCGTGGTCGCAGCACCGGCAGCGGCGCGCTTGTCCTTGGCGGCCTGGGCGCGGTACTCAGCGATCTCGCGGGCCTGCGCTTCGGTTTCGGTGACGTTCAGAACGTCGCCCGCTTCCGGGGTGCCGTTGAGACCCAGCACCTCGACCGGAACCGAGGGGCCAGCTTCCTGCACGCGCTCGCCCTTGTCGTTGATCAGCGCGCGGACCTTGCCGTACTGCTCACCCACAACAAAGATGTCGCCCTGGCGCAGGGTACCGTTCTGGATCAGAACGGTCGCCACGGGGCCGCGGCCCACATCCAGCTGCGCCTCGATCACGGCGCCTTGCGCGGCGCGGTTCGGGTTGGCCTTCAGCTCCAGGATTTCCGCTTGCAGCGCAATGGCTTCCAGCAGCTCGTCCAGGCCCTGGCCGGTGACGGCGGAGACTTCCACATCCTGCACTTCGCCGGACATGGCTTCCACGACCACCTCGTGCTGCAGAAGATCGGTGCGGACCTTCATCGGGTTTGCGGCCGGCTTGTCGATCTTGTTGATCGCCACAATCATTGGAACACCCGCCGCTTTGGCGTGGTTGATCGCCTCGACGGTCTGCGGCATCACCGCATCGTCCGCGGCGACAACCAAAACCACGATATCGGTCACCTGCGCACCGCGCGAGCGCATCGAGGTGAAGGCCGCGTGGCCCGGTGTATCCAGGAAGCTGAGCACAGTGCCGCTTTCGGTGGTCACCTGATAGGCGCCGATGTGCTGGGTGATGCCGCCGGCTTCGCCTGCCACAACGCGGGCGTCGCGGATCGCGTCCAGCAGAGAGGTCTTGCCGTGGTCGACGTGGCCCATGATGGTGATGACCGGCGGACGCGGCTTCAGGTCCTCGTCCTTGTCCTCAACCTCTTTGATCACGTCCTCGACGTCGGCGTCGGAAACGCGGGTCACCTTGTGGCCGAATTCCTCAATGATGAGTTCGGCGGTGTCGGCGTCGATCGACTGGTTCTGGGTGACCATCATGCCCATCTGCATGAGCGATTTCACCACGTCGGCAACGCGTTCAGCCATGCGGTTGGCCAGCTCGGACACCACGATGGTTTCCGGCAGCTGCACGTCGCGCACAACCTTTTCCCGCTCAACCGAGCCGCCCATGGCTTTCTGGCGCGCACGCTCCTGCTTGCGCTTCATCGCCGCCATCGAGCGCTGGCGGTTGCCCTCGCCGCCGGTGGCCTGGCCAAGCGTCAGCTTGCCGGAGCGGCGGTTGTCGTCACGGCCCTTGCCGCGGGTCGGGCGCTGCTCGCGCTCACGCTCGGACTTGCGCGGAGTTGCCGCCGGAGCCGGCTTGTTCGGTGCCGGACGCTCCGCTTTTTCCGCAGGCGCGGGTGCAGCGGCGGCCCGTTTGGCTGCTTCTGCTTCCTCGGCGCGCTTGCGCTCTTCCTCTTCGGCTTTCTGGCGGGCGCGTTCTTCGGCTTCGCGCTGCTCGCGCTCCTTGGCTTCCGCTTCGGCGCGGCGGCGCTCACGCTCTTCGGCGCGGGCCTTTTCCTCGGCTTCGCGCTGCGCGGCTTCTTCAACCTCGCGGGCCTTGGCGGCCTGCAGCGCCTTCAGGCGGCGCTCCATCTCTGCATCGCTGATGCCGGCAGGCCGGCGGGATCCGGACGCTGCCGGTGCAGCACCGCTGCCGCTTTTGGCCGCACCCGGCTTGGGAACCACCACGCGCTTGCGCTTGGTTTCCACTACGACATTCTTGGTCCGTCCATGGCTGAAACTCTGTTTCACGTTCCCCGGACGGGAACCCCCACGCAGACCCAGTGTCTTTTTGCCGTCACTATCGCTCATAAAGCTACTTATCCTTCCGTGCGGCCGCTGCCGCCCACCGTTTCGCGCAAACCTTGCAGTCGTTGCGCCTCATCTACAACACGTTTGCTGAGTCCGCCAGAGGCGAGGGCGGCATGTATCACAGTTTGGCGCCCAAATGCCATTCCCAGCTCGTCCGCCGTAAGGCAGCCGATAAATTTGCCCTTGTAGGGCGTGCTCAGCTTCGACTTTCCGCGGCCCGACCCGTCAGAGGCCTGGATCAGTACCCGGGCCTCTTCCTTGGCCAGCCAGTCCTTGACCTTCTCGAAACCGGCCACCGCGTCGCCCGACTTGCGCGCCAGGCTGATCAGCCCGACGAGGCGGCGGGCCACTTGGGTCTCCACCTCGCCGGCAAGCCCGCTGGAGACCTGGACCTGCGATTTGAAGCCGCGGGCGAACAGCTTCTTTTTGACGGCGGTTTCCAGCGCCGAGTGGCTGGACGTCACATAGACGCCCCGGCCCGGCAGCTTCTCCATCACATCGGGCACAACCTGGCCCTCGGGCCCCATCACAAAACGGATGAGCCCCTGTTTGGGCTGGGTCTCGCCGGTTGCGATGCATTTACGCTCGCTGCCTTCGGACCGGTCTTTTTGAACGCCGCCGCGTGTCATTCAGGTCTCCTTTGCAAAGCCCGGGATCAGGCTTCGCTTTCCTCTTCGCCAGCGTCGTCGTCTTCCGCCGCTTCCGCTTCCAGCTCAGCCGGATCCACCCAGCCCAGCATGATGCGGGCGGTCATGACCATGTCCTGTGCGTCTTCCAGCGATACGCCGAAAGGCTCCAGGATGCCGTCATCCTTGATCCGCTCGCCGCCGTTGGAGGTCCAGCCTCCGGCCAGTTCCCAGTCCGCGCAGGTGGCGAAATCTTCAAGCGACTTCACGTCGTCCTTGGCCAGCGCCTCGACCATCTGCGGGGTCAGACCCTCGAACTGGATCAGGCTTTCCTCGGCGCCCAGCTCGCGGGCCGCATCCAGGGCCGCCTTGGCCTGGGCTTCCAGATAGTCGCGGGCACGGGCCTGCAGTTCCTCGGCGGTGCCTTCGTCAACACCGTCAATGACCAGCAGTTCATCGAGCTCGACATAGGCAACCTCTTCCAGGTTGGTGAAGCCCTCAGACACCAGAAGCTGGGCAAAGAACTCGTCCAGATCAAGGGTCTCCATGAACAATTTCGTGCGCGCCTCGAATTCCTTCTGGCGGCGGGCCGACTCTTCTTCCTCGGTCATGATGTCGATATCGAGACCGGTGAGCTGCGACGCCAGGCGCACGTTCTGGCCGCGGCGGCCGATGGCGAGCGACAGCTGCTCTTCCGGCACCACAACCTCGATCTTGCCGGCTTCCTCGTCGAGCACCACCTTGGTCACTTCGGCCGGCTGCAGCGCGTTCACCAGGAAGGTCGGCTGGTCCTCGTTCCACGGGATGATGTCGATCTTCTCGCCCTGCAGCTCGTTCACGACGGCCTGCACGCGGGAGCCGCGCATACCCACACAGGCGCCGACCGGGTCGATTGAGCCGTCATAGGAGACAACAGCAATCTTGGCGCGCGAGCCGGGGTCGCGGGCGACTGCCTTGATCTCGATGATGCCGTCATAGATTTCCGGCACTTCCATCTTGAACAGCTCGGCCATGAACTCCGGCGCGGTGCGCGACAGGAAGATCTGCGGACCGCGCGGCTCGCGGCGCACGTCCTTGATGTAGCAGCGCACACGGTCGTTCGGGCGGTAGCTTTCGCGGCCGATCTTCTCGTTGCGGCGCAGGATGGCTTCGCCCGCACCCACATCGACGATGACGTTGCCGTATTCCTCGCGCTTGACCAGGCCGTTGATGATGGTGCCGGCGCGGTCCTTGAATTCTTCGTACTGGCGGTCGCGTTCAGCTTCGCGCACCTTCTGCAGGATCACCTGCTTGGCCGACTGGGCGGCGATCCGGCCCATCTCAACCGGCGGCACTTCCTCGACGTAGGTCTGGCCCACTTCGGGGTTCGCCATGTACTGGCGCGCCTGATCAACGGTCATTTCAGCCTGGTAATTTTCCAGCTCGTCATCCGCCACGACGGTGCGCACGCGGGTAAAGGTGGCGCGGCCGGTCTTGCGGTCGATCGACACCCGGATATCCATCTCGGCGCCATAGCGGCTCTTGGCCGCACGGGCGAGGCTCTCTTCCATCGCCTCGATCACCAGACCCGGGTCGATCATCTTTTCGCGCGCCACGGCCTCGGCGGTTTGCAACAGCTCCAGCTGGTTTGCAGAGGTGATAGCCATTACTTTTTCTCCTCTTCGGACTCTTCGGTCTCGATTTCGTCGAATGCGTCTTCGTTGAGCGTCCCGGCCTCTTTGCGCTGACGCAGCATTTCTTTGATCAGTTCGTCGGTCAGAACCAGCTTGGCATCGCTCAGCCAGTCGAACTTCAGACCAACGGTCACGGTCTGGCCCTGATCCTCGATGTTGATCAGGACTTCATCGTCCTCGGTGCCCGCGAGCTCCCCCTTGAAGCGGCGGCGGCCGCCGACCGTCTCGGCGGTTTCAAGCTTGGCCTCGTAGCCCTCGAACATCTCGAAGTCTTTCATCCGCGTCAGCGGACGGTCAATGCCCGGGCTCGACACCTCCAGCGCATAGGCATCAATGATCGGGTCTTCGACGTCCAGCGCTGCGCTGACGGCGTTCGAAATCTCGGCGCAATCATCCACCTCGATGCCGCCGTTGGGCTTGTCGGCCATGATCTGCAGCGTGGTCGCCTTACCAGACATCAGCCGGATTCGCACCAGCTCATATCCCAGATCCTCGATCACCGGGGTGACGATCTCGGCCAGGCGCCGGTCGATGGCAGCTTTGGCAATCAGGTCGTTGGTCATCAGACCTCCACTTGGAGCGGCAGGCGCAAACCTGCAAACACAAAAAAACGGGCGCGCGGCCCGTCGAAATTCCCGGTGGAGCCTTGAGCCAGAGGTTCAACGCGCCGCTGTTGTCAAAGCCATATAGGGGGGATTGGAGAAAACTGCAAGGCTTGTCTTCCGTGACGGCTGCAGGGCGGTGTCAGGCGATCCACCAGCGTTCGGCAATGCGGCCGTCATCAAGCGGCGCACGCTGGCCGACCTTGCGCGGGATGCCGACCGTGTGGCGGGCAGCCAGCGCCATATCGCTGGACGACGGGTGGTACAGAAACTCGCCCCGGCGCAGCAGGCCCCGCGGCTCCGGCAGGGCTGCCACATCGACATACCCGTCACGCAGGGCTTCGGCCCGGACAGCGGCGTCGGGGATCACGATGATCTCTACCGTCTCTGCCCAGCCTGCGGTGTCGGCCTTGTAATGATCTGCCACCTTGGAGGCGCGGAAATGGCGGCCTTCCTGGGCGCGCGCCACCTTGTAGCAGCCAGTCCCGACCGCATCGGACAGCGGCACCGGCAAAGCGCCTCCGGGGGCGATCACCTGGCCGGCGCCGGCCAGCAGATAGGGCAGATGCGGGTTCGGTTGCTCAAGCTCCACCAGCAGCTGATGGCTGCCCAGCGCGGTGATCGCCTGCACCTCTGCCCCGGTGATTCCCCGCACCAGGAGCGAGGCGGCGGCATCATCCGCGGTCAGCGGGCTGCCATCGTGAAAGGCCACACCGTCCCGCAGGCTGAAGGTCCAAGTCCGGGCGTCCTGCGTGGACTGCCAGCCGGTGGCCAGCTCGCCGCGCAGCAGCCCGTCCGGAGCGATTTCGGTCAGCGTGTCATAGATTGCGCCGCGGGCGGCCTGTTCCAGCATCCCGCCATCCCGCGGAACCGCCAGACGCAGCACACCGCCCGGCTTGGGTGACGCATGAACCGACCCGCCGGCAGCGGCCAGCAGGGCTGCGGCAGCACCCGAGGTGAACAGCGCGCGGCGGTCGATGCGCGTCATGGCACAAGCTCTCCTGCTATCCGGTCCATCGCCCGGACCAGCTCTGCGCTGATTCCCGGCTCCGACAAAGCATGGCCTGCGTTGCGCACCATCTTCAACTCCGCATTTGGCCACAGCTCATTCAGGCGCCAAGCGGACGACGGCGGGCAGATCATGTCATAGCGGCCCTGCACGATCACGCCGGGGATATGGGAAATCCGTCCCATATTGGCAAGGATCTGGCCGTCATAGTCGAGAAAGCCGCCATTTCGGAAATAATGGTTCTCCAGGCGGGCAAAGGCGCGGGCGTAATCGCCCGGGCTTTCACCACTTTGGCCGTTGGAATGCACAGTGGCCAGCGCATTTTCCCACGCCGACCAGGCACGGCCAAAGCGCACTTCCTCGTCCAGATTTCCGGAAAACAGCCGCTTGTGATAGGCGCTGATCATGTCGCTGCGCTCCCCATCGGGGATCAGCGATACGAATTTGGCCCAGGTTTCGGGCCAGAACTTGCCGGCGCCGCCGCCATAGAACCAGTCCAGCTCTGCCTTGGTCATCAGGAAGACACCGCGCAGGATCATCTGCTGCACGCGGTCCGGGTGGGTCTGGGCATAGATCAGCGCCAGCGTCGCCCCCCAGCTGCCGCCGAACAGGATCCAGGATTCGATGCCGGTCTGGCGGCGAATCAGCTCCATATCGGCGACCAGATGCCAGGTGGTGTTGTTCTCGCAGGAGGCGTAGGGGCGCGAGCGGCCGCAGCCGCGCTGGTCGAACAGGATGATCCGGTAAACATCTGGATCAAAATAGCGCCGCATCGCCGGGCTGCTGCCGCCGCCGGGTCCGCCGTGGCACACAATCACGGGTATGCCGTTTGGATTCCCGCTCTGCTCTGCATATATACGGTGGCCCTGGCCTGCGTCGATCATGCGCTGGTCAAAGGGTTCGACCGGCGGGTAAAGATAATGCACTGCGCGCTTTTGGTCCGGGTATCTATCCATTACTGACCTTAGTGAGACGTCAGACTACAAAAGAGCACACGGAGACAGGAATGCAAGCGCCTCAGTCCACGGTCGACCCAGCGGAAATCGCTAAATTCGAGGCGATGGCGGCGGAGTGGTGGGATCCGAATGGCAAATTCAAGCCGCTGCACATGCTGAACCCGTGCCGGCTCGATTACATTACCAAGCAGATTGCCGCCGAGTTTAACCGCGACCTGACGTCACGGAATCCGTTTGAGGGGCTTCGGCTGCTGGACATCGGTTGCGGCGGCGGGCTGCTGAGCGAACCGATGGCGCGGCTGGGCGCGACGGTCGTGGGCGCCGATGCCGCCGAGGGCAACCTGCCGGTCTCGCGCATACACGCCGAGCAATCGGGGCTTGAGATCGACTACCGCCACACCACCGCCGAAGCGCTGGCTGAGGCTGGCGAGCAATTCGACGTGGTGCTCAACATGGAGGTGGTGGAGCATGTCGCCGATCCGCTCAGCTATCTGACCGCGACGCAGCTGCTGCTGAAACCCGGCGGGCTGCAGATCTGCTCGACCATCAACCGCAACCCGAAAAGCTTTGCCATGGCCATCATCGGCGCCGAAGTGATCATGCGCTGGCTGCCGCGCGGCACCCATGAATGGTCCAAGTTCATCACGCCGGATGAGCTGTTCGAACTGCTGCGCAAGTCCGGGCTGAAGCCGGTGGACCGCAAGGGGTTCGTGTTCAATCCGATCACCTGGACCTGGTCAATTTCCGAGCGGGATTTGTCAGTGAACTATGTGACGGCCAGCGTGAAGCCCGGCTGAGCCGCAGCGGCCATCGCCCTGCCGGCGCGGCCGCCTATCCTTAAGGATAGGTGGTAATCCTTATGCACCCTTTAGTTGCACCGCCCTGATTGTTAACGTCAGGTAACGGATTTGGAATGTTACCCGGTTCGCCTGGGGCAAAGCCCTTTAATTGAAGGATTGCTTACCGCTGTTTCCGGCGGGTCCGCCCTGAGGTTGCCAGGACCGCCACTCACGGATTGATGGGGACTGATGGGGAGGAAGGGCGCCTGCTTGCGGGCGTCCTTCTTTTTTGGGCGACCGTTGCAATCAACCGGCTGCCGGGGCCGGCCGGATCAGCCGCTTTCCTCAAGCTTGCCGCGCAGTTCGCGCAGGATCGGAAGGGCGGCCCGGACCCGGTCGCTGCCCAATTCCCCCACCACCTCGGAAATCACCGGAATGATCCCGGCCAGCGCCGCGTCGCGAGCCTGTCTGCCCGCAGGGCTGATCGCCACCATCTTGCGCCGCGCATCATCCCAATCCGGGCGGACATGGATATACCCCGCCACTTCCAGCTTGTTCAGCGTGTTGGTCATGGCGCCGCGCGTCACGTGAAACGCCTTGGCCAGCTGTGCGGGCGAGCGTTCCAGCCCGGCGCGGGCCAGGTGGTTCAGCACCGAAAAATGCGACAGCTCCATACCCTTAGGCAGCACTTTGCTGAGGCGTGACCGGGCCAGCTGGTCAGCCATGAGTATCTCGCTGAACAGCGATACCGCCAGGGAATGGGTTTCATCCATCAGGGTCCGTCGAACTCCCGGTCGTGGGTCAGGGAAGGCACACGCTTGCGTGCTTCTGCCACTTTTTCGAGGTCGAGATCAACGTAAGTGACGCCGGGCTCCTGGCCCGCATCCGCCAGCACCTCGCCCCAGGGAGCGACGGCGAGAGAGTGCCCGTAGGTCTTGCGGCTGGGCCCGCGGGAGGCAGGATGCTTGCCGGTTTGCGCCGGCGCCAGCACGAAACACCCGGTCTCAATCGCCCGGGCGCGCAGCAGCGAATGCCAATGCGCCGCGCCCGTCACATAGGAGTACGCCGCTGGCACGGTGAGGATTTGAGCTCCGCCTTGGGCCAGCGCCCGGTGCAGATGCGGGAAGCGCACGTCATAGCAGATCGTCATGCCGATCCTGGCGAAGGGCGTTTCCGCCACGACGGCCTTGGTGCCCGGGCGGTAGCCATCGGATTCGCGGTAGGTTTCCTCTGGCGTGACCTCCACATCGAACATGTGGATCTTGTCGTAACGTGCGACGATTTCACCCTGCGGGCTGATCAGGAACTGCCGGTTGGCAAAGCGCCCGGCATTGTCGCGGGTTTTGACCCCCAGCGAGCCCAACAGCAGCCAGACCCCGTGCCTGGCCGCCTCTTCCCGCAGGGCCGCCAAAGTCGGGTCGTTCTCTTCATGACAAAGGACGTCTTTCTGATGCGTCCGGCTGCCGGAGAGGCAATTGGTAACTTCCGGTGTCAATACAAACCCGGCCCCGCCGCGCACAGCCTCCGCCATCATGGCCTTCACCGTTTCCAGGTTTTCAGCCGGGATATCGGTGGATGTCATCTGAAGCAGAGCTGCGCGCATGCTGTCTCTCCGGGATCAGGCCGCCAGCAGCGGGTCGAGCTTGCCCGCCTGCTCCAGCGCATAGAGGTCGTCACAGCCGCCGACATGAGTGCCGCCAATGAAGATCTGCGGCACGGTGCGGCCGCCGTTGGCACGCTGGATCATCTCCGCCTTACGCTCCGGCTCTTCCAGCACGTTGACTTCCGAAAATGCCACACCCTTCTGGTTCAGCAGCCGCTTGGCCGCGTGGCAGTAACCGCACAGAGGCGAGGTGTAGATTTCTACCGTTTTCATTCAGGACCCCATGATCTGGTTTCGAAGCTTGTGGAGGAATTGGGGATTCATTGCAACAATTGCCAGAGGCAGGCCGCCGGGCTCACGTTTGCGTGACCCGGGCCAGCACCGCCACCCGCACATCGGCTGCTCCCGCCCGCAGGCAGGCATCGGTGCAGGCGCACAGCGTGGCGCCAGAGGTCATCACGTCGTCCACAATCAGAACACTGCGGCCCCTGATCCTGTTCAGCCGGCCCGGATGCGCGCCGATGGCGGACCCTAGAAGCTGGTAACGCTGGTCCCGTGTTTTTCCTTCCAGCGCGGGCGTTTTCCGGATCCGGCGCAGCAGGTCCGGGCAATGCTGCAATCCCGCACGTCTGGCCAGCGCGTCTGCCAGCACGGCCGACTGATTGTACTTGCGCTTCAGCAGCCGGGTCCAATGCAGCGGCACCGGGCAGATCAGCGGATCATTCTGCAGCATCGGCTGCGCTGCGCGTTCCAGCCAAACGGCTGCGGTCTGCGCGATTTCTGTCCGGTCGCCGTGTTTCAAGGCCAGCACCAGTTTGCGCCCCTGCCCCTCGTAAACCAGCGCCGACCGCCCCTGGCTCCAGGGGCGCGGATGGCGGAGGCAGCTGTCGCACTCCAGACGGAAGCCGTCCGCCTCCCCCGGCAGCGGAACGCCGCAGCCTTCGCATACTGTGCCGCTGATGAAGCTCATACCGGACCAGCATGTCCCGCACAGGCCGAAGTCGCTGCCGACCAGCCCGCCGCAGCCCAGGCATTGCGGAGGGTAGATCAGCGAAACAGCGGTTTGAATCCCGGCCAGCAGCATCTAAATAGCCCCCATGACACACGCACCCCAAGACCGGGCCCAGCAACAGCTCTTTGACCGTCAGGCGCTGGCAGCCCGCCGTGCCAGACGGCAGGCGGACGCCCTTTTTCTGCACCATATGGCGCGGGATGAGGCCGAGGATCGCCTGAGCCTGGTTAACAGAACCTTTACAGCGCCCGCCGTGGTCTGCCCTTTCCCGGAGGTCTGGGAAGGGTTTCAGCTGGACGCGAAGTTTGTGTCCGACGCGGACGTTCTGGAACTGGAGCAAGGCGCGCATGATGTGGTGATCCATGCCATGTGCCTGCATTGGGCCAATGATCCGGTGGGGCAGCTGATCCAATGCCGACGCGCCCTGAAGGAAGACGGGCTGCTGCTGGTCATCCTGCTGGGCGGCCAGACCCTGCACGAGCTGCGCGCAGCCATGGCCGAAGCAGAGACAGCCGTTCTGGGCGGCCTGTCGCCGCGGGTTGCCCCGATGGGAGAGATCCGGGATCTGGGCGGGTTGCTGCAGCGGGCCGGTTTTGCCCTGCCGGTGGCCGATCTGGTGCCGCTCACCGCGGAATACCGCGATCTGACGCATCTGATCCACGACCTGCGCGGCATGGGCGAAACCAACGCCCTTGCCCAGCGCCTAAAGCGCCCGGCGCCGCGAAGCCTGTTCCAACTGGCCGATCACATCTATCGCGCGCATTTCGCCACCGCAAACGGCCGGTTGCCAGCGACGTTTGAGCTGGTATGCCTCACCGGCTGGTCGCCGTCGGACAGCCAGCAAAAACCCTTGCGCCCCGGCTCTGCCCGGATGCGTCTGGCCGATGCGTTGAAGGTGCCGGAAACCAAGCTCGGCCCTTGATAAGTTTCCGCTATGGCTGCGCCAATGTGATCCAATTGGCCTTCTGCGCGTAAAGACAGTAGTTTGCCGCCAACACCGAAATTCTCAGCCCCACAGGACCTGCCCATGCTGGACGCCGCCCGGACCGCCAAATGCCCTGCCCACGCCCCCGCCGATCACCCCAAGATCCCGGCGGAGAAGGTCGGCATCCTGCTGGCCAACCTTGGCACGCCGGACGATCATTCCTATTGGCCGATGCGCCGCTACCTGAATGAGTTCCTGTCGGACAAGCGGGTGATCGACTATCCGTCGTGGAAATGGCAGCCGCTGCTGCAGCTGATCATTCTGACCAAACGCCCGTTCTCCTCCGGCGCGGCGTACAAGTCGATCTGGAACCATGACAAGGGCGAAAGCCCGCTGATGACCATCACCAAAGACCAGACTGCCAAGATGGCTGAGGTGATGAAAGCGCAGTACGGCGATCAGGTGATGGTCGATTTCTGCATGCGCTACGGCAACCCCTCAACCAAGTCCAAGGTGCGGCAGATGGTGGAGGCTGGCTGCCAGAAGATCCTGTTTGTGCCGCTCTATCCGCAATATGCCGGCGCGACCTCTGGCACGGCCAACGACCAGTTCTTCCGCGCCCTGATGGAAGAAGCCTGGCAGCCCGCCGCGCGCACGATCGCGCCTTATTTCGACCAGCCTGCCTATATCGACGCGCTGGCGCGGTCGGTGGAGGAGGCCTATGCCAAGGCAGCGAAGCGTCCGGATATCCTGGTGGTGTCTTACCACGGCATGCCCAAGCGCTATCTGATGCAGGGCGATCCTTACCATTGCCAGTGCCAGAAAACGACGCGCCTGCTGAAGGAGCGGCTGGGCTGGGACGATACCCAGATCACCTCGACCTTCCAGTCGGTTTTCGGGCCGGAGGAATGGCTGAAGCCCTACACCGTGGACCACGTCGCGGCGCTCGCCAAGGACGGCAAGAAGAACATCGCGGTGATCGCGCCGGCCTTCTCTGCCGACTGCATCGAGACGCTGGAAGAGATCAACGAGGAAATCCGCGAAAGCTTTGAACACGCGGGCGGCGAAGACTTCCTGTATATCCCCTGCCTCAACGATAATGATGACCATATCGCCGCACTGGCCGGGGTTATCGAGCAGAACCTGCAAGGCTGGCTGGACTAAACCCTCGTCCCGGTCCAAATAGGATCCAATGTTGGATCGCCGGGCACGCCGGCAGACCGGGGAGAGTTTGGATGACGCTTGCGCATTGGGCCGCCGCCCTTGAAGAACATTGGGGGATCAAGGCGAAACTCAGCCGCCTTGATGGGGAGTATGACCTGAACTTCCTGGCCCGCGACGCACATGGCCAGGGCTATATCCTCAAAGCCATGCGCCCGGGCTGTGAGACTTGGCTGGTCGATATGCAGGTGAAAGCCTTTGAGCATATTGCCGCGCGCCAGCCGGATCTGCCCTGCCCCCGGGTGATCGCCTCAGCTGACGGCCGCTCTCTGCTGACACTCCCGGACGAGAATGGCCAGGACCGGCTGGTCTGGCTGCTGAACCAGCTGCCCGGGCGCTGCTATGCCAAGGCCGCGCCGAAAAGCGATGCCCTGATTCATGAGATCGGCGAGGTGCTGGGCGGCTCGGCCAAGGCGCTGGCGGATTTCCGGCACGAAGGTCTGGAGCGCGATTTCAAATGGGATCTGATGCGCGCAGGCTGGATCAGGGACCAGCTGCCCTGCATCACCGATCCGTCGCGCCGTTCGCTCCTTGAAGAGATTTCTGAGGATTTCGCCAAGTTAGAGCCTGCGTTGGCGGCGCTGCCCAAGCAGGCCATTCACAACGACGCCAATGACTACAACATCATGGTGGCGGGTGAACTGGGCGAGCCGCGCCGGGTGTCGGGCCTTATCGACCTGGGTGACATGTGCGCCGCGCCACGGATCTGCGACCTGGCGATTGCTGCGGCCTATATCGTGCTGGACCATCCGGCCCCGGAAGCCGCCCTTGCGGCTTTGGTGGCGGGCTATCACGCGGCCTCTCCGCTGACGCCCGCCGAAGTGGGCATGGTCTGGCCGCTGCTGCGCACGCGGCTGGCTGTCAGCGTTGTGAACTCCACCCTGATGGCGGCGGAGAACCCGGACGATCCCTATGTCACCATCTCGCAAGCGCCGGCCTGGCGGTTCCTTGAGGGCAACACGCTGCATGGCGGTCTGCTGACGGCCCGGCTGCGTGCCGCCTGCGGGCTGCCGGTGGTGGACGGCGCCGGCCGGGTGATGGCCTGGCTTGATCAGGAACGCGGGAACTTCGCCCCGCTGATGGGCCAGGATCTGGCAGGCGCACCAATGGGGTCGCTGTCGGTAGAGCACTCCACCTGGCCGCAGAACCCGTTCCACATGCCCCTGGAGGAAGCCGCCAGGGTCGGCGAGGAGTTTGAAGTCAAAGGCCGCATCTGGCTGGGTTATTATCACGAGCCGCGGCTGATCTACACGGATGCGGCCTTCCGCAAAGGGCGATGGAAAGCCGGCAACCGCCGCACCGTGCATCTAGCCGTCGACGCCTTTGCCTCGGCGGGCACGCCGATGTTTGCGCCGTTGCGCGGTGAGGTCTATGCGGCCGAATACCGCGACGGTCATCTGGATTATGGCGGGGTGATCATCCTGCGGCACGAGACGCCGGAGGGCGATTCGTTCTTTACGCTCTACGGTCATCTGGACCCGGAATGCCTCAACCGGCTGAAGCCCGGCGACATCGTCGAGAAAGGCGAGGAATTTTGCCGCCTGGGCGATCCCGGCCAAAACGGCGGCTGGGCGCCGCATGTGCATTTCCAGCTGGCACTGACCACCGAGGGGATCGAGGCGGACTGGCCCGGTGTCGGCGACCCGGACGAAATGTACCTGTGGCAGTCCCTATGCCCCAACCCGGCGGCGCTGCTGAACCTGCCGGATGAAAAAGTCCGCTATCGCCCCACAAGCAAGGAAGACGTGCTTGCCGGCCGCCGCGCGCATTTCGGCGGCAACCTGAGCCTCACCTACAAAGACCCGGTGATGCTGGTGCGTGGATGGAAACACCACATGTTCGACGAATGGGGGCGGCTCTATCTGGACGCCTACAACAATGTCCCACACGTCGGCCACGCCCATCCGCGCATTCAGGCGGTGGCGGCTGATCAGCTGAAACGGATGAACTCGAACACCCGCTATCTGCATCCGGCGCAGACCGCCTTTGCGAAGAAGGTGCTGTCAAAACTGCCGGACCGGTTCGAAGTCTGCTTTTTCGTGAATTCCGGCACCGAGGCCAATGAGCTGGCCCTGCGCCTGGCCCGCGCCCATACCGGCTCCAAGGGCATGGTGACGCCCGATCACGGCTACCACGGCAACACCACTGGTGCGATTGATATCTCTGCCTACAAATTCAACAAGCCCGGTGGCGGTGGCCAAGCGGACTGGGTTGAGCTGGTGGAAGTTGCCGATGATTACCGCGGCTCTTTCCGGCGCGGCGATCCGGACCGGGCGCAGAAGTTCGCAGATCTCGTAGACCCGGCAATCGCCCGTCTGCGGGAAAAGGGCCATGGTGTTGCCGGGTTCATTGCCGAAACCTTCCCGTCTGTGGGCGGCCAGATCATCCCGCCCAAGGGCTATCTGCCTGCGGTTTATGACAAGATTCGCGCCGCAGGCGGCGTTTGCATCGCAGACGAAGTGCAGACCGGCCTGGGCCGTTTGGGGGACTTCTACTTTGGCTTTGAACATCAGGGGGCGCTGCCGGATATTGTTGTGATGGGCAAACCGATCGGCAATGGGCATCCGCTGGGCGTGTTGGCCACCACCAAGGAAATCGCCGCGAGCTTCGACAACGGCATCGAATTTTTCTCAACCTTTGGTGGCTCGACCCTCTCCTGCCGAATCGGCAAGGAGGTGCTGGACATCGTCGATGACGAAAGCCTGCAGGAAAATGCCCGTGTGGTTGGCGCCCAGCTGTTCGGCGGACTGAAGGCGCTGGAGGGGAAGCACGCCTGCATCGGCGATGTGCGCGGTATGGGCCTGTTTTTGGGGGTGGAACTGATCAATCCGGACGGCTCCGAGGCCACGGAGATCTGTTCCTACGTCAAGAACCGGATGCGCGATCACCGGATCCTGATCGGCAGCGAAGGCCCCAAGGACAATATCCTGAAAATCCGGCCGCCGCTGACGATAGAGCCGGATGATGCGGACATGATCACCAGTGTTCTGGACGGGATCTTGCGCGAGGTGGCGGCGGTCTGACCGCCCCCGCAGCGGCCTTTAGCCAACAAAAAAGGCGGTGGAGAACCACCGCCTTTTCCGTAACTGTGTCGCGAACTTAGTTCGCTGCAACAGCTGCGCCAACCAGGACCAGCAGCAGCAGCGGCAGCAGGATGCCGCTGGAAGAGCCCTGTGCTTCTTCAACGATGACCGGCGGTTCTACAACCGGCTCGGACAGGTTGCCCGCGGTAGCGGTCGAAGCAGCAGCGGTCAGCGCAGCAGCGATAACGAGTTTTTTCATGTTAACCTCCAGAATTTGCGCGGGCCATAAAGCTGAACCGCGCACCCAAGACATACCTCGTATTTTTTTCTAACCAGCAAAATCGCGCGATTGCAATTGCTTGTTATAGTTAACAGGCTAGCGCCCGTTCCCGTGGCGTCAAATTAGCAACACCTGTGTGCCCACTTTGGCAAGGCTGAACAGCTGGGCAATGTGTTCATTGTAAAGCCCGATGCAGCCATTGGATGATTTGCGCCCGATTTTGCGCGTGTCGTGGGTTCCGTGGATCCGGTAATACTTCCAGCTGAGGTACAGCGCATGGGTGCCAAGCGGGTTGTCCGGTCCCGGCGGGACATACGCGGGCCATTCCGGATTGCGCTTGCGCATGTTCGGGGTCGGCGACCAGCTGGGCCCTTCCACCTTGCGCACCACCGTGGTGCGGCCGCGCCGTGTCAGATCGTCCGACAGCGGCACTGAGGAGGGGAACAGCTTGTAGGTATTTCCATCCGCGGACCAGAAGTGCAGCGCCCGGCTGTCGATATCGACGAGAATCGCGCCGTTGCGCAAATTGTCGAAATACGGCCTCCACGTTTTGGACCGGAAAGCAGAGACATTGCGGTGAACCGGCGGTTCCGGCTCCGGCGGCGGCCGCAGCGGATCGTAAGCCTGCTGAGAGAGTCCGGAGTCTTCCTGCGCCAGCGCGGAAGAGGAAATCAGGGCAGCGCTGCCGGCAAGAAACTGCCGCCTGCTGAAGTTCTTAAATGGGATACGGGACATGATTCATTCCAACTTGCGCAATCGGGATCCAGGATTTTTGCATTTTATGGCCGGAAAGCCGCAGTCGCAAACCAATCCGTCACCGCGGTCCGCATATTTCTGCCACCCCGTTTGCCTCCCGGCCACAGGAAGGATAAGTGCAGAAGCATCTGACGGAGCATGAGAGAATTATGAAGCGCGTTTTTCTGCTTATGGCTGCGGCCATTCTGACTGTCGCGGCCGCTTGTACGCCCGCAACCGACTCCAGCAGCACCTACCGCATACGCAATGCGGACAAGGTCCAGATCCGGATGCTCGATTCCGTCAATGCGCTGCGCCAGGCCGCAGGTGCGCAAACGGTTCAACTGAACGCTGAGCTGACCGCCGCCGCCGCGACCCACTCGCGCGATATGTCGGTTCAGAACCGGCCCTGGCATTTCGGCTCCGACGGCTCCTCGCCGCTCGACCGGGTCACACGGGCGGGCTACAATGGCACGCTGCTGGGCGAGAACATCTCGGAAACCTACGAAAATGAGCAGCAAACGCTCACCGCCTGGCTGGAACGGCCCGCCACGCGCGCGGTTATCCTGGATCCGAAGGCTGCGAATATGGGCTTTTCCTGGTTCCAGGAGCCGAACGGAAAAATCTGGTGGACACTGGTAATGGGCAGCTGAGCCGGCGCGCCGTGCGTTAGCACGGCGCCACGCCCAAGGCTGCCAGGAGGTGCCGGCCCCGCCGGCGCATCTGCAGGCGCGGGAGCCCGCCGCCGGGGATTGCGGATCAGGGCCGCAAAGCGATGGTGGTTCCGTCCTGCACCATGGCATAGATCTCTTCGATGTCGTCGTTTGACACCGCGATGCAGCCTGCGGTCCAATCGCTGACCCGCGCTGCGCGCTTGCGCTCCTTCGGGTTGTTGGGCTGCCCGTGAATAAAGATCTCGCCGCCGGGTTTCTTGCCCGCCGCTTGCGCCGCGGTCTGGTCCTGCACATTCGGATATGAGATGCCGACTGACAGGTGGTACCGGCTGTTCGGGTTGCGGCGGTCGATCACATAGGTGCCTTCCGGAGTTTTTCCGTCGCCCTCGAACTGCTTGTGGCCCTGCGGTGCAAAGCCCAGATCAACGTCATATTCCCGCAGCACCTCTTCGTAGTGCAGCAGATACAGCTTGCGCGAGCTCTTGTTGATCACAACCGATGTGACCTGGGGTCCTTCATAAAACTGGAACCTGCGCGCCGCGCTGCCGGTCCTGCTGCAGCCTGCCAGTGCAAGGCTAGCGGCAGCACCGAAACCGAATGCCCTTCTGTTCATTGTTCAGCCTGTATTTTTTGTTTGCCTCTATTCAGGCCATACCGCGAAATCGGGATTAAGAAAATTCACATTTTCCTGTCTTCGCCTGCAGGGCCGGAAATCTTCCGCTCAATGGCCTCCAGACGGGCAAGCACTTCATCCCGGTACGCATCGGTGCGCACGCCCTCTTCCTCGCCGTGCGCGTCCTGCATCGAGTTCACGATCAGGCCAACCAGAAGGTTCACCACCGCAAAGGTGGTCACCATGATGAAGGGCACGAAGAACGCCCAGGCATAGGGGTGAACCTCCATCACCGGCCGCACGATCCCCATTGACCAGCTTTCCAGTGTCATGATCTGGAACAGCGAATAGGCGCTGCGTCCCAGATCGCCGAACCACTCCGGGAAATCCTGGCCGAACAGCTTGGTAGAGATCACCGCGCCGATATAGAAAATGATCGCCATCAGCAGAAAGACAGAGCCCATTCCGGGCAGCGCGGTAATGAAGCCTTCGACCACCCGTCGCAGCCTTGGCGCCACCGAGATGACCCGCAGAACCCGCAGAATGCGCAGTGCCCGCAGAACCGACAGCCCCTGCGCTGCCGGCACCAGCGCAATGCCGACAATTACGAAATCAAACACATTCCAGCCGCTTAAGAAGAACCGCAGGCGGCGCACGTAAAGCTTGGCCAGGATTTCGACGACAAAGATCGACAGGCAGGCGTGGTCAATCAGGTAGATCAGGTCGCCAGCTCTGGCCATTACTGATGGTGCAGTTTCCAGTCCCAAAGTGACTGCATTGACCAGGATGACAGCGGTGATGAAACGGCCAAAGCCTGCACTGTCCAGAAAGGCTTCGAGCCGGCGTGTCGGGGTGGTCGCTGGGGTGTCGGTCATTTCAGTCTTTCAGGGTGAATCGCGCAACAGCTTCGATATGGGCAGACCAGCGGAACTGGTCAACAACCTGGACCCAGCCGAGGTCATAGCCCGCTGCGGCCAGCGTTTTGGCATCCCGGGCAAAGCTGACGGGGTTGCAGGACACATAGGCGATCACTGGCGTGCGGGCTTTGGCCAGCTGCGCGACCTGGGCTTCGGCGCCGGCCCGGGGCGGGTCGATCACTGCCGCGTCAAAGGCGGCGCCGAACGGGTTCAGATCTTCGGGCAGCAGCGGATTGCGGAACAGGTCGCGGGCTTCGGTGGTGACTTTTTTCAGCCCCTTGGCCTTGCGCCAGCCGGCGTCCAGCGCCGCCACCATATCCCGCTCTCCCTCGACTGCGTGCACCTCGGCAGCCTGCGCCAGAGGCAGCGCAAAGGTGCCGCAGCCGGCAAACAGATCAACGATCCGCTTGGCGCCCCTGGTGATTTCCAACACAGCGGCCAGCAGCGCGGCCTCGCCGTCTTTGGTGGCCTGCAGAAAGGCTCCCGGCGGCGGGCAGACCAGGGCGGGACCAAACGGCTGCACCGGCGGCTGCTCCATCGCGACCAGTTCGTCGTCCCAGGTCAGGCGGGCAATCCGGTGCTTCTCTGCCAGCTGTGCCAGCGCGATCCGCAACGGCCCGTCCAGTGGCTTGCCGTTCTGGACAAACATATCCAGGCCCGCGTACGAGGCGGTGACCGTGACCGACAACGGCGTTTTGCGGCTGGCTCCGGCCAGGGCCAGCGATTCCGCTACCGGAATTGCCGCCATCAAGGCGGGGTCCAGCAGCCGGCAATCGGGAATCTCTGTAATCACGTCCGACGCCTGGCCGTGGAATCCGGCCATCGCACCCTTCTTGGTGCGCCGCACCGCAAGCGTGGCCCGGCGGCGGGACTGGGACGGCGAGGTGTGGACAGGCCGGAACTCCGTCTTCAGCCCCTGCGCGGTAAGCGCATTGCGCACCACATCCGTTTTCCACTGCGCCACAAAGCCATCACTGGCGTGCTGCAGCTGACAGCCGCCGCAGGACTTGTAGTGCCGGCAGGGCGGCTGCACCCGGTGCTCCGACGGCGTCTCGATGCGGATGCTGGTCAAGCGGCTGCCCTCGGCAATGCCGCTGACAACCTCGCCCGGAAGGGTGCGCGGGGCAAACAAGGGGCCGTCGGCCACGCCATCGCCCTGATGGCCCAGCCGGCTGATCGTTGCTGTAATTCTGGCTGCGTCTGTCATGGCGGCTCAATAGCGCGCCACAGGGGCCAGCAAAAGCAAAATGCGCCGGCAGGTTTACTCCGCCGCCGCCTGCTCCTCGCCCGTGCAGATGAAACCGCCGGACTGGCGCGCCCAGAACTGCGCGTATAGACCGCCCGTGGCCAGCAGTTCATCGTGGCTGCCGCTTTCGGCAATGCGCCCCCTGTCCATCACGATGATCCGGTCCATTTCGCTAAGCGTCGACAGACGGTGGGCAATCGCCAGCACCGTCTTGCCCTCCATCACCCGGTGCAGCGCCGCCTGAATTGCGGCCTCAACCTCAGAATCCAGCGCCGAGGTTGCCTCGTCCAGCACCAGGATCGGCGCGTCCTTCAGAATGGCGCGCGCCAGTGCAATCCTCTGCCGCTGTCCGCCGGACAGTTTCACCCCCCGCTCGCCAAGATACGCGTCATAGCCGGTGCGGCCCTGGCCGTCCTCCAGTTCTGTGATGAACTCATGCGCCTCAGCCTTCTGCGCCGCCGCGATCAGCTCTTCCTCAGTGGCGTCAGGCCGGCCATAGAGAATATTCTGCCGTGCCGAGCGGTTGAACATGGCGGTTTCCTGGGTGACCATGCCGATCTGGCTGCGCAGCGAATTCTGGGTGACGGTGGAAATATCCTGTCCGTCGATCAAAATCTTCCCGTTCTCCCCTTCATAGAGCCTGAGAAGAAGCGATACGAGCGTGGACTTCCCGGCCCCTGAGGCACCAACGATGCCCAGCTTCTCCCCCGGATGAATGGTCAGGCCAACGCCCTGCACCCCGCCCACATCCCGGCCATAGGCAAACTCCACCTGGTCAAAAGCAATTTCACCCTTGCTGACCTTCAACGGCTTGGCACCGGGCTTATCCTCAACCCTGTCGCGGACGGACAGGGTTTTCATGCCGTTCTCGATCTCGCCCACGTTGGAATAGATCGCCATCAGCGTGAAGCTGACCCAGCCGGTCATCTGAGCGATGCGGATCGAGACCGCGCCAGCCGCCACGATGTCGCCTTCGGTGGCCGTGCCCGACTGCCACAGAAACAGCGTTGCGCCGATCAGCAGCACCGGCAAAATGCCTGCTAGGCACATCAGGGAGAAGCGGAAGCTGGCGGAGAGGTAACCGAAATGCAGCGACTTGTCGCGGAAACGCACCATGGCGTCCTGGGCGGTGCGTTCCTCATGGTCGGCATGGGCAAACAGCTTGACCGTCTTGATGTTGGTGATCGAGTCGACAACCTGCCCGGTTACCATCGCCCGCGCCCCGGCCCGTGCGCCAGAGCGTTTGCGGATGCGCGGCAGAAACCAGCGGATCAGCGCGAAATAAGCGATCAGCCACACCAGGAACACTGCGGTGATGCGCCAATCAATAGAGCCTAACAAGGCCAAAGAGCCCGCAAGAGAGGCCAGCGCAAAGGCCACCACATTGATCATCTCAGTGGTCACGGAGGTGACGGCAGTTGCCGTCTGCATCTGCTTCTGAGCGATCCGGCCGGCAAAATCATCGTCGAAGAACCGCACCGATTGACCCAGCGTCCACCGGTTCAGCCGCGACAGCACCAGCGGGTTCACATTGGGCTGCACGATAATGGCGTTGGAGGCGGCAGACAGGCCAAACAGCACCGGGCGTACAATAAGGAAGAAGCCCAGCGCCAATGCGATGACCGCCACATTGCCGGCCGAGAAAAACTGTTCCGGCCCGCTGGCGATTGCGGTGTCGATGACCATCCCCAGGATAAAGGCGGTACCCGCCTCCATCCCGCCGGCAAGTGCTGAAAAAGCCGCCGCCAGCACCAGCATGGGCCATGCCCCGGCCAGACACCAGCGCAGGAAGGATCCCAGCCTTTGCGGCGGCGGGCCCTCTGCCGGGCGGAAGGCGTCGATCAGGTTGCCAATTGTCATTCTGCTGCCTCAATACTCAGGAAGCCGCCGGACTGGCGCGCCCATAGCTGGGCATAAAGCCCCTGCGCCTGCAATAGCGCCTCATGCGAGCCTTCTTCAACTATACGGCCCTGATCCATTACCAGGATACGGTCCATCTGCGCGATGGTGGACAGCCGGTGTGCAATCGCAATTACCGTCTTGCCCTGCATCATGCCGTAAAGCGTTTCCTGTATCGCCGCCTCAACCTCGGAATCCAGCGCCGAGGTAGCCTCGTCCAGCACCAGAATCGGCGCGTCTTTCAGGATCACCCGCGCCAGAGTCACCCGCTGGCGCTGGCCGCCGGACAACTTCACCCCGCGCTCGCCCACGTGGGCATCATAGCCCTTTCGGCCCTGGGGGTCCTCCAGGTCCAGAATGAACTCATGCGCCTGCGCTTGTTTGGCAGCGGCGATCATCTGCGCTTCGGTCGCGTCCGGGCGTCCGTACAGCAGATTATCCCGGACCGAGCGATGCATCAGCGCGCTGTCCTGCTGAACCATACCGATGTAGCTGCGCAGGCTTTCCTGTGTCACCGCCCGGATGTCCTGGCCGTCGATCAGGATCTGACCGCTGTCAGCGTCATAGAACCGCAGAAGCAGTTTCACCAGGGTCGATTTCCCGGCGCCAGAGCGTCCGATCAGGCCGATCTTCTCGCCCGGCTGGATGGTCAGGCTGATCCTGTCCAGCCCGCCCGCCTCCCGCCCGTAATGGTGCGAAAGGTTGCGCAGCTCGATCTCTCCCTTGGTCAGCTTCAGCGGTTCCGCATTGGCAGCATCCACCAGGTCGATCGGCTGGGCGATGGTTTCCATCCCCTCGGCCACAACCCCCAGCTGGCGGAAGAAGGAGGTCAGCGCCCACATGATCCAGCCGGTCATTGCATTCAGCCGCAGGGTCAGCGCCGTGGCCGCCGCCACCAGACCGACCGAGGCCGTCCCCTGCATCCACAGCATCACGGCCCAGCCGACGACGCCGATAATAAGCAGACCGTTCAGCGTGACCAGCGTGGCATCCATGATGGTGAAGATGCGCATCTCTGTCTGGAACGTCTTGCGGGTGTTTTCGATTGCCTCGCGGGCATAGGTCAGCTCCCGGTCGTGATGGGCAAACATCTTGACCGAGTGGATGTTGGAATAGCTGTCAACCACCCGCCCCGTCACGGTCGAGCGCGCGTCTGACGACGCCTGGCTGGCCGGCCCGACCCGTTTGACGGTCCACATCACGAGAAGCGCATAAAGCGCGAACCAGACAGCCAGCGGCAGCATCAGCCGCACATCGGCCACCCACAGAAGCACCGCAGCGCCAACCAGGTAAGCCAGGGAAAAGGTGATCGCATCAAACACCTGAAAGATCACTTCCCCAGCGGCGGGCGGGGTCTGCATGATCCGGTTGGCGATCCGGCCGGCAAAATCATTCTCGAACCAGCCCACCGATTGGCGCAGCACATGCTTGTGCGCCCGCCAGCGGATCAGCGTGCCAAAGTTCGGCAGGATCGCATTGTTCAGCAGCGCGACGTCCAAAAGCTGAATCACTGGCCGCAGCAGCAGAATGAACAGGGCGACCAGGATCAGCTCAGTCCCATGGTCGTCCCACACCTGCTGGGGCGTACCCGACATCAGGTCGACGATCCGGCCCATATAGTAGATCAGCCCGACCTCGATCCCGGCGACCACCACCGACATAAGCGCGGTCAGGACAAAGACGGATTTGAACGGCTTGCAATAGTCGCGCAGGAAAGGCCACAGCCGCGTCGGCGGCGTGTTGGTTTCCGGGTAGGCGCAATAAGGGTCAATAAGATTTTCAACGAAGCGAAACATGCGGATGCTCCAGTCGTTCGAGCAATTCGGAATACAGATGCAGACAGCGGGCGGCCCAAGGCCCCCACGTCAAACGGGGCAAGGTCTCAGGCGTTAAAGAAACCAGATCCCGTAATACATCAGCATTCCTCCGTCATGTGGTGGCTGCCCTATGGGTACGCAAGATTTGCCGCCGTGTCACCCCCCAAGGTTGTGACGCTGCTGACAGCCCTTGTCAGCGGAGGGAAGCCAGCAACTCCTCGCGCGAAAGAGTGAACCCGGAAGCGATCCAGTTTGCTTCCATTTTCTTCATCGCTGCCCCCAATTCCGGCCCGGCTAAACCGGGCAGGAGATCGCGGGCTTTTACCGGGAAAACCGCTCTGGCGCCCAGCGCAATATCAGTCTCTAAATCAGGGGAAAGCGGCTGTTGAAACAGGGCAGCGCGCAGCAGAAGCGCATCCAGCGCCTTCTCCGCACCCAGCCGGTATCCCAGCTCTCCTGCCTGCGCAGTGCCAGCCGCTGCCTTCCGGATTGCGGCTAGGTGAGAGGCCTGCGCCTTGCTCAGCCTCAGGGCCTCCTGCAGGCCTTCCCCGCCCAGCACGGCAAGGCGGCGGATGCCAGAGGCCGTTCGCCCGGCCTCCAAATGAATCAGCGGCCCAAGCGTCCGGTCATCAGCGCCGGGCAGAATCTGCGCCAGAACGCCTGCCTGCCGCATTGCTGCAACAGACGGCGCAGGATCGGGCGCCGCCAGCAGCTTCAACAGCTCCGCGCCGACCCGCTCTTTGGACAGCGAGGCCAGACCGTCCAGATTGGCGGAAATCGCCGCCAGCGCATCCGGATCAAATCCCTCTGCCTGATCGCCGTACCAGGCGTGAAAGCGGAAATACCGCAAGCTGCGCAGGTAATCCTCGCGGATGCGGTGTTCCGCGGTACCGATGAACCGCACCCGGCGCTTGGTCAGATCCGCAAGCCCGCCCAGCGGATCGACGATCTCGCCATCCGGGCGCGCATAGATCGCGTTCATGGTGAAATCGCGGCGGCGGGCGTCCTCAGTGATGTCGGTGGAAAACGCCACAACAGCCCGGCGGCCATCGGTCGCCACGTCTTTGCGGAAGGTGGTGATTTCGTGCGGGATGCCATTTTTGACCAGAGTCACTGTGCCGTGGTCGATCCCGGTCGGCACCGCCTTGATCCCGGCGCGGGCGGCCAGTTCCATCACCTGCTCCGGCCGCGCGTCGGTGGCGATGTCCATGTCGGAGACCGGCTCGCACAGCAGTGCGTTGCGCACGCATCCGCCGACAAACAGCACCTGCGCGCCATCCGCCGTGACAGCCTCGAACACCGCCTGCGTTGCTTGGTCGTTCAGCCAGGGCTGGTCAATCCGCATTAGCTCTCCATCCGTGCCGCAAAGCCGCGCAGCATCCGCGCGGTGGCGCCCCAAATGTAATAGGGCCCATAGGGAACGGTATAATAGCGCCGGCGGGTGCCGCGCCAGCGGCGCGATTCGATGATGTAGTTTTCTGTGTCCAGAACGTGCCCCAGCGGCACTGAAAACACTTCGGCCACTTCCCCGGCTTCCGGTCGGGCCGCGAAGTCTTCGCGGATCAGCGCAACAACCGGGGTGACGGAGAATCCGGTCACTGTCTCGTGCTCCGGCAGACAGCCAAGGATTTCGGGCAGGTCCTGCGGCAGTCCGATTTCCTCCCAGGCCTCGCGCAGGGCGGCAGCGCAGGCGTCCTTGTCGCCCGCATCGACCTTGCCGCCGGGAAACGCGATCTGTCCCGGATGGTGCTTGAGCGCCGAGGACCGTTTGGTCAGGATCAGCCGCGGCACGCCCGACGCAATGGAAACCGGCACCAGAACCCCGGCATCCCGCAGCTTGCGCCCCTCCGGCAGCACCGTGCCTGGGTTGAGGTCAAAGTCGGAAGAGCCGCCGCCCTGAAGCTGCAGCGCAGCGGCTATTCTGTCCTTAAGATTCCGAGCCGCCTCATTCACTGGGCGGATTTTCCGCTTCAAAGCCCAGCGACGCGGGATCCAGGTCATAATGCGCACCGCAGAACTGGCAGTCCGCAGTCACCCGGCCGTCATCCGTGGTCATCTTCTCAATGTCCTTCGCCGAGTAGATCGACAGGCTCTGGCGCACACGATCTTCCGAGCAGGTGCAGCCGAAGCGCACCGGCTGGAAATCGTAGACGCGGGGTTGTTCCTCGTGAAACAATCGGACCAGCAGGTCGGCGGGGGTGACCGACGGGCCGATCAATTCCAGATCTTCAACTGTGTTCAGCAGCATGGTGACGCGGTTCCAGTTCTCTTCCTCGTCGCCGGTCACCAGATCGGAGGCTTGCAGAACCTCGCCCGTTCCTTCGCCCTGGGCCGCGAAGGGCGACGCCTTGGGCATGCTCTGCAGCATCACACCGCCGGCGCGCCAATGCTCGGGCACGCCGGGTTCAGCCGATTTGCCAAAGCTCAGCTTGAACATCGTGGGCAGCTGTTCGGACTGGGCGAAATACGCCTCGGCGCAAGCGCTGAGCGAGCCTTGGGCCAGCGGGGTGATGCCCTGATAGGGCTGGGTGCCGGTGCCCTGGTCGATCAGAATCGCGAAATACCCTTCGCCCACCTGCTCGAACGGATCGCCATCGGTCAGGCGGCTGCGGTCAAAGCTGGCATAGGCGCGGATCTTGCCGATCTCACCTTCTTTCTGCGGTGCATAATAATCGGTGGCAATCATCCGCACCGCGCCCTTGGACTGTACCTGCAGCGACAGTTTCCAGCGCAGCGAAATCGTTTGGCCAATGAGCGCCGTCAGCAGCGCCATCTCAGCGACCAAAGCTTCAACCGCTGGCGGATAATCATGCTGTTTCAGGATACCATCCAGCACGCCGTCCAGCCGCGCCACGCGGCCGCGCATGTCGGATACATCAAGCTGGAAGGGCAGGACAGTGTCGTCCCACGCGATTTTAGAACCAAGAGTCATGGGGTTTCCTTAAGCGCCGGGGATTGGCATACCGGGGCTATATAGGAGAAACGCCGCTGGAGTGAAGGGGGCTGCCCGTGATCAGACGTTTTGGCGACACCCCGCAAAAAGGCCAGCGCTACCGGATGCGGCCGGGGGCCTATGCGCTGCTGCCGCGCGGCGGCAAGCTGCTGATCACCTGCCAGTACGACCCCCACCCCGACCTGCAGCTGCCGGGCGGCGGCATCGACCCTGGCGAATCGCCGGTCCCTGCCCTGCACCGGGAGGTGTATGAAGAAACCGGCTGGAAAATCTCCGCCCCGCGCAAACTGGGGGTATTCCGGCGTTTTGCCTATATGCCGGAATACGATCTGTGGGCCGAGAAGCTGTGCCACATTTATGTGGCCCGACCGCTGCGCCGCATCGGCCCGCCGTTGGAGGACGGGCATGAAGCGCTGTGGATCGATCCGCAGGAGGCTGCCGTCAGGCTGGGCAACGCCGGCGACCGCCATTTTGCAGCCCGGCTGGCAGCACGCCTGTGAAATCTGGCTAAACCCACCTCCCAAATACACAAAATCCCAGCCGCGGCCGGGATACCATCAGTCAGAAGCTGAGGCAGGTTCAGGGGCCTTGATATTCGAACAAGGTGGCTGAAACGTCATCTTCCAGCCCGTGCTCTTTGCTCATTACCTGGGTCAGGTGCCAGTACAGATCGTCCAGGAATTCCTTGCCGCTTTGGCCGGATCCGCATTTCTCGACCAGTTCAAGCAGGCCCTCGGGTTCCAGCATGGAACCATCTTCCAGCCGCGCCTCGGTGAAACCGTCAGAGAACAGCAGCAGGCGGTCGCCGCGCTCCATGGTGAATTCTTCCTGGCTGTAGCCGATATCCGGCACCAGCCCCACCGGAACGCCGCCTTTGCCGATAAATTCCATCTTGCCGTTTTTTCGCAGCAGCAGCGGGTGCGGATGCCCGGCCTGCACCATCTTGACGACCCCGCTGCGCAAGTCAGCAATGCAGTAGGCCATGGTGAAGTATTCTTCGATGCCGGTGTCGGCGATCAGCCGGGCATTCAGCAGGCTGGCCACTTCTTCCGGCTGGCGCAGGGCGTAGAAACGGTTGAACCGCTTTTCCATGCCGACGTTCTGATCGAAATAGTTGGAGGACAGGTATCCGCCCAGCCGCGCCGTCATCATTGCGGAGGTGATGCCATGACCCGACACGTCAATGGAGTAGAAGCCAATTCTGTTCACGCCGGGAGAGAACATGCCCACTAGGTCGCCGCCGATGTGCCCGCAGGGTTTCAGCAGCAGGCTGACGGTCGAAGAGCCAAAGGTCTTGGACAGTTCCGGCACCAGCGATTCCTGGATCTTGCGCGCCTGGATCAGGTCCTTGTCGATCGCATCATACACCCGCTGCAGCTCACCCAGGGTTTCGGAGACGATACGGTTCTTTTCTGACAGCTCCCGCTGCATGCGCAGAATCCGCTCCCCCGCGGAAATGCGCGCGCGCAGCTCATCAGAACTCACCGGCTTGGTCAGGAAATCATCGGCGCCGGCATCAAGCCCCTCGGCAACCTCGTTCTTTTCGCTTTTGGAGGTCAGCAGGATGAAGTAGGCGTAATCCCCGCTTGAGCGGGCCCGGAAGGCGCGGCAGAACTCCAGCCCGTTCATGCCCGGCATCATCCAGTCGCTGAGGATCAGATCCGGCGTTTCCGCCTGGCAGATCTCCATCGCTGCCTCGCCGCTCTCGGCCTCGACGACCTCAAAACCCCATTTCTTGAGTGAAGCGACAAGGATGCGTCTTTGCAGGCGGCTGTCGTCGACAACCAGCACACGGCGTATTGATCCGGCCACTGTGTGGTCCTCGTTGTCCATCGAACTTTCTGGCAGCACCGAAGGCACCTCACAAATGGCATAATCAGACAGTCTTGTGATACTATCGGTCCAGAAATTTAACAGGCGGTGAAACCTAAAATTTGAGCTTCCCCCTTTATTTCACTATATTTTTACTGCAATCAACTTAAGAAATCGCGCATGGCGACTGATCGTAGGGACAAGAGACATGATTGACTGGCCACGCGTGACCGAGCTGCGCGAAGAAGTGGGTGCTGAGGATTTCGAGGAAGTCGTAGAGATATTTCTCGAAGAAGTCGAAGAGGTTATCGGAAAGCTGCAAGACGGCGACCGCAGCCGGCTGGAGCAGGATCTGCACTTTTTGAAAGGCAGCGCGCTCAACCTCGGGTTTGCAGATTTTTCCGCACTCTGCCTCGACGGGGAGAGAAAGTCCGCGCAGGGCGGTGCGGATGGTGTCGACGTTCCTGCCATCATCGCCAAGTTTCAGGATTCCAAGTCAGCCTTTCTGACGGGCATGTCGGAGAAATTCTGACCTCCGCCGCAGGTCTCAGATCACGAACTGCGCCAGCGTTTCGTCCCTGGTGATGTCCGTATAGGTCATCCCAGCCGCATCCAGCCGCGCGAACAGCTGCTCAAAATTTTCCGGCCGTTTGGTTTCGATCCCGATCAGAACAGAGCCGAAGTTGCGGGCCGACTTCTTCATGTACTCAAAGCGGGCGATGTCGTCCTCAGGCCCCAGGATGCCCAGGAACTCTTTCAGCGCGCCAGGCCGCTGCGGCAGCCGCAGGATGAAGTATTTCTTCACCCCGGAATAGCGCTGCGCCCGTTCCTTGACCTCGGGCAGCCGTTCGAAATCGAAATTTCCGCCGGAGGTGACGCAGACCACCGTCTTGCCGCGAATCCAGGACCGCACATCCTGCAGCGCCTCGACCGACAGCGCGCCAGCCGGTTCCAGCACGATGCCCTCGACATTCAGCATCTCAATGATGGTTGCGCAGATCCGGTCCTCGGAGATTGCCAGGACATCCGGCAGCGGCACGTCCTTCAGAATGTCAAAGGGCAAGTCACCGATCCGTCCCACCGCGGCGCCATCGACAAAGGTATCAACGGTGTCGAGCGGCACCGGCTTGCCCGCCGCCAGTGCCGCGCGCAGGCAGGCGCCGCCGTCCGGCTCGACAAACAGACTGTGAACATCCTCACCAAACCAGGAGGAAACGCCCGCCGACATGCCGCCGCCGCCCACCGGCAGCAGGATGTGATCCGGAGCCTTTCCCAGCTGCGCCTCAATCTCCACTGCAATGGAGGCTTGACCCTCGATCACATCGGCGTCGTCAAAGGGCGACAGGAAATGCCCGCCTTCCTGCGCGCACCATTCCTGCGCAGCGGCCAAGCAGATGTCAAAATAGTCGCCGACCAGATGTATTTCGATATTGTCTCCGCCGAACATGCGGGTCTTCTGGATCTTCTGCTGCGGCGTGGTGACCGGCATGAAAATGACACCGCGCTTGCCCATATGCCGGCACATGAAGGCAACGCCCTGAGCGTGATTGCCGGCGGAGGCACAGACAAACAGCTCCTGTTCCGGCTGTTTGCGCATCGCGTTCAGTGCGCCGCGGATCTTGTAGGAACGGACCGGGCTCAGGTCCTCGCGTTTGAGGTAGATGTCGGCGCCGAAACGTTCGGACAGATGCACATTGCGCTGCAAGGGTGTTGCAGGGAACACATCGCGCATCGCCTGTTCGGCAGCACGGGCCTGGGTCTTGAAATCGCTCATGTATCCTTCAGTGGCGCAACCCCGCCCCCAAGGCAAGGGGCGGGAGCAAAGCATACATAAGAATACTGGGGATCAGACCGGGCGGCCTTCGACGTAATGGCCGTAAAGCGTAGTCATGATGCTGACGTTCAGAAGGCTCAGCATGACTGCAAATCCCAATTGCAGTACGAGCGAAAAGACCGGGATTCCGGCAACCGCCGACAACGCCAGCTCCACCACGAGCTGTGCAAGAAACACACACACACCAAGCAGAAACAGCGCCGGGATTGCGCCCTTGGTCGCCTCCAAGGCGTCACTCAGGCTAATTGCCCTGCCAACAGCCGCAGCGGGGAGAATGACCAGCAGCCGCGAGAGAAACAGGGCAACGGCAATAAACAGAACAATCAGAATGGCGACCCCGAAGTACCCCGCTGTCTCCGCAAACGCGCTTCCGATGAAGGCGACCACGATCAGGGAGATCACCGAAACGATGGCAAGCTGGACCGCTCGCAGAAAGTAGATGAGGATATTGGAGGTGTGGAGCCGGGGAATCCAGCCTTCAGGCATCTCTTCCAGAAGCACATACCTGTGCCAGGCAACAACACCCCAGATGCTGATCAGCATGACGACTACCCAGACTGCTGCCATTTGCAGTAAAAAGCCAGTAGACACGCTGCCCAGCGGCATGTTCACTGCCTGCCCCACTGGTATTATCCCTGATTGAAAAACAGCATAGACCACGGCAAACACCACTGCGAACACAAGCAGCGTTGGGACCAGGAATATCTGGATTGCAGCTTGGAAATTCCGGAGCACCATGCTCACGGAATGCGAGAAAATCGACCAGCCCTTCATTGGGGTATTCTCCAAAATGTCTTTCCGTTTTGCCGCGCACGTTAAGCGTGTCCCGCAGATTAGAAAACCCCGGAAAACCTTGCTCTTCTGGGCAAAACCCGATACGCCGCAGGCGTTCTGACCTGAGAGGGAAATCCATGTCCGCGCCCAAGAAAGTTGTGCTCGCCTATTCCGGTGGCCTCGACACCTCGATCATCCTGAAATGGCTGCAGACCGAATACGGCTGCGAAGTTGTCACCTTCACCGCCGATCTCGGCCAGGGTGAGGAGCTGGAGCCCGCCCGCAAGAAAGCGGAAATGCTGGGCATCAAGCCGGAAAACATCTACATCGAAGATGTGCGCGAGGAATTTGTCCGCGACTTCGTGTTCCCGATGTTCCGCGCCAATGCGGTCTATGAAGGCCTGTATCTTCTGGGCACCTCCATCGCCCGCCCGCTGATCTCCAAGCGTCTGGTTGAGATCGCCGAAGCCACCGGTGCCGACGCCGTGGCCCATGGCGCCACCGGCAAGGGCAACGACCAGGTCCGCTTCGAACTGGCCGCCTATGCGCTGAACCCCGACATCAAGGTAATCGCGCCCTGGCGCGAGTGGGACCTGACCTCGCGCACCAAGCTCTTGGAATTTGCCGAGGCGCACCAGATCCCCGTTGCCAAGGACAAGCGCGGCGAGGCCCCCTTCTCGGTCGATGCAAACCTCCTGCATACTTCATCCGAGGGCAAGGTACTGGAAGACCCGGCGCAGGAAGCGCCCGATTACGTCTACCAGCGCACCGTGCACCCCGAAGAGGCGCCGGACACCCCCGAATACATCGAAATCGGCTTTGAAAAGGGCGATGCGGTCAGCATCAACGGCGAGGCGATGAGCCCGGCCACTATCCTGACCGAGCTCAATGAATACGGACGTAAGCACGGCATCGGCCGCCTCGACCTTGTCGAAGGCCGTTTCGTCGGCATGAAGTCCCGCGGCATCTACGAGACCCCGGGCGGCACCATCCTGCTGGAAGCCCACCGCGGTATCGAATCCATCACCATGGACCGCGGCGCGATGCACCTGAAAGATCAGCTGATGCCGCAGTACGCAGAGCTGATCTACAACGGCTTCTGGTACAGCCCTGAGCGTGAAATGCTGCAGGCCGCCATCGACAAGAGCCAGGAGTTCGTCTCCGGCACCGTGCGCGTGAAGCTTTATAAGGGCTTGGCCTCCACCGTTGGCCGCTGGTCGGAAAATTCGCTCTACTCCGAAGCGCATGTGACCTTCGAGGAAGACGCCGGCGCCTACGACCAGAAAGACGCCGCAGGCTTCATTCAGCTGAACGCCCTGCGCCTCAAACTGCTGGCCGCTCGTGAGCGCCGGATCAAAAAGTGAGTGATCACGACGGCATAGACAGCGATTTCGAGGATGATTTCGCGGAAGAGCTGGACATGTTCGTCGAAGCTCAGGACACCGTCTGGGCGGCTGTCCTGAACGAACTCTCTGCAGGTCAGAAGACGAGCCACTGGATGTGGTTCGTCTTCCCCCAACTGGCCGAGCTCGGCCGGTCCCACATGGCGCAGCTTTATGGGATCGAGGATCTGGTTGAGGCCACAGCTTATCTGAACCACGAAAAACTGCGCGCCCGCTTGGTCGAGGTCAGCCAGCTGATGCTGCAGCACCGCAGTAAAAAGCCTGAGCAGATCCTCGGCGGCATCGACGCCAAGAAGCTACGCTCCTCGATGACGCTTTTTGCTGCTGTGTCCGGCGCACCGGCAGAATTTCAGCAAGTGCTAGATGCCTTCTACGACGGTCAGCCCTGCCCGCTCACCCGGGACGCGCTTGCCGGCGGGTAATCCGTCCGCTTCCCCCTTGGTCAATGTTGCCCGGACCGCCTTGCCTGCCTAACGCTCACGTCAGGCAAGGGAGGACAACATGGCACTTGAAGACATCGCAGCAGGCATTCGCGACGGCTTGACCGGAAAAACCTTCGATGGCTCTCTGAAATTCGATTGCGGCGACGAGGGCGTGATTGTGCTCGCCCAGGGGGATGCCACAACCCAGGACCGGGACACTGATTGCACGCTCCGTCTGTCCGCGGACAATCTGCAAAAGCTGCTCGCCGGCAAGCTGAACCCGATGACCGCGGTGATGATGGGCAAGATCAAGGTGTCCGGCGACATGGGCGTCGCCATGAAACTGAGCAAGCTGATCGGCTGAGCCGCTTCCTCTTGCCCTAAGTATCCTGGGGGTGAGCGCCGCAGGCGCGAGGGGGCAAAGCCCCCTCCAACCATCAGATCTTCACAGCTTTCATCTGCTCATAATAGGGCATTGCCGCCTGCAGCACGGGCTGCAGCGCGTCCGGCACGTCTGGCAGCGGCCCTTCGGCGCCGGCAAATCCGGTGGAACTCCAGACCGCGCCATACCAATGTTCAGCCCACACGCCGTCATCCTTGTGCCCGCCTTTGGGCCAGCTCAGCATCTTCGGGGAATAGGGGATGCCGATTGCGTCGCACAGCTGCTCCAGTTTTGCCGCCGGGTTCTCGCGGATATCGTGGCTGTCCACCACCACCGGCGTCTGCCCCCAGCTGCGCACCAGGTCAAACAGCTCTGCCTGCTGGCGGAAGCCGATATCCTCCAGCGTGGGATTTTCCCGTTTTGCCGCATAAGAGGCAATCACCCGCGCCGGGTGACGGATCAGAAAGACATTGACCGCCTCGCGCATCCAGTCACGCGGCACGCCCGGGATCATGTGCTGGGTCATGTGTTTTTGATAATAGTAGGGCTTCGCCCCCGGGACCGGCCCAAGCAGCGCCTTGGCCACAGCTTCGGGGTCCTGCGGCTGGCTATCCAGAATCTCACTCCGCATCGGATGGTCGAGACCGGTCATCGCCAGATAGGCAGCATAAAACGGTTCATCCACCACTGCGCAATCGCCGCGGTTGCCAAAGGCATACATCATCGCGGTCGACAGGTTCCGCGGTCCTGACCACATGGCAATCCGCATCACGCACACTCCTTCTCAATCAGGTTCTTGTAGAGGCTCCTGATACGCTCGGTCATGGGACCCATCTGCCCGCTGCCGATCTGCCGCCCGTCGATCTCCCCCACCGGGGTCTGCGCGCCGAATGTGCCGGTGAGGAAGGCTTCATCCGCGCCATATGTGTCGACCAGTGAATAGTTCCGCTCATGCACCGGAATGCCGTTCTCTCGGCACAGATCAATCACTTTCTGGCGGGTGATGCCGTTCATGCAATAGTCCCCAGTAGAAGTCCAAACCTCCCCCTTGCGCACGATGAAGAAATTGCACGCGTTGGTGGTGTTTACAAAGCCATTCACGTCCAGCATCAGCGCCTCATCCGCGCCCGCTTTCTCTGCCGCGATGCAGGCGAGAATGCAGTTCAGCTTGGAATGGGAGTTCAGCTTGGGGTCCTGGGACATCGGCAGGCCCCGGATATGCGGCACCGTGGCCAGCTTGATCGGGCGCGGCAGGTTCGGGCGCGAGTGTTCCATGATGATCGTCATGGTCGGCCCCTGTTGCGACAAGGACGGATGCTGGAAAGGCCGGGTTTTCACCCCCCGCGTGACCATCAGCCGGGTATGGGCATCCGTTGTCATGCCATTGGCTTTTTGCGTCTCTAACAGGGCGTTTTCGACACCTTCCCGGTCCAGGCCGATGTCCAGATCAATGGCCTTGGCGGCCTCGAACAGGCGGTCCAGGTGCTCATCCATGAAGGCCCAGGCGCCGTTGTACAGGCGCAGCCCCTCCCAGACGCCATCGCCCAGCATGAAGCCGCTATCGTAAACGCTGACCTTGGCCTCGGCCTTGGGAACGATTTCGCCGTTCAGGTAGATCAGGATCTCGTCGTTGCGCCGGTCTTCTTCGGCCTGATGGGTGCTCATCTTTTTGGTCATGGAATCCTCCTGCTGGCGGCACGTTAGTAAAATTGGATCCAATTTCCAACCGGTAACTTGCTGTCACCTGTTTGTGAGAATTGCGCATGCCGGGTTGAGAGGCGCGGCAACTGCCGGCAGGGTGGCATCGAAGCAGGATGGAGGCGGAGATGCGTGTTCTGGAGAGACTTAAACCCTTGGCCCTGGCGGGTTTGATCGCCATCGGCACTGCGGCGCAAACTAATCCGCTGCAGGCTCAGTCCACTGAAGTCCTTACAGTGGCTGGCGGCTGCTTCTGGTGTGTGGAAAGCGATTTCGAAAGCGTGCCAGGAGTAATCGAAGCGGTGTCAGGGTACACTGGAGGCAAGGTGGCGAACCCGACCTACAAGGACGTGACCCAAGGCGGCAGCGGCCACTACGAGGCGGTGCAGATCATTTTTGACCCGGCAAAAGTGTCCCGGCAGCGGCTGCTGGAGATGTTCTTCCGCTCGGTCGACCCAACCGATGCAGGCGGCCAGTTCTGCGACCGCGGCGAGAGCTACCGCACAGCTGTTTTCGTCTCTAACAAGGCGGAAACGGCCCTGGCCAACAGAGTAAAAGCCGACGCGCAGAAGGCCTTGGGACAAAAGATCGTGACGCCGGTTCTGCCGGCGAAGACCTTTTACAAAGCCGAGGACTATCACCAGGACTACTACAAGGGGGACAGCCTGGTGTTCACCCGGTTTGGACCCAAGCGGCAGGCCGCAGCATACGAGCGGTACCGCCGGGCCTGCGGCCGGGACGCAAGGGTCGGGCAGCTTTGGGGCGCCGCGGCGCCTTTTGCCAAGGGGCATTAGTGCGGGGCCCTGCCCCCTTGGCGGTTGCAGCCGGAACGCGGCAGGCCGCCCGGATCAGAAACGGGCGGCTTGAACCTCTGCCAGCTCGGGGATCACATCCGCGGTGCCGTGGCGGGTGACCATGAGTGCCGCGGCACGGCTGGCCTGATCCATCGCCTCTGCCATCGCCAGCCCCCGGTCCAGGCCGGACAGGACGTAGCCGGTGAAGGTGTCGCCGGCCCCGGTTGTGTCGACCGCAGTGACTGGCAGCGCGGGCACATCCAGAACGGCGCCTGTTTCACCGTCGATGTGGCGGGCGCCTTTGGAGCCGAGGGTGATGATCACGTCCTTAATGCCAATTTGCCCGGGCGACTTGCCGGTGGCCTGCTGCAGCTGCTGGGCCTCGACCTCATTCAGGATCAGGAAATCCAGATACGGCAGCACCGCCTGAACCGCACCCGCATCAAACGGAGCCGCGGCATAACACACCCGCAAACCCATCTGCCGGCCCAGCTGCGCCGCCTCTGCCTGCATATTGGTTTCATTCTGCATCACCAGAATGTCGCCGGCGTTTGCCATGTCCAGCGCCTGGTTCAGCTGGTCTTTGCTGATCAACCGGTTGGCACCAGGGAACAGAATGATCTGGTTCTCTCCCCCCGGTTCCACAGCAATGATGGCGTGGCCGGTTGGTGCTTCCACCCGGACAATGTGCTCCGTGCCGGCTCCGTAGGCCTTCAGCCGCTCAATCGCCCAATCGCCGTCAGATCCCACTGCGCCGATGTGGTGAACCTCACTGCCGGCCCGGGTGGCGGCGACGGACATATTGGCGCCCTTGCCGCCCAGAAACCGGTCAAGGCGCAGGGCGGCCAGGGTTTCCCCCGCCGCCGGCAGATGCGGCATGGAGTAAACCATGTCCGCGTTGATCGAGCCGAGGTTCCAAATCGCCATATCAGATCACCCGATATTGCAGGCTGCCAGCACCGCCATGTTCAGAATGTCATTGGTGGTGGAGGTAGTCGAACAAATCTGAATCGGCTTGTCGATGCCTGACAGGATCGGGCCGATCACCGTGGCGCCGCCCATCTCCTGCATCAGCTTGACCGAGATCGAGGCCGAGTGGCGCGCCGGCACGATCAGGATATTGGCCGGGCCGGTCAGCCTCTGGAACGGGTAGTACCGCTGCGCGCGCTCGTTCAGAGCCACGTCAACGGTCATCTCGCCTTCGTATTCGAAGTCGACGCCCCGCTTGTCCAAGACGGTTGGCGCAACATGCATCTTTTCCGCGCGTTCCGACACCGGATAGCCGAAGGTTGAGAAGCTGACAAAAGCCACCCGCGGCTCAAGACCCATATGGCGGGCCACCACGGCTGCACGCTCCGCGATGTTGGCCAGGTGGTTTTCATCAGGCCATTCATGCACCAGAGTATCGCCGATCAGCACGATCCGCCCCTTGTGCAGCAGCGCGGTGACACCCGCCACACCGTGATCGGCATCGGCATCGAACACATGGTTGATCCGGTCCAGCACATGCGCGGATTTGCGGGTCGCACCGGTCACCAGACCGTCACCATGCCCATGCGCCAGCATCAGGCTGGAGAACACATGTCGGTCGCGGCCCACCAGCCGGTGGATGTCCTTGCGGTCGAAGCCCTTGCGCTGCAGGCGGCTGTACAGGAAATCCTTGTACATTTCGAAATGGGGTGTGTTGGCGGCGTTGATAATCTCCAGCTCGCGCACTGCATCGCCAAGGCCGGCTGCCTCCAGTTTGACCCGCACGTCCTCCTGCCGGCCGACAACCAGCGATTTACCAAAGCCGGAACGCTGGTACATCACCGCCGCGCGCAGCGCGCGGGGATCGTCGCCCTCGGCAAAGATCATCCGCGACTGGGCAGAACGGGCCCGGGCGTTCAACCCGCGCAGGATTGAGGCGGTCGGATCCATGCGGGACTTCAGGCCAACCTCATAGGCGTCCATGTCCACGATCGGGCGGCGTGCGGCACCGGTATCCATGCCAGCCCTGGCAACCGCCGGGGGAATCCTATGGATCAGCCGCGGATCAAATGGGGTCGGGATGATGTAATCACGGCCAAAGGTCAGCGACTTGCCATAGGCCAGCGCCACCTCATCCGGCACATCTTCGCGCGCCAGCGCGGCAAGCGCATGGGCGCAGGCGATCTTCATCTCGTCATTGATCGCACGGGCGTGAATGTCCAGCGCACCACGGAACAGATAGGGAAAGCCCAGAACGTTGTTGACCTGGTTCGGATAATCCGAGCGTCCAGTGGCGACGATGGCATCCACACGCACCTCATGCGCTTCTTCCGGGGTGATTTCCGGATCCGGGTTTGCCATGGCAAAGATCACCGGGTTGTCAGCCATCGAGGCCACCATGTCCTGTGTCACGGCACCCTTGACCGAGACCCCCAGAAACACATCGGCCCCGCGCATCGCCTCTTCCAGGGTCCGCAGATCGGTGCTGACAGCGTGCGCCGATTTCCACTGGTTCATGCCCTCGGTACGGCCCTGATAGATCACGCCCTTGGTATCGCATGCGATGCAGTTTTCATGCCGCGCGCCCATGGATTTCAGCAGCTCGATACAGGCAATACCGGCAGCGCCGGCGCCGTTGAGGACGATCTTCACCTCCTCGATCTTCTTGCCCGACAGATGCAGCGCGTTGATCAGTCCCGCCGCACAGATCACCGCGGTGCCGTGCTGGTCATCGTGGAAGACGGGAATGTCCATTTCTTCCTTCAGGCGCTGCTCGATGATAAAGCATTCCGGCGCCTTAATGTCTTCCAGGTTGATGCCGCCAAAGGTCGGGCCCATCAGCTTGACCGCCTCGATGAACTTGTCCGGGTCTTCGGTGTCCAGCTCGATGTCGATCGAGTTCACATCGGCAAAGCGTTTGAAGAGGACCGACTTGCCTTCCATCACCGGCTTGGAGCCCAGCGCGCCCAGATTGCCCAGGCCCAGCACCGCAGTGCCGTTGGAGATCACTGCAACCAGGTTGCCCTTGTTGGTATAGTCATAGGCTGTTTCGGGATTCTCAGCGATTGCCTCGCAAGGCACCGCAACGCCCGGAGAATACGCCAGCGACAGGTCCCGCTGGGTGGTCATCGGGACGGTCGCGTTGATCTCCCATTTGCCCGGAGACGGCTCCAGGTGAAACGCCAGGGCTTCCGCGTCGGTGATCTTGTTCTTGGGCATTTAATCTCTTGTCCTCTCCTCGTCGCCGACCGTCTTATCCCAGCCCACCGCGCCCCTCAATCCGGGGTTTCAAGAATCTGTATCGCCAGATTTTAGAAAAAAGCGGCTAAAAGACGATAGATTCCGTCAGGATTTCGCCTCAAAGCAGACCGCGGAATGCTGTAATTCCTTAATAGGTCTTAAGGCGCACCTGTCTTCCAGGTGGCGCTGAGGCCGGGAAGTCTGGGCCAGAAAGCAACGGTCAGAACGGCGTTTGTCCGCCCGCCAAGGGCATAGGATCAAAGGAAAAGTGAGGAATGATAAGTTTCCACAACAATTCCGGGGCGATGGTGGCCTTGCAGACATTGGGCGGAGTCAATTCTCAGCTCAACCAAACGCAAGACAGCATTTCCACCGGTCAGACCATTAATTCCGCACAGGATAATGCGGCCCTCTGGGCGATCTCCGAACTGATGAACTCGGATATTTCCGGCTTGCGATCGGTGTCGGACTCTTTGTCGCTGGGCGAGGCTACCGTGGCGGTTGCCTCAGCCGGCGCAGAGCAGATCACCGAAACCCTGACCGAAATGCGGTCACTGGCCATCATGGCCAGCAGCGGCATGGGCGACTTCAGCAAGTATGAGGCCGCCATGGCAAAGAAGACCGAGCAGATCAATTCGATCATCTCGTCTTCCGGCTTTAACGGGGTGAACCTCCTGAAGACCGATGTCGACGGTGCCGGCGGCACCGGACTGACAGTTCCGTCTGCGATCTCCAGCGACGGCAGCCTGACCACCCTCAGCGTTGACGGTGTGGATTTTGAAGGCAGCCCGCAGTTCGATCTTGGCAACCGGACCGCAATCACCGACAGCGCCAGCGCCCTGACCGCCTTGGGAGAAATCGAAGGCTTTCTTGCCTACGCAGTCGAAGGTTCGGCGGCTCTGGGATCCAGCGCCAATCAGCTCGCTGGTCAGGGCGATTACGTCAGCAAGCAGTCGGATGCGCTCACCCGGGGCGTCAGCTCGATGATCGACACCAGCATCGAAGAGGCCGCAACCAAGCTGCTGGCATTGCAGTCGCAGCAGCAGCTCAGCACGCTGTCGCTCTCCATCGTGAACACGATGCCTGACACGCTGCGCAACCTCTACTGACAGCAGGCTGCCGCCGGGTCCCCTGGCGGCAGCCATATCCGGGTTTTCCTCGCTCCGCCCCCATTGTAGATGTCTTGCAAAGACGACCCCGGGGGACTTTTCATGACCGTAACGCCCATGATGGCGCAGTATCTGGAAATCAAAGCAGCGCATCCCGACGCGCTGCTCTTCTACCGGATGGGCGACTTCTACGAGATGTTCTTTGAGGATGCCGTGAACGCGGCTGAGGCGCTGGACATCGCTCTCACCAAACGCGGTAAGCACAACGGTGACGATATTCCGATGTGCGGCGTGCCGGTTCATGCCGCCGAAGGTTACCTGCTGACCCTGATCCGCAAAGGCTTCCGCGTCGCTGTTGGGGAGCAGCTGGAAAGCCCGGCCGAGGCCAAGAAACGCGGCTCGAAATCGGTGGTGAAACGCGATGTTGTGCGGCTGGTCACCCCCGGCACACTAACCGAGGACTCCCTGCTGGAGGCGCGGCGCCACAATTTCCTGGTGTCTTATTCCGAACTGCGGGATGAGGCCGCGCTGGCCTGGGCTGATATTTCCACCGGCGCGTTTCACGTGATGCCGGTTGCCCGGGTGCGCCTGTCTCCGGAGCTGGCCCGCCTGGCGCCTTCGGAACTGATCGTTGCGGATGGGCCAGCCTATGATGCCGCCCGCCCGCTGACCGATGAATACAAAATTCCGCTTACCCCACTGGGCAAGGCCAGCTTTGACAGCACCGCAGCGGAAAAGCGGATCTGCTCCCTATTCAACGTGAGCGCACTGGACGGCTTCGGCACCTTCACCCGGGCCGAAGTCTCTGCGATGGGCGCGCTGATCGACTATTTGGAGATCACCCAAAAAGGTAAACTGCCGCTGCTGCAGCCGCCGCAGCAGGAAGCCCAGGACCGGGTCGTGCAGATCGACGCCGCCACCCGCCGCAATCTGGAGCTGACCCGTTCCCTGTCCGGCGGCCGTGCAGGCTCGCTGCTGTCAGTAGTTGACCGGACGGTTACACCCGGCGGCGCCCGGCTGCTGGAACAGCGCCTGTCCAGCCCCTCACGCAACCTCGACACCATCCATCAGCGTCTCGCAGCCTTGGATTTCGCGGTTGAGCACACGCGGACTGCCGAAGATCTGCGCGCCGCTTTGCGCAAGACGCCGGACCTTGACCGTGCGCTTTCCCGCCTAGCCTTGGAGCGCGGCGGCCCGCGCGACCTGGCCGCTATCCGCAACGGGCTGTCGCAGGCAGAAGTGATCGCAGGTCTCTGCAGCGGGATGGAGCTTCCCGCACTCGTGGCCGGAGCAGTCTCGGATCTGCAGGGGTTCGATGACCTGCTGTCGCTGCTGGACGCCGCCCTGGTCGCCGAACCGCCCCTGCTGGCCCGCGATGGCGGTTTCATCGCGTCTGGCTATGACCCGGACCTGGACGAAGCCCGCACCCTGCGCGACGAGGGCCGCTCGGTCATCGCCTCCATGCAGCGGAAATACGCGGAGCACACCGGCGTCTCCTCCCTGAAGATCAAACACAACAACGTGCTGGGCTACTTCATCGAAACGACTGCGACCCACGCGGACAAGATGATGTCCCCGCCGCTGAACGAGACCTACATCCACCGCCAGACCACCGCCAACCAGGTGCGGTTCACCACGGTGGAGCTGAGCGAGATAGAGACCCGCATCCTGAACGCCGGGAACCTGGCGCTGGAAATCGAAAAGCGGCTCTATACAAGGCTTTCCGGCGCCATTCTGGACACTGCTGCCCGCCTCAACACCGCCGCCCGCGGGCTGGCGGAACTGGACCTTCTGACGGCGCTGGCCGATCTGGCCCGCGGCGAGAACTGGACCCGCCCCAAGGTCGACAACAGCCGCGCGTTTCACGTCAAGGGCGGGCGCCACCCGGTGGTGGAACAGGCCTTGCGCCAGCAAGGCGGCGAGACCTTCGTGGCCAATGATTGCGACCTCACCGCTCAGGACGGCGCAGCCGTCTGGCTGCTGACCGGCCCGAATATGGCCGGTAAATCGACCTTTCTGCGGCAAAACGCACTGATAGCCCTGCTCGCCCAGATGGGCAGCTACGTCCCCGCAGACGGCGCTCATATCGGCATTGTCAGCCAGCTGTTCAGCCGTGTTGGGGCATCGGATGACCTAGCGCGCGGCCGCTCTACCTTTATGGTGGAGATGGTCGAAACCGCCGCCATCCTGAATCAAGCAGACGACCGCGCCTTGGTCATTCTCGATGAAATCGGCCGCGGCACCGCCACGTATGACGGCCTCTCCATCGCCTGGGCCACGCTGGAACACTTGCATGAGGTCAACCGGTCCCGGGCGCTGTTCGCCACCCATTACCACGAATTGACCCAGCTCGCGGCCAAGCTGGAAGGCGTCGACAACGCCACCGTGGCTGTCAAGGAATGGGAAGGTGAGGTGATCTTCCTGCATGAGGTGCGAAAGGGCGCCGCTGACCGTTCTTACGGCGTCCAGGTCGCGCAGCTCGCCGGTCTCCCCGCGTCGGTGGTTGCACGTGCACGGGATGTTCTCGACATGCTGGAGCAGGGCAGCCGCGAAGGCGGGTCCAAGATCCAGATTGACGACCTGCCCCTTTTTGCGGCCGCCCCGCCGCCGCAGCCCAAGGCGCCGGCCGGTCCTTCTCCTGCCGAAGAAATGCTTGCAGCCATTCATCCGGATGAGCTGTCGCCACGGGAAGCGCTGGAGATGCTCTACAAGCTGAAAGAAGCTGCTACCTGAAACGAAAGAGCGGCCCCAGCCGGGACCGCTCTTTCATCTTTCCTGAAATACTCCCGCCGGAGGCACAGGCCCGCCAGGGCCTGTTCATCAGCTGGCCGGAGTGGACGACACGCCAACCTGCGCCGCACGCAGAAGACGGTCGTGCAGCATGAAGCCTTCTGCCGACACCTGGATGATGTCGCCGGCCTTGGTGCCCGGCACCGGAGCCTCAAACATCGCCTCATGCACCTGCGGATCGAACTTGTCGCCAACCTCCGGCGAAACGACCCGGATACCGTGTTTCTCGAACACACCCAGCAGCGAGCGCATGGTCAGTTCGACACCTTCGATCAGGGCCGCGGACACCTCGCGCTGTTCGTCGGTTGCGGCTTCGATCGCGCGCTTCATGTTGTCATAGACCGGCAGCATGTCGCGGGCCAGCTTCGAGCCGCCATACTGCTCCGCCTCGCGGCGTGCCTTGTCGCCGCGCTTGCGGGCGTTTTCCGCATCCGCCAGCGCCCGCATAAAGCGGTCCTTCAGCTCATCCCGTTCTGCCCGGAGCGCATCAAGTTCCAGCGAGGCGTCGTCAAACTCCTCAGTTTGCGCTGCCATCTCCTCCGCCTCGGCGGCGGCGATGTCATCCAGAAAGTCTTCGTCCTTGAGCTCTGCCATTTTTCACCTCTAACTCCGGTCCGACAACAGCTTGCCGACCAGTTGTGCCGTATAGTCCACAATCGGCACGATCCGTCCGTAGTTCAGGCGCGTCGGGCCGATCACCCCCACCGCGCCGATTATCTTTCGATCCGCGTTCATATAGGGAGACACCACCAAAGAGGAACCCGAAAGTGAAAAAAGTTTGTTCTCCGAACCGATAAAAATACGCACGCCCTCGCCGTCTTCGGTCAGTTCCAGGAATTCAGCGATATCACGCTTGCGCTCCAGGTCGTCAAACAAGGTCCGGATCCGCTCCAGCTCCTCCGCCGCACCCGGCTCCGCCAAAAGATTCGCCCGGCCACGCACGATCAGACGGGCCTGCTCGCTACCGTCATCCTCCCAAACTGCCAGGCCGCTTTCGATCATTGCGTGTGCAAGGCTGTCGATTTCCTGACGCCGCGCCGTGATCTCCTTTTGAATTTCCCGCTGCACTTGGCTCAGGGTCTTACCCTCAATCAGCGCATTCAGAAAATTCGCTGCCTCCCGCATAGAGCTGGGGGTCTGCCCCGGCGGCGGGGTGAACAGCCGGTTTTCCACATGACCATCGGAGAACACCAGCACCACCAGTGCCCTGTCATGCGCCAGCGAGACGAACTCGATATGGCGGATCTCGGCCTCATGCTTGGGTGTCAGCACTAGCGACGCGCCCTGTGTCACCCCGGACAGCGCCGCCCCCACCCGGTCCAGCATCCCGCCCACATCGCCGGCATTGCGGCCCAGCGTCGCGTCGATTTTCTCGCGGTCCTGCACATTCAGATCGCCGACTTCCAGCAGCCCATCGACAAACATCCGCAATCCCAGCTGCGTCGGCACCCTGCCAGCGCTGACATGCGGGCTGTTCAGCAGACCCAGAAACTCCAGATCCTGCATCACGTTGCGCACAGTCGCCGCGCTGACTTTTTCGCTCAGCGACCGCGTCAGGGTTCGGCTGCCCACCGGATCGCCGCTTTCCAGATAGCTTTCCACCACAGCCCGGAACACCTCCCGGGAGCGGTCGTTCAGGTCCTCCAGAATGTTGCTCGGATTGCTCATTGTTCGTCCAGTATTTCTTACGGTTTAAACATAGGAACCCGCTACCCGGATGTCATTAAAGAGCAGAGCGGCAAAAGGTCAATCGGGCTTGCATAGCCCCGCGTCCGGGGGATATCCCCAAGCCAGCTAACAAAGGATGTGCCATGCGACCCTCAGGACGACAACTGAACGAAATGCGCCCCGTGTCGATCGAGACCGGCTTTACCAAACACGCCGAGGGCTCCTGCCTGATCAAGGTTGGCGACACCCACGTCCTGTGTACCGCCACCATCGAGGACCGCGTGCCGCCCTTCATAAAGGGCACCGGCCTGGGCTGGGTCACTGCCGAATACGGCATGCTGCCCCGCGCCACCAACACCCGGATGCGCCGCGAAGCTTCGTCGGGCAAGCAGGGCGGACGCACCGTGGAAATCCAGCGCCTGATCGGACGTGCCCTGCGGGCCGGCGTGGACCGCGTCGCCCTGGGCGAACGGCAGATCACCGTCGATTGTGACGTGCTGCAGGCCGATGGCGGCACCCGCTGCGCCTCGATCACTGGCGGCTGGGTCGCACTGCGGCTGGCGGTCAACAAGCTGATAAAAGCCGGCGACGTTCACATCGACCCGCTGCTGGACCCGGTCTCCGCTGTATCCTGCGGCATCTATGCCGGCCAGCCGGTTTTGGACCTGGATTACCCTGAAGACTCCGAAGCTGGCGTCGACGGCAATTTTATCATGACCGGCTCCGGCAAGCTGATCGAAGTGCAGATGTCGGCTGAAGGCTCTGTCTTCTCTCGCGATCAGATGAATGAGCTGATGGACCTGGCCGCCAAAGGCGCTGTCGAGCTTGCAGAGATGCAGAAGGCCGCGTCCAAATGACCCGCAAACTGGAAGGCGGCAAGCTGCTTGTCGCCACCCACAACAAGGGCAAGCTGAACGAAATCGCGGAGATCCTCACCCCCTACGGCGTGACGGTGATCGGCGCCGGCGAGATGGACCTGCCGGAACCGGAAGAGACCGAAGACACCTTTGTCGGCAATGCCCGGATCAAGGCCCATGCCGCCGCCAGGGCAACCGGTCTCCCTGCCCTGTCCGATGACTCCGGCATCACGATCGACGCGCTGAACGGCGCCCCCGGCGTTTACACCGCCGACTGGGCTGAGACCCCGAACGGCCGCGACTTCAAGATGGCGATGACCCGCGCCAATGACGAGCTGACCGCAGCAGGCGCCAGCGCGCCCCGCACTGCCCAGTTCCGCTGTACCTTGGTCGTCGCCTGGCCCGACGGCCATGACGAGGTATTTGAAGGCGTGATGCCGGGCCAGCTGGTCTGGCCAGTCCGCGGCGGGCATGGCTTTGGCTATGACCCGATGTTCCAGCCGGACGGTTACGAGATCACCTGCGCCGAGATGGACCCCGCGGAAAAGAACACGATCAGCCACCGCGGCAAGGCGCTGGCCCAGTTCGTGCAGGGCTGTTTCAGTGGATGACTGGCGTAATGGGGGCTTTGGCCTGTACGTGCATTGGCCCTTTTGCCAGGCCAAATGCCCCTATTGCGACTTCAACAGTCATGTCTCCGCAAGAATAGACCAGAAGCTTTGGGTTAGAGCCTATCTGGCTGAACTCGACAGACTCTCCGAGCAGCTCCCCGGCCGCGTTCTTAACACGATTTTCTTTGGCGGCGGCACCCCGTCCCTGATGCAGCCGGAAACCGTCGCCGCCGTCATCGAGCGGGCACGTGAAATCTGGCCTTTCGCCAACGACATGGAGATTTCTCTGGAGGCAAACCCGGGCTCCGTCGAGGCCGGCCGCTTTGCCGGCTACCGGGACGCCGGCGTCAACAGGGTCTCCATGGGCATTCAGGCCCTGAACGACGAAGACCTGCGCAGGCTCGGCCGCATTCACAGTGTCGCAGAAGCAAGGGCGGCCTTCGACATCGCCCGGGAGTGCTTTGACCGGGTCAGCTTCGATCTGATCTACGCGCGTCAGGGGCAGACTCTGGAGGCCTGGAAAGCAGAGCTGAAAGAGGCCCTCTCGATGGCCATTGACCACCTTTCTCTCTATCAGCTCACCATCGAGGATGGCACAGCCTTTGGCGACCGTTACGCCAGAGGCAAGCTGCGCGGCCTGCCAGAGGATGACACCGCCGCTGACATGTACCTGGCCACCCAGGACCTAACCGCGGCGCACGGCATGGCATGTTACGAGATTTCCAACCACGCCAGGCCAGGGGCGGAGTCCCGCCATAACCTTATCTACTGGCGTTACGGAGACTATGCCGGTATCGGCCCAGGCGCCCACGGAAGACTGACGTTGGGCGGCGTTCGTTATGCCACAGAAACCCACCTTGCCCCGGGCGCATGGCTGCAAGCCGCAAACGCCGGTAACGGAGAATCCCTGCGAGTTCCCCTAGCCACGGAAGATGCTGCGGCAGAATACCTGATGATGGGGATGCGGCTGAGAGAAGGGCTGGATATGGTGCGTTTTACTGAGCTTTCTGGCCGGCACCTCTCGGAAAGCAAGCTTAACGACCTTGTAGATCTGGGTATGGTAACTATCTCTGAAAAGCGGCTTCGCGCGACCGCTCAAGGGCGCGCCGTATTGAACGCGGTGCTCCGCGACTTGTTGATGGATTGAGGCAATGCGTTTCCTTTATGCCGGCTTAGGACTCTGCTGCGTGGCCTTAGCGGTTATTGGGATTGTTCTGCCTCTTCTGCCAACCGTGCCTTTCCTCCTGCTCGCCGCATTCTTCTTTGCCAATTCCTCCGACCGTTTGCACAACTGGATCGTTGCCCATAATGTTTTTGGCCCGATGATCTTGGATTGGCGGGAACGCGGCGCTATCCGGCCGGGCGCAAAAAAGGCGGCAACCGTTTCGATTGCCGCCGTCTTTGGGCTATCTCTTCTGCTTGGCGCGCCCGGTCATATATTGGGCATCCAGGCGGTGGTTCTCACGGCTGTACTGACCTTTATCTGGTCCCGCCCTAACGGCTGAGCATATTGCACAGCTCATCCAGCTGATCCAGGTTCTCATAACTGATCGTCACGGACCCGGCCTCTCCACCAGGCTTGTGGTCAATCGAGACCTTCATCTTCAGCATCGCAGACAGGTCCCCTTCCAGAGCCCGGGTATCCGCATCTTTCTCTGCTACAGCCTTTTGCTTTTTGGCTGGCGCCGTCCGGATTCCGGCAGCGTCTTTCTTGACCAAAGCTTCTGTTGCCCGGACCGACAATCCGCCCTTAACGATCTTCCGCGCCAGGTCTGAAGCGTTATCAGAGGTTATCAGCGCGCGCGCATGCCCGGCCGACAGTTTTCGTTCCTGTACCAGGATCTGAACGTCTTCCGGCAAATGCAGCAGCCGCACCAGGTTAGCGATGTGGCTGCGGCTCTTACCAAGCGCCTCGGCCATCTTTTCTTGAGTATGACCGAACTTCTCCATCAGCTGCTTATAGCTCTGCGCTTCTTCCATCGCGTTCAGATCAGAACGCTGGATGTTTTCGATGATGGCAACTTCCATCATCTCCAGATCGGAGTATTCGCGGATCAGGACCGGAACTTCATGCAGCTGCGCCGCTTGCGAAGCGCGCCAACGGCGTTCGCCGGCCACGATCTCGTAAACACCGCCTGCCTTCGGCCGCACGATCAGCGGCTGCAGGACACCCTTTTCCTTAATGGACGCCGTCAGGTCATCCAGATCCGCCTGCAGGAACTGGCGGCGCGGCTGGTTCGGGTTGGCAACAATCTTTTCGATCGGCACCAGCACTTCTGCATTCCGCGGCGCCTCTGCCTGGGTGCTCACCGGTGCAGGGTTCACATCTGCCATCAACGCCGACAACCCCCGGCCCAGCCCGCGCGGTTTCGTCTTTTTGTCTGCCATGGTTGCCTCCGGTTCTTTTTCTGCATTTAGGCCGCTATCTTGTGATGTTTATTCAGGAGTTCTTCGGCCAGGGCGCGGTAGGCCTGCGCTCCCAGCGAGTTGGTATCGTAGTTCAAAACAGGGAGCGCGTAGGAAGGCGCTTCGCTCACCCGCACGTTACGGGGGATTTTTGTCTGAAACACCAAATCTCCCAGGTTGTCGCGCGCATCCTGCTCGACCTGCTGCGACAGGTTGTTGCGCCGGTCGAACATCGTCAAAACGATTCCCTCAATGCGCAAATTGGGATTCGCAGATTGGCGAACCTCTCGAATCGTCAGCATCAGTTGCGTGACCCCTTCCAGCGCAAAGAATTCGCTTTGCAGCGGGATCAGAACGGAATGCGCCGCTACCATCGCGTTTACGGTCAGAAGGTTCAGAGACGGCGGGCAGTCAATAAGGACATAATCCCAATCGTAGTCATCCATAGCCGTCTGACGCAGGGCGTCATGCAGCAGAAAGCTGCGCTTTTCATTGGTGAAAAGTTCGATATCCGCGGAGCTGAGATCCACCGTCGCCGGGATGATGCACAGGTCTTCGATTTCAGTCTGACGAATCACATCCGTCAGAGAGGCATCTTCCACCAGAAGATCGTAAGTTGTCAGATCCCGGTCGGCGGGATCAATCCCGAGCCCGGTCGAAGCATTCCCTTGCGGATCAAGATCGACAACCAGGACCCGCAGCCCGCACTCGACTAGGGCGGCAGCAAGGTTTATCGCCGTTGTTGTCTTCCCTACCCCGCCTTTCTGATTTGCGACCGCGATAATACGAGGCCCCTCCGGGCGGGAATAATCAGACACGGGCCACTCCCTTTATCTTTAGGATTACTGCTTCTTGTTCCGTCAAACTTTTAACTGGTTCCGCATCAAACCGCCATCGTTGCCGCGCGTTATCCACCTCTTTTTTCCAGGTTTCCCCCTTGGGGAGCAGAGCAGTTCCTCCGGCGCCAAGATGCCTCTCAGCGAACTCCAAAAGGAGGGACAGATCCGCCAGCGCGCGCGCCGACAGAACCTCCGCGTTCTGCGGGTCAGCTTGCTCAATACGTTTGGAAATCACCGTGACCTTCGCATCGCACTCCCGTGCAACGGTACGAAGGAACGCTGACTTGCGCTGATCGCTCTCAATCAAAGTGGTCTTCATTTCCGGGGCTTCGTCTGCAGCCAGAATCGCAGCAATCAAACCCGGAAATCCGCCCCCGCTTCCGATATCCACCCAGTGATCGGGGGCATCAACACAGCGGAAAACCTGAACGGAATCCGCAATATGCCGCGACCACAGGAGTTTCAGGCTGGACTTGGAAACCAGGTTGATCTTGGGATTCCATTTCTTTATGACCTGCTCGAAGATCTCCAGCCTCGCCAATGTTTCACGTGAAACATTCAATTCCTCGAGGATTCGTTTCTCGTTCATGCAGATTTATCCTGCCGCGATTGGTCCCGGCGAAGACGAGCCAAAAGGAGCGCCAGAGCTGCCGGCGTCATCCCATCAATCCTCGCGGCTTGCGCCAAGGTTTCCGGGCGTGCTACTGACAGTTTTTGCTGCAGTTCATTCGAAAGCCCCTCAATACCGTCATAGGCATAATCCGCTGGGATTACATACCCTTCATCCCGCTTCATCGCGGATATTTCCCGCTCCTGCCGCGCAATGTAATTCGCATAAAGCGCATCACGTTCGACCTGCCGGCGGATATCCGGATCGACACTTTCCAGATCAGGCATGAGGGGCACGATATCCTCAAATGCCACATCAGGAAAAGCAAGAACCTCCATCCCGGAGCGCCGGTTTCCGTCCTGATTCACCCTAATCCCTGCTGCGGCAACCTGTTTCGGGGTGAAGCTCTGCGCTTCCAGAACGGTACACGCTTGCCCCAATCGGTCGCTCTTTTCCAGGAAGACCGCCTGGCGTTGTTTGCCGGCGCAGCCGATCTCGATGGCCAAGGGAGTCAATCTCTGATCAGCGTTATCAGCCCGCAGGGACAGCCTGAATTCCGCGCGGGACGTAAACATCCTATAGGGTTCGGTCACTCCGTTCGTGGTCAGGTCATCGATCATAACACCGATATAGCTGTTTGATCTACTGAAGCTGACGGGGCCCTCCCCCAAGCTGGCACGCGCGGCGTTCAGGCCGGCAACCATCCCCTGGGCTGCGGCCTCCTCGTACCCAGTGGTGCCATTGATCTGGCCGGCAAGATACAGCCCGGGCACGTCTTTCAGCCGCAGCTCCAGAGTCAGAGCCCGAGGATCAACGTAGTCATACTCAATGGCGTATCCCGGTTGAAGGATGACCGCTTGTTCCAATCCACGGATCGAATGAACATAATCCTCCTGAACATTCTGCGGCAGGCTGGTGGAGATGCCGTTCGGATAGACAGTGTGGTCTGTCACGCCCTCAGGCTCCAGGAAGATCTGATGAGAGTCTTTATCTGCGAAGCGGACAACCTTATCTTCGATCGACGGGCAATAACGCGGGCCAACCCCTTCGATGTGCCCGCCGTACATTGCAGACCGTTCCAAATTCTTCTGTATGATCTCGTGGGTCTTCGCGTTGGTGTGGGTGATCCCGCAAGACACCTGCTTTGCACTGGTCGATTTTGTCAGGAAGGAAAAGAAAACAGGATCCTCGTCTCCTGGCTGCGCTTCCAGAATATCCCAGTTGATAGTCCGTCCATCCAATCGCGGCGGTGTGCCAGTCTTCAGGCGGCCCAACGGCAGAGCAAAGTTATCCAGACGCTCCGCCAGCTTGACCGACGGCTTGTCCCCCATGCGGCCGCCCGGTTTAGAAACGTCACCTATGTGAATAACGCCGCGCAAAAAGGTTCCCGACGTCAGAATGACCGACTTACTCGGAATTTCGCTGCCGTCGGAAAGGATCACGCCGGCGACGGCATTCCCTTGCAGGAGAAAGTCAGTGACCTCCCCTTCAACGATATCCAGATTCTCCTGCGCCACCGTCAGCCGCAGCATTTCCCTCCGGTAGATCGCCCGGTCCGATTGCGCGCGCGGCCCCTGCACTGCGGGGCCTTTGCGGCGGTTCAGCAAGCGGAACTGAATGCCGGCGAGGTCGGCCACCCGCCCCATCACACCGTCTAGCGCGTCAATCTCCCGAACCAGATGCCCTTTTCCCAGCCCGCCAATCGCTGGGTTGCAGGACATGACGCCGATACCATTGCGGTCCAGCGTCACCAGTGCTGTGCGAACACCCATCCGTGCTGCTGCATGGGCGGCTTCGGTGCCGGCGTGGCCGCCGCCTACTACGATCACGTCATAAGCTGAATGTTTCACGTGAAACACTCCTTCATTTCCCCAGGCAAAAACTCGAGAAAATCTCGTCCAAGAGATTCTCTACGCCAATCCGCCCAACCAGCATTTCCAGTGCCCGAATGGCCGATCGCATTTCCTCGGCCGCTATATCATAGAACTCGGGGCCGCGTTGCAGGATTTCTTGCGCTTCAGACAAGCTGACGAGCGCCGAAAGCATGGCATCCCGATGCCGTGCCCGCGTCGCGATACCAGCTTGGGCTGACCGGTTTTGCAACACTTTGGAGATATGATCAACCAGCCGGTCAATCCCCTGCCCTGACTGGCCGGAAATCGCATCGCCGGCATCGTCGCGCAAATCTGCCTTGGGCAGCAGCCGGATGTCCCCCTGCTGCATTTCGACATCCAGGACTTCGTCCCTTTCCGCCAGAAACACGCGCAGATCAGCATCTTGCGCCCGTTTACGGGCCAAGGCGATACCGATCCCTTCAACGTGATCATCGGTGTCGCGCAGCCCCGCAGTATCAAGTAGAGTCACGGGCAGGCCGGCAAGATCCATACGGACTTCGATAATATCCCGGGTGGTGCCGGCATACTCAGACGTGATTGCCGCCTCCCGGCCGGCCAGCGCGTTCAGCAGCGTGGACTTACCGACATTCGGAGCGCCGACGATTGCCACCTCAAAACCGCTGCGGATTCGTTCGGCAATTCTGACACCGGCAGTCTCCTTTTTGAGGCCGGCTTGAACATCCGCCAGCAATTCTGAAACCTCGGGGGTAACATCTACCGGCACGTCCTCGTCTGCGAAGTCGATGGTCACTTCGATCAAAGACGCAGCGCGGATCAGTTTGACCCGCCAAGCTTCCGCCAGCTTCCCCAGCCCGCCGGCGAGGATCACCTGCGCTTGCTTGCGCTGTGCTTCGGTTTCCGCGTCAATCAGATCGGCAAGACCCTCGACCTGAGCCAGGTCCAGATTACCGTTTTCCAGCGCGCGGCGCGTGAACTCACCCGGATCGGCCATTCGGAGGCCCTCGATTCGTCCCAGCGAATCGAGCACAGCAGAGACTACTGCTGTACTTCCATGTGTTTGAAATTCAACAGTATTTTCGCCAGTAAAGCTATGCGGAGCAGTAAAGCTCAGGACCAGCGCTTCATCGAGGCGCTCTCCTGATTCGTCCTGCAGGATTCGCAGGCTGGTGCCCCGCGCCGGCAAATCCCCGCCGCAAAGCTGCGCGCCGGCGGTAAGCGCCAAAGGGCCGGAGACGCGGATCACCGCGACCCCGGCCTTCCCTTGAGCGGAGGCCAGCGCAAAGATCGTGTCCATTGGGTGGCCTTTCTCTCTCGCCGGCCCGGATCAGGTATTCATCGAGTCGAAAAATTCGGAGTTACTCTTGGTCTGCTTCAGCTTGGACAGCAGGAACTCAATCGCGTCTGTCGTGCCCATCGGGTTCAGGATCCGGCGCAGCACAAAAGTCTTGGCCAGATCGCCCTTGTCGACCAGAAGATCCTCTTTCCGGGTGCCGGACTTGAGGATGTCGATGGCCGGGAACACGCGCTTGTCCGCAATCTTGCGATCCAGGACGAGTTCAGAGTTACCGGTGCCCTTGAATTCTTCGAAGATCACCTCGTCCATGCGCGAGCCGGTGTCGATCAGGGCGGTGGCGATGATGGTGAGCGAGCCGCCTTCTTCGATATTCCGGGCGGCACCAAAGAAGCGTTTCGGCCGCTGCAGAGCGTTCGCATCGACACCACCGGTCAAAACTTTACCCGAGGACGGCACAACAGTGTTGAACGCCCTACCAAGTCTTGTGATCGAGTCGAGAAGAATCACAACATCTCGTTTGTGTTCGACAAGACGCTTGGCTTTTTCGATGACCATCTCGGACACCGCAACGTGGCGGGTCGCCGGCTCGTCGAAAGTGGAGGAGACGACCTCGCCCTTCACCGAGCGCTGCATGTCGGTCACCTCCTCCGGGCGTTCGTCGATCAGCAGAACAATCAGGTAGCACTCCGGATGGTTCTTCTCGATCGAATGCGCGATGTTCTGCAGGATCACCGTCTTACCGGTGCGCGGCGGCGCCACGATCAGCGAACGCTGGCCCTTGCCGATCGGCGCAACCAGGTCGATCACCCGGGCGGAACGGTCCTTGATGGTGGGATCCTCGATCTCCATCTTCAGGCGCTCATCCGGGTAAAGCGGGGTCAGGTTGTCAAAGGCGATCTTGTGGCGGGCCTTTTCAGGCTCCTCAAAGTTGATCATGGTGACGTTGGTCAGCGCGAAGTAACGCTCTGTCTCCAGCGGCGCCTTGATCTGGCCTTCCACGGTGTCGCCGGTGCGCAGCGAATACTGGCGGATCATGTCAGGCGAGACATAGATATCGTCCGGGCCAGGCAGGTAGTTTGCCTCGGGCGAGCGCAGGAAGCCAAAGCCGTCCTGCAGCACTTCCAGCACCCCATCACCGCCAATGTCCCAGCCTTCATCTGCGCGTTCCCGCAGGATCTGGAACATCATTTCGCCCTTGCGCATGGTCGAGGCGTTTTCGATCTCCAGCTCCTCAGCCATTGCCAGCAGCGATTTTGGGCTTTTTGCCTTGAGGTCAGCCAGATTCAGGGATTGCACGGTCATATAGATACGGCCTCTACTCCCCGCTCATCCGGGGGTCGGTCACACGACAGGTTTGGAAAACGCGGCTGCCCGGACGGGCCCGCTGGAAGCCATACATAGGGACTCGTTTCAGATGAGTCAAACGCCGGCTGCAAGCGTTCCGGCGCTGCTGGGCCTGTTTCAGCGCCTCTGCGCTAGAATTTGAAGATGACGGAAACCACGATCACCAGCATCAGCACAGTGGGCACCTCATTCATCATTCGAAACTGCCGGCCCGTCAGCGTGTTCCGTTCTTCTTTGAAGTCGCGGTAGCGCAGCAGCAGCCAATGATGGAACCAGGTCATGGCGATGACCGACGCGCCCTTGGTCCAGGGCCAGACGTAGCTCCAGTCGACCATGCCGGGGGTCAGAACGATAAACAGCCCTGCGGCCCAGGACACATACATGGCGGGGCGCATGATGATCCTGAGGAGCTTCTCTTCCATGGTGAGGAAGATTGGAATGGCGTCCTGCACATTCTCAGCTTGCTCCACGTGATACACGAACAGACGAGGGAGATAGAAAAGACCAGCCATCCAGCTCAGCACGGCCATGATGTGCAGCGATTTGGCATATGGGTAGAGCGTGAACATCACATCGCTCAGGTCCATGGGCAGTTCTCCCCGGTCAGATCTGATCACCCTAATAAATAAATGAATATTAGAAGGATGATGTTTTTGTAGTGTGCGTGGATTCCAGTGGATAAGTGAATCCTCCCCCGCTTATCCCCAGCAAGGATAAGATTCCAGCGCGGAAGGGACAGGAGTCCTGGTTTTGCCGCCGGCGCCATGAAAATAAGGCGCGTTAAGGATGTCTTTACCTTCGCGTGCTTGGGGATAACAACGGGATGAACCGGGGAGTGCCGGCATATCCACGGATTCAAAGTTATCCTGACTCACAAAGGACGACTCAGCGGGTTGAATCCCGGGATTTGCGTCAACCCCTGGAGTCTTTACTTGAGCGTGGAAAACCATACAAAACGTCCTGAAACCGTCTGCTTCTTTCCCACGGGGTTTTCCACATGACTGCCCACATTGTGCTGGCTTCTGGTTCCGAAATCCGGGCGCATCTGCTGCGTCAGGCCGGGATCGAATTCGAAACGGATGTGCCGAGACTGGATGAGCGGGCGATCAAGGCCGCGCTGATGGCAGAGCAAGCGCCGCCGCGGGACATTGCCGATGCGCTGGCAGAAGCTAAGGCGCGCAAAATCAGTGCCAAGCATCCGGGCAGGCTGGTTTTGGGGTGCGACCAAGTCCTGGATTTCGAAGGGCAACTTCTTTCCAAGCCGGCGAGTGCAGAGGTCGCGTTGTCCCAGCTGAAAGAAATGCGCGGCAAGCGGCACATGCTGTTGTCGGCCGCCGTGATCTATCGGGATGGTGAGCCGATCTGGCGCCATGTCGGACAGGTCCGGCTGGTGATGCGCAACTGCTCTGACGCTTATCTGGAGAATTATGTCAACCGCAACTGGGACAGCATCCGCCACGCGGTGGGGGCATACAAGCTGGAGGAAGAAGGCGTGCGGCTGTTCGCTTCTATCGAGGGCAGTTACTTTAATGTCTTGGGATTGCCGCTGATGGAGCTTATCAGTTACCTGGGTTTGCAAGGGGTAATCGAGCAATGACAGAAGCAAAAATCCCGCTCGCCGGTGTGATCGGCTGTCCGGTTTCACATTCCAAATCCCCGCAGCTCCATGGCCACTGGCTGAAAACGCATGGCATCGCCGGGCATTATGTGCCGATGCATGTGGAGCCTGCGGACCTGGCAGAGGCCATCCGGGCAATGCCGAAAATGGGGTTCGTCGGGGCCAATGTCACGATTCCGCACAAAGAAGCGGTGATGGAGATAGCCGACAAGGTCACCGACCGGGCGAAACTGATCGGCGCGGCCAACACCCTGATTTTCCGGGAAGACGGCACCATCCTGGCCGATAACACAGACGGGTACGGCTTTATCACCAACCTGCATCAAGGCGCGCCGGATTGGGATCCTCAGTCCGGGCCGGCCATTGTGCTTGGGGCCGGCGGCGCCTGCCGTGCAGTAGTTGCCTCGCTGATAGAGGCCGGGGTCCCGGAGATCCTTCTGAGCAACCGCACGCGCGAGCGGGCGGAACAGTTGCAAAAGGATTTCGGCAACCGGATCAGCGTGGTGGAATGGCTCCAGGCCGGCAACGCCATCGAAGAAGGCAAGCTGATTGTGAACACAACCTCTCTGGGTATGGTGGGCAAACCGCGGCTGCGTGTGCCTCTGGACGGTTTGCGGTCCGATTCCGTCGTGACGGACCTGATATATGCACCGCTGAAAACCGGCCTGCTGGAAACGGCAGAGGAAGCCGGCTGCACTGTGGTCGACGGGCTGGGCATGCTGCTGCACCAGGCGGTTCCGGGGTTCGAACGCTGGTTCGGCCACCGCCCTGAAGTTGACGCTGCCACCCGGGCGGCGGTGCTCGGATGAGCTTCAGCCTCGGCCTTACCGGGTCCATCGGAATGGGAAAAAGCACCACCGCCCAGCTGTTTGCGGCGCAGGGTTGCGCGGTCTGGGATGCGGATGCCGCGGTTCACCGGCTGTATGGCAAAGGCGGTGCGGCCGTTCAGCCGATGTCGGAAGCATTTCCTGACGCTATTGAGGGCGGGGAAGTCAGCCGCGCCGCGCTGAAACGCATCATTGGTGCAGATCCGCAGGCTCTGACGCGGATTGAGGCCATCGTGCATCCGCTGGTCGCGCAGGACCGCGCGTCCTTCCGGGCTGACGCGAAAAGCGACGTTCTGGTCTTTGACATCCCGCTGCTGTTTGAAACAGGTGGCAACGCGGAAATGGATGCGGTGGCCTGCGTGACGGTGGACGCGGAAACCCAGCAAGAGCGGGTTCTTGCCCGCGGCACAATGACGGTTGAGCAGTTCCGGCAGATCCTGCAAAAACAGATGCCAATTGAGGAGAAGATGGCCCGCGCCGATTATGTGATCGAGACGGACACACTTGAACACGCCGAGGCGCAGGTGGCAGAAATCCTCGCAGATATCAGGAGCAAACTGACCCATGCGTGAAATCGTTCTTGATACCGAAACCACCGGGTTTGATCCGTTTTCCGGCGACCGCATCGTCGAAATCGGTGCGGTGGAGCTGTATAACCACATGCCCACCGGCAAGACGTTTCACGAATACATTAACCCGGAACGCTCGATGCCGGCGGAGGCGTTTTCGGTGCACGGTATCGGCCCCGACTTGCTGGAGCCGCCCCAAAAGCCGGAACCCGGTGCGGTGACGCTGCGGGACAAGCCGGTCTTTGCCAAGGTCGGGCAGAAGTTCCTGGATTTTGTTCAGGACTCCAGGCTGGTCATTCATAATGCCAGCTTCGACATGAAGTTCCTGAACGCGGAGCTGGATTGGATGGGCCTGCCAAAACTGCCGATGGATCAGGCGCTCGACACGCTGGCCATGGCCCGCAAGCGGTTCCCAGGCTCGCCGGCAACGCTGGATGCGCTGTGCCGCCGCTTCAACATCGACAACACCAATCGGACCTTGCACGGGGCGCTGCTCGACTCCGAGATCCTGGCAGATGTCTATCTGGAGCTGATTGGCGGGCGGCAGCCTGATTTCGGTTTGTCCGCCCAATCCTCTTCCAGTTCGGCCCAGGTCGAGGATGACTGGCGCCCTGTGCCGCGTCCAGCCTCCCTGCCCGCACGGATCACCGCGGAGGAATTGGCCGCGCATGAGGCATTTGTGGACAAGCTGGGAGATGACGCTTTGTGGAAAGCCTCCTGATCCCGCGAAGGCCCGCAAAAGAAAAACACCGCTGAATCCCAGCGGCGTTTTCCGTTTCAAAGGTCTGAAACCTTACTGCGTGGGTGCCGCTGCTGCAGCTTCGGACTGGCGGCGGGCCAGTTCGTTGCGGTAGATCGCCACAAAGTCGATGTTGTCCAGGTTCAACGGCGGGAAGCCGCCGTCGCGGGTCACATCGGACACGATGCGGCGCAGGAACGGGAAGGTCATGCGCGGGCATTCGATCAGCAGGAACGGGTGCAGCTGGTCTTCCGGCACACCGACGATGTTGAACACGCCGACATATTCCAGTTCCAGCACGAACAGGACGTTGCCGGCTTCCTTGTTCTTGGACTCGACGGTCAGCTTGGTGACAACCTCATACTGGTTCTCGGCCGAGCGCTTCTTCGCATCCAGGTTCACCTGCACGCTGACGTCGGGCTGAACCTCGCCGCCGGTGCCTTTCTGCGCCATCACGTTTTCAAACGACATGTCGCGGATGAACTGGCCCAGAATGTTCATCTGGACTTGCGGCTGCTGCTGGGCTTCGCCGTTTTCGGCCATGTAGATACTCCTGAAAATATGCTTTGGACCGTGCTTACCAGCTTGGTCCGGGTTCCTCAACGGGGACCGTCAACCCAGCCGGAGGGGCCGCCGCGCCGGTCAGACGGGGTCACATCTTCATAGTCGCCGTCGATGACGTCATCGGGCCGGCCGGCCGTTCCGGGATAGTGGCGGCCCTGCATGCTGCCGGGGCCCATCTGGAACTGCGCGACTGTGACACGGGCGCGCAGGTGGCGGTAAACCGCCAGCCGCACCGGCGGCATCAGCAGCGCAAATCCGACGGCGTCGGTAAAGAAACCCGGTGTGAGAAGCAGCGCACCGGCCACCAGGATCATGGCGCCATGGGCCAGAGGTTCTGCCGGGTCGGACAGTTGCTGGAACGAAGATCTCAGCTGTCCCATGGCCATACGCCCCTGGGTTTTCACCAGCCAAGTGCCCAGAACTGCGGTCAGAACCACAATGGCCAGGGTCGGCCACATGCCGATGGCGCCGCCAACTTGAATAAACAAAGCGATTTCAATGATGGGAACCATCAGAAAGGCCAGGAAGAGATACATCGGGGGTTTCCTTGCGATCATACACCCGGGCGGTAGACTTGCCCCCGCCCGTCACCTACATAAGACGTGACCGCTTTGGTTTCAAACAAAGCACGAACGCCTAGCATGAGGTTTCCATGGAGTCGCCTGTGATTCAGCTTTTGGTTCTGGCCGGTATCGCTGTGTTTCTGATCCTGCGCTTGAGAAGCGTTCTGGGAACACGCGAAGGCTTTGAAAAGCCGCCGCTGCCGCAATCCGAAGCCCGGGGCCGCCGCCCGGATCTGGAGGTGATCGAGGGCGGCCCGGACCGCGATATCACGGATTATGTGGCGGAAGGCAGTGAGCAGGCCCAGGCACTGGCGGCAATGAAACGGGCTGAGCCCTCCTTCCAGGTCCAGGAATTCGTGCAGGGCGCGCGCGGTGCCTATGAGATGATCCTCATGGGGTTCGAACACGGTAATCTGGACGACATTCAGCCCTTCCTGGCGGAAGATGTCTTTGACAGCTTCGTGGATGCCGTCGCGCAGCGCGAGGACAAGGGCTACAAGATCGAGGCCGACTTCATCGGCGTGCGGGAAACCACTCTGCAGGACGCGCAGTTCGACCCGCAGACCGGCCGCGCCGAAATCACCATGCGCTTCGTCGGCGAGATGACCTCAGTGGTCCGCGACCGCGGCGGCGACATTGTCGAGGGCGACCCCAAGGCGATCAAACGCCAGAAGGATACTTGGATCTTTGCCCGCAACATGGGCAGCGACGATCCCAACTGGCAGCTGGTTGCGACGGACGCATGATTGCGGCGCTTCGGGGGGCACTTGGGGCGGCTGCACTTGCAGGCGCCGCGATGACCGCCTCCGGGGCGCACTCAGAGACCGTGTCCAGCATTCTGGAATTTGAACAGCTTGATGGCTGGGCAGAAGATGACCATGCCCAGGCGCTGCAAGTGTTTCTGGGCACTTGCAGGGATCTGAAGGACCCCGACTGGGCCGCCCTGTGCAAGGCCGCCAGGTCGCAGCCGCCGGGCGGGGCGCGGGCGTTTTTTGAGCTGTTTTTCCGCCCGGTGCTGATCGAGGACGGCAACCCGGCTCTCTTCACCGGCTATTTCGAGCCGGAACTGACTGGCTCCCGCTATCCCACCAGCCGCTTCCGCTATCCGGTCTACAAGATGCCGCCAGAGGCACGCGGCGCTGATCTGTGGCTGCCGCGCCGTGAAATTCTGACCGGTGACGTGATGCAGGGCCGCGGGCTGGAAATCGCCTGGGTGGATGACCCGGTTGAGCTGTTCTTTCTGCAGATCCAGGGTTCCGGCCGGATCCGCCTTCCGGACGGCTCGACCATCCGGGTCGGCTATGGCGGCGCCAACGGCCACCCCTATAAATCCATCGGCAAGGAGCTGGTGCGCCGCGGTGTCTACAACGCCCATCAGGTCAGCGCCCAGGTCATCAAGTCCTGGGTCCGGCGCAATCCCGCGGACGGCAAGGAGCTGCTGTTTCACAATCCGTCTTATGTGTTCTTCCGCGAGGTGCGCAAAGTGGCGGCCTCCAAGGGGCCGCTTGGCGCCATGAACCGCTCGGTCACGCCGATGCGCACCATTGCCGCCGATCCCGCCTATACCCCGCTTGGCGCGCCGGTTTGGGTGGAAAAGGACGGCCATTTGCCGCTGCGCCGGCTGATGGTGGCGCAGGACACCGGATCCGCTATCAAGGGCGCTCAGCGGGCCGACATCTTTGTCGGCACCGGTAATCAGGCCGGCGAGACCGCCGGCACGATGAAAGACCCGGGCCGGATGGTGGTGCTGCTGCCGATCCAGCGGGCCTATGCGATGCTGCCGGAAGACCTTTGAATGACACGGCGAAAATTGACAGGCGATGAGATCGACCTCTGGCACAAGGTCGTAAAGCACACGGAGCGTTTGCATCCGGGCACCCATTCGTCGCCCCCTGCCCCGCCGATGCCCAAACCCAAACCGGTGAAGCAACCCGAACCGCGCCAGGACCCGTTCGAGGTCGGCAGCCGGGCCAAACCCAAGCCGGTGAAACACGACCTAAGGCCTTCGATTGCCCGCAGCCTGGCCAGTGATCCGCTGCAGATGGACGAAAAGGCCTTTCGCCGCATGAAGCGCGGCAAGCTGAAGCCGGAAGGAAAGCTGGACTTGCACGGGATGCGCATCGACACCGCGCACCCTGCTCTCACACGGTTCATCCTGTCGGCGCAGGCCTCCGGCAAACGGCTGGTGCTGATAGTAACTGGCAAGGGCAAGGACCGCGACGAGCCGGGCCCGATGCCGGTGCCGCGCGGGGTGTTGCGCCACAAGGTGCCGCAGTGGCTCTCGCTGCCGCCCTTGGCGCAGGCGGTCCTGCAGATCACCCCGGCGCACGTCAGTCACGGCGGCGCGGGCGCCTATTACGTTTATCTGCGGCGCAACCGCTGACGGCAGGGCCGTTACCTGTTGTCCGCAGGCGTCCCGGTCAACGCGACCTTGACGGCATTTTCGCGAATGACAATCTGGCCCGGCAGTATGTTCTGAAGCCGGTTTCGCGCCCGGTCGCGCGCAAACGTGTCCGCGGTTTGCCGGGCGCCGTTCAGCAGCGCCACCAGCGCCGGCGAGGAAGCCGCCACGAAATGCTGTGACTCCGCCTCGCCGGCAAAGGCGGTGGTGTCGATGATTTCCACCGGCAGGCTGCTCAGCTCTTCGATATTGTCCAGATTGCCGAGCCGCTCTTGCCCGTCCAGCCCGCGCAGGCGCTGGGACAGCGTCAGGACGTTGTCCTTGCGCGAGACAAAGATCAGGAACGGCTGCGGCACCTTGCGGAACCGCCGCATCTGGGTCTTGAACACATCAATGTCCAGATCCGGCGACATCAGCACCACGCCGCCCAGGTTCCGGGCGGTCCACCCGGGGGTCTGGATTTCAATCTGGCGCAGCGTCTCCATCGTCAGCAGCCCGCCCATGGAATGCGCGACGACCACCACCCGGCCGGCACCGGCGACACGCAGCTTGCGCAGCAGCTGCTCCAGCCCGTCGCGGGCGAACAGAACGCTGTCGCCGTCATAGGCATAGCCAAGTGGTTGTCCCTTGCTGGGCCAGGAATAGATGACCGTGGCGCCGGGAACGTTGATATCATGGGTCAGCTGGGCGGCCCGGAACGCAGTTTCGGCCTGGGTCGAGTTGAAGCCATGCACGAACACCGTGATGTCGCGTTCCTTTGGCGGAAACTTGGCCAGTTCCTGCTGCAACCGTGCCCCGAAGGCGGCGTCACTTTCGAATTTCTTCCGCCCTGCCATGGTGAACTCAGTGACGGGATCCGGGTTCCTGTAGCCGAATTTCAGGGAACCCGGAGTATGTTCCGGCGGAATTGAAACGGTCAGTTCAAGCAGGCTGTATCCCTCTGCCCGCTCCACGCCAAAGGTGCCATCGGGCAGCTGGTCGCGGTTGGTGGCGGCAAACACGGTCTTGGGGGTGCCCACGTTCAGGGCTGCGGGATAGGTGGGGGAAAAGGACCTGTCAGTGCAAGCTGTCAGTAACACCAGCATCACACCGCAAATCAGGCGCAGCCTTTGCATATCATCCCACCTCAATGAACTGGCGGCAGGCTACTGCACCTGCCGCCAATGTCCAGCGGCCGCAACCCGTGCGGGCGGGTTACAGCACGTAACGGCTGAGATCGGCTGAGCGGCCAAGCTCACCCAGGTTCTTTGTGACAAAGGCCGCGTCCACGGTTACCGCCTCACCCGAACGGTCCGGTGCGGTAAAGGACAGTTCCTCGAACACCCGCTCCATCACCGTGTACAGCCGCCGGGCGCCGATGTTTTCCACGCTCCGGTTCACCTCGGCTGCGATCTTGGCCAGGGCCGCGATCCCGTCTTTGGTGAAGGCGACCTCAACTTCTTCGGTGCCCATCAGCGCAGTGTACTGGCGGGTCAGCGCATTGTCGGTCTCGGTCAGGATGCGGACGAAGTCCTCCTCCGTCAGGGCCCGCAGGTTGACCCGGATCGGCAAGCGGCCCTGCAGTTCGGGCAGCAGGTCTGACGGCTTGGCAATGTGGAAGGCGCCGGAGGCGATGAACAGGATGTGGTCGGTTTTGACCGGCCCGTGCTTGGTGCTGACGGTGGTGCCTTCGATCAGCGGCAGCAGGTCGCGCTGCACGCCTTCGCGGCTGACATCGCCGCCCCGGGTTTCCTGGCGCGCGCAGACCTTGTCGATCTCGTCCAGGAAGACGATGCCGTTCTGTTCCACCGACTCCAGGGCGCTGCGGGTGACGGTCTCGTCATCCAGCAGCTTGTCGGCCTCCTCGCCGATCAGCACCTCATAGCTTTCGGCGACGGTCATCTTCTTGCGGGTGGTGCGGCCGCCCATCGCCTTGCCGAACAGATCGCCGAGGTTCAGCATCCCCATATTGCCGCCGGGCTGTCCGGGGATTTCGAACATGCCCATCGGGTTGGAAGTGTCGGCCACATCCAGCTCAATCACGGTATCGTCCAGCTCACCGGCCTTGAGCTTCTTACGGAACATGTCGCGGGTGGATTCGCGCGCATCACTGCCGGCGATGGCTTCCACAACCCGGTCCTCCGCCGCTTGGCGTGCGTTTGCCTTCACGTCTTCGCGCATGTACTCGCGGGTCTGGGCAATGGCGCTGTCAACCAGGTCACGGATGATCTGCTCAACATCCCGGCCGACATAGCCGACTTCGGTGAACTTTGTGGCTTCCACCTTGATGAAGGGCGCGCGTGCCAGCTTGGCCAGGCGGCGGGAAATCTCGGTCTTGCCAACCCCGGTAGGGCCGATCATCAGAATGTTCTTGGGATAGACCTCGTCGCGCAAATCATCTGCAAGCTGCTTGCGCCGCCAGCGGCTGCGCAGCGCCACGGCCACGGCGCGCTTGGCTTCCTTTTGGCCGATGATGAAACGGTCCAGTTCAGAGACGATTTCGCGGGGGGTGAGATCGGTCATGTCAGTCCTTTCCGGGCAAAACTCTTGAGAAGAAGTTTTGCTAAGAATTTCGAGGAAAATTCTTAGCCGCCGATGGTTTCGACGGTCAGGTTTCCATTGGTGTAGACACAGATATCGGCGGCGATGGCCATGGCGTCCCGCGCTACCGTTTCGGCGGACCTGTCGCTGTCCATCAGGCCGCGGGCGGCCGCCAGTGCGTAATTTCCGCCGGAGCCGATTGCCGCCACATCATGTTCCGGCTCCAGCACGTCGCCGGCGCCGGTAATCACGAACATGTCCTTGCCGTCGGTGACAATCAGCATCGCCTCCAGCTTCTGCAGGTATTTGTCGGTGCGCCAGTCCTTGGCCAGCTCGACACTGGCACGGGCCAGCTGGCCCGGGGTCGCTTCCAGCTTGGCTTCCAGCCGTTCAAGCAGAGTGAACGCGTCAGCGGTCGAGCCGGCAAAACCCGCCACCACGTCAAACCCGCCGGGCGACAGGCGGCGCACCTTGCGGGCCGTGCCCTTGATCACCGTTTGCCCCAGCGAAACCTGGCCGTCGCCGGCGATGACGACCTGGCCATTCTTTTTCACACCGATGATCGTGGTGCCGTGCCAGCCAGGAAATTTATCGTCTGCCATGTAAGTCTCCGTTTGGTTGCCCCCTATATGGAACCAACCCCCCGCCGGCACAAGAGATCGGCTAGGATCCGCGCTGATCCCAGGCTTGCGCCGGTGTTCGCTGCTATGCAGCATTTGCAGATCGGGGCTGTTTAACCGGCAATTGTGGAACCCGGAACCGCATCCTAAATGAAGCTCGCAACCGGCACAGCGTCGGCTGTTTCTCAGAAGGATATGCGCAAATGACGACCGCAAACATTCATGCGCCGCTCGGAGCAGTCACCGTTCTCCGCGTGGTCGACGCAGTGGCCAATGTGAAAACCGCCATCGTGGAATGGTATGTTGCCCGCGAAACCCGCAAGGTTCTGGCGCAGCTGACCGATGCCCAGCTGCGAGACATCGGCCTCGACCGTTCCGACATCGCCAAGTTCTGATCCCCGATGACCAGAAACCCTGAATGAGCCGCCCTGCCACGGGCGGCTTTGTTCATTCCGGGGTGCTGGTTTTGTATTTACCGGCCTGATCCGGCAGCCAGGCTTCGACCGCTGCGGTGGCCACCACATGACGGCTGCCTTCCACGGCATCCTCCACATCCAGTCCGCCCTTGACCGCCCGCACCCTGGCCCGTCCGCGCGGCAGGTCCTGTGCCACCAGTTCGCAATCCACCGCGTCCGGCTGTTGCACGCCGATGGTAACCTCCACCCGCATTTCGCTGTGGTCTACTCCCAGCTTGGAAAACAGCGTGATGGAGGAGTGATGCAGCGCGTCCTGCACCGCACGGCGGGCGGCTTTGGTATAGTCTTGGCCGTAAAGGTCGTTGCCGGTGCCCATTTCCAGGATGATGCGCTTTTCGCTCATTCTGCGGCCTCCATGTCAAAGGACACAACCACCGCTGCATTGGCGATCACCGTGCGTCCGCCCTGGGGCTTGTCTATGTCGAGCCCGCCTTTCACCACCGTGATGCTGGGCCGGCCGTAGGGGAAGATCTCCAGAAGCGCGTCCTTGTCCACCGCTTCCGGTTCCTGCACACCGATCTCGGCATCGATGATCATGTCTTCTTTTGAGAAATCAAACAGTTCCGCCATGTTGACGGAGTTGTGCCACAGCGCGTCCCTGATCGCGCGGCGGGCGGCTTCAGTGTAATCCTCGCGCCTGAGAGATGTGCCCATGCCGAATTCCACCAGGACCCGTGTCTTGGCCATGCTGCCTCCTGTATCTGCCTTGTGTGCGACCCTTGCAGGGCAGCCGGGCAAAGGAAAGAGCCAGTTTGGCGATTGCCGCAGCGCCAGAGCTTGCCAAAAAAAGAGCTGTCCCCGCCGGGACAGCTCTTTGAAATGCGGCAGCTGGTTCAGGCTCAGATCGACTCTTCGATCCAGCTCTGCAGCGCGGCCTTGGGGGCGGCGCCTGCGCGGTTCGAGATCACTTGGCCGTCCTTGAAGATGAACAGCGCCGGGATACCGCGCACGCCCATGGCAGCGGCGGCGTTCGGGTTGCTGTCCACGTCGACCTTGGCAATTTTCACCTTGCCGTCGAATTCCACGGCCAGCTCTTCCAGAGCCGGACCAATCTGCTTACAGGGACCGCACCACTCAGCCCAGAAATCCACCACAACGGGGATGTCGGAGTTCTTGACTTCGGCGTCAAAAGTGGCGTCGGTGACGGCAACGGTGGACATATGAATGTCTCCATGAGTGTGTGGCAACTGGAGTCGGAACCTAGGTACGGCTTAACCGATCGTCAAGGTTCCAACTGCCGCTTCAATGCCGCAGTCACAAGGTCGTGCGGCAGCGGCATCAGGGTTGCGGTGCGGGTCCAGAGCAGTGCGGTTTCGATAGTGCGGCCCGGATAGATCAGGGCCAGCGCATGGGCATAGGCCCCCATCTGCCGCAGCAGGCCTTCGGGGCATTGTTCAGGCGTTGCGGGCACGGTGGCGTTCGATTTGAAATCCACCGCGAGGACCGTTTCCGGTGTGATGATCAGCCGGTCGATGACGCCATGCAGGCGGGCGCCGTTCAGGTCAGCGGTGACAGGAACCTCGGCCAGTGTATCCGGGTGAAACACATCTGCCAGAGCGGCATTCCGCAGTACTGCGGAGGCCTCGGCCAGCAGTTCCGCACAGTCGCCTGCCCCTTGCAGCAGGTTTTGCGCCAGCTGCGGCCAGTCTGCGCCAGCCCGTCCCGGCAGATGCTCCAGAAGCAGGTGCAGCCGGCTGCCGCGGGCCTTTGCTGCCTCCTCATCAAGCCCCTGATCGCCCGGCAGCGCTTTGGCTCCGCCCAGGTCGGACGGGCTGAGCGCTGGCGCCGGCGCTGCATAGGCTCTGGCGGAGCGGGTGAAGACCTCCGGCAGATCATGTTTCACAACTTCCTGTGCTTCGGGCACGACCAGCGGCGGGCCGTCCCAATCGCCATGCTGCAGCCGCAGGCCGGTGCCGCCTTCCGCGTCGAATTCCACCGCGCCGCCGTCGCGCATCGCACGCTCGGTCAGCCGGTACCAGCTGTCGCCCTGCTCACCCACCTCGCCGGCAGCAGCGACGATCAGCCACTTCTCCGCCCGGGTCAGGGCCACATACAACAGCCTCAGCCGTTCGTTCTGCAGCTTCTCCTGCGCGGCTTCGCGGGCCGCCAGCATGGCGGGCGGCATCTGGTCCTTGGGCAGTTTCCAGACCGGGGTGCCGTCGGCCAGCATGATCTCTGCATCCCGCGGTGCCTGCCGTTTGGCAGTGTCCGGCAGAATCACGATCGGCGCTTCCAGCCCCTTGGAGCCATGCACCGACATCACCCGGATCATGTTGCCGGCCGCGCCCATCTGGCGTTTGATCTCCAGATCATCGGTCTGCATCCAGACCAGAAAGCCGGTGAGGCTGGGGACATCGGTGCGCTCATAGGCCAGCGCCTGCGACAGCAGCGCGTTGATGCCGTCCTCAGCCTCCGGTCCCAGCCGGCCCAGCAGTTTTTGCCGGCCGCCATGACGAGTCAGAATGCGTTCGATCAGGTCATAAGGGCGCAGGAAGTCGGCGTTGGCGCGCAGGTCGTTCAGCACGGCCATGGTTTCGGGGAACTCCCCTGCCCGGTCGCGCAATGCCGGCCACAGGTACATCGCCTCCCGCCGGTGCGCGAGGTCGAACAGCGCCTGCTCCGTCCAGCCAAAGAGGGGCGATTTCAGCGCCTCCGCGAGCGACAGAGAATCTTCGGGCAAAGCAAGGAACCGCAGCAGCGCCGCGATATCCTTGACGGCCAGTTCTGCGCCCACTTTCAGCCGGTCGGCGCCGGCGATGGGCAGTTCGGCCTTCTTGCAGGCACGGATGATCTCCGAGAACAGATCGGACCGGCGCTGCACCAGGATCAGGAAGTCGCCGGCCTGCACCGGGCGGCGCTTAAAGGTGCCCCGTTCCGGGCCGTCCTCGGGGATGGTGACGCCGGTGCCGATCATCCGTTTGATCGAACGCGCAATGCGCTCCGCCAGGATCACAGTGTGGTGGCGGCTGCTGGGGCGGTCCACCGGGCTGGTCCAGTCGGGGTCCTCGTCATCCTCGACCTTGCCGACAACCGGCCACAGATCCACCCGGCCCGGCAGGTCGGATTTAAACGCTTGGTGCAGCGCGTCCTTGCGGAATCCTGCCCGCGGGCTGTCGCGAAACACCAGATCCACCAGTTTCAGGATCGCGGCGGAGGAGCGGAAGGAAAAGTCGAGCGAAGCATCCTGCAGCCCTGCTCCGGTTTCCGCCAGCCGGTTGCCGAACTCCTGCTGCATCCGGTCGAATGCGTCCGGGTCGGCGCCCTGAAAAGAATAGATCGACTGCTTCTTGTCGCCGACCACAAAGATCGTGCGCTCCACGTCGGAACGCGCGCCTTCGCCGGCGGTGAATTCCTGCGCCAGCTTTTCGATCACGTCCCATTGCACCGGGCTGGTGTCCTGCGCCTCGTCCACCAGGATGTGGTCGATGCCGCCATCCAGGCGGTAGAGCACCCAAGCGGCAACGCCCGGATCGTTCAGCAGCTGGCGCGCCTTCAGGATCAGGTCGTCGAAGTCGAGCCAGCCGCGCAGCTGCTTGCGGCGCTCGTATTCCGGCAGGAAGGCGGCGGCAAAACGGTGCAGGTCGTGACTCTTGCGCGCTGCCGTCAGCGCCAGGCGTTTTGCCCGCGCATCCTCGACCCGCCGCATCAGCGGTTCCAGCTGATCCATCAGGGACAGGTGGGATTCGCGCAGTTTCTTGGTCGGGAACTTGTCAATTTTGGCTGTGAAAGGCTCCTTGGCGCTGGCGCCAGTCAGAAACACGCTTTCAAGTGTCCCCAGGTCGGCAAGCGCGGGTTTGGTGATGCCAGCCAGCTTGGCCGCGGCTTTCTGGTCGGTCGAACCGCCCTGCCCCAGCATCTCGCGGGTTCGCTGCAGCAGTTCTTCCTCGCCGCCCAGAAACACCAGCGCTTCCAGTGCAGTCTCGTCAAATCCTTCGGGGAGCCCGAACAGCTCCAGAAGCTGGGCCCAGTCCAGTGGGTCGCCGAAATCAGCGCGGCGCTGGCAGATGGCAGAGGTGAGCGTCTCAAAATCACTGTCGCTGACTTGCCGTGCCAGGGCATCGAGCTGAGGCGCTTGCGGGCCCTGGGCAAAATCCTCCATGATCTCCGCCCGCAGCAGCTGGCCTGCGCGGTCGTCCATCTCGGCAAACTGGGGGCTGACGCGGGCCTCCAGAGGGAACCGGCGCAGCAGCGAGGAACAGAAGGAATGGATGGTTTGAATCTTCAACCCGCCCGGTGTCTCGATCGCGCGGGCGAACAGGGTGCGCGCCTGTGCCAAATCCTCAGCCGTGGTGCTGACTTCTCCCAGTTCGGTCAGCGCGGCGGTCAGCGCCGCATCCCCAAGCATCGCCCATTCCCCCAGCCGTTTGAACAGCCGGTTTTGCATCTCGCTGGCGGCGGCCTTGGTGTAGGTGAGGCACAGGATGTGCTGCGGCTGCACGCCCTTCAGCAACAGCCGTGCCACCCGGTCGGTCAGCACTTTGGTCTTGCCAGAGCCTGCATTGGCGGCCAGCCAGGTAGAAGCATCAGGGCGCGCAGCCCGGAACTGCGCCTCAGAGGCGGCATCGCGGATGGTCATGCCAGATCCTCCGGCTGCGGGGTGGCGCTGCGGTCCCATTCGCCGTAGCGCGCCAAGTGGTCGTAATCGCCGGCGATGTCGTCCCGGTGCACCATGCGCCGGCTCGAATAGCCTTGGTCAGGCTCAAAATAGGCCGCGATAAGCGTGCGCAGCTCATCCCAGACCTTGGCTGGCGGCTCCGCCTCCAGCGGCGCCCGCACTTCGCTCAGCTTGCTGCCCAATCCTATGAACAGGGCGCGTGCGACCTCCGCAGGGCCGAGGTCCTCGAAAGCGCCCTCTTCGGCCATAGCCGCCTCGATCAGCAGCTGTTTTTCGAATTTCTTCTGCTGCGCTTCGCTGGGCGGCGTGCCCGTCTTGTAGTCATAGAGGTGCAGAAATCCGCGGTCGTCCATGTCAATCCGGTCGGCGCGGCAGGCGATGGTGAAATCGAGCGGATCCAGCCGGGCGCTGCCCTTGGCCTCAAAGGCGACCGGTTTGGCGCGAGCCTGGCGCTCCTGCTCGGCCAGGACAAAGTCGCCGGCAATCTTGCGGATGCGGCTGTGCCACAGGATGCGGGCGACGGGCCAAGGCACGTGTGTCTCCAGCAGCTCCCGGGTCTTGCCGACAAGATGACCGGCGGTCAGCAGTGAGGGGTCGGCCTGCGTTTCCTTGATGAAATGCTCAAATACTTCATGCACAACGATTCCGCGCAGAAGGGCGTCGGGTTCCTGCACCAGCGGGTTCAGCGGTTTCAGGCGCAGCACATGTTTGGCGTAGATCGCGTAAGGATCGCGGATCAGCCGCGGGATTTCGGTGATTGTCAGCCGCCGCGGGCGGGCCGCCACCGGCGGGCACGGGGCCGGGCGGGGGTATTGCGGAATCGGCGTGGGTTCTTCCAGCGCTTCCGCCCAGCCCAGCCACTGGCGGCCTTTGGCGCGCATGGAGTCCAGTGCCGCGCGGCCGCCCTGTTCCGGGAGGCCCGACAGCAGGTTGGTCAGCCGGTTCAGCCAACGGGAGGGCACGGTGTCGGCTTCCTCTGACCGTTCGGCGCGGGTCAGCCAGACCTCGGGCGCGGCGATGGCCTGCTGGAAGTCATGCGCCGACAGGCCGATGCGCCGTTCGGGCAGCAGAAGGCCGGCCTGGTTGCGCAGCTGCCGGTTCAGCCAGGGGTCGGGGCTGGCGGCCTCGGGCCAGCTGCCTTCGTTCAGGCCGCCAAGAATCACCAGATCGGCGCCCTGCACACGCGCTTCCAGCGTGCCCCAGATCATGATCGAGCCATAAGGCGCATCGCGGTCGCGCACCTCACCCTGGCTCAGCAGCGCGCCCAGCAGGTCGGTGAAGTCGCGGGCGGTCATGCCGCCGCCATACGGCGCCTCGGTCTCCAGGTTTTCGATGCAGGCGAGGGCGGCCTGGCCGGCTTTTTTGTCCCACAGGGTTCCTGATCCATCGGCTTGGCTGCCAGCGGCGATGCGTTCGGCCAAATCGCGCAGGCGGTTCACCCACTCGGTCAGGGGAAGCGTGCCAACAACCTCTTGATCCGCGAAACAGTATGACAGCCAACCGGTCCATCCCGGCGTCAGCTCGCGGCCCTTTTCAAATGCGGCAAAGGCTGCGGCATCCGGGAAAGGCGGGCCGTTGCGGCGCAGGGACAGTTCCAGCTCGCGCGTCTGGCGCAGATGGTTGCCGCGGTCCGCGCCGTCATGGGTGAGCGGGTGTTTCAGCAAAGTCAGCAGGCTGTCGCAGGCCAGCGGCTTGCAGAACAGCCCCGCCACATGGCGCAGGAAGCGGCCCGGCGGCGACAGCTGCAAGGGCTGGCCGGCGGAGTCATCGGGCAGAATGTCCCAGCGGTCCAGCGCCGCGGAGACCTGGCGGGTCAGCATCCGGTCCGGGGTGATCAGCGCCGCGGTCTGCCCGTCTTCGGCCGCCTGGCGCAGGCGCAATGCAATGGCGAGCGCCTCGGCACGGGGGCTGGGCGCCTCGACCAGGGTGAGGTTTTCGGTGGCCTCGCTCAACCCGGTCAGCAGGGGGCCTTCGCTCATCCAGGCATCTGTGACCGGAGCGGGGCGCAAGGCCAGCGAAACCAGCCGGTTGCGTTCGGGCGAGGTCGGCAGCGTTCCCGTCCAGGGCTGCACGTCGCCGGGTGACAGCTCCAGATCTTTCATCAGCTTGTGGAAACGGTACTGCGGGTGATCTTCTGAGATCATCGGATCATCCAGCCCGGCCCAGACATGATCCGGCTGGTCAAAGTCGAAGCCCGGCAGCACCACGGCCCCTTGCGGCAGCCGCGCGATGGCCTGCATCAGCATCAGCGTTGTGCCGCGCGATCCGGTGGAGCCGGCCAGGATCACCGGATGCTGCGGGGGCTTGTCCTGCCACTGTTCAATCAGATTCAGGACTACCTGCCGCTGCCGGGCCTGTGCATCCATTGCGCCCTCATGCAGGCCGGTGAAGTCGTCGGCGATGCCGATAAAGGCCTGCGCGCGGGCCCAATGGCCCGACATGTCTGAGACATCCAGCGCGCGGATCGTATCGGTGCTGACGCCTTCGCCCTGCATCTCATCGATCAGCGCCGCCAGGCTGTCGGAGAGGTCATAAAGCGAGGCGCGCGAGGCGAGATCGGGTTGTGCGTCCAGAAGTTTCGCGATCAGCTGCGACAGTTCCAGCCGGCGCCGCAGCGGGGGCAGGGCGGGCGGCAGGCCGTCCAGCGTGGCGCGCTGGGCCAAGTCGGCCAGCAGCATCATTCGCGGCAGCAGCATGGCCGGGCCGGCATCAAACAGGCCACGCACCCGGCGCGCCATACGGGAGGTGTTGACGATCAATTCAGCCCGCGCCAGCGCCTCCGGCGGCAGGCCCTGGCTTCGGCTGCGCAAGCCCTCAACCAGCGCACGCGGGAAATCGGCGCCGCAGGGCACGGCAAACAGGCGTGGTTTGGCGGATGGTTTAAACATCATCAGCGGTTATCAGGTCCTCGGCCAGTGTGATCCCTTCGGGATGGCCCACATCGCACCAGCGGCCGGGATATTCCAGCGCAAACAGCCGGCCTGCCGCGGCCATCTGATTCCAGAGTATGTTGAGCGAGAAAACCTTGTCCTCAACCTGGTGAAGCCTTTCCGTTTTCAGAATCTGCACTCCGCCATAGACCAGATCACCGCCGCGGCTGATGCGCCCCTCGGCATCCGTCGAGAAATCGCCGCCGCCGGTGCGGCCGACGGCCCTGTCCAGCGGCACGCAGACCAAGAGCGCATCCATGCGATCCGGGTCCCAGGCCTCCTGCGCCAGATGCAGCGGGTTGGGGCCTTTCCAGATGGCGTCGGTGTTCATCGTGAAAACCGGGCCGTCCCCCAGCAGCGGCAGCGCATGGCGCAACCCGCCGCCGGTGTCGAGAATATCCGGGTTTTCAAGGCTAAGAAGCACATTTTCAGGCTCTAAATAGGCCTTTAGCGGCTCTGGCTTGTAATGCAGGTTGGCGGCGATCCGCGCCGGATGGATGGCTTGCGCCAGCTCCAGCGCATGGGCGATCAGCGGCCGGCCCGCCACCTCGATCATCGGTTTGGGCTTGTCGCGGGTCAGCTCCCGCATCCGGGTGCCAAAACCCGCGGCAAACAGCATGACGGCATCGGGCGAGCGCTGCATCAGGGCCTCAGCTTGTCCAGGTTCTCCGGTGTGGGCGCCGGCAGGTTCTCGCGCAGCAAATCTCCGACCCGGGCCAAAGCCGGGTGCTCCAGCCCGTGGATAAAATGATCCCAGACCCGCGGGATAAGGTCTACGTAGTGCGGTTTTCCGTAGTCCGTGCTGAGACGGGCGAAGACACCGAGAATACGCATATTCCGCTGCACACCAAGCACGGTATAGGCAGTTCTGAATCCAGTTTCATCCACACCGGCCGCTGCGATATAGCGGTCGATCATCTGCATTTCGATGCCGGCGGGCACGTCCCGGCGGGCATCTTGCAGCAGCGACACCAGATCATAGGCCGGATGGCCGGCGCGGGCGTCCTGAAAATCCAGAAGGCCGACACGGCCAACGCCCTTGCGGTCCGGCAGCCACAGAAGGTTTTCGGCGTGATAGTCGCGCTGTACCAGAACCGGATCGCCTTTCACGGTGGCGCGCAGGATGTCTTCGAACAGATCCTCGAACCGGGCCTGCAGATCCGGATCCTGGCTGCCGGTGATGCCAGCGCGGTATTTCGACAGCGCCAGCGCGGACATTTCCGCCATCATCCGCGGGCCGTAAGGTTCCAGATCCGGCATTGGTGCCTGGTGCAGTGTCACCAGCGCATCCGTCGCCGCCTCATACAGCTGCTTTTCCAAGGCCGGTTCGCGCCGGATAACCCGGGCATAAAGATCGTCGCCCAGATCCTCCAGCAGCAGGAAGCCGTTCTTGGCATCCCGTTCCAGAATCTCCGGCGCGCTAAGGCCCTGCTTCCGCAGATATTCGGCAACACGGATGAACGGACGGATGTCTTCGCCCTTTTCCGGCGGCGCGTCCATCAGCACCACTGTTTCGCCATCTGGACCTGTCAGCCGCTCATAGCGGCGGTTGGAGGCGTCGCCGGCGAGCGGGCCGCGCTGCCAGCCGGCATAAGGTGTTGCGGACAGGAAAGAGTCGCAAAGTTGATTGCGGTCGGTCATGCGCTGATGCGCTCCATCAGGGGCTGCCATTTCTCATCGCTCCAGCGGAGCGTCAGATGGCGGCGGTCTTCGTGTTCGGGGTCCAGCGCCAGCGTCAGATGCAGGGCGTGGGCAGGCGTCAGCTCAGCCAGCCGGTCGGGCCATTCCACCAGGCAGATCGCGGAGTCAAACGCCTCGGTCAGGCCCAGCTCCTCCAGTTCGTCCAGTGAGGACAACCGGTAGAGATCGGTGTGCCACAGCTCGCCGGCGGGCACGTCATAGGTCTGCACCAGCGTGAAGGTGGGGGAGGGCACGTCTTCGGGCACCTCCATCAGCGATTGGATCAGGTGGCGGGCGAAATGGGTCTTGCCGGCGCCGATCACCCCCTCCAGCAGCAGGCAATCGCCGGGGCGCAGGGCCCCGGCGATTTGTGCGGCCAAGCGGGCCGTATCTTCCGGTGAGTTCAGCGTGCAGGCCGCGGTATGCGTGGTCATGGCGGTACAATGCCGCCGCCGCCGGCCTGCTGCAAGCCGGTTTCCCGGTTCAACCCTGGGTGATGGCGGGGAAACGCTCCTGGCTCGCCGGCAGGGCGGCGGTTTCCGGCGGGCGGAAGCTGACCATGGTGGCACCGTTCTGGATCGCCGATACCTTGCAGATCAGCGGCGTGCCATCGCGCAGCTGGACGCGGGACCACCAGGCCTCCCGCCCCTTATAACCGGCGACAAAATCGCGGATCTCACCCCAGACGGGGGTCGGGGCGGCGGTATTCTGCCAGACCCGGCTGGCATCCATGATTGATACTTTGGCAAAGCTCGCCTCAGGGTCCATCTGCCACAGGCTGCCATAGGCGGTGTTGCAGAAAGTCATGGTGCCGTCGCTGGCAAAGACTGCGATCGCCTCGTCCATCTGGTCCAGGATCGACTGCCCCATTTCCAGCTCTGAGCGGAACTGGCGGGTGAGGGTCACTTCGGCGGTGATGTCCTCGAACAGGAAGGCGATGGCACCGTCCGGATGAGGGCGGCCAGACACCTTGTAGACGGAGCCCGACGGCAGCGACCAGGTTTCCTGGTACCGGCCTTCGGCAGCGGCTTCCAGCAGGTCGGCCATCTGGTGGCGCCAGCTGGAATAGCTTTTCGGTTCCGGCATCATCCGCTGATCGCGCAGGCGGTCGAAGAAGGTCAGCAGGTTGGGCCGCGAGCTGAGGAAGTTGGCGGGCAGGGCGGTCAGGTCGATCAGAACCGGGTTGAACAGAACCAGCTGCCGGTTGCGGTCAAAGATCGCGAGGCCAATCGACAGCTGCGCAAAGGTCTTGGCCAGCGTCTGGACAAAATTGCGCTGGGCCACCTCGGCATCGACCACAGCGTTCACGTCGACCGCATGGCACAGCCAGCCGGCCTCGGTTTCGGTGGTCGAGACGTTATACCACAGCTTTTTCTTGCTTTCCGGCAGCGGGATGGAGATCCGCTCAGGCTTGCCGCTGGTCATCGGGTCGTGCAGATCGGTGAACAGGGGGTCGGCAAAATCCGCGTTCCGGCCGCGGATTTTCTGGCTGAGGTTGTCATAGGCAAGGTTGGACCAGGTGACGTTGCCCTCTTCCGATTGCAGCCAGACCGGGTAGGGCGCCTGATGCACCGCGGCGCGCAGGGTGGTCAGTTCCTGATCAAGGGATTTGTTCTGCTCCTCCAGGGCGCTGCGGCGCAGCTGCACCCGGGTCACCCCGTCAATCCATTCGCAATGCGCCTCGCGGCTTTCGGCAGCGGCAGTGCCGGACAGGACCAGCGGGCCGACGTCCTTGAGGAAACCCGGGGATTGCGGCAGGCCCGGATAGCTGCGGGCCAGCTGATCGCGCAACATGCTCCAGTCGAAGTTTTCGGCCTGATCGCCAATGAACTTGCGCGCGCCGGAGGACCAGCCGATCAGGCTGTTGTCGTCAAACAGGAACACGGCATCGGTACGGCCATCGGCGGCCAGCAGGTCGTGCGCCATGCCGCGGCGGCGGGGCGTTGGCGACAGCCACCAAACCGCGGCGGCAGCCGTTGCAGCGCACAGCGCCGCCAGTACAAACCATTCGATCGAAGCGAAGTCCTGCATCTCGTCCTGCCCAGTTCAGCTCTCGTTTACCCGCATGGTTCCCCAATAATGGTTAAATGAAGTTTAATTGGTTGCCCAAAAGTGAGTAGTTAAATTTCTAAAGGTATATTTTTCCCAATGACAGGGCCGCCGTCCTCCATTGCGTCGATTTTTTTGCGCGGCCAGGCCACCTCGACAATGGCGCCGCGGCGTTCGCGGAAGGGGCTGAGGGTCTGGAACGGGTCAGTGCCATTCGCAAACCTCAGCTGGGCGCCGGTGCGTTGAAGCAGGGTTTTCGCGATGAACAGCCCCAGCCCCATGCCTTCGTATTCCGGTCTCTGCTTCAATTCGCTTTCCCCGCGGCGGCTGCGCACGAAGGGGTCGCCGATCCGGCCCAGCAGCTGCGGCGGGAAGCCCTGGCCGTCATCGCAAATGCGCAGGATGATCCGGTCGTCATCCCAGGCTGCATCAATCCAGACGGTGGACCGGGCAAAATCGACGGCGTTTTGCACCAGGTTGCGCAGACCGTGAATGATCTCGGGCTTTCGCAGCACGGTTGGCTGCTGGAAATCGCCGCCTTCCAGCGGTTCCTCATGATAGATGACCGTCTTGCCCCGGTTCATATGCGGCTCTGCGGCCTCGGTCACCAGGGTGGAAAACGGCGCTTGGCGCAAGTGCAGGTCGTCCTTGCCGGCCCGGCCCATGCTGCGCAGGATATCGCGGCAGCGGTCGGCCTGCTCGCGGATCAGGGCGGCGTCCTCGCGCAGGTCGGGGCGGTCGTCCAGTTCCTCAATCAGCTCGGCGCTGGCGAGCTTGATGGTGGCCAGGGGGGTGCCCAGCTCATGCGCCGCGGCCGCCACAACACCGCCCAGATCGGTTAGTTTCTGTTCGCGCGAAAGCGCCAGCTGGGTCGCGCTCAGCGCATCCGACATAGACCGCATCTCGTTACTGACACGGAAGGAGTAGGCGCCGATGAACAGGATGGCGATCACAATGGCGATCCAGTTGCCGAAAATAAACACATCAGGGATACGCAGGATAAAACCCTGTTCGGTCCGCAGCGGCAGGTGAAATTCGGCCATCAGCGTGACCAGGATAATAGCCGTGGCACCGATGATAAGGGTGGAGCGCAGACCCATCACCGCAGCGGAGATGGTGACCGGTCCCAGCACCAGCAGCGCAAAGGGGTTGTTCAGTCCGCCGGTCAGATACAGCAGGAAGGCCAGCTGCAGCAGGTCGAACAGGACCATCAGGAAATTCTCGAACTCTGTCAGGCGCTTGTTTTCGGGGAAGGCAAAGATGGCGATCAGGTTGCCCGCCGCCGAAATGCCGATGGCCAGGTAGCACAATGCCAGCTCCAGCTGCAGGTTGAAGCGGTGCTGCGCCACCGCGATGGCGGTGATCTGCCCGGCAATCGCCACCCAGCGCAGCAGAATCAATGTCCGCAGCCGGATCCAGTGGCTGTGTTCATGGCCGCTCGTCAGCCTGAAAATGCGATCGCTCATAAGGTCCGCTGCTCCCGCAGATGTGACGCCGTGCGCCAGTTGCATCGGCTGTATTTCTTGATAGGTCTGGCACCGCAAACGTTCAACAATCCTTCCTTACCGAAAAGTGCGATCTCATGACCCGCGTGTATGCTCTTCTTGCTGTTGCTTTTGTTGCTGCCCTTGTGGGCGGCGCCTGGTTTCTGACACGCGGAGGCAACGGGGGTGACAAATTCGCACAGTGCCGCAGCAGCCAGATCGCCGGCGGGACGGATACCATCGGCGGGGCGTTCGAGCTGATCAATTCCCGGGGCGAGACGGTGACCGACAAGGATGTGATCACCGAACCGTCGATCGTCTACTTCGGATATACCTTCTGCCCGGACGTCTGTCCGATGGATGCAGCCCGCAACGCGGATGCCGTCGATCTGCTGGCGGAGCGCGGCATCAGCGTGACGCCGGTGTTCATTTCCATCGACCCCGACCGCGATACACCTGAAGCGGTTGGCGATTTCGCCGCGAACCTGCATGAGAAAATGATCGGGCTGACTGGCTCGCTGGAGCAGGTCAGGGCGGCCAGCAAGGCCTATAAGACCTATTTCAAGAAGAATGAGGGCGACGAGGATTACTACCTGGTCGACCATTCCACCTTCTCGTATCTGGTGCTGCCTGAGGAGGGTTTTGTCGAGTTTTTCCGCCGCGACGAAACGGCAGAGCAGATGGCCGGCAAGGCCGCCTGTTTCATAGAAAAAATCTGAACCGCGATAGCTGTTTGACCTTTCCCCTTGCCCGGACATATTCTTGCGTGAACTGAAATACTTCGCGGAGGACCGGGCATGGCCGAAACTGCTCTGCAGGACATTGGACCCGATAAATCGCTGCTGCTGGTCGATGATGACGAGCCGTTCCTGCGGCGTCTGGCCAAGGCAATGGAGAAACGCGGCTTCGAGGTGGAAACCGCAGGCTCTGTTGCGGCTGGCAGCGCCATAGCAACCGCCCGCCCGCCGGCCTATGCGGTTGTCGACCTTCGGCTGGAAGACGGCAATGGCCTGGATGTGGTCGAAATCCTGCGCGAAAAACGCCCGGACAGCCGGGTGGTGGTTCTGACCGGATACGGCGCCATCGCCACGGCGGTGGCCGCGGTCAAGATCGGCGCAACCGATTACCTGTCCAAGCCGGCCGATGCCACCGACATCATGAATGCGCTCTTGGCCACAGAGGATGAGCTTCCGCCGCCGCCGGACAACCCGATGAGCGCGGACCGGGTGCGCTGGGAGCATATCCAGCGGATCTATGAGCTGTGCGACCGCAACGTGTCAGAAACCGCCCGGCGGCTGAACATGCACCGGCGCACGCTGCAGCGGATCCTGGCCAAGCGCAGCCCGCGCTGAGCCTTACAGCTGTATCATCAGTTCCGCATGGCGCCCCAAGAATGCCATGCGGGTTTCGACCGGCGGACGCAGCACGATTTCCAGCCCGTCAACGATCTCCGGTTTCGGCGTGCCGAAGAACCGGCTGGCTTCCTTCTCCTGAAATCCGGCGATCTGCACCGCCTCCATCCAGGCGCTTACCTTGTCCGCGCGCTTGATCTGCGCTTTGACCGTCTTGGGCAGCGCCGCGGGCAGCCCGAACCGCAGATGAATGGCCGTGGTCAGCCTCTGGTCCAATTCGCCATAACCCGGTCCCACTGCTGCTTTGACCGGAGAGATCATGTCACCGATCACATATTCGGGGGCATCGTGCAGCAGCGCCGCCAGCCGCCATTTGACCGGTGCCTTGGGGTACATCCGGGAAAAGATGTCTTCGACCAGCAGAGAGTGCTCCGCGACCGAATAGGCAAAATCCCCGCGGGTCTGACCGTTCCATCGCGCCACAAAGGCCAGCCCGTGGGCGATGTCCTCGATCTCTATGTCCACCGGGGTCGGGTCCAGCAGATCCAGCCGGCGGCCGGAGAGCATGCGCTGCCAGGCGCGGGCGGGTTTGGCTGGCATGGGGTGTGTCCTGTCGCTGCGGTTCCCCTTTGACTACCTCCTGAACAGGGTGCGGGCAATGCTGAGTGCCATGTCCTGTTCACGGCCGGGACACGAATGAAAACCCAGTGTTTATAAGCTGTGAAATTGAAACCGCCCCATTCAGACCCAATATTATAAGGGTATAAGGGGCTCCGCCCCCTCGCGCGGCAAACCCCTTTTGTGACGTGACTCACATAACGGAAAGGAGTTTGTCATGTTCAAACGTCTGCTTGGTGTTTCTTTGCTTTTCGGCATGGCCGCGACCGCGCCGCCTGCGCTGGCTGCCAGCTGCGGCGACCGCGAGGTGATGACCGAGAAGCTGGCAAGCGGGTATTCCGAGCGGCTGACCGCCGGCGGTTTGCAGAAAGGCCGGACCGAGGCCACTGTGATCGAGGTCTGGGCGTCGGATGAAACCGGGACATTCACCGTTCTGGTTACCCATGCAAACGGGATCAGCTGCGTCGTCGCAACCGGATCCTCGTTCTTCCACATTGCGGAAAAAGCGCCGGACCCGGGCACGCCAAGCTGAATCAGCCAGCGTGACAGGCTATCCCCCCACAGCCTGACCGACCACAAAAAGCCAGAGCCTTCGGCTCCGGTTGCGGGTATCTTCGTTGAATATCAACACATGCAGTGTTAGGCCCTGCAGCAAGTGTACTCGTAACCGGAATGGAGCAGACTATGGCCGGGGATTATATCGTCAAAGACATCGCGCTGGCCGGCTTTGGCCGCAAGGAGCTGGATATCGCCGAAACCGAAATGCCGGGCCTGATGGCCCTGCGCGAGGAATACGGCGCAAGCAAACCGCTGAAGGGCGCGCGCATCGTCGGCTCGCTGCACATGACCATTCAGACCGCAGTTCTGATTGAAACGCTGGTGGCGCTGGGCGCAGATGTGCGCTGGGCCTCCTGCAACATCTTCTCGACCCAGGATCACGCCGCCGCGGCAATTGCTGAGGCCGGCATCCCGGTCTTTGCCATCAAGGGCCAGACCCTGGAAGAGCATTGGGATTACCTGGACAAGTCGTTCATGTTCCCTGAGGGCGCCAACCTGATCCTGGACGATGGCGGCGATGCCACCCTCTATGTGCTGCTGGGCGCGCGTGCCGAAGCCGGCGAGGACATCATCCCGGTGCCGCAGTCCGAAGAGGAAGCGGTCATCAAGGAGCAGATCAAGAAGCGCATGGAAGCCTCCCCGGGCTGGTTCACCAAGACCCGCGATGCGATCCTGGGCGTGTCCGAGGAAACCACCACCGGCGTCCACCGCCTGTATGATCTGCAGAAGAACGGCCAGCTGCCGTTCCCGGCGATCAACGTCAACGACTCGGTCACCAAATCGAAGTTCGACAACAAATACGGCTGCAAGGAATCGCTGGTCGACGGCATCCGCCGTGCCACCGACACCATGATGGCCGGCAAGGTTGCCGTGGTTTGCGGCTATGGCGACGTGGGCAAGGGCTCCGCGGCCTCCCTGCGCGGCGCCGGCGCCCGTGTGAAAGTCACCGAAGCCGACCCGATCTGCGCCCTGCAGGCCGCAATGGACGGTTTTGAAGTGGTGCTGCTGGAAGATGTCGTGTCCTCCGCCGATATCTTCATCACCACCACCGGCAACAAGGATGTGATCCGCATCGAGCACATGCGCGAGATGAAGGATATGGCGATTGTCGGCAACATCGGCCACTTCGACAATGAGATCCAGGTGGCCAGCCTGCGCAACCACAAGTGGACCAACATCAAGGAGCAGGTGGACATGATCGAGATGCCCTCGGGCAACCGCATCATTCTGCTGTCCGAAGGCCGCCTGCTGAACCTGGGCAACGCGACCGGCCACCCGTCGTTCGTGATGTCGGCCTCCTTCACCAACCAGGTGCTGGCCCAGATCGAACTGTGGACCCGAGGCGATAACTACGAGAACCAGGTTTATATCCTGCCCAAGCACCTGGACGAGAAAGTCGCCCGCCTGCACCTGGGCCGCATCGGCGTCAAGCTGACCCAGCTGAGCGCCGAACAGGCCGCCTACATCGGCGTCAAGCCGGACGGCCCGTTCAAGCCGGAGCATTACCGCTACTGAGCATTCAGTTTCCGATGCAATGAAAAGCCCCGCCAGTTGGCGGGGCTTTTTCGTTATACCGAGTGGTTCGGACTGTTTTGGTAACTGCAAAACAGAAGGCGGCAAAAGGTTCCATGCGGGTGGCTGATTGAGGGTATCTTTTTCGTGATGGAACAGCTTGAGGCGGTGCTGCGTTGTCTCAGCATCAACAACTTCAGGCTGAGGAGAATCTGTCATGAAAATCGAAATGAAATCGAACGCCCGTATGCTGGTAACCGCTGCCGCCGCCGCGCTGGTGGCTGGCGCCGGGATTGCTGCCGAAAACGGTTCCTTCGCGACTGCCGAAGCCGAACTCATTCTCGCGTCCAGTGACGACGGCGTTGGCGCATCGGCCGGTGTCGAAACATCTCCGTCGCGCGGCAATGAAGGGGAGGGCACCGTTCTGGACGAAGCCGGCGCTGCTGACTCCGTTACCGAAACCACTGACAGCGATCCTGCCGGCGCCTCCGCTGGCGTCGACCGCTCCCCTTCGCGCGATGGTACCGAGGGCACTGAGCCGGTTGCGGGCGCGGACATCAGCGAAACCGCAGAATCGACCAACTCCCCCGCGCTTCCCAACACTGAAGGCGCAATGGACATCCGCACCATGACAGTTGGCGAACTGGTCGGCAAGAACGTGCTGAGCGCCTCTGATGCCGATGTCGGCGAAATCGACTATGTGATCATGCACGACGATAAACTGTCCGGTGTCGTTGGGGTTGGCGGCTTCCTGGGTATGGGCGAACACTCGGTCGCAATCCCCCTGACCGACTTCGAGGTGACCAAGAACGGGCAGCTGCGGCTGACCGCACAGTCCGAAGCAGAGCTGAAGGCGATGCCGGAAATCGACGAAAACGCAATTGAACCGGTGAAAAGCGAGGTCATTCTCGGCGACTACATGTAAGTTTTCCGGCGGGGCGTCTCAGCTAGAGACGCCCCATTTCTCAGTTGCAGGCCGGTCTGCAGAAATCAGCGCAGCTTCCCGCTAGTTGCATACTTCCGGTTGAACCTCTCGGCATTCATTCGCGGGTACTTTAGTTTTAGCTCACATTGTCCGGGTTATTGCTTTGCGGAATCGTACTGCTGGCCGCTATACAGGAGTCACCGGCCAGGACGGCCAGGAACCAGATTTTCATACGCGTGTGGTGGATTGGAGCACGCGGGGTGGAAGGGAAGGTCCTGCTTGTCCGCAGGTCCTTCCCTTTTTGGTTTCAGAACAAGGTCAGAACCAGACCGGCCGCCGCGCAGGCCAGCGTGGCATACCCGCCATCAATCAGCGTCAGCTTCACCGGCCGCATTCCATACATATTGTTCAGGGCAATCCATGGGCTGATGAAAAACAGGCCGATGCCTGCTCCGCCGATCAGACCGGCACCCAGTGTTTCGATGCCGGACAGGCTGAAAACATGCCGCATCATGCCCGCCACAATCAGTTGCAGGACAAAAGCCATGGCAAAGATCATCGGGCTTTGGCCGCCTTTTGGCTTACCGGTCTCGTCGCATTCCACGCCAGAGGCTTCGACCCAGGGCTTGGCCAGAGCGCCGTAGTAAACTGCCCCCAGCACAAAGGCCGCAGCCGCCGCCGCGATCACACTCAGAAATTCCATGATGCTCCCTTCAATGGTTCCCGCCGCTTGAGAGCAGAGTGGCAGATCAGCCGGGATCTGTCTCCCCCAGCGCGCAGACAGCGGCCCACTCCGCCTCACTCACCGGCTGCACCGACAGGCGGGAGTTTTTGACCAGCACCATCTCTTCCAGCCGCGGGTCGGCTTTGATCTGATCCAGGCTTACCGGCTTGGCAAAGGGGCGCACCGCCTTGATATCGACGCATTCCCAGCGGTCGTCCACGGTGGTGCTGTCCGGGTGCGCCTCTGCGCAGACCTCGACGATGCCGACCACGGATTTCTCTTTTTGCGAGTGATAGAAGAACCCGCGGTCGCCGATGCTCATTTCGCGCATGAAGTTGCGCGCCTGGTAGTTGCGCACGCCGTCCCATTCCTCACCCGCTTCGCCTTTGGAGATCTGGTCGTCCCAGCTCCAGGTGGAGGGTTCGGATTTGAACAGCCAGTAGCGCATCAGCCGATAACTTTCTTCCAGGTGATCAATTCGACAGCTTCAAAGAGGCCGGCCTTGTTGTAAGGGTCATTTGCCGCCCAAGCTTCACCTGCCGCCATGTCTTCAACGTCCAGAATAACCAAGGAGCCGGCCATATTACCATCCTGATCCAGCAGCGGGCCTGCCTGCGCCACTGCGCCAGTGTCATTGATATAGGCCAGATGGGCGTCACGGTTATCCAGCCGGGTCTGCAGATGGCCGGGTTTGTCGCGGGCGATCAATGCAATAAGCATTTTATTCCTCTTTTAACGGTCTTTTAAGTAAAAGAGCCGCCGCTTCGGAAATGGTCAAGCGCTGATCGAGCAAATTGGTTACCGTCTGCGTGATCGGCATCTCCAGCTGCATCTTCCGGGCTTGTTCCGCCACCGCATGCGCAGTTGCGGCGCCTTCGACCGTGATAGAGGAATCAAAGGTCTCGCCGCGACCGATCGACAGGCCCAGCCGGTAGTTGCGGGACAGGTCGGACGTGCAGGTCAGCGCCAGATCGCCAAACCCGGACAGCCCTGCCATCGTCTCGGCCTTGGCGCCGCAGGCCAGCGCCATGCGCTGCATCTCGGCATAACCCCGGGTCATCAGCGCGGCGCGGGCGCTGTCGCCCAGCCCGGCACCAATCACCGCACCGCAGGCAATCGCCATAACATTTTTCAACGCCCCGCCCAGCTCTGCGCCGATGGTATCGGTGGTGCGGTAGAGGCGCAGGTTGGCAGTGGACAGCTGCTGCTGCAGCGCTTTGCCCAGGTCCGCGCCGCCGCAGGCAAGCGTTAGCGCGGTTGGCAGGCCGCGCGCGATGTCCGCCGCAAAGCTCGGCCCGGTCAGCAGCGCCGCCGGGGATTCTGGCAGAACTTCCTGAATAACCGAGACCGGACCAAACCCGGTGTGGAGTTCGATACCCTTGCAGCATGCGACCAGGGTTTTCCCTGACAGATGCGCCTTGTGCTGTTGCAGGACGCTGCGCAGCTTTTGCATGGGCACCGCCAGCAGAAGAACCTCAGAGCTGCAGGCCTGCGCAATATCAGCAGTGGCGGTGAGGGTTTCCGGCAGGTCAGCACCGGGCAGCCGGGCCTCATTCCGGCGGCTGTCCTGCATGGCTTTGGCGTGGTCTGCATCGCGCGCCCACAGCGTCACCGGCCCGTTGCCGGCCAGTGAAATCGCGAGCGCGGTGCCAAAGGCCCCGGAACCCAGAACCGAAACGCTCATGCCTTGGCTCCTTTGCGGCCCGAGCCGATCAGCGCCGGGCTGCTCTGGTCCAGCGGCCAGCGGGGGCGGGCGGTCAGGTCCAGACCATCGCGCGCACCGGATTTGAAACGCTCCAGCCCGGCATAGGCGATCATCGCAGCATTGTCGGTGCACAGGCGCAGCGGCGGCGCGGTGAAAGCGGCGCCAGCCTCGGCGCAAACACTCTCTAACGCGGCGCGAATGGCGGTATTTGCTGCAACACCGCCTGCAACGGCGACGGTCGGCGTCCCGGGCTGTTCTTCCAGATACAGGCGGAGGGCGCGGCGGGTTTTCTCTGCCAGCGTATCCACAACGGCAGCCTGAAATCCGGCACACAGATCGGCCCTGTCCTGGCGGGTCAGGCCGCCCTTCTCCGCCACGATCTGATCGCGCATCCGCATCAGGGCGGTTTTCAGCCCGGAAAACGACAGGTTGCAATCCGGCCGGTCCAGCAAGGGCCGCGGGAAGCGGAACCGCTTGGGATCACCTGTTTCGGCTTCGGCCTGCACCGACGGGCCGCCTGGCTGCGGCAGGCCCAGCAGGCGGGCGGTCTTGTCGAAGGCTTCGCCGGGGGCGTCGTCAATGGTGCCGCCCAGGCGGGTGAAATCTTCCGGCCCGCGCACCAGCAGGTACTGGCAATGCCCGCCGGAGACCAGCAGCATCAGATAAGGATAGGCAATCCCGTCAGTCAGCCGCGGAGTCAGCGCGTGGCCCGCCAGATGGTTGACCCCAATCAGCGGCAGGCCTGTCGCGGCGGCAATCCCCTTGGCGCACATCACGCCGGATATCACCCCGCCGATCAGCCCCGGACCGGCGGTTACGGCGACAGCATCAATGTCGTTCAGGCTCAAACCGGCCTCCGCCAGTGCATCGCGCACGCAGATGTCCAGCTTCTCGGCATGGGCGCGCGCGGCGATCTCCGGCACCACGCCGCCAAAGGCGCTGTGCAGCTCTGTCTGGCCGAATACGATTGAAGACAGAACCTCGGGCTGCGCGCCCCCGGCCTGCCGCACCACTGCGGCGGCAGTGTCGTCACAGCTGCTTTCCAGCCCCAGAATGGTCAGGGTCTTTGTCATGGTCTTACCGTTGCATCGAATTGCCGCCGGGGCTACCACCTATGAGGCCTGCAAACAATCCCGGGAGCCCCGCGATGGTGCCTTTGCTGATGACACGCCCGCTGGCAGCGGCAGAGCGGTTTGTGGCCGGCCTGCCCGAAGCGGCGCGTGCCGGACTGAAAGTCGTCTATGCGCCGCTGATGGAGATCCAGGCAGCGCAGGCGCCGGTCCGGCTGGAGGGTGTGAAAGGCGTGATCTTCACCTCCGCCAACGGGGTGGAGGCCGCTTCACGTGAAACTGCCGCGCGCTTGCCCGCCTACTGCGTGGGCGAACGCACTGCTCAGGCCGCAGCGGAGTCGGGCTGGACGGCATCCTGCCTGGGCCGTTGCGCCGGGGAACTGGTTGCGGCGCTGCTCAGCCGGCGCCCTGAGACACCGCTGCTGCATCTGCGCGGCGCCCATGCCCGGGGCGGTATCGCCGGGAGGCTCACAGACGGGGGGATCCCCTGCCGCGAGCAAATCCTGTATGATCAGGTGCTTCTGCCGCTGACCAGCGAGGCCAGGGCGTTGCTTGCTGCGCAAACGGATGTAATCGTGCCGCTGTTCTCTCCCAGAACGGCGCATCATTTTGCTGACCTGTGCGGGGAAGCGGCGCATTTGCATCTGATTGCTCTGAGCCCTGCGGTCGCAGAACCGCTGAAAGGCTTGAATTGCAAGACGTTGCGGGTCAGTAAGTCGCCGGATGCTGCGGCTGTGGCAGCTGCTGTCCTTGATGCCGCAGCGCAACTGTCGCAGCTTGAGGGGGAGCGGCGCGCAGAGTAGTGTCCAGCGTGTTCGCAGGAATGAATTTTTAGGAATCGAGGGGGAGGCCGGCGTGGCTGACAAGAAAACTCCGGAAGACGTGACTGAGCCTGGCCCCGGCGAAATCAAGCCGGCCGGCGAAACCACGGAAACGCCCGAACAGGATATGACCGAGGATCAGGCGGAAGGGGCGGTTGACACGCCCGAGGATACAGTTTCCCCGCTTTCCGAGACCGAGACCGAGACCGAGACCGAGACCGAGACCGAGACCGAGACCGAGACCGAGACCGAGACCGAGACCGAGACCGAGACCGAGACCGAGACCGAGACCGAGACCGAGACCGAGACCGAGACCGAGACCGAGACCGAGACCGAGACCGAGACCGAGACCGAGACCGAGACCGAGACCGAGACCGAGACCGAGACCGAGACCGCATTTGTGTCTCCCTTCGAAAGGGAAACCCCGCAAGAAGACACGCCGGCTGAAACGCCGGAGGCTGCCGCGGCACAAGCGCCGCCGCGCGAAATCGAGCGGGTTGTGGAGAAACGCGGCGGCTTCGGCGCAGCCCTTCTGGGCGGCGTGGTGGCTGCGGGTATCGGCTTTGTGGCTGGCCAGAGCGGCTGGCTCGACAGCGTCCTGCCGCCGTCGCTGCAGGGAAGCAGTGCGGATCTGGCCGCGTTGCGGGCCAGCCAGTCGGAGATGCAGGCAGCGCTTGCTTCGCTGCAGCAGCAGCTAGAGGGCAGCCGCGCCCCGGACCTTGCACCGCTGTCCGATCAGGCCGACGCCCTGGCCGCAGAGATTGCGGCGCTGAAGGAGGCGCAGACCGCGCAGGCCCCTGATGAGGCGCTGCGCGGGGATCTGGAGGCCTTGGCCGGCCGTGTGTCCGCATTGGAAACCCGGCCGCTGGAAGGCGCAACGCCCGAAGCGGTGGCAGCGTTTGAGGCAGAGCTGGGCAAGCTGCAGGACAGCCTTGCAGCGCAGCGCGCCGAAATTGATCAGAAGCTGGCCGAAGCGGAAGACATGGAAACCGCCAGTGCCGAAGCCGCCCGCATCGCCAGCGCCCAGACCCAGCTGGCGCAGCTGCGGTCTGCTTTGGACAGCGGCAACAGCTATGACTCCAACGTGCAGCAGCTTGAGCTTCTGGGCGTTGAGGTTCCGTCCGCGCTCTCCGGGCCGGCGGAAACCGGCGTCGCCACGCTGACGGCCCTGCGCGACGGCTTTGCCCCGGCCGCCCGCGAGGCGCTGGCAGCTGCCCGGGAAGAAGCAAAAGGCGGCGGCAGCCTGATGGATTATGTGAACCGCCATCTTGGCGCCCGTTCCGTTGCGCCGCGCGACGGCGATGATCCGGATGCCATCCTGTCCCGGGCCGAGGCCGCCGTGGCTGCAGGCCGGATAGAGGAGGCGCTGACCGAAGTGTCGGCGCTGCCGGAAACAGCCCGCGCTGCCCTGTCCGGCTGGGAAGCGGCGGCAAACGCGCGGGTGGCAGCGGTGAACGCTGCTGCTGATCTGGCCCAAAGCCTGCAAGCCAAATAAGGAAGCCGCCATGCTCTGGTCGTTGTTGAAGATCCTCGTATTTGTCGCGATTGTCGCGCTTCTGGCATTTGGCGCGGGCCTTTTGATGGAAACCGCCGGCGGGGTGCAGATCACCGTTGCCGGCACCGAATACACCCTCAGCGCTCTGCAATCGGTCATCGCGCTGGGCGTGCTTGTTGTTGCGCTTTGGCTGTTTCTCAAGCTGCTGTCGCTGCTGGTGGCCACGCTGCGGTTCCTGAACGGGGATGAGACCGCCTTGTCGCGCTATTGGGACAAGGGTCGTGAGCGCAAGGGCTACCGGGCGCTGTCGGAAGGTCTGATGGCGCTGGCTTCCGGTGAGGGGCGGCTGGCCCTGGCCAAGGCGGCGCGGGCGGAGAAATACCTTCAGAACCCTGAGCTGACGGATCTGCTGGTGGCGCAGGCCGCGGAGATGAGCGGCGACACCCACAAGGCGGCGGATGCGTACAAACGCCTGCTGTCGAACCAGCAGACCCGGTTTGTCGGCGTGCGCGGGATCATGAAGCAGAAGCTGTCCCAAGGCGACACCGACACCGCCCGCCAGCTGGCCGAAAAGGCGCTGGCGCTGCGGCCCAAGCATGAGGAAGTGCAGGACACTCTCCTGCGTCTCCAGGCCCAGGCCGAGGATTGGGCCGGTGCCCGCAAGACGCTGTCGACCAAGCTCAAGACCGGTACTCTGCCGCGTGATGTCTACAAGCGGCGTGATGCGGTTCTGGCGCTGTCGGCCTCCAAGGGTGTCATTGACGAAAACGCCACGATTGAGCAGCGCGAGCAAGCGATCGAAGCTAACCGGCTGTCGCCCGATCTGGTGCCTGCCGCGGCGATGGCGGCCCGTGCCTATCTCGCCAAGGGTAAGAAACGCCCGGCGGTGCGGCTGCTGAAAAAGACTTGGCAAAGCCAGCCGCATCCCGACTTGGCCCATGCCTTTGCCGAGGTCGAGCCGGACGAAAGCGCCGCCGAGCGCGTCGCGCGCTTTGACCAGCTAGCCCGGCTTAACCCGCAGGATGATGAAACCCGCCTGGTGATGGCGGAGCTGAATATCGTGGCCGAGGACTTCCCCGAGGCCCGCCGCTGGCTGAGCGACCTGACGGAACGCGCCCCGGACGCCCGGGCGCTGACGCTGATGGCGGCGATTGAGCGTGGCGAAGGCGCGGATGACAAGGTCGTGCAGGGCTGGCTGGCCAGGGCGCTGACTGCCCCGCGGGGGCCGCAATGGGTTTGCAGCAACTGTAACCACATCCATGCCGAATGGGAGCCGGTTTGCGAGCATTGCACCAGCTTCGACACCCTGTCCTGGAAGCGTCCGGAAACGCCAGAAGTGGCAAGCCACGCAGCGGCCTACATGCTTCCGCTGATCACTGGCGTGCTGGGCAGCAAGCAGGCTGACACGGCGGATGATGCGGAAGAAGCAGACTTCGCGGAACCCGTCCCGGACGCTGAAGGGGACGTGGAACCGGAGCAGCAGGACGCGGTGAAAGAGCCGAACTGATACTTCAGGAAAGAACTGCGGACGGCGGGGGGCTTCCCTGCCGTTCTGCCGTTTTCTGGCGCAGGCCATAGAGCGTCGCGCACAGCATTACAGGGCCGGAAAGGCCGCAGTGCCGTTCTGTAGACTGTGTTTATAATGCAGGGAAATGGTGCCCAGGAGAGGACTCGAACCTCCACGTCCATACGGACACTAGCACCTGAAGCTAGCGCGTCTACCAATTCCGCCACCTGGGCAGGTGTCGTGAAACCGGCGTATAAGCTGGTTCGCAAGGGGCGTCAAATGGAAAACGGCGGGGTGGCCGGTTATCCGCGGGGGGCCTGATTGCAGCCGCCTAGCGCTGCACCGAAAAATTCATTTTCCCGGCTACAAATGTCAGAAACCTGGTCCAGGCCAGCTCCGCTTCGCTGCTCCAGTCTGGGCCAAGCGTTTCCGACAGGGCGCCGTTGAAACTGGTGATGAAGCCCCTGAAATGCGCATCCCGCACCTCCCGCTTGCGGTGCTTCTCCCCCTGCTGCCAGAGGATATCATCCAGCCGTGCGGAATCGTCCAGCGCCTCGGCCACATGGGTCAGGATGGCCAGCAGCTTTTCCTCCTGCCGGGTCATGTCGCGGGAAAACAGGGGGCGGACCTCGGGGCAGGCGGCAAAGAACTTGGCGTAAAAGGCGGCGGCGAAAGCATCAAGATCCATCCGCTCGCTCTCGAAGCTTTTGCGGACCAGGGACTTATCCTGTGCGCTGACCATTGGAACCGACCTCCTCAACAACCGCCGAAACGCGTGTTTCGGGTACATCAATTTCCCTTAACAGGGCGAGGCTGAAGGCCGGGTTAACCAAACTGGCCAATTTCACGGAAGTTGTTAACGCTGCTTGCGGATTCAGCGCCCATTGTGGCTGCAATCCCACGTTTTGCGCCTTGTTTGACGCCCGTAGCGGCGCTAAGGCATAGGGGCAGCTAAGTTCAGGAGCCAAAAGATGTCCAAACTGGTCACGATCTATGGCGGATCCGGTTTCGTGGGCCGCTATATTGCGCGGCGCATGGCCAAGGAAGGCTGGCGTGTTCGTGTGGCAGTGCGCCGTCCCAATGAAGCCATGCATGTGAAGCCCTACGGTGTTCCGGGCCAGGTGGAGCCGGTGTTCTGCAATGTCCGCGACGACATGTCCGTGGCCGCGGTAATGCGGGGTGCCGATGCAGTGGTGAATTGCGTGGGTGTGCTGAACGAACTGGGCAAGAACACATTTGGCGCCGTTCATGCCGAAGGCGCGGGCCGCATTGCCCGCATCGCGGCGCAGGAGGGCGTTGCCAGCCTGGTGCAAATTTCGGCAATCGGTGCCGATGCGGACGCGAACAGCGCATACTCCCGCACCAAGGCTGCAGGCGAAGCGGCCGTGCTGGAGCATTTCCCGGGTGCTGTTATCCTGCGTCCCTCGGTGATCTTCGGGGCTGAGGACGAGTTCTTTAACCGCTTTGCCGGCATGACCCGCCTGTCGCCGCTTCTGCCGATTGCCAGCGGGGACACCCGGTTTCAGCCGGTCTACGTCGATGATGTGGCCAAGGCCGCGGTTGTGGGGGCCACGGGCGCGGCAGAGGGCGGCATTTATGAGCTGGGCGGCCCCGAGGTGAAAAGCTTCCGCGAGTTGATGGAGCAGATGCTGGCGGTGATCCACCGCCGCCGCCTGATCCTGTCGCTGCCGCGGTTTGCTGCCTGGCTGGTGGCCTTTGGTTTCGACATGCTGCAGGCCGCAAGCTTCCAGCTGATTTCAAACAAGGTGCTGACCCGCGACCAGCTGCGGAGCTTGAAATCGGACAACGTTGTGTCCGAGGGCGCCAAGGGCTTCAGCGATCTGGGCATCAGCCCGGTCAGCCTTGAAGCGGTTCTGCCGGACTACCTGTGGAAATTCCGCCCCTCCGGCCAGTATAACGAGATGACCAACTCGGCCCGCAACCTGCGCAACGGCGCCTGAGCGGCCAATCGCCACAAGAACTTGAAAGCGCGGGGATTTTCCCGCGCTTTTTCGTTTCCGGCTCAGCTGCTGTAGGCGATGGCGAGCAGGATGCTCCCCAGGATCACCCGATAGATGACATAAGGCGTGAAACTGACAGAACGCAGCAGCCGCATCATCAGGCTGAGCGCGGCCAGTGCCGACAGCAGGGCAAGGGCGGCTGCAATCGCTGCGTCGCGCATCAGGGCGGTATCGGCCTCCAGCGCCACCTCGGTTCCCAGGAGCACCCCGGAGGCGATGATCGTGGGGATCGACATCAGCATGGCGATGCGGGCGCCGTCTTCGCGGGTATAGCCCAGCTGGCGCGCGCCGGTGATGGTGATGCCGGAGCGCGAGGTGCCGGGGATCAGCGCCAGCATCTGCCATAGCCCCATGACCAGGGCATCACGCAGGCCCCAGTCGCCGGCCTGTTTCACCTCGGCGCCCTTCTGGTCGGCCCAGTACAGGACCAGCCCGAAGCCCAGCATGGTCCAGCCGATCACCGTGATCGACCGCAGCGCATCGCTGAGGCCGGTGAAATGCAGCACCGCACCGAACAGAACCGTCGGGATGGTGGCGATGATCAGGCCCATGGCGAGGCGTGATCCCGGCGTGTCCGTGCGGCCGGTCAGGGCGCGGGGCAAGCCCGCAAGGCCCTCGCGCACGTCGCTCCAGAAATAGATCATCACGGCGGCCAGGGTGCCGATATGAACCGCGACGTCGATCACCTGGCCCTGGTCGTCCAGCCCGGTCAGCCCGGGCAGCAGAATCAGGTGGCCAGAGGAGGAAATGGGCAGGAATTCGGTAATGCCCTGGATCAGTGCAACCAGGATCAATTGGAAAAGCGGCATCCTGAAATCATCCTTTGCTGGCCGCGAACGGGCCGAAATCAGTCGTGACTCTGTATAAATCCCGCCTCCGGATTGGGAAGCGCATATTAAGGTCCGTTGCGGACCTAAAATTTCTGTACATTTCCGTTGAACACGGTATCAGAAGTAAAGCGCTGGCAAAATAGGTCAGCACAGTTGACATAAAGCGTGCCAGTACCTGAAAAGGTGCTTCCGCAGCCAGACAAACGATGGAGTCCAGCCCGTGGCCAAGCAACCGATGCTGAAATTTGTGCAGATCGAACGCGACATGCCTCAAAAGCGTGACGCGAGTGTACGCAAGGAAGACTTCAATGAGATTTACGCGGAGTACGCTGCTGCCAAGGCCGAAGAACAGGCCAGCCGTTGCAGCCAGTGCGGCGTGCCGTACTGCCAGAGCCACTGCCCGCTGCACAACAACATTCCCGACTGGCTGCGCCTGACCGCAACCGGCCGTCTGGAAGAGGCCTATGAGGTCAGCCAGTCCACCAACACCTTCCCGGAAATCTGCGGCCGCATCTGCCCGCAGGACCGCCTGTGCGAAGGCAACTGCGTGATCGAGCAGTCGGGCCACGGCACCGTGACCATCGGCTCGGTCGAGAAATACATCACCGACACCGCCTGGGAAAACGGCTGGGTCAAACCCGCCGCGCCGCTGGCCGAGCGCAGCGAGAGCGTTGGCATCATCGGCGCCGGCCCCGGCGGCCTGGCGGCGGCGGATATGCTGCGCCAGGCTGGTATCCAGGTCACTGTCTATGACCGCTATGACCGGGCCGGCGGGCTGCTGATGTACGGCATCCCCAGCTTCAAGCTGGAAAAGGACGTGGTCGAGCGCCGCAACAAGCTGCTGGCCGATGGCGGCGTGACCTTCAAGCTGAACTGCAACGTGGGCGAGGACATCTCGTTTGACGAAATCCGCAGCCAGCATGATGCAGTAATTATTGCCACCGGCGTCTATAAATCGCGCGATCTGGCGATGCCGGGCAGCGGCTCGGAAGGGATCGTCAAGGCGATCGACTTCCTGTGTGCGTCGAACAAGAAAAGCTTTGGCGACGATGTTGAGGAGTTCGACAACGGCAGCCTGAACGCACAAGGCAAGAAGGTTGTCGTGATCGGCGGCGGCGATACCGCGATGGACTGCGTGCGGACCTCGATCCGCCAGGGTGCGACCAGCGTCAAATGTCTCTACCGCCGCGACCGCGCCAATATGCCGGGCTCGCAGCGCGAGACCCAGAACGCAGAGGAAGAAGGCGTGGTCTTTGAATGGCTGTCGGCGCCCAAGGGCTTCACCGATGACGGCGGCAAGGTTGCCGGCGTGATGGTGCAGAAGATGCGCCTGGGCCAGCCGGATGCTTCGGGCCGCCAGGCGCCGGAAGTGATCGACGGCGCGGACTATGTTGAAGAGGCCGATCTGGTGATCAAGGCTCTGGGCTTTGAGCCGGAAGAGCTGCCTGCCCTGTGGAACCAGCCGGAACTGCCGGTGACCCGCTGGGGCACCATCAAGGCGGCGTTCCAGACCGGCGCCACCGAGTTGGACGGCGTCTATGCGGTGGGTGATATCGTGCGCGGTGCGTCGCTGGTGGTCTGGGCGATCAAGGACGGCCGCGACTGTGCCGAAGCGATCATCGGGAAGTTCAACAGCAAGGCCGCGGTGGCCGCGGAATAACCCGGCACCCCCCGTACACCGCCTGTGCACCCCCTGTGCACCGGCGGGCAGCTAAACAGCAGCGCCAAGGTCAGCCTTGCTGACCCAGCCAGCAAAGGACAATGGACATGAGCGAATTGCAGGGACAGTGCATGTGCGGCGCAGTGAGCGTCACGGCGACGCCGGTTCAGGCCTCCGTGACCGCCTGCCATTGCCGCCTGTGCCAGCGCTGGGCCAGCGGCCCGTTCCTGAGCTTTCAGGCCGACACCGGCTATGCCGCGCTGGGCCCGGTGCGGACCTATCAGTCCTCGCAGTGGGCGGAACGCGCGTTTTGCGGCGAGTGCGGATCGGTGCTGTGGTACCGGATGACCGCGCCAGGCAAGATGCACGGCCAGACGCAAATGTCGGCGGGCCTGTTTGAGAACGCGGGCGGCACCGAGCTGAAGCTGGAATTCTTCATTGACGACAAGCCCGCAGGCTATGCCTTTGCCGGCGCCCACCGGCGGATGACCGGCGAGGAATGCCGCGCCATGTTTGCCGAAACCGCTGAAGGAGAGGCCTGAGGCCCGCCCGGCCCCCTGCTGACTGCCATGCCGCTGATGATCCGCAAATCCCTCCGTCAGGCGATGTTCCGCCTGAGATCCCGCCGCCTCCACGCGGATGCGGCGGTGGAGATCCGTGCGCTGGAAGGGCGCGGCGAGGGCGGCATGATCGTGTTCACCAGCTATCACGCCAATGCCGCCAAACGCGGGTTGCTGGAGTTTGCCGCCAGCGCCTCGGACGGCGGTGCGCGGCACTGCATCTTTGTCACTGACCGCCGCCAGGCCTGGTTCCAGGGCGAGGGGGTTGCGGCGGCGATCCTGCGGGCTGTGTCTGGCTATGTCCGGCGCCACGGTCTGCGCCGCCTGATGACGGTTGGGGTGTCGATGGGCGGATACGGGGCGCTGTCCTTTGCCGCGGAGCTGGGCGCAGGCCGCGCCCTGGCGCTGGCGCCGCAATACTGCCCGCGGCCCGCAACCTTTCCGTCGGACCGCCGCTGGATCGAGGCGCGCAGCCGGATCACGGAGTTCAGCCGCCCGGCGCTGGATCAGGCGATGGGCGGCCAGGTGCAGTACACCCTGCTGCATGGCCGCCATAATGCTGAGGACGCGCAGCATTGGCAGGCCTTCCCGCAGGGGCCCGGCATCCATCACTACCTGGCGGACCGCGACAGCCACGATGTTATCGACCCGCTGCGCGACGCGGGCATCCTTTACCCGGTGATCGGCGCCGTCTGGCAGGACGATCAGGACCGGGTGAAGACCCTTATGCAACGGATCCGCGCGGTGCCCCGCGCCTGGGGCGAACGCGCCCTGGATCCGCAGACTCAACCGGCCGCAGCGGCATGCTGCGCCATCAGTTAATCGGAGAACGTCATGACCAAATTTGATGCCGCGTGGGTCAAGGCCGAGGAAGCCAAGCGCAAGTGGATGGCCGAGAACGGTCTCTATTCCGAGGAAGAAGAACATTCATCCTGCGGTGTGGGGCTGGTGGTTTCGGTCCACGGCAAGAAAAGCCGCAAGGTGGTTGAGGCCGGCATCAACGCGCTGAAAGCGATCTGGCATCGCGGCGCAGTGGACGCCGACGGCAAGACCGGCGACGGCGCGGGCATCCATGTGCAGATCCCGGTGCCCTTCTTCTATGACCAGATCCGCCGCACCGGCCACGAGCCCCGCCAGAATGAGCTGATGGCGGTCGGCCAGGTGTTCCTGCCGCGCACGGATTTTGGCGCTCAGGAGCGCTGCCGGACCATCGTGGAAACCGAAGTTCTGCGCATGGGCTATTCCATCTATGGCTGGCGCCACGTGCCGGTGGATATCACTTGCCTGGGCGAAAAGGCCAATGCCACCCGTCCGGAGATCGAGCAGATCCTGATCTCCAACGCCAAGGGCGTGGACGAGGAAACCTTTGAGCGCGAGCTTTATGTGATCCGCCGCCGGATCGAGAAGGTGTCGTCGGCGGCCGGCATCTCGGGCCTTTATATCGCGTCGCTGTCCTGCCGCTCGATCATCTACAAGGGCATGATGCTGGCGGAGCAGGTGGCGGTGTTCTATCCGGACCTGATGGACGAGCGGTTCGAGAGCGCCTTCGCGATCTATCACCAGCGCTATTCCACCAACACCTTCCCGCAGTGGTGGCTGGCGCAGCCGTTCCGCATGCTGGCCCATAACGGCGAGATCAACACGCTGAAGGGCAACCTGAACTGGATGAAGAGCCATGAGATCCGCATGGCGTCTTCGACCTTTGGCGACTATGCCGAGGACATCAAGCCGATCGTGCCGGGCGGCGCCTCCGACTCCGCCGCGCTGGATGGCGTGTTCGAGGTTCTGGTGCGCGCGGGCCGCTCGGCGCCGATGGCCAAGACCATGCTGGTGCCGGAAAGCTGGTCCAAGCAGGCGGTCGAACTGCCGCAGGCCTGGCGCGACATGTATTCCTACTGCAACTCCGTGATGGAGCCCTGGGACGGCCCCGCGGCGCTGGCGATGACCGACGGCCGCTGGGTCTGCGCGGGCCTGGACCGCAACGGGCTGCGCCCGATGCGCTATGTGGTGACCGGCGACGGGCTGGTGATCGCGGGTTCCGAGGCGGGCATGGTGCCAATCGAAGAGGCCAGTGTGGTTGAAAAGGGCGCGCTGGGCCCGGGCCAGATGCTGGCCGTCGACATGGAAAAGGGCAAGCTGTTCCGCGACACCGAGATCAAGGACAAGCTGTCCCGCGCACTGCCGTTCGGCGACTGGGTCAAGCGGATCAACGATCTGGATACAACCCTGGCCAGCGTCACCGAGCAGCCGCTGTTCAGCGGCGAGGAGCTGCGCCGCCGCCAGGTTGCGGCCGGTTATTCGATTGAGGAGCTGGAGCAGATCCTGGCACCGATGGCCGAGGACGGTAAGGAAACGCTGGCCTCGATGGGCGATGACACGCCCTCTGCCGTGCTGTCCAAGATGTACCGCCCGCTGAGCCACTTCTTCCGCCAGAACTTCAGCCAGGTGACCAACCCGCCGATCGACAGCCTGCGCGAGTACCGGGTGATGTCGCTGAAGACCCGGTTCGGCAACCTGAAGAACGTGCTGGACGAGGACAGCTCCCAGACCGAGATCATCGTGCTGGAAAGCCCCTTTGTCGGCAATGCCCAGTGGGATGAGCTGGTAAAGCAGTTCAACGCGCCGCTGGCCGAGATCGACTGCACCTTTGCCCCCGGCAAGGGCGCGCTGAACGCGGCGCTGGCGCGGATCCGGGCCGAGGCCGAGGAGGCCGTGCGCTCCGGCGCTGGCCATATCGTGCTGACCGACCAGCATTCCGGGCCTGAAAAGGTCGCGATGCCGATGATCCTGGCAACGTCTGCCGTGCATTCGCATCTGACCCGCAAGGGCCTGCGCACCTTCTGCTCGCTGAACGTGCGGTCCGCCGAATGTATCGACCCGCATTATTTCGCGGTGCTGATCGGCTGCGGCGCCACCGTGGTGAACGCCTATCTGGCCGAGGATTCGCTGGCCGACCGCATTGAGCGCGGGCTGCTGGACGGCAGCCTGACCGAAAACGTCGCGCGTTACCGTGAGGCCATCGACCAAGGCCTGTTGAAGATTATGGCGAAGATGGGGATTTCGGTGGTGTCCTCCTACCGCGGCGGCCTGAACTTTGAGGCGGTGGGCCTCAGCCGCGCCATGTGTGCCGAGTACTTCCCGGGCATGACCAGCCGGATTTCCGGCATCGGTGTGACCGGTATCCAGACCAAGGCAGAAGAAATCCACGCCAAGGCCTGGAAGGCTACGGAAGGCATTCTGCCCATCGGCGGTTTTTATAAAGCACGCAAATCGGGTGAGACGCACGCCTGGGAAGCGACCTCCATGCATATGATGCAGATGGCCTGCAACCGCGCCTCTTACGAGCTGTGGAAACAGTATTCGGCGAAGATGCAGTCGAACCCGCCGATCCATCTGCGCGACCTGTTGCAGATCAAGCCGCTGGGCAAGCCGGTCCCGCTGGAGGAAGTGGAGAGCATCACCGCGATCCGCAAGCGCTTTGTGACGCCGGGCATGAGCCTGGGCGCGCTGTCGCCCGAGGCGCACAAGACCCTGAACGTTGCGATGAACCGGATCGGCGCCAAGTCCGACTCCGGCGAGGGCGGCGAGGATCCGGCGCACTTCGTGCCGGAGCCGAACGGTGATAACCCGTCTGCGAAGATCAAGCAGGTGGCGTCGGGCCGCTTTGGCGTGACCGCCGAGTATCTGAACCAGTGCGAAGAGCTGGAGATCAAGGTGGCCCAGGGCGCCAAGCCCGGCGAAGGCGGCCAACTGCCGGGGATGAAGGTCACCGACCTGATTGCCCGCCTGCGCCACTCCACCAAGGGCGTGACCCTGATTTCGCCGCCGCCGCACCATGATATCTACTCGATCGAGGACCTGGCGCAGCTGATCTATGACCTCAAGCAGATCAACCCGCGCTGCAAGGTGACGGTGAAGCTGGTGGCGTCCTCCGGCGTTGGTACCATCGCCGCGGGCGTTGCCAAAGCAAAGGCCGACATCATCCTGATCTCGGGCCACAACGGCGGCACCGGGGCGTCGCCTGCGACTTCGATCAAATATGCGGGCCTGCCGTGGGAGATGGGCCTGACCGAAGCGCATCAGGTGCTGGCGATGAACAACCTGCGCGAGCGGGTGACGCTGCGCACCGACGGCGGGCTGCGCACCGGGCGTGACATTGTCATGGCGGCGATGCTGGGCGCCGAGGAATACGGCATCGGCACCGCGGCGCTGATCGCGATGGGCTGCATCATGGTGCGCCAGTGCCAGTCCAACACCTGCCCGGTCGGCGTCTGCACCCAGGACGAATCCCTGCGCGCCAAGTTCACCGGCAACGCGGACAAGGTGGTGAACCTGATCACCTTCTACGCCCAGGAAGTGCGCGAGATCCTCGCTTCCATCGGCGCCCGCAGCCTGGACGACGTGATCGGCCGGGCCGACCTGCTGGCGCAGGTCTCGCGCGGCTCTGCCCATCTGGACGACCTGGACCTGAACCCGCTGCTGATCACCGTCGATGGCTCCGCCAACATCGTCTACAACCGCGACAAGGGCCGCAACGAAGTGCCGGACACGCTGGATGCGGAAATCGTGCGCGACGCCGCCCGCTTCCTGCAGGATGGCGAGAAGATGCAGCTGTCCTATGCGATCCAGAACACCCACCGCTCCGTGGGCACCCGCACCTCCAGCCACATCGTGCGCAACTTCGGCATGCGGAATTCGTTCCAGCCGGACCACCTGACGGTGAAACTGCAGGGTTCTGCCGGTCAGGCGCTGGGCGCCTTTGCGGCGCCGGGGCTGAAGCTGGAAGTGTCGGGCGATGCCAATGACTATGTCGGCAAGGGCCTGTCGGGCGGCACCATCGTGGTGCGCCCGCCGCAGGTAAGCCCGCTGGTGGCCTCGGAAAACACCATCATCGGCAACACCGTGCTGTATGGCGCGACCGATGGCTACCTGTTTGCGGCGGGCCGTGCGGGCGAACGCTTTGCGGTGCGCAATTCCGGCGCCAAGGTGGTGATCGAGGGCTGCGGCTCCAACGGCTGCGAATACATGACCGGCGGCGTTGCGGTGATCCTTGGCTCGATCGGCGCCAACTTCGGTGCGGGGATGACCGGCGGCATGGCCTATCTCTATGACCCGGAGGGTAAGGCCGCGACCCTGATGAATAAGGAATCGCTGGTCACCTGTCCGGTCACCGTGGCGCATTGGGAGGCGGAGCTGAAAAGCCTGATCGAACGCCATCAGCAGGAAACCGGCAGCCGCAAGGCCGCGGAGATCCTGCAGCATTGGGACATCGAGAAGGGCAACTTCCTGCAAGTCTGCCCGAAGGAGATGCTCGACAAGCTGGCGCATCCGGTGATGCAGGAGAAGGCTGCCGTTCCCGCGGAGTAAGCCTGGCTAGAGACAAAAACCGAACCCCGCAGGCGCAGGCTTGCGGGGTTTTCTGTGCCTGCGGGCCGCGTCCTGCCGGAAACCACTCTTCTTCTGGCCGGAAATATCCCGGGGTGAATTGAGCCGCAGGCTCAAGAGGGGCAGCGCCCCTCCCCGCGCCCCCGAAAACTCCGGACCGGCAGATTGCGGCAGCAAGGCAACTGACCCTTTGTGAATGCCCCCCAGCCGTCCTATAGAGAGTCATGGCCAAGGCAGTTGCAAAAAAGAAGACAACCAAGAGCAGCAAGAAGACGGCAAAGCGGCAGATTCAGCCGTTGCGTGCGTTTCGGCGCTGGATCTTGCGCGCGGTGCTGGCGGTGGCGGCGGTTTTTCTTGTCCTCATCCTGCTGTTTTCAGTGGTGAACCCGCCGGTCACCCATACCATCTGGGCCGAGCAGCGCCGCTTGGGCGAGGTGGACCGGATGTGGGTGCCGCTGGAGGAGATGGCTCCGGTGCTGGCGCGCTCCGTCGTGGCGGCGGAGGATGCGCAGTTCTGCCGCCATTGGGGATTTGACGCCCGCGCCATCCAGGCGGCGATCGAGGCTGGCGGCAGCCGCGGCGGCTCGACCATCTCGCAGCAGGTGGTGAAGAACGTGTTCCTGTGGCAGGGCCGCAGCTGGCCGCGCAAGGTGCTGGAGACGTTGCTGACCCCGGTGGTGGAGATCGTCTGGAGCAAGCGGCGTATTCTGGAAGTTTATCTGAACGTGGCCGAGATGGACGAGGGCGTGTTTGGCGCCGAAGCCGCGGCGCGGAAGTATTTCGGAGTCGGCCCGGACCAGCTGAGCGCGCGGCAGGCGGCGCTGATTGCCGCCGTGCTGCCCAATCCCAAGGAGCGTTCGGCCCGCAAGCCTTCAAACTTTGTGCAGCGCCGGGCGCGGCAGATTCAGGATGGGGCGGCTACCATTCGCGCAGACGGGCGGGCGGATTGTTTCGAGGATTGAATCTTTCTCCCGGCCAAGGCATTGCTGGGTATCCGTAGTAACGTTTCTGGAGATCCCCTGTAGCCATGGCGCGCCTGTACCACGTTCCCCTGTCCCCCTTTTGCCGCAAGGTGCGGCTGTCGCTGGCGGAGAAGAAGATCGAGGTCGAGCTGGTCGAGGAGCGCTATTGGGAGCAGGATCCCGATTTCCTGCGCCGCAACCCGGCCGCCAAGGTGCCGGTGGTCCGGCTGGACGGCCAGATGATGGCCGAAAGCGCGGCGATCTGCGAGTATCTGGAGGACACCAGGCCGGAGCCTGCGCTGATCCCCAAGGATGCCGCGGGCCGGTATGAGGTGCGCCGGCTGGTGAGCTGGTTTGACGACAAGTTCCACCAAGAGGTGACTTCCAAGCTGCTGTATGAGCGGGTGAACAAGAAGATCACCGGCGAGGGCTATCCCGACAGCCGCAACGTGAAGGCGGGGGCCAAGGCGATCAAATACCACCTGGACTACATGGCCTGGCTGCTGGACCACCGGCGCTGGCTGGCGGGCGACATGATGACGCTGGCGGATTTTGCCGCTGCCGCGCATCTGTCGTCCTTGGATTATATCTCGGATGTGGATTGGAACCGGTCTGCGGTGGTCAAGGACTGGTATGCCAAGATCAAGTCGCGGCCAGCGTTCCGGTCGATCCTGGCGGATCAGGTGCCGGGCTTCCGGCCGCCGCCGCATTACACTGACCTGGATTTCTGATACCAACGGGGGCAGGGGCGCTGCCCCCGCGGCCCTGCGGGCCGCTCCCCCGGAGTTTTTGGCGAAAGATGAAAGACCGATCCGGCATCAAGGAAAAGCTGGTTGCCCAGGCGCTGGCGGAGGGGTTTGTCTCCTGCCGGGTCTGCCGCCCGTGGGATGTGCCGGAGGTGCCTGGACGGCTGCAGGTCTTTCTGGATGCGGGCTATCACGGGCAGATGGGCTGGATGGCGGAGCGGACCCATTGGCGGGGTGACCCGAGCCTGTTGTGGCCGGAGGCGCGGTCGGTGATCATGCTGGCGGAAAGCTATACGCCCGAAGAGGATCCGATGGCGGTGGTCGGGCAGGCGGATCGCGGCGCGGTTTCGGTCTATGCCCGCAACAAAGATTACCACGACCTGGTCAAGAAGCGGCTGAAACGGCTGGCGCGCTGGCTGATTGCGGAAGCCGGGGAGGATTGCGAGGTGAAGGTTTTTGTCGACACCGCACCGGTGCCGGAAAAGGCGCTGGGCCAGGCGGCAGGGCTGGGCTGGCAGGGCAAGCACAGCAATCTGGTGAGCCGGGACTGGGGGAATTGGGCCTTTTTAGGCTCTGTTTTCACCACGCTGGAGCTGCCTGCGGATGCGCCGGAGCGGGACCGCTGCGGGTCGTGCCGGGCCTGTCTGGACAGCTGCCCGACCGATGCCTTCCCAGCCCCGTACAAGGTCGATGCGCGGCGCTGCATCTCCTACCTCACCATCGAGCATAAAGGTCCGGTGGCGGAGGAACTGCGGGAGAAGATGGGCAACCGGATCTATGGCTGCGACGACTGTCTTGCGGCCTGTCCCTGGAACAAATTTGCGGTGGCCGCCAGCGACATGCGCTATGCCGCGCGCGAGGATCTGAAGGCGCCGAAGCTGGCGGAGCTTGCCGCCTTGGAGGATGCGGCGTTCCGGGAGATGTTCTCCGGCTCGCCCATCAAGCGGATCGGGCGCGACCGGTTTGTGCGCAATGTGCTCTATGCTATCGGCAATTCCGGCCTGGCGGAGCTGCGCGCGGTGGCGCAGGGGCTGGCGGAGGATCCGGATCCGGCGGTGGCGGATGCGGCGCGGTGGGCGGTTCAACGGCTTTCGTGACGCAAACAGGATGGACGGGCCGCAAATAGGCGTTACACCCAGTCCGGCGAACAGAGTTTGAGAGGGCTGGGCATGGCGTTGCTGCTGGGAGTGGACACGGGCGGAACCTATACCGATGCGGTGCTGATCCGCGACGAGAAGGAGGTGATCGCCTCTGCCAAGTCGCTGACCACGCGTCAGGATCTGGCGATCGGGGTCGGCGGCGCGATCCGGGCGGTGCTGGAGCAGTCCGGGGTGCAGCCGCAGGAGGTGTCGCTGGCGGCCCTGTCCACCACGCTGGCCACCAATGCGCTAGTCGAGGGGCAGGGCGGACGGGTGGCGCTGGTCTATGTCGGGTTTGCCGAGGCTGACCTGGACCGGCACGGGCTGCGGGACGCGCTGAAGGGCGATCCGGCGCTGGTGATCGGCGGCGGCCACACCCACGCGGGCAGCGAGGCGGCGCCGCTGGATGTCGGGGCGCTGGAGATGTTCCTGCGGACCGAGGGCCAGGGGGTGACCGGCTTTGCCGTGGCCGGGGTCTTTGCCACTCGCAATCCGGCGCATGAGATTGAGGCTGCGCGGATCATCCATGAGATAACCAGCGCGCCAGTCACCTGCTCGCACCATCTGTCGGCCAAGCTGAACGGGCCGAAACGGGCGGTGACGGCGGTGCTGAACGCGCGGCTGATCGGCATGATCGACCGGCTGATCGGGCGGGCGCAGGACACGCTGCGCGATCTGGGCATCGGGGCGCCGATGATGGTGGTGCGCGGCGACGGCGCGCTGATGAGCGGCGAGCAGGCGCGGGAGCGGCCGATCGAGACCATTCTGTCCGGGCCGGCGGCCTCGATTGTCGGGGCGCGCTGGATGACCGGGGCGGATCATGCGCTGGTGAGCGACATCGGCGGCACCACAACGGATGTGGCGCTGATCAGGGACGGCAAGCCGGCGATTGATCCGGCAGGAGCGCGGGTGGGTGAGTTCCGCACCATGGTGGAGGCGGTAGCGATGCGCACCACCGGCCTGGGTGGCGACAGCCAGGTGCATCTGAACACCAGCGGGCTGTCTGGCGGGCTGACATTGGGACCGCGCCGGGTGGTGCCGGTGTCGCTGATTGCGACCGATGCGCCCGATGTCGTGCATGCGGCCCTGGATGAGCAGCTGCGTAATTCCACCGCGGGCGAGTTTGACGGGCGCTTCGTCCGGGCGGTCCCTGGGGTGCCGGTGGCGGGCCTGAGCGAGCGGGAGGCCGGGCTGCTGGCGCGGATCGGGATGCAGGTGCATCCGCTGGGCCAGATCCTGCGCACCCGGATGGAGCATGGCTCGCTGGGCCGGCTGGTGGACCGCGGGCTGGTGCAAGTCTCCGGTGTGACGCCTTCGGATGCCAGCCATGTGCTGGGCCGGGTGGAGGCCTGGGACCGCGAGGCGGCGGAGAAGGCGCTGACGCTGTTTGTCCGCCGGCGGATAGGCAGTGGCGACATGGTGGCAAAAGACGCCGAAACCCTGGCGCAGATGATCATTGATCAGCTGACGGAGCAAACCGCTTTGACCTTGTTAGAGTCTGCTTTTGCCGAAGAAGCCGAGAGTTTTGGCCTGCCGGAGAAGGATTTGGCCCGGCATGTGCTGCTGCAAAGGGGCCTGGCCCGGCACCGTGGCCTGCTGGCGCTGGATGCGTCGCTGAATGTGGATGTGGTGGGGCTGGGCGCCTCTGCCCCCAGCTATTATCCGGCGGTGGGGGAGCGGCTGCATTGCAACATGATCCTGCCGGAACATGCCGGGGTGGCGAACGCCATCGGCGCGGTGGTGGGCCGGGTCACCATGCGGCGCAGCGGCACCGTGACGTCCCCGGCGGAGGGCAAGTACCGGGTGCATCTGGAGAGCGGCCCGGTGGATTTCCCGGCCTCAGACGAAGCACTGGCAGCGCTGGAGGCGGCCTTGGCAGAGGAGGCGCGCGGCGCAGCGGAGGAGGCCGGTGCCGAGGATATCCACGTGCATGTGGAGCGGGATATCCGCTTGGCGCAGGTGGAATCGCGGCAAGTGTTCGTCGAAGGCACGCTGACGGTGGAGGCCAGCGGCCGGCCGAGGGTGGCGCACGCCTAGGCGTCTTGAGCGCTAAAGCGGGTTTTCCGAAAACCCGCTGCCTCCGGCGGGGATATTTTGGGCCAGAAGAAGCAGGGGAGCTTGCTGCGGATCTGGCATGTGAAAAGCCCCGCCGGAGTGCGGCGGGGCTGAAAGCGGCCTGTTAGAGCCTATTCCGCAGCAGCGCCGCGTTTGGGCAGCACCCAGTCGGGGCGCGGGAAATGGCAGGTGTAGCCAGTGGGCAGCCGCTGCAGGTAATCCTGATGCTCCGGTTCCGCTTCCCAGAAATCACCTGCGGGTTCGACCTCAGTCACCACTTTGCCGGGCCAGATGCCGGAGGCGTCGACGTCGGCGATGGTGTCCTCGGCGACCGCTTTCTGGGTGTCGTCCAGGTAGTAGATCGCGGAGCGGTAGCTCATGCCGATGTCATTGCCCTGGCGGTTCAGGGTGGTCGGATCGTGGATCTGGAAGAAGAACTCCAGCAGCTCCCGGTAAGAGGTAACGGCAGGGTCGAAGACGATCTCGATCCCTTCGGCATGGGTGCCGTGGTTCCTGTAGGTGGCATTGGGGACATCGCCGCCGGTATAGCCGACGCGGGTGCTGATGACGCCCGGGCGCTTGCGGATCAGTTCCTGCATGCCCCAGAAACAGCCGCCTGCCAGGACGGCGCGTTCGGTGGTGCTCATTTCACGACCTCCACTTGGTTGATATAGGCGCCATAGCCCTCTGCCTCCATGTCGTCCAGATGGACAAACCGCAGGGAGGCGGAGTTGATGCAATAGCGCAGGCCGCCGCGGTCCATGGGGCCGTCCGGGAAGACATGGCCCAGGTGGCTGTCGCCATGGGTGGAGCGGACCTCGGTGCGGATCATGCCGAGGCTGCGGTCTTCCAGTTCCTGGATGTGGGCGGATTCGATGGGCTTGGTGAAGCTGGGCCAGCCGCAGCCCGATTCATACTTGTCGGAGGAGGCAAACAGCGGCTCGCCCGAGACGATGTCCACATAGATGCCCGGCTCCTTGTTATGGAGCAGCTTGCCGGTGCCGGGGCGTTCGGTGCCCGCGTTCTGGGTCACGTAGAACTCTTCCTCGGAGAGGGCGGCAATGGCGTCCGGGTTCTTGAAGTATTTGGTCATGGTGTCCTCCCGCCTGTTCGCGTTTGGTGCAGAACATGGGGTCTGGATGCGCAAATGCAAAGCCCTGTTACAGGCGGCTCGCAAAGCCGTGTGCTGCGGAGGCCGGGCCCGGGGACAGATGCTCGGTCAGGCAGCGAAGGCACTAGCGAGGTCTCCAGGCAGGTCGAACTCCCGCAGCACCCGGGCGCGGGCGTCTGCCGACATCTTGCGCGCGGTCTTTTCCACGATGCGCTGCACCTTGTCGGCGGGGTGCTTGGCAGCGAAGGGGGCAAAATACCACTTGAGGAAGACAAAGCAGATGATGTCCTCCAGCGCCTGCACCTGGGCGTCGCGCTTGATCCCCTCCTTGCGCAGCATCTTGGCTGCGGCCTCCGTGTCTTCGGCGCCATAGCCTGCGTTCTGCATCAGCGAGGTGACCACATCGGCGTGATGAACAGCCTCGGCCTTGCGCCAGGCGAGGTAGCCGGCCCGGCCTTCGGGGAAGGCCTCGCGGGCCAGCTTCCAGCGTTCCACATGCTGGCCGCGGGCGGCGATCTGCAGCACCTCGGTGGCGTCCGGGAACAGGCGTTGCTGCTCCTGGCTCATCCGCTGGCCATAAAGCAGCGCGGCGGGCTGGCCGTCTTCCAGGGTGGGGTCCTGGGCGTTGGCGGCGTCGATCGCCTCCAGCACCTGTGTCAATTGCGCGCTCATGCCGCGTCCTCCGGTTGGGATCTTGAGATCAGATTAAGCGGTAAGCGCGGAGAGGCGCAACGGGCCGCGCCGCCTTGGCGGCGCCGCGCCCAAGGAGCGGGGGCGGGTGTCAGCCCGGCTTTGCCGCGCGGGAGAGCTCCGCCTTGGGCCGGTCCGCCTGCCTGGCGAGCTGGACGGCCAGGATACCGCCTGTGACGATGGCGACACCCAGCAAGTCAAGCGGGCCCAGTTTTTCGCCCAGCAGGACGCTGGCAACGGCAACGCCGAACACCGGATTCAGGAAATGGAAGGTGGCCGCGCGCACCGCGCCGATGCGGTTCAGCAGCAGCACCCAGATGAAGGTGGCGGTCAGGCCTGGCACAATGGTCGTGTAGGTGAAGGCAGCGGCCAGGCGCCAGGTGGGGGTGACAAAAATCTCCTCTGTCAGCGGCGCGGCCATGAACAGGACGGCCGAGCCGATCAGCATCTGCAGACCGACCACCATCATGAAATTTCCGCCGGAGGTGGCACCGCGCAGGGCGAGGGTTGCGGCGGTCAGTGCCAGCACGCCGATGACGCACAGGCCGACACCCAGCAGGTCGACACCGGCGCTGAGCCGCGTGCTCATGATCAGGGCAACACCCAGGATGCCTGCGGCGAGGCCGGCATAACCCAGCGGCCGCAGCCGTTCGCCGAACAGCGCCCAGCCTGCCAGCGCCACCAGAAGCGGCATGGTGGAGGCGATGATGGCGGCCAGAGAGGCCTCGATCCATTGCATGGCGATAAAGTTCAGGCCGAGGTACAGCGCGTTCTGGCAGATGCCGAAGATCACCGTGGCCCGCCACTGGCCCGGCGTCAGCCGCCAGGTCTGCCCCAGGGCACGGGCGATGGCGACGCCGATCAGCCCGGAGATCAGGAACCGTACCGCCAGGGAAAACAATGGCGAGGCGTCCTGGACGATGATCCTGGCCGAGGTGAAGGCGGAGGACCACATCAGGGCAAAGGCCAGCCCCATGGCAATAGCGCGCGCATCCATCGTGAATTCCTTTCTCCCGCGGTGGACCTTCCGGAATATGCGGGCAGAGATCAAGCCGGGCGGGACCGGTGTCAGCTGAGCCGGGCCGCCAGAATCTGCCAGCTGGCGGCGCCGAAGGCAGCGGCAAAGGCGGCCTCAAATCCACGGCGCAGGCGGATGTAGACGCGGCTGGCCGCCTGGCTGGAGAACAGCAGCGCGTAGCCGTGGAAGATCAGGGTGCTTTGCACCGCGATGGCGGCCATCACCAGCAGCAGCGCCGATACAGAGGTGCCGGGAGGCAGGCCGATGGCGTAGAGCGCGCCGAAGAACAGCACCGCCTTGGGGTTGGTCAGATGCAGCGCCAGACCTTTGCCATAGGCGCTCCGCAGCGTTGGCGCGGCGGCGGCGCGCAGCATTGGCGCACCGGGGCGCAGGGCCGACCGGGCGGAGCGGATGGCAAGGTACATAAGGTATCCAGCGCCGGCATAGCGGACCGCCTCGAACATCCAGGCGTTGGCCAGCATCACCGCGCCCAGCCCGAACGCGGCGGAGACCGACCAGATCAGCGAACCGGTGCAGACCCCCGCGGCCAGCGCCAGACCGGGTTTGCGGCCATGCTGCATCGAGGTGCCGGCAATGGTCAGCGTCGCCGGGCCAGGGCTGGCGGCGCCCAGGAAGGCGGCTGCCAGGATCATCACCAGATTGACGTTTTCCATGATGCCCTCCCTTGGCCGCCACCCAAAGGATGCGTGTGCCGGGCGGTTCTGGCAAGCGGCAACGCTGCGGCGGCGGACGAACCGTCGGCCGGCACGGCCCGCCAGGCAAAAGAAAAGGGCCGCCCGCGGGGGCAGCCCTGAAACCGTCCGGATGATGTCCGGGATCAGCCGTTGACGCTGTCTTTCAGCGCTTTGGCGATGGTCATCTTGACCACCTTGTCGGCTTCCTTGGTGAATTTCTCACCAGTTGCCGGGTTGCGCACTTCGCGCTCGGGGCGCTCGCGGCAGTAGATTTTGCCGACGCCCGGCAGAGTCACGGCACCGCCGCCCGACACTTCGCGGGTGATCAGCGAGCAGACCGCTTCCAGCGCAGAACCTGCAGTTTTCTTGTCACTGCCCATTTCCTCGGCCAGTGCGGCAACAAGCTGGGTTTTGGTCATCGGTTTGGACATTCTTCGTCTCCTTAAAGCTGCCCGAACTGTGGGGCCTCATCGCGAGACATTATCGTTATGTTGTATGGTAACACAACTTCTTGTGTGCTCCGTATAAGGGAAAACAGGCATTTTTTGCCGGAAAACAGCGAAAATCAGCCTTAAAGGAAGGCGGTTTCGTCGAACGAACGCAATTTCCGGCTGTGCAGCCGCTCCAAAGGCATGCCGCGCAAACGCTCCATTGCTCTTATGCCGATTTGCAGATGGCGTGCAACCTGGGTCCGGTAAAAGTCCGACGCCATGCCCGGCAGCTTCAGCTCGCCGTGCAGCGGTTTGTCAGAAACGCAGAGCAGCGTGCCGTAGGGCACCCGGAAGCGGTAGCCGTTGGCGGCGATGGTGGCGCTTTCCATGTCCAGCGCGATGGCGCGGGATTGGGACAGGCGCTGCACCGGGCCGGACTGGTCGCGCAGTTCCCAGTTGCGGTTGTCGATGGTGGCGACAGTGCCGGTGCGCATGATCCGCTTGAGGTCAAAGCCTTCGTATTCGGTGATCTCCGCCACCGCTTCCTCCAGCGCGACCTGGATTTCGGCCAGGGCCGGGATCGGGGTCCAGATCGGCAGGTCGTCGTCCAGCACGTGGTCTTCGCGCAGGTAGCCATGCGCCAGCACGAAGTCCCCCAGCGCCTGGGTATTCCGCAGGCCCGCGCAATGGCCGACCATCAGCCAGGCGTGCGGGCGCAGCACCGCAATGTGGTCGGTGGCGGTCTTGGCGTTGGAGGGGCCGACGCCGATGTTGACCAGGGTGATGCCGTTCCCGTCGTCCCGCTTCAAGTGATAGGTCGGCATCTGCGGCAGCTTGGCGATGTCCGGGATCTTTGCCGATGGATCGGTGATCTGGTGATCGCCGGTGCTGACAAAGCTGGTGTAGCCGGAATTGGGGTCCGCCAGCTGGGCGCGGGCATAGGCTTCGAATTCGGCCACGTAGAACTGGTAGTTGGTGAACAGCACGTGGTTCTGGAAATGCTCGGTGCTGGTGGCGGTGTAATGGGTCAGCCGGGCCAGCGAGTAGTCGACGCGCTGGGCGGTGAACAGCGACAGCGGGCCGATGCCGTTGGCCGGCTGGTAGGTGCCGTTGACGATGTCGTCGTTGGTGGTCGACAGGTCCGGCACATCAAAGACGTCGCGCAGGGTGAAACCGGCGGCGCCGTCCTGGGGCACGGTGAGATCCGGGCGCGAGGCGACCGCAAAATGCACCGGGATCGGGGTGGCCGACACGCCGATGGTCACCGGCTGGCCGTGGTTGCGGATCAGGAGGCCGATCTGCTGGATCAGGTAATTGCGGAACAGGTCCGGCCGCGTCACCGTGGTGGCATAGGTGCCGGGCGCAGAGACATGGCCGAAGCTGAGGCGGCTGTCCACCTGGGCGAAGGTCAGGGTGGAAAAGCGGATCTCCGGGTAAAAGGCGCGGATGCGCTGGTTGTCCGGCGCGCCGTCGGCCATCGCCCGGGAGAACTCCTCGCAGATGAAGCCGGTGGCCTGCCGGTACAGCAACTCCAGCCGGTCGACGGCCTCGGTCGCGTCGTTGAAGCTTTCGTCCGGCGGATGGCCGGGGTGTTTTGTTGTTATCATTGCACGGGCTCGATCACCGGAATTTTCTGGAAAGTGCGGACGTCGACAAGGCCCAGGTCGGAAATCCGGAGTTCCGGGATCACCACCAGCGCCAGCAGCGAATGCTGCATATAGGCGTTGTTCAGGCTGCAGCCGCAGGCCTGCATCGCCTCAACCATCTTCTGCGCCTTGGCGGCGACATCGGTTGCGGGGCTGTCGGACATCAGGCCTGCGATCGGAAGCTCAATCAGAGCAAGCTCCTCACCATCCTTATAAAGGGTAATGCCGCCGCCCGCCTCGGCAAGCCGGTTGGCGGCCAGCGCCATCTGTTCGCGGTCGGTGCCGACCACGATCATGTGATGGCTGTCATGCGCCACGGTGGAGGCCATCGCCATCTTGCCGGTATAGCCGAAGCCCGAGACAAAGGCATTGGTGACGCCGCCAGTGGCGCGGTGGCGCTCGACCAGGGCGATCTGGCAGACATCGCCGCTGCCCTCGACCAGCCCGTCCACCACCGGCAGCTCCGCCTGCAGCGCCTTGGTCGGGGCCTGGTTTTCCACCACGCCAATCACATTGGCGGTGACCGCATTGGCGCCTTCGGGCGCGGTGAGTTCAAAATCCTGCGCTGTTAGCTCATGCCCCAGATGGACGGTGCCGCGGGCGCTGGCGGGCCAGTCGTAATGCGGGCAATCTACCTTGATAGAGCCTGATTCCGCCACGATTTGCCCGCGGGCGATCACCACTTCTATGGGCAGTTCGGTGAGGCTTGAGGTCAGGATCACATCGGCGCGCCGCCCGGGGGTGATGGAGCCGATCTCCCGCTCCAGCCCGAAATGGGTGGCGGTGTTGATGGTGGCCATCTGCAGGGCGACAACCGGGTCGCAGCCGCAGGCAATGGCGTGGCGCACCACCCGGTTCATGTGGCCGTCATTGACCAGTGTGCCCGAATGGCAATCGTCGGTGCAGAGGATGAAGTTGCGCGGATCGAGGCCCTTCTTGGTCACCGCGGTGATCTGGCTTTCGACGTCATACCAGGCAGAGCCCAGCCGCATCATCGAGCGCATCCCCTGGCGCACCCGGGCGATGGCGTCGGCTTCGCAGGTGCCTTCATGGTCATCCGCCGGGCCGCCCGCCACATAGGCCGCAAAATCCGGGCCGAGGTCGGGGGAGGCATAGTGGCCGCCCACCGTCTTGCCCGCGCGCTGAGTGGCGGCGATTTCGGCCAGCATCTTGGGGTCGGCATTGGCGACGCCGGGGAAGTTCATCATCTCGCCCAGACCGATGATTCCGGGCCAGTTCATAGCCTCTTCCACATCCTCGGCGGAGATTTCGTAACCTGTGGTCTCCAGCCCCGGTGCGGAGGGCGCGCAGCTGGGCATCTGGGTGAAGATGTTTACGGGCTGCATCAGCGCTTCGTCATGCATGTAGCGCACGCCGTCCAGACCCAGCACATTGGCAATCTCATGCGGGTCGGTGAACATCGAGGTAGTGCCATGCGGGATCACCGCGCGGGCAAATTCCGCGGGGGTCAGCATGCCGCTTTCAATATGCATGTGGGCATCGCACAGGCCGGGGATCATGTAGCGGCCGTTGGCCTCGATGATCTGCGTCTTTGGCCCGGTGCAATAGGAGGCATCCGGCCCGACATAGGCGATACGGCCCGCCTTGATCGCAATATCATGGTCCGGCAGCTGCTCGCGGGTGTGGACGTTGACCCAGATGCCCTTGCGGATCACCGTGTCGGCCGGCGCGCGGCCTGCGGCGACTTCGATCAATTGCGGGGCGGTGTCGGGCCAGCTTGGGAAAATGTTATCTGACATAATCCAATTGTTCCGATTGCAGGCGGGAAGGCAAGCGGATTGCTTGCATTGCCATCAAAGCTTCATGCGGGCGGTGGAAAGGCACCGAAGACTGACGCATTTGGCATTGCCGCGGCAGAACGATCGCTTGCAGGATGGTTCTGCTGTTCTTGGAGAGGGCCTGGCATGGACTACCAAACGGTGGATGGAGACAGCTTCGGACGGTCCCTGAGCGGGATCGGGATCAATCTGCTAGTGCGGGATGTTCCGGCAGAAGTTGCCTTTTTAGAGACTGTTTTGGGCATGAAGGGCCATCAGGTGACGCAGGATTTTGCCATCGTTACCTATGGCGGACAGGTCTTTCAGCTGCACAGAGACGGGACCTATGCGGAAAATCCGCTGCTGGGGCTGCTGCCGGAAACCCCGCCGCGCGGCGCCGGGATCGAGATCCGCCTGTATGATACCGATCCGGATGAGGCCGTGGCGCGGGCGGAGGCAGCGGGGGTCATCATCCTGCAGGCGCCCGCGGACAAGCCGCACGGCCTGCGCGAGGCCTACATCCTGTGTGATAACGGCTACGCCTGGGTGCCCAGCCGGCCCAAGGGGTAAGCGGCGGGAATTCCTCCCCTTTCGCTGCGGCGATGGCCGGTCCATGCTGGGCGGAACCGTTTGGATGCCGCGAGGGACCGCTGATGCACGCCATTGCCGATACAACTGCCTTGGTCGAGGAAGGGGTGCTGACCCCGGATCAGGCCCGCACCATCGAGGCGCGCTCGCGCGAAGTGATGGTGTCGCTGGCGGTGAATGCGATCCTGTGTTTCGGGATCATCGCCGCCACTGCCGGGTTCATCTTCTGGCTGGCGGACCCGCTGGCGGTGGCAGTGACCGGCATCCTGATGCTGGGCGGCGGGCTGGCGGTGCTGGCGCGCGGCGGCGAGATGTTGCGGATGTTCGGCAATTCCGCCACGCTGATCGGCGCGGGCATGCTGATGGGCGGCGCCGGGATCGAGCTGGTGGACAAATACGAGGACATCGCCGGCTGGGTGATGCTGCCCGCCGGCGCGCTGGTGGCGCTGATCTGCACTTGGCGCTGGCGGCACGGGGCCTGGTCCACGGGGTTTGTGCTGGGCGCGATCCTGCTGATGGGGCTGGCCATGCATCTTGCGGCGATCGAGCTGCTGCTGCAGCAATACGGCATCGGCTCGCCGCTGCGGAACCTGGCACTGCTGTATTATGCGGCGGCGCTGGCCCTGGCAGGCTGGCAGGTTGATGTGCGCTTTGTCACCGCGCTGGCGATTGCGCCCTTTGCACAGATGCTGGAGACCGGCACCGGCTATTTCCATGCGGCTTATGTGTTCTATTCGCCGGAATCGACGCTGACGATCCTGCAGATGGTGCTGCTGATCGTGTTCTGTGTCTGGGGCGCGTCCCGGCTGGCTGAGCGCGACGCCCGGCATCTGCGCATCCTGGCGATCCTGGGGTTTGTGGTTGCAAACCTCTGCGCGCTGGTCGGCTCGCTGTGGGGGGATGTCGTTGGCGAAACCGTCTGGGGCCCGGGCCGCTTCAGCGATGGCTACGAGGACTGGGACGCCTTTTCTGCCGCCCGCGATGCCTTCCGCGACAGCGCGCTGTTCATTTCCGAGAACGTCTATTCGGTGCTGTGGGCGGTGGTGCTGGCGGCGGTTATCTTCTGGGCGGCGCAGCGGCATCAGCGCGGGCTGTTCAACGCGGCGCTGACCTTTGCCGCGATCCATGCCTATACGCAGATCTTCGAATCCTTCGCGGATGAGCCGCTGGCCTATGTGATCGGCGGTCTGGCCGCGATCCCGCTGGCCTGGGGATTGTGGCGGCTGAACCAGTGGATGGCCGCCAAACAGGGCTAACGGTGGGCGGAATCGCCCACCCTACGTAGGGTGGGCAATTTGCCCACCACCGCGCAAGGTCCGCGGAGTGACACCAAACTCCGCTTTGAACGCCCGCGTGAGGGCGCTCGGGTCGTCATAGCCGCAGCGCAGGGCAATCTCCGATACGCTCAAAACAGTCTCTAACACGAGCTTTCTGGCCTGTATCAACCGCAGCCGACGGTAGACGGCCTGCGGCGTTGCCCCCAGTTCGGCCTTCATCCGGGCCTCCAGACCCTTCTGGCTGCGGCCTGCTTTCCTGGCCACGGCAGCAATCGGCAAGGGCGCTTCCAAGTTAGCCTGCATCACCGCAACCGCGCGGGCCACGGACTTGCCGCGCACCAGGATCGGGTCCTGTGTCTCCGTCGCCTCGGGCGCCATGAACAGGGCGGCGACCTCCAGCCGCAGGGCGGCGCCGTGCTGCTCGCCAATCAGCTCCATCATGGTGTCAAAGGCGGCAAGCGCGCCGGTGCAGGTGATGCGGTTGCCATCCCAAACCTGGCGGGCGCGTTCGGCCTGGACCTCAGGGAAAGCCTCGGTGAAGCGGCCCAGCTCCTCCCAATGGATTGTGGCCCGCCGCCCGTCCAGCAGCCCGGCGCCTGCCAGCAGCCAGGCGCCGGTGTCAAACCCCGCCAGTCGCTTGTAGCGGCGCGCGGCGGACTTAAGCGCCCGGGCGGTGGCCACGGTGGCATGGCGCAGGAAGTCATAAGACGGCATCGCGATCAGCAAATCGCCGCTGCATTCGCCTAGCTGCCCATGCGCCCGCACCTCCATGCCGGACGAGGACACCGCCGGTGCGCCGTCCAGAGTCAGGAACCGCCAGGCATAGGCCTGCCGCCCGGCAAAGGTGTTGGCCGCCCGCAGCGGCTCCACCGTGTTGGCCAGGCAATGGGCGGAGAAGGCGTCAAACAGCAGCACATCAATTTGCTGCAACGCAGCAGTATCTTTTGTCCAATTCCGCATGATTATTTCTATCTCTGCACGATAGGCGCACGCAAGCGGCGTACTCTGATCCGCAACAGATTTGCCAAGGAAGACCGCCATGCAGTTCGGGATGACCGAAGAACAGTCTATGATCGTCGAAACCACCCGCGCCTTTGTGGAAAAGGAGCTCTATCCGCATGAGGCGGAGATCGAGCGCACTGGCCATTTGGACATGGATGTGATCCGCGATGTGCAGAAGAAGGCGATGGAAGCCGGGCTCTATGCGGCCAACATGCCCGAGGAGGTGGGCGGTGCCGGCCTCGATACCCTGACCTGGCTGATGTACGAAAAGGAACTGGGCCGTGCCAATTACGCGCTGCACTGGACCGGCGTTGCGCGCCCGTCGAATATCCTGCTGGCCGGCACACAGGAGCAGAAAGAAAAGTACCTGTTTCCCTGCATGAAGGGAGAGAAATGGGATTGCCTCGCGATGACAGAGCCGGATGCAGGTTCCGACCTGCGCGGCATGAAGGCGACTGCGCGCAAGGATGGCGATGACTGGATCCTGAACGGCACCAAGCATTTCATCAGCCACGCGGACATTGCCGATTTCGCCATCTGCTTCATGGCCACCGGGGTCGAGGACACGCCGCGCGGGCCCAAGAAGAAGATCACCGCCTTCTTCGTCGACAAGGGCACGCCGGGATTTGAGGTGCGCGACGGCTACGGCAACGTCAGCCACCGCGGCTATACAAACTCGGTGCTGGAGTTTGACGATTGCCGCCTGCCGTCCTCTGCCATTCTGGGTGAGGCGGACAAAGGGTTCGAGGTTGCCAACACCTGGCTGGGCGCCACCCGCCTGCAAGTGGCCGCCACCTGCCTGGGACGTGCTGAGCGCGCACTGCAACACTCGGTGGAATACGCCGCCGAGCGCAAGCAGTTCGGCCAGCAGATCGGCAAGTTCCAGGGCATTTCCTTCAAGCTGGCCGACATGGCGTTGGAGCTGAAGGCGGCGAACCTCCTGACCTGGGAAGCTGGCTGGAAGTTCGATCAGGGCACTGTGACTGAGGCCGACATGTCGATGGCCAAGCTGAAGGCAACCGAGATGCTGGCCTTTGTCGCCGATGAGGCGATCCAGATTCACGGCGGCATGGGGCTGATGGATGAACTGCCGCTGGAACGCATCTGGCGCGACGCGCGGGTGGAGCGTATCTGGGAAGGCACCAGTGAAATCCAGCGGCACATCATCAGCCGCGAGATGCTGCGCGCCGTCGGAGGCTGATCCATGACCGGGTCCGGGAAACCCCCAGAGAAACCTACCGTTACCATTACCTACTGCACCGGCTGCAACTGGCTGCTGCGGGCCGGCTGGATGGCGCAGGAGCTGCTGCAGACCTTCCAGGGCACCTTGGGCGGGGTGACACTGGTTCCCGGAGACACGGGCGGGATCTTCGAAATCCATGTTGACAAGGAACTGGTCTGGGACCGCAAGCGGGACGGCGGCTTTCCGGATGCGAAAGAGCTGAAGACCCGCGTGCGCGACCGGATTGACCCGGACCGGGATCTGGGCCATCTCGACCGGCCTGCACCTTGAAACCCGGCAGTTTTTCGCCTTCGGCGAGGATATTTGAAGGCCAGAAGAAGAATGAAACCAGATCCAGCCCCCGGAGGGCAGCGCCGCAACCGGGGGGCTTCTCCTGGCGCGGTCATCGGCGTCCCCGCCTGTACCGCGCAACCAGCGTTGCCGCTTCTGGTTAATAAAACCATGTGCTTCTTCTGGCTGAAAATATCCCCGCCGGAGGCTTCCGAACTCTCAACCAGCGGAACCGCTATAGTATGACACGCGACCTTTCCCGCCTTTTCCGTCCCAAATCCATAGCTGTGATCGGCGGCGGCGCGTGGTGCCGCCTGGTGATTGAGCAGTGCCGGAAGATGGGGTTCGACGGCGCCATCTGGCCGGTCCATCCCAAGGCCGAAGACGTCGCGGGCCTGCCTGCCTTCAAGGACGCGGACAGCCTGCCGGAGGCGCCGGACGCGGCCTTTATCGGGGTGAACCGCTTTGCCACAATCGAAGTGGTACGGGCGCTGTCGGCCCGCGGCGCCGGCGGGGCGGTGTGCTTTGCGTCCGGCTTTCTGGAGGCCGCGGCCGAGGACGCTGAAGGCGCGAACCTGCAGGCGCAGCTTCTGGACGCGGCGGGGGAGATGCCGTTTCTCGGTCCCAATTGCTATGGCTTCATCAACTATCTGGACGGTGCGTTGTTGTGGCCGGACCAGCATGGCGGGCAGCGGGCGGAGAAAGGCGTGGCCCTGGTCACCCAAAGCTCCAACATCGCCATCAACCTTACCATGCAGAAGCGCGGGCTGCCGCTGGCCTATGTGGTCACCGCTGGCAACCAGGCGCAGTCGGGTATTGCCGCCATTGGCGAGGCGCTGCTGGAAGACGACCGCGTCACTGCGCTGGGTCTGCATATCGAGGGCTTTGGCGATCTGCGTGCGTTTGAGGCGCTGGCTGCCCGCGCCCGCGAGCTGGGTAAGCCGATTGTCGCACTGAAGGTCGGCAAATCGGCTGAGGCCCGGGCTGCAACGGTTTCCCATACCGCCTCGCTTGCGGGCGGTGATGCGGGGGCGGGGGCTTTGCTCGCTCGCCTCGGCATTCCGCGTCTCGAGGATCTGCCATCTTTTCTGGAGACCTTGAAGCTGCTGCATGTGACGGGGCGGCTGCCTTCGAACCGCATCGCGACAATCAGCTGCTCTGGCGGGGAGGCCAGCCTGGCGGCGGACACCGGCCACCCCCGCAACGTCGTGTTTCCGCCCCTGAATGACCGCCAGAAAACCGACCTGCGCAACGCGCTTGGGCCGATGGTGGCATTGGCGAACCCGCTCGACTACCACACTTATATCTGGCGCGACAGCGAGGCGATGACCAAAGCCTTCTCGGCCATGATGGATCCGCAGCTGGCGATGACCATGCTGATCGTCGACTTCCCGCGCGAGGACCGCTGCGATGCATCGGACTGGGAGTGCACCATTCAGGCCGCCATCGGTTCGCGCGAGCGGACCGGGGCCAATGTCGGCCTCGTCGCCACTCTGCCGGAACTGCTGCCGGAGGCCGTGGCGGCCCGGCTGATGGAAGCAGGCGTAGTGCCTTTCTGCGGCCTGAGCGAAGCGATTGCCGCCTGTGAGGCCGCCAGCCTGCCGCTGCCGGAAACACCTGTGCCGCTGCTGCTGCCGACGCCGGCTGTAGAGCCGGATCTGGTGCCCGAAGCCGATGCCAAGTGGCAACTGGCAAGCTACGGGTTGCGTGTTCCCCGGTCCAAACGGGCGGCCTCTGCCACCAATGCCCGTGCGGTGGCGGTCGATGTCGGCTTCCCGGTGGTGCTGAAGGGCGAAGGCGTCGCGCACAAGACTGAAGCGGGGGCTGTGGTGCTGAACCTGAACTCCGGCCAGGAAGTGAGCGATGCCGCCTTCAGCATGCCCGCGTCGCGCTTTCTTGTCGAGGAAATGGTTGCCGGCGCGGTGGCCGAGCTGCTGATCGGCGTGGTCAAGGACCCGGCGCATGGCTTTGTCATGACGCTGGCGGCGGGCGGCACTTTGACTGAGCTGATGGAGGACAGCGCGTCCTTCCTTCTGCCCGCTTCCGATGCGGACATCGAAGCGGCGCTCCAGTCGCTGCGCATCGCAAAACTGCTGGATGGCTACCGCGGCGCCCCGGCGGCAGACCGCGAGGCGATCCTGCGTGCCGTCCGCGCCGTCGAAGCCTATGTCATGGAAAACGCGCTGGGGCTGGAGGAGATCGAGATCAACCCGCTTTTGTGCACGCCGGCGGATGCGGTGGCCGCAGACGCGCTGATGCGGCGGAAATACTAGGGCTTTGGCCCGGAAACAGAACGGCATGTCCCATGCCAGGAGGAGATGAGATGAGCGACAGCCCCGAGAACAGCCCCGTGAAAACCCGCCGTGACGGCGCCATTCTGGAAGTGACCCTGGACCGGCCCAAGGCCAATGCCATTGATCTGAAAACCAGCCGGGTGATGGGCGAGGTGTTCCGCGATTTCCGCGATGATCCGGAACTGCGCGTGGCGATCCTGACCGGCGGCGGCGAAAAGTTCTTTTGCCCGGGCTGGGACCTGAAGGCAGCGGCTGACGGTGATGCGGTGGATGGCGATTACGGCGTCGGCGGTTTTGGCGGGCTGCAGGAGCTGCGCGATATGAACAAGCCGGTGATTGCCGCTGTGAACGGGATCGCCTGCGGCGGCGGGCTGGAGCTGGCGCTGTCGGCCGACATGATCATCGCTGCCGATCACGCCACCTTTGCGCTGCCGGAAATCCGCTCCGGCACCGTTGCGGATGCGGCCAGCGTGAAACTCCCCAAACGCATCCCCTATCACATCGCCATGGAGCTACTGCTGACCGGGCGCTGGTTCGATGCCGAAGAGGCCAACCGCTGGGGCCTGGTGAATGAGATCGTGGCGGCGGATCAGCTGATGGACCGCGCCTGGGAGCTGGCGCGGCTGCTCGCCTCCGGCCCGCCGCTGGTGTATGCGGCGATCAAGGAGATCGTGCGCGATGCCGAGGACAGCAAGTTCCAGGACGCGATGAACCGGATCACCCGGAGGCAGCTGAAAACCGTGGACGTGCTCTATGGTTCCGAGGACAACCTGGAAGGCGCCCGCGCCTTCGCTGAAAAGCGCGATCCGGTCTGGAAGGGGCGCTGACGCGGTACTCCCGCCAGTTGCGGGACATCTGAAGATGCCCCTGCACAGTTGGGCCGGGCGCCGCGCTTGGCGCGGCGCAATCCATTCGCTGAGAAGCTCTTGAGGAGCAGGTCTGCTCCTCAAGCAGCCAGTCCGATTTTGTGATCCGTCAGCACAGCCTCAAGGGCAAGCCGCGCGTGCCGCGCGGAGGCTGCGCCTCCCTTGACCCTGTGCAAACGGCAGGGGCTACACTTTCTGAAACAAGGTGATAAGCGCGGTGTCGTTCTTGTGCGCGCCGGTGGCACCTAGGCCGTAGATCTGCACTTCGGGCAGGGTCAGGTTCCTGATCCATTGCCCGCGCAGCAGCCGGTCGAAGGCGTCAGCAAATCCCGCCTTTTCGTAGAACTTTGCGTTCACCGACAGCGCAAACCAGGCATCGGGCGCGGCCACGCGCAGCAGGGCAGGCAGCACCTCTGGGCCGAGGTGGCCGTGGGTGAAAGTGCCGGAGGACACCACACCGCGGTAGGAACCGCGCGGAACCGGGATGCCCTCCATCAGGTCGGCCTCGATCACGTCGCGGTAGGCGTCCTTGCGCAGGGCTTCGGCCAGCATCGCAGCGCTGATGTCAGTGGCGTCGACGGGTTCGATCCCAAGTGCCCGCAGCGCCTGGCCGCAAAGGCCGGTGCCTGCGCCGGCGTCCAGCACCGGGCCCTCGCCGCCGGCGGCGGCAAAGGCCTTGGCAGTTTGTGCGGGCAGCAGGTAATCCTGACCGGCGGCGAAGTCCTGGTCGTATGTGCCGGCCCAGTCCGCATAGAGCCGCCGTGATTCCTCAGGCGTGCTCAGCGTATAGGCATCGGTCAATCCCGGTGCTTGCTTTTTCATCGGGCCATCAAAGTCGCTTGGGAGATTCGAATCAACCCTTGCACCCCGGCCACCGCCAACGCATCTAGGTGCCATGGGAAGAACACTGCTTTGTCTTGGATTTGGCTATACCGCCCGGGCGCTTGCGCCGCGACTGCAGGCGGACGGCTGGAGGGTTATCGGAACCTCGCGGGATCCCGTGGAGGCCGATGGCGTGGAGATGATCACCTGGCCCGGGCAAGAGGTGCCGCTGGACGGGGTAACGCATATCCTGAATTCGATCGGGCCGAATGCGGAAGGCGACCCGGTGCTGGCGGCGATCGGCAGCAGGATTGCCGCTGCTCCCGGTCTGGAATGGGTGGGCTACCTGTCCACCACCGCGGTTTACGGCCACCACGACGGCGCCTGGGTCGATGAGGACACGCCGGTCACTCCCTCCAGCCAGCGCGGCGACTGGCGGGCCCTGGCGGAGGCGCAATGGCAGGCGATTCCCGGTCTGCCCCTGCATATCTTCCGCCTGGCCGGTATCTATGGCCCCGGCCGCGGCCCCTTTGCCAAGCTGATGGCGGGCAAGGCGCGGCGGATCATCAAGCCGGGGCAGGTGTTTTCCCGCATCCATGTGGACGATATCGCCCAGGTGCTCGCGGCCTCCATCGCGCAGCCTCGGCCGGGGGCGATCTACAACGTCTGCGACGATGATCCGGCCCCGCCGCAGGATGTGCTGGGCCATGCCGCGGAACTGCTGGGTTTGCCCATGCCTGCCGAGGTGCCGTTTGACGAGGCGGGCATGACCCCGATGGCGCGCAGCTTCTATGGTGAGAACAAGCGGGTGCGGAACTGGCGTATCAAGGATGAGCTGGGGGTGGACCTGCTGTATCCGACCTACCGCGAGGGGCTGCGGGCGGTGCTGGAGGCCGAGGACATGGAAAGCTTTGTGCCGCCGGCGGAACCGCCGGGGGTTTAAGGACAAAGGCCGCCTGCACTTGCAGCCCCCGGTCTAAGCCTGCCTACACAGGCTTCCGCCTTGGGATGAAGCCAGTTAGGCCCGCTTTTCGCCAATCGTCGCGACGCCCAGAACCTGCAGCACCTTGGCCTCGATCTGCGGGGCGTTCATCGCGGCCACCTCGTACATGTCCGCCGGGCTGGCCTGGTCGATAAAGGTATCGGGCAACACCATCGAGCGGTACTTGAGCCCGTTGTCAAAAACGCCTTCCTCTGCCAGAAGCTGCGCGACATGCGAGCCGAAACCGCCGACTGCGCCTTCCTCGATGGTGATCAGCGCCTCGTGGTCCGCGGCCAGCTGCAGGATCAGATCGCGGTCCAGCGGCTTGGCAAAGCGGGCGTCGGCGATGGTGGGCGTGATGCCCTTGGCCGCCAGCGCTTCGGCGGCCTTTTTGACCTCGCCCAGCCGGGTACCGAAGGACAAAAGCGCAACGCGCTTGCCCTGCTGGACCATCCTCCCCTTGCCGATTTCCAGTACTTCCGGGGTTTCGGGCATGTCGACACCTTCGCCCTCACCGCGCGGGTAGCGGAAGGCGATGGGGCCGTCGTCATAGGCTGCGGCGGTGGCGACCATATGGGCGAGTTCCGCCTCATCCGCAGCGGCCATCACAACCATGCCCGGCAGGTTGGCCATAAAGGCAATGTCGAAGCTGCCGGCATGGGTGGCGCCATCAGCACCGACCAACCCTGCGCGGTCGATGGCAAAGCGCACCGGCAGGCGCTGGATCGCCACGTCGTGCACGACCTGATCGTAGCCGCGCTGCAGGAAGGTGGAATACATCGCGCAGAACGGCTTCATTCCGCCCGCGGCCAGCGCCGCGGCAAAGGTGACGCCGTGCTGTTCTGCGATGCCCACGTCAAAGCAGCGCGAGGGGTAGCGTTCGGCCATCAGGCTGAGGCCGGTGCCATCTGGCATCGCCGCGGTGACGGCGCAGATCTTGTCGTCCTTGGCGGCCAGCTTGACCAGCTCATTGCCGAAGACCGAAGTGTAGGAGGGCGCGTTGGAGGGCGCCTTTTTCTGCTCGCCAGTCACCATATCGAACTTGGCGGTTGCGTGGCCCTTGTCGCGGGCGCGCTCAGCAGGTCCGTAGCCCTTGCCCTTCTTGGTGAGCACATGGATCAGGATCGGGCCGGTCGCCCGCGCCTTGACGGTGCGCAGGACCGGCAGCAGCTGGTCCATGTCGTGGCCGTCGATGGGGCCGAGGTATGAGAAGCCGAGCGCTTCGAACATCGTGCCGCCGACCGCCATGCCCTTGAGCATATCCTTGGCGCGTTTGGCGCCTTCGCGGAACGGTTCCGGCAACAGCGAGACCGCGCCTTTGGCAGCCGCCTTCAGCTCCTGGAACGGCTCGCCCGCGTAGAGGCGGGACAGATAGGACGACAGCGCGCCCACCGGCGGGGCAATCGACATCTCGTTGTCGTTGAGGATCACGAACAGCCGCTTGCCCAGATGGCCTGCGTTGTTCATCGCCTCAAACGCCATGCCGGCCGACATCGAGCCATCGCCGATCACTGCGATGGCGTCCCCGTTGCCCTCGGGGATCACACCGCCCAGGTCGCGCGCGACGGCAAAGCCAAGCGCGGCACTGATCGAGGTGGAGCTGTGGGCGGCGCCGAACGGGTCATAAGGCGACTCGGAGCGTTTGGTGAAACCGCTGAGCCCGTCCTTCATCCGCAGGGTGCGGATGCGGTCGCGGCGCCCGGTCAGGATCTTGTGCGGGTAGCACTGGTGGGACACGTCCCAGATCACCTTGTCCCGCGGTGTGTCGAATACCGCGTGCAGCGCGGTGGTCAGCTCAACCACGCCAAGGCCCGCGCCCAGATGGCCGCCGGTGACGGAAACCGCGGAAATGGTTTCCTGCCGCAGTTCGTGCGCGACTTGCACCAGCTGCGCATCCGTCAGCCCCTTCAGATCCGCGGGGCGCGTGATCTGATCCAGAAGCGGGGTCTTGGGCCGGTCGGGCATGGTGTCTCCTTGGGCTGCGCCGGGCGGGGTGCCGGGGCGTGGCGCGCGGGGTTAGCTGTCGCGCGCAATAACGAAACGCGCGGCTTCCTTCAAGGTTTCGGCATCCTCACCATAAAGTGAGAGCGCGGCGCAGGCCTCGTCACACAGGGTCTGCGCGCGGGCTTTCGCCTCTGCCAGCCCCAGGAGCGAGACAAAGGTGGCCTTGCCGGCATCTGCGTCCTTGCGCACGGCTTTGCCCACCTTTGCGGCATCCCCTTCCACATCCAAGATGTCGTCGGCGATTTGGAAGGCAAGTCCCAAGGCGCTTGCGTATTGCCTCAACGGTGCCGGGTCTGCCCCGGCCAGAACTGCGCCGGCGGTGGCGGACCATTCAATCAGGCAGCCGGTCTTGCGGCCCTGCAGCCGGGTGATTTGCTCTAGCGTCAGCGGACCATTTGCGGTTTCGGCCGCAATATCAAGCATCTGGCCCGACACCATACCATCCTTGCCGGACGATTGCGCCAGCCCGCGGATCAGAGTCAGCGCATGGGGCCCCACACTGGGATCTGCCAGCAGCTCGAAGGCGAAACTCTGCAGGCTGTCGCCCGCCAGCACCGCCATTGCCTCATCCCATTTCCGGTGCACGGTGGGCTGGCCGCGGCGCAGGTCGTCGTCGTCCATGCAGGGCAGGTCGTCATGCACCAGTGAGTAGGCGTGGATGCATTCGATGGCGAGCGCGGCCTCGATCGCGGCCTCCGCCGGAACACCGTGCAAGCGGGCGCTTTCCAGCACGAGGAATCCGCGCAGCATTTTGCCGCCAGTGATGGCATAGCGCATCGCGGCGTGCAGGTCGTCGCTGCCCGCCAGCCGTGCCTCCATATGCGCGGTGATGCGGGTTTGCGCGTCTTTCAGCGCCTCCGCAAAGGGGCGCGTCCGGGTGTCTGCGGCGGCGCTCATGGCTCAGCCGGCGTCCAGCGGCTGGGTGCCCTTGGGGGTGCCGTTGGCGTCGAGCGTGATGGCGGCCACCTTTTCCTCGGCGCGTTTCAGCTCGTCCTCGCAGCGTTTCTTCAGCGCCGCGCCGCGCTCGTAAAGCGCAATCGACGCATCCAGCGCCACATCGCCGCGCTCCAGCTGGTCCACCACGCCTTCCAGCTCACGCATTGCCTGTTCAAAGCTCATCTGGTCTACGGGGGTCTCAGTCATGCCGGTGCCTTTATCAGTTCTTCCACATGCGCGCGGGTTGCCGCGGCCAGCGCGTTCAGATCATATCCGCCTTCCAAAGTCGAGACGATACGGCCCTGGCACAGCTCACTGGCAAGCTTGCACAGTTCCGCGGTGAGCCAAGCGAAATCCGCGGTGGTCCAGTTGAGGCTGGCAAGAGGATCGTCCTGATGGGCGTCAAAGCCTGCGGAGATGATGATCAGCTCCGGTTTGAAGGCGCGCAGGCGCGGGAAGGCCTGGCCCTCATAGGCTGCCTGCATTTCTGCCCGGCCCGATCCCGGCGCCAGCGGCAGGTTGAGGATCTGGCCATGGGCGCCGTCCTCGTCCGGGCGGCCGGAGCCGGGCCAGAGCGGCATTTGCTGGCTGGTGATCACAAGCGCGCGCGGCTCATCCCACAGCAGGTCCTGGGTGCCGTTGCCGTGATGGACGTCAAAGTCCACCACGGCTACCCGTTTGAGGCCGTGATGGTCCAGCGCGTGCTTGGCGGCCAGCGCCGCATTGCCGAACAGGCAGAAGCCCATTGCAGTGTCTGTTTCCGCGTGATGCCCCGGCGGGCGCACCGCGGCAAAGGCGTTCTGCACCTCGCCGCCCAGCACCATGCCGACGCCGCGCACCACTGCCCCCGCCGCGCGGAAGGCTGCATCCATTGATCCGGGGGACAGGAAGGTGTCGCCGTCAATCTGTGCCCAGCCTTCTGCCGGGGAGGCCCTGCGCAGGTCCGAGAGGTACGACGCGGGGTGGATGCGGAGAATGTCATCCTCCGCGGCCATCGGGGCTGTCACGCGCCTCAGGTCCAGTGGCTCCAGCGCGTGCAGGATGTGCTCCAGCCTGGCAACCCGTTCGGGGTGGCCGTCCGGGGTCACGTGGTTCAGGCAGTCCGCGTGGGTGATCAGAGCGGTTGTCATTCAGCGTTCCTCCTGCGGCCGGGCTTGGCGCGACCCTAGGGGGCGGCGGCCTTTGGCTGCAAGGGGAAACCCGGGGCGCTGCCCCGGACCCCGGGATATTTTGGGCCAGAAGAAGGAACCGGGAATGCGTTAATCCGGTGCCAGCATGTAACCCGCCCCGCGCACCGTCTGCAGATACTGCGGCTGCTTGGGATTCGGCTCGATCTTGCGGCGCAGCCGGGTGATCTGCACGTCCACCGCGCGTTCCTGCGCCTGGCCGCGGTCGCGGCCCAGGTCCTCGACCAGCTTGGTGCGGGAGACCGGCTCGCCGGGCTGGGCCGAGAAGATTTTCATCAGCTGGCTTTCGGTGCCGGTGAGGCGGATCAGCTCATCGCCCTGCCACATCTCGCCGCGCTCGATGTCGTAGCGGATGGCGCCGAGGTGCAGCACCTTGGGCGCGGCCTCCTGCGCCACGGTGTCGGGCATCCGCCGCAATATGGCGTTCACCCGCAGCAGAAGCTCCTTCGGTTCAAAGGGTTTCGGCAGATAATCGTCCGCGCCGGCCTCCAGCCCGGCGATCCGGTCTTCGGTCTCGCCCCTGGCGGTCAGCAGCAGGATCGGGGTGGACATGGTTTCGCGCAGGGATTGGGTCAGCGAGATGCCGTCCTCGCCCGGCATCATCACATCCATGATGATCAGATCGAAATCCAGCCCCGCCAGCACCCGCCGGGCATGGGCCGCATCGCGTGCCGCGGTCACCAAAAAGCCCGAGCGCATCAGGAACTTCTTCAAGAGGCCGCGGATGCGCTCATCATCGTCCACGATCAGCAGATGGGCGTCATGCATGCTCATGCACCCGTTTCGCGCAGCTTGGCATAGGCGCGGCGCATGTCGGCGTCCATCATCGCTTCCAGCACCTTCTTGAAACCCTGCACCGCCTCGGGGCCTGCGTCCTTGTAGGCGGCGCGCATCCGGGCGCGCTGGGCGTCCGACAGGGTGGCCTCCAGCGCGGCGCCCTGATCGGTCAGGTAGAGGTGGCGTTCGCGCTTATCCAGCTCGCCCACCTTGCTTTCGACCAGGCCGTCGCCGATCAGGGTCCGCAGCACCCGGTTCAGAGATTGCTTGGTGACGCCCAGAATACTTAGCAGATTGTTCACCGTGGTGCCGGGCGAGCGGTTGATGAAATGGATCGCGCGGTGGTGCGCCCGGCCGTATGACAGTTCCGCAAGGATCCGGTCCGGATCGGCGGTAAAGCCGCGATAGGCAAAGAACATCGCCTCGATCCCCTGGCGCAGCTGCTCATCTGTCAGAAACAGCAGGCTTTCGCCGCTGTAACCCTGCCCTGTCCGGCCTTCAGGCATTCGGTGCCCCCTCGTTTGTCTTGCCGGTCAGTTTATGTCAGTGTTGTTGACATTCCAAGAGTGAAGATGTATCGAATCCCAGCTTTGACGCAATATTGTGTCCGGACCGGTCGCAGTTTGCGCAATTATCGAAAATCACCGCAGAGTTTCAGGAGGGTGCGGCATGGCTGGTTATGACGACCGCGACGGAGTGATCTGGATGGATGGGGAGCTGGTCGACTGGCGGGATGCCAAGGTGCATATCCTGACCCATGCGATGCATTATGCGTCTTCCGTGTTTGAGGGCGAACGCGCCTATAACGGCAAGATCTTCAAGAGCCGGGAGCATTCCGAGCGGCTGGTCGCCTCGGCCAAGGCGCTGGACATGCCGATGCCCTATACCGTCGACCAGATCGAGGCAGCAAAAGAAGAGACGCTGAAGGCCTCCGGTCTGCAGGACGCCTATGTGCGCGCGCTGGTCTGGCGCGGCGCGGGAGAGGATATGGGGGTCGCCTCGGCCCGCAATCCGGTGCGGATGGCCATCGCGGTCTGGGGCTGGGGCGCCTATTACGGCGATGCCAAGATGCAAGGCGCCAAGCTCGACATCGCGGAGTGGAAGCGGCCCAGCCCGGAGACCATCCCGGTGCATGCCAAGGCGGCGGGCCTTTACATGATCTGCACCATCTCCAAGCACAAGGCCGAGGCCAAGGGCTGCTCGGATGCGCTGTTCATGGACTACCGCGGCTATGTGGCGGAGGCGACCGGCGCCAACATCTTTTTCGTGAAGGATGGCGAGGTGCATACGCCGCTGCCGGATTGCTTCCTGAATGGCCTGACCCGGCAGACCGTGATCCAGATGCTCAAGGACAAGGGCGTCACCGTGCATGAGCGCCACATCATGCCGGAGGAGATGGAAGGCTTTGAGCAGTGCTGGCTGACGGGCACCGCCGCCGAAGTGACCCCGGTCGGGCAGATTGGTGACTATACCTTTGAAGTTGGCGACCTGACCCGCGAGATCGCTGAGGACTACGAGAAGCTGGTCCGGGCGTAAGCGCACTGCAGGTCTGATTGAAAACCCCCGCCCGTGTGGCGGGGGTTTTTCTTTGCGGCTGCGGCCGCAGGCTGCATGTCACAGAACATAGCGTCCTTTGCCATTTTCCTGCACATTTTCCGGGACTGTGCCATAAACGGGGCTATTGCAGAAAAGTCATTCCAGGCCGGCTGCAGGCTCGGCCCGATACGAAGGAGCAGGAACGCGATGGACCTGAGCATTGCCTATGTAAGTTATCTTGAGCTGGTCCTGCGGCTGGTTTGCGCCGCTGCTGCCGGGGCGCTTCTGGGGCTGGACCGGGAGCTGCGGCACCGCAAGGTGGGCATGCGGACCTATATGATCGTTTCGCTTGGGGCGGCAGGTTTCACGCTAATCACCATGGAAATGTCGATGGAGGCGCTGGCGCTTGAAATGGGCGCTGATCCGACCCGGATCATGCAGGGGCTTGTCGGGGCGATCGGCTTTCTCGGTGCCGGGGCGATCATCCAGGGGGATGAGCGGGTCGGGGGCATGGCGACCGCAGCCAGCCTGTGGGTGGCCGGAGGTGTCGGCATGGCCTCGGGACTTGGGTATTATGTCCACGCGGTGCTGCTGGCGCTGGGTGCCGCTGGCATCCTCGCGATGAGCCGTCTGATGACCAACCGCGGCAGAAAGGACCGGCCGGACTTTCACGACTGACTGCGCGCAGGAACGGGTTTCCAGGGCAATGCCGCTCCCCTTGGCCTTGGCAAGGCTGCGTCTGATCGTTCACATTCCCTTGCAGATCGTCCGGGACCATGGACGGCGGATGCCAGACGCCTAACATCAGGGCCATGTTGGACCTGCTCAGCGATATCCTCACCCGGCTGTCCCTCAAGGGGACGCTTTACTTCCGCACCTCCTTCACCCCGCCGTTCGGGATCCAGGTGCCGGACTACGAAAACGTCGCGCGGTTTCATTTTGTGCAGCGGGGCGAGCTGAACGTGCATGTGCCGGCGAGCGGCGAGACGCTGCGGTTGAAGCAGGGCGATCTGGTGCTGATCCCGCATGGCGCGGCCCATATGCTGCTGTGCAACGAGGTGCAGCCGCCGGAGGCGCTGCCGCTGGAGCAGGTGCTGGAGGATGCAGGCTATGACGGCGGCGGGGTGCTGGTTTACGGCGGCGCGGAGGAGGTGCGCGATACCCAGCTGATCTGCGGCCATTTCTCCTTTGCCGCCATGCCGGGGCGGCGCGGTGCCGGGCATATGCTGATCGACCGGCTGCCGCCCTATATCGTGATAGAAAACTACGGCGAGGCTGCCGGAGCCTGGATCGAGGCGACCTTGCGGATGATCGGCTCCGAGGTGGAGGGCGCCCGCATCGGCGGCGACCTGATTTCGCTGAAGCTGTCCGAGGTGCTGTTTGCCCAGGCCATCCGCGCTTATCTGGAGGTTCAGAGCCCCAGTGGATCGGCGCTGGCGGGGTTTGCCGACCCGCGCATCTCGCGGGCGCTGACAGCGTTCCACAAGGCGCCTGCCAAGGAATGGAGCGTCGAGGGCCTGGCGCGGGAGGCAGGCATGTCCCGCACCGCCTTTGCCCAGGAATTTGCGGCCAAGATGGCGGTGACGCCGATGCAATACCTGACTAGCTGGCGGATGCAGATTGCCTGCCAGGGCCTGACAGAGCAGGGGCTGAATGTGGCCGATGCGGCAGAGATTGCCGGCTATGCCTCCGAGGCGGCGTTTTCCCGCGTGTTCCGCAAACAAGTGGGCATGTCACCCGCGGCCTACCGGCAGCAGCATTGCGCGGCCTGAGGTCCCAAACGCCCGTTGTTTGAACGATCTGCAAGGTTTGCCGGAGGGGCTGAAATTCACCGTCCGGACAGTCTGCGCCACTCTGGGGACAGAGCCGCCGAATGGGCGGCCCGAAAACTTCCGGAAAAAGGACCTGACCCATGCCCCTCCGTTTCGTGACCCGTACTATTCATGCCTATCTTGATTATCCGGTGGCCGCCGCCCTGATGGGGCTGCCGTTTCTGTTGGGTCTTGGCGAAAGCAACCCGCTGGCGCTGTGGCTGTCGGTGGCAACCGGCATAGCCGCCTTTGTGCTGACGCTGCTGACCGACCACCACCTCGGCCTGGTCCGGGTGCTGCCCTACAAGCTGCATCTGACCGTTGACCTGATCGTTGGCCTCGCCTTTCTGGCGGCGCCCTTTATCTTCGGTTTTGCCGGGCTGGATTCGGCCTTCTATCTGCTGAACGGGGCAGCCGTTGTTGCGGTGATTTCGCTCAGCGCGCCGGAGGAAGCCGAGGCCGCCTCCGCCTGATGCCTATTGGCGCAGCAGCCAGTCCACCACTGTTTTGGCCCGGCCCTGTGCGCTGGGCCACAGCACGTAAAACCCTTGGTCGCCCAGCCGCGGCGCCTGCCACAGGATGTCCAGCGGCTGATTGCCCAGGAACATCCGCGGCACCAGTGCGATGCCTTGGCCGTTCACGGCCGCATCCATCGCCAGCGCGGTCTGGTTGAATTGCAGAACCCGGCCAGTGGCCGTGAGCCCTTCCTGCCGCAGCAAGAGGTCCCAGTGCCGGTGCCCGTCCTGGATCAGCGTAAGCTGGGCGATTGCCGGCAGATCCAGGGATTCTTCCTTTGTCAGAGCCAGATCCGGGCTCGCGACTGCCACCAGATCCACCAGCGACAGCAGCGCACAGTTCAACCTGCCCTCTTGCGGTTTGCTGCCCTGGCGGACGGCAATGTCGATGCCATCCCGCTTGAAATCAGCCAGGCTTTCCTCCGCAACCACCCGCAGGTCAATGTCGGGATGGCGGGCCTGGAACTCCGGCAGCCGCGGCACCAGCCATTTCGAGGCAAAGGACGGCGGCACCGACAGCGTCACCCGTTGTACAGCGGGGGCCAGCGTGGCGGTCGCGTCGCGGATCAGCGCCAGCGCCTGGCTGACCGGTGCATGGTAGCTGCGCCCGGTGTCGGTCAGGGTCAGCCCGCGGGCATGGCGGTGGAACAGCTTGTGGCCCAGATCCGTCTCCAGCCGGCGCACCTGCTGGGCCACCGCGCCTTGGGTCAGGTGCAGCTCCTCTGCCGCGCGGCCGAAATTCAGGTGGCGGGCGGCGGCGTCGAACATCCGCAGGGCATTGAGGTTGGGCAGGCGCATCAGGTTCCAGCCAGTAGTTTTCCTGCAGTCTGGCGCGATGAGACATGATTGGTCAAGCGGCCGCTGAGCCGCCATTCTGAAGGCCAGCAAAGGAGTATGAACATGACCAAAGTTGCTCTCTTCACCGCCGCAGGCAGCGGCATGGGCGCGGATGCTGCCCGCCACCTTCACGAACAGGGGTATGAGGTTGCGATCCTCTCCTCCTCCGGCAAGGGCGAGGCTTTGGCTGAGGGCCTGGGCGGGGTGGGCCACACCGGCTCCAACCTAAAGCAAAGCGATCTGCAGGCGCTGGTGGACAAGGCGATGGAGCGCTGGGGGCGGATCGACGTGCTGGTGAATTCGGCCGGCCACGGGCCCAAAGGCGATATCATGGAGATCAGCGACGAGGATTGGCATCTGGGGATGGAATACTACCTGATGAACGTGATCCGCCCTTCGCGTCTGGTGGCACCCATCATGGCAGCACAGGGCAATGGTTCGATCATCAACATCTCCACCTTCGCGGTGTTTGAGCCGGATCCGCTGTTCCCGACCTCCGGCGTGTTCCGGGCGGGGCTTGCGAGTTTCACCAAGCTGTTTGCCGACAAGTTCGCGGCCCAGGGCGTGCGGATGAACAATGTGCTGCCGGGCTTCATCGACAGCCTGCCGGAGACTGAGGACCGCAGGGCGCGCATCCCGATGGGCCGTTATGGCACGGCGCGCGAAGTCTCGGCGCTGATTGCCTATCTGGCCTCAGACGATGCCGCCTATACCACCGGCCAGAACATCCGCGTGGACGGTGCGCTGACCCGTGCGGTCTGAGCTGGCCCGCGTGCAGCGCAGGTGAAAACGCAAAAAAAGCGCTGGTTAGAGCCTTGCTAGATGCCCTTTGGATTGCTCGCAGCCCGGGCCTTGCCGCGCTGCAGGCCCAGCCGGTGCTCACGCCAGATCACCAGCACATTGCCGGCAATCACCAGCGCTGCGCCGGCCAGCATCACCAGCGTTGGCCATTCATCGAACCAGAAATAGCCGATCACGATGGCAAAGATCATCGAGGCATAGTCGTAAGGCGCCAGCATGGAGGCCGGGGCAAAGCGGTAGGAGGAGGTGACCAGGATCTGCGCCACCCCGCCGACCAGCCCGGCGCCAACCAGCAGGGCGGCGGTTTGCGCATCCGGCATCACCCAGCCGAAGGGCGCAGTCAGCAGCGCGAGGCCCGAGGCGGTCAGCGAGAAATAGAACACGATGGCCGCGGTATGCTCGGACTGCACCATGCGGCGGATGTGGATCTGCACAAAGCCGCGTGCGACGGTGGCGCCGACCACGAGCAGGACGCCCAGCATGGCGCCATCCTCCAGATCGCCGCCGAGGCGGGGCCAGATCATGATCAGCACGCCCAAGAGGCCGATGGCCACGGCGCTGATCCGCACCATCCGGATGGTCTCTCCCAGAAACAGCGCCGCCAGGATCAGCGTGAAGATCGGCGTGGCATAGCCGATGGCCGTAACCTCCGGCAGCGGCAGCAGCGCCAGTCCCATGAAGGTCATCCCCATCGCCGAGGTTCCGACCAGACCGCGCCACACGTGAAACATCGGTTTCTTCGTGACCAGCCCGTGCCGAAGCTCTCTGCGCGCGGCCAGCCAGATGACGATCACCGGAATGGCAAAGAAGGAGCGGAAGAACACCGCCTCGCCTGCCGGCACGGTCTCAGAGGTGGCTTTGATAATCCCCGACAAGGCGGTGAACAGCGCAATCGCGGTCACCTTCAGCAGGACCGCCAGCACAGGCCGATGCGATGTTAACGATTTCGCCATGGCGCGACCCTGCGCCCAAGCGCCGCAAAGATCAATGGCTTGATTTCGGCAGGTCAAGGCGCGCAAATGGCGCCGCCAGATGAAGGAGCCGCCGATGTATGACGCCAACCACCTGATCCGCCAGCTGCGCGACTCCTCCATAGGGCGCGAGGAGGATGTCTTTGCCCGGCTCCCGGACGGCGGCACGGTCACCTTCGGCGCGCTGTTTGCGGGCGCGGAGCGGATGGCAGCGGCCCTGGCAGCTCAGGGCGTGCAGCCCGGCGACCGGGTGGCGGTGCAGGTCCAGAAAACCATTCAGGCGATTGAGCTATACCTGGGCACTGTCATGGCTGGCGGTATCTTTCTGCCGCTCAACACCGCCTATACCGGGCCGGAGGTGGCTTACTTTGCCGGCGACGCCTCTCCGCGCGTGGTGGTCTGCGACCCGGCCCGGCTGGAGGAAATCACTGCCATCGCCGGAGGGGCGCAGGTTCTGACGCTGGATGCCGCGGAGCAGGGCAGCTTGCGCGATCTGGCGGAGGCTCAGGACGGGTTTGACCCCGTTTCACGTCAGCCAGACGATCTGGCGGCGATCCTCTACACCTCCGGCACCACCGGCCGCTCCAAGGGCGCGATGCTGAGTCATGATAACCTTGCCTCCAACTCGCTGACCCTGCGCGACTGCTGGCGGTTCACCCAGGACGACGTGCTGATCCACGCGCTGCCGATCTTCCACACCCACGGGCTGTTTGTGGCGACCAATGTGGCGCTGTTTGCGGGCGCCCAGGTGGTATTCCTGCCGGGGTTTGATGCGGATGCGATTCTGGAGGCGATGCCCGCGGCCACGGCGCTGATGGGGGTGCCGACCTTCTATACCCGTCTGCTGGCGGATGCGCGGCTGACGCGGGAGCGGGCGGCGAACATGCGCCTGTTCATCTCCGGCTCCGCGCCGCTGCTGGTCGATACCCACGAGCAATGGCAGGCGCGCACCGGCCACCGCATCCTGGAACGCTACGGGATGACCGAAACCAACATGAGCACATCGAACCCCTACGAGGGTGAGCGCCGGGCCGGCACCGTCGGCTTCCCTTTGCCGGGTGTCGAAGCGCGGGTGATGCGGGATGGCGCCGAGGTGCCTGCCGGAGAGATCGGCGTTCTGGAAGTGCGCGGGCCGAACGTGTTTCAGGGCTATTGGCAGATGCCGGAGAAAACCGCCGAGGAACTGAAGCCGGACGGCTGGTTCATCACCGGCGACATGGCGAAGATCGACGCCGATGGCTATGTCACCATCGTCGGGCGCGAGAAGGATCTGATCATCACCGGCGGGTTCAATGTCTATCCCAAGGAGGTTGAAAGCCTGATTGATGATTTGCCCGGCGTGCTGGAAAGCGCGGTCATCGGCGTGCCGCACCCCGACTTCGGCGAGGGTGTGGTGGCCGTAGTGGTGCCGGAGGGGGAGGGCACCAGCGCCGAGGCGATCAAGACCGCGCTCTCCGGCCAGCTTGCCAAATTCAAGCAGCCCAAGGAGATCATTCTGCTGGACGCCCTGCCGCGCAACACCATGGGCAAGGTGCAGAAGAAAGCCCTGCGCGAAGCATACGCAGGGCTGTTTGCCTAATCTTTGCTCCACCCGGCCGAGAGGCCGGGCTGCGCCCGCCCAGGCAGGCACAGCCCTCAGGTCTTAGTGTGTATGAGCCGCCGCGTGCGCCTCTTCCTGGCGCCATTCCCGCACCGCCTGCGCCAGGATCTGAAAGGCGGAGTTCAGGAACAGACCGCCCATGATGCCGGCCACGATCAGGTCAGGCCAGCCTGTCGCGGTGCCCCAGACGCCAAGTGCTGCAATCATCACCGCCACATTGCCAATCGCGTCATTGCGCGAGCACAGCCAGACCGAGCGCACATTGGCGTCTCCGTCCTTGTAACGGGCCAGCAGCAGCACCGAGATCAGGTTCGCCGCCAGCGCCATGAAACCGATCAGTCCCATGATCTGCGCCTGCGGCACGCCGACGTAAAACACCTGATAGACGGTGGAGCCGAACACCCACAGCCCCATCAGCAGCAGGCTGATACCCTTGCCGAGCGCCGCCAGCGCCCGGGTGCGCAAGGTCGCTCCGATCACCGCCAGCGAAATGCCATAGGTCAGCGCGTCGCCCAGAAAGTCCAGCGCGTCCGCCTTCAGCGCCTGGCTGCCGGACAGCTGGCCCGCGCCCATTTCCACCGCGAACATGCCGGCATTGATGGCGATCACCACCCACAGCCTGCGTTTGTAGTCGTCTGAGACCCCGTCGAATTTTGCGTCGTGATTGCAGCAGCCTGCCATTGCTCTTGTCCTCATTTCCGATTCGGGATCAATGTAGGGCCTCTAGTCACTAGAGCTTCAAGAGGTTTTGCAAATGTTTTCCATTGGCCAGCTGTCCAAGGCCACCGGCGTGAAGGTGCCCACCATCCGCTATTACGAGGAGATCGGGCTGCTGCCGCCGCCGGGCCGCAATGCCGGCAACCAGCGCCGCTACGGTCAGGACGGGATGGATGCGCTGGGTTTCATCAAACATGCGCGCGACCTCGGGTTCCCGCTGGAGGACATCAAGGTGATGATGTCGATTGAGGGGCAGCTGGGCGAGGATTGCTCAGAAGTTCACCGGATCGCCGAGGCCCAGCTGAGCGCAGTGCGCGCGCGGATTTCCCGGCTGGAGCAGCTGGCAGGAGAGCTGGAGCGCATCACCCATCTGTGCGGCCACGGGCAGGGCGGCGAATGCAAGGTGCTGGCGGCGCTGGGGGATCACGGGCAATGTGAAGGCGAGCATTCCTGAACGGCCAAGGGCGAAGCTGCCACAGCACGCTTCACCCTTGGAAATAGGACTAAGCCCTTCTTAGGGTCTGATATTCAGCCGATATGGCCCTGGTTTTCACCGATCTGGCCGCGGTGCAGCAGCAGGTGGTCCAGGATCACGCAGGCCATCATCGCCTCGGCCACCGGCACCGCGCGGATGCCGACGCAGGGGTCGTGGCGGCCCTTGGTGATCACCTCGGTGGCGGAGCCATCCTTGCGGATCGACTTGCGCGGGGTGAGGATCGAAGAGGTCGGCTTCACCGCAAACCGCACCACCACGTCCTGCCCGGTGGAGATCCCGCCCAGGATGCCGCCGGCGTGGTTGGAGGAATACTCCGGACCTTTGGCGCCCATGAAAATCTCATCGGCGTTTTCCGAGCCCTTGAGGCGGGCGGCGTTCATGCCTTCGCCGATCTCGACGCCTTTGACCGCGTTGATTGACATCATCGCGGCGGCCAGATCAGTGTCCAGCTTGCCATAAACCGGCGCGCCGATGCCTGCGGGGACGCCGCGGGCGACCACCTCCACCACCGCGCCAACCGAGTCATGTGCCTTGCGCAGCGCCTGCAGGTAGTCTTCCCACTCCTGCACTGCGCCGGCATCGGGGATCCAGAAATCATTCTGCTCGATCGCGTCCCAGTCAAAGCGGCTGCGGTCGATCTCCAGCGCGCCCATTTGGGTCATGTAGCCCTTGATCTCCAGCCCCGGCACCAGCGCCTTGATTGCTTCACGTGCAACACCGCCCGCGGCAACCCGCGCCGCGGTCTCGCGCGCCGAGGAGCGGCCGCCGCCGCGGTAGTCGCGGTTGCCGTATTTCTGGAAATAGGTGATGTCGGCATGGCCCGGACGGAAGGTCTGGGAAATCTCGCCGTAATCCTTGGACCGCTGGTCGGTGTTTTCGATCATCAGCTGTACGGGCGTGCCGGTGGTCATGCCGTCGAACACGCCGGACAGGATCTTCACCGCGTCCGGCTCATTGCGCTGGGTGGTGTTCTTGTTCTGGCCGGGGCGGCGCTTGTCGAGCCACTGCTGCAGCATTTCCGGCTCCAGCGGCACATTCGGCGGGCAGCCGTCGACGGTGGCGCCAAGCGCGGGCCCGTGGCTTTCGCCCCAGGTGGTGACGCGGAAGAGGTGTCCAAAGCTGTTCATCGACATGAGGCGCGGTCTCCTTTGCGGGACGTGCTTAGCGGGCAGGGGCCTGTGTCTCAAGAGGGTTTCTCTGCGGCAAACGGGGCAAGGGGGCGCTGCCCCCGCCGCCTGCGGCGGCTCCCCCGGGATATTTCCTGCCAGAAGAACTGGGGGCCGGCGCTGGCAGCGGTCCAGTTTGCCTGAAGCATAGGTCCTGGCCGGGCTTTGGCTTGTCATTGCTGCGCTCCGGGCCTAAGGTCCGCGCCACCTCGGGGTGCGCTGCGGCGCTGAGATGACACCCGTTGAACCTGAACCGGATCACACCGGCGGAGGGAAGGTACTGGACAGCCTCCACCCTTGCCCAAAGCCGCAAAGGAGGATGGCATGAAACATCTTGCATTTGCAGCGGGACTGCTTGGCGCCTCGGCCGCTTTTGCCGAAACGCCCGAACTCACCGTTTACACCTACGACAGCTTTGTCTCCGACTGGGGTCCCGGCCCGGTGGTGGAAAAGGCGTTTGAAGAGGTCTGCGGCTGCGACCTGAAACTGGTTGGCGCTGGCGACGGCGCGGCGCTGCTGGCACGGGTGAAGCTGGAGGGCGAACGCTCCGACGCTGATGTGGTGCTGGGGCTCGACACCAACCTGACCGCGGCGGCCAAGGAAACCGGCCTGTTTGCGGAGCATTCGGTCAGCGCCGATTATGCGCTGCCGGTCGAGTGGAGCGACGCGACCTTTGTGCCCTATGACTGGGGCTACTTCGCCTTTGTGCATAACGCCGATGCGGCGGCGCCTGCGGATTTCAAGGCGCTGGCCGCCAGCGACATGAAGATCGTGATCCAGGACCCGCGCTCCTCGACTCCGGGTCTGGGCCTGCTGTTGTGGGTCAAGGCCGCCTATGGCGACGAGGCGCCGGAAATCTGGAAGGGCCTCTCTGACAACGTGGTGACTGTGACCAAGGGCTGGTCCGAGGCCTATGGCATGTTCCTGGAAGGCGAGGCTGATATGGTGCTCTCCTACACCACCTCGCCCGCCTATCACCTGATCGCGGAGGAAGACGGCTCCAAGGCGGCGGCGGCCTTTGACGAGGGCCATTACATGCAGGTGGAAGTTGCCGGCAAACTGGCAAACAGCGACCAGCCGGAGCTGGCCGATCAGTTCCTGGCCTTCATGGTGTCGGATGCCTTCCAGTCGATCATCCCGACCACCAACTGGATGTATCCGGCGGTGACGCCCGCGGGCGGCCTGCCCGAAGGCTTTGATACCCTGATCGCGCCGGAGAAATCGCTGCTGCTGAGCGAGACGGAAGCCGCAGAGGTGCGCGATGCGGCGCTGGGCGAATGGCTGGACGCGCTCAGCCAGTAAGCGCCCTGCCCGGGATCGGCGCGGCCCTTTTGGTGGCTGCGCTGATTCTGGGAACCCTTGGGGCTGTTGCCCTGAGGGCTGAATCAGGCACGGGCTTTGGTGCCAGCGACTGGGCCGCGCTGCGGTTCACGCTGACCCAGGCGGGCCTGTCGGCGCTTTTGAGTGTTGGCCTCGCCATCCCCGCCGCCCGCGCACTGGCGCGGCGGCGGTTTCCGGGGCGGAGCCTGCTGATTGCGCTGTTGGGCGCGCCTTTCATCCTGCCTGTCATTGTGGCCATCCTTGGCCTGCTGGCGGTGTTTGGCCGGGCTGGCTGGCTGAGCAGCCTGCTGGGGATATTCGGTTTGGACCCTGTGCAGATTTACGGGCTGCACGGGGTGGTGCTGGCGCATGTCTTCTTCAACCTGCCGCTGGCGACCCGGCTGATCCTGCAGGGCTGGCAGGAGATCCCTGCCGAACGCTTCCGCTTGGCAGCACAGCTGGACGCCGGGCCGCTGGCGATGTGGCGGCTCTTGGAAGGCCCGATGCTGCGGCGGGTGGCGCCCGGTGCGCTGGCGGTGGTGTTTGCCATTTGCCTGTCCAGCTTTGCGGTGGCGCTAACCCTGGGTGGAGGCCCAAAGGCAACGACTATCGAGCTCGCCATCTATCAGGCTTTCCGGTTTGATTTCGACCTGGGCCGCGCGGCGCTCTTGTCTGGGTTGCAGCTGCTGCTGACTGGTGCCGCCGCGCTGGTGGCGCTGCGGGTGTCGGCGGGCGAAGGCTTTGGTGCCGGCCTTGACCTTGCGGTGCGGCGCTGGGACGGGCAGAGCGCCCTGGCGCGCAGCTTGGATGGCTTTTGGATTGTCCTGTCCGCCGCGTTCCTGCTGCTGCCGCTGGCGGCTATCGTGCTGGCAGGCCTGCCGGGTGTTCTGTCGCTGAAAGCGTCCGTCTGGCAGGCGGCGGGAAACTCCGTTCTGGTTGCCGCGCTCAGCACCGTGATCCTGCTGGGGCTGGCCTTGCCGATGGCCGCCGCCGCGGCTGCCGGGCGTGCTGGTCTGACCGAGCTGTCGGGTATTTTGGGTCTCGCGGCCTCGCCGCTGGTGATCGGCACCGGGCTGTTCATTCTGATCTATCCCATCGCTGACCCCTTTGCGCTGGCGCTGCCGGTGACGGCGCTGGTCAATGCGGTGATGGCGCTGCCTTTTGCCATGCGCATTCTGGTCCCGCGGGCGCGGGAGGTGCTGGGGCGGTATGGCCGCCTGTCGCTGTCGCTGGACATGCAGGGCTGGGCCTTTGTGCGCCGGGTCTACCTGCCGCGGATGCGGGCGCAGACCGGGTTTGCCGCGGGATTGGCGGCGGCGCTGTCGATGGGCGACCTCGGTGTGGTGGCGCTGTTTGCCGACCCGGATTTTGCAACGCTCCCTTTGCAGATCTACCGGCTGATGGGGGCCTACCGGATGGAGGCGGCGGCCGGCGCGGCGCTGCTGTTGCTGATGCTGTCGATGGGGGCATTCTGGATTTTGGACCGCGGGGGGCGCTGGCATGCTGAGGCTTGAGAACTGCCGGATCATGAACGGCGATTATGCGGTAGAAGCGGATCTGGAGATCGCAGCCGGCGCCTGCGTCGCGGTGATCGGGCCTTCTGGCGCCGGCAAATCAACGCTGGTGGAGGCGGTGGCGGGTTTTCTGCCCGTTACCCGCGGGCGTATCTCGTGGAACGGCGCGGACCTGACCGGCACGCCGCCGGGCAAGCGGCCGGTGGCGATGCTGTTTCAGGACGGCAACCTGTTTCCGCATCTGACCGTGGCGCAAAATGTGGCGCTGGGGCTGCATGCGAACCTGCGGTTGAGCGAGGCGGAGTGGAGCCAGGTCGGGGCGGCGCTGGAGCGGGTCGGCCTGGGTGGCGTGGGCACGCGCAAGCCTGCGGCGCTGTCGGGCGGGCAGCAAAGCCGGGTGGCGCTGGCGCGGGTGCTGGTGCAGGGGCGCGATATCCTGCTGCTGGATGAACCCTTTGCCGCGCTTGGTCCAGCGCTGAAGGCAGAGATGCTGGATCTGGTCTCAGACCTTGCGCGGGAAAGTGGCGCGACAGTGCTGATGGTCAGCCATGATCCCAATGACGCCCGCCGGATCGCGGATCAGGTGGTGCTGGTGGCGGAGGGCACGGCGCACCCGCCGCAGGCGACGGCGGAGCTGCTGGACAACCCGCCGCCGGCCTTGCAGGCGTATTTGGGAACGGCCTGACCCCGCTGCCGGGAACGGCCTGCGACGGGGTGTAAATGAAAAGGGGTTTCGCTGCGAAACATCCTTTATTAATATATGGTTAAATTGAGAATTGTGGAGTGAGGACGGTTGCCCGCCGCCTGCGCGGCGGGCCAGTCAGTTGTGTAAGGCACTGTAAAAAGCAGATTTATGCAGCCAGTGCCGCCTCCCGCGTTTTGGTGATCATCAGCGCAGCATTGGCAGCCTCGCGCCCCTTCTCCACGAAGTGAGCGCGGTAGATCGCGTTGTGGTGCTCCGTCTCCTGGTAGTGGTGCGGGGTCAGCGAGACCGACAGCACCGGCACCCCGGTGTCCATGCTTGCACGCATCAGCCCGTCCACCACGGCCTGAGCCACAAAATCATGCCGGTAGATGCCGCCATCCACCACGAAGGCGGCGCAGGCCACGGCGGCGTATTTTCCGGTCTTTGCCAGCTCCTGCGCCAGCAGCGGCATTTCAAAGGCGCCGGGCACGTCGAACACGTCGACCTGCTCTGCCGGGATCAGCTGCAGGAAGCCCTCCAGCGCCCGGTCGACAATGTCAGCGTGCCATTGCGCCTTGATGAAGGCATAGCGGGTGTGTGTCATGTGGTAATCTCCTTGTGGTTCTGACACGTCACCCAAGGCGATCACGAACAGACGGGCGCACGCCTGGCGCCGCCCTTCTGCACGTTCTCTTCCATCCGGACTGTGACCGTCGGCTCTGGAGTTGCACCAGATCTGCTGACACTCCCAAAACCATGGAAGCCGCTCGCGGGCTTGCGGGACTGGCCGCTTACCGCCGGTGGGGAATTCCGCCCCGCCCTGAGAACGGCGAGACTTTGGCAAGCAGCGGAGATGCCTGCAAGCGGGAATTGCGGAACGGGGTCAGGTCTCGACCAAGTTGTAGTGCTTGATGGTGCGTGACTCGACCAGTTCGGCCTCAGCCGGGTCGATGTGCGGACTGGTGTAATCCTCACCCGCAAAAGTCTTGAGCGAGGCCAGATCCTTCCAGACCATCACAAAGCTGAACTCCCGCGGAGTCTCGGAGCGCGGTGCGCCAGGCAGGACAGAGACGATTCCGTCGGTGCCTTTCATCAGCGGGATCGCGGTTTCATGAAAGAACTTGCTGAACTCGGCTTCCTTGCCGGGCCGGATGACGACCTGGAATATCCGCATGATCATTGGAGGCCTCCTGTCACGTGTTACACTGGACCAGTTTAGCACAGTGCGGTGATTGCCCCTTTCCCTCAGGCCCGCTTGCAGTAGGCTGCGGCCAAACAGCGGAGGATATTTCTGATGAAACTCACTTATTCCCAAGCATCCCCTTTTGCCCGCAAGGTTGTGGTGCTGCTGCGTGAAACCGGGCAATTGCAGGATGTCGAAATCCTGGATGTCACAACAACCCCGCTCAGCCCCAGTCCGGATGTGAAGGCCAGCAATCCGCTGGCCAAGATCCCGGCACTGGAGCGCAATGACGGGCCGGCTCTCTATGACAGCAGGGTGATCTGCGCCTATCTGGATGAGCGCGCCGGCGGCAAGCTGTACAGCCGCGGCTGGGACAGCAAGGTGCTGGAGGCGACCGCCGACGGGATCATGGATGCGGCGGTGCTGATGTCCTACGAGAAACGGCTGCGCCCGGAGGACAAGCAGTGGGACGGCTGGCTGAATGCGCAGCGGGACAAGGTGCTGGGCGGCTGCGCGGCACTGAATGCGCGCTGGATGAGTCATCTGCGGGGGCCGCTGGATATCGGTCAGATCGCGGTGGCCTGTGCGCTGGCCTATGTGAACTTCCGCCACCCGGACACAAACTGGCGTCAGGGCAACGAGGCGCTGGCGGAGTGGTTCGAGACATTCGAATCGCGCCCGTCGATGCAAGCGACAAAACCGCCGGCGGCTTGACCCCGGCCTCTTGAAACGGACTGGTGCCGCAACGATATGGGTGCGGCACTGTCACCCAGGCGTGACAGAATTGCCGTCTGCGGCTTTCTGCGCGCCCATGACCGCTGGACGAACGGCTCTCTCCCCGCTAGACACGCGCCAGAGTCACTGCGAGCAATCGCGGTGCATGCGCATGTTTGCCCTAAACGGGCGCTGGAATTGGAGAAAACCTCGTGTCCCACGCAGAAGACCACGAAGGAACCCGGAGAGATTTCCTCTACTACGCCACTGCCGGCGCCGGGGCAGTGACCGCGGGTGCCGCCGTATGGCCCCTGGTCAACCAGATGAACCCCTCCGCCGACGTGAAAGCGCTGTCCTCGATCCTGGTCGATGTCAGCGGCGTGGAAGTTGGCACGCAGATTTCGGTCATGTTCCTGGGCAAGCCGGTGTTCATCCGCCGCCGCACCCAGGAAGAGATCGAGGCGGCCCGCGAAGTGGAGCTGTCCGAGCTGATCGACCCGCGGTCGGAAAACGCCAACAAGCCGGGCACCGACGCGGCTGACGCGAACCGTACCCTGGACGAAACCGGCGAATGGCTGGTGATGATGGGTGTCTGCACCCACCTGGGCTGTGTGCCGCTGGGTGACGGCGCAGGCGAATTCAACGGCTGGTTCTGCCCGTGCCACGGGTCGCACTACGACACCGCCGGCCGGATCCGCAAAGGCCCGGCGCCTGAGAACCTGCACATTCCGCTGGCCGAGTTCACCGACGCCACCACCATCAAGCTGGGATAAGGAAACGCGCTCATGTCCGGTATTCCCCACGACCATTACGAGCCGAAGACAGGCGCAGAGAAGTGGCTGCACAGCCGCCTGCCCATCGTCGGCCTGATCTATGACACCATCATGATCCCCACCCCCAAGAACCTGAACTGGTGGTGGATCTGGGGCATCGTCCTGGCCTTCTGCCTGGCGCTGCAGATCGTCACCGGCATCGTCCTGGTGATGCATTACACCCCGCATGTCGACATGGCCTTTGCATCCGTTGAGCACATCATGCGCAACGTGAACGGCGGCCATATGCTGCGCTACCTTCACATGAACGGCGCCTCGCTGTTCTTTGTTGCCGTCTACATCCACATCTTCCGCGGCCTGTACTATGGCTCCTACAAGGCGCCCCGCGAGATCACCTGGATCGTCGGCATGCTGATCTACCTGATGATGATGGGCACCGCCTTCATGGGCTACGTGCTGCCGTGGGGCCAGATGTCCTTCTGGGGCGCCACCGTGATCACCGGCCTGTTCGGCGCCATCCCCTTCATCGGCGAACCGATCCAGACCTGGCTCCTGGGCGGGCCGGCGGTGGACAACGCCACCCTGAACCGCTTCTTCTCGCTGCACTACCTGCTGCCGTTCGTGATTGCGGCGCTGGTGATCGTGCACATCTGGGCCTTCCACACCACTGGCAACAACAACCCCACCGGCGTTGATGTCCGCAAGGGGTCCAAGGAAGAAGCCAAGAAAGACACCCTGCCGTTCTGGCCGTACTTCGTGATCAAGGACTTCCTGGGCCTGGCCGTTGTGCTGGTGATTTTCTGGGCAATTGTCGGCTTCATGCCGAACTACCTGGGCCACCCGGACAACTACATCGAAGCCAACCCGCTGGTGACGCCCGCGCACATCGTTCCGGAATGGTACTTCCTGCCGTTCTACGCGATCCTGCGTGCCTTCACCTCCGAAGTCTGGGTCGTGCAGTTTGCCTCCTTCATCACCGGCGGCATCGTGGATGCGAAGTTCTTTGGCGTGATCGCCATGTTCGGCGCGATCCTGGCGATGGCCCTGGCGCCCTGGCTGGACACCTCGCGCGTCCGTTCGGGCCGCTACCGCCCGATGTTCAAGTGGTGGTTCGCGCTGCTGGTGATCGACTTCTTTGCCCTGATGTGGCTGGGCGCGATGCCGGCGGAAGAGCCCTATGCGTCGTTCTCGCTGATCGCATCGGCCTATTGGTTCGGCTACTTCTTCGTGATCCTGCCGCTGCTGGGCGTGATCGAGAAGCCGCTGCCGCAACCGGCGACCATCGAAGAGGATTTCGAGGCCCACTACGGCAAGAAATCTTCTGCTGAAGCCACTCCTGCCGAGTAAGAAGAAGGAACACCTAGCAATGTTCAAGAAACTGGCAACCGGTGCCGCCTTCGCTCTGGCCCTGATCCCTGCTGCGTCTTTCGCAGCAGGCGGCGGCGAGCAGCACATCACCGACTACGACTTCTCGTTCGAGGGGCCGTTCGGCACCTATGACCGCAACCAGCTGCAGCGCGGCCTGCAGGTCTACACCGAAGTCTGCGCAGCCTGCCACGGTCTGAAGCTGGTGCCGATCCGCACCCTGTCGGACGAAGGCGGCCCGCAGATGCCCGAAGATCAGGTGCGCGCCTACGCAGCTGACAACTTCAGCGTCTACGATCCGGCACTGGACGAAGACCGCCCGGCCAAGCCGGTCGACAACTTCCCGGAGAACAACAACGCTGGCGCCCCGGACCTCAGCATGATGGCCAAGGCGCGTGCGGGCTTCCATGGCCCCTACGGCCTGGGCCTGAACCAGCTGTTCAAAGGCATGGGCGGTGCCGAATACATTGCCTCGCTGCTGGCTGGATACACTGGCGAGACGAAGGAAGAAGCAGGCACCACCTTCTATGAAAACACCGCCTTCCCGGGCGGCTGGATCTCGATGGCGCCGCCGCTGTCGGATGAGCAGGTGGAATTTGCCGACGGTCACGCCAATGACGTGGAGGCCATGTCGCAGGACGTCGCGGCTTTCCTGATGTGGACTGCCGAGCCCAAGATGATGGCCCGCAAGCAAGCCGGTTTTGTCGGCGTGCTGTTCCTGACCGTGCTGTCGGTGCTGCTGTACCTGACCAACAAGAAGCTGTGGGCGCCGGTCAAAGGCAAGGACTGAGTTCAGTTCCGCTGACTGTGTGAAGCATCAAACCCCCGCAAGCGCCGCTTGCGGGGGTTTTCCGTTTCCAAGGGGGAAAGCGCCCCGGGGAGACTTCGGGCCAGAAAAAAGCAGCGCGGCTCAGGCCAGCGGGCTGACCGTCAGATGCGGCAGCCCGTTGGAGGTTCTCTGCGGCGAGCGGTCGTCTGCATTGATGACCGCCGACACCCGCTGGCGCCAGGACGAGAAGCTGTCGAACTGAACCACGTCCACCGGCGTGTCGAAGTGCAGTGTGATCCGCCGGTGGCCGCTACTGCCGCAGGCCGCCAGCCCGTGAACATAGCCGGTGAAGGGCTGGCCGAGATAGCGCCCCTCGACCCGCATCCCCACCCGCAGTTCCGGCGCGTTCGAGGCGCGGGCGCTGAGCGTGTTCCAGTCGCGGAAGCCGTAGTAGTGGGCGATCCGCTCCAGGGCGGTGCTGTGGCTGATGGGCTGGCCCTGGGCCACGGAATGCTTGCGCAACAGCCGTGCTTCGGCCTTGAGCTGCGGCACGGGGGGCAGGGCAGAGTTAGTCTGCATGGATATACCTTTCGCAAAAGGGTGCATATGCCGTTGCAGACAGGGCTCGCGTTGCTGTCCGGGCGTGCACCCAGGCGTCAGGATAAACCTTGTCCGAATTTCACCATGGCCAGAGGCCGCGAGCGGCAGGTATCCGGGACCTGTGATGTGAGATTTAGCGGGAAATTCGGAGGAAGGCAATTCCCCGCAGCCTCAAGCCACCAGCTGGTTGCCTGCCACACCGGTAATCTCGGCCGTGACGATCCGGCCTTCTTCCTGCGGTGCGGCAAATGTCACCTCGGTGAACTGCTCGGTGCGGCCCATATGCGGGTTTTCCATCAGGATGCGGTGGGTCTTGCCGATCTGCGCAGCCAGGTGGCGCTCCACTTGCGCATCGCCGGCCGCACGCAGGCGGGCGGCGCGCTCCTTGATCACATTGCCGTTCACCTGGTTCGGGATTCTGGCGGCCGGGGTGCCTTCGCGCTTGGAATAGGGGAAGACGTGCAGCCAGGTCAGGCCGCAGTCGGTGACCAGCTTCAGCGAGTTCTCGAAATGGGCGTCGGATTCGGTCGGGAAGCCCGCGATGATATCGGCGCCAAAGGTCATCTCCGGGCGCAGGCGGCGGGCTTCCTCGCAAAACGCGATGGCGTCGTCGCGCAGGTGGCGGCGGGCCATGCGTTTCAGGATCAGGTCGTCGCCGTGTTGCAGCGACAGATGCAGGTGCGGCATCAGCCGCGGCTCGGTGGCGATGGCCTGCATCAGGTTCTCGTCCGCCTCGATCGAATCGATGGAGGAGATGCGCAGGCGCGGCAGGTCCGGCACCAGTTTCAGGATCCGCATCACAAGGTCGCCCAGGAGCGGCTGTGCGGGCAGATCGGCGCCCCAGGAGGTGAGGTCCACGCCCGTCAGAACCACCTCGTTGTAGCCCCTGTCCACCAGCCGCTTGATCTGGTCGATCACCACGCCAGCAGGGACCGATCGGGAGTTGCCGCGGCCGTAGGGGATGATGCAGAAGGTGCAGCGGTGGTCGCAGCCGTTCTGGACCTGCACATAGGCGCGGGAACGGGTGCCGAAACCGTCGATCAGATGGCCTGCGGTTTCGGTCACCGACATGATGTCGTCGACCTGGACCTTTTCCGTGGTGCCAATGAAATCCGGCCCCTTGGCGATCTGCTGCCAGGTTTCGGCCTGCATCTTTTCGGTGTTGCCGATGACGCGGGTGACCTCTTCCATCGCGGCAAAGGTTTCCGGCTCTGTCTGGGCGGCGCAGCCGGTCACGATGATCGGCGCCTCCGGATTTTCCCGGCGCAAGCGGCGGATCTCCTGGCGCGCCTTGCGCACGGCCTCCGCCGTCACCGCGCAGGTGTTCACCACCACGGCGTTCTCCAGGCCCGCCTGCTGGCTCAGCTCCTTCATCGCCTCGGTCTCATAGGCGTTCAGGCGGCAGCCAAGGGTGGTGAACTTGGGCACGCTCATGCCAGTGACTCCAGGAATTCACGGGTGAAGGTGCCGTCGAACACATGCATGGTCGGGCCGGTCATCCAGACGCCGTCCTCTGCCCAGTCGATCCACAGGGTGCCGCCATCGAGGTCGATCTGCACCTTGCGACCCGTCAGCCCGCGGCGGGCGGCCGCAACGGCTGTCGCGCAGGAGGAGGAGCCGGAAGCCAGAGTCACCCCCACACCGCGCTCCCACACGCGCATGCGGATGCGGTCGGGGCCGGTCACCTGGGCAACCTGCACATTGGTGCGCTGAGGGTAGAGCGGGTGGTGCTCATAACGGGGGCCGAATTCCTCCAAGGGGATAATTTCGGCGTCCTCGACAAAGAAGGTGCAATGGGGGTTGCCCATGCCGGTTGCCGTGGGGCCGCCCTCAATTGGCAATTCCAGCGTGTCAACTTTCTCGGCCAGGGGAATGTCCTGCCAGTCCAGCTGCGGCGCCCCCATGTTGACGGCGGTGAGCCCGTTGCCGGCGTCGCGGGCATAGAGGTCGCCGCGGTCCGTGGTCAGGTGCAGCTCCGGTTTGCCGGTTTCAAGAATCAGATGGCGGGCAATGCAGCGGGTGGCATTGCCGCAGGCGCCGGAGGTGGAACCGTCGGCGTTGTAGAAGGTCAGATGCGCATCGCCCTTGCCGCTTGTAATGACGGTCAGCTGGTCGAACCCGACGCCGAACTGGCGGTGGGCGATTCCCCTGGCCATTGCCGGGGTGATGGCAATGTCCTGCGCGCGCGCGTCGACAACGACAAAGTCGTTGCCCAGCCCGTGCATCTTCATGAAGGGGAGTGCGGTATCTGCGGAGGTGCTCATGGCGGGCATATAGACCCGGCGCAAAGATGAATCCAGCCTTCGGTTAGAAAAGTTGAAAAAAGGGGTTGACCCCCCGCGCTACTCCCCCTAGATACGCCGCCTATCGGGACAGTGAGACACACGCTGCCAAGCAGTTCCGAAGCGAAATAAGTGCTTGAACCTTTTGGAAAAAACACTTAGACCGCGACGAAGAAGTGGGCCGTTAGCTCAGTTGGTAGAGCAACTGACTTTTAATCAGTGGGTCGCAGGTTCGAATCCTGCACGGCTCACCACTTCCTCCCAAAACACCGCTGAAAACAAGTAAGATGTTGATCCCCTTCGGGGATTCTCTCGACCGTCCAGGCGAGGGGAAGAGCGTGTCGGGGGAGTTGCCAAACCTCTCCTGCCTTTGGGGCAAAATTCCGTGTGCCTGTGTTTAACACTTCCAGTCGCTTGCTGTGCTGGTGAACAGCCCGGCGCAAGGTTCCAAGACTTCCTGCGGAAACGCGGCAAAGGCGCCGCCGGTAAGCGCATGGATCAGGAATTTCAAATCTTTAGAAGCAGAAAGCAGGGTTTACAGGTCCGTTGTTTGGAGGTCTGACTAGGTGGAAGGCTATTCCAAAAGGATTTTCAGATGGGTGAGGTTCTGTTTGCACTGCCGGAGACGCCGGTGATTCCGGTTGCCGGGGAAGCTGCGGGCTATCCTGTAGGGCGGGTGTTTTGTGTCGGACGCAACTATGCGGCCCACGCCGCTGAGATGGGCAATGAAGTGGACCGGGAGGCGCCGTTCTATTTCACCAAGGCGGCCGCCAATGCGGTGTTGTCAGGTGCAGAAGTGCCCTATCCGCCGGGCACCGGGAACTTTCATCATGAGATGGAGTTGGCCGTGGCCATCGGCGCACCGGTGTTCCGGGCCTCTGCCGAGGAAGCACGGCAAGCGATCTTTGGCTACGGCTGTGCGCTGGATATGACCCGGCGGGATCTGCAGATCCGCGAGCGGCAAAAGCAGCGGCCCTGGGATCTGGGCAAGGATCTGGAGAACGGCACGGTCCTGGCGCCGCTGACCCGGGCGGCGGACTGGGGCGGGCCGGAAAAGCAGCGGATCTGGCTGGAGGTGAACGGGGAGATCCGGCAGGACGCCACGCTGGATGAGATGATCTGGTCCGTGAAGGAGATCATCTGCCATCTGTCCGGCTTTTACCACTTGCGGCCTGGAGACCTGATTCTGACCGGTACGCCTGCCGGTGTCGGGCCGGTGCAAAGCGGCGACCGGATGCATGGCGGAATTGACGGGCTGGCGCCGGTGGAGCTGTCCTTGACTGCTGCGGAATGACGCAAGGCGGGCGAGCGGATGTTTATTGTTGCTTTGCGCTGGCTTCAATATGTATCAATTTGAATGTGATTGCGGGGGGCTTCGTAACATATCAAGCGGAAAATCTGCCTGGGACAAAAGTCAGCAGGCGGATTTCATGAGTAGAAAATGCATAATCTGCTGTTGATGGTTACAAACGCACCTAATAGCAGAGAGGCAGCCGGTTCGTTAAACGAACCTTCGGCGGGGCTCTGACGGCAGAAACGGAAAGATAAACGCTGGATTCCGCAGCAAAGTTGCGAAGGCGGGAATCCGGTAAGGGATGAGGTCAAAGGGAGGACGATATGACCACTCGGAGAAAGCTACTGGGCGCCGTTGGCGCGGCAGCTGTCGCGGCATTCTGCGCGGCACCGGCATTTGCGCAGGAGGTGACGCTGAAACTTCACCAGTTCTTGCCGGCGCAGGCAAACGTGCCGAAACTGATCCTGGATGTCTGGGCGGACAACGTCGAGGAATCCTCTGGCGGGCGCATCAAGGTTGATCGCTTTCCGTCGATGCAGCTGGGCGGCAAGCCGCCAGAGCTGATGGACCAGGCCATTGACGGCGTCGCGGATATCGTCTGGACCGTGGTGGGCTATACCCCGGGCCGCTACCCCTCGACCGAGGTGTTCGAGCTTCCGTTCATGATGACCAATGCGCGGGCCGTGTCGCACGCCTATTGGGAAATGTTCGACAAGCACATGAAAGACACCGAGTTCAAGGATGTGAAAATCCTGGGCACCTGGGTGCATGGGCCGGGCATGATTCATACCGCCGATCCGGTGGAAACGCCGGAAGACCTGGAAGGCATGAAGATCCGCGGCGGCGGGCGTTCGGTCAACGCGCTGCTGACCGAGCTGGGCGCGACCCCGGTCGGGATGCCGGTTCCGGCGATTCCGGAAGGCCTGTCCAAGGGCGTGATCGACGGCACCACCATTCCGTGGGAAGTCACCGCGGCGCTGAAGGTTCCGGAACTGGTGGAAAACCACACCGAGTTCACTGGCAAGGCGCTATATACCCTGACCTTCGTTCTGGCGATGAACAAAGAAAAGTATGAGAGCCTGCCGGATGACCTGAAAAAGGCCATCGACGACAACTCCGGCCTGGAATTCTCGGTCTTTGCCGGCGGCACCCAGGCGGATTCCGACGGCCCCTCGCGCGAGATGGCGCTGGATCTGGGCAACAACGTGATCACCCTCGACGAAGAGCAAACCGCGGTCTGGCGTGAACGCGCGCAGCCGATCTATGACCAGTGGATCGCTGACATGAAGGAAAAGGGCCTCGATGGCGCTGCCCTGATCGAAGAAGCCAGCGCGCTGATCGAGAAATACACGCCGCAGTACCAGTAAGGCGTTTGTATTGATAAAAGTGAAGGGCCGCGCGGCATTGGCACTGCGGCCCTTTGCACACCGGAACAAGGCAACTTAACCATGCACAAGCTCATGATGCGGCTGGCCAAATCAATGGCCTACCTGGGCGGTGCGGTCCTCACTCTTCTGATCATTCTGACATGTGTTTCGATCGCTGGGCGCCTGCTCAACGGTTTCTTCCATGGCGATTTGATGGAGCGGATCGCGCCAGGGTTTTCAAATTGGATGACGGGCTGGGTCGGGCCAGTGAACGGCGACTTTGAACTGGTCGAGGCCGGGGTGGCGTTTGCCATCTTCGCCTTCCTGCCATTGTGTCAGATCACTGCTGGCCATGCGTCGGTTGATGTGGTGGCCGATGCCTTCCCGCGCGGCGTGAAGCGGTTTCTGCGGATGGTTACCGAAGTGGTCTTCGCCGCGGTGCTGGTTCTGATTGCCTGGCGGCTGGGGGCAGGGCTTGCCGGTAAATACACCAATGGCGAAACCTCCTTCCTGCTCGAGTTTCCGGTTTGGTGGGCCTACGCCATCAGCCTGGTGGCGGCCGTCGTGGCAGCCATCGTGGGCATCTACATGGGTGCAATCCGCACCATCGAATTTTTTACCGGCCGGATCCTGGTCTGGGACGGCGTGGAGGGTGAACAGTGACGGCTCTTGAAATTGGCATCGCCTCCTTCCCGGTTCTGATGCTGCTGATCTTTCTGCGGGTTCCGATCGGGCTTTCGATGTTTCTGGTCGGCCTTGGCGGGCTGATCTGGGTCACGGATGGCACCCAGGTCGCCTTCGGGCGGCTGAAAAGCGAGACCTATACCACCTTCTCCTCCTATTCGCTGACCATAGTGCCGATGTTCCTGCTGATGGGGCACTTTGCAACGCTGGGCGGCATGTCCACTGCGCTGTTCAAAGCGGCTGAAGGGTTTTTGGGCCACCGCAAGGGCGGTGTCGCGATGGCGGCCATCGGCGCCTGTGCCGGCTTTGGCGCGATCTGCGGCTCGTCTCTGGCGACCGCAGCCACCATGGGCCGGGTGGCGCTGCCCGAGCTGAAGCAATACGGCTATGCCGGCGGCTTTTCCACCGCCACACTGGCAGCCGGCGGCACGCTGGGCATTCTGATCCCGCCTTCGGTGGTGCTGGTGATCTATGCGATCCTGACGGAACAGAACATCGCCAAGCTGTTTCTGTCGGCCTTCATCCCGGGCCTGCTGGCGGCACTAGGTTATGTGGTTGCGATTTCCATTTATGTGCGCCTGTTCCCGGAAAGCGCGGGCACCCGCCCGCCGGTTCCGATGCGCGACCGTTTTGCCGCGCTGTTCCATGTCTGGCCGGTGCTGCTGGTGTTCGGCCTTGTTGTCGGCGGTATTTACCTGGGCTGGTTCACCCCGACCGAGGGCGCGGCCGTGGGGGCCTTTGGCACCGGGTTTATTGCCTGGACCAATGGCGGGCTGACCCGCGATACGCTTGCCGACAGCTTCCTGGTGACGGCGCGCTCCACCGCGATGATCTTTTTCATTGTGCTGGGTGCGGGATTCTACAACGGCTTCCTGGCGCTGACCAAGGTGCCGCAGGAGCTGGCCGACTTCGTCGTGAGCCAGGGTCTCAGCCCCTGGATGGTTCTGGCGCTGATCCTTGCCTTCTATCTGGTGTTCGGCTGCCTGATGGATTCGCTGTCGATGATCCTGCTGACGATCCCGATCTTCTTCCCGGTGATCTCTGCCATGGACTTTGGCTTGCTGTCGCTGCCCGCGATGCAGGCGGATGCCGCGATGGAGGTGCTGAAGGCCGGTGTCCCTGAGGGGATGGGGGCAGAGATGCTTGCCTCGATACAGGATGCAATTGCCACCGGGGCTGAACTGACCCGGGAGCAAATGAAGGAACTGGGCATCCGGGTGACCGAAGGCCGGGTGAACCGGATTGAGGCGGAATATGTCGCGATCTGGTTCGGTGTGCTGGTGCTGATCGTGGTGGAGGTTGGCCTGATCACCCCGCCGGTTGGCATGAACCTGTTCATCATCAACGCGATGGACCGCAAGACCAAGATGATCGACACCTATAAGGCGGTCATGTTCTTTGTCGCCTCCGACCTGATCCGGGTGGTCATCCTGGTGGCCTTCCCGATCATCACGCTGCTGCCGCTGATGCTGATGCAGTAAAGCGTTGCCCTCTCCCGTCTCGCGCGGGGGAGGGTCTGCGGCCAGCCGGTCTCAAGATGGAAATATTTTGTGACACCGGTCTGGATTGACCAGACTCACCTTTTGGGGTCCGCTGATCCTGTCCGTCACCACACACAGGGGAGACCAGCCATGCCCATCAGCCGCAGCAAATCCGACGCGCCGAGGGTCAAGGCGCTGTCCGCCAAGGTTTCGGGGCTGCAAGGACCCTGTCTGGGCTGCACCAACTGCGTTGGATTGTGCGAGGCGCTGATTGATGCGCTGGTGCTCCCGGATCTGGTCCTGAGCCGCAAGCGCGGCGGTTCGTGACGCAGCGGTGCCGGCGGCCTTTGCCGTTTACTATCTCAAACCCGCGCCGGTAGGATGCGCCTGCAGAAACGGTCGGGGCGGCATAACATGGCAGGGCAAAACACTTTCGTTCACGAAATCCGCGTCGGCTGGGGCGACTGCGACCCGGCGCGGATTGCCTATACCGGACGGCTGCCTGCCTTTGCGCTGGAAGCGATCGACGCCTGGTGGGAGCATCACCTGGACGGTGACGGCTGGTACCAGATGGAACTGGACCGGGGCACCGGCACGCCGTTTGTGCACATGAGCATCGACTTCCGGTCTCCGGTCACGCCCCGGCACCGGCTGATGTGCGAGGTCTGGCCGGCGGCTTTGGGCAGCAAGTCGGTGACTTTCCGGGTCAATGCGCGGCAGGACGGCGTTCTGTGTTTCGAAGGCAAATTCGTCTGCGTCTTCATCGCGCCCGACACCTTCACGGCCAAACCGGCACCCGGCGACTACCGTGCCGTGATCGAGGCGCAGCTGCGGCCGGAATGACGCTGCTCAGCGCAGCCAGCCATCAGCGAAAACCACTCTGCTGACGCCTGCAAACCGCGCCACCCGGTCCAGCTCGGCCTCCAGCCGCCGTGTGCGGGACCGCGGCCATTTCATATCGCTTTCCGGCCAGACAGCGGTCACGCGCAGCAGGTCTGCGTCCCGGTCCGCTTTCATGTCGATGCGGCCCGCAAGGCGGTCGCCCTCCAGAAGAGGGAAGACGTAGTAGCCGTATTGCCGTTTGGGGGCGGGGGTGAAAACCTCGATCCGGTAGTGGAAGCCGAACAGCCGCTCGGCCCGTTTGCGGTCGCGCAGTGCGGGGTCGAACGGGCTGAGCACCCGCATCCGGCCAGGTGCCGGCCCCAGTTCCCCGGCTTCTCCGACAGTGCCAGGACGGCTGAACACCTTGCGCAAACTGCCATCGGCCTGCTCGACGCAGATCTCCTCAAGCCCGCCCTGGCGCAACTGCTGCGCACACCAGGCCTTGGCTTCCGCCGGAGAGGCAGTGTCCCAGAAGGCGGCCAGCTCTCCCGATGTGGCAAAGCCCAGGCGGTCCAAAGCGGCAGAGCACAGCCAGTTCACCGTCGCCGCCTCATCGCAATGGGCAGTGGGGCGCAGATGCTCCTCAATCACCCGTTCTGTCAGGTCATAGCGTTTCTGGAACCCCTCGCGACCCACCACCGTCAGCGCTCCGGAGCGCCAGAGGTATTCCAGCGCGGTTTTGGACGGATGCCAGTCCCACCAGCCTCCAGAGCTCTTTTTCTCGCCCTTGCCGAGGTCGGAAGAGCTGACGGGCCCGTGGTCGCGGACGTGGTTCAGGACGGTTTCAAATTGCGCCTCGAAACCGTCGCGCCGCCAGTTGCGCCAGCGTTTGCGCAGCAGCTCGGTGTCGCGCCGGAACCTTAGATGCCACTGAGGGTAAAACGCCATCGGGATCATCGCGGCGTCATGGGTCCAATGCTCAAACAGCCCGCGGTCCCGTTCGTAGAGCCGTTTGAGGTTCTGCGCCCGGTAACCCGGCCGGCGGGAATAGAGGATTACGTCATGGGCGCGCGCAACCGTGTTGATGCTGTCGAGCTGCACGAACCCCAGCCGCTGGATCAGCTCCAGCAGATCAGCCCCTTTGGCCGGGCCTGCGGGCTGCTCCAGCAGCGCGTGGCGGTCCAGAAACAGCCGCCGCGCACTGTGGTTGCCAAGCCGTTGCAGCGCCATCAGCGCCGTTTCAGCGTGTCGCCATAAGAGATCGTGGGGGTCAGCGTGATCTGGGTTTCGATTTCGGCGTCGGGGTCTTCCAGCTGTGCGGCGATGATCTCAGCCGCCTTGCGGCCGATTTCCAGGCGGCAGGCATCCATGGTGGCGAGCTTGCGGGGCAGGCCTTGCAGCAGCTCCACGCCGTTGAAACCGGCGAGGCCGATCTGGCCAGGCACGTCGATGCCCTGATCCAGCAGATAAAGCAAGCCGCCTGCTCCGATCATGTCGTTGGAATAATAGAGAAAATCCAGCTCGGGCGAGCGCTCCAGCATGGCCTGGGTCATCTCGCGCCCCTTGGCCAGGGCTGAGCCGCCGGAATAGAACTCGCGGTCCTCGATCTCCACGCCCTCCTTGGCCAGCGCCTCGGTGAAGCCTTCGAAGCGTTTGCGGGCGCGGTGGTCGAGCGGCATCTTGGTGCCCATGAAGCCGATATGGCGGTAGCCTGCCTTCAGGATCGCCTTTGCCATCTCGCGCCCTGCACGGCGGTGAGAGATGCCAACCATCGCGTCCACCGGCTTGCCGTCGGTATCCATGATCTCCACCACCGGGATACCGGCGCTGCTCAGCATGGCACGGGCGGCTTCGGTATGCTCCAGCCCCGCGATGATCACGCCGGAGGGGCGCCACGAGAGCATCTCGTACAGCACTTTTTCCTCTTTTTCGGGCTGATAGTCAGTGACGCCGACAACCGGCTGCAGCTCGGTGTTCTCCAGCACTTGGTTGATGCCGGTCATCACCTCCGGGAACACCATGTTGGACAGTGACGGGATGATCACAGCCACCAGGTTCACCCGGTTCGAGGCCAGCGCGCCCGCAATCTTGTTGGGCACATAGCCCAGTTCCTTTGCGGCGCTCAGCACCTTAGTGCGCGTCTTCTCCGACACGTCGCCGCGGTTGCGCAGAACCCGGCTTACAGTCATTTCGGAAACACCGGTTGCTTCGGATACATCGCGAAGGGTAAGCGGGCGCTTGCTGTCCGTGGTCACGTTCCTGAGCCTCTTGTTATGTCTGCCTTTGACGTTAGCGCAGACATCACTTGCTGCACAATGGAAACTGCGCGCGGCAAAACGGCTTTGGGCTGTGCCGATCCCATTGTGATCGCAGGACGGATTTGCTATCGCGGAAAGACGCGGCCCCGTGGCTCAACTGGATAGAGCAGCCCCCTCCTAAGGGGCAGGTTGCAGGTTCGAATCCTGCCGGGGTCGCCATTAAAATCAGTATCTTAAAGGAAATCACGCCGTTTAGATGGGCTTATCCGGAACGATACCCGGAACGAAACTTCCTATTTGGGTCGGCTCTTGAGAAGGCGTGAAATCGCGTCTTACACGTTCAAAACTTGCGATTTTTGCCGCTGATGTGGGAAACGCGGCGTCGCCTTGCCGAAGACTCTTGCTATAGACACCAGTCTGATTCAATTTATGGGTGAGCACGAGACGGCATAGAGGCAAAAAATTGAACCAGCAGAACATCGGAGGGGCCCAACAGCCCGTGGCACTTCCAGTTTCTCAAACTGAAAGCGCCCACGAAGAGCGTAGAGAGATTTTATCACAGATAGCAGCAGCAAGAGATTCCAAGGTGTTGCTGTATGTCACCAGTGACCGGCCTGCGATGGAAACCCAAATCGGCCCGGATGTTGATGACATTTTTGTTGAGCATTTGGATGAGCTTTGGCCTGCACAAAAAATCACTGTAGTTCTCTACACAACCGGCGGGAACACAGCGACAGCCTGGAGATTGATCAATCTGCTCCGAACGTTTTGTGAGGAGCTGGAAATCATCGTTTTGGTCAAGGCGCTTAGTGCTGGCACGCTGATGTGCCTTGGCGCAAACCGGATCGTGATGTCAAAACAATCCACACTTGGGCCAATTGATCCAAGCGTGAACAACCCTATGAATCCGCATGTGCCAGGGACCAACCCGCCGCAAAGGGCCCCAGTGAGCGTGGAGGCAGTTCAGGGATATCTGGATGTGGCAAAGCAGCTTGGTGTGGAAGACTCCAACAGTCTTGCAACCGTTTTGACGCACCTGTCGTCCCAGATTCATCCATTGGTCTTGGGGCAAATTTTCAGGACCAGAACACAGATACGAGATCTGGCGACGAAGCTCCTGGTTCATCAGGAGATTGAAGGCCAGAAGAAAGAACAAATCATCGACTTCCTCTGCAGTGAAAGTGGAAGCCATGACCACACAATCAACCGCCGCGAGGCAGAGTTGCTTGGTCTCAAAATTGAGAAACCGAGCGAAGAATTTTACGCGATATTAAGAAATCTATATAAGAATGTCAGTGCAACACTGAAACTACGAGATCGGTTTGCCCCGGACGTAGAGCTTGCAAACCACCCGGCTGTGCACTACCGGGTGCGGCGTGGATTGATTGAAACGGTAGAAGGCGGAAGCCATCAATTCATCACCGAGGGTGTCCTGCAGAAGGTGCAAGTGCCGCAAAATGGCGCACCACCTGCGATTGGCTTTCAGGACAATCGGCTGTTTGAAGGGTGGAAAAGGGAGGATCAACCGTGAATTATTTAATGCAAACATCAGATGTCAGCTTCATCGAGAGAGAAAGTTCTGCAGCGGAACTTTCCTTCACAACAACGACCGCACGCACGGACACTTTTGCAGAATATATGCGCAGCGCGATATTGTTTGATCAAGGAACAATTGTGGTCCCGGTTGAAGAGATCGACTTCACGCAAATCTCGCCTGTTTGACGTTTCCTACAGCAAAACACTTCAAGGCAGGCTTTGGCCTGCCTTTGTATTTTCTGGGCAAGATGTTTTTTAGCGCTGCCGGAGTGCGCAGACTGTTGATGGCAAATCCTATCCGGTCGCACGCTCAGATGGTGCCAAACAAGCGCTAAAGATTGAGCAACGGTTCAGGACATGACCGCTAAGGGCGGGCAATGGTGGGCCTGAAATTATTGTTGCTACCTTGCTACTTGGGTGGTTGCTCCCTCTACCCATCTCAGAATGACCCTGTCTTGGTTTCCTGGATCGTCGGTGTTTTGTCGATCCCTGCACTTCGCTCGAAAGGCGCGCTCCCCTCCGCTTGTTCGGAATGACAATGACCTGCCCCCCGCTGGTCCCTCGTTCATGAGGAGAGTCTGCGGGTTTGGTTTTGGTAATCGTCGGTCTCGGGCTTGGCAAGCGCGGCAGGCGCGGAGCCCTCAAATAGCTCAAGCGCCTGCCGCGCTTGCATTGGCGTTCTGTTCCCCAGCGAAGAATGCGGCCTGACGTTGTTGTAATCGTAGCGCCACAGCGCCAGCTTGCGGCGGGCATCGTCCAGGGTATCGAACAGCTCTTCATTGAGAAGCTCGTCCCGCAGGCTGCCGTTGAATGACTCGATAAAGGCATTCTGCTGCGGTTTCCCGGGGTCGATGTAATACCAATCCACGCCGTTCCTGTCGGCCCATTTCAGGATTGCCCGGCTGGTGAATTCCGTGCCGTTGTCGCTGACAATGCAAGCGGGTTTCCCGTAGATCCGGACGAGCGCGTCCAGCTCCCGGGCAACGCGCTCTCCTGAAATGCTGGTGTCCGCAGCCAGGCACAGGTTTTCCCGGCAGCAGTCATCGTTCACGGCCAGGATGCGGAACTTCCGCGAGGCGCCGAAGCTGTCCGCCAGGAAGTCCAGGGACCAGCGCTGGTTCGGCCGTGTGGCTTCGGGCATCGGTGTGCGTGAGCCCCGGGCGCGTTTGCGGCCCCGCCGCCGCTTCACCGCAAGGCCTTCTTCCCGGTAGAGGCGGTACAGTTTTTTGTGGTTCATGATCATGCCTTTGCGCTCAAGCAGCACGCCGATCCTCCGGTAGCCGAACCGGCGGCGTTTGCCAGCGATCTCTTTCATCTCCTGGCGGATCTCGGGATGGTCGGGCGGGCGTTTGCGCCGGACCGTCTTGGGGTCGACACCGACAAGCCGGCAGGCCCTGCGCTGCGAGATGCCATGATCCCGCATCGCAGTGAGCGCTGCCTCTCGCCGCTCCTTCGGTGCCGTCAGCTTTTTCCCAGCAGGTCTTTCAGAACCACATTGTCGAGCATCGTGTCTGCCAGCAGCCGCTTCAGCTTGGCATTCTCATCTTCCAGCGCTTTCAGCCGCGCCGCCTCCGATACCTCCATGCCGCCATACTTGGACTTCAGCTTGTAAAAGGTCGCCGGGCTCAGCCCATGCCGGCGGCACACCTCCGCCGTCGGCATCCCGGCTTCCTGCTCTTTGATCATCCCGATGATTTGCGCCTCGGTGTAACGGCTCTTACGCATTCGTCTGCTCCTACATAGGTTGGGCAGACTCTACATCATGGTGAGGGATTTCGCGGGGGGCAGGTCAGAGGCCCTGAATTACCCCATCGATGGGCGGCGCACTCAAACCTACATCTGGGGAGAAGTAGTAAACCAAGCCCGTCGGCAGGGTGTCATCGGCATACATTTTGACGAGTGCCAGCACGTTTTCACTGAGAAAAACTCGAGAACCAACGAGATTTTCTTGGACAGCTTCAAGACCCTCCTTAAGGACTCTAGATGGCCTTTGATATTGATCCTGTCTGGGGTTCCAGTCCTGGCTAAGTATATTCAGGAATACGAGCAACTCGCACACCTCCTCAGACCAGTTCACTTCGATCTGATTGATCGTAACCGCCCGATTTGAACCGCCTGCTCGTGTGTCCTGGAGATTGGTAAGAAACGTCCATAAAGACGTCTTTAATGACGTCTCCTACAGGGAGGGAGGCAGCTGTGCGGGGCGAAATTCTTGGCTTGGAGCGTCGGCGCCGCTGGAGTGACGACGAGAAGTTGGCGATTGTGCTTTCGGTCGGGGTGAACGGCGCGACCGTGTCGCAGGTCGCACAGCGCCACGAGATCAGGCGGCAGCAGATCTATGCCTGGCGATACGAGCTGAGGAGGAAGGGGCTTCTGACGCCAGACGACGCGACGCTATTCCTGCCCGTCGATATTACGTCGCCGCCGGAACCGCAGGAAGCGTGCGCCCCTGAAGCGAGCTTGGCGTTGATTGAGGTGGTTCTACGCAATGGTCGCAGCTTGCGGGTCGATGCCCATGTGGATGCGGCGGTGCTGACCCGTTTGATCCAGGCGGTGGAGGCGGCATGATCGGCCCGGGAACCGGCATTCGCGTTTACCTGGCCTGCGGTCACACTGATATGCGCAAAGGTATCGCGGGGCTTTCAGCGATCGCGCAGGATGTCTTGAGGCAGCGGCCATCGAACGGTGCCGTGTTCGCGTTTCGAGGGCGCCGCGGCGACAGGGTGAAGCTTCTGTATTGGGATGGCCAGGGCTTTTGCCTGTATTACAAAGTCCTGGAGAAGGGTCGTTTCCCATGGCCTGCGGCGACGGATGGCAGCGTGCGTCTGACCGCCGCTCAATTGGCCATGCTCTGGGAGGGGATCGACTGGCGCAGGCCGGATTGGGGCGCGCCACCAGCCCGGACGGGCTGATTTATCTCCCTGGAATCGTTTGTTTTTATGGCGTCCGACCTTGGAGAATGGTATCCACCACCATGTCCGTAGAAGCCACGCCTCTCCCCAATGATCCCGCCGTTCTGAAGGCGATGATCGCCGCGTTGCAGGCGGAAAACCAGAAGATGTCCGCCAGTTTGCGGGCGCATGATCTGCTGGTTCAGGCGCTGCGCGTCCGGATTGCCAGATTGCAGAAGCAGAAATTCGGCTCCAGTTCGGAAAAGATCGAGCGGGAGATCGAGCAACTGGAACTGGCGCTGGAGGACCTGCAGGTTGCGCTCGCCGAGGCGGATGAACTGCCGCCGGAGGGCGACGATGAGCCGGAGACGGACAACCAGACCCCGGAACCAGCCGAACCGCGGGAGTCGAGGCGCCGCCGTCCGAAGGTGTCGCAGGACACGCCGCGCGAACGCCGCGAGCTTGACCCCGGCGACAGTTGCCCGGATTGCGGGGGCGATCTGCGTGTGGTCGGGGAGGATGTCAGCGAGCTGATCGACATGATTGCAGCCCAGCTGAAGGTCATCGAGATCGCGCGTATCAAGAAATCCTGCCGGCGCTGCGAGCGTATGGTTCAAAGCCCGGCACCCAGCCGTCCGATCCCACGGAGCATGGCGGGCCCGAACCTTCTGGCTTATGTGCTGACCTCGAAGTTCGACGACCACGTGCCGTTGTATCGTCAGAACGAGATCTTCGCCCGCATGGGGGCAGACATCCCGGACACGACCCTGGTCGACTGGTGCGGCGGGGCAATGAAGGCGCTGGCGCCGCTGATCGAGAAGATCGAGGCCGAGATCATGGCCAGCAATCTTCTGCACGCAGATGACACGCCCATCCGGGTTCTCGATCGCGGCCGCCGCGACAAGGGGCTCGGAAAGGGCGTCAAGAAAGGCCGGATCTGGGCCTATGTCCGGGATCAGCGCCCATGGGCGGGCACGGCCCCGCCCGGTGCGGTCTATCACTTTGCCCCGGACTGGAAGGAAGAGCATGTCCTCGCCCATCTTGGCGAGACCAGCGGCATTCTCCAGGCTGATGGCTACAAGGGGTATGCCAAGCTCTATGCCGCGGACCTGGACGGCAAGAGCCAGTTCCGGGAGGCCGCGTGCTGGGCGCATCTTCGCCGCGACTTTCACGATGTCTGGACCGCGACGAAATCCGCAATCGCGCGCGAGGCGCTCGACCGTATCGGCAAGCTCTACGACATCGAACGAGAAATCAGCGGCAAGCCTGCCGAACTGCGGCTGGCCGTGCGCCAAAAGGAAAGCAAGCCCAAGGTTGATGCGTTCCGGGACTGGGCCGAAAGGCAGCTCACCCGTATTCCCGGTAAGAGTGATCTGGCCAAGGCGTTCCGCTACGGGCTGAGCCGTTGGGCTTCATTCACGCTGTTTCTGGAGGACGGGCGCGTGGCCATCGACAACAATCCCGCCGAGCGCGCGCTGCGGCCCATTGGCGTTGGCAGGCGGAACTGGCTATTCGCGGGTTCGGATACCGGCGGTGAAACGCTCGCCCGCGCCATGACCGTCATCGAGACGGCAAAGATGAACGGCCTCGATCCGCAGGCCTACCTCGCAGATGTCTTGGACCGTATCCACGATCACATGGTCAACCGGCTGGCCGAATTGCTCCCTTGGAACTGGAAGCCGGCAGATCAGAGCCGCAGCGAGGCTGCGTGATGGCAGCGACGACCTACGTCTGCTCCATCGCCCATGTCGCCAGCCTGCTGGGCGAGGATCCTGGACTTCTCGAGGCCATCGTCAGCAACGACGACAACCTCTCCTACGGCAACATCGTCAGCGTCCACATCGGACGGGACGACTACATTACGGCGCTGACCGACGAGGGCATCGACGAATTGCGCGACATGCTGGCATCAGCACGAGTGTCCGTTGAGGCATGGCACAGCTTCCTCGAAGACTTCGTCGCTGAGCCCGGCATCATCGCCCGCGTCAACAATCAACCGCTGCGGTAAAAATCGGGCGCTTACGATTGATCTCAGGAAGGATGCACATGAACTGAACAGGCTTGTATACAGTTACGCTGACACAGTTGGGATATCCTTCGACCAACTTTCTCACGCAGAGTTCTTCAAGAGGTTGCTCTGTGCATGCATGAACCGTTGGGGATTGGTCATTGAGCTCGTCGTCGAGGCCTTTGCTTTGGCTAAGCTCGAAGATGCGCAGTCGTGTTCGCTCGACCATTTTGTGAGTGCATTTGCAAAGACGTACCGTCTCTCGCCTGCATACTCACCTTTCACTGTTGTCGACTTCGAAGAGGCCTTCAATCCCGAGGTGATGGCGTCGCTGCTTCACAAAGAACAATAACGATCAGAGCGCGTGTAGTTGCCGCGAAGAGCCCGCCTTGAGCGGGCTCTTTCTTTGCCAGACCTGTGCATGCTTTTGGTTTTGGCGTGCATGTTTTTGGGGTGCGCCACCATTTGTCAATTCGCAAGTAACTGATTTAAATGGCAAACTTCGGGAGTTGGATTGCCGAATCGAAGATGCGTGCATTCTTATGCCTCATTGGCACTGATATCAATGGACCGAAGTGCGCAATCCTTGGTTGTTTCGTCACGGGATCTGCCCGCGGGTTTCTTCGCAAATCCTGTTACAGCTTCAACCCCGCGTCAGTTCGCGGAGCGGCGGCCGCCGATAAATCCGCAGGCGTTTCCGGGGGTTGGATCCAGTCCCCCGAACAGACACGCGTGTCAGGGAAATGTGGATTGCTCGGTTTGGTCCGGTAACCCGTTGGCTGCGCGGGTGGTGCTGGGCAGTTCGCCAAAGCGGGCGCGGTAGAGCTGGGAAAAACGTCCCAGATGGGAAAAGCCGCTGTCATAGGCGATGCTGCTGACCGGCGTTCCGGCAGGGCGCGAGAGCAGCAGATAGCGGGCCAGATCCAGCCGCAGATCGCGAAGATATTCCACCGGTGTCAGGCCGAAATGCTGGCGGAACCCGGTCTGCAGGGTGCGGATGCTGCAGCCGGCCTCGGCGGCGATGGCTGAAACGGTCAGCGGCTCTGCCGCATTGGCGTGGATATAGTCTTGCGCGCGGCGGATCTGAAGGCTGCTGCCCAACGGGGCGCGCGGAGACAGGAGATGGCGGATGTTGCTTTGCTGGTGGGTCAGCAGGCCGAGGATCAGCTGCTCTTCGATCACCTGCTGCTGCAAGGCGCCCCAGTGGCCGAATCCGGCCTGCGCATCGGTTGCCCTCACGCAGGCGATGAACTGCCGGGCCCAGTCGTGCAGGGGGCCGGTGCTGATGGGTGCGGCTGTGTCAAAGACCACCGGCTCAGACAGCGGCAGCCCGGAGGCGCGCTCGGCAATACTGTGCAGCGCGTTCCGGTCAATCTGCAGCAGCAGCATCCGGCAGTCCGCCTGCCATGTCATCTGCGTTACCCGCGTCGGGTTGAGAACGGTGGCTTGGCGGATGTTCGAGCCCACCGCTGCCGCGCCGTTGGCAACCACGGCTGCGCCGCTCAGCGGCATTTGCACGAGATAGAAATCCTGCAGCTCGCCCGGGTCTATTTGCACGGCAGATCCGTAGCACAGGTAATTGAGCGACAGGCTGCGTCCCGGAACATGGTTGTGGCGGGTGCCGAAACCGAGGCTCCTGCCGGCAGGCTGCAGGCGGTGGTCGCAGAATTTCTGGGCGACGAGGCTGCGGGCCTCGTCGATGTCGCGGCTGTGGAACTGCCGCCACGCGCGCAAGGGCTCGCTCTTGTGTTCTGCTTGCTGCCGGGTCATCGGCGCAGCCTAGCACGGTTCCTCAGTCAGGCAATCATGCGGTTCCGCGCTATTTTGCGCATTCTGGATAACCCTTTTCCGGGGCTGCCCCTAGGCTTCCTATACGAGCGATAAGGGAGGAAACTATGGCTCTGGATCAGGGAATCACCAAAGCGACCGGCGGGCTGGAGGGCCTGTCCTGGAATGTCGTCGGGCACACTTATACGCCAAAGCTGCACAGCGAAAACGCGTTTGTCTGGCACGCGGCCATTCCGGACGGCACCTTTGTGCCGCCGCATGTGCACCCCACCCAGGACGAGTGGATCACCATGCTGGAGGGCACGCTGGAGGTGGAATTCGGCGGCGACGTGTACCAGGCCGGCCCGGGCGACACAGTGCGGATGCCGATGGGGGTGGCGCACGGCATCTTCAACCGCTCCGGTGCAGAGGCCACTTGCGTGTTCGGAGTGGCGCCGTCGCGCAAGCTGTTTGACCTGTTCTGCGCATTGGACGGGGTGACAGATCCGGAAGAACTGGTGCGGCTGTCCGCGCTGCATGAGGTGGATTTCCTGCCGCCGCCGTCGGAATAAGGGAGGCGGACATGGTGAAACGCAAGACGGTCGCCGTCATCGGCGGCGGGGTAAGCGGGCTGGCCGCGGCGAAGGCCTTTGCCGAAAAGGGGCATCAGGTTCTGGGCTATGAGCGCAGCCATGACTTGGGCGGCGTGTGGGAGCTTTCCCGCTCTTATCCGGGGGTGCAGACGCAATCCCCCAAAGAACTGTACTGTTATACCGACCACCCGATGCCAGAGGAGTATCCGGAATGGCCCAAGGGCCCGCAGGTGCACGCCTATCTGCATTCTTATGCGGATAAGCACGATCTGCACCGGCTGTTCCAGCTGAACGCCAACGTGCTGGAAATGGACCGGCGCCCGGACGGGCAGCCGGGCTGGCGGCTGGTGATTGAGACAGGCGGCGAGACCCGGGTGCAGGACGTGGATTTCGCAGTGGTCTGCACCGGGCAGTTCTCCGAGAAAAACATCCTGACCCACCCCGGGCAGGAAGCCTTCACCGCGCAAGGCGGGGAGGTCATGCACTCCTCGGAGTATCTGGACCCGGAGCACGCGCGCGGCAAGCGGGTTGTGGTGCTGGGCGGGTCCAAATCCGCCACCGATGTCGCGGTCAACGCGGTCCAGAACGGTGCCAAGCAGGTGCATCTGGTCTACCGGCAGAATGTCTGGCGGGTGCCGTATTTTGTCGGCGGCATCAACTTTAAGAAGCTGCTCTACATGCGGGCGCAGGAAGTGCAGTTCAACGGTTGGGGCCGCAGCTGGCTGCACAAGGCCTTCTATGGTCTGGCCAAGCCGCTGATCTGGGCCAATTTCCGCGGTCTTGAGGCGCTGTTGAAGATGCAGCTGGGGCTGAAGAAGTGGGACATGGTCCCGGATGTCCCGATCGAGAAAGACGTTTCCTGCTCGGTGCCGATCGTGACACCGGGCCTGTTTGAGGGTTTTAAGGACGGTTCAATCACTCCGCATCGCACCACATTCTCACGGTATGAAGGCGATGAAATCGTGCTGGAAAACGGTGAGAGAATCGGCGCTGACCTGGTGATTTCAGCGGTCGGCTGGAAGCTGGGTATTCCCTATCTCGCGCAGCGGCACCTGGACAAACTGATCGAGGCGGACGGCCAGTACCGGACCTACCGTCTGGCGGTGAACCCGGACCTGCCGGAAATGGGCTTTGTCGGCTTCAACTCCAGCTTCTGCACCATTCTGTCGGCGGAGATGGTGGCAAACTGGCTGGTCCGCTATGCCGATGGCCAGCTGGCGCGTCAGCCTTCGCGGGCGGAGATGGAGGAGAACATCCAGATGATGCTCGACTGGCGCCGCAAGGAGCGTCCGGCGGCGCAAATCTATGGCGGGCTGTGCTCGGCGCCTTTCCACTTCAAGCACTTCGATGAGCTGCTGATGGATATGGGGGCGACGCAATGGAAGCGGCCGAACCCTCTTGTGGAGCAATTCGCGCCGCCGGATGCCAGCGCCTACGGCCGTTTCCTGGCAACGGCACCGCAATATCAGGCGGCCTGAAGCCTGCCCATGCGCCTGCCGGAAACGGCGGGCGCTCATGTTTCAACAGCACACATTGGGCGCGCTGCTGCATGCAAATTTTCGAGTAAGGGGGGATGGTGCCCAGGAGAGGACTCGAACCTCCACGTCCATACGGACACTAGCACCTGAAGCTAGCGCGTCTACCAATTCCGCCACCTGGGCAGGTGTCGTGAAACCGGCGTATAAGCGGAGTCGCAAGGGGCGTCAAACGGAAATAGCACGCCGGAATCCAGGTTTGCCGGGATTTTCAGCCGCACCTGCAAAGGTCGCCGATGGCGCTGGCAGAGTGGCAATTTCGCTTGCCTGCAACACGGCCCGGCATTATGAAACCAGCGGCGCCGGTGTAGCTCAGCTGGTAGAGCACGTCATTCGTAATGATGGGGTCGTAGGTTCGAGTCCTATCACCGGCACCAGTTTCCTCCGCAGTCTTGTGAATGATCGCTGGTGCGTGCCGCCAGCCAACGGCAGTTGCAGCGCGCGTCCCCCGCTCCCCTGCCTGCGGCCGTCCGGGGAGGCTGTTTGCTTATGCCGCACCCGCTGGCAGGGCCGGATTGAGCTGCCGGGGATGGTATGCCCCTGCCCGGTTTGCCATAATGCCCGGCGGGTGGTCCGGCGCCTTGCGAAACAACACCCTGCGGCCGGGTTCCGGATCCCGGCGGTTCAGACAGGCCCCTGGAGCAGACTGATGACCCAGCAAACCGTTCTTGTCACCGGGTCCTCCGGCTTCATCGGCTACCACCTGTGCCGGCGCCTGCTGGAGGACGGGTTCCGTGTCGTTGGCATCGACAACCTGTCGGATTACTACAGCGTGCAGCTGAAACGGGACCGGCAGGCGATGCTGGAACAGTACCCGGACTTCAGCGTCATCACCCGCAGCATCGAGGATCCCGGCGTCGTCCTGGAGGTCTTTGAGGCGCACAAGCCGGACTATGTGGTCCACCTCGCCGCGCAGGCCGGGGTGCGCTATTCGATCGAGAATCCCCGCTCTTATCTGGAAAGCAACATCACCGGCACCTTCGAGATCCTGGAAGCCGCCCGCGCCCATCCGCCCCGGCACATGCTGCTGGCCTCCACCTCCTCGGCGTTCGGGGCCAATACCGAGATGCCCTACAGGGAGACCCAGAAGGCCGATCACCAGATGTCCTTCTATGCCGCCTCCAAAAAGGCGACCGAGAACATGGCGCATTCCTATGCGCATCTGTTTGATCTGCCAGTCACCATGTTCCGCTTCTTCACGGTCTACGGCCCGTGGGGGCGGCCTGATATGGCGCTGTTCAAATTCACCAGAGCGATTCTCGCGGGGCAGCCGATCGACGTCTACAATTATGGCGGCATGCAGCGCGACTTCACCTATATCACCGATCTGGTGGAGGCCGTCCGGCTGCTGATGGACGCGGTGCCGGAACGCCCGGCGGACGGGGCGGTGCCAGAGGGCGACAGCCTGTCGCCGGTGGCGCCGCACCGGGTGATCAACATCGGAAATTCCGAGCCGGTGCAGCTGAACGATTTTATCGCCGCGGTGGAGGCCGCCACCGGCCGCACCGCGGAGCGCAACCTGATGCCGATGCAGGCGGGCGATGTGCCCGCCACATGGGCCGATGCCTCGCTGCTGCGGCGGCTGACGGGCTATACCCCCCAAACCGGAGTGGCCGAGGGTGTAGCGCAGTTTGTTGAGTGGTACCGGGCGTATTACCCGGAGGCCCCGGACAGCCAGTGAGCCGAGCGGCGCAGCCGGGACCGTCCCGGGCCGGGGTGAGCCTCTTGAACCTGCGGCTGCCTGAATTATGAAGGAGCGGCTGTGACTGCACAGGGCAGGGTCTGCGCCACCCTGTTGCCAAACCGCGCGTCCGGGGAGTGATCATGAGGCAAGAACTGATCTTGCGGCCTGCATCCATGCGTCTGGCTGTTTTTCTGTTGGTGGCAGTGGCCGAGGCCGCGGCCATTCGCCTGCTGACCTATGATGCGGACCAGTTCTTCTGCGGGAATGTGTCCGCATATACTCTCTGCCGGGGGCTGCGGACGCTTCCTCTGAGCGTTTTCTTCATGTGTGCTGCCGTTGTTCTGATGACAGTGGCCCGCCCCCGTCTTTGGCACAGCTATGCGCATCTGGCGGCCGCGGCGCCGTCCCGCCGCCTGGTTCCGGCCGGGCTGCATCTGCTGGGGCTGGTGCTGGTGCTGGTGCCGCTCTGGCGGCTTCCGCTGGCTCAGCTGGAGGCGCAGTTCAGCCAGGCGGCGCCGCTGTTCCTGGCCGGCGGCGCGCTTGCGCTTCTGGGCGCTGCGCTCTGGCTGTTGCCGTTGCGCGCCTGGAAGCAGTGGTTGCTGGGCAATGGCGCCTTCCTGCCGCTGGTGGCAGCCGGATTTTTCCTTCTCCCGCTTGTGGTTGAGGCGACCGGATGGCTGTGGGGCGAGAACCGCGCGTTGACCCGGCTGACGTTCCAGGCCGCGAGCGGGGTGTTTGCCTTGACCGGCACCGAGCTGTTCACCCTCCCGGGGGAGCGGATTATCGGCCTCAACGACTTTTCGGTCCGCATTGCCTCGGGCTGTTCCGGTGCCGAAGGCGTGGCCCTGGTGGCGGTGTTCATGGCGCTCTATGCGCTGCTGGCGCGCCGGACACTGCGGATGGGCCCCTACTGGGCGCTGCTGTTCCCGGTTGCGGTCTGCCTGAGCTGGATCCTGAACATCCTGCGGATTTCGGCGCTGATCTGGCTGGGTGCAAATGTCTCGCCGAAACTGGCGGTGGACGGGTTTCACTCCTATGCGGGCTGGCTGATGTTTTCGCTGCTGGCCTTTGCGGTTCTGGCCATCGTCCACAACATGGCCTTTTTCCACACCGGGGCAGCAAAGCCTGGCGCCCGCCCCGGCCTGCCCCTGAGGGCGGATCCGCTGTTTGCCAGAATCGTTCCGTTCATCCTTTTCATGATGAGCGGCACCATCACGCCGCTGCTTTGGGAAAATCCTGCCGATGGCTACCCGCTGAGGGTGGCGTTCATGCTGCTGGGGCTGGCGCTGTTCTGGCCTGCGCTGAGGGCTATCGACTGGCGCGCCGGGCCGGCCGACTGGCTGACCGGCTGCGCGGTGGCGGCAATGTGGCTGCTGCTGGCCCCGGACACCACCGCCAGCGCGGCGCAGGCGCCGGATCCGTTCTGGATCCTGTGCCGCCTGCTGGGCACGGTGCTGCTGGTGCCGGTCATCGAAGAGCTGTTCTTCCGCGCCTATGTGCTGGAGCGTGCCGCCGGCACTTCCGCCGCAGCACCCTGGCGCGTCCTGGCCGGGCTGGCGGTCAGCAGCCTGCTGTTTGCGGCGCTGCACGACCGCTGGCTGGCCGGGGCAGCGGCGGGCGTTGCGTTCGGGCTATTGTACCTGCGGACCCGCCGCCCCGGCGGCGCCGTGCAGGCGCATATGCTGGCCAACGCCATCATCGCTGCCGTGGCCATCGCCACCATGAATTATGATCTGATCTGATCTCATCCCGCCTGGCGGCACGCCGCAGGACAGGGCGAGAACTACTAAAATTTGCCTAACATGCGGGCTAAAGTGTTGATAATGTACTAATTTTTGCCACATCTCCACCCCGGCCAGCGCGCAGGGGTTTTCTATCCAGTCTCCAACGCCCGTTTCTTTGCATTGGAGATCTGATCATGCTGGCACTGAATATCGCATCTTCTGCTGCTGCCCTGCCGGGGCGCGCCCGTTCCGTCTTCCGCAAGACCGCCAATGCCGCCGTTGCCGCATGTCTGGCACTTGCGGTGCTGCAGCCGCAGGCAGCAGCCGCCCAGCAAACCTATGTCGTGGGCAGCGACCGTGGCGGTTATCTGCACGACCGGCTGATCGAACTGAAAAACCTCAAGCGCAGCGGCACCCGGGTCGAGATCCGCGGCCGGGTCTGCTATTCCACCTGCACGATGTTCCTCGGCCTGCCGGGGGCCTGCGTTGATCCGAACACCACCTTCGGCTTCCACGGTCCGTCGCGCAGCGGCCGCCGCCTGGCGCAGGAAAAGTTCGATTATTTCAGCCGGGTGATGGCGGACTTCTACCCGGAGCCGCTGAAGGTCTGGTTCATGGCGGAAGGCCGCAACCGGATTTCCGGCATCTACAAGATCAAGGGCAGCGAAATCATCCGCATGGGTGTGAAAGCCTGCCGCAGCGCCTGAGCAGGCCAGCTTGCCCCGGTGCGGGCTGGCGGGTATCACGGAGGTGACCGCAGTGAACCCCGGCGCGTTGCCGCACGCCGGGGTTCACTGCGCCAAACAGGCTACCGGGAGATTTGCCTATCGTGCTGTCATCCATGCTCCGCAAGTTCGCAAAAGGCGCCGCCTTTGCGGATCCCGCGCCTGAGGTGCCGCTCTGCGTGATCGGCGATGTGCATGGCTGCCTGCCGCTGCTGGAGCAGATGCTGGCCCAGGTGCCGCGGGATCACCAAGTCGTCCTGGCCGGGGATTACGTCGACCGGGGCGAGCAGAGCGCCGGACTGCTGCGCTTTCTCAGCGCCCGCCCGGATCTGACCTGCCTGATGGGCAATCATGAGGATATGCTGCTGCGCTTCCTGCAGAACCCCGCCCGCGACGGCGGCCGCTGGATCAGGAACGGCGGGCTGCAGACGCTGGCATCCTTCGGCATCTGCGGCGCCCGCCCGCAGATGAGCGCAGATGAGCTGCGCAGCTGCCGCGACCGCCTGCAGGCGGCGATGGGGGAGGATCTGATTGCCTGGATTGCCGGTCTGGAGACCTCTCTGCTGTCCGGCACTGTGCTGGTGGCCCACGCCGGGGCGGATCCCGGCACGGCCGCAGACGCGCAGCAGGACGGCACGCTGCTGTGGGGGCACCGGGAGTTCTTCCGCACCCCGCGCCGGGACGGGGTCTGGGTCGTGCATGGCCATACCATCGTCAGCACGCCCGCGGCGGAGCGGGGCCGGATTGCCGTCGATACCGGCGCCTATGCCACCGGAACCCTGTCTGCTGTCTGCCTTGATGGCAGCGCGCCGCGGTTCCTGAGCGTGCCTGCGCAGCCCGCCTGACGTCAGGTCATCGGTGCAGACCGGATACAGCCGTGCGGGAATAACGCACCTGTCCCACGCTTCAAGTTGAGCGGTGGTTAAGAAGGTGTTAAGTGCCTTCGATGGGGGAGTTTAACAGTTACCTTTTGAGGCCCAGCAGATGAAAAATCTTTTTACCGCCCTTAGCACCGCTTTCATTGTCAACTGCATGACCCTGTCCGCCGCTTTAGCGAAGCCTGGCAAAGGCAATGGCAACGGGCATGGAGTCGGCAACGGCAACGGCGGCAACGGGAACGGCAATGCGTGGGGCGTGCCGGAAATCGACGCCAGCGCGGGTCTGCTGACGCTAGCGGCGGTTGGCGCTGCATTGGCCCTGGCCTGGGAAGTGAACCGCCGCCGCGCCTGATTCGGAACGGGCCCCTTCAGCGGGGTAAATCCATTTCCGCCAAGGCTGATCAGGCGTCTGCGGCAATCGCCGCAGCAGCTTCTCGCCGCAAAGCCCCCGCCCCACCGTACTCTGCACAGGTTCCGTCCCAAGCGCCTCGGCGTTCGGCGGGCCTGTGGTTTTGCGGCGTGTCGGGCGTTAGCGCCCAGGGGGCACACGATCTGAATTCGTGCTGACAGGCTGCGCGCCGAAGGGCGACGCCGGGCTGTCGCCTGCAGGCTTCATCTTTCCTTTAGGCTCTGGCAGCCAAAAGAGCTGTATCGGGCCTCAGGCCACCGGCGCCGGAAACCAGCATTCCGGCAGAATCAAGGCCCGTCATCCCCTCAGAATTGAACCGGGCCACCCAGGTCTTGCTCCCAGGACACAATGGTTAACCAAGTCTCAAAAGTGTAGAAAATACTACTTAAGTTTGTCGTAACTTGAGTGTAATGAGCCCGTACCTATCCCTTTTGGCAGGTGGGTTTTGGTTAAGACGTTTGAATTTCGGAGTGTTAGACGATGCAGGATTTTGCACTGACCGCGTACTCCATCGATGGATCTGTTGAATATCAGGTGCCTGGCTATTCTTCGCCGGGCTATTACTCCAGATCGGGTAAGCGGATTTTTGATATACTATTTGCTCTTTTGCTGTTGCCTGTCCTTGTTCCTGTCATCCTGATTTTGTGGGGTGTTGTGCGCTTGGATGGCGGACCGGGATTTTTCGGGCATACCCGTGTGGGCCAGAACGGCAAGCCGTTCAAATGCTGGAAGGTCCGCAGCATGGTGGTCGATGCCGAATCACGGCTTCAGACCCATCTGGACAGCAACCCCGAGGCTGCTGCTGAATGGGAGCGTGACCACAAGCTGACCAGCGACCCGCGCGTCAACCGGCTTGGCCGGATCCTGCGCAGGACCAGCCTGGATGAACTGCCGCAGATCTGGAACGTGCTGAAGGGCGAGATGAGCTTTGTCGGCCCGCGCCCCATTGTCACCAAGGAGCTGCCGAAATACGGCAGGAGCGTGCCGGCGTATCTGGCCCAAAAGCCTGGAATCACCGGGCTTTGGCAGATCTCCGGCCGCAATGACATCAGCTATGATGAGCGGGTGGCGCTGGATGTGGCCTATCTGTCCTGCCGCGGTTTCTTCAAGGATCTGACAATCATCCTCCGCACAGGTGCAGCAGTGCTGGGCAGAACCGGCCGCTGAGTCCGGCACCGGTCCGCAGGACTTTCTTCTTAAAGCCCCCGCGTGTATGCGGGGGATGATGCGCGTGTGCGGCGCGCATCATCAGTACGGTACTTGGGTATTCATGAAACAGACGCCTTTGAGTGAAGCTTCCTTCCCTGTGCAGCGCCCTGCGCCCTCTGAAACGCCGGACGACGATGTCATAGACCTTGGCGCCTTGTTCGCCACCCTGTGGCGCGGCAAGTGGATCATGCTGCTGGCGACCGCGGCGGCCATCTTCCTGGGCGGGATATACGCCTTTGTCGCAGCGGTGCCGCAGTACACCTCCAGCGCCGTGGTGATGCTGGAGACCAAGCAGGAAAGCGTGGTTGATCTGCAAAGCGTCGTCAGCGGCCTGTCGGGCGACTACGCCGAGGTCAATTCCGAGCTGGAGGTGCTGCAATCGCGCGGGCTGATGAGCAAGGTCGCCGACAAGCTCAGCCTGATGGACGATCCGGAATTCAACGGAACCCTGGTTGAACCTTCTGCGCTGGGCGCGCTGATCTGGACGGTGAAATCGCAGATCAAATCGCTGCTGGGCCTGCAGAAGCCGACGGAAGAGATGCCGGAGGAGCTGGTCGAACAGCTGATCCGGGACAGTGTGGTTTCGACCCTGCTGAACAAGATTTCGGTGCGCAATGTTCCCAATACGCTGGTGTTCGAGGTCACTGCGGAGACGGAATCCGCCCGCAAATCGGCGTTGATTGCCGACACCATTGTGGATCTCTACATCCTCAACCAGATCGAAGTGAAATTCGACGCCACCGAGCAGGCGACAACCTGGCTGACCGGCCGTGTGGCCGAGCTTAAGACGGAGCTGGAAACCGCCGAGGCCAAGGCCAATGAATTCAATGCGGGCACCGCCCTGGTCTCGCCGGAGGCGCTGCAGGCGCAAGAGGTGCAGCTGAAGGATCTGCGCGAGCGTATTGCCCTGGCCAGAGCCGCGGAGGAAACCGCGCAGGTGCGCTACAGCGAGCTGCGCGCGGCGGAAACCCGGGAGAAGCGGGCGGAAGTCAGCCAGGACCGGCAGCTGCAGCGATTGCTGGCGCAGGCGGACACCGCCGCGGGCAGGGCCGCGTTTGACACCGCCTTCCAGCGGCTTCTGGCCCGCGCCGCGCTGGATGCCCGCCGCGCAACGCAGCAGCTGCAGACGCTGGTGCAGTCGGAGGCGGAACTGTCCAGGCAAACCGCGCGGCAGAGCGAAGACCTGATCACCCTGCAGCAGCTCACCCGCGAGGCAGAAGCTGTGCGGCTGCTCTATGAGTATTTCCTGACCCGTCTCAAGGAGACCTCGGCCCAGGAGGGCATCCAGAAAGCGGACAGCCGCCTCTTGTCGCGGGCGGTGATTCCGCTGCGCCCCTCCGCGCCCAAAAAATCGCTGATCCTTGCGATGAGCGGGATTTTGGGGCTGATGGCGGGCGCCGGCATCGTGCTGCTGATGGAAGCACGGCGCCGGGGCATCCGCTCCGCTCAGGAGCTGGAGCGCAAGACCGGCTACAGCGTGCTGGGGCAGATCCCGGTGTTCCCGGCCAGCGGCCGCCGCAAGGTGCTGGAATACCTGGCCGAGAAACCGTCTTCCGCCACCGCGGAGGCGGTGCGCAACCTGCGCACCTCGCTGATGCTGTCCAATGTGGATCATCCGCCGCAGGTCGTGGTCCTGACCTCCTCCCTGCCGGGGGAAGGCAAAACCACCAATTCGCTGGCGCTGGCGCAGAACTTCGTTGGCATCGGCAAGAAGGTGCTGCTGGTCGAGGGCGACATCCGGCGCCGGACGATGACGGCCCAGCTCAGCAATGTGCCGCCGCAGGGCATTGTCTCGGTGCTGGCAGGGGATATCGCGGCTGACCAAGCCATCTTCCAGGATCCGCTCTTGGGTTGTGACATCCTGGCGGGGGAAAAGACCTCGGCCAACGCCGCCGATCTTTTTGCGTCGGAGCGGTTCCGCGACTTCCTGAACGAGATGCGGCAGCGCTATGACGTCATTCTGATCGACACGCCGCCGGTGCTGATTGTGTCTGACGCCCGGCTGATCGCCCGCAATGCGGACGCGGTGCTGCTGACCGTGAAATGGGACGACACCGCCGAACAGGATGTGGCGGAGGCCCTGCGGCTGTTCCATACCGACAACCAGCGCCTGACCGGGATGATCCTGGGCCAGATCAACACCCGCCGGATGAGGCAGTATGGCTACAGCTACGGCGACTATGGCTCAAAATACTACGCCAACTGACGCATTGAAGCCGGAGAAGACGGCTTGAAAAGGAACGGCGCGCCTCGCAGGGGGCGCGCCGATCTCTTTTGCAGACTGCGGGCCGCAGTTGCGGGTGCTTCAGTTCGTGCTGACGGTGCTTGTGGTGGACGGGGTCGCGCCGCCGCCTGCTGCGGCTGCAAGTCCGGCGGCAGCGGCTGCCGCTCCAAGCGCCGGTGCCACCAGCGGCACAAAGCCGGTGACGCCTTCCGCCTCTGCTGCGGAGGCAGCGTCTGCCAGCGCTGCGAGACACTCGTCATCGTCGGTGTTCTGGGTGTCTTCGCAATCGTCCTTAGCGGTTGCGGGGCTGACACTCTGGGCGGCAGCACCGGTTGCGGACAGGGCCAGGGCCAAAAGGGTAATCCGGATCATCGTCAATCTCCTAAACCTATTCGCCGCCAAGCTATCATGCTCTGCCGGCGCTGCAAATGCTGCACTGCTGCAAAGCCGCTTTTGTGTGTCCAAAATGGTGTTTTTCCGCCGCCGTCCGGCGGCAAAACCAATGGCGGAAACCGCAGAAGCCGCGCAACCGCCGGTTTTGCTCCGGCAAGGGTTGCACTGGCGTCCGAAACAGGGAAAGAGACAGGCAGATTCGCCACAGCAGAAAGACATTTCCGGCCTTTTCTCCAGCCTGCGGGACAGTCCGCCGAAAAACGGATAAAGGGGCGGCAGGCCAGCAGTACATTCTTAGACGGTATGACAAACGTGATTTTCCAGGGACGGCAATTGCTTTCGGCAGCACTCATGGCGGCCGCCCCGGCACTCGCCCCTTCACTGGCTCAGGCGCAAAGCACTTCAGTCTACGGCACGCCGGGGTTGATCGAAACGCCTACGGCTGAAATGTATCCCGACGGCACCCTGGCCTTTACCAGCGGTGTGCTGGATCAGACCCTGCGGGCCACGATGACCTTTCAGATGCTGCCCTGGGTGCATGGCAGCTTCCGCTATGCGGTGATCGAGGGCTTCGACGGGGAGATCGGCGACCGTTTCGACCGCAGCTTCGACCTGCACTTCCAGCTGCGCGAGGAAGGCCGGACGTCCCCGGCCCTGGCATTGGGCCTGCGCGACTTCGGCGGCACCGGCATCTATGCCTCGGAATATCTGGTTGCCACCAAGACCATCCGGGACCGGCTGAAACTGTCCGGCGGCATCGGCTGGGGGCGGCTGGCCGGACGCGGCAGTTTCTCCAACCCGCTGGGTCTGCTCAGCAGCCGGTTCGACACCCGCAGCGATCCTCGTGCGGGCAACATCACCGAAACGGGGCGGCTGGATTTCGGCAATTGGTTCCGGGGCGAAGCGGCGCTGTTCGGCGGCGCCAGCTGGGCCTACAGCGACCGCTTGATCCTGCTCGCGGAATACTCCCCGGACCTTTATACCAAAGAGCGGGACCGCATCGGTTTCGAGGTCAGCTCGCCGTTCAACTTGGGCGCCCAGTACCGTTTGAAGAACGGGGCGCAGGTGACCGCGGCCTTCATGTACGGCACCACCCTGGGGCTCAACTACAGCTATTTCATCGACCCGCGGCAAAGCGTGGCGCCGGGCGGGCAGGGCGCCTCGCCGCCGCCGCTGCAGCCGATCGACCGGGTGGCGCTGGCCAGCTGGAACCTGCCTGATACCGCGGCACCGGGCCGCCGGCAGCAGGTCCTGACGCGCAGCCTGGAGCTGGAAGGGCTGCGGCTGGTCTATCTGGAGGACGCGGGCGGCACGCTGCGGATCGGGGTGGAAAACGGCACCTACGGCCAGGCGGCGCAGGCTGTCGGGCGGGCGGCGCGGGTGCTGGCCAATACCCAGCCTGCGCGGGTGCAAAGCTTTGATATCGCGCTCATGTCGAACGGCGTGCCGCTCAGTTCCGTGCGCATCGCCCGCCAGGATCTCTATGAGCTGGAGCATGATCCCGACGGGGCCTGGCGCAGCTTTGCCCGGGCCGAGGTATCCGACAGCCTGACGCTGTTCAGGGGCGGCTTCACCGATGCGGCCTATCCGAATTTCAGCTACCGGTTCGGCCCCTATCTGCAGGCTTCGTTCTTCGACCCGGATGCGCCGCTGCGCTATGAAATCGGCGCCCAGATGGGGCTGGATTACACCGCCGCCCCGGGGTTCACCCTGTCTGCCGGACTGCGCCAGCCGGCCGCCGGCAACCTCGATGACAGCCAGCGGCAGTCGAATTCGGTGATCCAGCGAGTGCGGTCCGACTGGGGGATTTACGCCCGGGAATCCGACCTGCGCGTCGAGCATCTGACCGCCGAATACATCTGGCGTCCCGGCGCCGATCTTTATGCCCGCACCACGGCGGGTTATCTGGAGACCATGTACGGCGGCGTCTCGGGCGAAGTGCTGTGGTTCCCGGCGGACAGCCGGCTGGCGCTGGGCGCAGAGGTGAATTACGTCAAGCAGCGCGATTTTGACGTGCTGTTCGGGTTCCAGGACTACTCGGTCGCGACCGGCCATGTCTCCGCCTATTACGATTTGCCCGGCGAATACCACGCGCAGGTGGACGCAGGCCGATATCTGGCCGGCGACTACGGGGCCACCGTCACGCTCGACCGCGAATTTGCCAATGGCTTCAAGGTCGGCGCCTTCTTTACCCTGACCACGGTCAGCTTCGACGATTTCGGCGAAGGCTCGTTTGACAAGGGGATCCGGCTGGAAATTCCGGTGTCCTGGCTGACCGGCCGCCCGTCGCGCGACCGGCTGGCGCAGGTGATCCGCCCGGTGCTGCGCGATGGCGGCGCCCGGCTTAATGTGCGCAACCGGCTGTATGGCGTGACCCGCGAGGCGCGCGCCCAGCAGCTGGCCAAGGGATGGGGGAGGTTCCTGCGATGAGGCTGTTCCGCACTGCCCTGATCTGCCTGCTGCTCGCGTCCTGCGGCGACGCCAGGGACGAACTCGACCTGCTGCGCGGCGCGCTGCAGCCCGATGCGCCCCGGTTCCATCCGCGCGCCAATGCGCTGGCGTCTGTGCGCCCGATCCCGCCGCGGCTGGAGGTGAGCTTTCCCAGCCGCGACCTGAGCGGCGTCATGCTGCTGGAGACCGAGCGGGCAGGGGTGCAGACCTGGCTGACCGCCGATGGCGCCACGATCACGCTGGAGAAGGGGTTTCTCACCTCCGCCAAGGGGTTCGGCTCTGGTCTGGCGGCCTCGGATGTGCGGCAAAGCGCGGCGCTGGTGCTGGCCCGGCAGGAGGGCACGGCGGAGCGGTTCCACAGTTTCCTGAACGGCAACGACCAGATCGAACTGCACGCCTACAAATGCGTTGTGACGCGCCTGGGGCCGGAGAGCATTTTTCTGCGCGGCCTGCCGGTTGCCGCTCAAAAGCTGGAAGAACGCTGCCACGGGGTAGCGGAAAGCTTCACGAATACCTATTGGGTGCGGCAGGGAGTCCCCGAGGTTTTGCAATCCTCGCAGTGGACCGGCAGCTTCCTTGGCAACCTCTTTATGAAGACGGTGCCGGATGAGATTTGATTGTAAGTTGATTGGAGGACGCACCGTGCGCCGCATTTCCGTTGCCCTCAGCGCTCTGGCTCTGGCAGGACTGATGTCCGGCTGCTCAACCGTCTACCGCAGCCCTGCCGTGAAGGCAGGCGTGTCGGACGCGGGCAAGGTCCGGGTGGTGGCCGTGACCCCGGAAACCGTGCTGGTCGCCAACCGCGCCGCCTATCAGCCCAAGACCCTGCCTGCCGTCTTCCAGATCTCCGCAGGCTCGGGTGCCGGGGCCAGCCCGCGCGGCCTGGGCCGGCTGCCCGACGCGCCCTCCACCCAGGACGGCAGCCGCCAGGGGCTGCGGCTGGATCCGCCGCCCGCTGTGGACCCCGGCCCCTATACCATCGGCACCGGCGATGTGGTGGTGCTGTCCACCCCGTCGACGCAAGGCACCGTGGCAGAACTGTCCGGGCTGCTGGCGGCGCAGAACAGCCGCAACGGCTACACCGTGCAGGATGACGGCTCGATCAACATCCCGGACGTGGGCCGCGTGCGCATCGCGGGCCTCACCGTGGACGAGGCCGAAGCGCTCCTGTTCCAGCGCCTGGTGGAAAGCCAGATCGACCCGACCTTCAGCCTTGAGATTTCCGAATTCAATTCCCGCCGGGTCTCGATCGGCGGCGCCGTGGGCCAGCCCGGCGTTTACCCCATCACCCTGACGCCGCTCGCCCTGGGCGAGGCGCTGGCGGCGGCGGGGTCGGTCTCGGTGGCGGATATCGACACCAGCTCGGTCCGGATCTACCGCGATGGCACCATGTACCAGATCCCGCTGGAGGATCTCTATGCCCGCTCCGAACTGCAGCGTCTCAAGCTGCTGGCGGATGACTCGGTGTTTGTGGACACCGATTACGACCTTGGCCGCGCCGAGCGTTATTTCGCGCAGCAGATCCAGCTGCAGCAGACCACCCTGGCGGGCCGCCGTGCTGCGATTGACGAGCTGACCGCCGCCCTCACCCTGCGCCGCGCCGACCTTGATGAGCAGCGCGAGAACTTCTCCCAGGCGCTGGAGCTGGACGCGGTGGACCGGGATTACGTCTATCTGAGCGGCGAGGTCCGCACCCAGGGCCGCTACACGCTGCCGTTCGGCCGTAAGGCGACGCTGGCGGATGCGCTGTTCGACACCGGCGGCGGCATCGCCAAGGAGACCGGCGACGCGTCGCAGGTCTACGTGCTGCGCGCCTCCGACGACATTCGCGAGTTCGGCGCCGTCACCGCCTGGCATCTGGACGTGCGCAATGCCGCGCATCTGCCGCTCGCTGCCCGTTTCGAGCTGCGCCCCGATGACATCGTGTTTGTGGCCGAAAACCCTGTCACCCGCTGGGGCCGCACCATCGACCAGATCACACCGTCTCTGATCACGGCTCCGATCAATGCGGTGGCGGACTGATCCGCGGACTTTCCGGACCTGAGAGCCGTACGCTGCAGGCCTCCTGTCCGGAGGAATGCATATTTTTTGCGAACGCAGTTTGATAAAGAGTTTTTTCACGATGAAGCTATTGCACCGGCTCAAAGGCAACAAGACGCTCCTGCGCCTGCTTGGCGGCGGCGCAGTCGCGGTCCTGATCAAAGGGTCAGCCGCCGCGGCGTCACTGGCAATGTTCACCGCATTGGCCTGGGTCACCGACACGGAGAGCTTCGGGGTCATCGGGTTCTGCTTCTCCCTGGCAACGCTGCTCGCGGTTGCCGGGTCTTTGGGGCAGCGCATGATGTCCCTGAAGGACGCCGCCATCGCCCATGAAAATGCGGATGGACGGCAGCTCGCTCTGATCGGGAAATCCAGCCTGCTGATTGTCGTTCTCGGCACCCTGGCCTGCGCGCTGTTGCTGGTTCCGGCCAGGGCCTTCGGCCTGCTTCAGCTGGATGCGCAGGTGTTTGCGGCCATGGCTGTCCTGGCAGCCGCCCTGGCATTCGCCGAGAACGCCGTTCATTTCTTCCGCGGATACCGGACGATTGCGTTTTCCCTGCTGCCCCGGGATATCTTCTGGAGGCTGGCAATTCTGGCGGTTTGCCTGGGCCTCTGGGGCTTTTCGCTCAGCCTGTCTGCGGCAGCTGCGGTGTGGCTTTTAGGCCTGCCGTTGATTGCCCTGATCCTGCTTCAGGCCGGAAGCGATCCCTATCTGCGCAGGCCCATAGCCCTGCGTGAGGTTTTCGCGGCCGCGGCTGCACGGGTGCGGACGGGGTTGCCGCTTTGGGGCACGTCGCTGATCCAGACGGTTGGCGGGCCGGTGCTGGCGCCGGTCATTCTGGGCGTGGTGCTCTCGCCTGATGAGGTCGGCCCCTTCTTCGCGGCCTTCCGGATCGCGCTAGTCCTTGACCTCTTCACCCTCGCATCCGCCATGGTCGTGGCACCGCTGGTTGCCCGCGGGCATGCCAACGGGAATTTCGCCGAAACACAGGCCATGCTGAGGTATTCTGTCCTCCTCGTCAGCCTGGCCACACTGGTCAGCTTTCTGATCATCGTGTTCCATGGCGACTGGCTGCTTGCCCTGATGAACCCGGACTTTGCAACCGCGGCCCCCGCCCTGACCGTTCTGGGGGCCGGCTTCCTCATTTCCGTCTGCTGCGGCCCGGTGCCCAACATCCTGGAACTGGCCGGCCAGGAAAAAATTCTCCTGCGGCGGCTGGTCTGGTTCAACTGCATCTGCCTTGCCGCCCTGGTCCCGGCCACCGAACATTTTGGCATGACCGGCGCGGCAGTCTGCACCGCAGGGTTGCGTGCGGTCACGCATATCACCCTTTTATTTACCGTCAAAAAGCGGGTCGGCATCGACCCTTCCATTTTCTCATTGTGGAGCAAAGCCGCATGAGCACCCCGAATTTCTTCCTGATTGGCGCCCCCAAATGCGGCACCACCGCAATTGCCGAATACTTGGCGGAACGCGAAGATGTCTTCTTCTCCAAACCCAAGGAACCGCTGTTCTGGTGCAGCGATCTGGGGATTGAGCCGCACGCGCTGCGCCCGGAAACGCAGGCAGAGTATGACGCCCTGTTTGCCGCTGCCGACCCGGCACGGCACAGGATCATCGGCGAGGGGACAACCTCTTATTTGCGCTCAGCGCAGGCGGTCAGCACCTGCGCCAGCCGCTACCCCGAAGCCAAGTTCGTGGCGATCCTGAGAAACCCGGCTGATGTGGCCCACGCCTTCCATATGGAGCAGCTCTACACCGGCCTCGAAACCGAACAGGACTTTGCCGCCGCCTGGCAGGATCAGCCGCGGCGCGAGGCGGAGTGGGACGCGGCCAAGGACGGGCGCCCGGACAGCCTGCTCTACCGGCGGATCGCGGCGTTTTCCCCGCAGATCGAACGCTTCTTTGAGCTGGTGCCCGCGCCCCGGCGCAAGGTGATCATCTATGACGATTTCCGCGATGACCCGCGGGCGGTCTGGCTGGACCTGCTGTCCTTCCTTGGCCTGCCGGACGACGGGCGCACGGATTTTTCGCCCCGCAATGCCGCCCACGCCCAGCGGTTTCCCCGGCTGTCGCACTTCCTGCTGGCCCCCCCGGGGCCGCTGGCCCCGGCGGTCAGGACCCTGCGCCTGGCGCTTCTGGCGCGCGACAGCAAGCTGGTTGCCGCGCTCAAGGGCTTCCTGAACGTGAAACGCCCCCGGCCCCGGCTGGACGATGCGCTGCGGGCGGAAGTGACCGCCTGGTTCCGCCCCGGCGTGGAGCGCCTGGAAACCCTGCTGCAGCGGGACCTGTCCGCCTGGAAAGGAGAGGGGGGATGAAGGTCCTGTTTCTCACCGTTCGGGCCGATCTCGGCGGCGGGCCGGAGCACCTGTACCAGCTTCTCAAGCACCGCCCACAGGGGATCGGGGCTTATGTGGCCTGCCCGGATGACAAGCCCTACCACGACCGTTATCGCGCGCTGCTGGGGCCTGACAGAATCGTCCCGCTGCCGCACCGCGCGTTCTCGCTGGGTTCGCTGGCCGCAACCGCAAGGTTCATACGGCGCGAAGGAATCGACGTGCTGCACTCCCATGGCAAGGGCGCCGGGCTTTATGCCCGCATGCTGGGACTGTGGACCGGGCGCCCTGTGGTGCATACGTTCCACGGGCTTCACACCGGTGAATACAGCCCGCTGAAGAAAGCCTTGTACCTCCGTCTTGAGCAGCTCCTGGGCTGGGGCACGCAAAAGGCCATCTGCGTGTCGGAAGGCGAGGCCAGGCTCATCCGGGAGGCTGGGGTCATCCGCGCTGACAAGCTGGCGGTGATCCCCAACGGCATCGAAATCCCCGAAACGGTAACGCGGCCGCAATGGGATGGCGGGAAGCTCCGGCTGCTGGCAGTCAGCAGGTATGACCATCAGAAGAACCCGGATCTGCTCATCGACATCGCCAAGGCGCTCAGCGGCAGCCTCCGGTTCCACCTGGATGTGATCGGTACCGGAGAGCGCTTGCCGCAGATCCAGCAGCGCCTCAACGATGAGGGCTTGGCGCAGCATGTCACGCTGCACGGCGGCGTCGCCAATCCCCGGGACTACTTCCGGCGGACCCACGTCTTTGTGTCGACCTCACGCTGGGAGGGCATGCCGCTGGCGGTTCTGGAAGCCATGTCCGAAGCGCTTTGCGTTCTGGCCACCGATGTGGTCGGCAACGCCGACGTGATCCGGGACGGGGAGACCGGGCGCCTGTTCCGGACCTCGGACGAGGCCGTCCGGATGCTGCAGGGGCTGACCGTGGAGGACTGCGCGCGTCTGAGCGCCGCCGCGCGCCGGGAGGCTGAGCAGACCTATTCTGCCGACGTTATGGCGGCAAAAACCTATCAGGTATACGGTGTCGCCGGATAGAGGTTCCTGGCAGTTGCTGCCCCTCTCTTGTTCCTAAGGCCCCCGGACTGGGTCTGAAGAAGATAGTGGGCGGTGATAAACAACCATGCAAACGGCATAGAGTACCAGATTGTACCTGTATCCACGGTAAGCCCATGCACGGCTTCGGACAAAACGACCGCAAAAAACACGACGCCGCGGCGGTTTTTCAGCGCGGACGCCGCAGATATTGCGATCAGCCAGATCCAAAGCAGGATATTGACAGCCCCGGCGAGCAGTCCGAATTCAACAAGGATCGTTAAATAGGAGTTGTCGCCCCAGACTCCATAGTCGCTGTTGATGTTCTTGTATCCAATTCCAAGGAACCAATTTTCCTGGAAAACAGCCATCAGGTGAATCCAGTTTACAAAACGGCCGGTTTGCATAAACGTGCTGTTTCCCGAAATGTTCAGGAAATCCAGCCGCTGAAGGTTGTATGTAACGTTTTGCGGAAGCAACAGGCTGAACTCGGACAGCAGAAATGGAAGCGACAAAAGGGTAAATACCGTGGCGCAGCCCGCCATAGCCCAGCCGGTTCGCCCGAGCAGAAATGGCAGCGCCAGACCGTAGGCAAGCAGAAGGTGCAGCGTGGCTGCGCGCGAGGACGCGATCCATGTCGCGTAAAAGGACACTGCGAAAATGAGCAGAGTCACCAGGAAGCGGCTTCTCCTTCGTCCGAACACAAGCACTCCCAACCCGCATACGCTTCCCCACACTGCGGTCAGATGCCCGAAGTCCGAGCTGTTGCCGAGTACTCCGCCGGCTCTCAGGCTCGGACCTGAACCATCCCCGGCCCAAAGGGCTTGCTGATTGCTTCGGATTTGAATCCCCAGATGATGGAGCACGATCCCCAAGAGGACCGCAATGAAGCCTCCCCAGAAAAAGAGAAATGTCATTCGCCAGACTTTTTCCTCGGACATGGGTTGGGAAATAAGCAGGATGGCGGGGAGCATGATGAAAATCATTCTTGCGAATGCAAGGTCCCTGGCCGAAAACTCGTTAACGATGCTTCCGGCTAAAAATGAAAAGGTCAGGGTACAGATCAGCAGGGTCAGAAGAAAGCCGAGGCCCGTTTTTGCGACAGACGAAATCCTCGGCAGGGCCAGCGCAAGAAATGCGAAAGACATCAAGTCCAGCAGGCCGATCGAGAAGCCGTCAGAAATACGTGCAGCAGTAAACGGCGCAAACAACAGGAAAAATGAAATCAAGCCAACTTTCATTACCGCTCACTATCTCAAGGGGAGGGGCGAACCAGATGCCGGAACCTACCTTCCAGCCTCTTTTCCCACCACCAGTTTCTTCACCCAGGGCCGTGACAGCGCGGGCCACCAGCCTTCGCTCACCGTCTCTCCGGCCAGTTTATCCTGACTATCATCATCATAGGTGATGGTCACATCAAAGGTGCCGCTGATCCCGGTCAGGCCGGGCTGGTCGGCGCTGCGGGCGGTGGGGCTGGCGCCCGTGCTGATGTATGAACTGGCGCTGCCGCCCAGTTCCACCTGCGCGCCCCAGATGAAGACGTCGGTGTCCGCGTTCACATCCTCATACAGCATGAAAACCCGGTTCTGGGTGTTGGGCAGCACATTGGTGTAGCTGAAACGCTGCCACTCCGGGGTCACGGTGATGGCCTTTGAGGTGCCGTCCGAATGGCCGAAGCGCATCCCCAGCGGCGCGCTGGCGCGCAGCCAGACGCTGGCGGTGGCAACGCCGGAGACACTGCCGCCAACAACCAGGATGCCGCCGCGCTGGCCGCCGGCACCGCCGGTGGTGGCGCTGCAGTTCCACGTCATCGCGGTCAGGCTTCCGTCCGGCGCGTCCTGGCCGCCGGTGACCGCAGGCTTGGCGGCGTATCCGGACCAGGCGCTCTGGGTGAAATCGCTGGAATGGCTCAGCAGGTTGGTGGCCGCCGGTTCAAACAGCGCGCCGCGGAAGGCCCCGGAGCCAAAGGCATGGTCCAGGCGCAGCACGTCCGGCCCGGCCGTTTCCAGCAGGCCGCCTGCGGTCCCGCGGACGGCGGCAGAGGCGCGGCTGAAATTCAGCACCGAGGACAGCGGCACAGGCACGCCTGCCGCCCGGTAGGCCTGCCGGGCGAAGTCGAGCAGCAGGGCAGGGGCCGCCGCCGGACGGTGGCGGCGCGCGGTGACGGAGAGATCGGTCAGCAGTTTCATGCCAGCACCATCGCGTGGATGCCTGCGGCGGTGGTGCCGGTGGCATGAACCCTGACGGTGCCGACCGGCAGGATCGAGAAATCGGCGACCTGGACGGTCCGCTGCTGTCCCCGGACGGTGGTCAGGGTCACCGCGCCGCCGGTTTCGGCATAAAGCGCAATCGCGACATCCGGCAGGTCCACGGTATCGGACGGGACGACCGGCGCAATGTCGCGGGCGGGGCCGGAGAGCGCGGGCACACGGTTGTCAAAAGGGTTGGTCATCGGACTGGCCTCATCAGCTGTTTTGTTCCGCCAAGACGGTAAGGCATAGGGATGAAAGTCCCCCTAGGCCTGCGCACGCCCCGTTAACCCCGTCTCAACCCTTGCGGCCCGGCGCCGGCGCGCGTCAGGCTCTGTCCAGTGCCCGCGCCGCAAATGCAGAGAATTTTTCTTTGAAAACGGCTGTATCAAACCCCTTTGCCAGCTCGCGGATTGCTTCAGGGCCGGCAACCAGGCCCGGCTCCTCCTCGAACCGGGAGATGGCTTCGTTCAGGGCGTCCGCGGTCTGCTCGTGGAACAGAACCCCGCTCACCCCCTCGATCACCGTATCCAGCGCGCCGCCGCGCCCGTAGGCGATCACCGGGCGGCCGCAGGCCATGACCTCGACCGGGATGATGCCGAAATCCTCCTCCCCGGGGAAGACAAGCGCCTTGCAGGTTGCAAACTGCTGCTTGAGTTCGGCAAAGGGCACCCGGCCCAGGAAGGTGATGTTGGGGCCGGATTTGCGCTCCAGCGCCTCCCTCATCTCCCCGTCGCCGACCACCACCAGCTTGCGCCCGGAGGCGTTGAACGCCTCCACTGCCAGATCCGCCCGCTTGTAGGAAACCATTTCCCCGGCCAGCAGGTAGTGGCCGCCGACTTCCGGGGAAACCGCAAACTCCGCGGTGTCCACCGGCGGAAAGATCACCTCGGCCTCGCGCCGGTAGAACTTTTCGATGCGCTTGGCGATGAAGGAGGAATTGGCGATGAAATGATCGACACGCGCGGCCGTGGTGACATCCCAGATCCGCAGCCTGTGGGCGGCCAGCGGCATCATCAGCCGGGCCAGCCGCCCTGCACGCGCCCGGTACACGTGGTAATGGTCCCAGATGTAGCGCATCGGCGAATGGCAATAGCTGATGTGGACCGCATCAGGGCGCACGATAACGCCCTTGGCCGGCCCGGATTCGCTGGAAATGACCAGATCGAACTCCTGCATGTCCATAAGCTCCAGCGCCAGCGGCATCAGCGGCAGGTACTTCTGGTAATGCTTCTTTGCGCCCGGCAGCCTGCCGATGAAGGTTTCGCGCACCTCATGGCGGCGGACCCGGCTGCTGACCTGGGCGGGGTCGTAGACATGCGTGACGATCACTGCATCCGGGTAAAGGTCCAGCAGAGCTTCAAGAACCTTCTCCCCGCCGCGCATGCCGACGAGCCAGTAATGAACAATGGCGACTTTCACAGACTCAGCCCTTTTCGCCCTGTCCCCGCGCGTAGACATCTTCATAGCGCACAATGTCGTCCTCGCCGACATAGGCGCCGGTCTGAACCTCGATCAGCACCATCGGCACCTTGCCGGGGTTTTCCATCCGGTGGACGGCGCCAAGCGGGACGTAGACGCTTTGGTTTTCCGTCACCAGTTTCACCTCGTCATTCACCGTTACCTTGGCAGTGCCCTTCACCACGATCCAGTGCTCAGAGCGGTGCAGGTGGCTTTGCAGTGACAGCGACGCGCCGGGATGCACCTGGATCCGCTTGACCTGGAACCGGTCGCCAACCACCAGGCTCTCGAACCAGCCCCAGGGGCGGTGGTCCTTGGGGAACTGGGTGGCCTGAGCCGCGCCCTTTTGCTTCAGCGCGGTAAGGGCCTTTTTCACATCCTGGGCGCGGGATTTGTCGGCAACCAGCACCGCGTCATTCATCGCCACCGCTATTATGCCGTCCAGCCCGATGCCGACAACCTCCAGCCGTTCGCTGTCGGCACGCAGGAGCGTGTCCCGGCAGTCAATCGCGGTGGCGCCGCCGCTGGTGACAACGCCGGTTGCGTCCGGGCCGCTTTCGCGCCAGACCGCATCCCAGCCGCCAAGGTCCGACCAGGCCGCGTCAAAAGGCACGACTGAGAGGTTTTCGGCCTTTTCCATCACCGCATAGTCAATGGAGATGTCCTCGGCACGGCTCCAGGGCTCTGCCGCCAGGCGCAGAAAGCCGAGGTCTGTCTTGGCCTGATCCAGCGCTGCCTGCACCGGCTCCATCAGCGCCGGCGCATGTGTTTTGAAGGCGGCGATGACATCCGCGGCGCGGAACAGGAAGATCCCCGCGTTCCATTTGAAGTTGCCCGCTGCCAGCATTTCAGCGGCGCGCGCGGCATCGGGTTTTTCGACAAACTGCTTAAGCGGAACCGGGGCGTTCCCGGCCTCTGGCGCGGCAGCAAGCTCCAGATAGCCATAGGCGGTTTCGGCATGGGCAGGGGTGATGCCAAAGGTCACCATCTGGCCCTGGGCCACCGCTTCGAGGCCCTTGGCGACAGCGGCGTGGAAGGCTGCGGTGTCCGGCACCACGTGGTCCGAGGGCGCCACCAGCAGCACCGCATCGGGGTCTTCGGCCTGGGCGCGCAGGGCCGCGGCCAGCACGGCAGGCGCGGTGTTGCGCCCCTCCGGCTCGATCAGGACGGCGCCGGGGTCGATGCCGATGGCCTGCAGCTGCTCGGTGACGATGAAGCGGAAATCGGAATTGGTCAGCACCATCGGCGCGGCAAACCTGAGCTGATCCGTCTGCCCCGACAGCCGCCGGGCGGAGGCCTGAAACAGGGTCTCTTCCCCCATCAGGGGCACGAATTGCTTGGGATAGCTTTTGCGCGACAGCGGCCACAGGCGGGTTCCGGACCCTCCGCACAGGAGGATTGGGGTAATCAACATGATAAAATACTCAATTAAAGTTCGCTTACGCGTGGTCCTAGTAAATGGCCGTTGCCCTGACAACCCTGCGAGGTGAGTCGCGGCGCAAAATATCATCATAGGTTTAGCGGCGCTGCCGTGTTCGCCCGCCGCTTGCCGGCGCCGTCCCGGCGGTCTGAGCCTTTGAGCCGGAAAAGGCCTCTCCGTTGGGAGCCCGAGCTGAAGGGGGGGGCGAAAGCGCTTATGCGGCCAGGGCCGGCTTGGTCCGCCAGTTGTGTGATGGATCGGACTGAGTCAGCCGTCTGTCATTCCATTTTGGAATGGCAGCAGTACGCAATCTCATTGGCGTTGCACCGGGGTTTCGCGGATAACTGCACACAGCAAGTGTTCCAAGGAGGCCGCATGGACCGCGCCCAGATCGTGCATCAGAATTTCCTCGAAAGGGTTCAGGCCGGGACCCTGCCTGCAGGCGCCGCGCCCGCAGGGCCGCTTGCCGCGGCGGAGGCTGCAGGCATCTTTCGCGCGCAGGTCTTGAGCCGGGCGCTGGATCTGACCAGCCGGGCGATGCAGAAAGCGGGAGAGGGGTTCTACACCATCGGCTCCTCCGGGCATGAGGGGATGGCGGCGGTGGCCCGCGCCCTGCGCCCGGCCGACATGGCGTTCCTGCATTACCGGGATGCGGCCTTCCAGATCGCCCGCGCCGATCAGGTGCCGGGGCAGCGGATTGCCTGGGACATGCTGCTGTCTTTTGCCTGCTCCAGCGAGGATCCGACCTCGGGCGGGCGGCACAAGGTCTTGGGCTCCAAGGCGCTGATGATCCCGCCGCAGACCTCGACCATCGCCTCGCATCTGCCCAAGGCGGTCGGCGCGGCCTATTCCATTGGCGCCGCCAAGCGGCACCAGCCGGAACACCAGGTGCTGCCTGAGGATGCGATTGTCATGTGCTCCTTCGGGGATGCCTCTGCCAACCACTCGACCGCGCAGGGGGCGATCAACACGGCGGGCTGGACCTCGGTGCAGGCGGTGCCTCTGCCGCTGCTGTTCGTCTGCGAGGACAACGGGATCGGCATTTCGACCAAGACGCCGAAAGGCTGGATCGAGGCCTCGATGGCGCATCGCCCCGGTATCAAATATTTCAAGGCGGACGGGCTGGATATCTACAACGCCTTTCAGGTGGCGCAGGAGGCGGCGGAGTATGTGAGGACCCGCAAGAAGCCTGCGTTCCTGCACCTGCGCACCGTGCGGCTTTACGGCCATGCCGGCGCGGATGTGCCGACCTCCTACTTGGCCAAGACCGAGGTAGAGGCGGATGAGGCCAACGATCCGCTGCTGCATTCGGTGCGCTTGCTGGAGGAAGCCGGGGTGCTGACCCCTGCGGACGCGCTGAAGATCTACCAGGACACCTGCGCGCGGGTGGAGCGGATCCGGGCGGAAGCGGTGACGCGGCCGCATCTGAAAACGGCGGCGGATGTGGCGGCCAGCCTGATCCCGCCGCAGCGGCAGTGTGCGCCGACCAATGGCCCCAGTGCCGAGACACGCGCTAAGGCATTCGGCAGCGACCTGCGGGCGATGGAGGAGCCGCAGCCGATGTCGCGCCTGATCAACTGGGCGCTGACAGATCTGATGCTGGAGCACCGCGAAATCGTCATGATGGGCGAGGATGTGGGCCGCAAGGGTGGGGTCTATGGCGTCAGCCAGAAGCTGCAGCAGCGGTTCGGGCCGGACCGGGTGATTGACACGCTGCTGGATGAGCAGTCGATCCTGGGGCTGGCGATCGGCATGGGGCACAACGGGTTCCTGCCCATCCCGGAAATCCAGTTCCTCGCCTATCTGCACAACGCCGAGGATCAGCTGCGCGGCGAGGCGGCGACCTTGCCGTTTTTCTCGAACGGGCAGTTTGCGAACCCGATGGTGCTGCGGATTGCCGGGCTGGGCTACCAGAAGGGCTTTGGCGGCCATTTCCACAACGACAACTCGCTGGCGGTGCTGCGGGATATTCCGGGGCTGGTGATTGCCTGCCCGTCGGACGGCGCCGAGGCTGCGATGATGATGCGCGAGGCGGTGCGGCTGGCGCGCGAGGAGCAGCGGGTGGTGGTCTTTGTCGAACCGATTGCGCTCTACCCGATGCGGGACCTGCTTGAGGCAAAGGACGGCGGCTGGATGCGGACCTACCCCTCGCCGGACCAGCGCATCGGATTGGGTGAGGTCGGGGTGCATGGGGATGGCAGCGATCTGGCCATCGTGACCTATGGCAACGGGCGCTACCTTTCCACCCAGGCGCAGGCAGAGCTGGCGGCGCAGGGCGTGCAGGCGCGGATCGTGGACCTGCGCTGGCTGGCGCCCCTGCCGGAGGCGGCGCTGCTGGAGGCGGTCGAGGGCTGCAAGCATGTGCTGATCGTCGATGAATGCCGCATCACCGGCAGCCAGTCGGAAGCGCTGATGGCGCTGTTTGCGGAGCAGAGCGATATCCCCATGGCTAGGATTGCCGCCAGCGACTGCTTCATCGCAACCGGACCCGCCTATGGCGCGACGCTGCCGTCCAAGGACAGCATCGTTGCGGCTGCATTGACGCTGGCAGGAGGCAAGAAATGACCCGCACCGCTGTTCTGATCTGCCCTGGACGGGGCACCTATAACAAGGCGGAGCTGGGGTATCTGCACCGCCACCACGCGGATAAGGCCGCGCTGTTTGCGGGTTTTGATGCGCAGCGGCGGGACGCCGGGCAAGAAGAGGTCACTGCACTGGACGGGGCCACGCGGTTCTCCGTGTCGAAGTATTCGCGCGGGGATATCGCCTCGCCGCTGATCTATGCCTCGGCGCTGGCGGATGCGCAGTCGCTGGTGGAGGATATCGAGGTGGTTGCGGTCACCGGCAACTCGATGGGCTGGTACATCGCGCTGGCGGCGGCCGGGGCGCTGAGTGCGGCGGACGGGTTCAAGGTGGTGAACACAATGGGCACCCTGATGCAGGAGCAGCTGATCGGCGGCCAGCTGGTCTATCCCTTTGCCGGGCCGGATTGGCAGAACGATCCCGTGCGCAAGGCGGAGCTGCTGGCACTGGTGGCAGGGATCAATGCGCGCGAGGGGCATGAACTGGCGCTGTCGATCGATCTGGGCGGGCTGCTGGTGCTGGCCGGGAACGAGGCCGGGCTGGCGGCGTTCGAGGCGGCGGTGCCGGTGGTGGAGGAGCGTTTCCCGATGCGTCTGGCCAACCATGCGGCGTTCCACACCGCGCTGCAGGCGCCGGTGGCGGCAGAGGGGCGCAAGCGGCTGGGGGCGGACCTGTTCACCCAGCCGAAGGTGCCGCTGATCGACGGGCGCGGGCAGATCTGGTGGCCGGGGGCCACGGATACCCAGGCGCTCTGGGACTACACGCTGGGGCATCAGGTGGTGGAGCCCTATGATTTCACCCGTGCGGTGCAGAACGCGGCCTATGAGTTTGCGCCGGACCTGTTCATCGTGACCGGCCCCGGCACCACGCTGGGCGGCGCGGTGGCGCAATCGCTGGTGCACTGCGGCTGGAACGGGATGACCGGCAAGGCGGCCTTCAAGGCGCGTCAGGCGGAGAATCCGCTGCTGGTCTTCATGGGCGACGAGGCGCAGCGCGGGATTGCAACCGGCTGAATGCGGCGTTGGGTGCGGGGTAGCGGAAAGCTCCCGCGCCTGTTGCCTGCATCGAAGATGCCGGCAAAGCAGCCTTGGGCGTGGCCCTGCCCTGCGGGCAGGGCGGGAGGGGGTCTGATGAGACGGCGTTCAGGGGCAGGGTTGCACCGGCGGCCCTTCTGCGGTGCGCATCTTCATCCGCGTCTATCCCGCCGCGGCTTGCGGTGCGGGCCTGGCGGGGATGGCAAAACAGGTCACCGGCTGCGAGACATTGTGCAGGCTGACCGCGCCCAGCGGGATGCCATGTGAAGGATCGCTCAGGATGTCGCAGCTGACGACGACCGGATGATTGACCGTCTTGCCGTAATCGCCCAGCCGCGCCGCGATATTGGCGGCCTGGCCGATCACGGTGAAGTCCAGCCGCTCCCGCGAGCCGACGTTGCCATAGGTCACCCGGCCGTAGGCGATGCCGATGGCGGCTTCGCAGCGGTGTCCGTCTTCCTCCTCCGCGATCTCCTCCAGCCGGGCCACGATGGCGCGGGCGCTGTTGAGCGCCTGGGTGCGGGCCTGTTCCGGGTCGCTGCCGGCCGGAAAAACCGCCAGCACAGCGTCGCCGATGAACTTCAGAACTTCGCCGCCGTGATCATGCACGATGGTCGAGGCGGTCTCGAAGAACTGGTTCAAGAGCGCGATATAGTCCTGGCGGCCCAGCTGCTCCTCCAGCCGGGTGGAGCCGCGCAGGTCGCAGAACATGATGGCGGCGTCGATTTCATCACCGTCGCCGCGGCGGATCTCGCCGCCCAGCACCCGGGCGCCGGTGCGTTTGCCGACATAGGTTTCCAAGAGCGACTGGGCGTTTTCGTGCTGCATGAAGATTTCGTAATACCGCGCGATCACGCCGGAGCATTCGAAGATCAGCCCGAGGTTTGCGGTGGAAAATCCGTTTGGGTGGGCGCTGGTCAGGGTCAGCACGTTGATGCGCCCGTCGGAGAACCGCAGCGGCATGGCGACATAATCGGTGGCGCCTTCCTTGCGCAGATCTTCGAGGATCGGGAAGGCATCGTCGGAGCAGCAGGCGTCCAGCCTGTGGCGCACCCCGCCCAAGCCGTTGGACACATGCCGCAGCGGGCTGTTGCGGTAGGCCGGGTGATCGTGGATCTCGTAAGACGGCGCGTAGGTGGTGACCTCGCCGGTCTTCCTTTGCCAGATGTAGTTCTTGCCCGCGATCAGCGGGTGCAGCGACCACGCCATGACCGAGAGGCGGGAGAGGTAGATGCCCTGCTCCACCAGTTTCTCCGCCAAGGCGGCGGTCAGCTCTTCCGGGGTCGCCAGCAAGGAAGCATCGCGCAGCAGCCAGTCGATCACCGGCCCAGAGATATTGCCGTAGTCCGGCATCTCAACCGTGTTCCGGCCCAGGTCGAATTCAGCCTCTGCGCCGGGCATGAAACCGATATGGCCGGAGATCGCCTCGGCCTCGGGCATCGCGTCCTCATAGGCCCAGACACCGTTCGGCACGCGATCCCCCGGCAGCAGGATGTCGCGGTAGCTGGCGGTGCCCTTGAACGGGCAGAAGGTTTGCAGGGCGGTATGGGGGGAGAGCGGGACGGTCACGTCCTCTGCCGGGAAATAGACCGCCGGGGGCAGGCGGGTTTCATACATCACCTTGGCACGGGTGCTTTGCGCCAGGATGATGCCATTGCGCCGGGCAGTGACCTGGCCGTGCAGCGGCTCGACGACAATGCCGTATCCGCGGGTGCCGGTCTGAACCTGTGCATCCATCCTTAAGGTCCTTGTCTGTTCTGCGGCTGTCAGGACCGGCCGGCATTGGCCGGTTCTGATCTATCTGGGGTCTGCCGGCGGGAATTCCAGTGCGCAACACGTGATGTTGAGCGGACCGGAGCGGGCAGAGTCAGACCATGCGGATCACATCCTTGCTGATGGCCAGAACATACCCGCGCTTGGCGATGTTCTTGACCAGCAGCTCGCTGACCATCTGATTGCCCAGCGTGTCCCGCAGCCGCTTGATCCGGGTGGCGCCGGCAGCTTCCTCGCAATCGGCTGAAGTGCGGCCCGAGATGACCGCCTCGATCTCGGCCCCCGACAGCACGTCGTCGTCCAGCCGGGCCTCGGCCAGGACCGACAGGGTTTCCATCGCGGCGGGCGTCAGCTTGAACCCCATATTGTTCAGATAGACGGTGTTTTCATCGCGGCTGATCAGCAGTTCATTCACCTGGATGCCAGACCGTTCAATCTGCGCCATGCGGCGGTTCAGCATCACCAGCATGCCCAGCACCGCCAGCGCTGCCACCATCATAGCGGTTGCAAAGACCAGCAGCACGAAAATCACCATCCGGTAGCTGGTCAGCGTGTCGGCAAAGGCGGTGCCGGACTGGGCCAGGATCTCCAGCAGCTTGATTTCGGCCTGGGCGGTCAGGTCGTTTTCGACAAACAGCCGCTCAACGCGCGCGTTGAACGCATTGGCATCCGGCAGGGTCAGCAGCAGCACCGTGCCCGCTATCACCAAAAGCGCAACGATGGCGGCAATGCCGAAGGCGATCACCCTGCTGCCGGCCGCGCGGGCCTCAGAAACGGAGATAGTAGGATCCGGCATTGGCCTTCCTTTCTTGCAGGCCTTCGGGGCCGAAGACGGTCAGGACATTTAAAAGCTTCCATCCATCGGACGCGATGCGCGCCTGGATCTCGCTGCGGGCGGCCTGTTTCTGGCAGGCGCCTAAAAGCTGGATCACACCGTAATGCAGACGCAAGGGATTGTCCTGCTTGGCCTTGTAATCGGCAAAGCATTCGGCGGCCTGAGCCGGGGTGGAAAGCGCCAGAAGGGCGGCCGCGGCAGCGGCAATCAGAAGGTGCTGTTTCATGAAGGCATCCTGCGGTTCTGCGGCGTGAAATTCAATAACCGCAGGGGGTTGGGCAGGCTGATATCTGATAACAACAGGCCGATATTGCGTGTCCGGCGCGGGCGGAAGCAGGCTGGGGTCATCAAGGCGCATTGGCTGCGCGACAATCCATTTCTGAGAAAGGTCCCGATATGGCCCGGACATCCCGCCCGCAACCGCACCGCAAATTCATTGCTTTGATCGTCGCCGCATCCATTGCCATCACCGGGTTCACGGCGGCCCCCGCCCGCGCCGATGAAGACGTTGCAAAGATCCTCGGCGGCTTGGCGCTGCTGGGAATCCTTGGCGCTGCCATCAAGCATTCAAGGGATAAGGATGACAATGCGGTGACCCATAACTACACGCAGCCCCCGCACAACCATTCCCATGGCGGCCACACTTACCGGGGCTATGGCCGTGATGACAGGTATGTGAAACCGCTGCCGCCCCGGGTGCGCCGCTATGACCTGCCGTCCCAGTGCCTGAAATACTTCCCGCGCTACAGCCGCACTCATCCGCTGGTCGGCAAGGGCTGCCTGGAGCGCAGCTATGGCCACACCAAGGCGCTGCCGCAGTCTTGCCGGGTGACGTTCTGGAACGGCCAGCGCCATCGCACCGGATACAAGCCCGGGTGCCTGAACAGCCACGGCTACCGGCTGGTGCGGCGCTGAGCCAAAGCGCAGATTCGAGCAGCAGCAAACTGGGGGGCTTCGGCCCCCCCTTTTTTCGCCGCGGCCCTTGCATAACCGGCGGCCATTGGCTTTGTCGGGCGCATGACACAGCCAGACTACAGCCTAGAAGCCGCCGCCCTTGCCCAGGGGCATCTGAGGATTGCCGGAGTGGATGAGGTGGGCCGCGGGCCGCTGGCCGGGCCGGTGACGGCCGCGGCAGTGGTTCTGGACGGTGCCGCGATCCCCGAGGGCCTAAACGATTCCAAGAAACTGAGCCTGAAAAAACGCGCGGCGCTGGAAGGCCTGATCCTGTCCTCCGCGCAGACGGCCATTGCCCACGCCACGGTGGAAGAGATTGATTCCCTGAATATTTTGCGCGCCTCCCATCTGGCGATGGAGCGCGCGGTGGCGGCGCTGGACCCGGCGCCGGATTACCTGCTGATCGACGGCAATCTGATCCCCAAGGGGGTGGTCTTGCCCTGCGAAGCGGTCGTCAAGGGGGATGCCAAATCGCTGTCGATTGCGGCGGCGTCGATCATCGCCAAACTGGCACGCGACCGGATCATGGTGGATTTGGCGCAACAGTTCCCCGGATATGGCTGGGAGAAAAACGCAGGCTACCCCTCGAAACAGCACCGCGAGGCGCTAGTTCAACTGGGTGTGACCCCACATCATCGGCGCTCCTTTAAGCCGGTACACAACATCTTGTATCAAGAGTGAACCGTAAGGCGTTGTTGTAATAAACAAATTGACCTCGAATCCGCGATGACTCATCCTGTGGACAACCTAATGAGCGCAAAAATGCGCCGCGGTTATGAGGCAGAGCAATGAATAAAACCATGACAAAGGGCGCGGCAGCGCTCCCTTTAAACACGATTATTGGCGGGGACTGCATCGAGGCGATGAACAGTCTGCCGGCCAATTCGGTCGATCTGATCTTCGCGGATCCGCCCTATAATCTGCAGCTGAAAGGCCAGCTGCACCGCCCCGACAACTCCAAGGTCGATGCCGTGGACGATCACTGGGACCAGTTCTCCAGCTTTGCGGCCTATGACCAGTTCACCCGCGAGTGGCTGAAGGCGGCGCGCCGGGTGCTGAAGCCGAACGGCTCGATCTGGGTGATCGGCTCCTACCACAACATCTTCCGGGTCGGCGCGCTGCTGCAGGACGAAGGCTACTGGGTGCTGAACGACGTCATCTGGCGCAAGTCGAACCCGATGCCGAACTTCCGCGGCAAGCGGTTTACCAACGCGCATGAGACGATGATCTGGGCGTCGAAGTCGGAAGGCGCGAAATACACCTTCAACTACGAAGCGCTGAAGGCGCTGAACGAAGGCATCCAGATGCGCAGCGACTGGGTGCTGCCGATCTGCACCGGCCACGAGCGGCTGAAGGACGAGAACGGCGACAAGGCGCACCCGACGCAGAAGCCGGAATCGCTGCTGCACCGCATCCTGGTTGGTGCGACCAACCCGGGCGATGTGGTGCTGGATCCCTTCTTCGGCACCGGCACCACCGGCGCAGTGGCCAAGATGCTGGGCCGTGAATTCATCGGGATCGAGCGCGAGGAAGCCTACCGCAAGGTGGCGGAAAAGCGGATCAAGGCAGTGCGCAAGTTCGACCGCGAGGCGCTGGAGGTTTCCGCCAGCAAGCGCGCGGCGCCGCGGGTGCCGTTCGGCCAGCTGGTGGAGCGCGGCATGCTGCGCCCGGGCGAGGAGCTTTATTCGATGAACCGCCGCCACAAGGCCAAGGTGCGGGCAGACGGCACCCTGATCGGCGACAACATCAAGGGCTCGATCCATCAGGTTGGGGCGCATCTGGAAAATGCGCCGTCCTGCAACGGCTGGACCTACTGGTGCTTCAAGCGCGACGGCAAGACGGTGCCGATCGACGTGCTGCGCCAGCAGATCCGGGCCGAGATGCAGAACTGAAGACCACGGGTTCCGAACACAGCAGTCTATTGCAGGTGCCTGCGCGCATGCGCAGGCGCACACCTTGCCCCGCCTGTTCCAGGCGGGGTTTTTTGCATTGATGCGGCCCGATGCGCTATTCCCTGTGCCGTGCCGGGCCGTTATCTGAAGTGCCGCAACTGCAGCAGCCCGCGGGCAGGGGGGAAAGCCGATGACCGATACCGCCTTTGCGTCCGGAACCAGCGCCGTTCAGGCGGCGGAGCGCGGCAGCTTGCAGCGGGCCTCATCCGCCGAAAGCAAGTTTGCGGAGGCGGCGCTGGATGCGCACAAGCGGCGCGGGCTGCAGCTGGCTGTGCGGGCCCGCTGGATTGCACTGCCTATTATTGCGATTTTCATTGTCTTCCTGAACCCGGTCTGGAGCGTGCTGTATTACCACGGGATCCTTGCGCTCTTGTGCCTCAATGGATGGTTCATCAGCCGGGCGGGCAAAGTCGGCAGGTCGCGGGTAGAGCTTTTCCTGATCTTCCTCGACCTTCTCATCATGACCTACGGCCTGGTCGTGCCCAACCCCTTCGACAGCCGTGTCATACCGGTGGCCATGCAGTACAGGTTCGACAATTTCCAGTATTTCTTTATCATCCTTGCGGCTGGCACCATGGCCTATTCCTGGCGCACGGTGATTGCGATCGGCACCTGGACGGCGATGATGTGGCTCAGCGCGCTGGCCCTTGTGTGGTGGTTCTCCAGCCCGGTTCCGGGGCTCTCGGAAGCGGTGAACACGGCCCTAGGCTTTAGTCCGGAACTGGCGGAGTTTTTTGATCCAAACAGTTTTGTTGTGCGGCTGCGGGTGCAGGAGGCGGTGGTCTTTGTGCTGGTGGCGGTGACGCTGGGCTTTTCGGTGCGCCGGTTCAACGGGCTGCTGCGGCGCAATGCCAGCCTGACGCGGGAGCGGGCCAACCTGTCGCGCTACTTTTCGCCCAACGTGGTGGAGCAGCTGTCGCAGAACGACGAGCCGCTGAAACAGGTGCGCAGCGAGAACGTGGCGGTGCTGTTTATCGACATCGTCGGCTTCACCCGGCTGTCAGCGGGGATGGAGCCGCGGGCGGTGATCGATCTCTTGCGCGAATTTCACGGCCGGATGGAGCGCGAGGTGTTCCGCCACCACGGCACGCTGGATAAATACCTGGGCGACGGGCTGATGGCGACCTTCGGCACGCCGGTGTCGGGGGTGCGGGATGCCAGCAACGCGCTGGCCTGTGCCCATGCCATGCGGGCGTCGCTGGCAAAGTGGAATACAGAGCGCATCCGCCAGGGCAAGCCGGAGATCCGCGCCGGGATCGGCATCCACTATGGCGCGGCGCTGCTGGGCGATATCGGCGCCAACCGGCTGGAATATGCGGTGATCGGCATGACGGTGAATGTTGCCGCCCGGCTGGAGAGCCTGACCCGCACGCTGCAGGCCAGGATCGTGGTCAGTGAAACGCTGGCGCAGCAGGTCAGGGCAGAACAGGCAGAGCCGGGCCTGCTGGACGGTGCCACCCGGCACCCCGGCCAGGAGGTGCGCGGGCTGGATCAGCCGATGACCGTGCTGGCCTGGGGCTGAGCCTTAGCGCGGAAGCGGATTCTCGGCCTTGTTATAGGCGTGCCAGTCGGTGATTTCGGGGTAATACCGCTGCCGCCAGCGGCGCACGCGGGGGTTCATCACCCGGCGCCACAGGGGAGGGATCATCGCGGCGATGGTCATCACCGGGTAGCCGTAGGGCAGCTGCGGTGCGTCGGCCTCGGTATAATTCTGCAACAGCGGAAAACGCCGGTTCGGCTTGTAATGGTGGTCAGAATGGCGCTGCAGATTGATCAGCAGCCAGTTCGATGCCTTGTGCGCCGCATTCCACGAATGGCGCGGCTGGACGGGCTCATACTTGCCATCGCCCAGATGCTTGCGGGTCAGCCCGTAATGCTCGACATAGTTGACCACCTCCAGCTGCCAGATGGCGGTGCCTGCCTGCACCAGGAACAGCAGCACGCCGGTCACGCCGCCCAGCAGCAGCGCAAGCAGCAGCATGGCTGCCTGCAGCGCCCAGTAGCGGAAGAACGGGTTGGAGCGGTCGGTCCAGGGGCGGTTTTTCTTCGCCAGCTTCTCCTTCTCGGCGCGGAAGGCGGAATGCCAGCACTGCCGCAGCACCCGCGGATAGAAGCGGTGAAAACCCTCGTTGTAGCGCGCAGTGACCGGATCGCGCGGGGTGCCGACATAGCGGTGATGCACCAGCAGATGCTCCGACCGGAAATGCGAGTAGAGCACCATCGCCAGCAGGATATCCCCCAGCCAGCGCTCGGCCCGGCTGGACTGGTGCATCAGCTCGTGGCTGTAGTTGATGCCGACAGCGCCGGTCACCACGCCGACGCCGAAAAACGCGGCGAACTTTTCGAACCCGTTCAGGTGTTCCGCGCCGCTGACATACCAGATCAGCCCGAACAGCGTGAGGAACTGCAGCGGCACCCAGGCCGCGGTCAGCGCCTTGTACCACTTCAGATCGCTGTCCGGCGTCTGGGGATCGGCGTTTTCCAGGTTAAGCCCGAACATCCCGTCCAGAACCGCAAACAGATGCCAGGTGACCAGCGGCGGCAGCAGCAGCGCCCAGCCCCCCTGCAGCGCGCCGAACCAGACCAGCGGCAGCAGCAGAAAGGACATCCAGAATGGCAGGGCGCTTTGCCAGCGGGCAAGGGTTTCGGGGGCAATCATGCCGGGGTCTCCCAATCAGTCAGCGCGCGTCTGCGCTGACCCTAGGCCCAAAGATCTGAAAACCCAAGTGGCAGGCAGCCTGACCTAACGCCCCCTGTAGAGGTCAAAGGCCTTGCGCATCACCGTGGGCAGGCTGGCGGGGCGGAACCCGTGGCGGGGGATCAGTTCCTGCGCAGGGTCCGGATTGAACCCTTCTGGCAGCTCCGCCGTCATCACCTGCAGGATCAGGTGGAAGTGGGTGAAAGTATGGCGCACCTCGCCGCCCAGATCCTGCCAGTCTGCCGCAAAGGGGGGATTGGGGGCAGGGGCCTCGTTCCACTCCGACCCCGGCCAGCCCAGCATACCGCCCAGCAGCCCCTTGTCCGGGCGCCGTTCCAGCAGCCAGGTGCCGGCCGCGGATTCGGCCAGGTAAACGATGCCGTAGCGGGTGGGTTTTGGCTTTTTGGGTGTCTTCTTGGGCAGCTCAGGGGCCGTGCCCGCCACCCGCGCCGCGCAAGGGTCCCGCCAGGGGCAGATGCCGCAGGCCGGGCTGCGGGGGGTGCAGATGGTGGCGCCCAGATCCATCACCGCCTGGGCATAGTCGCCGGGCCGCCGGGCCGGGGTCAGCTCCGCCGCGCGCTCCTTCAGCACCGGTTTCACCTCGGGCAGCGGATCATGGATGTCATGCAGCCGGGACATCACCCGTTCGACGTTGCCGTCCAGTACGGTCTCCGGGCGGTCGAAGGCGATCGAGGCGATGGCAGCAGCGGTATAGGGGCCGATACCGGGCAGCTTGAGCAGCCCCTCGTAGCTGCCGGGAAAGACGCCCTCCAGTTCACCTGCCACCGTGCGGGCGCATTTCAGCAGGTTGCGGGCGCGGGCGTAATAGCCAAGGCCTGCCCATTCGCTCATCACGTCGGCGTCCTCTGCCGCGGCCAGATCCAGCACCGTCGGCCAGCGGCTGGTGAAGCGCAGGAAATACTCCCGCACCGCGGCCACGGTGGTTTGCTGCAGCATCACCTCGCTCAGCCAGACCTTGTAAGGATCGGGGCGGATACCGGTGGCGCGCTCTGCTGGGCTGACGCGCCACGGCATTTCGCGGGCGTGGATATCGTACCAGGCCAGCAGCTCTCCGCTCATCTCCGCTGCATTGCTGTTCAAGTCACGCATTCGTTATTCCCTGGCATTCGGTTAGGCTGGCACCTGTACTCGGGCTCTTTACAATAGGGTACGCAGTCGAGCAAAAGCTAGATCATGGCATTCAGGCGCAGCACAACACGCGGGTTCGCACGAACCTCCAAGCTTCTCAATGAGCAGATCCGCAAGGCGGGGGAGAGCCGCGGCTTCGCGGTATCCCGGCTGCTGACCCATTGGGAAGAGATCGCAGGCCCGGATATTGCCGCGATGGCGCGGCCGGTGAATGTCGGCTATGGCCGCGGCTCCTTTGGCGCCACGCTGACGGTGCTGACAACCGGGGCCAACGCGCCGATGCTGGAGATGCAGAAGGAACGCCTGCGCGAGCGGGTGAACGCGGTTTACGGCTTCAACGCCATCTCCAAGGTGCGGATCACGCAAACGGCACCGACGGGATTTTCCGACGGCCGCGTGGAATTCAAATATGCCCCCAAGGTGCAAGCGCCGCTTCAGCCGGACCCGCAGGATGCGGCGGAGGCCAGCAAGGCAGCCGAAGGGGTGGAAAACGACGATTTGCGCGCCGCCCTGGAACGTCTGGGGCGCAATGTGCTGACAAAACAGAAAACGCAAGGAAAGGGGTTCAAATGACCCGTCTCATGTCTGGTGTGTTTGCCGCTGTTGCGGTTGTGGCGGGCGGTTATGCCCTGACCGGTTTCAACAGCCAGAGCAATCTGCCGGAAAACCCGCTGGTCGGCGCCGCCTTTGCGCAAGAGGCCGAGGTGGACACCTCGACCATCACCGAGATGACCCTGGGGGCTGAGGATGCGCCGGTCACGCTGATCGAATACGCGTCCTACACCTGCCCGCATTGCGCCAATTTCCACAACACGGTCTTCAAGCAGCTGAAGAAAGACTACATCGACACCGGCAAGGTGAAGTTCATCTACCGCGAGGTCTATTTCGACCGCTACGGGCTGTGGGCGTCGATGATTGCGCGCTGCAACGGGCCGGACAAGTTCTTTGGCATCTCCGACCTGATCTATAAGGGCCAGTCCGAATGGGCACGCGCCGGCGGTGCGTCGGAAATCGTTGACGAGCTGCGCAAGATCGGCCGCCTGGCGGGGCTGGAGAACGAGCAGCTGGAAGCCTGCCTGCAGGATGGCGCCAAGGCGCAGACCCTGGTGGCATGGTACCAGGAGAACGCGACCGAGCACGGCATCGAGTCGACCCCGTCCTTCATCCTGAACGGCGAAAAGATCTCGAACCAGTCCTACGAGGAGTTCAAGAAGCTGCTCGATGCAGAGCTGGAAAGCTAAGCCAGCACCGCTGCAACAATGGCAAGCCCGGGCCTGTGCCCGGGCTTTTTTGTTTGAGGGGGCACGGCGAAACCCGTGGCGGCTCAGGGCGCAGGCGCGGCTTTCTTCAGCAGGTCTTTCAAGGCGCCGTCTCCGGCAACCTGCAGCCGCACCGGCAGGGTGATCACCTTGCGGCGGAAGCTGGCGGGCAGGCGCACGGCATCCTTTTCGGTGGTGACCAGCTGGGCGCCGCGCAGCTGGGCCTCATTTTCCAGCCGGGTCAGCAGCGCCGGGGTCAGCGGCTGATGATCGTCCAGCGCCTCGGCCCGGGCGATATCCGCCCCAAGGCTGCGCAGGGTGTCGAAGAATTTCTGCGGATGGCCGATCCCGGCAAAGGCCAGCACGCGGGTGCCGGTCCAGGGCATTCCGGTCTGCAAGGGCTCCAGCGCGCCGGTGAAATGCGGCAGGCCCTGCAGCTTGCCGCCCCAGGCGGCGGCGAATGTCTGCTGGGCCGCCTCCGGCCCGATCGACAGAACAGCATCGGCGCGTTTCAGCCCGGCGGCCACTGGCTCGCGCAGGGGACCGGCCGGCAGGCAGCGGCCGTTGCCGAAGCCATGCTGTGCGTCCACCACGATCAGCGACAGGTCCTTCGCCACCGCAGGATTCTGAAAGCCGTCGTCCAGCAGGATGACCGTCGCCCCGGCTGCGGCAGCGGCCCGGGCGCCAGCGGCGCGGTCCTTGGCAACCCAGACCTCGCCAAAGGCGGCCAGCAGCAGCGGCTCATCCCCCGTCTGCGCCGCCTCATGCGTGGCGGGAAGCACCTGCACCGGCCCCTCCAGCGTGCCGCCGTAGCCGCGGGTCACCACATGCGGTTCATGCCCCTGGCTGCGCAGGGTTTCCAGCAGCCAGATCACCGTGGGCGTCTTGCCGGTGCCGCCGGCGTTCAGATTGCCCACGCAGATCACCGGCACACCGGCCGCGGCCGGGCTGCCCTTGGCGATTCTGGACGCGGTGGCGCGCGCATAGGCCCAGCCGAGCGGCGCCAGCAAGGCGGCCCGCGCATCGAATTCGCCCGGCGGCTTGTGCCAGAAATCAGGTGCCCGCATCGGTATCCTCGCGCCGGTCCAGAAGATCCTGAACCTTTTCCAGAAGTGTGTCGGTCGTGGCCGCGCTTTCGGTCACGCTTTGCCAGCCGGCCAGCGCCATCTCGGCTGCCTTGTCCGGCGCCGACATCGCGACCACCGCATCGGTCATTTCCTCCTGCGTCCGCACGGGTCGGGCAGCGCCGGCCTTGGCCAGACGCTCGTACAAGTCGCGGTGGGCATGGATGCCCGGGCCGTGCAGCAGGGCCGAGCCCAGGGCGGCGGCATCCAGGGGCGACTGGCCCTGGGCCGCGGGATCCAGGCTGCTGGCAATCAGCGCAACCGGGGACAGCCGGTACCAGAGACCCAGATCCTCGCCGCCTGTGAGCAGCACCTGGGTGAAATCGTCCGGCTCGCCGCCGGTCTCCCAGTCGGCAAAGGACAGCCCGCTGTCCTGCAGCAGGCTGCGGGCGGCGTCCAGATCCGCGTAATCGTCCAGCGCGATCACCAGCAGCAGCCGGTGCAGCAGCCGCAAGGCGCCCCGGTGGGCGTCCAGAATGCGGGACAGCTCGCTCAGCTTCACATGGGCCGCCAGCCAGACCGGGCGGCTGCCCAGGGTCTGCTGCATCGCGGCCAGCTCGTCATCGTTGCAGCCGGGCGGAATAGCGGAGACCCGCAGCTTGCCGGCCAGCTCTACCCGCTCCGCCGGAAAGCCGGTCCGGACCAGCCGCGCCTGCACGTCCTTGGACGGGGTCAGGATGCAGGCCAGCCCCTCCAGCAGCCGCCGCCGCTGGTCCGGCAGCCAGCGGCTGGCCCGGTTCGGAACCTCATCCTCCAGCAGGTCGGCCAGCAATACCCCGGTGCCCTGCTCGCGCAGCTGCCGCAGCATCACCCGCCGGGCCGGCGGGCCGGTCCAGATGCAGGCGTCCGGCTGCCAGTGCCCCAGAAACTCCCGCGCCTCCGCCTGGGTGTCTTCTGCCAGCGGGCCGACGGGAACATCGCAGCCGACGGTGCCGGTCAGCCGCAGGCCGGGCTCCCAGCTGGCCAGCACCGACAGGTCCGGGCGCAGGGTCTTCAGCCGGCGGCCGATATCGCACAGCGCCAGGTAGCGCTCCGCCGTTGTTGCGTGCACCCACAGCAGCTCGCCCCTGGGACGGGGCTGCAGCACGGATTGGCGGCTGGGAGCTGTGGTTCGCCGTTGCATCTGGTTCGATCTGAAATTTCCGGCCCAACGTATCGGCAACATGCGGGTTTGTCTGTGAAAAATTTGCCGGCGTTGCAGCCGCCTCTGCTACCGCCGCTTAAGGCCGGCCGCTGTCAATGTCCAGTGATGCCGGGGCTGTCCGGGTCCAGCGCGTCCAGCAATGCCCGGTGCAGGGCGCTGCCGCCGGCCACCACGCCGTTCAGGCGCGGGGCCGGGTTGTTGAAGCGCAAGGGGGTGCCGGTCCTGTCGGTGATGGTGCCGCCGGCCTCGCGCAGCAGCAGATCGCCTGCGGCAATGTCCCACTCCCAGCTCGGCCGCAGCGTCAGCATCGCACCGAACCGGCCGTCCGCCACCTTTGCCAGGCGGTAGGCCAGCGAGGGCCGGTAGCTGCGGATGAACGCGGGCGGGGTGCCGCCCAGCCAGTGATGCGCTTGCAGGTTGGGCTTGGCGGCCAGCACCTCTGTTATGGACAGGTCCAAGGCGGAGGAAACCCGGATCGGGGCGCCATTGCAGGCAGCGCCCTGGCCCTTGGCCGCGGTGTACATCAGCTCCCGCTGCGGCAGGTAGATCACCGCCGCCGTCACCACGCCCTTTTCCGCAACCGCAATGGAATGCGCCCAGGTGCGGGAGCCTTGGGCAAAGCTGCGGGTGCCGTCGATCGGGTCGATGATAAACACCCGGTCCCGTGTCAGCCGCGCGGCGCTGTCCTCGGTCTCCTCCGACAGCCAGCCGTAACCGGGGCGCGCCTTCTGCAGCATGTCTTCCAGCATGGCGTTCACGGCCAGGTCTGCTTCTGTCACCGGCCCCGCGCCGCCGGGCTTGTCCCAGCTCCTGGCCTCGGGACCCGTGAAGCGGCATGCGATGTCTCCGGCCAGTTCCGCCGCTTTCACAAGCAGGGGCAGGTCAGTTGCCGGCAAGTGTCATCCCCTCGGCCAGCAGCGATGGCACCACGGTGGACAGATGCGTGCGCGCGTCATTGGCCGGCACGATCCGGCGCAGCATATCGAGCAGGTTGCCCGCGATGGTGCATTCGTTCACCGGATAGGCAATCTCGCCGTTTTCCACCCAGAAGCCGGAGGCGCCGCGGGAATAATCCCCGGTGTTCGGATTGATGGTGGAGCCGATCATCGAGGTGACCAGCAGGCCGGTGCCCATCTGGGCGATCAGATCCTCTCGGCTGGCCTCGCCCTGGGTCAGCGCGATGTTCCAGGTTGCGGGCGAGGGCACCCCGCCGATGCCGCGGGCGGCGTTGCCGGTGCTTTCCAGCCCCAGCTTGCGGGCGGAGGCCAGGTCCAGCGTCCAGCCGGTCAGAACGCCATTGTCCACAACGGTGCGGCGGCGGGTCGGCAGCCCTTCGCCATCAAAGGGGCGGGAGCCGGAAATGCGCGGGCGGTGCGGGTCCTCGATGACCGAAAGCGCTTCGGGCAGCACCTGCTGGCCCAGCGAATCCTTCAGCCAGGAGGAGCCGCGGGCAATCGCGGCGCCATTGGCGGCGGACAGCAGATGCCCGATCAGGGAGGAGGAGATGCGTTCGTCGAACAGCACCGGAAAGCTGCCGGTCTTGGGCTTGCGCGCCCCCAGCCGGGCCACGGCCCGCTCGCCGGCGGTGCGGCCGATCTCCTGAGCGCTGCGCAGGTCACCCTGGAAGGTGCGCGAGTCGCCATCGTGGTCACGCTCCATGCCGGTGCCGGTGCCTGCGATCCCGGTGCAGGACAGCGACCGCCCGGTGCGCTGGTAGCCGCCGGAGAACCCGTTGGTGGCAGCCATGTGAACCGCGTGCCGGCCATAGCCCGCGGCGGCGGACTGCACCTGGCTGATGCCGTCGATCTCCTGGCAGGCGGCCTCGGCCGCCAGGGCGTCCGCCTGCAGCGCGGACGGTTCCGGCTCGCCCGAGGGGTCTTCCAGCTCCAGCGCGGCCAGGTCCCAGCCGCGGGCCAGCTGCGACGGGTCGGCAAGCCCCGCATAGGGATCCTCCGGCGCTTCCCTGGCCATCGCCACGGCGCGTTCGGCCATCGCGGCGATGGTCTCCGGGCGCATGTCCGAGGACGACACCAGCGCCTGCCGTTTGCCCACGAACACCCGCAGTCCCAGGTCTGTCCCTTCGGAGCGCTCCGCATGCTCCAGTTTGCCCTCGCGCACTTCGATGCTGAGAGAGCTGCCCTCAGCAGCCATCGCATCAGCGGCATCCGCGCCGGCCTTGCGGGCGGCGTCAATCAGGGCGTGGCAAAGCGCTTCGGGGGACTGGGTCATGGGCACCTTCTGTTCTGCTCTGTAAAAGAGCTATCCAGTGAGGCGCCTTGCCGCAAGTGCGGGCTGCAAAAAAGGGGCCGCGCATGGCAGCCCCTTTTAAGTACCCGTCAGGGTTTGACGGTTATTTGATGCGCTGGCCGTTGGCGTGGATCTGGCCATCCTCGGAGATTTCGATCTTCGAGGTCAGGGTGTCCTCAGCCTCGCCCGGCACTGCCAGCATACCCATCATCATGCGCGCGCCCATGGCGTCGCCCTCGGTGATCAGGCCCATCTGGATCAGCTTGTCGATCAGGGCGTTGGCGCCGGTCAGCTTGAGGTTGGCCTCGCCCGCGGGGGCAGGCACCCCGTCAAAGCTGGTCAGATCCTCGTTGTTGAAGGTGAAGTCGCCGGTGCCGGTCAGCTCAGCGCCCGCGGCGGACACCTGCAGCTGATTGACGGTCAGCGCATGCAGCTCGCCCGGCTGTTCCTCGCCCTTCTCCAGGGCTTCCATCGCTTCCGGGTCGAACATGTCGAACAGCACCTTGCCCTTGCCGGCCAGGTCCAGAACGACGGTAGCCGGGTCATGCGGCAGCTGGCCGGTCGGATCGAACATCCCCCACAGCATCTCCGGCAGCGCAAAGTCGCGCAGGGTGACGCCCAGGGCGAAATCCTGCTCTTCCTCGGATTTGGCAAGCGGTATCATCAGGTTGAACCCGGCTTCCGCCATGCTGATCGCCAGCGGGAAGGGGATCTCGGACCCGGTGATGTTCACATTGGTGCCGCTCTGCGACACGTCATAGGTCAGGTGCTTGTTGTCCATCGCTATGGCGACCGAACCGCCTTCGGAGCTGCTCTCCATGGCAAAGCTTTCGCTGCCCTCCTGGCCGGAAATGGAGCCTTTGCCGCCGGCAAAGGTAAAGGTGCCGTCAAAGGCAAAACCGGCCTCCAGCAGCGCTGCCATGTCGGGGGCGTCGAGGCCCGTTGGAACGGTGCTGGTGCCCTTGAAGCTCAGCCCTTCCAGCGCGCCCTTGAAGGACCCGTTGCCGTTGCTTTCCGGGTCGTTGAACCCCATGTCGTAGCTCAGGCTGGAGGCGGACAGCGACTGTTTGTAGGTGCGCACCTCCGCGATCTTCATGTCGGTTGTGGTGGTCACATCGTTCAGGGTGACCTGCGCATTCGCCACGCCGTCCGGAACCGCCTCGCCATCGGCGGCCAGTTCAGCCAAAGTCACGGTGACCTTGGACGACCTGTAATCATAGCTCATGTTCTCGGTATCGCCGGCCACCGTCAGCGGCGCGCCGTCATGGGTGTAGAGCAGCTTGCCCGAAAATTCTTCGCCGTCGCCAGAGAACTCAAACCCGACCGGGAATTCCGCAGGCAGCAGCAGGTTGACGGTGCCGTCGCCGTTTTCCACGAACTTGATTTCCGGGAGGCTGACGGTGCCGGACCCGTCCTCTTCGGGGATCGGCATGACCATAGACACATCGGAAACGGTCAGGGTGCTGCCGGAAATGGATTCGGTGCCGGACACGGTGTAGCCGGTGCTGGTCAGGTACGCTTTCCACTCGGCCCAGACGTCCTGAGCGCTGAGATCGGCGAGGGCGCCCTGGGCTGAAACAACCAAAATTGCCGCTGCGGCACCGCCGCGCGCAAAAATTCGGGACATTAGAGAACCTTTCTCTGTGAGATAATTGAAATCATCGTCGGCCCGGCGGGCGGTGCCGTCAAGGGGGCCTTGGGCTGGACCGCTCCCCTTAACCGCTTTACCACTTGGGACAGCAGCCACTTGGAGGGACAGCGGATGGATTTCAATGGAAAAACAGTTGTAATTACAGGGGCCAGCCGCGGCATCGGCGCGGATGCGGCCCGGGTGTTTGCCGCTGCCGGGGCCAATCTGGCCTTGCTGGCAAGGAGCGGCGCGGCGCTGCAGGAACTGGCGGCGGAAATCGGCGGGAACGTGCTGACCTTCGCCTGCGATGTGGCTGACTATGCCGCGGTGGCGGCGGCGCTGTCGGAGACGCACCGGAAATTCGGCAGCCTGGATGTTCTGATCAACAATGCCGGCGTGATCGAACCGATCGCCAGGCTGGAGGCGGCTGAGCCAGACGACTGGGGCAAGCTGATCGACATCAACGTCAAAGGCGTGTTCAACGGGATCCGGGCCGCGCTGCCGCTGATGAAGCCCGCGGGCGGCGGCACCATCATCACCGTCAGCTCCGGCGCTGCGCACCGCCCGCTGGAGGGCTGGAGCGCCTATTGCACCTCCAAGGCGGGTGCGGCGATGCTGACCAGCGCGCTGGACCTGGAGGAGCGCGAAAACGGCATCCGCGCTATGGGCCTGTCGCCGGGTACGGTGGCAACCCGGATGCAGCGCGAGATCAAGGCCAGTGGCATCAACCCGGTGAGCGCGCTGGAGTGGGAAGACCACATCCCGCCGGAATGGCCAGCCCGGACGCTCTTGTGGATGTGCACGGCCGACGCTGACAATTATATCGGCGAGGAAGTCTCCCTGCGGGAAGACAGCATCCGCCAGCGGGTCGGACTGGCATGATCGGGCTGGACATCGCGGACAGCGGCCTGTGGACCATCACCATCAACCGCCCGGACAAGGCCAATTCGCTGACCGGCGCGATGCTGACCGAGCTGGCAGAGATCGCCGAGCGCGCGCAGGAGGCGCGCGGGCTGATCCTGACCGGCACCGGCAAGGTCTTCAGCGCCGGTGCCGACCTGGACGAGGCACGGGCCGGTCTGGCGACTTCTCCGGTGTGGGAGCGGCTGTCGAATGCGATGGCCGCCGTGCCCTGCCTTAAGGTCGCTGCGCTGAACGGAACCCTCGCGGGTGGCGCCAACGGCATGGTGCTGGCTTGCGATATCCGCCTTGCCGTGCCGTCGGCCAAGGTCTTCTATCCGGTGATGAAGCTCGGCTACCTGCCGCAGCCCTCGGACGCGGGCCGGATGGCGGCGCTGATCGGGCCTGCGCGCACCAAGATGATCCTGGCGGCAGGGCAGAAGATCACCGCGCAGGAAGCCTATGATTACGGTCTCGTCGACCGGATCGTGGAGCCGGACGCGCTGATGGCCACCGCGCAGGACCTGCTGGCGCATTCGCTGGCGGCCAAGCCGGAGACCGCCGCCGGGATCCTGAGGATGTGCCGGTGAAGCGGCTGTCCGGTGTGAAGCTGCAGGTGCAGGATCTCGAACGGCTGGCCCGGTTCTATTCGGATGTGCTGGGCATGACGGCGCGCAGCGGCAACGGCGGATGGCGCGCAGGCTATGCAGGGGCGGACGCCGATCTGGTCCTGCAGCCGGGCGGCCGCCCGGTTCCGCATTCACGGGAGGAGCGGTATTGGAAAATCGGCATCTGCCTGCCCGATCTGGACACCGCCTGCGAACAGCTGCGGCAGAAGGGGGTAGAGGTCTCTGCCCCGCACCAGTTCCGCGACATCGGCTATATGGCGCATCTGCACGATCCCGAAGGCTTTGCCATCGAGCTGCTGCAGCATGACTTCCAGGGCAAACGGCCCGACGGGGCGGGCGACCCGGCGCTGCCGCTGGGCGGCGGGGCGCATCTTGGGCAGATCACCTTGCGCACCGGCGACATCGCCGCCGAACTGGCCATGCACTCGGACATGACGCTGCTGGCGGTTCAGGACGTGGCGGAGTTCGGCTTTGACCTGCATTTCCTGGCCTATACGGAGGAAACCCCGCCGGATCCCGATCTGCGGGCTGTGGCAAACCGGCCCTGGCTGTGGAAGCGGCCGTATACGACGCTGGAATTCCAGCATATTGCCGGGGCCGACCTGCGCGACAGCCCGGCGTTTCTGGGGCTGGAGATCACCTAGCGCTTGCGCCGCTTGCCGGGCACGCGGGAACGGAAGCCCGGCGGGCGTTTCTGCACCCAGACGATGAACTTGGCCAGCCGCGGGTGTGTTTTCAGCGCTTCCGGGGTGCTGTACTCGCGGGCCAGTTCTGCCTCCGTCAGCGTCGCGTGGATCTCGCGGTGGCAGATGTCATGCAGCAGCACGGTCGGCCCGCCCTTGCCTCCTTTCAGTTTTGGGATCAGATGGTGCAGGCTTTGCGGAACGCCGTCGGGAATGGGACGGCCGCAAAGCGGGCAGACCGGATCGGACATGTGCGGGCCTCTTGCGGTTTCGTGCGCTGAATAGACACGCTGGCGGCGGGCGCTGGCAAGGGGATGGCATGACGGAAACGTGGGACGCAGTGGTGATCGGCGCCGGGCCTGCAGGTCTGATGGCGGCAGAGGAACTGGGCCGCGCCGGGCACCGGGTGCTGGTGATCGAGGCCAAGCCGTCGGTTGCGCGCAAGTTCCTGATGGCGGGCAAGTCCGGCCTGAACCTGACCAAGGATGAGCCTTTTGAGCAGCTGATCACGCATTATGGCGGCGCAGCGGACTGGCTGGCACCGATGATCCGCGCCTTTGATGCGCAAGCGGTGCAGGATTGGGCACTGGGGCTGGGGAGCACGTTGTTCACCGGATCGACGGGCCGGGTGTTTCCCACGGTGATGAAGGCCTCGCCGCTGCTGCGCGCCTGGCTGGCGCGGCTGGACGGGTACGGTGCTCAGATCCGCACCCGCTGGCGCTGGACCGGCTGGGACGGCGCTGCGCTCGCCTTTGAGACGCCGGAGGGGCCGCAGCGGATCGGGGCCGGGGCCGTGGTTCTGGCGCTGGGCGGCGCCAGTTGGGCTCGGCTCGGCTCGGACGGGGCATGGGTGCCGCATCTGCGTGAAAAGAGCGTGAAAACCGCGCCGTTCCAGCCGGCCAATGCGGGTCTGCTGGTGGAATGGTCCGCGCATATGAAGCCTCAGTTCGGCCAGCCGCTGAAGGGCATTGCCCTGCGCGCCGGCAGCCTGGCGTCGCGCGGTGAGGCGGTCATTTCGGAGCGCGGCCTGGAGGGCGGCGGCGTTTATTCCGTCTGCGCGGCGGTCCGGGAGGGTGCGGTTCTGCAGATGGATCTGCTGCCGGACATGGATGCGGCGGAGATTGCCAGCCGCCTGTCCCGGCCGCGCGGCAAGGCGAGTTTTTCCAACCATCTGCGCAAGGTGCTGAAGCTGGGACCCGCGCGAACGGCGGTGTTGCAGGAATTCGGGCGACCGCTGCCGCAGGATGCGCAGACCCTGGCGCAGCTGATCAAGGCGCTGCCGGTGCAGCACGCAGGCTTGCGCCCGATGGATGAGGCGATTTCCACCGCAGGCGGCGTCTGCCGCGGCGCGCTGGAGGACACCCTGATGCTGAAACAGCTCCCCGGCACGTTCTGCGCCGGGGAGATGCTGGATTGGGAAGCGCCCACCGGCGGCTACCTTCTGACCGGATGCCTGGCGACCGGGCGCTGGGCGGGCCGGGCGGCGGCGGCTTACTTGGCGAGTGCCGCGACCCGCTGAAAGGCAGGGCGCTCCCGCATCCGCTTGCCGTAGTCCTGGATCTTCTCGCCCTCGACCGGGAATTTGGCGCTGCGCGCCCAGTTCAGGCAATGGGTGAAGATGATGTCGGCGATGGTGAAGTCCTCGCCCATCAGGAAGGGACCGGTCATCTTGTCCTCAAGCCGCGCCAGATTGTGGCCGAACTCCCATTTCAGGCTGCCTTTCACCTCCGGCACCCGCTGTTCCTCGGGCAGGATAAAGCTGTGGCGGGCCGCGGCCCACAGGACGGCGTCGAACTCGTCCAGCAGCAGATGGGTGATCGCGTCCTGCTTGGCGCGGGCCACCGTCCCGGCGGGCGCTGTCAGCGCGCCGTGCTTGTCGGCCAGATAGGTGATGATGGCGGTCGAATCGGTGATGACCTCCCCCTCTGCCTGCAGCACCGGCACCTTGCCCGAGATATTCAGCGCCTGAACCTCCGGGCTGCGGGGGCCGTGCGGGTGGAGCTCATAAGGCTCGCCAAGCTCTTCAAGCGCCCAGAGCACCCGGAAGGTGCGGGTGAGCGGCATGCCTGTGACGGTGTACATCATCTCTCTCCTGTTCATGTGCGGGTAAGATGCGCCGCCGGCGGAGGCGGATCAAGCGGGACGGCGCGCCGCCGGTTCAGCGGGCGCGGCCCAGCATTGCCAGCCGGATCAGCGCCCGTTCCATCAGCGCCAGCGCCGGGGCGGTCTGGCCGGCAGACCGCAAGGCCAGATCGGTGTCGGTGATGATGGTCAGCGCGGTTTCCAGCCGGTTCGCGCCCCAGTTCTGCGCCTGCCGCAGCATCCGGTCGCGGCGCTTGCCATAGAGCGGCGGGCGCAGATGGCCGATGCCCTGGGCCGGGCCGCCGGGGGCGGCTGCGATGGTGTAGAGCGTGCGGAAATGCCGTGTCGCGCCGATGCACAGCGTGACCGCGTTGGTGCCCTGCGCCTGCAGGCGGCGGATCAGCGGGCCGATTTCGGCGCTGCGCCCCTCGGCCACCACGTGCAGCACGTCATCCAGCGCGGCTTCGGTCGATTGCGGGGCAACGGCGGCGATATCCTCCAGCGCCAGCGGGCTGCTGTCGCCGTGTTTGTACAGCGCCAGCTTCTCGATCATGCGGGAGAAGTCGCCGGGGCCGGTGTCATTGGCGATATCGGTAAGCGCCGACATGCTGTCGGCGGGCACGCCGCGGATGCCGGCCTCGCCGAGGATGCGTTCGATCTCGGCCCGCGAGGGCGGATCATCGTAGATGCCCGCGGCGTAGGCGTTGTTGTGGCCCTCAAACGCCTTGCGCAGTTTGGACGTGGCCTTGAGCTGCCCGGCAGTGACAACGATCTGGGCATCGCCCGGCTGCCATTCCTCCAGCGCTGCGGTGATGGCAGGCGTGGCCGTGTCGTTGGCGCCCTCGACAAAGACCGCCCGGATGCCGGGAAAGAACCCGACTGCCTTCACCGCATCCAAAAGCTGGGCCGGATCCTTGCGCAGGTCTGCGCCGGGCAGGCGGCTCAGGCGCATCTCTTCCTCGGCGCCGGGGCCAAGCAGGGTGGCCAGCACCTGCTGCCGCTTGAGCGACACGCGCATGGCGTCGGCGCCATAGATCAGGATGCCGGTTTTGCCCGGATCGGGCTTGGCGAAATACCCGTCTGCCTCGCGCGGGGAGAGCTTCATTCTGCCGGCGCGGAGAGATCCGCAGTTGCCAGGATCTGTGTCGTGATCTGGTCTGCCAAAATCACCATCAGCCGCTCATGCGCGTCGCGCTCGCCCGCCAGCGTTTCCACGGTGGAGCCGGTGGCGGAGTAGCCGGTGAAGTTCCGCACGGTGCCGCTGGAGACAATATTGCCAGCTGACAATCGTGTTAGGGAATAGTTAACCGTTCCGATCACCGAATAGCGGGTGATCTCATTTCCGGCGGTGATTGCCTGCCCTTCTTCCTGGGTGCTGAGCGTCAGATCCAGCCGGTAGTCCGGGCTGCCGCCGCGGCCCAGCCGCTGTTCCAGGTTCTGCACCAGGAAATAGGCGTCGGTGCCGGTGGCGCCTGTGATCTCCTCGGGTGCCTGAACCGCGATCCGCCCATGCAGCGCGGACCCGGTGCCGCCGGGAGCGTACACCGGGGTAAAGCCGCAGGCCGCTGCCACCAGGGGCAGGGCCAGCAGCAGGGTTCTGCGGTTAAGCAACGACATTCACGATCCGGCCCGGCACAACGATCACCTTCTTCGGAGCGCTGCCATTCAGCGCCTTTTGCACAGCTTCATGCGCGAGGGCCAGTTTTTCAACCTCTGCCTTGTCCAGATCCTTGGCGACCTCAATTTCGCCGCGGCGCTTGCCGTTGATCTGGATCGGCAGGGTGACAGTGTCCTCGACCAGCATCGCGTCGTCCGCAACCGGCCAGGGTGCTGTGGCGCACAGGCCTTCGCCGCCCTGATGGTTCCAGATGTCCTCTGCCAGGTGCGGGGTCATCGGGGACATCAGCTGCGCCAGCGTCATCACCGCCTGGCGCTGCACCTTATAGCTGGCCTTGGATTTCGACAGCGTGCCGGTGAAGGCGTAAAGTTTGGCAATCGCGGCGTTGAAGCCGAAGGAATCGATGCCCAGCGTCACGTCGCGGATGCACTTATGCATCTCGCGCAGCAACTCCTCGTCGCCTTCGCCATCGGCGTTGCGGTCCATCTCCCCGATCCGGTCGCACAGGTTCCAGACCCGGTTCAGGTGCTTGTGCGCGGCCTCGGCACCGGAAGCGGTCCATTCCACGTCCCGCTCGGGCGGCGAATCGGACAGCACGAACCAGCGCGCGGTGTCGGCGCCAAAGGACGAGATGATGTGCAGCGGGTCCACCACGTTGTTCTTGGACTTCGACATCTTGGCGGAGGGGATGATTTCCACCTCGGTGCCGTCCTTGAGGAAGCCCTTGCCGTCCTTCAGTTCCACTTCCTCGGGGTAGTGGTAGACCGGGCGGTGATTGCCGCCGGTGGTCTTGTAGATCGCGTGGGTCACCATGCCTTGGGTGAACAGCGCGTCAAACGGCTCCTTCGATTTCTCCGGCAGGTGGCCGCAGATGTGCATCGCGCGGGCAAAGAAGCGCGAGTACAGCAGGTGCAGAATCGCGTGCTCGATGCCGCCGATGTACTGGTCGACGTTCATCCAGTATTCGGCCTCGGCCATGTCGGTCGGGGTTTCGGCGCGCGGGGCGGTGAAACGGGCGAAATACCAGGACGAGTCCACGAAGGTGTCCATGGTGTCGGTTTCGCGCTGGGCCGGCTTGCCGCAGGACGGGCATGCGCAGTCGCGCCAGGTCGGGTGGCGGTCCAGCGGGTTGCCCGGAACAGAGAAGTCGATCGGTTTGCCGCCCTCATCATAAGGAAGCGCAATCGGCAGGTTCTCTTTCTTCTCCGGCACCACGCCGCAGTCTGCGCAGTGGACCACAGGGATAGGGCAGCCCCAGTAGCGCTGGCGGGAGAGGCCCCAGTCGCGCAGGCGGTATTTAGTGACGCCTTGGCCCCAGCCGGCCTTTTCCGCGAAGTCGACGGTGGCGTTGATCGCATCTTCGCCGGTGGCCTCGGTCAGCCCGGCGAAATGATCCACCCAGCGGACCTTTTCGGACTTCGGCGGCACCAGGGCCTCGGTTGCGACCGGCGCGTCCTCATCCAGTGCAAAGAAGGCGTTGGTGACCGGCAGGTCATACTTGCGGCAGAAATCCAGGTCGCGCTGGTCATGCGCCGGGCAGGCAAAGATCGCGCCGGTGCCGTAATCCATCAGGATGAAATTGGCGATCCAGACCGGCAGCTCCCAGTCGGGGTTCAGCGGATGCTTCACGCGGATGCCGGTGTCATAGCCCAGCTTCTCCGCCGTTTCGATGGCTTCCTCGGTGGTGCCGCCCTTGCGGCACTCGGCAACAAACGCTGCAACCTCTTCCGATTCGGCCTCCAGCGCCTTGGCAACCGGGTGATCGGGCGAGATGCCGACGAACGATGCCCCCATCAGCGTGTCCGGGCGGGTGGTGTAGACCTCGATCGGCGCGCCGCCGTCGGTGCGCTCGAACGAGAACTGCAGGCCGCGCGACTTGCCGATCCAGTTTTCCTGCATCAGGCGGACCTTGGCGGGCCAGTTTTCCAGGGTGTCCAGCGCCGACAGCAGCTCTTCGGAGAAATCGGAGATCTTGAAGAACCACTGGGTCAGCTCGCGCCGCTCCACCAGCGCGCCGGAGCGCCAGCCGCGGCCGTTCTCGACCTGCTCGTTGGCCAGCACGGTCATGTCGATGGGGTCCCAGTTCACCACCGCGTTCTTGCGGTAGACCAGGCCCTTTTCCAGGAAGTCGAGGAACAGCGCCTGCTGCTGGCCGTAATATTCCGGGTCGCAGGTCGCGAACATGCGGCTCCAGTCCAGCGACAGGCCCAGCGGCTTCATCTGCTCGACCATCGTGTCGATGTTGGAGTACGTCCAGTCCTTGGGGTGTCCGCCGGACGCCATCGCGGCGTTTTCGGCGGGCATGCCGAAGGCGTCAAACCCCATTGGATGCAGCACGTTATGGCCGGTCGACAGCTTGTAGCGCGCGATCACGTCGCCCATCGTGTAGTTGCGCACATGGCCCATGTGCAGTTTCCCCGACGGGTAGGGGAACATCTCCAGCACATAGTACTTGGGCTTGCCGCCGGTTCGCTTGGCCTGGAAAATTCCGGCCTCGTCCCAGGCTTTCTGCCATCGTGCTTCGATTTCAGGAGCTATGTAACGCGGCATCAGAGCGGTCCTTTGCATGAAAACGCCGGGCAAGTGGCCCGGCGCATCTGATAATGGGGTTTGGCTGGTGTTTCCAGTGCGCAGCGGGTCAGAGTTTCTTGTCCGCGATGCGTAGCTGCCGAGCGCGGGAAAGAATCGCATCTTCGACCGCCCGGGTGGTGCTGGCGCTGACCGGGCCGCCCTTGGACTGCAGGGCCACATTCAGCGAGCGCGCGTCCAGCGCCGGGTCCTTGATATGGATGGTCGCCCGGTAGGAGCGGCCGCCGCCCGGCGGGGTGCCGTAGCCGGTGACAATGACACCGGTGAACGGATCGACCGACTGCACCGGCAGGAACGACAGCACATCCAGGCTGGCGGTCCACAGGTAGCGGTTCACCTGAACGGTCTGATCCGGCTTGGCGTTCAGGAAGTCAAAGACCGAGGACTTGGTCGCGGCGCCCTGAATCTCTTCCTTGTGGCTGATTGTCCGGGCCGTGCTGGACGGCGCATCGCCGCCTCTGTTGCCGCCGCACGCCGCGAGGCTGAGACAGATCGCACCGACCAAAGTTACCCGCAGGGTCTTTCCGTATTCCATAACCGCTCCCGGAGCCATTTTCTGCGCGAACACCTAACGCAAGCCAAGCCGGCGGAGCAAGGGCTTTGGCTGCTATAGTGAGGCTGTTGTGCTGCGCCGCCGGGTGTTTCCGCCGTAACCCGGGCTTATCCGGCGGCACAGTGCGCCAGGGGCGGGCAGACTGTGGCAAAGCTGCACCATCCCGGGCCGCATCGTTTCGCCTGACTTTCCCAAGACTTGCCAAAACGGGGCCGAAAGAGCGAAACCCCTTGGCATACCCACGCCGGATTCCCCGGTTTGGGCTGAGGAATAGAAACCGAGGGAAAAACATGAAAAAGGTTCTCTTCGCGACTACCGCGCTGATCGCCACCGCAGGCATGGCCGCGGCAGAAGTCAAAATCTCCGGCTACGGCCGTTTCGGCCTGGACTGGAACGAAGCAAACGACGTTGCCGGTAACCTGGACAACACCGACGCAACCAACATCACCAGCCGTTTCCGTCTGACCTTTGACGCGTCGACCGAAACCGACGGCGGCGTGACCGTTGGCGGCCGTATCCGCGCCCAGGCAGAAAACCGTGACGGCAATCAGGGCCGTGCAACCTTCTCCAGCCCGCAGTTCCACGTCGCATACGGCGGCCTGCGTGTGAACGTCGGCAACATCTGGGGCGCGATCGACTCCGCACCGGGCCTGTACCTGAACACCACCTCGGTTGGCACCGGCATCGACGGCATGGGCTTCAATTCCCTGGCCATCAAAGGCGCTGGCTTTGACACCTTCACCTCCGCAGGCGTTGGCCGTGGCGGCATCGAAGCCATCTACTCCGCTGGCGGCTTCACCGGTCACGTCTCCTACTCGAAGCAGAACGGCACCGCAGGCACCTCGACCGACGCGAACGGTGTTGAGCGCACCGCGCTGATGCTGAACTACTCGTTCGGCGACTACTTCGTGACCGGCGCATACCAGTCCGCAGACAACGGCCGTACCATCACCAAAGGTGGCGTTGCTGTGGAAGCTGACGACGATGTGATCTTCCTGGCAGGTGGTGCTGACTTCGGCCAGTTCGGCGCAACTCTGCAGCTGGCACAGACCGAAGAAGCAGACAGCATCACCCTGGCTGGTGAAGCAGAAGTCGGCGCAGCCTCGACCGTGATCGCATGGGTCAACTCCACCGACATCGACACCGGCGTGACCGCAGGTCAGACCGTGACCGACGGCACCGCCTTCGGCATCAACTACGAGTACGATCTGGGCGGCGGCGTGACCTTTGTTGCTGGCTACGTGAACACCGCAGCTGACGACAACGACAACTCGGTTCAGGCAGGTCTGCACTTCAGCTTCTAAGCTGAAGCACGCCTAGCGTGACTTTCGGGGCGGGTTCCTTCGGGGCCCGCCCTTTTCTTTTGCCTCTTAACATTGGCGGCCAAACAGTGTTTTTTGCGGCCAAACAGAGATGAGGCCGGACCCATGCCGCTAGAAGATATCAAATCCAGGATTGCCAAGGCCGAAGCAAACGCAGGCCGCGCGCCGGGCAGTGTTCAGCTGATCGCGGTGTCCAAGGTGCAGCCGGACGAGCGGGTCGAAGCGGTGCTGGAAGAAGGCCACCGCTGTTTTGGCGAGAACAAGGTGCAGGAGGCCGCAGGCAAATGGCCTGCCTTCGCCGAGCGCTACGACGGGATCGACCTGCACCTGATTGGCCCGTTGCAAACCAACAAGGCGCGCCAGGCGATGGAGCTGTTTGACAGCATTCACTCGGTGGACCGCCCGAAACTGGCCAAGACCCTGGCCCGGCTGGCGCAGGAGCTGGGCACGTGCCCGGACCTGTTCATTCAGGTGAACACCGGCGAAGAGGAGCAGAAAGCGGGCGTGATGCCGGCAGAAGCGGATGCGTTCATCGCCGAATGCCGTGCGCTGGATCTGCCGGTCAAGGGCCTGATGTGCATCCCGCCGGTGGATGAGGAGCCGAGCCTGCATTTCGCGCTGCTGGCCAAGATTGCCAAACGCAACGGCCTGCAGGGCCTGTCGATGGGCATGAGCGGCGATTTCGAGTCAGCCATCGCACTTGGCGCCACCCATGTCCGGGTCGGCTCTGCCATCTTTGGTGCCCGGACTTACTGAGGCGTAAAAGTTTTGGAAAAACTTTTGCCAAGACTTATTAGACAAGTCTTGGCTGCGTCAGGCGCGGCCCAAGGGCGGCACGATGAGCCGGGTGCCCGGCTGGAGGCGGGCGGCCAGCCAGTGGAGGCCGGCCCGGGAAAAGGCGATGCAGCCTTCGGTGGGAAACCCCGGACGCCGCCATTGATGCAGGAAGATGGCTGAGCCTTTGCCGGGCACGGCGTCCGGCCAGTTCCAATCCGTGACCAGGATCAGATCATACAGCGGATCCGCCCGGCGCAGCTTTTCGTGGCTGAAGGCATAAGGCGCCCGGACATGGCGGTTGTAGGCGCTGTGGCCTGCATCATCCGACCACAGATCGCCTGGGCCGATCGGCTCTGCCCAGGGGGCAGGGCGGGCGAGGCGGTCCGGGCGGTACAGCATTCCCGCAATCCGGTGAATGCCAACGGGCGTGGCACCGTCGCCTTCGCGTTTGGCGCGGGACAGCCCGCCTTTGCCGATGGAGCAGGGCAGGACCCGGCCTAGGAAACGCACGCCGCGCGGAGTGAGGACCAGATCGGCCGGCGTCATTACAGCATGTGCCCGGATTTGCGGGCCTTTGTCGCCAGGTAATGCTGGTTGTGGGCGTTTTCACCGACATGCAGCGCCACCCGCTCCGCCACATGCACTCCGGTTTTTTCCATCATCGCGATTTTGTTCGGGTTGTTGGTCAGCAGCCGCACCTGGGAAAACCCCATCTTCTGCAGGATCGCGGCGCCCAGGCGGAAATCGCGCTCATCATCTTCAAAGCCGAGCCGGTGGTTGGCTTCCACCGTGTCAAAGCCCTGATCCTGCAAGGAATAGGCCCGCATCTTGTTGGCGAGACCGATGCCGCGCCCCTCCTGGTTGAGGTACAGAAGAACACCTGCACCTTCTTCGCCCATCTGCGCCAGCGCGCCGCGCAGCTGCGGGCCGCAATCGCACTTGAGCGAGCCCAGCACATCGCCGGTGAAGCAAGCCGAATGCAGCCGCGCCAGCACCGGTTTGGAACGGTCGGGGCGGCCGATTTCGACGGCGTAATGCTCCTCGGCGCCATCCTCGGGCCGGAAGATGTGCAGGCGCCCGGCTTCGGCGGCGTCCATCGGCAGGCGGGCCGCAGCCACCGGATGCAGGGGCGAGCTTTCACTGAGCAGCGGTGCCGCGGCAGTCCGGGACAGGGTGGTCAGCCCGTGACCCGCGGCAAATTCAGCCGCCCCGCTGAGCGGCACGAGGGCCGCGGCCGGCAGCAGGCGCGCGGATTTCACCAGCGCAATCGCCAGCCGGTGCAGGTCCGCACTGCCGCCGCGCTGGCTCGACAGCGGGCCTTTCATCGGTGTGTTCAGGTCGTCTGCCGGGTCTGCCAGCGCCTGGATCCAATGCAGCCCTTCGGATGCGGGAACGGCCACGCGGGCGATATCCTCGTCGTAAACCCGGGCTTTCAGCGTATCCGCCCGGCGCGCGGTCAGGGCCAGCGACAGGTCCCCCAGCGCCCGCATGTCTGCCAAGCGTGCCTCTGTCAGGGATTCGACAGCAATCGCCAGGGCCGCTTCCTCGCCGTTTGCCAGCACCACCGGCAGCCCCATGCGCAGATCGACCCGGGCGCGGGCCAGCAGTTCGATCATCGTGGGCATCAGGCTCATGCGGGGTATCCGGTGTTATTCTGTAACAAAGGCTCGCCGTCTTTACGCCCAAATGCAACGGATGTGAAACAATTTCCATGTCATGGACACGTCGGCGTGAGAGTTTTGCAGCAAATCTTGCCGCGGGCGCAAGGGATGCGCATTTGTGGTTTCAAGAACAGGAGGGTGAGCCGATGGCGCAACTGAAGAAAATTCTGCTGGTTGATGATGACGAAGACCTGCGCGAAGCCTTGAGCGAGCAGCTGGTGATGACCGAGGACTTCGATGTCTTTGAAGCTGAGAACGGTCAAAGCGCGATGGAGCGCGCCAAGGAAGCCCTATATGACCTTATCATTCTGGATGTCGGCCTGCCGGACACCGACGGGCGGGAGCTGTGCCGCCTGATGCGCAAGCAGGGGGTGAAGTCGCCGATTCTGATGCTGACCGGCCACGACAGCGATGCCGATACCATCTTGGGGCTGGATGCCGGCGCCAACGACTATGTCTCCAAGCCGTTCAAGTTCCCGGTGCTTCTGGCCCGCATCCGCGCCCAGCTGCGCCAGCATGAGCAGTCGGAGGATGCGGTCTTTGCGCTGGGGCCTTACACGTTCAAGCCTGCGATGAAACTGCTGATCACCGAGGATGACCGCAAGATCCGGCTGACGGAGAAAGAGACCAATATCCTCAAGTTCCTCTACCGCTCCAGCGACGGTGTGGTGCCGCGCGATGTGCTGCTGCATGAGGTCTGGGGCTACAATGCGGGTGTCACCACCCACACGCTGGAAACCCATATCTACCGGCTGCGGCAGAAAATCGAGCCCGACCCGTCGAATGCGCGCCTGCTGGTGACGGAATCAGGCGGATACCGGCTGGTTGCCTGACACACGCGTTGAGCCAGATCAAAGAAGACACTAGAGTTCATCTTTAGACTGTATTCGATCCCGCGCATATCCGGGTTACGATATGCACCTCCCTGTTGGACTTGGCCGGGCCTCTTGCCCGGCCTTTTTTTGGGCGCCGGGCCGCACGGGGCCTTTGCGCAATTCCTCTCTGGCCCTTCCTGGCCGGGGCGGGCAGTATCGCGCCCGAACCCGGATTTCATGATGAGGCGCGCGATGCCATTTACCCTTGCCACCTGGAACATCAACTCGGTCCGCCTGCGCGAGCCGATTGTGCAAAAGCTCTTGCAGGAGGAAGGGCCGGATGTGCTGTGCCTGCAGGAGTGCAAAAGCCCGGTGGAGAAGATCCCGGTGGAGGGGTTTGCGGCGCTCGGCTACCGCCACATGGTTGCGCGCGGGCAGAAGGGGTATAACGGCGTTGCAATCCTGTCGCGGCTGCCGATCGAGGATGCCGGGGAGCAGGACTTTGCCGCCCTTGGCCATGCCAGGCATGTGGCCGGGCGGCTGGAGAACGGGGTGGTGATCCACAACTTCTATGTGCCGGCGGGCGGCGATGTGCCGGACCGGGAGGTGAATGAAAAGTTCGGCCAGAAGCTGGATTACCTGACAGCCATGCGCGACTGGTTCCATGCGGACAAGCCGGAGAAATCCGTTCTCGTCGGCGACCTGAACATCGCGCCGCGCGAAGATGACGTCTGGGATCACAAGAAGCTGCTGAAGGTGGTGAGCCACACGCCTGTGGAGGTCGCGCATCTGGCCGAAACCCAGGAGGCGGGCGGCTGGATCGACATCACACGACGCGATATCCCTGAGGGCAAGCTCTACAGCTGGTGGTCCTACCGCGCGCGCGACTGGGATGCGGCGGACAAGGGGCGGCGGCTGGATCATGTCTGGGCGACACCGGATATTGCCGGGGCGGGCCATTCCAGCCGCATTCTGCGCGATGCCCGCGGCTGGGAAAAACCCAGCGACCACGCGCCGGTGTTTGCAACCTTCGATCTCTGACCGCGGGCGGGGGAGGGTGGGGGTCTCCCGCCTGATCCGGGTCCTCCGCTAGAGGACCCTTCTCCGTTGGGCCTGGCACTGCGCTGGCGCGCAGTGCGGGCACGCCGCGCGGCAGCGCGGCGCGCGGCCCAACGCCGCCAGGGAGCTGGCGCAGCCAGGGCCTGCCAGCGGGGGCGGGAGCGCGCCGGGCCAGCCCAGCCCGACCTTGGATCACGCGGTCAGGGTCATCAGCGGCAGCACCGCCATGCGGCTGCTAACGCTCCAGGGATGTGCGTGCCGGTTGCAGGCGGCATCATCCGGCCGCATCAGCCGTTGCGATGCGGCAAAGAGGTCAGACCGGGGCCGCGCCGCGGTCAACTCCTCTCTTGGTTTCCGGCGCGCAGGATTCCATATAGGGGGTAAGTTCCAAGCGGAGAACAAACTGATGAGCGACATTTTTGGCAGCGCCGCACCGGCGGGCGATCTGATCAAGGACGTGACCGAAGCCACCTTTATGCAGGACGTTGTCGATGCGTCGATGCAGGCTCCGGTGATCGTGGATTTCTGGGCCCCCTGGTGCGGTCCCTGCAAGACCCTGGGTCCGATGCTGGAGGCGGCCGTCACCAAGGCCAAGGGCGCTGTAACCATGGCCAAGATCAACGTCGACGAGAACCAGCGCCTGGCGCAGGCGCTGGCGCAGCAGGGGCTGCCGCTGCAATCCATCCCGACCGTTGTCGCCTTTGTGCAGGGCCGTCCGGTCGACATGTTCCAGGGCGCCTTGCCGGCGTCGGAAATCGACGCCTTCCTGAAGAAAGTGATCGAGGCCGCGGGCGGCACCGCCGATGGCGGGCTTGGCGAAGCGCTGGAGGCCGCGGAACAGATGCTGGCCGAAGGCGCGGTTGCGGATGCGGCCCAGACCTTTGCAGCCATCCTGGGCGAGGACGACAAGAGCGCCGCCGCCTACGGCGGTCTGGCGCGGGCCCATATTGCCCTGGGCGAACTGGATCAGGCCGAAGCGGTGCTGAACGGCGCCCCTGCGGACATCGCCTCCGCGGCGGAAATCGAAGCGGCTTTTGCGCAGATCGAGCTTGCCCGCCAGGCGGAGAATGCCGGTCCGGTGGTGGAGCTGCGGGCCGCTGTCGAGGCAAACCCCGGCGATCACCAGGCCCGCTTCGATCTGGCGCAGGCGCTGCATGCAACCGGCGACGCCGATGCAGCCGTTGCTGAACTGCTGGAGCTGTTCCGCCGCGACCGGGACTGGAATGACGGGGCCGCCAAGACGCAGCTCTTCACCATCTTCGACGCGCTCAAGCCGAACGACCCGGTGGTTCTGAACGGGCGGCGCAAGCTGAGCTCGATGATATTTGCCTAAGATCGGGGCAGCACTACACTCTGTCCTATGATCCAGCCAGCCGATCTGCCGGACACCATTGCCGTGTTTCCCTTGCCCGGGGCGCTTTTGCTGCCCCGCTCACGCCTGCCGCTGCACATCTTTGAGCCGCGGTATCTGCAGATGCTTGAAGACACGCTGAAAACGCGGCAGCGGCTGATCGGCATGGTGCAGCCTTGCCCGGGGCCGAACGGGCAGGGCGAAGACCTGCATGCGATCGGCTGCGCCGGGCGGGTCACCCAGTTCTCCGAGACCGAAGACGGGCGGTACCTGGTCACGCTGTCTGGCGTGTCCCGGTTCCGCGTCACCCGCGAGTCCAGCGGGTTTGCCCCGTACCGGCGCTGCGATGTCAGCTGGGCAGGATTTGAACGCGACCTGGGCCGGACCGAGGCGGATGCGGCGCTCGACCGCCCCTCGTTCCTGAACCTGCTGGAACGGTTCTTTACCGCCCGCAGCCTGTCGACCGACTGGGAGGCGCTGAAAGAGGCTGAGGATGAGCTGCTGATCAATTCGCTGGCGATGCTGCTGGAGTTCGACCCCGAGGACAAACAGGCCTTGCTCGAGGCGCCCTGCCTTGCGACAAGGCGGGAAACGCTTGTCACTTTGATCGAATTCGCCCTGCGCGGCGGCTCTCAGGAGGAAACCCTGCAATGACCGAACCACAGGTGCCGGCCTTTGACCGGCGGATGCTGGAAGCGCTGGTCTGTCCGCTGACCCAGACGGTGCTGGACTATGATGCCCAGGCACAGGAGCTGATCTCGCGCGCGGCCAATCTCGCCTTTCCGATCCGCAACGGCATCCCGGTGATGCTGGTGGATGAGGCGCGCGAGCTGAACTAGGTCCGGTTCCAGCACGGAACGGTCCGGACAGCCGCAGCACTGCGCGCCAGCGCGGTGCCGCGCCCAACTGTGCAGGGGCATCCCTGGGGATGGTCCGGAGCAGGCGGGAGCCCGCCCGCAGGTTGCTTCGGCGCGGCGCCGTCTAGATCGCCTGGCCTTTCAGCAGCCGGGGCAGGTCGCCGGTCAGCCCGGCCGCTTCACGCACGAAATTGCGGCGCAGCCCCGGGATCGCGCCGGCCACGCCCATGCCGATGTCCCGGCCCAGCCGCAGCAGCGGGTTGTCGTTGGAAAACAGCCGGTTGAACACATCCGTGGCCGCCACCAGAGAAGCCGTGTCAAAGCGGCGCCATTGCTGATAGCGCTCCATCACCAGCGGCGAGCCGATATCTTCACCGCGCCGGGTGGCTTCGGTGATCACTTCGGCCAGCGCTCCGACATCGCGCAGGCCGGCGTTCAGGCCTTGGCCGGCAATCGGATGCATCCCGTGTGCGGCGTCGCCAACCAGGGCCATGCGGTTGCCAATGAAGCTGTTGGCGATGGTCAGGTTCAGCGGGTAGGTGAAGCGTTTGCCAGCCAGGGAAATCTCCCCCAGGAAGTCGCCGAACCGGGGGCGCAAAGCCTGGATGTACTCTGCGTCATTCAGTGCGTGAATGGCCTTGGCGGTCTCCGTCCGCTCGCTCCACACGATGGAGGACCGGTTGCCCGGCAGCGGCAGGATCGCCAGCGGCCCGGGGGGCATGAAGAACTGATGCGCGATGCCGTGGTGCGGCTTTTCATGGTCGATGGCGCAGACCAGCGCAGTCTGGCCGTAGTCCCATCCGGTGCGCTTGATGCCCGCCCGCCGGGCAGTGCCGCTGCGGCGCCCGTCGGAGCCGACCAGAACCTGGCCGCGCAGCTCTCCGCCGTCGTCCAGAGTCACTGTCACGCCGGTCTGGTCCGGAGCCTGTGCGGTCACGGTCCTGCCGGACACAAGCGTAATCTGCGGCTGGTCTTCCATCGCCTGCAGGAAGGCGCGGCGCAGGAAGCGGTCCTCGACCATGTATCCCATCGGGCCTTCTTCCAGCTCGGCATGGTCGAAATGGATGAAGAACGGTGAGGGGCCGTGGCCAGCGTGCCCGTCCGTCACCTTGATTTCCAGCATCGGTTGCGCGTTGTCCCCGACATGCTGCCAGACGCCGGTCTGCTGCAGCAGCCGCTGCGAGGCGAGCGCCAGCGCGTAGCCGCGGCCGTCGAACCCGTCATCGGCCAGTTTGTCCGGGGTCAGCGAGTCGACCACGGTAACGCTGTGGCCGGTCTGTGCCAGGGCCAGGGCCAGCGCCGGGCCATTCAGCCCGCCGCCCACGATCAGGATATCGGACGCATTTTTCATGCCCCGCAATATGCGCCTGCTGGCGGGATTGTCCATGCAGGAAGCGCGGGATTGTGCCTGCGTCCTGCTGCCGCTACCGTCACCGGCAACTGCTTATGGGGAGACGGGCCTATGCAAGACTGGCTGACGATGACGGCCGCCGATCTGGGACGCGGGATTGAGACGGGTGAAATCGGCCCGGTGGCGCTGACCCGCTGCTATCTGGACGCCATTGACGCCCACCCCCTGACAGACCGGATCTACACGCAGGTGACCCGTGACCGGGCGCTGGCGGAGGCGGAAGCGGCTGAGCAGCGCGCCGGCCTGGGCCTGCGCCGGTCGCCTTTGGATGGGGTTCCGCTCAGCTGGAAGGACTTGTTCGACAGCGCCGGCACGGCGACCGAATCCGGCTCTGACCTGCTGAAAGGCCGGGTGCCGGATCAGGACGCGGCTGTCTTGCGCAACGCGACCCTTATGGGGACGGTCTGCCTGGGCAAAACCCATATGAGCGAGCTGGCCTTTTCCGGCCTTGGCTTTAACCCCGTCAAACAAACGCCGCCCTGCGTGAATGACCAGGGCGCAGCGCCGGGCGGGTCGTCCTCCGGCGCCGCGGCATCGGTGGCCTTTGGACTGGCGGCGGCTGGTATCGGCTCTGACACCGGCGGGTCGGTGCGCATCCCCTCTGCCTGGAACGATCTGGTGGGCCTCAAGACCACATCGGGCCGGATCAGCCTGGAGGGCGTGGTGCCCTTGTGCCTGAAGTTCGACACCATCGGCCCGCTGGCCCGCTCGGTGGAGGACGCGGGGCTGCTGCTGGGGCTGCTGGAGGGCACCGCGGGGCCTGATCTGCGCAATCCCGCAGCCCTTAAAGGGCGCCGCTTTGCTGACCTGCAGAATGTTGTGCAGGATGATCTGGACCCGAAAATTGCCGCGGCCTACCGGGAGACGCTGGAGCGGCTGAAACAGGCCGGGGCGCTGATCGTGCCGCTGGAAGTGCCGGAGCTGGAGGAGGCGATGGGCCTCAGCCCGGTTCTTTACACCACCGAAGCTTATGGGCTGTGGAAAGACGTGATCGAGGCCGCGCCGCAGCTGATGTATGCGGAGATCCTGGAGCGCTTCCGCACCGGCGCGCAGTTCAGCGGCCCGGATTACGTTGCGGCCTGGGCCAAGCTGGAACAGTGCCGGATGGCCTGGGATCAGGCGGTTGCCGGCTTTGATGCGGTGCTCAGCCCGGCCTCGCCGAACCTGCCGCCCAACCTGGACAGGCTGCAAAGCGACCATGACTATTACGTGCAGTCCAACCTGCTGGCCTTGCGCAACACGCGGGTCGGCAACCTGATGGGCCTTTGCGCGCTGTCGCTGCCCACCGGCACGCCCAGCTGCGGGCTGCAGGTGCTGGGGCAGCCGGACTGCGAGGAGGCGCTGCTGCGCACCGGCGCCGCGATCGAGGCCGCCTTGGCCTGAAAGCCACATTCGGCCCATCGGCCGCATCACCGGGTGGACGCACCCGCCCGCCATCTGTAACCTGAGGCGCAAACGGGGCGCCAATGATCCCGTGACCGAGGCACAAGACATGGATTTTCCTGAGCGGTTTTCGAACCTGCCAGCCTATGCGTTTCCGCGCCTGAGGGCGCTTCTGGACCATCACACTCCCGGCGGGGATGTGGTGCATATGACCATTGGCGAGCCGAAACATGCGTTCCCGGCCTGGGTCACCGATGTCATCGCCGAGAATGCTGCCGGATTTAATCAGTATCCGAACAATGACGGCACGCCGGAACTGCGCGGCGCCATCGCCGATTGGATCAGCCGCCGCTATGGCGTGACTGCGGACCCGGAAACGCAGATCATGGCGCTGAACGGTACCCGCGAGGGGCTGTATAACGCCGCGATGGCGCTGTGCCCGGAGCAGAAGAACGGCCAGACGCCCGTCGTGCTGATCCCGAACCCCTTTTACCAGGTCTACATGGTGGCGACGATCTCCGTCGGTGCAGAGCCTGTGTTTGTCCCCGCAACCGCAGCCACCGGCCATCTGCCGGACTATGAAAACCTGCCCGAGGACGTTCTGAACCGCACCGCGGTGGCCTATATCTGTTCGCCTGCCAACCCGCAGGGCGCGGTGGCCTCGCGCGCATACTGGACCCGTCTGATCCAGCTGGCCGAGAAATACGATTTCCGCATCTTTGCGGATGAATGCTATTCCGAGATCTACCGCGGCGAGGCCCCCGTGGGGGCGCTGACTGTTGCACAGGAGCTGGGCGCTGATCCGGAACGGGTGGTGCTGTTCAATTCGCTGTCGAAACGGTCGAACCTGCCGGGCCTGCGCTCCGGGCTGATTGCGGGCGGGGCGGAGACCATCAAGCGGGTGAAGCAGCTGCGGGCCTATTCCGGTGCCCCGCTGCCGGGCCCCTTGCAGGCCGCCGCCGCCAGGGTCTGGGCAGATGAGGCGCATGTGGCGGAGAACCGCGCGCTTTATCAGGAAAAATTCAAGATTGCCGATGAGGTCTTTGACGGCCTCAACGGCTATATGGCGCCCGAAGCGGGCTTCTTTCTGTGGCTTCCGGTGGACAACGGCGAACAGGCCGCGCTGAAGCTGTGGACGGAAACCGGCGTGCGGGTGCTGCCCGGCGCCTATCTGGCGCAGGGCGAACCTGGGCAGAACCCGGGCGAGAGCTACATCAGGGTGGCGCTTGTCGCCCCCGCCGAGGACACCCGCAAGGCGCTGAGCACGCTGCGCGGCTGCCTTTACTGAATTCTGCTGCGCGGCGCCTGCCGGGGCCGCACAGCCAAGACCAAAAAACGGACAGGCGCGTGACCCTGCGGTGAACAGCGGGGCACAGGCACAAGAAACGGAACTGAGGTAGGCATGGCATTTCAAACTCGCAGCCGCGATCCGCTGCTCGACAGCAACATGCAGGCGGCCATTGAAAAGCGCGGCAAGGAACTGATCGGGATTGCCCTGATCCTGGCGGGGCTGATGATTGCAGCCATGCTCGGCTCCTACACGCCGGAGGATCCGAACTGGACCGTGTCGACCGACGCGCCGGTGCAGAACTGGCTGGGCCGGCCGGGGGCCTCTGTCTCTTTCATTCTGATCACCCTGTTTGGCAAGGCCAGCTGGGCGCTGCCGCTGTTCCTGTCGGCCTGGGGCCTGCGGTTTGTGCTGCACCGGGGCGAGGACCGGGTGGTCTGGCCGCTCCTGTTGTCGGTGCCGTGGCTGCTGGTGGTGGCGCTGCATATGGAAACCCTCAATGCCAGCTCCGCCTGGCAGCAGAATTACGATTTCGGCCTGGGCGGCATGGTCGGCTATACCTTCCTGGGCGCGCTCTTGGCGCTGCTGCCGGTCAGCCTGCATTTCATGGTCAAGATCATGTCGCTGCTGAGCGCGGCAGGTATGCTGGCGCTGGGCTGCGCCGTGCTGGGCTTCACTTGGCCCGAGGTGAAGAAGGGCCTGCACAAGGTCACGGTCGGGCTGATCCTGGGCTATGGCGCGGTTGCCGCGCTGCTGGGCCGCGGGGCCTCCAGCGGGCTGCAGGCCGCGATGACCTACCGCAAGGAGCGGGGCGGGCGCGCGCATTCTGCTGCGGATGATGCCGCCGCCTATGACAGCACGGACCAAGACGCCGAGATGTTCGAGGACTACCCCGAAGACCCCTATGGCGACTACATGGCCGAGACCGCCCCGGCAGTGCCGGAAGCCCCGGCCAAGGGCGGGCTGCTGTCCCGCGTTCCGTCGCTGATCCGCCGCGCCGCGCCTGCGCCGGAGGCCGGAAACGCCTACGCGTCAACGCTGCAGGAGGCCGATGGCGCAGAAGATCTGGCGGACGGAGAGGCCGGCGAGGACCGGATTTCCCAGAAGATCGCCAACGCCGTCCGCATCCGCCGCGCCGCCGATGTGCCGCTGGAATACGACCCGAATCTGCCCCTGACCAAGGGCCGCGGCCAGCGCCCTGCGCCGTTGATCTTCAACCCGGCTGCCGCTCAAGGCGGTCTGCCGCCGGAGCCGCCGCTGACCGCTGCGATGGTCCCGGTGCCGCCGCTGGCGGAAGAGCCGGTTCTGGCCTGGCAGGCGCCGGAAGACGAACCCGCGATCCCCGAAGCACCGGTTGCGGATCTGCACGAAGATACCGATGACGCGGACTTTGCCGCTGAGGCCGGGATGCTGACCCCGGACCACGTGCCGTCTGAGGCGTTGCCGGATCATGCCGCGCCTGCTGTGCCGCCCGCGCCCGCCCCGGAAACGCCAAAGACGGCAGGACCGCGCCTGACGGTCGATCTGCCGGTGGCAGAGCCGCGCAAGGCTGTCGTGGAACAGCCGGTGCGCAAGACCGTGCAGCCCTCGGCGCGTGCCAAGGCTGAGGCCCAGCCCAATCTGGCCTTTGACGACAGCGGCAGCGATTTCGAACTGCCGCCGCTGAGCCTGCTGACCAACCCGGTCGGCATCGAGCGCCACCACCTCAGCGATGAGGCGCTGGAAGAAAACGCCCGGATGCTGGAAACGGTGCTGGACGACTATGGCGTCAAGGGCGAGATCGTCTCGGTCCGTCCCGGCCCGGTGGTGACAATGTACGAGCTGGAGCCGGCCCCGGGCCTCAAGGCCTCCCGCGTGATCGGCCTGGCGGATGACATCGCGCGCTCGATGTCTGCGCTGTCGGCACGGGTGTCGACGGTGCCGGGCCGCACCGTGATCGGCATCGAACTGCCGAATGAGAAGCGCGAGAAAGTGGTGCTGCGCGAAATCCTGTCGTCCCGCGACTTCGGCGATGGCAACCATGCGCTGCCGCTGGCGCTGGGCAAGGATATTGGCGGCGACGCCATGGTCGCGAACCTGGCGAAGATGCCTCACCTGCTGATCGCGGGCACCACCGGCTCCGGTAAGTCGGTGGCGATCAACACCATGATCCTGTCGCTGCTGTACAAGCTGACCCCGGATGAATGCCGCCTGATCATGATCGACCCCAAGATGCTGGAACTGTCGGTCTATGACGGCATCCCGCATCTGCTCTCGCCCGTTGTGACAGACCCGAAAAAGGCCGTTGTGGCCCTGAAGTGGGTGGTGGGCGAGATGGAGGACCGCTACCGCAAGATGTCCAAGATGGGCGTGCGCAACATCGCGGGCTACAATGGCCGGGTGAAGGATGCGCTCGCCAAGGGTGAAATGTTCTCGCGCACGGTGCAGACCGGATTTGATGACGACACCGGCGAGCCGGTGTTCGAGACCGAACAGTTCGAGCCCAAGGCGCTGCCCTATATCGTCGTGATCGTCGACGAAATGGCTGACCTGATGATGGTGGCGGGCAAGGAGATCGAGGCCTGCATCCAGCGCTTGGCGCAGATGGCGCGGGCCTCCGGCATCCACCTGATCATGGCCACCCAGCGTCCCTCGGTGGATGTGATCACCGGCACCATCAAGGCCAACTTCCCGACCCGGATTTCCTTCCAGGTGACCTCCAAGGTCGACAGCCGGACGATCCTGGGCGAAATGGGCGCCGAGCAGCTGCTGGGCATGGGTGACATGCTGTACATGGCGGGCGGCGCCAAGATCACCCGCTGCCACGGCCCGTTCTGTTCGGACGAAGAGGTCGAGGAGGTGGTGAACCACCTCAAGCAGTTCGGCCCGCCGGACTACGTCGGAAGCGTGCTGGATGGCCCGGATGACGACAAGGCCGACAATATCGACGCGGTGCTGGGGCTGAATACCGGCGGCAACACCGACACCGAGGACGCGCTCTATGACACGGCAGTTGCCATCGTGATCAAGGACCGCAAGTGCTCGACCTCTTACATCCAGCGCAAGCTGGCAATCGGCTACAACAAGGCGGCGCGGCTGGTGGAGCAGATGGAGGAAGAGGGCGTCGTCTCCGCCGCGAACCATGTCGGCAAGCGGGAAATTCTGGTTCCCGAACAGTAAGCTGACAAAAATCTGCCGATGCCGGATTCGCGAGGGTCCGGCATCTTCACATCTGCAATGCCGCACCTATGTTGGACTCATGAAACGGATTGCACTTGCCATTGCGCTGACCCTCGCCGCGCCGGCGTCCTGGGCGGCAGAGAAATTGAGCCTGAACGAGATTTCCCGTTATCTGAACGGGATCTCCACGGCGTCATCCCCCTTCACCCAAATCAACGAGGACGGCAGCCTGTCGACCGGCAAGCTGTACATGCACCGGCCGGGCCGGATGCGGTTTGAGTATGACGGCAAAGGCGGCGGCACGGTGGTGGCCGGCGGCGGGGCGGTGGTGATCCACGACCCCAAGTCGAACCAGCCGCCGGAGACCTATCCGCTGAAGCGGACGCCGCTGTCGATCATCCTCGACCGCCGGGTGGACCTGGGCCGCGCCAATATGGTGGTGGGGCACAGCTTTGACGGCACCTCGACCATCGTGCGGGCGCAGGATCCGGAGCATCCGGATTACGGCAGTATCGAGATGATGTTCACCGGTGATCCGGTGGAGCTGCGCAAATGGGTGATCCATGACAGCGCAGGCGGCAAGACAACCGTGATCCTGGGCGCGATGAAAACCGGCCAGAAGCTGTCCTCCAGCCTGTTCACCACCAGCGGCAGGTCCCGCTAAGGCACGATCCTCAGCGCAACAGCGGCTCCCGCGCCCGCGGCGGCGCTGGCTTTGCCGGAACCGCCTGGCGGCCTTGGGCCCGGCGCCGGGCTGGCGCCCGGCGCGCAACCGCGTTTTTCCTGCTGTAACGGGGCAATCGGCACGGGACCGCACCGCGCTTCAGCGCGGTGCCCGGCCCAACGGCTGAGTGGCTTTCGCCAGAAAGCCTCCGAAGCGGGCGGGAGTGCCCCGCCTGCTGCGCCTCAGCGGAATTTGCGGCAGGTGGCGAGCTGCGCCTGGTAGGTCTGGGCGCGGGACTCCACCTGTCCGGCGACGCGCATCAGCCAGGACTTGGAGCGGTAGCTGCCGCGGGCATAGCCGTAATGGCCTTCGTGATAGGCCAGGTACTGGTTGCGCGCGTCATAAAGCGGGATGCCGTTTTTCTCGTAGCTCTTGCGCATGTACCAGCCCATGAAATCGGTGGCGTCGCTGATGCGGTCGCGCTTGGCCCGGCGGCGTCCGGTGTCGCGGCGGTAATCGTCCCAGGTGCCGTCCAGGGCCTGGCTGTAGCCATAGGCGCTGGATTGCCGCCCGACCGGGATCACGCCCAGCAGGAACTGGTGCGGCGTGCGGGCATCGCCGCGGAAGCGGCTTTCGTGATAGATGGTCGCCATCTGCACATGCACCGGCACGCCCCAGCGGCGCTGGGTGGCGCGGAATGCTTTCAGGTACTCTGGCCGCTGCTGGATAATGCTGCACGCGTTATCCAGGTTGCGCGGCGGCGCTTTGTGCCCGCCTCCGCATGACGCTACCGCCATCAGGAGAACAAGGGCGCTCAGGAATCTGCTCATTGCCTCAGCCCATTTTTGTATTGGCTATGTTTTCTGAAAGTCTAGCGGATTGCGGCGGGTGTGAAAATCAAATTTCCAGCACTTGGCTCAGCAACAGCGGCAACAGCAGCGCTGACATCAGGGTCGAGACCACCACAAGACCCGCCACGGCGCTGGAATCGGCCTCGAATTTCTCCGCCAGCAGGTAGGCGGTGACGGCGACGGGGGTGGCCAGCTGCAGGATCAGCACGCCAGAGGCCGCCGGATCCAGCCCGAAAGCCGCCGCCAGCCCCCAGCCCGCGGCGGCGCTGACCAGAAACTTTACCAGCGACAGCGCAACTGCCTTGCCGGTCTCCCCGGGTGTCAGCCGGGCCACGGCGGTGCCCAGCGTAATCAGCATCAGCGGCACCGCCATCTGTCCGGTCAGCTCCAGCGCGTTGGTCAGAAAGCGCGGAGTGTGCCAGTCCTGCCACAGAAACAGCGCCCCCAGCAGCGTCGCCCAGACCATCGGCTCCCGGATGGCCTTGCTGCCCGCGCTGTGCCCGGCCACCAGGTAGATGCCATAGGTGAAGGACAGGATGGCAGACACCGCAAGCATGACGACGGCATAGCCAAGCCCGGCCTCGCCAAAAGCAAACATCGCCAGCGGAATACCCAGGTTGCCGGTGTTGCCGAAGATGAACGGCGCCAGATAGGTCCGCCGCTCCAGCCCGCTGAAGCGGCAAAGGATTTCACCCGCCGCCGCCATCACCGCATGGCCCGCCAGCGCGGCCAGCACAAACGTCCCCAGCGCGCCCTTGTCCAGGCTGGTGTTCATCAGCGCGGTGAAGATCAGGCAGGGCACCGCCAGCGTCATCGCCAGCCGGGTGACAAACTGGGTCCGGAACTCAAACCCGAGCTTTACCCAGACGAACCCGGCAGAGGCGAGGAAGAACACCGGAGCGGTGATTTCGAGCACTGTCAAAGCCAGGTTCACAATCTGTTTCCCCGAAAATTTGCGTCAAGAGTTGGACAATTGCTGCGCGCGCGCGCTATTTACAAAGAACGGGGGCTAACATGACCATGTTGAGAACACGAGCGAAATACAATCTTGGGCAGGTCGTCCGCCACCGGAAGCACCCCTTCCGCGGGGTGGTTTTCGACGTCGATCCGGAATTCTCCAACACCGAAGAATGGTACGAAGCAATTCCCGAAGACAGCCGTCCGGTGAAGGATCAGCCCTTTTATCATCTGCTGGCGGAGAATGACCAAAGCTACTACGTGGCCTATGTCTCGGAGCAGAACCTGGTGGCGGATTATTCCGGCGAGCCGGTCGGCCACCCGGACGTGCCGGAGATGTTCGGCACTTTTGACGGCGGCGCCTATGCGCTGCACTACCAGCTGAACTGAGGGCCGCACCTGCCGGGCCGTTGCCCGGAGCAGCGGCAGATCTGCCCGTCAATACCCCAGCGCACAGCCGTCCTTGCGCGGATCGCTGGCGCCTTCCAGAACGCCTGAGGCATGGATCCGGATGGCCTGCGCCCCACCCAGCGGTGTGTCCGGGACCTCTATGCGGTGCCCCAGGTCCGCAAGGGCCTGATGAACCGGTGCCGCATATCCGCGCTCGACCTTCAGGACGCCGCCGTCTGCAAAGATGCGCGGGGCGTCTATGGCGGATTGCAGATCCATGCCGAAATCCAAGAGGTTCGAGACAAGCCGGGCATGACCCGCGGGCTGGTAACCGCCGCCCATCACGCCAAAGGGCATGATCACCTCTCCGTCCTGTTGCAGCATGGCGGGGATAATCGTGTGCATCGGCCGTTTGCCGGGGCCAAGCTCGTTCGGGTGGCCTTCCTCCAGCGAAAACCCCGCGCCGCGGTTCTGCAGCAGGATGCCGAACTTTTCCGACGCGAGGCCGGACCCGAAGCCGTGGAAAATAGAATAGATCAGCGACACTGCCATCCGGTCCTTGTCCACCACGGTGATATAGACCGTATCCTTGTGCACAGCCTCGCTCAGCGGCGCGGCGGCGGGCATGGCGCGTTTGGGATCGATCAGCGCGGCAAGCCTGGCAGCGTTTTCCGGCGCCAGCATATGCGCCAGCCGCGAGGTGTGGTCAGGATCGGCCAGAAACCGGTTGCGCGCATCATAGGCGAGCTTGGCGGCCTCGGCCTCGATATGCGCGCGCTCGGCCCCGAACGGCTCCATCCGCGAAAGGTCAAAGTGCTTGAGGATATTCAGCAGCAGGATCGCCGTGGCGCCCTGGCCGTTGGGCGGATGCTCGGCCAGTTCGCGTGCCTTGTACTGGCCGGTTACCGGCTGTGTTGCAAAACTGGTTGCGGCGGCAAAATCCTCCAGCGTGTGAACGCCGCCTGCTGCGGCCAGCGCCTGGACCATATCCTCGGCCACTTCGCCAGTATAAAACGCATCCCGCCCGTGCCTGGCGATGCGGCGCAGCACCTCGGCCTGACCGGGCGCGCGGAACACCTCACCGCTGCGCAGGGGCTGCCCGTCCCGCAGGTAGTGGCGCCGGGCCGCGCCTTGCAGGGTGGCGGCGCCATTCTTCCAATCGAAAGCCGTGCGCGGAGCCACCGGCACGCCTTCTGCGGCATAATCTATCGCGGGCTGAAGCAGCGTATCGAGCCCCAGCCGGCCCTCGCGTTCGGCAAGGCGGCAGAAGGCGTCGATTGCGCAAGGGATGGTAACGGACTCGGGGCTGCCCAGCGGCACTGCGCCCAGGCCCTGCTCCCGCATGGCGCCGGCGCTGGCGGCCGCGGGCGCGCAGCCGGATCCGTTCAGCGCCTGAACGCCGCTGCCCGGCCGCGAATACAGCACAAAGCAGTCGCCGCCGATCCCGGTCATCTGCGGCTCGCAAATGCCCAGCAGCACAGCCCCGGCCAGCGCCGCATCCATCGCATTGCCGCCGCGCTTGAGGATATCCACCGCAACGCCGGCCGCCAGCGGATGAGAGGTTGCACACAGGCCGTTGCCTGCGAAAACGGCTGACCGCCCGGGAAGATGAAAGTCGCGCATGCTCCGGCTCCTTGCTGCTGCCGGACAGAGCCTAGGCAGGCGGTGCGGGAAGGCAATAAAATTTCCTGCCCGGTGCAGCGGGACGGAACGTTACGGGCCAAAAAGCGGGAGCGCAGTCCGAAAGAAGTGTCCCCGGTGCCGTGCACTGGTGGGGGCTAGGATACGCGGCACCAGGGGAAGCTCGTTTCAGCTACAGGTAAGGTTTCGCATATGTATTGGGCTGCGGTTGGCCGGGAATGCGGCGCCGGTGTGGCGGAGCGTTAAAAATGCAGCTAACCGGCGGGCTGCCTGCGGGCGGGGGCAGGATCTGGCTCAGGAGTTTGCAGAAGGGCTGGTGACCTGGATTTCAAAGCAGAGCGACAGGTTGTTGTTTCCCTCCGACCGCTCATACTGGACTTGGCTTGCCAGCTCCCGGATCAGGAACCAGCCAAAGCCGCCTTCGGGCAGGCTGTCGGCGGGTCCGCTGACGTCGGCGGGCTTGCCCTCGGGCAGTTCGCCCTTGGGGAACGGGCTGCCGGCATCCTGAATGCTGATCCACAGACGTTCCGGGAACAGCTCTCCCCTGATCCGGACGTCGCCGGGGGGGCTGCCTTCATAGGCATGTTCGACCACGTTGTTCACGGCTTCGGTCAGGGCAATTTGCACCTCGTCCACGCGGGCCCCTGGAACCCCCAGGGACCGCAGTTTGCTGACCACGGACTGGATCCCCTGGCGGGCATCCAGATTTGTGGCTGTGAACGAGCAGGCAAAGGTTTTTACCATAAATTTCTCGCTTTGCGCCGCCAGCGCATCGTCTTCAGGAATTTGCGTTAGCAGGCGCGGTTGCTTCGCTCAGCGAACCATAGAGGTCAAAGACCGTGTCCATCCGGGTCAGCCGGAAAACCTTTTCCACCATCGGGGTCAGCCCGGCGAGGTCCAGCTTGCGGCTGCCGCCCAGCTGCTTCATCGCAGCGACAATCGCGCCAAGCCCGCTGGAATCGATGAACTGGACTTCGGACAGGTCCAGAATCACGCGGCTGGGTCCGCTTTCGGTTTCCGTCCGCATGTCCTCTTTGAATTGGATGGCCATGGCGGCGTCAATACGTTCGGCATTGACTTTGACGATCTGGACATCGTCCGTCATGGTGGTCGTCAGGCTCATTTCTTCCCCCGGGATGTAACGTTATTTGGATGCACTCTAGACCGCAAAGCTTACTTTTCTGTAGGTATAATTTTGACGATTGGAGGAAAATTGCATGAAAGATGTTGTTATCGCCGGAGCAGCCCGGACGCCGATGGGCGGGTTCCAGGGGATGTACGACGGGGTGACGGCTTCGGAGCTTGGCGGCGCGGCCATCCGGGCGGCCCTCGAAGGGGCCGGCGCATCCACTGTCGACGAGGTGCTGATGGGCTGTGTGCTGCCTGCGGGCCAGGGCCAGGCGCCGGCGCGCCAGGCCGGGTTTGCGGCCGGTCTGGGCGAAGAGGTGCCGGCCACCACTCTCAACAAGATGTGCGGCTCGGGCATGAAGGCGGCAATGATCGCCTTTGACCAGATTGCGCTGGGCCACGCGGACACGATGATCGCCGGCGGTATGGAGAGCATGACCAATGCCCCCTACATCCTGCCGAAAATGCGCGGCGGCGCCCGCATCGGCCACGGCCAGGTGATCGACCACATGTTCCTGGACGGGCTGGAAGATGCCTATGACAAGGGCCGCCTGATGGGCACCTTTGCCGAGGACTGCGCGGAAAAGTATCAGTTCACCCGCGAAGCCCAGGACGAATATGCGCTGAAATCGCTGTCCAACGCGCTGGACGCGCAGGCGAGCGGCGCCTTTGACGGCGAAATCGCCGCCGTGACCGTGAAAACCCGCAAGGGCGAAGTGGTGACGGATGCGGATGAACAGCCGAAATCGGCACGCCCGGAAAAGATCCCGACGCTGAAACCGGCGTTCCGCAAGGACGGCACCGTGACCGCCGCCAATGCCTCCTCCATTTCGGACGGCGCCGCGGCGCTGGTGCTGGCCTCCGCTGAGGCTGCCGAGGCCCAGGGCCTGAAGGCCCGCGCCCGCATCCTGGGCCATGCCAGCCACGCGCAGGCGCCGGGCTGGTTCACCACCGCACCGGTTCCGGCCGCGCAGAAGCTGCTGAAATCCATCGGCTGGACGGTTGAGGACGTCGATCTGTGGGAGGTGAATGAGGCTTTTGCCGTGGTGCCGATGGCCTTCATGCACGAAATGGGCCTGCCGCGCGACAAGGTGAATGTGAACGGCGGCGCCTGCGCGCTGGGCCACCCGATCGGCGCCTCCGGTGCGCGGATCATGGTGACCCTGCTGAACGCATTGGAAAAGCGCGGCCTCAAGCGCGGCGTGGCCGCCATCTGCATCGGCGGCGGCGAAGGCACCGCGATTGCGATCGAGCGGGTGTGACCTTCACCTTTGCAAAATACTCTCGGGGGTGAATTGACCGCGAGGTCAAGAGGGGGCAGACAGCCCCCTCTGCTGCGTTGAAGGAGAGCAAGCCCATGCGGGCCGATTACGAAACCCTGGCCAAGACCGTCGCATCGCTGACCGAAGGCGAGACGGACGAAGTGGCGCTGATGGCCACCGTCGCCTGCGAGGTGCATCACGCCGACGGCCGGTTCGACTGGACCGGCTTTTACCGCGTTGCGGCACCGGAGCTGCTGAAGATCGGCCCCTATCAGGGCGGTCATGGCTGCCTGCAGATCCCGTTCTCCCGCGGCGTCTGCGGTGCGGCTGCGCGCAGCGGCGCGGTGCAGCTGGTGCCCGATGTGGACGCCTTTCCCGGCCATATCGCCTGTGCCTCTTCCACCCGGTCGGAACTGGTGCTGCCGGTCTGGAACGGCGCCGGGGAGCTGATCGGGGTGTTTGACATCGACAGTGACCAGCCCGATGCCTTCACCCAGGAAGACGCGGACAAGCTGGCTGCGATCCTGCGGCAGGTGTTCGGCCGCAGCTGATTCGGCTGCAGGGGCTTTGCCCCTCGGCCTGGCGGCCTCACCCCAGAGTATTTCTTGAAAGATGAAAGAACCCGGCGCCTTGATGCGCAGGGTTTTTTTCATGGGAAAAGCCTTCCGTGAAAAAATGCTTGGAAATTTCACAGACTCAGGTCATCGTGAAAATAGAGCGGAATTTTTCACGAGCGGGGAGAGAGGCTGTGAACGACCAAACCCTGGCAGCAGCGACACTGGGGGCCGATATCCGGGCCTTGCGCAAGGCGCGCGGGCTGACGCTGACGGATATTGCCGCGGTGCTGAACCGCTCGGTCGGCTGGCTGAGCCAGGTGGAGCGCGACATGTCCGAGCCGTCGATCTCCGACCTGCGGCAGATTGCCGAGGCGCTGGGGGTGCCGATGTCGATGCTGTTTGCCCACTCCGGCGCCCCGGCGGATGAGCACGGCTATATCGTGCGCGCGGGCTCCCGCCGTCCGATGGGCTCGGGCGAGGAGGGGCTGATCGAAGAGCTTCTGTCGCCCGATCTGACCGACGATTTCGAGATGGTGCATTCCACCTTCCGGCCGCACTCGCAGATGCAGACACCGGCCAACCGGCCCACGCAGGAGGTCGGCTACATGATCTCGGGCAGGCTGGACCTGCTGATCGGCGGCCGCAGCTTCACCGTCGGTCCTGGCGACAGCTTCCGGATCAGGCACGAGCCTTATCAGTGGTCGAACCCCTATGACGCGCCCGCCGTGGCGGTCTGGGTGATCGCGCCGCCGGTTTATTAGGAGGGGATGATGATCAAGGGTTCCTGCCTGTGCGGCGACATCCGGTTTGAAACCGCGGCCCGGCCGCAGGGTGCCTCGATGTGCCATTGCAGCCAGTGCCGCAAGCAGTCGGGCGGCATCTGGGCCTCTGCGCAGGTGCGCGACGAGGATCTTATCATCACTGGTCCGGTAAGCTGGTTCGAGGCAACGCCGCAGGCCAAACGCGGCAGCTGCCCGCGCTGCGGCTGCTTCCTGTTCTGGAAAGGCAAGGGCGAAGACACCACCAGTTTCGCTTTGGGCGCTGTCGACGGGGCCACCGGACTCAGCATCGAAAAGCACATCTTTACCGCCTCCAAGGGCGATTACTACGACATCGCGGACGGCGTGCCGCAAGAGGACTGACATCAGGGAGCAATCATGTCCGATTTTCCATCAAAGGCCCGTGTGGTCATCATCGGCGGCGGCGTCGTCGGCTGTTCGGCACTCTATCACCTGGCCAAGAAGGGCTGGACCGACTGCGTGCTCCTGGAGAAGAACGAGCTGACGGCAGGCTCGACCTGGCACGCGGCGGGCAATGTCCCGACCTTTTCGACCTCCTGGTCGATCATGAACATGCAGCGCTATTCGACCGAACTGTATTCCCGCCTCGGCGAAGAGGTCGATTACCCGATGAATTACCACCAGACCGGTTCGATCCGTCTGGCCCATACCAAGGAGCGGATGCAGGAGTTTGAGCGCGCCTGTTCGATGGGCCGCTACCAGGGCATCGGGATGGAAATCTGGACGCCTGAGCAGGCCAAGGAGCGCTATCCGTTCCTGGAAACCCACGATCTGAAGGGGGTGCTGTGGGATCCGTCAGACGGCGACATCGACCCGGCGCAGGTGACGCAGGCGCTGGCCAAGGGCGCCCGCGACATGGGCGCGAGGATCATCCGCTTCTGCCCGGCAACCGGTGTCACCCAGAAGGAAGACAAGACCTGGATCGTGCATACCGGGAAGGGCGATATCGCCTGTGATTATGTGGTGAACGCCGCCGGTTATTATGCCCAGCGTGTCGGAGAGTGGTTCAAGCCCTATGGCGGCCGCACCGTGCCGATGATGGTGATGAGCCACCAGTATCTGCTGACCGAACAAATCCCCGAGATCGAAGAGCACACCAAGAAGACCGGCAAGAAACTCCCGCTGATCCGCGACGTGGATGTGTCCTATTACCTGCGTCAGGAAAAGAATGGCTACAACCTCGGGCCGTATGAGCCGAACTGCAAAGGCCATTGGATGACCGAGGACGACCGGATGCCGGACGATTTTTCGTTCCAGCTGTGGTCGGACGATCTGGACCGGATCGAGGATATCGTGACCGACGCGATGGAGCGGGTGCCGCTGATGGCGTCCTCCGGTGTCTCCAGCGTGATCAACGGCCCGATCCCCTATGCCCCCGACGGGCTGCCGCTGATTGGCCCGATGCCGGGTGTGGACAACGCGTTTGAGGCCTGCGTCTTTACCTTTGGCATCGCTCAGGGCGGCGGTGCCGGCAAGGTGCTGGCGGAATGGATCGCCGACGGCCAGACCGAGTGGGACATGTGGGCGGTCGATCCGCGCCGCTATACCGACTACACCGATCAGGACTACTGCAACAAGAAAGGCATGGAGGTCTACGGCAACGAATACGCCATGCACTTCCCGCACCACGAATGGCCGGCCGCGCGCGGCAAGAAGGTCAGCCAGGTGCATGGCCGTATCAAGGAACTGGGCGGCCAGATGGGCGCCTACAACGGCTGGGAGCGCGCCAACTGGTTTGCAAAGGACGGTGACGACACCTCCGAGGAGGCCACCCATACCTGGGGCCGCTCCGGCCCGTGGCAGCAGCGGATCAAGGAAGAATGCGAAGCGGTCCGCGACGGTGTTGGCGTGCTGGACCTGCCGGGTTTCTCCCGCTTCAACCTGGACGGTGAGGGCGCAGCCGAGTTTCTGCGCGGGATGATCACCGGGGGTCTGCCCAAGGCGGGCCGGATGAACCTGGTCTACTTCTCGGACAACCGCGGCCGCATCCTGACGGAGATGTCCTGCATCCGCCATGGCGAGGACCACTTCACCCTGATCACCGCAGGGTCGGCCCAGTGGCACGACTTCGAGATCCTGCGCAAAGCACTGCCCGAGGGGCTGACCCTGACCGACCGCACCACGGACTTTGCGACCATGATCGTCACCGGCCCGAAATCGCGGGAGCTGCTGGCGGGCATCTCGGATGCCGATCTGTCGCTGGGCTGGCTGACCCATCAGGAAGCCACCGTCGCGGGCAAGCCCGCCTTTTTGGCGCGGGTGTCCTTTGCCGGCGAGCTGGGCTGGGAGGTCCATTGCGCCAACGCGCATCAGCAGGAGATTTACGAGGCCCTGCTGGCGGGCGGCGCCAAGCCGTTTGGCATGTACGCGCTGAACGCCCTGCGCATCGAAAAGGGCTACCGCACCTGGAAGGGTGATCTCAGCACCGACTATTCGCTGCTTGAAGGCGGGCTGGAACGGTTCGTCAAGCTGGACAAACCGCAGGATTTCCCGGGCAAGGCCGCGATCCAGGCCGAAAAGCAGCGGGGGGTGAAGAAATCCTTTGTCACCCTGATTGTCGACGCCGGTGAGGCGGATGCGCCCTACATGTCCTGCATCTGGAAGGACGGGGAAATCGTGGGCGAAACCACTTCCGGCGACTGGGGCTACCGTGTGAATGCCTCCATCGCGCTGGGCATGGTGCGCGCCGATCTGGCGGTGCCGGGAACCGGGCTGGAGGTCGAGATCTACGGCGAGAAATACCGCGCGGTGGTTCAGAAGGACGAGCCGCTGTGGGATCCGGCGAACGCGCGGTTGCGCGCCTGATCTAACGGCAACTGCCCGGGCCGCGATCTGCCCGGGCTGGTGCCGCATTGCAAAACAGCCTGCGCCGCCGGACCGGTTCCTGTAACCTGGCGGCGCTTGGCACCGGTAAAAAGGATGGTTTGGTATGGCGGAAATCACGCTTCTGGACGGCTCGATCGGGCAGGAGGTTGTCAAACGCTCCGGCGACCGGGCAACGCCGCTCTGGTCTACTGCCGTCATGATGGACCGGCCCGAAGTGGTTGGCAGCATCCATGCCGATTATTTCGCCGCAGGCGCGACGATTGCCACGACAAACACCTATGCCGTGCTGCGCGACCGTCTGAAGCGCGCCGGCATCGAGGACCATTTCGAAGAGCTGCTGGAGAAAGCCGCGGCACAGGCGACGGCTGCCCGGGATGCGCATGGCTCCGGGCGCATCGCTGCTGCGCTGGGGCCGCTGATTGCCTCCTACCGTCCGGACATCTGCCCGCCGCACGATGAAGCGAAACATATCTATGCAGAGCTGGTCTCGCGGCTTGACCCTTCGGCTGATCTGTTCCTGATCGAAACCGTGTCTTCCGTTGAGCAGGCCAAAGGCGCGCTGCTGGGCTGCGCGGGCACCGACAAGCCGGTTTGGCTGGCCGTGTCCGTGAAGGACGACGATGGCACCCGGCTGCGTTCCGGAGAACCGCTGGCAGCGCTTGCGCCGCTGGTTGAGGAGTTCCAGCCCGATGCGGTCCTGATCAACTGTTCGCGGCCTGAGGTTGTCGGCAGCGGGCTGGACATCATCAAAGGCTTCGGCAAGCCGTTTGGCGCCTATGCCAACGGCTTCACCCGGATCTCCGAAGGCTTCCTGAAGGATGCGCCGACCGTCGACGCGCTGGAGCAGCGCCGGGATCTGGGGCCCGAACCTTATGCGGCCCTTGCGATGGGCTGGGTTGCCCAGGGCGCAACCATCGTCGGCGGCTGCTGCGAAATCGGCCCGGATCACATTGCCGAACTGGCCCGCCAGCTGCGTGCGGCCGGGCATCGGATCGTCTGACATCGTCTGCCCAGGGGAGGGGGGATTGGCATGGCTGCTCCGGAAAAACCCAAAGCCGCGGATCCGGCCCGGGTCTGGACCATCGACATCATCGTCACCGAAGGCTTTGTCCTGGTCGAAATGTCGGCGATACTTGAGGTGCTCAGGATCGCCAACCGGGTGCTGGCCCAGCCACCGTTCAAATGGAGGGTACGCTCGCTGCAGGGCGGCCGCGTCGGCTGCCGCGCGGGCCTCAGCCTTGATACCGAACCTTTTGCGGCCAAGCCGGACGCCGATTTCGCCTTCTTCCTTGGCAACTCCGACCCTGACCACCCGGGCCTCAGCCTGGGCCGGGTGATCTCCAGCTACACCTGCCGCGGCATCAAGGTCTACCTGCTGGCTGAGGCTGCGGCGCGGTATATCCGCGACCAGGGCGGGGCGTCCGGGCGGCTCACCACCCATTGGGAAAACTCCGCCCTTCTGCGCGAACGGATGGGGCTGACCGATTCCAGCCACGCGCTGGCCAGCGAGGACGGGCTGGTGGTGACCTGCGCTGGCATGGGATCGACCGTGGATATCATCCTGGCGCTGGTCGGGCGGCTCACCTCTGCCGCCGCGCAGATGACCGTGGGCAACATCATGCTGCATGAACAGGTGCGCGATTTCTCCTCGCTGCAGCCCTTTGCCGGCGCCAAGCCGACCATCACCGGCGACAGCGACCTGGACCACTGCATCCGCATCATGCAGGACAATATCGAAGAACCTGTGCCAATCAGCGATATCGTCGATGAGCTGGGCATCTCCACCCGCTCGCTGGAGCGCAAGTTCAGGACGTTCCTCGGCACCACCCCCAACGGTTTCTACCGCGAAATGCGGCTGTCCAAGGCCAACAACCTCCTGCTCAACACCACCATGAGCGTGCGCGAAATCGGCCTCGCCTGCGGGTTTCCAAACGGGTTTTCCAGCCTTTACAAAAGCTTTTTCGGCATCACCCCCTTTGCCTTGCGCAAGCGCCGCAGGCTGGGGGAGGACGGATCGGAAAATATCCTGAAGGCCGGAGAATAGCGCCGGGGGTCTGACGTTTTTGATGCATTTTGCGCCGCCTGTCCGTGATAATCCGGCCAGGACACTGATTGTGGAGCGATGACATGAGCGATCTTCCCAACAAGGCCCGCGTGGTCATTATCGGCGGCGGTGTGATCGGCTGCTCGGTGGCCTATCACCTGACCAAGCTCGGCTGGCAGGATGTGGTGCTGCTGGAGCGCAAGCAGCTGACCTCCGGCACCACATGGCATGCAGCGGGCCTGATCGGCCAGCTGCGCGCGTCCTCCAACATGACCAAGCTCGCCCGCTATTCGGCAGAGCTGTACATGGGGCTTGAGGCGGAAACCGGCGTCGCCACCGGCATGCGCCAGGTCGGTTCGGTGTCGGCGGCGCTGACCCATGAGCGGCTTGAGGAGCTGTACCGCAACGCCGCCATGGCCCGCGCCTTTGGCGTGCCGGTGGAGGAGCTGTCGCCCAAGGAGGTGAAGGAGCGCTATGAGCACATCAATCTGGACGGCGTGACCGGCGGCGTCTGGCTGCCGACCGACGGGCAGGCGGATCCGGCCAACATCGCATTGGCCCTGGCCAAGGGCGCCCGCCAGCGCGGCGCGCTGGTCAAGGAACGCATCAAGGTTACCGGCATCGCCAAACAGGGCCGCCGCGTCACCGGTGTGGACTGGGTCAGCGACGATGGCGGGGCGCAGGGCCATATCGAATGCGACATGGTGGTGAACTGCGCCGGCATGTGGGGGCATGAGGTCGGCCGCATGGCAGGCGTCAACGTGCCGCTGCACGCTTGCGAGCACTTCTACATCGTGACCGAAGGCATCGAAGGCCTGACCCAGATGCCGGTGCTGCGGGTGCCGGATGAATGCGCCTACTACAAGGAGGACGCCGGCAAGATCCTCTTGGGCGCCTTTGAACCGAACGCCAAACCCTGGGCGATGAACGGCATTCCGGACAGCTTTGAATTCGACCAGCTGCCCGAGGACTTCGACCACTTCGAGCCGATCCTGGAAGCCGCCTGCAACCGGATGCCGATGCTGGCGGAGGCGGGCATTCACACCTTCTTCAATGGCCCGGAATCCTTTACCCCGGACGACGCCTACCATCTGGGCCTGGCGCCGGAGATGGACAATTTCTGGGTCGCGGCAGGCTTCAACTCGATCGGCATCCAGTCTGCAGGCGGTGCCGGCATGGCGCTGGCGCAGTGGATGAAGGACGGCCAGAAGCCGTTTGACCTTGGCGATGTGGACATCTCCCGGATGCACCCGTTCCAGGGCAACAAGCATTACCTGTTCGAGCGCTCGAAAGAGACGCTGGGCCTGCTTTATGCGGACCACTTCCCCTATCGCCAGAAGGCCACCGCCCGCGGCGTGCGCCGGACCCCGTTCCACTATCATCTGAAGGAACAGGGTGCCGTCTTCGGCGAGATCGGCGGCTGGGAGCGCGCCAACTGGTTCGCAAACGCGGGCCAGGAGCGGGAGTACCAGTACAGCTGGAAGCGCCAGAACTGGTTCGAGAACGCTGCCGCCGAACACCGCGCCGTGCGGGAAAATGCCGGCATGTACGACATGTCCTCCTTCGGCAAGATCCGCGTCGAAGGCCCGGATGCGGAGAAGTTCCTGAATTACATCTGCGGCGCCAATGTCTCGGTCCCCGCGGGCAAGATCGTCTACACCCAGTTCCTGAACCCGCGCGGCGGCATCGAGGCGGATGTGACCGTCACCCGACTGTCTGAGACCGTCTATCTGGTGGTGACCCCAGCAGTGACCCGTCTGGCGGATCAGACCTGGATGATGCGCAACAAGGGCGGTTTCAACGTCGTGCTCACCGATGTGACCGCAGGCGAGGGTGTGCTGGCCGTGATGGGGCCGAACGCGCGCAAGCTGTTGCAGAGGGTCTCGCCCAATGATTTCTCCAACGAAGTGAACCCCTTCGGCACCGCGCAGGAGATCGAGCTGGGCATGGGCCTCGCCCGCGTCCACCGGGTGACCTATGTGGGCGAACTGGGCTGGGAGATCTACATCCCGGCTGAGATGTCCGGCCACGCGTTCGAAACCCTCTGGGAGGCTGGCCAGGACATGGGGCTGAAGCTCTGCGGTATGCACATGATGGACAGCTGCCGGATCGAGAAGGGCTTCCGCCACTTCGGCCACGACATCACTTGCGAGGACAATGTGATCGACGCGGGCCTGGGCTTTGCGGTCGCCACCGGCAAGGATGACTTCATCGGCAAGGCTGCGGTGCTGGAGCGCAAGGAAACCGGCCCCAAGGCCCGCATGGTTCAGTTCAAGCTGACCGACCCCGAGCCGCTCTTGTTTCACAACGAACCGATCATCCGCGACGGCAAATACGTGGGCTACCTCAGCTCCGGCAACTACGGCCACACGCTGGGCGCTGCGATCGGCATGGGCTATGTCCCGTGCGAGGGCGAAAGCGCAGCCGATGTGCTGGGCTCCACCTACGAAATCGACGTTTGCGGCGTGAAGGTGAAGGCCGAGGCCGCGCTGAAGCCGATGTACGATCCGAAATCGGAGCGGGTGAAGGCCTAGACCTTCCTTTAGCGGTTTCACCAGCCTCTGCCGCGCCCCGGTCCCGGCGCCGGGGCGTTTTTTGCGGCTGCCTTACGGGAACCTTGCGGGTTCCGCTGCAACGCTTCCCGGGGTTTCGCCGTCTGGCCGTCCGCCGCCTCTTGACCCCGCCGGAAATCCCTTGGAGAAATCCATAAAAAGCCTTGTACGGCAGGGGTAAACAGGTAGGTTGCTTGTCCCGGCCAATGACACGGGCCTGACGAAGAGGATTTGGGATATGAAGATCAGCATCGAACGCGGCACGCTTCTCAAGGCTGTGGCTCAGGCGCAGTCTGTGGTCGAGCGCCGCAACACCATTCCGATTCTGGCGAATGTGCTGATCGAAGCCGAGGGCGACAGCGTCCAGTTCCGTGCCACCGACCTGGATATCGAGGTGGTCGACAAGGCCCCCGCCCAGGTGGAGCGGGCCGGCGCCACCACCGTGGCCGCCACCACCCTGCACGAGATTGTCCGCAAGCTGCCCGACGGCGCGCTGGTGACGCTGACCGCTGACGCCGCAACCGGCCGTCTGGCGGTTGAGGCCGGGCGCTCCAACTTCTCGCTGGCGACCCTGCCGCGGGAGGATTTCCCGGTGATGGCATCGTCCGAATACCACTCGAATTTCGCCGCCAAGGCCGCAGTGCTGCGCCGCCTGTTCGACAAGTCGAAATTCGCAATCTCCACCGAAGAAACCCGCTATTACCTGAACGGTGTCTACCTGCACGTTGCCAATGGCGCCGAAGGCGGCAAAGCCTTGCGCGCGGTCGCCACCGATGGCCACCGCCTGGCCCGCATCGACGCGGAGCTGCCGCTGGGCGCCGAGGACATGCCGGGCGTGATCGTGCCGCGCAAGACCGTGGGCGAGCTGCGCAAGCTGCTGGACGAGGATGACATGGACATTGCCGTGTCTGTCTCTGAAACCAAGGTGCGTTTTGCGACCCCGAACATCACCCTGACCTCCAAGGTGATCGACGGCACCTTCCCCGACTACACCCGCGTGATCCCGGCCGGCAACACCCGCCGCCTTGAGGTCGATGCGGCCGAGTTTGCCCAGGCGGTCGACCGGGTTGCCACCGTCTCCTCCGAACGCTCCCGCGCGGTGAAGCTGCAGCTGGAAGAGGACCGTCTGATCCTGTCGGTCAATGCGCCCGACAGCGGTGCCGCCGAGGAAGAACTGGCGGTTGCCTATAATGACGAGCGGCTGGAGATCGGCTTTAATGCGAAATACCTGCTGGAGATTGCCAACCAGGTGGACCGCGAAAACGCCGTGTTCATGTTCAACTCCTCCGGTGATCCGACCCTGATGCGCGAAGGCAACGACGAAAGTGCCGTTTACGTCGTCATGCCGATGCGGGTCTGAAGCGCCTGACGGCGCTGCCTCCCCTCTCGGCGGCAAAGCCGCCTGCCGGGCAGCGGGACGCGAGTATTTTTGAAAGATGAAAAGGGAGCGCGCCTCGTGCTGGCCCTGACTGCCTTGACCCTGTCCCATTTCCGCTCGCATTTGCGGGCGGAATTGCGTTTGGACGGGCGGCCGGTGGCGATCTGCGGCGACAACGGTGCGGGCAAGACCAACATCCTGGAAGCGGTGTCGCTGTTTTCGCCGGGCCGCGGGTTGCGCCGGGCCAGCGCGGCGGAGATGGCGCGCCAGCCGGAAGCGCTGGGCTGGAAGCTGAGGGGGGAGCTGCGGGCGCCCACGCAGGCCTATGAAGTGGAAACCTGGTCCGAGGGCGGCGCTGCCCGGCAGGTGAAGATCGACAACAAGTCCGCCAGCCAGCTGGCGCTGGGGCAGGTGGCGCGGGTGGTCTGGCTGATCCCGGCAATGGACCGGCTGTGGATCGAGGCGGCGGAGGGGCGGCGGCGGTTTCTGGACCGGATCGCGCTGAGTTTCGAGCCCGGCCATGCCGAGGCCTCGCTGGCCTATGAAAAAGCGATGCGTGAGCGCAACCGGCTGCTGAAGGAGCAGGTGCGCGATGCCGCCTGGTACCGGGTTCTGGAGGACCGCATGGCCGCCGCCGGGCACCGGATTCATGCGGCGCGGGTGCAGGCGGTGGAGCTGCTGCAGCAGGCGCAGGCGGAGGCGGAAACCGCCTTCCCCGCCGCGGAGCTGGAACTGCTGCAGTCGGAGGGCAGCATGCCGTCCTCCGAGACCGATTTCAAAGAGGCGCTGCAGGAAAGCCGGTTCCGCGATTTGGCGGCGGGCCGCACCCTGGTGGGGCCGCACCGGACCGACCTGATCGGCACCTACCGGGCCAAGGGCATCCCGGCCAAGGATTGCTCCACCGGAGAGCAGAAGGCGCTGCTGGTGTCCTTGATCCTGGCCAACGCGCGGGCGCTGGCGCAGCGCGAGGGGGCGCCGCCGATCCTGCTGCTGGACGAGGTGGCGGCGCATCTGGACGCGGGCCGCCGGGCCGCGCTTTATGACGAGATCTGCGCGCTTGGCACCCAGGCCTGGATGACCGGCACCGGGCCGGAGCTGTTCGCCGAACTGGAAGGCCGCGCGCAGATGCTGGAAGTCTCCGACCGCGGCGGCACCTCGGAGGTTTTGCAGAAATGACCGTCACGCCTTGGGACCTGACCCTTTATGCGGGCGCACTGCTGATCCTGTTCCTGACCCCGGGTCCGGTCTGGCTGGCGCTGGTGGCGCGCTCGGTCTCGGGCGGGTTCCAGGCGGCCTGGCCGCTGGCGCTGGGGGTGGCCTGCGGCGATATCCTGTGGCCGCTGATCGCGGTGGCGGGCATGTCCTGGGTGGTGTCGGAATTCACTGGCATCATGACCGCGCTGCGCTGGGTGGCCTGCCTGATGTTCCTTGGCATGGGGTATCTGCTGATCCGTCATGCCGGCGACGCGGTAGAGGAAAACCGGGCGCTCACCCGGCCCGGTGTCTGGGCCGGGTTCATGGCGGGGATTGCCGCGATCCTGGGCAATCCCAAGGCGATCCTGTTCTACATGGGGGTGCTGCCGGGGTTCTTTGACCTGTCGGGCACCTCCTGGCCGGATGTGGCTGCGATCGTGACCTTGTCCTTCGTGATCCCGCTGGTCGGCAACCTGGCGCTGGCGGGCATGGTGCACCGGGTGCGGCGCGCGGTGACCTCCCCGCGGATCCGGCGGCGCATCAACCTGGTGTCGGGCGGGCTGCTGATCGGGGTGGGGCTGGTGATTCCGTTCACCTGAGCGCCGCCTCTAGCCGGGCGGCTGCAGCCAGGCCTGCAGATAAGGTTCGAGCGCCTGGGCGGGCGATGCGTCGTTTGCGTGCCCGGCGCAGAACCACACCCCCAGCACATGGTTGAGAAAACCCTGGATGCCTTCCGCCAGCAGGTCCGGCGGCTGGTCCTGGCGGGCCTTGCCCGATGCCTGAAGGGTTTGCAGCCAGCCTGTCAGCATGGTGACCTGGCGGATGAAGCTGGCCGCCACCACTTCGTCCGGTTCCGCGGCGGTGGTGCCTGAATAGCGCAGGAGCAGGTCAAAGATCACCCGGTCCTGCGCCACATAGTCCAGATGCGGCGCCAGCCGGGCGGTCAGGGCGGCAACGTCTGCGGGGGTGCCTTCATCTTCCATCCGGTCCAGCAGGCGCGTCACCTCTTCCCCGATCAGGACCGCCAGCAGCCCGTCCTTGTCCTTGAAGTGGGAAAACAGGGTGCCCTTGGCCACGCCGGCCCGGGCGACCACATCCTCCACCCGCAATCCGCTGTAGCCCTGCTCCTGCACGATGGCGGCCGCCACGTGCAGCAGTTTCGCCCGGGTTTCCAGCCGCCGTTTCTGCGGTGCGCGTGTCATGTCTCAGCCTCACGAGTTCATTACTGACCGCGGTCATTTTTATAATTGACCAAGGTCATTTTTTGTTCAATAAAGTGACCATGGTCAACTTAACTTGCGGAGCCCGATATGTCTTCCCGGAAAATCCTGATTCTGAACGGCCACCCTGGCCAAACCTCGTTGTCGAAGTCGCTCTGCGCCGCCTATCAGGCCGCGGCTGAGGCAAACGGCCACCACGTGCGCTGCCACGACATCTCGCAGATGCAGTTCGATATGGACTACGGGCAGAGCGGGTACAAAAACCCCAAACCTCTGGAGCCGGATCTGGCCGCCTTTCTGGAGGATCTGGAGTGGTCGGAGCACGTGGTGATGGCCGCGCCGCTGTGGTGGGGGGCGGTGCCGGCCAAGCTGAAAGCGGTGTTTGACCGGGCCTTGCTGCCAGGCCGCGCCTTTGACACCCGCAACGTCAATTTCATGGGCCTGCCGGCACCGATGCTGACCGGCAAGACCGCCCGGGTGCTGCTGACCTCTGACACGCCTTCCCTGTGGCTGCGGCTGTTCTACGGCAACGCGGTGAAGAAATTCATCAGCCGCCAAATCCTTGGCTTTGTCGGCATCAAACCCACGCGGTTCACCACGTTTGCGCCGGCCACGGACGCGCCGCAGGCCAAGGTCGGAACCTGGCTTAGAACGGCAAGCGGGCTGGGGGCCAAAGCGGCTTGATTCTGCCAAGAAAAAAGGGGGGTTGCGCGTGACATTCCCGGTCAGACTTCGTATAAAATCCCGAAGCTAAGACAGGAAGATGTGAATGTCCGGAAACGAGCAGGCCCCCGCAGAATATGGCGCGGATTCCATCAAGGTTCTCAAAGGGTTGGAGGCAGTTCGCAAGCGCCCCGGCATGTACATCGGGGACACGGATGACGGCTCGGGCCTGCATCACATGGTGTATGAGGTCGTGGACAACGGCATCGACGAAGCGCTGGCAGGCCACGCCGACCATGTGACCGTCAAGATCCACGCCGATTCCAGCGTCTCCGTCAGCGACAACGGGCGCGGGATTCCGGTGGGCATCCACGAGGAAGAAGGCGTTTCGGCGGCCGAAGTCATCATGACCCAGCTGCACGCCGGCGGTAAGTTCGACAGCAATTCCTACAAGGTGTCCGGCGGTCTGCACGGGGTGGGTGTCTCCGTGGTGAACGCGCTGTCCGACTGGCTGGAACTGCGCATCTGGCGCGACGGCAAGGAACACATCGCCCGGTTCGAGCGCGGCGATACCGTCAAGCATCTGGAAGTGGTCGGCGATTGCGGCGACCGGACCGGCACCGAGGTCAGGTTCATGGCGTCGACCGATACGTTCTCGAATCTGGAGTATTCGTTCGAGACGCTGGAAAAACGCCTGCGTGAGCTGGCCTTCCTGAATTCCGGTGTGCGGATCATTCTGGAGGACGAACGCCCGGCGGAGAAGCTCATGGCCGAACTCTATTACGAAGGCGGCGTCAGGGAGTTCGTCAAATACCTTGACCGGCACAAGACCCCGGTGATGGACACTCCGGTCTACATCGTGGGGGAAAAGGACGACATCGGCGTCGAGATCGCCATGTGGTGGAACGACAGCTACCATGAGACGGTGCTGCCCTTCACCAACAACATTCCGCAGCGCGATGGCGGCACCCATGTGGCGGGCTTCCGCGGTGCGCTGACCCGGACCATCAACAACTACGCGCAGAGTTCGGGCATCGCCAAGAAGGAGAAGGTCTCCTTCACCGGTGACGACGCCCGCGAAGGGCTGACCTGTGTTCTGTCGGTCAAAGTGCCGGACCCGAAATTCTCCAGCCAGACCAAGGACAAGCTGGTCTCCTCCGAGGTGCGCCCGGTGGTGGAGAGCCTGATGGGCGAAAAGCTGGCCGAATGGTTCGAGGAAAACCCCAACCAGGCAAAGCAGATCGTCGGCAAGATCGTCGAAGCCGCGCTGGCGCGCGAGGCCGCCCGCAAGGCGCGCGAGCTGACCCGCCGCAAGACCGCGATGGACGTGAACTATCTGGCGGGCAAGCTGAAGGACTGTTCCGAGAAAGACCCCTCCAAGACCGAAGTCTTCCTGGTCGAGGGTGACTCGGCCGGCGGCTCCGCCCAGACGGGCCGGGACCGGATGACCCAGGCGATTCTGCCCCTGCGCGGCAAGATCCTGAACGTGGAACGGGCGCGCTTCGACCGGATGCTGTCGAGCCAGGAGATCGGCAACCTGGTGATGGCGCTGGGCACCGGCATCGGCCGGGATGAGTTCGACATCTCCAAGCTGCGCTACCACAAGATCGTCATCATGACCGACGCTGACGTCGACGGTGCCCACATCCGCACGCTGCTGCTGACCTTCTTCTACCGCCAGATGCCGGAGCTGATCGAGGGCGGCTACCTCTACATTGCGCAGCCGCCGCTTTATAAGGTCGCGCGCGGCAAGTCGGAGGTCTACCTCAAGGATCAGGCGGCGCTGGATGATTATCTGATCAACCAGGGCGTCGATGGCGCGCTGCTGAAACTGGGCGACGGCTCCGAGATTGCCGGGGCCGACCTGACCCGCGTGGTGGATGAGGCGCGCCAGCTCAAGCGCGTGCTGGATGCCTTCCCGACCCATTACCCGCGCCACATTCTGGAGCAGGCCGCGGTGGCCGGCGCCTTTGTGCCCGGGGCTGTGGACTCCGACCTGCAGGGGGTTGCTGACAAAGTGGCGACCCGCCTCGACGCCATCGCGCTGGAATACGAGCGCGGCTGGCAGGGCCGGATCACCCAGGACCACGGCATCCGCCTGGCCCGCATCCTGCGCGGGGTGGAGGAAGTGCGCACCCTGGACGGCCCGATGCTGCGCTCCGGCGAGGCCCGCAAGACCGGCAGCTTCACCAAGAGCCTGCAGGAAATCTATGGTGCCACCGCCCAACTGGTGCGCCGCGACCGCAGCCAGCTCATCCACGGGCCGCTGGGCCTGTTGCAGGCGATTCTGGAGGAGGGCGAGAAGGGCCTCACCCTGCAGCGCTACAAGGGCCTGGGAGAAATGAACCCGGACCAGCTATGGGAAACCACCCTGGACCCGGACGCCCGCACGCTGCTGCAGGTGCGCGTCGACGATATGGTCGAAGCGGATGACCTGTTCACCAAGCTGATGGGCGACGTCGTGGAACCCCGCCGGGAATTCATCCAGAAAAACGCCCTCAGCGTCGAAAACCTGGACTTCTAAAACCTCCCTTGCAGCCCTTGCCCCACCGCCTGCGGCTGTGGGGCAAGGGCCGGCAGAGCGTGCGGGTGAGGGCTGCCCGCCTCGGACCCGGCGGCGGCTTTGCGCCGCCATTACGGGTCTGCCCGCTTCTGTGATCGCGGCCGCCCGCAGGCTTCAGGCCGTTTGATCGGCCGCCGCGTTGCTACTTTTGGAAATTCTTAACAACCAGCAGCAGAAGAGGTTGCGCTAGGTCAACCAAATCTTACTTCTGATTATTTGAATGTTTTGAATTTCCAAATCAACCACTTAGAAAATGACTCAGATCAAGGTGCCGGTCGCTGGTCCTCCGCATTCTCCGGTCCAGCGAAGCGCGACCGACCTGGAAAAACAGCATCTGAGATGACCGTTTCCTGGCTGGCCTGCTCCGCTGAGAAAGTGAGAGCCAAGGAGGGCACATATGTCCGAACAGCCAACCAAAGCCGAAGAGCGGAACACTTTCCTGTTTCTCGCCGTCATCCTGGCGCCGGTTCTGGCGGTGGGAATTGTCGGCGGTTACGGCCTGATTATCTGGATCTCCCAGATCTTCCTGGGCCCGCCCGCAGGTTAAGAGGCCAGGCCGATGCCAGCCCATGCCAGCACAGCCCCTTCCCGGCGCGCCTTCCTGACCGGACGGGTCGCCAGGCCCAAGCCGGAATTCCGCCCCCCCTGGACCGATGAGGCCCGGGTGCAGGCGCATTGCACCAGCTGCAATGCCTGCGTGGAGGCGTGCCCGGAAGAGGTTATCGAATGCGACAGCCGGGGCCGCCCGCGGATCAATTTCCGCGGCGGCGAGTGCACCTTTTGCGCGGCCTGCGCTGAGGCCTGCCCGGAACCCGTGTTCGACCTGGCGCAGCCTGCCCCCTGGCCGGTGACCGTGGACATCGGCAGCAGCTGCCTGCTGGCCGCGGGAATCACCTGCCAGCTGTGCACCGACATCTGCGACGCGCGCGCCCTGCGGATGGATCTGTCGGTCCGCCCGGCGGGTGCCATCCAGGTTGATGCGGATGCCTGCACCGGCTGCGGCGCCTGCCTTGCCACCTGTCCCAACAACGCCATCGCGATCCGCGACCCCCGCCAGCAAAGGAGCCACGGGTGACAAAAGAGGTTCATATTTCCAGCCTGCTGGTGCGCAGCAACCCGGCCCGCATGGCCGCCGTGCTGGACACCATCAAAGCCATGCCGAACGCCGAGATTTCGCAAACAGACCCCTCGGGCAAAATTGTCGTCTTGTTCGAAGCGGACAGTGACCGTGCCATTGGCGATGCCCTGGCCGAAATCCAGCTTCTCGACGGCGTCGCCAGCGCGGCGCTTGTCTTCCATCAGACCTGTGATGCCCAGGAACTCGCCCTTCAGGAAGGAACCCCCCAATGACCGGACTTACACGCCGTGACGCCATCAAGGCGCAGGCCGCTGCAGCCGCGGCCCTTGCCGCCGGGCTGCCGATCCCCGCGGCCGCACAGAACCTTGTCACCGACGCCAATGTGACCGAGCTGAAATGGTCCAAGGCCGCCTGCCGCTTCTGCGGCACCGGCTGCTCGATCATGGTGGCCACCAAGGCAGGCCGCGTGGTCGCCACCCATGGCGACACCCAGGCCGAGGTCAACCGCGGCCTGAACTGCGTCAAGGGCTACTTCCTGTCCAAGATCATGTATGGCGCCGACCGCCTGACCCAGCCGCTGCTGCGGAAAACGGGCGGCGAATATGACAAGAACGGCGAGTTCACCCCGGTCTCCTGGGACGAGGCCTTCGACATCATGGCCGAGAAGTGGAAAAAGACCCTGGCCGAGAAGGGCCCCGAGGGCATCGGCATGTTCGGCTCCGGCCAGTGGACCGTCTGGGAAGGCTATGCAGCCTCCAAGCTGATGAAGGCGGGCTTCCGCTCCAACAACATCGACCCCAACGCGCGCCACTGCATGGCCTCTGCCGTGGGCGGCTTCATGCGCACCTTCGGCATCGACGAGCCGATGGGCTGCTATGACGACTTCGAGAACGCCGACGCCTTTGTGCTGTGGGGCTCTAACATGGCGGAGATGCACCCGATCCTGTGGACCCGCATCACCGACCGCCGCTTCAGCCATCCGCATGTCAAGGTGGCGGTGCTGTCGACCTTCACCCACCGCAGCTTCGACCTGGCGGACATTCCGGCGGTGTTCACCCCGCACTCCGACCTGGTGATCCTGAACTACATCGCCAACTACATCATCCAGAACGATGCAGTGCATAAGGACTTCGTCGCCAAGCACGTCAACTTCAAACGCGGCAACCAGGACATCGGCTATGGCCTGCGTCCGGAGCACCCGCTGGAGCAGGCGGCAGAGAATGCGGACAAGGCCGGCGGCGCCGAGCCGATGAGCTTTGAGGAATTCGCCGAATTCGTTTCCGAATACACGCTTGAAAAAGCGGCGGAAATGTCCGGTGTCCCGGCTGAGACGCTGGAGAAGATCGCCAAGCTCTACGCCGATCCCGATACCAAGGTGATGTCGCTCTGGACCATGGGCGTCAACCAGCACACCCGCGGTGTCTGGGTGAACAACCTGCTCTACAACATCCACCTGCTGACCGGCAAAATCTCCACTCCCGGCAACTCGCCGTTCTCGCTGACCGGCCAGCCCTCCGCCTGCGGCACCGCGCGCGAGGTGGGCACCTTCTCGCACCGTCTGCCCGCCGACATGGTGGTCAAGAACCCGGAACACCGCGCCTATGCCGAAAAAATCTGGAAACTGCCCGAAGGCACCATTCCGGGCTGGGTCGGCTCCCACGCGGTGAAGCAGAACCGCGACCTGAAGGACGGCAAGATCAACTGCTACTGGGTGCAGGTGAACAACAACATGCAGGCTGCCCCCAACATGATGGAGGAAGGGCTGCCGGGCTACCGCAACCCCGACAACTTCATCGTGGTGTCGGACGCCTATCCGACAGTGACGGCCGAAGCCGCTGACCTGATCCTGCCCGCCGCCATGTGGGTGGAAAAGGAAGGCGCCTACGGCAACGCCGAACGCCGCACCCAGTTCTGGTACCAGCTGGTCAACGCGCCGGGTGAGTCGAAATCCGACCTGTGGCAGCTTGCGGAATTCTCCAAGCGCTTCACAACAGATGAGGTCTGGCCGGCCGAAATCCTGGACGCCAACCCCGAATACAAGGGCAAGACCCTGTTCGAGGTGCTGTTCGCCAACGGCAAGGTCGACAAATACGAGCTGTCCGAGAAGGCCCGCGAATACGGCAACCACGAATCCGAGGACTTCGGCTTTTACATCCAAAAGGGCCTGTTCGAGGAATACGCTGAATTCGGACGCGGCAAGGCGCATGACCTGGCACCATTTGACACCTACCACGAGGTGCGCGGCCTGCGCTGGCCGGTTGTGGACGGCAAGGAAACCCTCTGGCGCTTCAAGGAAGGCTCCGATCCCTACGTCAAACCCGGCGCGGACTATGAATTCTACGGCAAGCCAGACGGCAAGGCGGTGATCTTTGCGCTGCCCTATGAGCCGCCGGCGGAAAGCCCGGATGACGAATACCCGATGTGGCTGGCAACGGGGCGTGTGCTGGAGCACTGGCACTCCGGCTCGATGACCCAGCGGGTGCCGGAGCTTTATCAGGCGGTGCCTGACGCGCTTTGCTACATGCACCCCGACGACGCCAAGGCCCAGGGCTTTAGGCGCGGCACCGAGGTGCGGATCATCTCGCGGCGCGGCGAAATCCGCACCCGTGTGGAAACCCGCGGCCGCAACAAACCGCCCAAAGGCCTGGTCTTTGTGCCCTGGTTCGATGCGCGCCGGCTGATCAACAAGGTCACGCTGGATGCCACCGACCCGATCTCGAAACAGACGGACTTCAAAAAATGCGCAGTCCGTATCGAAGCAGTGTGAGGCCCGTCATGAAACATCTCCGTCTCGCCATCCTGGCCGCACCGATCCTGCTGGCCTCGGCCGCTTTCGCCCAGAACCAGGTCGCCACGCTGCGCAACAATGCGCCGCTGGCGGAAGAGGGCGAAGCCACCCAGATCCCCGGCATCGTCAACACCGACATCCGCCAGGTGCGCAACTATCCGGATCAGCCGCCGCTGATCCCGCATAAGACCGACAACTACCAGGTCGATCTGAACTCCAACAAATGCCTGACCTGCCACAGCCGCACCGCCGTGGAAGTCAGCCAGGCACCGATGATCTCGGTCACCCACTTCATGAACCGCGAGGGCCAGACCCTCGCCGCGGTCAGCCCGCGGCGCTATTTCTGCACCCAGTGCCATGTGGTGCAGACCAACGCCCGGCCGCTGGTCGAGAATGAGTTCGTCGATGTCGACAAGGTGCTGGATTACGTCCACTCCAAACAGGGCGGGGCGGACTGATGATTGCTTTCCTGAAACGGCTCTGGTGGATCATCAGGCGACCCAGCGCCTATTTCTCGCTCGGCTTCCTGACCATGGGCGGCTTTGTGATGGGGATCATCTTCTGGGGCGGCTTCAACACCGCGCTTGAGGTGACCAACACCGAGGCGTTCTGCACCAGCTGCCACGAAATGCGCGACAACGTGTTCGAGGAGCTGAAGCCGACAATCCACTATTCCAATCGCTCCGGCGTGCGCGCGTCCTGCCCGGACTGCCACGTGCCGCATAACTGGACCAACAAGATCGCCCGCAAGATGCAGGCCTCCAAGGAAGTCTGGGGCAAGATCTTCGGCACCATCAACACCCGGGAGAAGTTCCTGGAGCACCGGCTGGAGCTGGCGCAGCACGAATGGGCGCGGCTTGAGGCGAATGACAGCTTGGAATGCCGCAACTGCCACTCGGACGAATCGATGGACATCACCCGCCAGTCCAAGCGGGCGGCGGACGCGCATGAGCGCTTCCTGTTCACCGGCGAGAAGACCTGCATCAGCTGCCACAAGGGCATCGCCCACCAGTTGCCCGACATGGCCGCAGCCGAAGGCGAGGATCACGCAGGCCTGCTGGCCCCGGCCCATGGCGAGGGTCTCCTGGCCAGCACCCGCAGCTATCTGGGTCTGAACGGCAACTGACGCTGCCAGCCCAAAAAACACGAGAAGGCCGCTGTCCCGATGGGCAGCGGCCTTTTTCGTGCCTGTTTTCAGGCTCAGGCTTACAGCGGGATGCTGCCCAGATGGTCTTCGCCGCGCTCCCGCGCCAGCTTCATCTGCTTCTGCCGCTCGCGGAACCGCACCTTGTCCTCTTCCGAGGTCTGATCGATGCACAGGTGGCAGCTGACGCCCTGCTCGAATTCAGGCCGCGCCTTGTCTTCCGGCAGGATCGGGCGGCGGCAGCCGTGGCACAGCTCATGCGGGCCTTCGACCAGCCCGTGGCCGACCGACACCCGGTTGTCGAAGACAAAGCATTCGCCTTCCCAGGTGCTGTTTTCCGCGGGCATTTCCTCCAGGTAGCGCAGGATGCCGCCCTTCAGGTGATAGACGTCCTCCACCCCCTGTCCGAGCAGGTAGTTGGTCGACTTCTCGCAGCGGATGCCGCCGGTGCAGAACATCGCAACACGCTTGTTGTGGAAGCGGTCCTTGTTCTCCTCCCACCAGGCGGGGAAATCGCGGAAGCTCTCGGTCTTGGGGTCGATCGCGCCTTCAAAGGTGCCGATCGCCACTTCGTAATCGTTGCGGGTGTCGATCAGCACCACATCGTCCTGCCGGATCAGGTCGTTCCACTCCTCCGGCTCGACGTAATGCCCGACCGAGGCCTGCGGATCCACGTCCGGCTGGCCCATGGTGACGATCTCTTTCTTCAGCCGCACCTTCATCTTTCCAAAGGGCGGCTCTGCCGCAGTGGCCTCTTTCCATTCCAGCCCCGCGCAGCCGGGCAGGGATTTGATATGGGCGAGCACCGCATCAATGCCGGCCCTCGGGCCTGCGATGGTGCCATTGATCCCCTCCTGCGCCAGCAGCAGCGAGCCTTTGACGCCCTGCGCCTGGCACAGGTCCAAGAGCGCCGGGCGGATGGCGGCGGGATCAGGGAAACGGGTGAAGTGATAGAGGGCAGCAATCGTGTACATGCCCCGGCCTTAGAACCATGGCGCGCGGTTTTCAAGACCAAGAACCTCCTGCGCGGGGCCAATAAAACAAGGGCTTGGCATGTATGTTTTCGCCTGCGTCAGCCCGCCGCCCGCCAGCGGCAGTTCCCAAGCGGCACTTGTGCCGTTACAAATTGTGCAAGCCAGCAAAGGAGTTGCCGATGACCCAGGCCCTGATCGTTGTGGATGTGCAGAATGACTTCTGTCCGGGCGGGGCGCTGGCGGTGCCCGGCGGGGACGAAGTGGTGGCCCCCATCAACGCCATGATGGCGCAGTTCGAGACGGTGATTCTGACCCAGGACTGGCACCCGGCGGGGCATTCCTCCTTCGCCTCCGCGCACCCGGGCAAGGCCCCGTTCGAAACGGTGGAGATGCCCTATGGCACCCAGGTTCTGTGGCCCGATCACTGCGTGCAGGGCACCGGCGGGGCGGCCTTTCACAAGGATCTGCGCACCGATGGCGACCTGATTATCCGCAAGGGGTTCCGCCCCGCGATCGACAGCTATTCCGGCTTTTTCGAAAACGACAAGACCACGCCCACCGGACTGGAAGGATACCTCCGCAGCCGGGGCATCACGCGGCTGGCCCTGGCCGGGCTTGCCACCGACTTTTGCGTTGCCTTCACGGCGCTGGACGCGGCCCGGCTTGGGTTTGAGGTCACGGTTGATCTGGCCGCCTGCCGGGCGATTGATCTGGATGGCTCGCTGCAGGCGGCGCTGGATCAGATGAAAGAGGCGGGAATTGTGCTTCAATCCTGAGTTGATTTGCCGATTTATTAACAATACCCGGCTTAAACTGGGCCGGCACACCGACGGCAAGGCGTTTTGATGGATATTTCGGACGGGGCCGCCACCGGCCCGCTGGCCAGCTACGACAAGCGGTACGGCTCGCTCGAGCTGCTGCTGCGCTATGCCCGCGGCCGCGTGCGGATGTTCTGGGGCCGCCAGCTGTACATGGCGCTGGCCTTTCTTGTGCTGGGGCTGATCGTCCCCTTCCAGTATGCGCTGCTGGCCTATGCCGTGACCTGCGCCGGCGATGCGGCGGATTGCCTGCTGCTGCACCGGGCCGGATACCTGGCCAGCCGCGGGATGAGCGAGCGGGCCTTGCGGCTGCTGACAGCACTGACCGCCCTCCTGCACGCGCTGGCGCTCAGCGCGGCTGCCTCGCTTCCGTTCTGGGTTGAATTCCAGTCCCTGCAGCCGCAGGTCCATGCAGAGCCGCTGTTTACCGTCGGCCTGCTTCTGGGCTCGGCAATCAATGCCGGGCTGGTGCTGCCCTACCATCCGCAGGCCGTCGTCGCCAAGCTGGTCACCTATGCGGCGATGCCGCTTGCCTTCCTGGCCTTCGAAATCCTCCAGTCCCCGGAACTGGCGGCCTCCTATCAGCTGCACCTGGCAGGGCTGCTGGTGTTTTATACCTCGTATCTGTGGTTTCTGGGCTTTGTCAGGCGCAACTTCAGCCGGACGCGCAGCAATATGCTGGCCCAGGCCCAGCAGCAGCAGGAGCTGGAAGCCGCCTATGCTGAACTCTCTGATCAGCAGATGGAGGCCAAGCGCCTGGCGCTGGTGGCGGAAAACGCCAATGACAGCGTGATGCTGATGGACCGCCAGGGGCGGATCACCTGGGTCAATGACAGTTTTACCCGCCTCACCGGTTATTCCTTCGGCGAGGCGCTGGGCCAGCTGCCCGGCGATCTGCTGAACAGCGGCCGGACCGACGCCGCAACCATCCGCCTGCTGCGGGACAGCGTCCGCGAGGCCCGGCCGGTGCGGGTGGAAATCTGCAACCGGCGCAAGGACGGGCAGCACATCTGGATCGAGACCAGCCAGGTGCCGATGCTGAACAGCGCCGGGGAGATGGAGACCCTGATCGCGGTGGAACGCGACATTTCCGCCGCCAAGGAACATGCCCGGCAGCTGGAGCAGGCGCGGATCGCGGCTGAGGAAGGCGCCCGCGCCAAGGCGGACTTTCTGGCCACCATGAGCCACGAGATCCGCACCCCGATGAACGGGGTGATCGGCATGGCCCAGCTGCTGCGCGACAGCGGCCTGAACGAAGAGCAGGAGCTTTATGCCGGCGCCATTCTCAGCTCGGCGGATACCCTGCTGGCGCTGATCAATGATGTCCTGGACGTCTCCAAAATGGATGCCGAGGGGGTCAGCCTCAGCTGCACCGATTTCGACCCGCGCGCCTGCTTCGAAGACACCATGCGCCTGCTGACGGCCCAGGCGGAGGCCAAGGGGCTGGACCTCCTTCTGGACATCAAGGAGCGTGTGCCCGCGCAGCTGCACGGCGATGACCGGCGGATCCGCCAGATCCTGCTGAACCTTGCCGGCAATGCGATCAAGTTCACCGAACACGGCCAGGTGCAGGTGACGCTGGATGCCGAACCGGCGGGGCAGGGGACCGGCCTGGTCTTCTCGGTCACAGACACCGGGATCGGCATCCCCAGGGAAATGCTCTCCAAAGTGTTCGAACGGTTCTCCCAGGCGGATGCCGCAATCAGCCGCCGCTTTGGCGGCACCGGCCTCGGGCTCGCCATTTCCCGCCGCCTGGCTGAGGCGATGGGCGGCAGCATTTCGGTGACCTCCGACCTGGGGCTTGGGTCCTGCTTTACCGTGCGGCTTCACCTGGATCCGCCGCGGGCAGAGCCGGCAGCAGCCCCCGCCGCAACGCCGCAGGCTGGCAGTTCTGCCGCGCTGGAGGGGCTGCGGGTGCTGGTGGCGGAGGATAATGCCGTGAACCGTGTTCTGATGGAGAAATTTCTGCTGCCCACCCCGGCGGAGGTGGCTTTTGCCCAGAACGGCCGCGAAGCAGTGGCGCAGTTTGAGGCGTTTGCGCCGGATATCATCCTGATGGATATGTCGATGCCGGAGATGGACGGGCTGGACGCCACCCGCGCGATCCGCGCCCTGGCGCGGCCGCAGCCCGCGATTGTCGCGCTGACGGCAAACGCTTTTGACTCTGACCGCGAGGCCTGTCTTGCTGCTGGTATGGACGAATTCATGAGCAAACCCGTCAACCGCGGCAAGCTGCTGGACCTGCTGGCGCATCTGGCGCCGCAGGCGCAGTCCCGCCGCGCGGGCTGATTTCCTTTGCCCCCGCAGGCGCGCTATCCTATCAATCAATGACCCCTTAAGCACGAGGCCGCCGGTGGATATTGCAACCCGCGTCTACAATCACAAATGGAAGATCGACCCGATCATCCGGTCGCTGATCGACACTGATTTCTACAAGCTGCTGATGTGCCAGTCGGTGTTCCGCAACAAGCCGGACACCACGGTGACCTTCTCGCTGATCAACCGCTCCACCCATGTGCCGCTGGCCCGGCTGATCGACGAGGGCGAGCTGCGCGAACAGCTGGACCACATCCGCTCGCTGTCGCTCAGCCGCGGGGAAAGCACCTGGCTGCGCGGCAATACCTTCTATGGCAAGCGGCAGATGTTCCGCCCCGACTTCATGGAGTGGTTCGAGGGCCTGCGCCTGCCGCCCTACCATCTGGAACGCAAGGGCGATCAGTATGAGCTGGCGTTCGAGGGCAAATGGCACGAGGTCATGCTGTGGGAAATCCCGGCGCTGGCGGTGCTGATGGAGCTTCGCTCGCGCGCGGTTCTGGACAAGATGGGGCGGTTTGAGCTGCAGGTGCTGTATGCCCGCGCCATGACCCGGGTCTGGGAAAAGATCGAGAAACTGCGGGAGATCGACGGGCTGACGATTGCCGATTTCGGCACCCGCCGCCGCCACTCCTTCCTGTGGCAGGACTGGTGCGTGCAGGCAATGATCGAGGGGCTGGGGGAGAAGTTCACCGGCACCTCCAACTGCCTCATCGCCATGCGCCGCGAGGTGGAGGCGATCGGCACCAATGCCCATGAGCTGCCGATGGTCTATTCCGCCCTGGCGGGCAGCGACGCGGAACTGGCCCAGGCCCCCTATGACGTGCTGTCCGACTGGCATGACGAGCATGAGGGCAACCTGCGCATCATCCTGCCCGACACCTACGGCACCCAAGGCTTCCTGGACCGGGCGCCGGACTGGCTGGCGGGCTGGACCGGCATCCGCATCGACAGCGGCGACCCGGCCAAGGGTGCCGAGGTGGCGATCAACTGGTGGAAGGACCGCGGCGAGGATCCGGCGGAAAAGCGGGTGATTTTCTCCGATGGCCTCGATGTGCCGCAGATCCAGGACCTGCACGCGCAGTTCTCGGACCGGACCAAGGTCTCCTTCGGCTGGGGCACGCTGCTGACGAACGATTTCCGCGGTCTGGTTCCGGGCGATGCGCTGGCACCGTTCTCGCTGGTCTGCAAGGCGGTTGCGGCCAACGGGCGGCCCACCGTGAAACTGTCCGACAACCCGGAGAAGGCGATGGGCCCGGCGGAGGAAATCGCGCGCTACAAGCGGGTTTTCGGCGTCGGCAAGCAGGAGCGGCAGGACGTTATCGTCTGAGGGCGCACATAGGGGGCGCTGCCCCCTCGGCCTGGCGGCCTCACCCCCGGAGTATTTTGGAAAGATGAAAGCGGCGGGCGCCCTCAGCCGTGATGGGCCGCCACGGTCTTAAGCTGCGAAAACCCATAAAGCGCCTCAAAGCCCTTTTCCCGCCCGTGACCGGATTTGCCAACCCCGCCAAATGGCAGTTCCACCCCGCCGCCGGCGCCGTAGTTGTTGAGGAACACCTGCCCCGCGCGCAGGCGTTTTGCCAGCCGCATCTGCCGCGCCCCGTCGCGGGTCCAGACGCTGGCCACCAGCCCGTACTCGGTCGCGTTGGCGATCCGCAGGGCGTCCTCTTCGGTCTCAAACGGGATCAGCACCTGCACCGGGCCAAAGATTTCCTCCCGCGCCAGCACATGATCCTCCGGCACGTCCGCGAACAGGGTGGGGGGCACATAGGCGCCGCTTTCCGGCGCATGGGGCACAACCGCCCCCTGCGCCGCAACCGGCAGGTCCGCCCCCTGTTTCAGATAGGCCTCGACAATCTGCTTCTGCCGGGCAGAGATCAGCGGCCCGACCCGCAGGTCCTCTGCCGCCGGCCCCACGGTCAGCGCGCCATAGGCCTCGGCCATCCGCGCCTTCACCGCCTCATACACTCCGCGCTGCACCAGAATGCGCGAGGAGGCCGAGCAGGTCTGGCCTGCGTTCTGGATGCCGGCGTTGACCAGAAACGGCAGGGCGGCATCCAGGTCGGCATCGTCGAACACCAGCTGCGGGGACTTGCCGCCCAGCTCCAGCGTCACAGGCACCACATTGGCGCCAGCGGCCTGCTGCACCAGCGCGCCGGTCCTGACCGAGCCGGTGAAGGAGATGTGATGCACGCCGGGATGCGCCGCCAGTGCCGCGCCGGCCTCGGCCCCCAGCCCCGGCACCACGTTCAGCGCACCCGCGGGCAGCCCGGCCTCCATCGCGATATGGGCGAAAGCCAGGGCCGTCAGGCAGGCTTCCTCCGCCGGTTTCAGCACACAGGCGTTGCCCATCGCCAGTGCGGCGCCGACGGACCGCCCGATGATCTGCATCGGGTAGTTCCAGGGCACGATATGCCCCGTGACCCCATGCGGCTCGCGCAGGGTATAGACGGTGTAGCCGTCGAGATACGGGATGGTCTCCCCCATCACCTTGTCCGCCGCGCCGCCATAGAACTCGCAGTAGCGCGCCAGCGCCACCGCATCGGCACGCGCCTGGCTCAGCGGCTTGCCCACGTCCATCGCCTCGATCGCGGCCAGCAGCTCCACTCGCTCCAGCACGAACTGGCCTATCCGCGTCAGGATGCGGCCCCGCTCCAGCGCGGTCATGCGCCCCCAGCCGCCATCCAGCGCCGCTTCTGCTTCCAGTACCGCGGCCTCGATATCCGCCGCGCCGCCGCGGGCGATCTGGCAGATTTCGCTGCCGTCCGAGGGGTTCACAAGCGGCAGGGTGCCGCCGCTTGCCGCAGGCTGCCAGGTGCCGCCGATAAGGCAGAGCGCGGGGTCGAACCAAAGCGGGGAAGTGTCAGTCATCATGCGCTCCTGCGATCTCAAAGCTGTAGCTTTTGATTTGATGTTCGGTGAACGGCGCCCCCTGGCGCAAGTCCCGGATGCCGGGCATCGCGCTAAGGCAGGTGCCCCAAAAGGCCACCGCATCGGCAGAGGATGCCGAGAGCCCCATGCGCCAGCGGCCCGGAAACTCGCGCAGGAGGGTCCGGGCGGCCTCTTGGCCCCAGCCCCGGCGGCGGTGCTGCGGCAGGATGCAGAACTCCGACAGCTCGCGCCGGTCATCGGGCAGGTTCAGCACGATGGCAAAGCCGATGCGCTGGGTGCCATTCCTGATCCAGAAGGCAGTCACGTCCTTGCGGTTCAGCATCTGGCCCGCACGGCGTGCCGGATCAATGGAAGCACGCGGCGCCACCTCGGCCAAGTAGGGCGCCAGCGCTGCTGTCAGCAGCGCCTGCTCCCGCGGCAGGATCAGCGACAGCGTCAGGTTCATGCGGCCCCCTGATCCAGATCGGGCAGCACCGGCGCCGCAGCGATCAGCTGCCGGGTATAGGGGTGCTGCGGGTTGGAAAAGACCTCTTCGGTTTCGCCCTGCTCGACGATCTCGCCTTGCCTCATGACCAGACAGCGGTCGGTGATCGTGCGCACCACGCTCAGGTCGTGGCTGATGAACAGATAGGTCAGCGAATAGGCCGCGCAGAGTTCCGCCAGCAGGTCCAGGATGCGGGCGCGGACCGAAACGTCGAGCGCTGAGACCGCCTCGTCAAAGATGATCAGCTCCGGCCTTGTGATCAGCGCGCGGGCAATGGCGATGCGCTGGCGCTGCCCGCCGGAGAACTGGTGGATGTACTTGCCGGCATCTTCCGGTTTCAGCCCGACAGCGGTGAGGGTTTCGGCGATCAGTTCCCTGCGCGCGGCCCCAACGGGCGGATCCGGCAGCATATGGAAGGGTTCGGTGATCAGCCGCTCCACCCGGTGGCGCGGGTTGAAGCTGCCGTAAGGGTCCTGGAACACCACCTGCATTTTGCGCCGGACCGCGGGATCCAGCTGGGCGGTCACCGGTTCGCCATCTAGTCGAATCTCCCCGCCCTGCAGCGGCTCCAACCCCAGAATGGCCCGTGTCAGGGTCGATTTTCCGCAGCCCGACTCCCCCACCAGCCCCAGCCGCTCGCCGCGGTTCAGGGTGAAGGAGACATCCTTAACGGCGCGGAACCGGCCGGGTTTGGCAAACAGAGACTTGCGCGGGGTCTTATAGTCGCGGACGGCGTTCCGGACTTCCAAGAGCGGCGCCGGCGCGGGCGGTTCCGGCAGTGCCACCTGGTGGCTGGAAGCCGCAAACAGCATCTGCGTATAGGGATGGCGCATGTGGCGCAGCAGCTGGCGCGTGCCGCCGGTCTCCACCACTTCGCCGTGGCGCATGACGACGATCCGGTCGGCCAGATCCGCCACCACCGCCAGATCGTGGGTGATGATCAGCAACCCCATGCCCGTGTCCTGCACCAGGTCCTTCAGCAGCTCCAGAATCTGCGCCTGTGTGGTCACGTCCAGCGCGGTGGTCGGCTCATCCGCGATCAAGAGTTTCGGGCGCAGGGCAATTGCCATGGCAATCACCACCCGCTGGCGCTGGCCGCCCGACAGCTCATGCGGATACCGGCTGAGCGGGAAACGGTCCTCGGGCAGCCCGACCCGCTCCAGCACCTCGCGGGCGCGGGCCTCGGCCTGGCCGCGCGGCATCGCCTTGTGGATCAGGATCGTCTCCATCACCTGCGCGCCGATGGTCTTCACGGGGTTGAGCGCGGTCATGGGCTCCTGAAACACCATGCCGATGGACTGGCCGCGCAGGGCGCACATCTGCGCCTCGGACTGGTCCAGCAGCTGGGTGCCGTCCAGGGTGATGTATCCCTTTGCCTCGGCCTGTTCCGGCAGCAGCTGCATGACTGCCAATGCGGTCATCGACTTGCCGGAGCCGCTTTCGCCGGTCACCGCGACGATCTCGCCCGGCTCGATGTGAAAGGAGACGTCCTTCAGCACCGGGTAGCAGCCGATCTTGAGCGACAGGCGGGTCACGTCCAGCAGCGTCATGTCCGCGCCATCCTCAGTTTCGGGTCCAGCCAGTCGCGCAAGCCGTCGCCCAGCAGGTTCAGCCCCAGCACCGTCAGGATGATGGCCGTGCCCGGCACCAGCGCCAGATGCGGCGCAAAGCTCACCATGGTCTGCGCATCGGCCAGCATCCGCCCCCAGCTGGGCGTGGGCGGCTGCGCGCCCAGGCCGACATAGGACAGGCCGGCCTCGGCCAGAATGCCAAGGGAGAATTGGATTGTGCCCTGCACGATCAGCAGGTTGGTGACGTTGGGCAGGATATGCTCCGCCGAGATCCGCGCCGCGTTTTTGCCGGCCACGCGGGCGGCCAGAATGAACTCCCGCTCCCAAAGGGACAGCGCCGCGCCGCGGGTGATGCGGGCAAAGACGGGGATGTTGAAGATGCCGATGGCGATGATCGCGTTGATGGCGCCCGCCCCCAGAACGGCGGTGATCAGGATCGCAATCACCAGCGAGGGGAAGGCAAAGACCAGATCGTTGCCGCGCATGATCATCTCATCCAGCCACGATCCCTTGCGCGCCGCCGCCGTCAGCCCCAGCGGCACGCCCGCGCCCATGCCGATGCCAACCGCCACCAGGGCGACGGCGATGGAGGTGCGCGCGCCCACCATGATCATCGACATCAGGTCGCGCCCGAAATGATCTGTCCCCAGCCAGTGCTGCGCGTTGGGGGTTTGCAGCTTGGCCGGGATGTTCATCGCGGTGTGGTCAAATGGCGTCCACAGGAACGACACCGCCGCCGCCAGCAGCACCAGCGAGGATAAAACGGCACCAAGGATCAGGTTGCGGGTCATCTGTCGCCCCCGGCTGTGTCAATGATCCGAGGGGCGCGCCCGAGCCTGGGGGGGGCGAAGCGCCCTCCCGGGGGAAGGGGAGTGCGCGGCCCGGCGTTGCCGGGCCAAGAGACAGAAATGGTTGTCCGAATTTCCGGATCATGCCCGGCTCCTCAGCCGCGGGTCGACCAGCGCATAGGCAAGATCGACCAGGAAATTCACCGTGATGACGGCAAAGACCAGCAGCATCACCACCGACTCCACCACGATCAGATCGCGCGCGGAAATCGCCTGGAACACCAGCCGCCCAAGGCCGGGCAGGTAAAACACCTGCTCGATGATGATGGCGCCCGCCAGCAGGAAGGAAAACTGCAGCCCGATGATGGTCAGCACCGGAATCAGCGCGTTCCTGACCCCGTGCCGCCACAGCGCCTGGCGCCGGGTCAGCCCCTTGGCGCGGGCGGTGCGCATGAAATCCTCGTCCAGAATGTCCAGCAGGGCTGAGCGCATCACCCGCGTCAGGATCGCCGCCTGCGGCAGCGCCAGCGCAATCGCCGGCAGGGTAAGCGCATGAAGCCCCGCGCCGATCCCGGCCTCCCAGCCCGGAAACCCGCCCGCCCCGAACCAGCGCAGGTTGATGGCAAAGATCAGCACCAGCATCATCGCAAACCAGAAGTTCGGGACCGCCACGCCCAGCTGGGTCGCCCCCATCACCGCCATGTCGCCGGCCTTGCCGCGGCGGGCAGCGGCGTAGATGCCCGCCGGAAAGGCAATCAGCGTCGACAGCGTCAGCGCATAAAGCGCCAGCGGCAGCGATACCCACATCCGGTCGGCAATCATCCCCGCCACCGGCGTGCGGTAGGTGTAGGAGGTGCCGAAATCGCCCCCAAGCATCCCCGCAACCCAACTGAGGTAGCGGGCGGTTTTGCCTTGATCCAGCCCCAGCTCTGCCTTCAGGGCCGCCACCGTGTCCGCCTGCGCATTGACCCCCAGCATGAACGACGCGGGGTCGCCCGGTGCCACCTCCACCACGAGGAAGATCACCAGAGAGGCAACAGCCAGGCTGAGGATCAGCGACAGGAGGCGTTTGAGGGCATAGCGGAGCATGGCTGCCACGTTAGGAGCCTGCGGGGAACGGGTCCAGAGGGAGCGCGGAGGGAAACGAACCGCAGGCGGCGAAAAATGCGCAGCGTCAAAAGGTTGTGCGCAATCCGGCCGGAAACAGGCCAATGGCGTCCGGCAGGCTCTTTGGCAGCGGGCGGAAACGGTCTATCACTCTGTCATGCTGTCCCGCCCCCTGTTCATCGGTTCGGAAATCTACCGCACCTCCTCTTATGGCCGCACCCATCCCTTGCGGGTGCCGCGGGTGTCTACCGTAATGGACCTCTCCCGCGCGCTGGGCTGGCTGCCGGATGCGGTCTATGTGAATTCCCCCCGCGCCAAACCGGCGGCGCTGACCGTCTGGCACACGCCCGAATATGTCGCCGCGCTGCAGGCGGCGGAGGCCGCGCAGGCGGTCAGCGCGGAAGTCCGCGCGCGCCATCACCTCGGCACCCTCTCCAACCCGGTGTTCCCGGAAATCTTCCGCCGCCCGGCCACCGCTGCGGGCGGCTCGATCCTGGCCGGGGAGCTGCTGGCGGATGGCGGCATCGTCTACAACCCGGCGGGCGGCACCCACCACGGGATGCCGGACCGGGCCAACGGGTTTTGCTATCTGAACGATCCCGTCCTGGCGATGCTGTCGCTGCGCCACCACGGCGCGCAGCGGATCGCCTATGTCGACATCGACGCCCATCATTCCGACGGGGTGGAGCATGGCTTTGCCGGCGACCCTGACGTGCTGATGATCTCAGTGCATGAGGAAAACCTCTGGCCCAAGACCGGCACGCTGACGGAGGATGCCGGCGGTTCGGCCCTGAACCTGCCGGTGCCGCGCGGGTTCAACGATGACGAGATGGCGCTGGTGCGCGATGCGCTGATCCTGCCCGCGGTGCAGTCGTTTCAGCCGGACGCCATCGTGCTGCAATGCGGGGCGGATGCGGTGACGGAGGACCCGCTGCCGCACCTGGACCTGTCAAACAACGCCCATTGGGCGGTGGTGCGGGCGCTGATGGGCATGGCGCCGCGCTATCTGGTGCTGGGCGGCGGCGGCTATAACCCGTGGTCGGTCGGGCGGCTCTGGACCGGGGTCTGGGCGGCGCTGAACGGGATTGAGGTGCCGGAGCGGCTGCCCGCGGCGGGCGAAGCGGTGCTGCGCGGGCTGGAGTTCAACGGCAACCGCATGGGCCGCAATCCGCCAGAGCACTGGTTCACCACGCTCAGGGATCAGCCGCGGGGCGGGGAGATCCGTCAGGAAATCCGGGAGCGCGTGCAGTTCTTGCGAAGAAGACGCAGGCTCCAAATGTAGCACCGCCTGGCCGCAGGCCGGGCAGCGCCCGTCCCGCCCCCCACGGGGCGGGCGCTTCGCTTCCCACCCCGCCGGGACGGGCGCTGCCCTTCGTGAATAGGGGCGATCGCTACTCCGCCCAGCTGACCGCCGTCAGGTCGATGGCCGCCGTCGGCGCATTCTCCCACAGGCCCTGCAGCCCGGCCTTGGCCACCCCCAGTTTGGCCAGCTGGAACAGGTAGCCGTTGACGTAATCCGCCGCGATCATCTCCTGCGCGTCCTGCAGCAGCGCGGTGCGGCTGTCCGGGCCGGTGGTCGCGGTCAGCCGGTTCATCAGTTCCTGAAGCGCCTTGCTGTCGTACTGGAAATAATACTCGGGCCGGGCATAGATGCCGATGTCCATCGGCTCGGTATGGCTGACGATGGTGAGGCCAAAGCTCTTGCCGTTGAACACGCTTTCCAGCCATTGCGCCCATTCGACGTTGATGATCTCGGCCTTGATCCCCACTGCGGCCAGCTGCGCCGCAATGATCTCGCCGCCGCGCCGCGCATAAGACGGCGGCGGCAGGTGCAGCGTGGTCTCAAACCCCTCCGGGAACCCGGCCTCCGCCAGCAGCGCCTTGGCTTGTTCGGGGTCATGGGCGGACTTGCCGGTCAGGTCCTTGTAGGCCGGGTGGTGCGGCGCAAAGTGCGTGCCGATCGGGGTGCCGTAGCCGAACATCGCGCCGTCGATGATCGCCTGCCGGTCGATGGCATGAGCAACCGCCTGCCGCACCCGGATATCGTCAAACGGCGGCTGCTTGTTGTTGATGGACAGAATCGTCTCGCCCTCGGTCGAGCCGACCAGCACCTGAAACCGCGGGTCGGCCTCGAACTGCGGCAGGTTCTCCGGCGCCGGGAAGTTGTCGAAGGCGTCGATATCCTCCGCCATCATCGCAGCAAAGGCGGCAGTCGGGTCGGAGATGAACTTGAAGGTGGCCGAGGCCAGCGCCGGCTGATCGCCCCAGTAATCCGGATTGCGCGCCAGCGTGATGCGGTCGCCCTGCACCCACTCCTGGAAAGTATAGGCGCCGGTGCCGACCGGATTGGTCTTGATGCCCTCAATGCTCTCCGGCGCCACGATCACCGCGTCGCCCCAGGCGAGGTTGAACAGCAGGCTGCCGTTCGGCGCCTCCAGCGTGATCCGCACGGTCTGCGGGTCCACCGCCTCGACCGAGGCGATCCCGTCAAACAGTGCCTTCTGCGCATTGGTGCTGTCCTCGGCGCGGGCGCGGTCGAGCGAGAACTTCACGTCCTCGGCATCCATCGCGCTGCCATCGTGAAAGGTGACGCCTTGGCGCAGCTTAAAGGTGTAGACGGTGCCGTCTTCCGAAATTTCCCAGCTCTCGGCGAGGCCGGGAACCACCGACCCATCGCCCATGAACCGGGTCAGCCCCTCGAAAATATTGGTGTAGACAACCGAGTCGATGGCCTGCGCGGCGGCGCTGGTCGGGTCCAGATGCGGCGGCTCCAGCTGCATGGCGATGGTGACGCTGTCCTTGGCCCAGGCGCCGCCGGCGGCCAGGGCCAGTGCGGAACCTGCCGCAAAAACAAATGATTTCAGTGCCATTGAAGAACTCCCCGTGTACAATCTGCGGGCCGTGTGCGGCGCCTATTGGAAACGAGTTTCCCTGTTTCCCATGCGTAATCAAGGGCGGGGGACATTTCGCCCACTGGAAGCACGCGGCGTAAATTGATAACCCGTGCCCACTTTTAAACCGCGGACAGGAAGCCATGAGCGCAACAGCCAAGAAACAGGCGCCCAACGCCGAAGACATCCGGGCCCGCAAGGGCGGCACCCCGCTGGTGAGCCTCACGGCCTATACCACGCCGATGGCGCGGCTGATGGACAAGCACTGCGACTTCGTGCTGGTCGGCGACAGCGTCGGCATGGTGCTGCACGGGCTGACCTCCACCCTGGGCGTCACCATGGAGATGATGATCCTGCACGGCCAGGCGGTCGCGCGCGGCCTCAGCCAGGCGATGCTGGTGATCGACATGCCCTTCGGCAGTTACGAGGAAGGCCCGCAGCAGGCGTTCCGCAACGCCGCCCGGCTGATGGCCGAGACCGGCTGCGCCGCGGTCAAGCTGGAAGGCGGCGTCGAGATGGCCGAGACCATCCGCTTTCTGGTCAAGCGCGGCATTCCGGTGATGGCGCATATCGGCCTGACACCGCAGTCGATCAACACCCTGGGCGGCTACAAGGTGCAGGGCCGCGATGCACAGGCTGAGGCTGTTCTGGCCGACGCCCGCGCGGTGGCCGGGGCCGGCGCGTTCTCGGTGGTGCTGGAAAAGGTGCCGCAGAAACTGGCCGACAAGATCACCGCTGAGGTCGCGATTCCCACCATCGGCATCGGCGCCAGCGCGGGCTGCGACGGGCAGATCCTGGTGGTCGACGACATGCTGGGCTTCTTCACCGCCTTCAAACCAAAATTCGTCAAACGCTACGCCGATCTTGGCCCGCTGGCCGAGGCCGGCATCGCCGAATACGCCGCCGACGTGCGGGCGCGCGCCTTCCCCGGGGCGGAGCATGTCTTTGCCGACCAGGCCCCGGCGGCCAAGACCCCCTCCAAAGGATGACTGCTGACATGACTGCCCCGATCCTGCGCCGTCTGGCTGACCTGCGCGCTAAGACGGCTGAATGGCGCAGCAATGGCGAAACCATCGGCCTGGTGCCGACCATGGGGGCACTGCACGCCGGCCACATGTCGCTGGTGGAGGCCGCCAATCAGGCCTGCGACCGGGTGATCGTGACCATTTTCGTGAACCCCAAGCAGTTCAACAACGCCGAGGATCTGGCGAATTACCCGCGCACCGAAACCGAAGACGCGGAAAAGCTGGCGCCTTATGGCGTCGATCTGATCTATGTCCCGGACCCGGACCAGATCTACCCCGGCGGCTATGCCACCAATGTCTCTGTCGGCGGCAGCATCACGGATGTGATGGAAGGCCCCTTCCGCCCCGGCCATTTCGACGGGGTTGCCACTGTGGTCGCCAAGCTGTTCCTGCAGACCGGCGCGGATCAGGCGTTCTTTGGCCAGAAGGATTACCAGCAGCTGATGGTGGTGACCCGCATGGCCCGCGATCTGGACATCCCGATCACGGTCCACGGCTGCGAAACCGTGCGCGAGCCGTCGGGCCTTGCCATGTCCTCGCGCAATCTGCGCCTGTCGCCGGAGGCGCTGGCCAAGGCCGCCGCTCTGAATGCGGAGATGCGCAAGGCTGCCGCCGAAGCCGCCGCAGGCATGCCTTGGCCGCCGCTGGAAGCCGCCGCGCGCAAGGCGCTGGCAGAGGCAGGTTTCGGCGATGTGGAGTATTTCGACCTGCGCTGCGCCGAAACGCTGGAGGCGCTGGAGACCCCCTCCCGCCCCGCCCGCCTGCTGGCCGCCGCCTGGATGGACGGGATCCGGCTGATCGACAATATCGACGTGCCACAGAAACAATCCTGAAGGCTCACGCGCGGACAGGTCTGCATAGATTAACCAAGGGCGGCGCCTGACCCTGGGCGGGTGCAAAGCGCCCTCCCGCGGGGAGGATCGGGCGCCGCCCGGCAGTGCCGCCGGGCGAAGGTGCCGATGTTTCCGGAAGTTCCTCAACTAAATTCTTAGTAGGGGCTGGCAGCGGTAACACGTTTGCGTTTATGCTCTCCGGTCAGAGGAGACTGGAGGGCAGCAGATGACCTATATTCTGGCAATTGATCAGGGCACCACGTCGACCCGGGCAATCCTGTTTGATGCGGGAATGCAGGTCGCGGGCACCGCGCAGCAGGAGTTTACCCAGCACTATCCGCAGGCGGGCTGGGTGGAGCATGACCCGGAGGAGATCTGGGGCACCACGGTCGCGGTCTGCCGCAAGGTGATGGCGGATCTGGATGTCTCCGCTGCGGATATTGCGGGCATCGGCATCACCAACCAGCGCGAAACCACCGTGGTCTGGGACAAGACCAGCGGCAAGGCGATCCACAACGCCATCGTCTGGCAGGACCGCCGCACCGCCGCCATCTGCGAGCAGCTGCGCCAGGCGGGCCACGCGGACATGGTGGCCGACCGCACCGGGCTGCTGCTGGACCCTTATTTCTCCGGCACCAAGGTGAAATGGATCCTCGATACCGTGCCGGGCGCACGGGACCGGGCGGCGGCGGGGGATCTCCTGTTCGGCACCGTCGACAGCTTCCTGATCTGGCGCCTGACCGGCGGCGCCTCCCACGTGACGGATGCCACCAATGCCGCGCGCACGCTGATGTATGACATCCGCAAGGGCCGCTGGAGCCGCACCATCAGCGATCTGCTGGACGTGCCGCAGCAGATGCTGCCGGAGGTGAAGGACAGCGCTGCGGACTTCGGCACCACCGATCCGGAAATCCTGGGCGGGCCGGTCCCGATCCTGGGGGTGGCCGGCGACCAGCAGGCGGCCACCATCGGCCAGGCCTGTTTCCAGCCAGGGATGATGAAATCCACCTATGGGACGGGCTGCTTCGCGCTCTTGAACACCGGGGATGAGCCGGTGGTGTCAAAGAACCGGATGCTGACCACCATCGCCTATCAGCTGGACGGCAAGCCGACCTATGCGCTGGAGGGCTCGATCTTCATCGCCGGCGCGGCGGTGCAGTGGCTGCGCGACGGTCTGGGCATCATCGAACAGGCCTCGGATTCGGGCGAACTGGCCCTGCGCGCCGATCCGGGCCAGGACGTGATCCTGGTGCCCGCCTTCACCGGCCTCGGCGCGCCCTATTGGGAGCCTGACTGCCGCGGCGGCATGTTCGGCCTCACCCGCAACTCCGGCCCGGCAGAGTTTGCCCGCGCGGCGCTGCAAAGCGTCGCCTACCAGACCCGCGATCTCTATGAGGCGATGCGGGCGGACTGGGAGGACGACAGCCACCACACCGTGACCCTGCGCGTCGATGGCGGCATGAGCGCCAGCGACTGGACGATGCAGAGCCTGTCGGACATCCTGGGCGCCGCCGTCGACCGCCCGGTGATGCAGGAAACCACAGCACTTGGCGCCGCCTGGCTGGCGGGGATGCGGGCCGGGATCTACCCGGACCAGACCGGCTTTGCCGACACCTGGAAGCTCGACCGCCAGTTCGCGCCGCTGATGCAGCCCGCCGCGCGCGAGGCCGCCTACGGGCGCTGGCAGCGCGCGGTGCAGGCCGTGATCGGCGTCTAAAGCAGCAGGCGGGGGCTCCCGCCTGTTCCGCCGCATTCGCAGAATGCGCCTCACAGTTGGGCGTGGCGCCGCGCTTTGCGCGGCGTTCCCGTTTTGCCGGGAAGCGGTTTAAGGGCAGGGCTGCCCTGAAACGCGCCTTGCCGAGGGTCTGTGCGCCCATCCGCGCCTCAAGGGTGAACCGTGCCTGCGGCACGGCGGCTGCGCCGCCCTTGACCCGCGGCCGGCCGCAGGCGTTCCCTAACTGACGCGGGCACCTGCCGGGATGGTAGCAGGGCGCGCATTCAGTTCCTCGATCGAGAAACCCGCAATGGATTTGTACTTGGCGGCATGGGCGGCCAGCTCCGCCTGCGGGATCACCTCGCTGATGTCCCCGAAGTCGCCGCCGCAGAGGTCCTCAACCTGTTGCAGCACCCCGTCCGGCCCGCCGCCCGCGCGGTTGGCCAGGCCCACTGCCGTTGTCACCGGGCGCACGTCTGCCTCATAGGCCTCAAGCGCGGCGGCGCTGATGCCGTGCTCCAGCAGCTTGGCGCCGATCACCCGCGCGTCCACAATCGCCTGGCTGGCACCGTTTGACCCGACCGGATAGGTCGGATGCGCCGCGTCGCCCATCAGGGTGACGTTGCCATGCGTCCAGCGCGCCAGCGGATCGCGGTCCACCATCGGGTATTCATAAACCGCCTCCGCCCCGCGGATCAGGGCCGGGACGTCGATCCAATCAAACTGCCAATCCGCAAAATCCGGCAGGAACTCAGTGATATCCGCGGGCCGGTTCCAGTCCTCCCGCCGCCAGGGCGCGGAGGGATCAAAGCTTTTCTCCGCAATCCAGTTCATCGTCACGCGGCCGTCCGCGTCCGGCGCCGAGATCGGATAGGCCACCAGCCGCAGATGGTCATGGCCGATCATCGCCATTGACGCGCCACCCTTGAATGCGGGCGCTTGGGTGGTGGCGCGCCACAGGATGCGGCCGTTCCAGACCGGCGCGCCCTCATCCGGCACCATCTGCGCGCGCAGGGCAGAGTGGATGCCATCCGCCCCCACAACCAGCGCGCCTTCGATCCGCCGCCCGTCTGCCAGCAGCAGCGCCGCGCCGCCGTCCGTGTTCTCAAACCCCGCCGCCCGCGCGCCGGTTTCAATGCAATCCGCCCCCGCACGCTCCGCCAGCGCGCGGCAGAGCATCATCTGCAACGCCCCCCGGTGCACCGAATACTGCGGCCAGGCATAGCCCGCGCCGGTGCCGCGCGGCTCCTCCCAGATGGTCTTGCCCAGCTTGCTGTAAAACCCCAGCTGCCGGGTTCTGACGCCAATCGCGTCCAGCTCCGCCTCCAGCCCCAGATCGAACAGCTCCCGCACTGCATTGGGCTGCAGGTTGATGCCAACCCCCATCGGCTTCAGCTCCCGCGCGGCCTCGAAGATGCGGAAGGGCACCCCGGCCTGCTGCAGCGTCAGCCCCAGGGTCAGCCCGGCAATGCCGCCGCCGGCGATGAGAATGGACATGATAAGCATACTCCCTAATGGCGCGGGCAGATAACCACGGCGCAGGCAGCAGGGCAAGCGGGCAGAGGCGGATTGAGGTCAGCGCCGTCCGGCGATGATCAGGTCGGGGCCAAAGATCACGTCGGCATAATTGTGCAGGTAGATCTTCAGCCAGGGGGTGAAGCGTTCAGGATGGCGGCTCACCTCCGCCAGCAGGTCGTGATAGTCGACCCATCGGGTCTCCATCACCTCATCCGGGTTCGGGGTGACCTTCAGCGGGCGGTGGGCGTGGGCCAGGAACACATCCACCGCTTCATGCTCCACCAGCCCGTTGCCGACATCGGCGCGGTATTCCAGGTGGTGGCGGAACTCCGGGTAAAGACCGGTGATCCCCAGCTCCTCCTGCATCCGCCGCACCGCGCAGGCCGAAGGCTGCTCCTCCCACATCGGGTGGGTGCAGCAGGTGTTCGCCCACAGGCCCGGCGTGTGGTATTTGCCCATCGCCCGGCGCTGCATCAGGATTTCCACGCCTTTCACCACAAAGACGGAAACCGCCTTGTGTTTCAGCCCGCGCTCATGTGCGGCGAGCTTGTCAACAGGTGTCAAATCGCCGTTCACCCAGGCGGGGATCATGTGGCTCATACTGTGTCCGTGACGTGGTTCCCTGGCCGGCCTGCCGCAAATGCGATGGCCTGGCTCTTACCGCTAACGCCTGCGGGTTGCGAAAGCAATTACGCGAAAAGCCGCGGCGAAAATGCCGCGGCTTTGATGCAATGCTTGCCGGAAATCCGGGCGTTATTCGGTGGCCGCTTCTGCGCTTTCCTCAGTTTCGGCACCCTCTGCCGGGGCCGGGCCGTGGCTGGCCAGGAAGGCATAGATGTCTTCGCCGCCCTTTTTCAGGCGGAAGGACATTTTCGACTTGGCTTTGGAATTGCCGGTTTCGGCCTGCAGGAACTTCTTGGGGTCGGTGGTGAAGCCGACGAATTTCTCTTCATCCCAGACCAGGCCCGCTTCGCCTGCGGCGGTCAGGTCATCGCTGTATTTGAAGTCTTCCACGCTGGCCGCGGCACGGCCGGCAACACCCCACAGGTTGGGGCCGGTCTTGCCGCCCTTGACGATCACGTCGCCGTCATCGGAGACGACCATGTGGCAGGACTTGCATTTGTTGAACCCTTTCTCGCCAGCTTCGGGGTCGCCTTCGGCGAAGGCAGGGGCGGCGAGGAGGCCGAAAATGGCGGCTGTAACGAGAGGTTTCATATTGCTTGCTCCGGTTATGAGTTGGCACGTGTGACTCATGATCCAATACCCGGCAGTGTCAACCGGCAGTTTGACGCGCATCAAAGTTCCGGCAGGAAACTGCGGCAATTCAAGGCGCTGACCAGCAGGGCAGCAGGTCTCCGGGTTCCGGGCGCGCGTGAAAGACCGCGCGGGCGATGGCCCGGCTGAGGCACAGGGCGGCGGCATGGCAGAGAGTGCCGAGTTCTGCGTCCGCAGCTTCCAGCACCCGCGCGCCGGTGCTGGCGGCAAACACCAGATCGCCGTCGCCGGGGGCATGGGCCGGCACGATGGCGCGGCCGATGCCGTCATGGGCGGCGGCGGCCAGCCGCTGGCACTGCGCCTTGCTGAGCGCCGCATCGGTGGCGACGATGGCAATGGTGGTATTGGCGCGCTCCGGCGGCAGCGGCGCGCCGCCCAGGGTCTGGATCGCTTCGATCTTGCGGCTGTGCAGGCTGCGGCCCAGCCCGGCGGCCCGGTCCGGTCCGATCCCGCCGAATTCATCGCCGATCTCAAACGGGGCGGCCCAGAAATGCGTCTCGCCCGGCGTCGTGACAGCGCCCAGCGGATTGGCCGCCACCAGCGCGCCCACCGTGACGCCGCTCTCCAGCACCAGCGAGGCAGACCCCAGCCCGCCCTTCAGCATCGCAGTCAGCGCGCCGGTGCCGGCGCCGGCAGTGCCAAGTTCGAAATCCTCTGCCGCCGCCTCAAACGCCGCCCGGCCCAGGGCGCGGTAGGGGTTCTGATCCCAGTCCTTGCTGCCGCCGTTCAGCAGATCAAACAGGATCGCGCCCGGCACCAGCGGCACCCGCGCAGGCCCGACCGGAAAGCCGCGGCCTTGGCCGTGCAGCGCATCCATCACGCCGGAACAGGCGTCGAGCCCGAAGGCAGAGCCGCCCGACAGCACCAGCGCGTCGATCCTGGCGACCGATTTGTCCGGCGCCAGCAGATCCGTCTCCCGCGTGCCCGGCGCACCGCCCATCACGTGGACTGAGGCGGTGAAGGGTTTGTCCGCGGTCAGCACCGTGGTGCCGGATTTCAGCGCCGCGTCCTGGGCGTTGCCGACCAGGATGCCGGGCACGTCCGTGATCAGGTTCCTGGGGCCGGGGAGCATGGCGGGATGTCCTTTTGCTGAATGAAGCGCGCTGGCGCGCGCTGCCTCCGGCGGGAGTATTTTTGGAAAGATGAAAGCCTGGACGCTATATGCAGCGCCCGCCGTCCACTTCCATCGCGACACCGGTGACCATGCTGGCCTCATCGGAGCACAGGAAGCAGGCCGCGTTGCCCATGTCCTCCGGCGTTGAGAAGCGGCCGATCGGGATGGTGGACAGGAACTTGGCGCGCATTTCCGGGGTGTCCTCGCCCATGAAGGATTTCAGCAGCGGCGTTTCCCCGGCAACCGGGTTGATCGCATTCACCCGCACGCCATGCGGCGCCAGCTCCACCGCCATGGTCTTGGTGGCGGTGATCATCCAGCCCTTGGAGGCGTTGTACCAGTTGAGGTTGGGGCGCGGCGACACGCCGGCGGTGGAGGCCACGTTCAGGATCGCGCCCGCCTTGTTGGCCTTCATATGCGGCACCAGCGCGCGGGCGGTCAGGTAGACCGATTTCATGTTGACGCCCATCACCCGGTCAAAGTCGTCCTCGCTGATCTCCTCCAGCGGGGCGGGCAGGTGGGTGACGCCGGCATTGTTCACCAGGATGTCGAGATGCCCGAAGTCCGCCAGCGCCGCCTCTGCCATCGCAGTGACCGAGGCGCCGTCCGAGACATCCACGGTCTGCGCGATGGCGCTGCTGCCCAGCTCTGCCGCCATCGCCTCTGCCGCGGCGCCGTTGATGTCGGCAATCATCACCTTTGCGCCTTCCGCCAGGAACTTGCGCACGATGCCTGCGCCAAAGCCCGAGCCGCCGCCGGTCACAATGGCGGTCTTTCCGTCCAGCCGCATGATTTCCCTCCCGAACTGTTTGGCGTCAGAATGCGGGGAGCGGGCGGCGGACGCAATCCCATGTCAATCCGGGTCGATTTTACCGCGCGTCGCTTTCAATTCGCCGCGCTGCTTCTTGGCGTCCAGCCGCCGCCGGACCGAGCCGCGGGTGGGTTTGGTGGCAATCCGCCGCTTCGGTGCGACCAGCGCCTGGCGCACCAGTTCCGCCAGCCGCTCGCGCACGATGTCGCGGTTCCTCTGCTGCGAGCGGGTCTCGTCGCACTGCAGGATGATCGCGCCGTCCTTGGTCCAGCGGCGGCCTGCCAGCCGCTTCAGCCGCGATTTAACCGCAGGCGCCAGCGCGGGCGAACGGGCGGCCTCGAACCGCAGCTCCACGGCGGTGGCCACCTTGTTCACATTCTGCCCGCCCGGGCCCGAGGCGCGGACAAAGCTCTCGGTCAATTCCCAGTCCTGCAGGCTGATTTGGTCGTTAATGCGGATCATGGCTCTTTATGAAATAGCCACCGGAAAATCGAAAGGGCTGTTCCCACACGGGGGAACAGCCCTTCGAGATGATAGGAGGTGCACCGGTTAGGTCAGCACCAATTCAGCGGGCTATACGTGCCAAGGGCTGCCTCGGCCGCACTCCTTCTGAACTGTTCCGGCACTGCTCTCCATAGCTTCTCTAGACAATGGGCACCTCCTTTCTGATGTTTCGTGTAAGTCCAGCCTGCCACAGATTCGGTTAATGTCAAAACAAAATCATGTGGTCTTTGCGGTGAGCTTACGCACGATGATGCGGAAGGGCACAAGGGCGACCACGGCCAGCGACAATTTCACCAGCCAATCGGCCACGGCCAGCGAAACCCACAAGGGGGATTCGGGGCCAATGCCCAGCAGCGGCAGCATCTCTGCGGCCCAGGACACGTCGTTGGCCGGTTCCAGCCAGCTGAGCGCGGCCGAAAACGCCAGGGTGAAGAAAATCGCGGTGTCGACGGAGGAGCCGATCAGGGTGGAGGCCAGCGGCGCGCGCCACCATTTGCCCTCGCGCAGGGCAGAGAACACGGCCACATCCAGCATCTGCGCCGTAAGGAAGGCAAGGCCGGAGCCAAGCGCGATCCGCAGGGTCACCGCCGGGTAGGTGAAGCCATCGCCCTGCAGCATTACCTGAGTGCCGATGAGCGAGCAGATCACCCCGGCGACAAAGCCGGCAGCCACGACCTTGCGCGCGGCGGCGGCGCCGTAGACCCGGTTCATCACGTCGGTGACAAGAAAGGCGACCGGATAGGTGAAGGCGCCCCAGGTCAGCCACTGACCGAACAGGAATTGCACCAATATGTTGGAGGCTGCCACCACGGCGGCCATGGCAAGAATACCGGGGATATGCGAGCGGGTCATGGATCGGATCCGTTTGTTTCGGGGCGCGGAAAATTTCTCCGCGGCAGCAAAAGACCGGCCCGTTTAAAATGCTCCGGCCCGCGGTGCAAGCCTCCCTTGTGCGGGCAGGGGCTCCCGCCCGCGGGCGGTGCATCCGGGAAATGCCCCGCCCGCGGTTGGGCCGGGCGCCGCTGGCGCGGCGCAGGGCGCAGATCAGCGGGGCAGAGCGTATTCCACCAGTTCCGTCCGCTGCAGCGGCAGGAAATTGTCGTCGGACACCATGGTGGCGCGCAGCCGCCCGGTGTCATCGGTCCAGACCGACAGGCCCTCAAGATTGTCGTGGGTGCCGGGGCCGGTCTGCAGCAGGACCGTCTCGTTCACCGGCCCGCCAGCGGTCATGTCCCAGCGGCGCAGGCGGCTGCGGAAGCCCAGAAAGGTCAGGTCCCGCTCCAGCAGGTAAAAGCGCCCGTCAGGCCCGAAATCGGCATCCACCGGCAGGAAGCTGCCTGAAGGCGGCAGGCTGAAGGGGCGCGACCAGCGGCGGCCGTTCCAGCGCCAGACCGGGATCTGCCCGTTCTGGTCAAAGGCCTGTTCCGGCAGCGTGTAGAGATCGCCGCGGGCATCGATCGCCAGCGTTTCCAGCGACTTGTTGACCGGCAGCTTGCGGAACGCCGCGGGCCGCGGCAGCACCTTGGCGCGGCCTTGCGCGTGGCGGTAGCGGGCGACCCGCGCCGCGCCCTCAAAGGAGATGTAACGGCTGCCGTCCGCCGCGATGGCCAGGCCCTCGCTGTCGCCGGCAAAGCCGCTCAGCATCTTGCCGGTGGAGGCGCGAAGCCCGTGCGCGGTGCGGGCGGTCACGCCGGAGATCTGCCCCTTCTTGCGCCGGATGCTGGTTGTCACCAGCGTGGCCCGGTCGCTGAGCACCGTCATTTCGCTTCCGCCTGCGCTGATCTTCAGCGCGGAGAAGCCACCGAACCAGGGCTGTTTCAGGTTCCAGGTATAGCTGCCCAGATACTGCGCCTTGGCGGTCACGGCAGCGGCCGGGCGGCTGGCCGCAAAAGCCGCCGCCGCCAGCCCGGCGGCGGCGGTAAATGCCAGGATCAGTTTGAGTGCAGAACGGCGGCGCATTGCTGAGGCAGGTCCGAAAGGGTGTAGTCCCGCCGAGGTTTAGGCTTTGGCGCGTTCGGGTCAACCGGTTTCGGCGGCTGCGGGTTCAGGATGTTGCTGACCCACTGCTGCGCATCGGCGCAGCCGTCGCCCTTGGGCGGAGCCGCCTGATCGACACAGCCGCGGGCGCCGCGGGGGCAGTTCAGCCGCACGTGAAAATGGTAATGGTGCCCCCACCAGGGCCGGATCTTGCGCAGCCAGCGGCGGTCGCCCTTTTCGTCGTTGCACATCTGCACCTTGGCGCCTGGAAAGACGAAAATCCGCGCCACCCGCTTGTCCTTGGCGGCCGCCTTCAGGATCTCGTGATGCGCCCGCGTCCAGCTGGCGTTCACATAGGCGCCATTGGCCCGGCGCATCGAGATCGAGGAGATGTTCTCGCGCGCGCTGCGGCTCAGGTTCAGCCGGTCGGGCGGGCGCATCCAGATGTCGATGTCCAGGCCGATCTGGTGGCTGCGATGGCCCGACAGCATCGGCCCGCCCCGCGGCTGGCTGATGTCGCCGATATAAAGCCCCTTCCAGCCGCGCTGTTTCGCAGCCACGCGGCTCAGGTCCTTGACGAAATCAATCGCTGCCGGGTGCCCCCAGTTGCGGTTGCGGCTCAGCCGCATGGCCTGCCAGGTGGGGCCGGTTTCCGGCAGCTGCTCGGCGCCGGCAACACAGCCCTTGGCGTAAGAGCCGAAGGGGGCCGGACGGTGCGGGGAGGCAACGGGTTTGGCCCCGAACAGGGCTTTGGCGGGGGTCTGCGCGCTTGCCGGACTGAGTAAACCAGCAACCGCTAAACATATGGCAAATAACAGTCTCAACCCTGATCTCCTTCTCCTTGAACCCAGAATAACAGTATCAATCCGATCAGAAACAGCCCGATGACCGGGGTGATCCCCAGCCGGGCGCTGCCGGTCAGCGTGGTCGCCAGGCCGATCAGTGCGGGCGCTAGAAACGCTGTGGCCCGTCCCGACAGGCCGTAAAGGCCAAAGCTTTCGGTCGCGTCCCTGGGGCTGGTGTGGCGCACCATCAGGCTGCGGCTGGCGGCCTGCAGGATGCCGCCAAAGCCGCCGATCAGCACGCCGCAGCCGAAGAACACCGTGTCCGGCAGGGTGGAGCCTTCTGCCAGCGCGACGCCGAAAAACTGGGTGCGCGACATGCTGACGATGATCAGGCAGACCAGCGACAGCACCAGGATCGCGGCGATGATCACCGGCTTCGGCCCGAACCGCCGGTCCGCCTTGCCGCCCAGCCAGCTGAACAGGGTGGCGGCGAGGGCGGCGACAATCCCGAAGATGCCGATCTGGGTGATCTCCCAGCCCAGCACCAGCTTGGCGTAGACGCCGCCAAAGCCGTAAAGCCCGTTCAGCGCATCGCGGTACAGCATCGAGGAGCCAAGGTAGCTCGCCAGGCTCAGCCGGCGGCGCAGGCCGGCGACCAGCTTGACCACCATCTGCCAGGCCTTGCCCAGCGTCGCCTTGCGCCCGGTCGCGCCGCGGTCCTTCACCCACAGGAAATAGGGGATCATGAAGACGGCAAACCAGACCGCGGTAAACGGCCCGGCAGCGCGGGTGCCCTCCCGCGAAGCCGCATCCAGGCCCAGGGCCGGGCTGAGGCCGATCAGGGTCTTGCCGCTGCCCTGCTCGACGAACAAAAGCAGCATGATGAACAGCGCGATCACCCCGCCCAGGTAGCCAAAGGCAAAGCCGGAGCCGGAAATGGCGCCGACATCCTCGCGGCTGGCCAGCGTCGGCAGCTGGGCGTTGACAAAGATCAGGGCAAACTCGGCGCCGATGAAGCCAAAGCCGAAGCTGACCAGCATCCACCACAGGTTGCTGCCCGCGGGATCCATGTACCAAAGGCCCCAGGCGCCGATCAGATACATCAGCGAAAACACCATGATCCAGGGCAGGCGCCGCCCGGTGATATCCGCCAGCGCGCCCAGGAACGGCGCCCCGAAGCCGATGATCAGCCCGGTCACGGTCAGGCACATCGACCAGACGGTCTGCGCCTGCGCCTTGGCGGCCTCGCCGTCCAGCCCCTGGCCCATGAAGTGCTCGGCGGCCACGGCGGCAAAGAACGGGCTGAAGATGAAGGTGACCAGCAGCGTCTGATACGGCTGGCTGGCCCAATCGAAGAACCACCACCCCCAGATCCGCTTGCGCGTGGACACCTGCTGCATACCCGGCCTCTTTTTATTGTTGCCTTCAGGTATGACAGGCGGGCAGGGGCCTAGGCAAGCCCGTCCTGCATCGGCGGCCAGGGGCGGCCCGCATCCGCTTGGCACCAGTCCTTGATCCAGGCTGGCAGCTCGGGCGAGGTTTCCGCAGTCTGCCCCAGCGCCGCCAGCACCCTGGCGGGCGGCACGATGCCGTTTTTGTCCGTCACCGCGGTGCGCAGCATCACATGGCTGGCGCAGTCGCCGTTTTTCTTCCACATGGATTGCTCGACATAGATGAATTTATCATCCCAGCCCGCGGTGCGGCTGCGCATCTCGAACTTCTCGAAGCCGCGGATGCGGCGGCGGTAGCGCACCGAGGACCCGGCCACCGTCAGCCCCCAGCGGTTCTCGCGCAGGCAGCGGATCAGCCCGACCCGCTGCGCCAGCATGGTGCGGCCCAGGTCGTACAGGGTCATTGTGCGGCCGTTGTTCAGCTCCATCCACATGTCCAGATCCCAGGGCCAGCAGATGTGGCTGGACACATGCAGGCCGGTGATCGGCAGCCGCTCCATCCGGCTGGCCAGAACGGTATCCTTGATCAGGCGGAAAATCGGGTACATCGCACGGCGCTCCTGTTTCGCATGTGCCCGTGATGCCACCCGTTTACAGCGCGTCAACCGCAACCTCGCGGAAGCCTTGCGTATTTCCCGCCGGCTGCTTACCTGTGTGGCTGTTCGAAAAAGGGAAATACAGATGGTCTCGCTGTTCCAAATCCTGATGCTGATCCTGGACATCGTCTGGTTCTTCATCATTGCCCATGTGATCATGAGCTGGCTGATCAACTTCCAGGTGCTGAACCTGCACCAGCAGCTGGTGGCGCAGATCTGGTACGGGCTGAACCGGATTCTGGAACCGCTTTACGCCCCGGTGCGCCGGGTGATCCCGAACATGGGCGGGTTGGATCTGGCGCCGCTGGTGGTGCTGGTCGCGGTCTACGCGCTGCGCATCATCCTGATGAACAACATGGCGGCGTTTTACTGAACCAGCTTGAAAGTGTTTCGCCCGGCGGCACCGCCGGGCATTCCCACTGCTGGCCTAAGCCCCCCTTGCCGCCCCATGCCTCCTGTGGGATTGTGCCTGCCAAGTAAGAGCAGACCACCACAACAAGGCCCTTCGCCCCCATGACAGCCCCGGCATCCCCGGCAGAACTCCCTGGCGCGTCCCCGATCCTGCGCGAGATCTTCGGCTTCGACGCCTTCCGCCCCGGCCAGGAAGAGATCGTCGACGCAGTAACCGCCGGGGAAAACGTGCTGGCGATCATGCCCACCGGCGGCGGCAAGTCGCTGTGCTACCAGCTGCCCGCGCTGCTGCGCGACGGCATCACCGTGGTGATCTCCCCCCTCATTGCCCTGATGCGCGACCAGGTCCGCGCCCTGCAGGAGGCCGGCGTCACAGCAGGCGCGCTCACCTCCGGCAATACCGATGAAGAGACCGAAATGGTCTGGCAGGCGATTGAGGCCGGGCGGCTCAAGCTCCTCTACATGGCGCCCGAACGCCTCGCCTCAGGTGCCGCGATGGGGATGCTGCGCCGCATCGGCGTCAGCCTGATCGCGGTGGACGAGGCGCATTGCGTCAGCCAGTGGGGCCACGACTTCCGCCCCGACTACCTGCGCATCGGCGAGCTGCGCCGCGCCCTGGACGTGCCGCTGGCCGCCTTCACCGCCACCGCCGACCAGGAAACCCAGGAAGAAATCGTCCAGAAACTGTTCGACGGCGAGGCCCCCCGCAGCTTCCTGCGCGGTTTCGACCGGCCCAACATCCACCTGGCCTTTGGCGCAAAGGACAGCCCCCGCCGCCAGATCCTGGAGTTCGCCGCCGCCCGCAAGGGGCAATCCGGCATTGTCTACTGCGGCACCCGCGCCAAGACCGAAGCGCTGTCCGCCGCTCTGCGCGACGCAGGCCACAGCGCCTGTTTCTACCACGGCGGCATGGAGGCCGAGGACCGCCGCATCGTCGAAACCCGCTTCGCCCGCGAGGACGGGCTGATCGTGGTTGCCACCGTCGCCTTTGGCATGGGCATCGACAAGCCCGACATCCGCTGGGTCGCCCACGCCGACCTGCCGAAAAGCATCGAAGCCTACTACCAGGAAATCGGCCGCGCCGGCCGCGACGGCGCGCCAGCCGAAACCCTCACCCTGTTCGGCCCCGACGACATCCGCCTGCGCCGCTCGCAGATCGACGAGGGCCTCGCCCCGCCCGAACGCCGCGCCGCCGACCACGCCCGCCTGAACGCTCTCCTTGGCCTCGCCGAGGCGCTGCATTGCCGCCGCCAGAAACTGCTGGGCTATTTTGGCGAGGCGGCAGAGCCTTGCGGCAACTGCGACCTCTGCGACACGCCAGCGGATGTGTTCGACGGCACCACCGTGGTGAGGAAGGCGCTGTCAGCGGTGCTCAGGACCGAGGAATGGTTCGGCTCCGGCCATCTGATCGACATTCTGCTGGGGGCCGACAACGAGCGCATCCGCGCCAAGCGCCATGATGAGCTGTCGGTCTATGGCTGCGGCAAGGAATTCGGCAAGCGCCAGTGGCAGGCGGTGTTCCGGCAGATGATGGGCCACGACCTCTTGCGCCCCGACCCCGAACGCCACGGCGCCCTGCGCTTTACCGAAGCCGCGCTGCCGATCCTGCGCGGCGAGCAAACCATTGAGCTGCGCCGCGACACCATCACATCCGCAGACCGCCGCCCGGCAGTGAAGGCGCTGGTCTCCGAGGAGGACGCGCCGCTGCTGTCGGCCTTGAAGGCAAAGCGCCGCGCCCTGGCCGAGGCGCAGAAAGTGCCGGCCTATGTGATCTTCCCCGACCGCACCCTGATCGAGATGGCAGAGATGCGCCCGGAAACGCTGGACCAGATGGCCCGCATCAATGGCGTCGGCGCCAAGAAGCTGGAACGCTACGGCGACGACTTCCTGGGGGTGATCACCGGCGCGGCGGAGCAGCTGCATCCCGCGCGGCGCAAGCTGGCGGGGCGGGAGTCCGGCTCTGTCTACGATTCGCTGCTGGAAGTGCAGGCGCAGCTGGCGCGCGGCGCGTGCGGCACGCTGAAACCGCTCACCTGTTCTGCGTCGCTCCTGGCCAAAGTGGCGCAGATGCGCCCGGAGGACGAGACCGGCGTCACCAAACTGCTGGGGGAGCGCCGCGCCGAACGTTTCGCAGCGGCGTTTCTGGACGTCTTGCGCGGCGCGGGCTAGGGTCGCGCCAAGAAACCGGGCTAGGAAAATTTGGGGGCAGATATGCTGGTAGTGACCTCTCCGGCCAAGAAGCTGGACTGGGCGGAACGGGAGCAGGAGATGACCTGGCCCGCGCTGCATGACGATGCGGTGGCGCTGGCAGAGGTGGCCCGCGGCCAATCGGTGGCGGATCTGATGAAGCTGATGCAAATCAGCGAGGATCTGGCGAAGCTGAATTATGCGCGGTTCCAGGAGTTTGCCGCCGACCCCAAGACAGACGCCACCCGCCCGGCGGCGCTGGCCTTTGCCGGTGACACCTATCAGGGGCTGGAGGCCGTCTCGCTGGAGCCTGAGGAAATGGCTTGGGCGCAGGAGCATTTCCGCATCCTGTCCGGCCTGTACGGCGTGCTGCGGCCCTTGGACGCGATGCAGCCGTACCGGCTGGAAATGGGCTCGCGCCTGAAAACCCCGCGCGGCAAGAACCTCTACGACTTCTGGGGCAGCCGGATTTCGGAAGCACTGAATGAACAGGCAGACGCGGTGGGCGCGCAGGTGCTGGTGAACTGCGCCAGCCAGGAATACTTCGGCGCGGTCGATCTGGCGGCGCTGAAGCCGCGGGTGATCACGCCGGTCTTCATGGAAGACAAGAACGGCACCCCCAAGGTGGTGAGCTTCTACGCCAAACGCGCCCGCGGCGCGATGGCGCGGTATATCATCCAGCACCGGCTGACGGATGCACGGAGCCTCAAGGACTTTGACGCCGGCGGCTATGCCTATCAGCCGCAGATGTCGGAGCCGGACAAGCCCGTCTTCCTGCGCAAGGCTTGACCTGAACTTGACATAAAAGAGGGCAGCTCCCGCCCGCTCCGGCACATTCAAAGAATGCACCGTCCCGGTTGGGCCCGGCAGCGCGCGGCACGCGCGCTGCCGGGCCCAAGGCCGCACAGAGGGCGTTCCGGCGCAGCCGGTGCGCCCGCGGGCGCGGGAGGGCCTGGCGGCTGCAATCCTGCCCGGCGCAGGCTGCAGCCCGGGCTGAGCACCTTCAGCTTGAGCAGCTTCCACCTGAGCGGTCTCCGTCTGACTGCCCGAAGCCTGACTGGCTTCTGCATATCTGGCCTGCGTCTGACCGGCCTCGGCATGACTGGCCTTCATCTCACCGGCTTCCGCCTGACCGGCTGGTCCGGCGGCCGGGCCAGGGCACGGCACTGCCGCGGCTCCCGAAGGCCGGTTATCCCAGCTGCGCGCAGCCCGGCGCAGACGCAATCGGGACGCCGGTCAGGCTCCGGCGGCGGAGACGGCGGGCGGGCTGCCGGGGTCCAGCGGCCTTGTGCCGGCCGGGGCGAAATCGCGGATCTTCTCGTGGATCAGCGCCTTGCGCAGCGGCTTGGTCAGGTAATGGTCCAGCCCGGCCGCCAGAATGCCCTCGGAATCGCCCGCCATGGCATGCGCCGTCAGCGCCACCACCGGCACGTGACGGCCGGTTCCGGCCTCGATCTTGCGGATCTCGGCGGTGGCTTCCTTGCCGTCCATCTTGGGCATCGAGATGTCCATGAAGATCAGATCCGGCTCAAAGCTGCTGTAGGCGTCGACCGCCTCCAGGCCGTTGCCGGCGAATTTCAGGTCGATGTCCAGCTCCTTCACCATCTTGCGGAACACCAGCTGGTTGGTCTTGTTGTCCTCTGCCGCCAGCACCCGCATCCGCCGGGCTTCGGGGGAGGCCGGCGCCGCGGGCGGTTCCGGCGGCGCGGCCAGCGGAATGGCGGCGGCGGCAGGCTCCGGCTTCGCGACAGGGGCCGCCTGCACCGCGGCGGGCCTGCCGGGGCCGGCCAGGCGCGCCAGCTGGCGGAACAGCTCGCCGCGCGGCACCGGGTTCTGCAGCACGCCGTTCACCAGCTGGCGGATTTCCGGATCATTGGCCGCCTGCGGGCTGGAGTTCAGCAGCAGCACCGGCACCCCGCTCCACGGCCCGGACCTGAGGTTCCGGGCCAGCTTCACACCGTCCAGCACCGGCAGGTTGTGGCCGCTGATGACCAGGTCGATCCCGTCCTGCATCGCCGCCAGCGCAGCAGCGGCGGTGCCGGCGGTGGTGACCTGGATGCCCAGCATCAGCAGATGCTTCTGCAGGATCTCGCAGTTCAGCGGCATGTCATCCACCAGCAGCACGTGGCGCAGGGTGCTGGGCAGCGCCTGAACCGCCGCCTCGGGGCCGGCTTCCACCGGCAGCGGCAGGCGGAAGCCAAAGCAGGAGCCCTTGCCTTCCTCGCTGTCGACCCAGATCTCGCCGCCCATCATCTCGATCAGCCGCTTGGAGATCGCCAGCCCCAGGCCGGTGCCTTCGAACTGGCGGTTGCGCTCGTCCTCGACCTGGTTGAACTCGCCGAAGATGTGGCTGATCTTCTCCTCCGGGATGCCGATGCCGGTGTCCTCGATATTGACATGCACCGCGCATTGCTTGTCGTCGGGAGAGGTGATGCCGGTCACCCGCAGCGTCACATGCCCCTCCTTGGTGAACTTCACCGCATTGCCGGCCAGGTTGGTCAGCACCTGCCGGATCCGGCCCGGATCGCCGGTAAAGCGGGTCGGCAGGAACAGGTCGTAATCGACCAGCAGCGCAATCCCCTTGTCCCGGGCGGTGGGCTGCAGCAGCATCACCACCTCATGCAGGCTGCGCTCCAGGTCAAAGGGCTCGGGATGCAGCTCCAGCTTGTCGGCTTCGATCTTGGAGTAGTCGAGCACGTCATTGATGATGACCAGCAGCGCCTCGCCCGAATTCTTGATGGTGCTGGCATACAGCCGCTGCTCCTCGTCCAGCTCGGTGTCGCACAGCAGTTCCGCCATGCCCACCACCCCGTTCATCGGCGTGCGGATCTCATGGCTCATATTGGCGAGGAAGGCCGATTTGGCGCGGTTGGCGGCCTCGGCCCGGGCGCGGGCGGCGCGCAGCTCCTCCTCATAGCGCACGGTCGACGTGATATCGAGCGCCAGGGTCACCATGTCGCCGTCATGGCCGCGCTGGTCGATCAGGCGCAGGTACCGCTCATCCCAAAGCTGGACCACCACCGGTTCCGGCGCGGGGGAGAGCCAGCGTTCGTTCATCATCGCCCGCCAGGCATCCGGGGCCATGCCGCCGGTGTTGATCAGCCCCTCGTCGGTCAGCAGCTGCAGGATGCGCATGTAGGAGATGCCGGGCGCCACCTCCTCCAGACCGTCGAAGATGTTGAGATAGGCGGTGTTGGCGCCAATGAGGTTGCTGTCAGTGTCGAAAAAGGCAAACCCGTCCTGAAACGCCTGGATCGAATGCCACAGGCGCCGCTCTGCGGTTTCGATTTTCTCGTTGGCGGTGTGGAGATCGGATTTCACCTTGGCGTTTTCGTCGCGCACGGTGGCGACTTCCGCCTGGGTCTGGCCGATCTGCTTGGTCAATGCCAGCGCGTGGCGGCCAAGTTTGCGGTTGGCAGCAGACAGCTCCGCCTGCTTCAGCTCAAGCAGCCGCTCGGCGGCCAGCCGGGCCCGCCTTTCTTCCGATAATTTGTCGGCAAGGCTCATCCCTGCAAACTCCGGCAATGCATCAAAACATACAACGCGCGGCAAATTCCCGCACAGGCGGCCGCAGGGCTGCCCCTCATGTGTTACGCGGAGGAATCTTGCTATGACGTTAAGCCCGTGCCAGCCTGTCCCCAGTATTGGAGGGTGCCATGCCGCGTCTGTTTGCTTCTGCCTTATTTTACTTTATTGCTTTTATTGCGTTTTTACCTTCGGCTTGGGCCGGACCGGAGGTGCCCGATTACCGTTACCGCTCTTATGCGGACACGGATTTCTTCGGCTCCGACCTGCAGCCTCTGTACGGCACAGACGTGCAGTCCTGCGCCCGCGCCTGCTCCGCGCAGGCGGATTGCGCAGGCTTTGTTTTCAACCAGCGCGCCAATGCCTGTTTCCCCAAATCGGCGCTGGCGCAATCCAGCCCCTACGCAGGCGCCCTCTCTGCCGTGAAGCAGCCCGCCGCCCCGGGTCTGGCTGCAGCGGCTGCGGCGCGCGCGGCGCGGCTGGATTTCCTGCCCGCGCAGGAGTTGCAGGACGCCGCCGCCTTGGCGCGCACCCTGGGGCTGGACTATCCGCTGGCCGCAAATGCCCCGGCAGAGGCCCGCGCCGCCGCCCGCAGCCTGTTGCGGGACGGTGATTCCCCGGCTGCCCTGCGCTGGATGGCGCAAGCGGTGGTGCTGGAAGACGCGGCCGCGGACTGGACGCAGTTTTCCGCGTATCTGCTGCGCGCGGCCAAGGACAGCAGCAGCCGCAGCCAGCAGAACCGCTACCGCGCGCAGGCCTATCATGCCGCGCTGAACGGCTATCTGCGGGCCGCGGACCCGGCGGCGCAGGCCCAGGCGCTGGCGGCAGCAGCCGAGGCGCAGCAGCTGCAGGGCAGGGGCCGTGCCATGCTGCCGCTGTTGCGGCTGGCGCAGGACATCGCCCCGGATGAGGCCCGCGCCGCCCGGCTGGAGGATGCGATTGCCAAACACGGCTTCCGCGTGCTGGCCAGCACCGTTGAAAGCGACAGCGCCGCGCCGCGCATCTGCGCCGAATTCTCGGAGGATCTGGAACAGGCCGGAACCGATTACGAAAACTACGTCCGCATGGCCGAGGCCAGCCTGGCCGTCACCGTGCAGGGCCGCCAGCTGTGCCTCGACGGTGCAGAGCACGGCAAGCGCTACCGCCTGACCCTGCGCCGCGGCCTGCCCGCGGCCAGCGGCGAGCAGCTGTATAAGGACGTGGAGCTGACCCATTACGTGCGCGACCGCGCCCCGCAGGTCCGCTTCCCGGGCCGTGCCTATGTGCTGCCGGCCGGCGGCTTGGCGGCGCTGCCAGTGGAAACCGTGAACCTCACGGAACTCGACCTGCGCCTGCGCCGGGTCAGCAGCCGCAACGTGCTGCGTACCCTGCAGGAGGGCTACTTTGCCAAGCCGCTCTCACAGTGGGAGGACAAGCATTTCGCCGCGGACATTGCCGAGGAAATCTGGACCGGCAGCGCCGAAGTGGACACCGCGCTCAATCAGGCGATGACCAGCCGCCTGCCGCTGGATCAGGCTCTAACGGGCGCGAAACCGGGCCTTTATGCCCTTACCGCCCGGGTGCCGGGTGCCGATCCTTATGAAGACGCCGGTGCCACCCAGTGGTTTGTGCTGACTTCCCTGGGCCTCTCCACCATGTCCGGCAGCGACGGCCTGCATGTTCAGGTGCAGGGCCTGGCGGACGCCAAGCCGCACGCCGGCGCCGAGGTCAGCCTGATCTCCTCCGCCAACGAGGTTCTGGCGACAGCAGCCAGCGACGCCAGCGGCTATGTGCATTTCGCCCCCGGCCTCACCCGCGGCACCGGCGGCGCGGCACCCGCGTTGATCACCGCGCGCGCGGGGGAGGGCGACTTCACCTTCCTGCCCCTGAACGATGCCGCCTTTGACCTTTCTGACCGCGGTGTGGCCGGCCGCCCCGCGCCGGGGCCGGTGGATGTCTTCCTCGCCACCACCCGCGGCGCCTTCCGCGCAGGCGAAACCGTGCATGTGACCGCGCTGGCCCGCGACAGCCAGGCGAAAGCCATCGACGGCCTGCCGCTCACCGCGATCTTGCTGCGCCCGGACGGGGTGGAATACACCCGCCAGACCTCCGCCGCAGGCCATCAGGGCGGCCATGTCTTTGCGCTGCCCACCGGCCCGGCCGCCCCGCGCGGCACCTGGCGGATCGAGATCAAAAGCGACCTCAAGGCCCCCGCGCTCGCCAGCCGCCAAATCCTGGTTGAGGATTTCCTGCCGGAGCGCATCGACTTTGAACAGCAGGTAACGAATGCAGAAAGCCTCCAGCCCGGCGGTACAGCTCAGATCGCGCTGCAAGCCGACTACCTGTTCGGCGCGCCGGGCGCGGGCCTGAAGGTGGAAGGCAGCGTCCGCCTCACCGCCGCCAATACCCTGGAACAATGGCCGGGTTTCCGTTTTGGCCGCTATGATGAGGCGTCTTCGGCCCAGACCGAACACTTCGGCGGCCAGGAAACCGGCCCTGACGGCGCCGCGGCCTTCACCGTCAGCCTGCCAGCCGTCCCCCCGGCAGAAGGCAAGCCGCTGCTCGCCACCTTCACCACCCGCGTCGCGGATGGGTCCGCCCGGCCGGTGGAGCGCTCCCTGGACCTGCCCGTCCGCCCCGCTGGCCCTGTCCTCGGCATCAAGCCGCAGTTTGACGAGGCCGCGGCAGAAGGTTCTGAAGCAGGCTTTGAACTCATTGCCCTGTCGCCGGACCTGACCCCGATGCCGATGCGCGTCAAATGGACCCTGAACCGGGTCGAGACGCGCTATCAGTGGTACCAGCTCTACGGCAACTGGAACTGGGAGCCGGTGACACGCCGCACCCGCATCGCCACCGGCGAGGCGCAACTGGGCAGCGATCCCCTGCCATTGTCGCAGCCGGTCGACTGGGGCCGCTATGAACTGGTGGTGGAGCGCCTCGACGGCGAATATGCCTCCGCCGCCTTGGACTTCTATGCCGGCTGGTACGCGCCCGAGGGCAGCACCGAGACACCCGCCCGGCTGGACCTGTCGCTGGACAGCGAAAGCTACACCCCCGGCGACACCGCCCGCCTGCGCATCGTGCCGCAGGCCGCGGGCACCGCGCTGGTCTCGGTGGTCTCCAGCCATCTGATCCACCGCATGGCCGTCGAAGTCCCCGCCGGCGAAACCGTGATCCCGCTGGAGGTGACACAGGACTGGGGCAGCGGCGCCTATGTGACCGCAACCGTCATCCAGCCAGTGGCAGGCGACCGCGGTCGTACCCCGCTGCGCGCCCTGGGCCTCGCCCACGCCAGCGTGACCCAGCCCGGCCAGCAGCTGGAGGTCGCGATTGACGTCCCCGAAGTGGCCCGCCCGCGCGGCACGCAAGTGGCTAAAATCCGTGTGGATGGCGCGGCGGAGGGCGAAGAGGTCTGGCTCACCGCCGCCGCCGTCGACCTCGGTATCCTCAATCTGACAGGGTTCCAAAGCCCCGATCCCAGCGCGCATTACTTCGGCCAGCGCCGCCTGGGGATGGAGCTGCGCGACGTCTATGGCCGCCTCATCGATCCCGGCAACGGCGCCATGGGCCGCATCCGCTCCGGCGGCGATGCGGACGGCGGCATGAAGATGCAATCGCCGCCCCCAACCCAGGATCTGGTGGCGCTGTTCTCCGGCCCGCTGCAAGTGGACGCCAATGGCGAGGCTGACTTTCCCCTGACGCTGCCCGCCTTCAACGGCACCGTGCGGCTGATGGCGGTGGCGTGGTCGGGCAAGGCCGTGGGCCAGGCAGAGGCCGACATGCTGGTGCGCGACCCGGTGGTAGTCACCGCCGCCCTGCCGCGCTTCCTGGCGCCGGGCGATCAAAGCCGCGCCCGCATCGAAATCGTCCACGCCGACGGCCCGGCAGGTGAGATGAAGCTGACAGCCAGCACCGCAGGCGGCCTGACGCTCGGCAGCCTGCCCGCCGCTGTCACCTTGCAGGAGCAGGGCAAGACCGTGCTGGACCTGCCGGTCACGGCAGAAACCGTCGGCGACCACGCGCTGACCCTCACCCTCACCACTCCCGACGGGCAGCAGCTGCGGCAGGACCTGCGGATGCCGGTCCGCGCCAATGATCCGGTGACGTCGGAAACCCGCCGCTTCACTCTCGCAGCAGGCGACACTTTCCTGTTCAGCAAGGACGTCTTCGCGGGCCTGCGCCCCGGCACCGCGCGGGCCACCATCTCCTCCGGCCCGCTTGCCAAGTTCGACGTGCCGGGCCTTCTGGCGGAGCTGGACCAGTACCCCTACGGCTGCACCGAGCAGGTGACCTCCAAGGCGCTGCCGCTCCTCTACCTCAGCAGCGTCGCGCAGGCAGCTGGGCTGGGCAACGGCCCGGCGGTGGACGCGCGCATTAACGCCGCCATCCGCCAGGTGCTGACCCGCCAGGCCCCCAGCGGCGCCTTCGGGATGTGGCGCGCCGACAGCGGCGAATTCTGGCTGGATGCCTACGCCAGCGACTTCCTCAGCCGCGCCCGCGCGCAAGGGTATGAGGTGCCGCAGCAAGCCTTCGCCCAGGCGATGGATAACCTGCGCAACCGCATCAGCTACGCCGCCGATTTCGACACGGGCGGCGAGGAGATCGCCTATGCCCTCCTGGTGCTGGCGCGTGAAGGCGCCGCCCAGATGGGCGATTTGCGCTACTATGCGGATGTGAAGGGGGAGGCCTTTGCCACCCCGCTCGCCGCCGCCCAGCTCGGCGCCGCGCTGGCGGCCTATGGCGACCAGCGCCGCGCCGACCGGATGTTTGCCCGCGCCGCCCGGATGACCGGTTCCGAAGCGCAGGGCGAAGCCCGCCTCTGGCGCGCCGACTTCGGCACCGCCTTGCGCGACACCGCAGGCGTTCTGGCGCTGGCGGCGGAGGCCGGATCGGAGGCGGTGGACCGGACCCGCCTGTCGGCGCGGATCTCGAACGCCAGCGGCCAACGCTCCACGCAGGAGGCCGCCTGGACCCTGATGGCCGCCCATGCGCTGACCCAGCGGCCCGAGGAGGCCGGTCTCTTGGTCAACGGCCAGCCCGTCAAAGGCCCGTTTGTGCAGGCCGCAGACGGTCAGGACATGCCGGAACTCGCCCTGACCGCCGCCAGCGGCCGCACGGCTGAGATCACCCTCACCACCCTTGGCGTGCCAGAGGTCCCGCCTGCCGCGGGCGGCTTCGGCTACACCATCGAGCGCAGCTACTACACGCTGGAGGGCCAGCCGCTGGACGCGCAGTCCGTGCAGACAGGCGCGCGGTTCGTGGCGGTTCTGCGGGTGATGCCGCATGAAGAGACCGGCGCCCGGCTGATGATCAACGACCCGCTGCCCGCGGGATTTGAGATCGACAACCCCAACCTGCTGCGCTCCGGCGATTTGCGCGATCTCGACTGGCTGAACCCGGCAGAGGCCGAACACGCTGAGTTCCGCAGCGACCGCTTCCTGGCGGCGGTGAATGTGCGCGATGCCGCGCCGGTGACGCTGGCCTATGTGGTCCGCGCGGTGACGCCCGGCACGTTCCACCACCCCGCCGCCTCGGTCGAGGACATGTACCGCCCCGCCTACCGCGCCCGCACCGGCACGGGGCGCGTGGAGGTCAGGTGAAACGCTGGCTGAACAGCTCAGAGGGCAGCGCCCGTCCGCGGGGGGGCGAGAATCGCCCGCCGTCGTGCTGCAAGCACGCCTCTGGCGTGACGGGGGCGGACGGGCGATGCCCGGCCTATCGGCCAGGCAGGAGGTGGAGGCGGAGCGCTTTGGCCTTGGCGCTTCTGGTTGCGGTGACGTCCTCTGCCTATCGCAGCTTCGACACTTGGATCGGCAGCACAATCCTCCCCCTCACCCTCACTGAAACCTCCACCGAGGTCCTCGACCGCAACGGCAAGCTCCTGCGCGCCTACCCCGTCGGCACCGGCCTCTGGCGCCTCGCCGTGCAGCCCGCCGGCGTCGACCCGCGCTTCCTCGCCATGCTCCTGCGCTACGAGGACAAGCGCTTCCGCTCGCACGCGGGCGTCGACCCCATCGCCCTCCTGCGCGCCGCAGGGCAGGCGATGTGGAACGGGCGCACGGTCTCCGGCGGCTCCACCCTCACCATGCAGGTCGCGCGGTTGCTGGAGGACGGCACCACCGGCCGCTGGTCCGGCAAGCTGCGCCAGATGCGGGTGGCGCTGGCGCTGGAACGCCGCCTCAGCAAGGACGAAATCCTCACCCTCTACCTGACCCACGCCCCCTATGGCGGCGCGGCAGAGGGGATCCGCGCGGCCGCCTACAGCTGGTTCGGCAAGGAACCGAAACGCCTCACCCCGGCAGAGGCCGCCCTGCTGGTTGCCCTGCCGCAATCCCCCGAACGCCGCCGCCCCGACCGCTTCCCCGAGGCCGCCAGCGCCGCCCGCGACCGGGTGCTGGAGCGCATGGAACGCCAAGGCCTCCTGAGCGCAGAACAGGCCGAGGCCGCCCGCCGCGCCCAGCTGCCGCACCAAATGGCCGCCTTCCCGCGCCTTGCCCCGCACCTTGCCGACCGCATGGCGGCGCAGCACCCCGGCCAGCGCCAGCTGCGCCTGACCCTCGACGGCGCGGTGCAAGCGCGGATGGAGACGCTGCTGGCAGAGGCCGTGCGCACGGGCGGGGACCGCCTCTCCGCCGCCCTCATCGCCGCCGACCATAAGACGGGCGAGGTGCTGGCGCTGGCCGGCTCCCCGGGCTATTCGGATGCGCAACGGCGCGGCTTTGTCGACATGACCCAGGCGATCCGCTCCCCCGGCTCGACCCTGAAACCGCTGATCTACGGCCTCGCCTTCGACCAGGGGCTGGCGCACCCGGAAACCCTGATCCACGACGGGCCTGTGAATTTCGCAGGCTACGCGCCGCAGAATTTCGACGGCGAATTCCGCGGCGACATAACCGTGCGCGAGGCGCTGCAGCTGTCCCTGAACATCCCCGTGGTGAAGCTGACGCAGGAGCTGGGACCGGCGCGGGTGCTGGCCTCGTTGCGGGCAAGCGGCGCCCGGCCGGAACTCCCCGGCGGCACGCCGGGCCTGGCCCTGTCGCTCGGCGGCCTCGGCATCAGCCTGCAGGACATGGTGCAGCTTTATGCCGGGCTGGCCGCAGGCGGGCAGGGGCCGAAGCTGCGCGTGATGCAGGGCGACGCCCCCCAGCCCGCAGGCCGCCTGGTCTCGCCCGAGGCCGCCTGGCAGGTTGCCGACATCCTGCGCGGCCTGCCGGTTCCCGCTGGCGCGCGCGCAGGCAGCATCGCCTATAAGACCGGCACCTCTTACGGCCACCGCGATGCCTGGGCGATCGGCTGGGACGGGCGCCACGCGGTCGGCGTCTGGATGGGCCGGGCCGACGGCACCCCGGTGCCGGGCATCTTCGGCGGCGATCTGGCCGCCCCGGTGCTGTTCGAGGCTTTCGGCCGCCTGAAACCCGCGCTCGATCCGCTGCCGCCGCCGCCGCCCGCCACGCTGATCGTCAGCTCCGCCGAGCTGCCGCAGCCGCTGCAGCGCTTCCGCCCCCGCGACGCCGCCTTCTCAGAGCCTGCAAATGCGCCGGAACTGATCTTCCCGCCCGACGGCGCCCGGCTGGCGCTGGACGGCATGGACCTCACGCTCAAACTCCGCGGCGGCACCGCGCCCTTCCTGGTGCTGGCAAACGGCCAGCCGGTGCTGTCCGGCCAGCGCCGCCGCGAGTTCGCCCTGCCCAGCCCCGGCCCCGGCTTTTCATCCCTGGTGATTGTCGATGGCGCGGGGCGTTCCGACCGGGTTAACCTGCGGATCGACTGATCCCCGTCTTGATCGAGGCCCTTTCCATGCTGAAACCCCTCCTTGCCGCCTGCACCCTCGCCTTCACGGCCCCCGCCGCCCTGGCCGCCTGCGCCACTGACGCGGAAATCGCCGCCTTCGTGGACAGCTACCTGGCCAAGACTCCGGCCCAGGCGCTATCGCCCGACGGCAGCATGGAGGACGCGCTGTGTTCGCAGGCCAAACTCGCCGCCGCGCTGGAGCCGCACATGGGGCCGGTGATTGGCTACAAGGCGGGCCTCACCAGCAAACCCGCGCAGGAGCGTTTCGGCGCAACCGAGCCGGTGCGGGGCCTGCTGTTCCAAAACATGATGCTGGAGGACGGCGCCGCGCTGGACGCGCCCTGGGGCGCGATCCCGATGGTGGAGGCCGACCTGGTGCTGGTGGTTGCGGACGCAGGGATCAACAGCGCTGCAACGCCTGAGGAAGCGCTGGCCCATATCTCCGCCATCCGCCCCTTCATCGAGCTGCCCGACCTGACGCTCGCCAAGGGTCAGCCCTTCACGGCTGAGACGATCACCGCCATGGGCGTCGGCACCCGCCTCGGCGTCCTCGGCGCCCCGGTGCCGGTGGAGGACCCGGCAGAAATGGCCCGGATGCTGGAAGAGATGTCCGTCACCATGCGCGACGCAGCGGGCGGCGTGCTGGTGCAGGCGCCGGGCCGCGCGGTGCTGGGCAACCCGGTCAACGCCGCCCTGTGGCTGCGCTCCAAGGGCGTCGCGTTCAAGCCGGGCGACCTGATTTCCGTCGGCTCCTTCGGTCCGCTGTTCCCGCCGCAGGCGGGCAAGGGGGGCGTCAGCGTCACCTATGAAGGGCTGCCCGGCGATCCGGTGGTGCAGGTGGCATTCAAGGACTAACCGGCAGGCCGCCGGGTATGAGGTGTTTCGCTTCGGGCTGCGCCCGAAGCGACCCGCGCCGCGCCTTCGGCGCGGCGCTTGGCCCAACTGTCGCGGGGTTTCGCAAGAAAACCTGCGGCAGGCGGGAGCGCCCCGGTTGCGAGAGCCGCCTAGCGCCGCCCCTCGCGCAGCCAGCCCGCAACGATGAAGAAAGACGCCATCAACAGCGCCAGCCAGCCGGGCAGCAGCGGGCCTTGGGAAACCGACAGCGTCTCATAGGCCTCCCGCGGGGTCAGGCCGATCCAGCCGCGCCCCGAGGCCGGCCGCCCGGCCCGCACGCTGCGCAGGGCGGGCATCCCGTCCTCCAGCCGCAGAACCCCGCCGCGCAACGGCTCCAGCACCGGCGCCAGCACAGAACCTGTGGCAATGGTTTCCTCAAACTCCTTCGGCGCGGCAGGGCCAAGCCCCACAACCGCGCTCTCCTCACCCTCCTGCAGCCGGTACAGCCCCGGCTCCGGCCCCTCATAGCGGGTTTCCCACTGCCCCGGCGCGCTCGGACGCATCTCCAGAGCCACTGCCGAGCCATCGGGCGCGGTCACCGTCACCGGCCCCGCCTGCTCCGCCAGCGTGCGGCGCAGGATGCGCATCCGCTGGCCCGTCACCTCGGCCCACAGCGCCTCTTCCTCCAGCTCCGGCTCCTTCATCATCCAGTGGGCAAGACGGCGCAGCAGCTCCAGCTGCGGCCCGCCGCCCTCATATCCGCGGCTCCACAGCCAGGCGTGATCCGACGCCAGCAGTGCCACCCGGCCCTCGCCCACCCGGTTCAGCACCAGCAGGGGCCGTTCGCCCGCGCCGCTCATCAGCACATGGCCCTCCGGTGCGCGCAGCTCGATCTGGCGCAGCCAGCGGCCCCAGTCCTCCGCCCCCTCCAGGCCGGAAGTCACCGGATGCTGCTTGCCAAGATCCGTCACCGCGGGGCGGTAGGCCTCCTCCAGCACCCGCGCCGAGGGTTCGGCGGGCAGGATCAGCGACAGGGGCGAGCGGTAGATACTGTCAGCGCTGGCGAAATCCGGCCCCGCCGCCACCAGCACCGCGCCGCCGCCCATCGCGTAATTGGCGACATTGTCCAAATAGACCGCCGGCAGGATGCCGCGCCGCTTGTAGCGGTCAAAGATGATCAGATCGAAATCCTCGATCTTCTCCAGGAACAGCTCGCGGGTGGGGAAGGCGATCAGCGACAGCTCCTCCACCGGCACGCCGTCCTGCTTCTCCGGCGGACGCAGGATGGTGAAATGCACCAGGTCCACCGCGCTGTCGGACTTCAACAGGTTGCGCCAGGTGCGCCCGCCCGCGTGCGGCTCGCCCGACACCAGCAGCACCCGCAGCCGGTCGCGCACCCCGTTGATCTGCACCAGCGCCTGGTTGTTGCGCGCGGTCAGCTCGCCCGGCTCTTCCGGCACGCTGAACTGGATCACGTTGCGCCCGCCGTGCTGCAGCACCATCGGCAGCTCGAAATCCACCCCGACGGGCAGGGTGAAGCGCTGCGGCGCATCGCCCCCGACCGAGATGTCGAGATCGGCAAAGCCGCCCTCAACCGGCGCCGCGCCCTGATCCTCGATCCGAAGCGTCAGCGTCACCGGCTCGCCGATGATGGCAAAGCCGGGGGCGTTGCGGACAATCAGGCGGCGGTCCCAGTCGTCCTCGCGCCCGCTCAGCAGCAGGTGCATCGGCGCGGGCAGGCTGATCGCCTGACCGGTGTCATGCACCTGCCCGTCGCTGAGGGCGATGATCCCTGCCACCCGCGCCCGCGGCTCATCCGCCAGCGCCTGCGCAATGGCGGCCATCAGCCTTGTGCCCTCGTCGCCCTCGCCGTCCGGCACGGTGACCCAGCGCACATCGGTGCCGGGCCGGTTGTCCAGCGCCGCCTTCAGCTGGCTGCGGGCGCGCTCCACCTGCTCCGGGCGGTCGCGCAGCTGCTGGCTGGCGGTCTGATCCTCGGCCACGATCACGATGTCATCCAGAGGCGCGCGGTCCTCGCTCTGATGCACCGGACCTGACAGGGCGGCCAGCAAGACCAGCGCCGCCAAGGCACGCAAGGCCCAGCCGGACAGGCCCTTCCACAGCCCCAGCAGCAGCGCCGCCAGGGTCACAGCCCCCGCGGCCCAGATCACGGGCCAGGGCACCAGCGGGTCGAACAGGATCGTCTGCGTCATGAAACCACCCTCATTGCCCCAGCCGGTCCAGCAAGGCCGGCACATGCACCTGGTCGGATTTGTAATTGCCGGTCAGCACATGCATCACCAGGTTGACGCCGAACCGGAACGCCAGTTCCCGCTGCCGCTCGCCGGCATAGCCGCGCCCGACCGGCAGCAAGGGCCGCCCGTTTTCATCCACCGCCCAGGCCGCCGCCCAGTCGTTGCCGCCGATCACAACCGGCGTCACCCCGTCATTGAGGTTGCGGAAGGGGATGCCCTCGGCCTGTTCCGCATCCGGCGGCGCCGCCTCGACCCAGACCGGGCCGCGGCTGTGGCGGCCGGGGAAGTCCTGCAGCAGGTAGAACGCCCGCGTCAGCACATGGTCCTCCGGCACCACCTCCAGCGGCGGAATGTCCAAGGGCAGCGCAATCTGCTGCAGCCGCCGCGCCGCCGGGCTGGTGGCGCCGGCAGAGGCCAGATCGGCGTCGCGGGTGTCAAACAGGATCATCCCGCCCGCCCGCAGATAAGTGTTCAGCTTGCCGTAAGCCTCGGAGGAGGGCAGCGGCTGGTCCCGCGTGACGGGCCAGTAGAGCAGCGGGAAAAACGCCAGCTCATCCTGCTCCAGATCGACGCCTGCCGGGTTGGCCGGCTCCACCGAGGTGCGGAAGAACAGCGTGTCCGACAGCCCGCGCAGGCCCGCCTCGGCAATCCGGTCGACCTCCGCGTCGCCGGTCAGCACATGCGCCAGCACCAGTTCCGAGGCCAGCTCCGCCGCCCGGAAATCCGCCTGTGCCTGCTGCTGCGGCGGACCCTCCTGTGCGCGCGCCTCCTGCGCTGGAACCAGCGCCGCCAGCCCCAGCGCCGCCGCCAGCGCGGCAGTGCGGGCCCGGCCCAAGAGGCCGGACACCAGAAGCGTGCCCAGCACATCCAGCGCCAGCAGCATCAGCGCCCCCGTCAGCAAGGCCCCGCCCAGCGGCATCTCCTGCGGCGCGTCATAGCCGCTGACCCGGACCGAGGCAGGCCAGCGCGCCGCCAGCAGCTCATCTTCGGGGCGCAGCACGTTGCGCGCCAGCATCCGCCGCCCGCCGTCATAGACCCCGGGCCGCAGCTCCGGCCCCGCGGGCGCGGCCACCAGATCCGGCCCCTTGACCCCCGGCAGCGTCTCCGCCGCCTCCAGCCGGCCAAAGCCGTCCAGCACCTCCACCGGCGTCCAGGTGGTGCCTTCCAGGTCTTCGGCCTTGGGCGCGGCGGCAGAGGAAGACACCGCCAGCCGCTCCAGCATCGACACGAACAGGCCCGACAGCGGCAGGCTGCTCCACTCCGCATTCGCCGTCACGTGAAACAATACCACCTGGCCCTGTCCCAGCGTCTTGCGGGTCACCAAGGGCGTGCCGTCGGCCAGTTCCGCGATGACGCGGTCCGCCAGCTGGGGATCGGGCTGCGCCACCACTTGCGAGCTGATCGCCACCTCCTGCGGCACCTCCAGCCCGTAAAAGGGAGAGCCTTCGGCAAACGGCGCCAGCGTCTTCGGCTCGCCCCAGCTCATCGCGCCGCCGATGCTGCGCCCGCCAATGCGCAGGCGCACCGGCATCAGGGGTTCCTCGCCGCTGCGCGCGGTGTCGCTGGCCGCCAGCCTCGGCCCGGCAAAGCGCAGCAGCAGGCCGCCGTTTTCCACCCACTCAATCACCGCCTCTTCCTGCGCGGGCGCCAGCCGCGCCACATCGGCCAGCACGATCACATCCGGGTTGGCGGGCAGCAGATCCCGCAGCGCGCCCTCCAGCAGTTCCGCCGAGGGCGCCAGCGCCTGGCGCAGGTAGTGCAGCGGCGACAAGAGCGCCAACCCTTCATCGGCGCTTTCGGAGGACACCAGCGCCACCTCGCGCCGCCGCAAGCTGTCATCGGTCAGCGCCACTGCGCCCGCCGATGCCTCGCCGCGGATTTCAAACCGCGACAGCCGCGCCCGCAGTTCCGCCGGCAGCGACAGCTCAGCCGAGGCCGCGCGGGCGCCATCGGCAAACCGCAGGGAGAGCGACGCCAGGCTGCGTTCGGTGCCGCCGGGATCCTTGCCCTGCGCCACCACCGCAACCTCCTGCGCGGGACCGGCATGGCTGCGCAGCGCCGTCAGTTCGATCGCGCCGCCGGTATAGCTGGCGGGCAGCAGCCCCAGAACCGGCGCGGGCTGTTCGAACACCTCGATCCCGCCGCGGCGGCTCAGCGCTTCGATCAGCCCTTCGCGGCCCGGGTATTCCAGCCCGTCGCTGAACCAGAGGCTGTCAAAACCGCCCTCCGTGCCGGTAATCGCCGCCAAAGCCTGTTCCAGCTGCTCCGGCCCCGGCTGCCAGGGCAGCGGCGCCAGCCCGGCCAGCTGCCGCTGCCAGTCGCTGGCGGCGCGGAACTGCAACGCCTCCGGCGCGCTCAGGCGCAAGACCGCCACCGGGCGTCCGGAGCGGCCCGCTTCCTCCAGCTGCACTTCGGCCTGCGCGCTGGCCTGGTCCCAGCCCGCCGCGCCGCCCCAGCTGGCGTCCATCACGATCAGCAGCGGCCCGCTGCCGCCCGCCTCCTCGGTCGCGGGGTTCAGCACCGGCCCCGCCAAGCCGATGATCGCCGCCGCCACCGCCAGCAAGCGCAGCAGCAGCAGCCACCACGGCGTGCGGTCCGACAGGCTTTCGTCGTCCTTCAGCCCCAAAAGCAGCGTCACCGCCGGAAACGGCTGGCGCTTGGGCGCGGGCGGGATCGCCCGCAGCAAGAGCCACAGCACCGGCAGGGCCAGCAGCCCCAGCAGCAGCCAGGGCGCGGTAAAGCCGATGCCTGCAATCATGGTCATGGCGCGGTCCGCTCCAATGCGTGGTAAAGCCACATCAGCGCCGCCTGCGCCGGGTCGCCGGTGTGATGCTGACCGAACCGCCAGCCGGCCGCGCGGCACAGCCGCTCCAGCGCATCGCGGCGTTCCGCCAGCCGGTCCAGATAGCGCTCCTGCAGGGCAGAGGCCTTCAGTGTTTCATGTGTGACACCGCCTGCGATGCTCTGAAACAGGGTGCGGCCAGTGAAGGGAAAGGCTTCCTCCGCCGGGTCCAGCACCTGCAGCAGAACCCCCCGGACGCCGCGCGCGGCGGCCTTGGACAACGCCTGCTCCACCGGCTCGAATGGCCCCAGAAAGTCCGAGATGAACAGCGCCCGCGCGTGCGGGATCAGGGCGCGGTGGCCGGGCGGGGCGTAATCCTCCGCCTCATCCGCCGACAGCGCCTCGGCCAGCCGCAGGATCTGCACATTGCCGCGCCGGGGCGGCAGGCCGCCGCCGGTCAGGCCCACCCGCTCGCCGCCCTGCACCATCAGAACCGCGGCGGCGAGGCCCAGCAGCCGGGCCTGATCCACCTTCTGCGGCAGCTTGGGGGAGGAGGCAAACCGCATCGAGGCGCCGGTATCCACCCACAGATGCACGGTCTGCGCGATATGCCATTCCCGCTCGCGCACATATTGCACGTCGCCCATGGCGGAGCGGCGGTGGTCGATCATCCGGCGGCTGTCACCGGCCTGCGCCGGGCGGTACTGCCAGAAATCATCGCCGGTGCCGGCACGGCGGCGGCCATGCTCGCCCATCAGCACCGATCCGGCGAGATGCCGCGCCTGCACCAGCAAGGGGGGCAGGGCGCTGGCCTCGGCCTCCGCCCGGTGCCGCAATCCGGTTGCAGCGTCAGAGGCGGCGGGCCTGGTCACGCGGCGGCCCCGGTCCGGGCCAGTTCGCTCGCGGTTTCCTCGATCAGCGCCGCCAGGCTCTCCCCGCGCGCCCGCGCGGCAAAGTTCAGCTGCATCCGGTGGCTCAGCACCGGTTTCGCCATGTCCAGAACGTCCTCTGCGTTGGGCGCCAGCCGCCCCTGCAACAGCGCCCGCGCCCGCACCGCCAGCATCAAGGCCTGCGCCGCCCGCGGCCCCGGCCCCCAGGCCACGGTCTGCGCCACGTGGTCAGAGACGCCGGGTTCTTCGGGGCGGAAGGCGCGGACCAGGTCCAGGATCATCTCCACCACCGACTCGCCCACCGGCATCCGCCGCAGCAGGGCCTGTGCCGCGATCAGCTCTGCGGCGGTGAACACCTGATAGGCCTGCTCTTCCTCGGCCCCGGTGGTGGCCAGCAGGATATCCCGCTCGGTCGCGCGGTCGGGATAATTCACGTCGATCTGCAGCAGGAAGCGGTCCAACTGCGCCTCCGGCAGCGGATAGGTGCCCTCCTGCTCGATCGGGTTCTGGGTCGCCAGCACATGGAACGGCGCCCCCAGCGAACGGTCCTCGCCCGCCACCGTCACCATCCGCTCCTGCATCGCCTGCAGCAGCGCCGACTGGGTGCGCGGGCTGGCGCGGTTGATCTCATCCGCCATCAAAAGCTGGCAGAACACCGGCCCCGGCACAAACCGGAACGAGCGGTGCCCGTCGGCGGCGGTGTCCAGCACTTCCGACCCCAGAATGTCGGCGGGCATCAGGTCGGGCGTGAACTGGATCCGGTTGCCATCCAGCCCCATCACCGTGCTCAGCGTCTCCACCAGCCGGGTCTTGCCGAGGCCGGGCAAACCGATCAGCAGCCCGTGGCCGCCGCACAGCAGCACCGAGAGCGTGAGGTCCACCACCCGCTCCTGTCCGATAAAGCGCTTGGTGATCGACGCGCGCGCCTCTTGCAGCTTGGCTTCCAGCGCTTCGATACCGGCCAGCAGATCGTCCGTTTCAGGCATGACATTCCTCGTTTCCCGGATATATGCTGTTACTCTATCGTGCTGACAGGAAATGGCAAAAGCAATGAGCGGACAAAAACCTGTGACACCCGATGCCGAAGGCCTCGCCGCGGCGGCAAAAGCGGCCGGCAAGGGCAGGGGATTGCCGCCCGTCCACCTGTGGAACCCGCCGTTCTGCGGCGATCTGGACATCCGCATCGCCCGCGACGGCAGCTGGCATTACCTCGGCACCCCCTTTACCCGGTTTGAGCTGGTCAAGCTGTTTGCCTCCATCCTCAAGCTGGAGGACGGCAAGTACTACCTTGTAACGCCTGTCGAAAAGGTCGGCATCACCGTCGAGGACGCGCCCTTTGTGGCGGTGGATTTCGATGCGGCCGGGCAGGGGCGCGCGCAGGTGATCACCTTCACCACCAATATCGGCGACACCGCGGCGGCGGGGCCGGAGCATCCGGTCCGGGTGGCGCGCGATGGTGATAGCGGCGAACCTGCGCCTTATGTGATGATCCGCGCAGGCCTTGAGGCGCTGATCGACCGCAAGAGCTTCTACCGGCTGGCGGAGCTGGGCGAACACCACGATGACTGGTTCGGCGTCTGGTCCGGCGGGGAATTCTTCCCGCTGATTCCGTCTGCCGAGCTGGACGAAAGCTGATAACCCCCGGCACTTTGCCAGCCTGCCTTCCACCCGAAAGGCCGGGCGCTGCCCGCTGCGGTCTGCCGCAGGCAGCTCAAGCCTGGCAGACAGGCGGCGGAATCCGGCCAACCCGCGGTTAACGAAAGTTTAACATGAAAATTCTGCTCTTTTGACGCCTTGGCTGGCCCGTCCTGCGGCGCTAGACCAACAGTCAACAAGGAGAATCCTATGCCCCGCTTCGCGGCCAACATTTCGATGCTGTTTGCCGAGCTGCCCTATCTCGACCGGTTCCAGGCCGCCGCCGCCGCCGGGTTCGAGGCGGTGGAGATCCTCTATCCCTATGAACTGGCCGCCAAGGAAACCCAGCGCGCGCTGCTGGCCAACGGGCTGCAGTTGCTGCTGATCAACGCGCCGCCGCCGAATTACACCGGCGGCATGCCCGGCTATGCGGCGGTGCCGGAGGGCATCGACCGCTTCCAGCGCGACATCCGCCGGGTGCTGCGCTACGCCGAGGCGCTGAAGGCGGGCAAGATCCACGTGATGGCGGGCTATGCCAAGGGCGCAGAGGCACAAAAGACCTTTGTCCAAAACCTGCAATGGGCTGCAGACCGGGCGCCGGAACAGCAGTTCACCATCGAGCCTTTGAACAGCGGCGATCAGCCCGGCTATTTCCTCGATGACTACAGCCTGGCGGTAGAGGTGCTGGACGCGGTGGACCGGCCCAATGTCGGCTTGCAGTATGACGCCTACCACGCCCAGCTGATCCACGGCGACGCGGCCAAGGTGTGGGAGACCTTCGGCAGCCGCGCGGTGCATGTGCAGATCGGCGCCGCGCCGGGCCGCTGCGAGCCGGGCACCGGGCCGGTGGACTTCCAAAGGCTGTTCGCGGCCATCGACGCCAGCGGCTACGACGGCTGGGTCAGCGCCGAATACACCCCCTCCACCCGCAGGACCGAAGACAGCCTGGGCTGGATGCGCTGAGCTCCCGGCCGTTCTGCGCAGAAACCTGTGCAGCGGCGCAGATTGCTCCCCTTTCCGGCAAACGCATATCTCCGTCAGCATCCCGCCGCCAAGGAGACAGCCATGATCCCCGCCCGCTTCGCCCCGCTTCTGTCCGGTTTCCTGATGTCGCTGATGATGTCCTCGATCGTGTCCGGCATCTCCACCCTGCGGGCCGTGGGCGCGGAGGAGGGTTTCACCGCCGCCTGGCTTTCCGCCTGGGCCTACAGCTGGCCGGTGGCCTTTCCGGTCGTGCTGGTGGTGGCCCCGCTGGTGCGCCGCGCCGTGGCCATCGCCATCCGCACGCCGGATGCGGCATGATGCCCGCGGAGGGCGGGGATACACATTCAGCAATTGAAATGTGACCGCGCCCGGGGCAGAAAGGTCCGCGATAAGCGAAAGGACAACGCCAATGCTGCCCGCCCGATTTGCACCTGTATTGTTCAGCCTGATCCTGTCGGGGCTGATGTCCTGCATCGTGACCTGCGTCGCGACCTGGAAGGCGCTGGGGTTCACCACCGGATTGACCGCGGCCTGGATGCAGGCTTGGTCGCTCAGCTGGCCCATTGCTTTTGCGGTCGCCTTTACCGCCGCGCCGCTGGTGCGCCGGCTGGTGGCGAAACTGGTCAGGCAGCCGCTGCAGGGCTAAAGGCCGCAGGGGCGGCTCCCGCCCGCTGCCCGCTGCATCACAGATGCAGCAGCAGCCGTTGGGCCGCGCGCCGCTGGCGCGGCGCGGTTGCGCCCGGTGCCGCTGTCAGTTCAGGCAGAGAAACAGGTCGTAATTCGTCCTGGCCGCTGAATCCTTGCGCGCGGAGGCATGCTCGGCCTGCTTCCCATGCCCCTTGCGGCAGATCCGGTCCGCCTCCTGCGCCGCCGCTTTCAGCGCCCAATGCCGCGGGTGATGCTGCGGCGTGGCGATGGTCACGCTGTCCCCGTTATACTCCGTAACCGCGGGCCGGATGTGATGCGCGCAGCCGCCTGCAACGGCGAGAACGCCGGCAAAAATCAGTGTTTTCAATGGTCCGTCCTGAAATATCCGGTCTCAATCCCGGGGCCTCAGCCGCGTGCGGCGGCGGCCCCGGGCACAGGCATTCCAGCCCGGCGGCGCTGTGTCAATGCGCCTCGGCCCAGTTCTTCCCGCGGCCCGCATCCACCACCAGTTTCACGTCCAGATGCACCGCCGGATCGGCGGCGTTTTCCATCACTTCGCGGGCGGCGGCGATGGTCTCCTCCACGGCCGCCTCCGGCACTTCGAACAAAAGTTCGTCATGCACCTGCAGCAGCATCCGCGCGGGCAGGTGGGCAATCGCCTCCGGCATCCGGATCATCGCCCGGCGGATCACATCCGCCGCGGTGCCCTGGATCGGCGCGTTGATCGCCGCGCGCTTGGCAAAGCCCGCCTTCGGCCCCTTGGCGTTGATCTCCGCGGTGTGGATCTTGCGCCCGAACAGGGTTTGCACATAGCCGTGCTCCTTGGCGAACTCCACGGTGGAGTCCATGTACTTGCGGATGCCCGGGAAGCGCTCGAAATAGCGGTCGATGAAGCCCTGCGCGTCTTTGCGCGGGATGCGCAGGTTGCGCGCCAGGCCAAAGCCGGAAATGCCGTAGATCACACCGAAGTTGATCGCCTTGGCCTGACGGCGGATTTCCGGCGTCATCTCCTCCAGCGGCACCCCGAACATCTCCGAGGCGGTCAGGGCGTGAATGTCCTGCCCCTCGGCAAAGGCCTGCTGCAGCGTCTCGATCCCGGCCATATGGGCCAGGATCCGCAGCTCAATCTGGCTGTAGTCGAGCGACAGCAGCACATTGCCCTCTTCCGCCACAAACGCCTCGCGGATGCGCCGCCCCTCTTCGGAGCGGACGGGGATATTCTGCAGGTTCGGATCGGTCGAGGCCATGCGCCCGGTGCTTGCCCCGGTCTGGGCATAGGATGTATGCACCCGCCCGGTGTCCGGATTGATATGGTCCTGCAGCGCATCCGTGTAGGTCGACTTCAGCTTGCTGAGCTGCCGCCAGTCCAAGACCCGCCGGGGCAGGTCATGTTCGGTCGCCAGATCCTCCAGGATATCGGCGCCGGTGGAGTACTTGCCGTTTTTGCCGCGCTTGCCGCCTTCCAGCCCCATCTTGTCGAACAGGATCTCGCCCAGCTGCGCAGGCGAGCCGACGTTGAAGGTCTCGCCCGCGAGTTCATGGATCTCCGCTTCCAGACCGGCCATCTTCTGGGCAAAGGCATTGGACATGCGGGAAAGCGTATCGCGGTCCACCTTGATGCCGTTGCGCTCCATCTCCGCCAGCACCGGCACCAGCGGCCGCTCCAGCGTTTCATAGACCGTCGTCACCCGCTCCTGATGCAGCTGCGGCTTGAAGGTCTGCCACAGGCGCAGGGTGATGTCGGCGTCCTCGGCGGCATAAGGCACCGCGTCCTCAATCGGCACCCGGTCAAAGGTGATCGCCGATTTGCCGCTGCCCAAGAGCGGCTTGATCGGGATCGGCGTGTGATCCAGATAGCGCTCCGACAACGCATCCATGCCATGCCCGTGCAGGCCCGCGTGCAGCGCATAGGACATCAGCATGGTGTCGTCGATCGGCGCCACATCCACCCCGTAGCGGTGCAGGATCTTGGCGTCGTATTTCATGTTCTGGCCGATCTTCAGGATCGCCGGATCCTCCAGAACCGGTTTCAGCATCGCGACCGCTTCTTCCAGCGGCATCTGCCCCTCCGACAGGCCTTCGCCGCCGAACAGGTCATCGCCCCCGGCCTTATGCGCCAAGGGGATATAGCAGGCCTCGCCCGCCTCCACGCACAGCGAGATGCCGACCAGATCGACGACCATCTCATCCAGACCCGTGGTCTCGGTGTCCACCGCCACCCAGCCGCGCTCGCGGATGCGGTCCACCCAGACCTGCAGGGCGGCGGCGTCGCGGACGCATTCGTATTTTTCCTTGTCAAAGGGCACGGCTTCCGGCGCCTCTGCCGCCGCGGAAACGGGCGCTGCGGCGGGCGCCTCCGGGATTGCCGGCGCCTCCACGCCCAGCCGGTCGGCCATGCGCTTGGACAGGGTGCGGAACTCCATCTCGGTCAGGAAGGTCATCAGGGTGTCCGCGTCCGGCTCCATCACCTCCAGATCGTCCAGGGTGAAGTCCAGCTCCATATCGCAGTCCAGCTGCACCAGCTTCTTCGACAGCTCGATCTGCTCCCGCATCTCGATCAGCGTCTGGCGGCGCTTGGGCTGCTTGATCTCTTCCGCGCGGTCCAGCAATTCCTCAAGCGAGCCGAATTCGTTGATCAGCAGCGCGGCGGTCTTGATCCCGATCCCCGGCGCGCCCGGCACGTTATCGACCGAGTCGCCCGCCAGCGCCTGCACGTCCACCACCCGGTCGGGGCCGACGCCGAACTTCTCCACCACGCCGTCGCTGTCGATGCGCTTGTTCTTCATCGCATCCAGCATCTCGACGCCGCCGCCGACCAGCTGCATCAGGTCCTTGTCCGACGAGATGATCGTCACCCGACCGCCGGCCGCGCGCGCCTGGCAGGCCAGCGTGGCGATGATGTCATCGGCCTCGAAGCCTTCGACTTCCTTGCAGGCGATGTTGAAGGCCTTGGTCGCCTCGCGGGTCAGCGGGAACTGCGGCACCAGATCCTCCGGCGCGGGCGGGCGGTTGGCCTTGTACTGGTCGTACATCTCGTTGCGGAAGGACATGCCGGAATGGTCAAAGATCACCGCCACATGGGTCGGCGCATCCGGGCCCTTGTTGTCCTCCACCTGCTTGAACAGCATGTTGCAAAAGCCCGCCACGGCCCCAATCGGCAGCCCGTCGGATTTGCGGGTCAAGGGCGGCAGCGCGTGATAGGCGCGGAAGATGAAGGCCGAGCCGTCGATCAGATGCAGATGGCAGCCCTTGCCGAATGTTGTCCCGCTCATGTGCGCCGCGCTCCCGTTGGAAATCCGTTCGTGTTCTGTTTCCCGGTTATCGGTGATCCTGCGGGGAAGGGCAATTGCCGTTTGCCGGCGGCGGCGGGAACCGGCAGCGGCGGTCCGGCGCCGTCTCGCGCCGCCCATGTTCCAGCCGCGGCCCGCCTGTGATAGACCTGCGGCCTCCCTTCATTGCACAGCAGGATCGAACCCCATGCAGCTCAACGGAAAAACGGTCATTGTCACGGGCGGCAGCGATGGCATCGGCAAGCACATCTGCCTGAAACTGGCCGCCGCGGGCTGCAAGCTGGCAATTCTGGGCCGCAACCAGGCGCGGCTGGACCAGGCGGCAGGGGAGGCCCGCAGCCTCGGCGCCCCCGAGGCGCGCAGCTACGCGGCGGACATGACCGATCCGGCGGCGGTTGCGGCTGCCGCAGCAGACATCCTGCGGGACTTCGGCAGCGTCGATATCCTGATCAACAATGCGGGCATCTGGCACAAGGCGGGGCCGCTCGACAGCATTTCAGAGGAGATGCTGATGGCCACTGTGCAGACCAACCTGACCGGCCTGATGCAGCTGACCCGCCACCTGCTGCCCGCGCTGCGCACCCGCGACGAGGCCGCGATTCTGAACGTCGCCTCCAAATCCGGGGTGGCCGCCCAAGCGGGGCAGTCGGTCTACACCGCCACCAAATACGGCGTGCGCGGCTTTACCGATGTGCTGAAGCTGGATGAGGCGGAGACCGGCGTGCGCGTCGCGGGCCTCTATCAAAGCGGCACCAACACCGGGATGTTCGCCAAGGCGGGCGAAGACGTCCCCAACCACATCTTCACCGAGCCGGAGGATCTGGCGGATGTGGTGGTTTTCATGCTGTCGCGCCCGCCGAAACTGTGGATGCACGAGGTCCGCGTCGAGCTGTAAGCGCAGCACAGCCTGCTGCCGGGGCCGCCGCGGGGCAGGGGCCTAGAACACGCCCATGCTGAGGCCCGCCCCCAAGGCCAGCCCCAGGTCGCAGCAGGCCTGCAGCTGATCCTCGGGGATCACCTTTTCTGCCAAAATGGCCTCCGGCGTCTGCGCATGGGTGCAAATAATCAGCGGCGCCTGCACCTCTTTCAGGCGCCAGCCGGTGGCAATCCGCGCGCATTGCCGCGCCGCGTTTTCCCCGTCCGATCCGGCGCAGACCATCTGCGCATAGGGCCGCCCCTCGATCTTTCCCAGCACCGGGTAATAGCAGCGGTCGAAAAACTCTTTCATCTGGCCGGACAAGGCCGCCAGATTCTCCGGCGCGCAGAAGATATAGCCGCTTGCGGCCAGCAGATCGCCTGGCCCGGCGTCTTCGGCCCGTTTCAGGACGGTCCCGATCTCCTCCCGCGCCGCCGCTGCCGCAGCCTCCGCCATCTGGCGGCTGCCGCCGGTGCGTGTGTGGTAAACGATCAAGAGCTGTGCCATCGCTGCCGCCCGCCTGTTGCGCTCCCGCGGCAGCTTACCGGGTGCCTGCAAATTTCTTCAAAGAAATTTGGCCGGAAAATCCGGATTTTCCGGGACCCGGCCTCCGCCTGAACGGTGTCACGCTGCCCGGGTCACTCCGCCGCCTTGGCCGTGTCCCGGTAGACGTATTTGCAGTCGCAATAGGGGCATTCCACGAAATTCTCGTCCTCGGGGATCAGCAGATACACCCGCGGATGCCCCAGCGCGCCTTCGCTGCCGTCACAGGCCACCTTGCGGCTGTCCACGATCTTGGTTTCCGGCGCTTCGATGCTCATGGCTGGCAGTCCTTTCGGTTTTCGGCTAGGCGCATTTATGAGCCAAGCAAATACCGGGGGCAAGAGCGGCGATGAGCGCAGATGCAATCCAACTCAAAGCTTTGCGCAAAATCTATGGCGGCTATAAAGGCCAGCCCGAGAAACACGCGCTGAAGGGGGTCGATCTGACGGTGCCGCGCGGCTCCGTCTTTGGCCTGCTGGGGCCCAATGGTGCGGGCAAATCGACGCTGATCAACATCCTGGCGGGGCTGGTGCGCAAGACCTCCGGCAAGGTGACGATCTGGGGCTTTGACCAGGACGAGAACCCGCGCCAGAGCCGCGCCGCCATCGGGGTGATGCCGCAGGAACTGAACCTTGATCCCTTCTTCACCCCGCGCGGCGCGCTGGAGGTGCAGGCGGGGCTTTACGGCGTGCCGAAGAACGAGCGCCACAGCGACGAGATCCTGCGCATGGTGGGTCTGGAGGACAAGGCGGAGGCCTATGCCCGGACCCTGTCCGGCGGCATGCGGCGGCGGCTCTTGCTGGGCAAGGCGCTGGTCCACCGCCCCTCGGTCCTGGTGCTGGATGAACCCACCGCGGGCGTCGATATCGAACTGCGCCAGATGCTGTGGGAGAACATCCGCAAACTGAACGCCCAAGGCATGACCATCATCCTCACCACCCACTACCTGGAGGAGGCGGAGGAGATGTGCGACGAGATCGCCATCATCAACCAGGGCGAGGTGGTGGCGCGCGACACCAAGGCCAGCCTGCTGGGCCGGCTGGATGCCAAGACCATGGTGGTGCATCCGGCAGAGCCCGCCGCGGCGCTGCCGCAGGGCGCAGGCATCGAGGCCAGCTTGCGCGAAGACGGCGCCGTGGTGCTGCGCTACCGCAGCCAGGCAACCAGCGCCGAGGACGTGCTGGCCGCGGTCCGCGCCGCCGGGATCAGTATCCGCGACGTGAAGACCGAGGAAGCCGATCTGGAGGATGTCTTCCTCTCGCTGACGAAAACGGTGTCATAATTTCCATTTGCACCGCCTGGCCGATAGGCCGGGCAGCGCCCGTCCCGCCCCCCGTCATGCCGGAGGCGCGCTTCCAGCACGACGCGGGCGCTTCGCTTCCCACCCCGCCGGGACGTGCGCTGCCTTCAGAGTCCTGAGGCCAACGTGGAGTTCTGCACACCAACTCCTCCTCACCCCCGGTCAACCCGCGCCTGATAGCAATTATTGCGCGCCGACCGGATGTGGATGTAGGCGACCCGCTCATCCGCGAAAATCGCCTCGGCCCGCCCCATCATCTCCGCCTGCGGGATGACACTGCCGGTGCCATAGACGATCCGGTGATCCGCGCTGTAGCCCTTGATCAGGTAATCGGGGGAGCCTTCCAGAACCTCCGGCACCTGCTCGCCCTCATGCCGCTTGCAGTGATCCGCACACAGAAAGACCGGCCCGGTCTCGGCATAGGGCTGCGCCTCGGGAAAGGGGCGGTGGGCCAGGATCAGCATTTCTGCGCCTTCGGGGATGTATTTCAGGCAATGGCGGCAGGGGTTGGCGCCGCCGTCCGATACCGTGCGCTCCGGCATCTGGCCATGTGCGTCTGGCCCGCCCTCTTGCAGCGCGCGGACAATCTCTGTGGGCAGGGCGGTGATTCTGGGCATGGTCTGTCTCCTTTTGCTGCCGGGATCCTGCCGCATCCCGCGCGCGGCAATCGACCCGGATCCTGCGCATCCCGCAGGCCGCGGGGGCGCTCCCGCCCGCCGGGCGGGCATTGGAAATGCCCTGCGGCGGTTGGGCCGGGCGCCGCGCTGGCGCGCGGCGCGGGGCACGTCGCGGCAGGTGCGTCCGGTGCGACTCCACATAAGAACAAAACGGGAATATCATGCGGCCCATGTTTGCCGAATTCGCCTGCCTGTCCAACTTCACCTTCCTCACCGGGGCCTCCCACCCCGAGGAGTATGCGGCCCGCGCGCTGGAGCTGGGCATCGCGGCCCTCGCCATTGCCGACGAAAACTCGGTGGCGGGCATCGTGCGCGCCCATGCGGAGTGCCGCAGCATCGCCCGCCGGGTGCGCGAGCGGCAGGCCTGGGACCGCCGCAACACCCCGATCGGCCCGCCGCGCCCCGCGGGCATCCCGCAGCCCCCGTCTTTCCCGGTTTATGACACCGTGCGGCTGATCCCGGCGGCGCGGCTGGTCTTCACCGACGCGCCGGAGGTGATCGCGCTGCCGCAGACCCGCACCGGCTGGGGCAGCCTGACGCGGCTGGTCTCCACCGGGCGGCTGAGGGCCGAGAAGGGCAGCTGCACCCTGCACCTTGCCGACCTTCTGAAATTTGCGGACGGCCTGCACCTGCTCCTGCTGCCGCAGGCGCAACACCTGCGGGGCGGCGCGGGCGGATGGGGGCCGCATACGGACGCGCTGACGCGCCGCTTTGGCGGGCGGATGCACCTGCTGATGACGCCCGCCTATGACGGCGGCGACCGGGCGCGGTTTGCGCAGCTCGCAGATCTCGCCAGCCGCCTCGATCTGCCGCTTCTCGCCAGTGCCGCGCCCAGGATGCACCACGGCCGCCGCCGCCGCCTGGGCGACGTGCTGAGTGCCATCCGCCTGCGCTGCAAGGTGGAGGAGCTGGGCCGTGCCGCCATGGCCAATGGCGAGCAGCGGTTGCGGTCCGAAGGTGAAATGCGCCGCCTGTTCCGGGGCTATGAGGCGGCGGTGGACAATGCCGCCCGGCTGGCGGACCGGCTCACCTTCTCGCTGGATGAGCTGCGCTATGACTACCCGGACGAGGGGCGCGGCAGCGAAACCCCGCCGCAGCGGCTGCGGCGGCTGGCCGAAGAGGGCCTGCAATGGCGCTACCCGGGCGGCGCGCCGGACAAGGTGCGCGGCCTGCTGGAGCATGAGCTGGCCCTGATCGCCAAGCTGAAATACGACCCCTATTTCCTCACCGTGCGCGACATCGTCGCCTTTGCCCGCTCCCGCGGCATCCTCTGCCAGGGCCGCGGCTCGGCGGCGAACTCGGTGGTCTGCTACTGCCTGGGCGTCACCTCGGTCAGCCCGGAACTGGGCACCATGGTGTTCGAACGCTTCGTCAGCGAGGCCCGCGACGAGCCGCCCGACATCGACGTCGACTTCGAGCATGAGCGGCGCGAGGAGGTGATCCAGTGGATCTATGAGCGTTATGGGCGGGAGCGCGCAGGGCTGTGCGCCACGGTGATCCACTACCGCGGCAAGCGCGCCATCCGCGAGGTGGGCCGCGCCATGGGCCTGACCGAAGACACCATCTCGGCGCTTTCCTCGCAGCTCTGGGGTTTTTTCAGCACCAAGGGCGTGGAGGCCGAGCGGATGCGCGAGATCGGGCTGGACCCGAACAGCCGCCGCCTGCAGCTGACGATGCAGCTGGTGGAGGAGATCATCGGCTTCCCGCGCCACCTGAGCCAGCACGTGGGCGGCTTCATCATCACCCAAGGCCGTCTGGACGAGCTGGTCCCCATTGAGAACGCCACCATGGAGGGCCGCACGGTGATCTGCTGGGACAAGGATGACATCGACACGCTGGGCATCCTCAAGGTCGATGTGCTGTCGCTGGGTATGCTCACCTGCATCCGCAAGGCGTTTGATCTGATGCGCCAGCACCACCAGCTGGACTACAGCCTCGCCACCCTGCCGCCGGAGGACCCAGCGGTCTATAACATGCTGTGCCGGGCCGACAGCATCGGGGTGTTCCAGGTCGAAAGCCGGGCGCAGATGAACTTTCTGCCCAGGATGCGGCCGCGCTGTTTCTATGACCTGGTGATCGAGGTCGCCATCGTCCGCCCCGGCCCGATCCAGGGCGACATGGTGCACCCCTATATCCGCCGCAGGAACGGCGAGGAGCCGGTGCATTTCCCGTCCGACGCGCTGGGCGAGGTCTTGGGCAAGACCCTGGGCGTGCCGCTGTTTCAGGAGCAGGCGATGCAGATCGCCATCGTCGGCGCCGGTTTCACGCCGGAACAGGCCGACCGGCTGCGCCGCTCGCTCGCGACCTTCAAGAAACACGGCAACGTCAGCGAGTTCCGCAGCCTGTTCCTGCGCGGCATGGCGCAGAACGGCTATGATGCGGCGTTCTCCGAGCGCTGCTTTTCGCAGATCGAGGGGTTCGGCTCCTACGGCTTCCCGGAAAGCCATGCGGCGAGTTTCGCGCTCCTGGTCTATGCCTCGGCCTGGATCAAATGCCACCATCCGGGGATCTTTGCCTGCGCGCTCTTGAACGCCCAGCCGATGGGGTTTTACGCGCCCGCCCAGATCGTGCGCGATGCCCGCGCGCACGGGGTGGAGGTGCGCCCGGTCTGTATCAACAATTCCTACTGGGACAACGTGATGGAGCCTGACGGCCACGGCGGGCTGGCGCTGCGGCTGGGGTTCCGGCAGGTGAAGGGCCTGCGGGATGAGGACGCCGCCTGGCTGACCGCGGCGCGCGGCAACGGCTACACGGAGGTGGAGGACGTCTGGCGCAAGGCGGGGCTGGCGCCGCCGGTGATCGAGCGGCTGGCGGAGGCGGATGCCTTTGCCGCGCTGGGGATGAACCGGCGGGAAGCCTTATGGGCGGCCAAGGCGGTCTCGGCCCGCAAGCCGCTGCCGCTGTTTGCCCGCGAACTGGACGGCGAGGCGATTCATGAGCCGGAGGCCAGCCTGCCGCAGATGGGGCTGGGCGAGGAGGTGGTGGAGGATTACGTCGCCATGCGGCTGAGCCTGCGGGCGCATCCGGTGGCGCTGATCCGGCATCTGCTGACGCCGCAGGACACCGGCGGCGGGGCGGAGGGCGGACCGGGGATTTGAGTATTTGGGGAAAGATGAAAGGCGCAGGGCGGGTTTGCGCCTGATCTTGCGGCTGATAACGCCAACTGCGGCAGGAATGGCGGTTCACCCCGGCGCGGCGAGGCGTTAGAAGGCTTGCGAACCTTTCCTTGCCCCGGAGTCTGACCCATGACCGCACCCAAACCCGTTGTCCTGTGCATTCTCGATGGCTGGGGCAGTGCGGAGCCGGGCAAGGCCAACGCGCCTTATCTGGCGGACACCCCCGCGTTTGACGCCATCATGGCCAAGGGGCCGAGCGCAAAGCTGATCACCCACGGGCCGGATGTGGGCTTGCCGACCGGGCAGATGGGCAACTCCGAGGTCGGCCACACCAACATCGGCGCGGGCCGGGTGGTGGCGATGGACCTGGGCCAGATCGACCTGGCGATCGAGGATGGCAGCTTCTTTGAAAACGAGGCGCTGCAGGCGTTTACCGCCAAGCTGAAGGAGACCGGCGGTGCGGCGCATCTGATGGGGCTGGTCTCGGACGGCGGCGTGCACGGGCATATCAGCCACATCCTGGCGGCGGTGAAGGCGATCACCAGTGCCGGCGTGCCGGTCTGGCTGCATGCCATCACCGACGGCCGCGACGTGGCGCCGAAATCGGCGTTCGGCTATTTCCGCGAACTGGAAGAAAAGCTGCCCGAAGGCGCGCGGATCGCCACCGTCACCGGGCGTTATTTTGCGATGGACCGCGACAACCGCTGGGGCCGCGTGAGCGAAGCCTATGACGCGATGATCCATGCCAAGGGGCGCCCGGGGCTGAACGCCCATGGCGCGGTGGACCATGCCTATAACCAATCCGAGACCGATGAATTCATCGCGGCCACCGTGCTGCAGGGCTATTCGGGGGTGAAGGACGGCGACGGGTTTTTCTGCCTGAACTTCCGCGCCGACCGGGCGCGGGAGATCCTGCGCGCCATCGGCGAGCCGGGCTTTGCGGAGTTCGATCCCGGCGCGCGGCCCAAGCTGGCGGCGCTGATGGGCATGGTGGAATATTCCGATGCTCATAATGATTACATGACCACCTGCTATCCCAAGGCGGCCATCGTCAACACGCTGGGCGAATGGGTGGCCAAACAGGGCAAGCGCCAGTTCCGCCTGGCCGAGACCGAAAAATACCCGCATGTCACCTTCTTCCTGAACGGCGGCAAGGAAGAGCCGGAGGTGGGCGAGGACCGCTTTATGCCGAAGTCGCCGAATGTGGCGACCTATGATTTGCAGCCGGAGATGAGCGCGCCGGAAGTGACGGCGAAATTCGTCGAGGCGATCGAGGCGGGCTATGACCTGATTGTCACCAACTATGCCAATCCCGACATGGTCGGCCACACCGGTGATCTGAAGGCGGCGATCCGTGCCTGCGAGGCGGTGGACCAGGGGCTGGCCCAGGTGGTTCAGGCGCTGGAGAAGGCGGGCGGCGCGATGATCGTCACCGCCGACCACGGCAATTGCGAGGTGATGGTGGACCCGGTGACCGGCGGCGCCCATACCGCCCATACGCTGAACCTGGTGCCGGCGGTGCTGGTCGGCGGGCCGGAGGGCGCGCGGCTGCGCGACGGGCGGCTGGCCGATCTGGCGCCGACCCTGCTGGAGCTTATGGGGCTGGAGAAGCCGGCCGAAATGACCGGGGAGAGCCTGCTGTCATGATCCGGCGGGCGGGCCTGTTGCTGCTGGGGCTGCTGGCGGCGCCCCTGCCGGCGGCTGCCAACCCGGCGTCCGCGGCGCGCGAGGCGGCGGCAGAGCTGGAGGCTGCCTCGGTGCAATTGCAGGAAGCCGCCAGTTCCCGCGACCGGGTGAAGGCGCTGACCTCGGCCGTGCAGGCCTATGAGGCCGGGCTGGCGGCGATGCGCGACGGCTTGCGCCGGGTGGCGCGGCGCGAGGCGCAGCTGAGCGCCCAGCTGGCGGCGCGGCAGGAGGAGGTCTCGGGGCTGTTGGGGATCATCCAGACGATTGAGACCTCGCCGCCGCCGGTCCTGATGGTGCATCCCTCCGGGCCTTTGGGCGCGGCGCGCTCCGCCATGATGCTGGCCGAGGTGACGCCGGCGCTGCACGCCAAGGCGCAGTCGCTGAAGACGGATCTGGACGAGGTGCAGAGCTTGCGGCTGCTGCAGCAGAACGCCGCCAGGACGCTGGAGGAGGGGCTGGCGGGCGTGCAGTCCGCGCGGGTGCAGCTGTCGACCGCGATTGCCGACCGCACCACGCTGCCCAAGCGCTTCACCGCCGATCCGGTGCGCACCGCGATCCTGATCTCCTCGACCGAGACGCTGTCGGGGTTTGCCGACGGGCTGGCCGAAATCGCGGATGGCGAAATCGCCGAATCCAGCGCCGATATCAGCGATCTGCGCGGCACCCTGCCGCTGCCGGTCGAAGGGCTGGTGCTGCGCGGCTACGGCGAGCGCGATGCGGCGGGGATTGCCCGCCCGGGCCTGCTGATCGCCGCCCGCCCGCGGGCGCTGGTGACCGCGCCCGCCGCCGCCACCATCCGGTACCGCGGGCCGCTTCTGGATCTGGGCAACGTGGTGATTCTGGAGCCGCAGCCGGAGACCCTGTTTGTGCTGTCCGGGCTGGCCGAGGTGTTCGGCGAGGCGGGGCAGGTGATCCCCGAGGGCACCCCCGTCGGCCTGATGAGCGGCGAAAACCCCGGGCCGGACGCAATTCTGTCAACAAGCGGTGAAGGGGGTGGAACTGACCGGACAGAAACGCTCTATATAGAAGTGAGAATGGACAACAGCCCGGTGGATCCGGAAACATGGTTCCGCACTGGAAAAGGTGGATGAAGGCTTGATGAAAAAATTTGCGATGGCCGCCCTGGGCGGCACGCTGGCAGGGATTGTCGCCACGACATATGTTGCAGGCCCCTTGCTGGCGCAGGAAGGCACGCGCGAGGCCAATGTCTATGAGCAGCTGGACCTGTTCGGCGACATCTTCGAGCGCATCCGCGCGCAATACGTCGAGGAAGTCGACGAGAAGGAGCTGATCGAGGCGGCGATCGGCGGAATGCTGACCTCGCTGGATCCGCATTCCAGCTACCTGTCGCCGGATGACGCGGCCAGCATGCGGGTGCAGACCCGCGGCGAATTCGGCGGTCTCGGGATCGAGGTCACCCAGGAAGAGGGTTTTGTCAAAGTCGTCTCCCCCATCGACGGCACCCCGGCGGATGAGGCCGGCATGGAAGCCGGCGATTTCATCACCCATGTGGACGGCGAAAGCGTGCTGGGCCTGTCGCTGGACGAGGCGGTTACCATGATGCGCGGGCCGGTCGGCTCGGAGATCGTGATCACCGTGGTGCGCGAGGGCGAGGATGAGCCGTTCGACGTCTCGATCATCCGCGACACCATCACGCTGACCGCGGTGCGCAGCCGTATCGAAGGCGATACCGTGGTGATGCGGATCACCACCTTTAACGATCAGACCACGCCGAACCTGGAAGCGGGCCTGAAGGAGCAGATCGAGGAAGCTGGCGGCCTGGATCAGGTGAACGGCATCGTTCTGGACCTGCGCAACAACCCGGGCGGCCTGCTGAACCAGGCGATCCAGGTGGCCGACAGCTTCCTGGAGTCGGGTGAGATCGTCTCCACCCGCGGCCGCGACCCGGAGGATGGCGAGCGGTTCAATGCCACCCCGGGCGATCTGGCCGACGGCAAGCCGATCGTGGTGCTGATCAACGGCGGCTCGGCCTCGGCGTCGGAAATCGTGGCGGGTGCGCTGCAGGACCACCGCCGGGCGATTGTCGTGGGCACCAAGTCGTTTGGCAAAGGATCGGTGCAGACGGTGATGCCGCTGAAGGGCGACGGCGCCATGCGCCTGACCACCGCGCGCTATTACACGCCGTCGGGCCGGTCGATCCAGGCGCTGGGCGTGTCGCCCGATATCGTGGTGGAGCAGCCCCGCCGGGTGGCCGCGACGGAGGAGGAGGAGGACGCTGCTGCCGCCCGCCGCTCCCGTTCGGAAGCCGACCTGCGCGGCCGTCTGAGCAATGACTCCCTGAGCGAGGATGAGATCCGCCAGATCGAGGAAGAGCGCGAGAAGGCCGAGAAAGCCGCCGAGCTGCGCGAGGAGGATTACCAGCTGGCCTATGCCATCGACATTCTGAAGGGGATGGTCGCGCTGGGGCCGAAGTAAACCCGCCGCAACACCGCAGCACAAAGGGGCCGTCCGGTTGGGCGGCCTTTTTTCTGTCTGCATGGCCGCCGGGTCTGGCGGGGGTGGTTGCTGTGCCGTTTAAGCGCTGTGTCCCGATGAAAGGGGGCGGCGCCGCCGGGTGGAGGTGGACAGACCCTGCGGGGGGCCTGCTCGGACAAGCTCGCTTGGACGACCCCCTTTTTATCAGGGCCGGTCTCCGGGTGTTGCGCAGGCAGCCGCACAGATGCCTGCGCCTCGTATCATGGCCCTTGCGCGGGGCCATGGCGGGTGATCTCGATCGCCTGGCAGGATGGCATAGCGGGGTGAGGATCAGGTGAAGGGGGCGTGCGGCGGGGACGCAACACCTTGCCCGGATGAAGGTGCGCAGCCCTCTGTGGAAAACGGGAAACCGAAACCAAGAGGTCCGCGTTTTCTTTTCAGGCAGCTTCGCCCGCGCCCTTGCGTCATCGCGAAAATAAACGCCCGATATCCGGCGTACTGACCGGGCGGGCTGGTCTATGCTCCGGCCATGATGTTTGACCTGCCTGATTCCAAGACCCTGTATCAAGCTTTGCTGGACCGTGACGCCGCCTATGAGGGGCGCGCCTATGTCGGCGTGACCTCCACCGGCATCTTCTGCCGGCTGACCTGCCCGGCGCGCAAGCCGAAGTTCGAGAACTGCCGGTTCCATGCCACCCCCGGCGACTGTATCGAGGCGGGGTTCCGCGCCTGCAAGCGCTGCAAGCCCTTGGCCGCTGCCGCCGGCGATGATCCGATGGTGCAGGACCTGCTGGCGCGGCTGGAGGAACGGCCGGCCTACCGCTGGGGCGAAGGCGACCTTGCCCGGCTGGGGCTGGATGCCTCGACCGTGCGGCGCGCCTTCAAGCGGCATTTCGGCATGACTTTCCTGGAGATGGCGCGGCAGCGGCGGCTGCGCGAGGGCTTTACCGCGCTGAAGGCGGGCGAGCCGGTGATTGCGGCGCAGATCGATGCGGGGTTTGAAAGCGCCAGCGCCTTTCGCGCGGCCTTTGCCAGGCTGGTGGGGATTGCGCCCGGCGCCTTCCGCAAGGATGCGCTGCTGCTGGCGGACTGGATCGACACGCCTTTGGGCGCGATGATTGCGATCAGCTGCGCCCATCAGCTGCATCTGCTGGAGTTTGCCGATCGCAAGGCGCTGCCGCGGGAGGTGGCGAAACTGCAAAAGGCGCAGCCCGGCGGTTTGGGCTTTGGCCGCCCTGCGCCGACCGAACAGATTGCCGGGGAGCTGCGCGGCTACTTTGCCGGCGCGGGCGCGGATTTCCGCACCCCGCTGGCGCTGCATGGCACCGCGTTTGAACGCGAGGTCTGGCGCTGTCTGCTGGCCATTCCGGCGGGGGAGACCCGCAGCTATTCGCAGATCGCGCGGGAGCTGGGGCGGCCTTCGGCCGCGCGGGCGGTGGCGCGGGCCAATGGCACCAACCAGCTGGCGCTGGTGGTGCCCTGCCACCGGGTGCTGTCGGCGGATGGCGCGCTGACCGGCTATGGCGGCGGCTTGTGGCGCAAGCAAAGGCTGATAGAAATTGAGACAGGCTACAGACAAAGGATTTCAGCATGACATATTCCGACCGCGCGGGAGCTTTTGCGGCGCTGCACCAGCCGGGCAATCCGGTGGTGCTTTACAACATCTGGGACACCGGCAGCGCCAAGGCGGTTGCCGGGGCCGGGGCCAAGGCGCTGGCGACCGGCAGTTTCCCGGTGGCGGCGGCGCAGGGGTTTCCCGATGGCGAGCAGATCCCGCTGGAGTTCGTGCTGGGCAATGCAGAGCGCATCGTTGCGGCCACGGATCTGCCGGTGACGATTGATTTCGAGGGCGGCTATGCCAGCGAACCGGAGCAGCTGACCGTCAATGCGACGCGGCTGGCGCACACCGGCGCGGTGGGGCTGAACTTCGAGGATCAGGTGGTCGGCACTGCGGATCTGTACGGCATCATCGAGCAGGCCCGCCGGGTGACCGCGGTGCGGGCGGCCCATGCGGATATGTTCGTCAACGCGCGCACCGATCTGTTTCTGAAGGAAAAGGATGCCGCCAAGCACGGCGCCCTGCTGTCGGAGGCGCTGGAGCGCGGGGCGGCCTATGCCGAAGCGGGCGCCAACGGCTTTTTCGTGCCGGGGCTGAGCGATCCCGACCTGATTGCCCGGGTCTGCGAGGCGAGTGCGCTGCCGGTCAACACGATGATGCGCGGCATTACGCTGGAGACCGCGCGGCAGGCGGGCGTCGCGCGCTGCAGCTACGGGCCGATCCCGCACGCGAAACTGATGCAGGTGCTGGCGGAGCAGTTTCAGGCGCTGGAGTAGGCGGCTTGGCTGTGCGTTCGATCAATTGCTGATCTTGCGCCCGGCCGGCAGGCCGGGCAGCGCCGGGACATCAATTCAGGACGTTTCCAGGCAGTGGCGGCGGAAGGCGCGCTTGAGCATGTCCAGCTCGGCGCGCAGCAGCTCCACCTCGGCGCGCAGGTCGTCGGCCACCGCCTCGCCGCCGATCAGGGTGAAATCGCCCAGCCGGGTGCTGCTGGCGGCGTCGAAGACCACGAAGGTCTGCACCCCGTCGGCCACGGCCTCAGCCGGGACCGGCACCGCCAGCGTCCATTCGCCGCCGGTCTCGCCCTCGCTGAGCCGGACGTCCTGGACCGGCTGATCCTGGAACATCACAGTAATGTCCGGCCTGGCGCCGCTGGCGGGGGCGTTGCCGATCCGGCCTTCCCAGACGCCGTTGCGGAAGCGGATTTTGGTCAGTGTCAGATCGCTCATGTCAGGTCACTCATGTCCAGTCACACATGGGGCAGGGCGGCTCAGATCGCCGCGCGGCGGTGGCGCGAGAAGGTCAGGTCGCGCAGGATCACCTGGTTCATGTCGGGCGCCTCGAAGATCAGGTCGAACCAGATCTTTTCGATCCGCTTTTCGTTCAGGCGGGAATAGGCCAGGTCGAATTCCACCACGATGTTCTTTTCCTCCATCGGCAGCTCGCGCACGATCTGTTCGGTGTTGGGGCCGTGCTGGATGTTGAGCCGGGCGAAGATCTCGATCGGCTTTTCAGACTCGATGATGCTGTCCACCCGCAGGAGGTGCTGGCGGGTCATGCCGGTGGCGGCTTCGGGCGGCAGGTCAATGACCAGCGACAGGAAGGAGCCGTCGAATTTGAACACGTCCATGCGCAGCCCGAAGGGGGCGAGATCCTCCTCGCGGGTGTTGCGGAGCTGGCGCAGGGTCAGTTCGGAGAAGGCGCAGTCGTGGAACAGCTGCACCTCATCGCCCAGCCGCGCCTTGGGCGGGGCCGAGGCCAGACCGCGTTCGGGCAGGGGGCCGCGCCACAGCTCCGGGCGCCAGGACCAGTCGGTGCCATGCGGGCGCGGAAAGAAGGAAGAGCCGATCTGCGGCAGCGCCAGGCGGCCGTCGGCGGTGTGAATGAGCCGGTCCAGATGGGTGCGCAGCTGGCGGGCCTGGTTGCGCTGGCGGCGCAGCTCCGCCAGCGGTGCGCGCGCCGAGTCCTCAGCCGCTGCGCGCCAGCGGCGCAGGCTGCGCAGATGCATCAGCCGGTCCAAAATCCTGCCCATCGTGCTCTCTCTTGCCTGTTCGAGGTCTTGCTGGCCTGTCCGGCCCCGGCGCGGCTGGCCGCGGGGGCTGGCGGCAGTGTAACCGGGCCGCGCTATTGAAATAAACCGGCAATCCGCTGGCTGAGCCCGCGTTTTTTGCGGGGGGCGGCCGCTTTGGCCCCCGTATCAGGGCCTGCGGGTCGGAACCGGGGCCGCAGCGCTGCGGGTGCGGCTGCTGCCGGGGCCTGCGCGGCCTGCGCCTGTTCCAGGGCCGGCAAGGTGGAGGCCTCCAGCGTGCGGTGGGCCGCCTCGTTCAGCAGGGCGGCGCCATGGCTACCGAGGGCGCTGCTGCCATCGGGCGCGTAAAGCGCCAGCGCGATCAGGTGGCGGTCCAGCACAAAGGCGCCGCGCCAGTGCACCGGGCTGGCGCCCTTTGCCACGGCCTGAGGGAATTCCAGCCGCACCAGCGGCAGCAGCTGGTCCTCGCGGCTTTCCAGCAGCCGGGCGCCGGGGAACATGGCGGCGATGTCGCTGGCCCGCGGCGCCAGGGCGTTCTGCCTGGCGGGGCCGATGGAGGCGGTCAGCACCGCCGCCTTGCGGGCGCCGAACCAGCCGCGCCCTTCCAGGCGGCTGCAATGGGCGATCAGGGCAAAGCCGCCGCCGGCCTGCGGCAGGCTGCTGCGGCGGTCGAAACAGTAGCCTGCCGGCGCGGCCAGCATTACCTCGCCGTTGGCAAAGGGCATCACCTGGCCGTCCTTCCGGGCAACGGGGTCTGCGCTGCGGGCGGCAAAGGACAGCTCCTGCGGCGCAGGGCTGCAGGCGGTCAGCAGCGCACCGGTCAGCGCCGCGGCAACGGCCTTGGCCATTTGCCCAAAGATCGGCGCCTTTCCGCCGTCTGGCGGAAAAGGCGCGGGTTTTCCGCTGGTTGTTCTGCTCACTTCTGCCCCTGCCGGTCTTGTTTTTTCCCAAATTCATAGCGGGCGGGCGCGCAGACGGGCAAGAGCGAACCGGTCCCGGGCACCGGTGCCTTGCCTTGGCGTTGCAGCAATGCATAACGTTGGCGCACCTTGCCGCCACCCGGTCCGGAGGAACCATGCTGCACAGTCACAGCTACAGAGCGCATGAGGCCTTGGTGCGGTTTGCCCGGGTGCAGCCGCAGCTGTGGCGGCTGATGCTGGGGCTGGTGCTGGTGGCGGCGGTCAGTTTTGCGATGACGGCAGCGCTGCAGGTGACGGTGGCGGGGCTGTTCCCCGGCGCCTGGCTGCAAGGGCTGGCCGATGGCAGCAATCCGGGCGCGATGCTGGTGCTTTTGGGCAGCTTTGCCTTCCTGTCGCTGGGGGTGGCGATGGCGGCGCGGCTGTTCCATCAGCGCAGCTTTGCCACCGTGACCGGGCATCTGCGGCCGCTGGTGCGGCAGTTCGGCCGCGTCAGCCTGTACCTGCTGGGCCTCGGCCTGCTGCTGATGACCCTGCCGCCCTATGGCATGGGCCCGCCGATGACCCCGAACCTGCCGTTCTGGACCTGGCTGGGCATCCTGCCGCTGTCCGCCGCCGCGGTCCTGGTGCAGACCGGGTCTGAGGAAATCCTGTTCCGCGGCTATATCCAGCAGGCGCTGGCGGCGCGGTTCCGCAGCCCCGTGGTCTGGCTGGTGGTGCCCTCGGCGCTGTTTGCGCTGGGCCACTACCTGCCCGCCGACGCCGGGGAGAATGCGCTGCTGATCACCGCCTGGGCCGGGCTGTTCGGGCTGCTGATGGCGGACCTGACGGCGCGGGCCGGCACCCTGGGCCCGGCGATGGCGGTGCATTTCTTCAACAACGCCGCAGCACTCCTGCTGTTTGCCTCGCCGACCAGCCTGAACGGGCTGGCGTTGTACCTGATCCCCTTCGATATGGGCGACACCGGCAACCTGCGCCCGTGGATGGCCGTCGACTTTGCGCTGATGCTGGTCAGCTGGCTGACAGCACGGCTTGCCATACGCCGCTGATTGCAATTGCGGCAAATGCGCCTTATCTGGGGGGCAAACCGCGCCCCCGGAGAGGCAAGCAATATGAACTGGATCACCAACTACGTCCGGCCCAAGATCAACTCGATCTTTTCGCGCCGCGAAGTGCCCGAGAACCTGTGGCAGAAGTGCGATGAATGCGGCACCATGCTGTTTCACCGCGAGCTGAGCGACAATCAGAACGTCTGCACCAGCTGCGGCCACCACATGCATATCTCGCCGCGCGACCGTTTCACCGCGCTGTTTGACGGCGGCGTGTTCACCGAGGTCGCGGTGCCGGAGCCGCTGACCGATCCGCTGAAGTTCAAGGATCAGAAGAAATACCCGGAGCGGATCAAGGCCGCGCAGAAGAAGACCGGCGAGAAGGAAGCGATGCTGGTCGCCGCGGGCGAGATCGGCCGCACGCCGATCATCGCCGCCGCGCAGGACTTCTCCTACATGGGCGGCTCGATGGGCATGTATGTGGGCAACGCCATCATCGCCGCGGCGGAGGAAGCCGTGAAGCTGGGCCGCCCGCTGGTCTTGTTCTCTGCGGCCGGCGGCGCCCGGATGCAGGAAGGCATCCTGTCGCTGATGCAGATGCCGCGCACCACCGTTGCGGTGGAAATGCTGAAAGAGGCGGGCCTGCCCTATATCGTGGTGCTGACCCATCCAACCACCGGCGGGGTGACGGCGTCTTATGCGATGCTGGGCGATGTGCATATCGCCGAGCCGAACGCGCTCATCTGCTTTGCGGGCCCCCGGGTGATCGAGCAGACCATCCGCGAGAAGCTGCCCGACGGCTTCCAGCGGGCCGAGTACCTGCTGGACCACGGCATGCTGGACCGGGTGACCCCGCGCACCGAAATGCGCCAGGAGCTGATCACCATCATCCGGATGCTGATGGGCCTGCCGCCGCAGGTGGTGGGCGATCTGCCGGTGCCGGAGAAGGAAGAGGCGCCCAAGGCCGCAAATGCGCCGGCCGATGGCGCTCCCAGTGAAGAAGCTGCCGAGTAACCCGGCCTATAGTGAATCGCCTGGCCGCCTGGCCGGGCCGCGCCCGTCCTTTTCAGGGCGGGCGCTGTTTTTTGCCACCCAAGACTTTCCGATCTGACAGGACCAGGCTGATGACCCAGACCTCCGACGCGATCCTCGCCCGCATGATGGCGCTGCACCCCAAGATCATCGACCTGACGCTGGACCGGGTCTGGCGGCTGCTGGAAGCGCTGGACAACCCGCAGGACAAGCTGCCGCCGGTGATCCATCTGGCGGGCACCAACGGCAAAGGCTCGACCCAGGCGATGATCCGGGCGGGGCTGGAGGGGATGGGCAAGCGCGTTCATGCCTATACCTCGCCGCATCTGGCGCGCTTTCACGAGCGGATCCGGCTGGCGGGCGAGCTGATCTCGGAAGAGCATCTCACCGAGGTGCTGGACGAGTGCTATGCCAGGAACGGCGGCGAAAACATCACCTATTTCGAGATCACCACGGTGGCGGGGCTGCTGGCGTTTTCCCGCACGCCTGCGGATTACACGCTGCTGGAGGTCGGCCTGGGCGGGCGGCTGGATGCGACCAATGTGATCACCCCGGCGCTCAGCGTGATCACCCCGGTTTCGATTGACCATGAACAGTTCCTGGGCAACACGCTGGCGAAGATCGCAGGCGAAAAGGCGGGCATCATCAAGCGCGGCGTGCCGGTTGTGGTTGGCCCGCAGCCTGACGAGGCGATGGAGGTGATCGAGGCCACTGCTGCACGCCTCGGCGCGCCGCTGATCGCCTATGGCCAGCACTGGCATGTCTGGGAGGAGCGCGGGAGGCTGGTGTTTCAGGACGAAACCGGCCTCTTGGATTTGCCGCTGCCGGTTCTGCTGGGCGCGCATCAGATCCAGAACGCCGGTGCGGCGCTGGCGGCGCTGCGCCATCTGGGTGCCGATGAGGCGGCTTGCGAAGCGGCGATGCTGCACGCCGAATGGCCCGCGCGGATGCAGAAACTGAAGACCGGCCCGCTGGTTGAGGCCGCGCCGGAGGCGGAGCTGTGGCTGGACGGCGGCCACAACGCCGCGGCGGGCGTGGCGCTGGCGGATGTTCTGGCCAAGCTGCCGGAGCGCCCCACGCATCTGATCTGCGGCATGCTGAACACCAAGGATGTGCGCGGCTACATGGCCCCGCTGGCCCCGCATGTTGCAAGCCTGACGGCGATCTCGATCCCCGATGAGGTGAACACGCTGAGCGCCGGGGAGACCGAGGCCGCGGCCAGATCGGTGGGCATCGAGGCGGGCACTTCGGAAAGCCCGCTGGCGGCGCTGCAGGCGATCATCGCCAGGGACCCGCAGGCGCGGGTGCTGATCTGCGGCTCGCTGTATCTGGCCGGCCACATCCTGCGCGAAAACGGCTGATCCTAGGATTCGGGCGGTGCGTTGTGCGAAAGCAGCCGCGCCTCCAGCAGGCGCTGTGCCTGATCAATAATGCACAAGCGGGTGTTTGAGCGGTTGTTGTGGCGCACAAGTTTGACCGCGCCCGCGAGTGTGGCCAGAGATCCGGCGCCGCCCACCCAGAGGCCGACCAGAGCAGGCACACCGGTGACGGGCGCCGTCAGTCCGACGCCGATCACTATTGCCGTGACGCCGATGCCAGTGATTACATAGTCGGAGAGCGGCGGCGCCTTCTCGTTTTCCCGCGCCCGGGCCTGAGCCAGGAACTGCCGCCACCCTTCCACTTCCTCATAATCCCATTCGGCACGCGGGCGGTCAGTGCCGCTCCATTCCAGAATCTGCGAGGGATCCGCCGACAGCATGCCGACGCCATCGTCCAGGTCCTCGGGGCTGAAGGCATCGGGCTGCGGCAGACGCACGGAAACGCGGCCTAGCTGGCTTGGCGCAGGCTGCGGAGTTTGGATTTGACTTTTGCTGCGCCCTTGGCCGCACCCTCAGGAGAGCTGGCCTCCGGCGCCTGTTCTGCAATCAGCTTGGCAATGCGCCGGGAGGTTTCCTGAGCAACAAGGGCCTGGCGCCGTTTGCGGTATCTGGATGACACGGCGGCGATCAGGCTGACCGCCGCGGCCAGGATCAGGACGGCGGGCACCGCGACCAGAGGATCGGGTGCAGGTTTGTAGGCGGCAACAAAAACGAGGCTGGCAACGATGCCGGAAGCGGCACCGCCAAGGGTTGCCAGGACGTCCTGCCAGGTGGAGCTGTACATCTCGCGCCCGCAGGCGGCCTGTGCGTCGGTCCAGCGCGGGCTTGTTTGGGTGGTCATGATCAACCTCCGTTCAGGCCGCCAAGGATAAGCGCGACACGCGAAGATTGCAATCTCCCCGGCCGTGGCGGCCGGAAGTTACCCGCCGCTTCCCCAGTCCTTGTCCTGCATTTCCCTGAGGCGCGAGGCGGTGCGTTCGAATTCAAAGGTGCCTTCGCCCTCAACATAAAGCATCTCGGGCTGCGCCGCCGCCGAACAGATTAGCCGCACCTTGGCCTCATACAAAGCGTCGATCAGGGTGACGAACCGCTTGGCCTCGTTGAAGTTGTTGCGCGAGAGGCGGGGGATGTCCTCCATCACCAGCACTTTCACTTCCTCGGCGATGGCGAGGTAGTCGCCCGGCCCCAGCATCTTGCCGCACAAGTCATAGAACGTGGCCCGCGCCACGCCGTTGCGGAAGGCGGGCAGGGTGACTTCGCGGCCCTTCACCTCCAGCGTCAGCGGCTGCGCCGGGCCGCCCGAGAGATCCTCCCAGATCGCGCGGATCTGGGCGCGGGCCTCTGCGTCCACCGGCGAGAAATAGACCTGCGCGCCGGTCAGCCGGTCCTGGCGGTAATCGGTGGCGCTGGCCATCTCATGCACGTCCATCTGCGCCTTGATCAGGCCGATGAAGGGCAGGAACAGCTGCCGGTTCAGGCCGTTCTTATAAAGGTCGTCCGGCACCCGGTTGGAGGTGGTGATCACGGTGACCCCGCCGGCAAACAGCGCCTCGAACAGGCGGCCGACGATCATCGCGTCGGTGATGTCGGTGATCTGCATCTCGTCAAAGGCCAGCAGCCGCACCGACTCCGCCACGCCCTTGGCCACCGGCGCCAGCGCGTCCTCCACCCCGTTCTTGCGGGCTTCGTGCATCTGGGCGTGGATTTCCTGCATGAAGGCGTGGAAATGCACCCGGCGCGCGGGGATGCCGTCGAGGCTGTCGACAAACAGGTCCATCAGCATCGACTTGCCGCGGCCGACACCGCCCCAGAGGTAGAGCCCCTTGACCGGCTCATATTCCGCCTTGCGGAAAAAGCCGCGTTTCACCGGCGGCGCCCTGAGGCCTTCGGCAATGCGGTCGAAATGGGGAAGCACGGCTTCCTGCGCCGGGTCCGGCTTCAGGTCGCCTGCGTCAATCTTCTGCCGGTACAGCGTGGTCAGATGGGTCATGGGAGAAGGGATAGCGCGGGGCGCGGGGGATGGGAAGCGGGGCAATCAAGATTGAAACAGCGGCGGGTCCGGGGAGTTTGTGCGCCTCGCATCAAATATTCTTAATCATGTGCGCAAAATTCCTGATTTGACCGGCCGGCAAATTTCCCTGAGTGTTCCGCAGCTTGTCAGGAGAAAGCCGATGGACCGTTCCGCGCCGCTGTTTACCCCCGTTTTGATCGTGGGCTGCATCATCATCATGGTGAGCTTTGCGGTGCGCGCGTCGTTTGGCGTGTTCCAGATCCCGATTGCCGAGGAGTTCGGCTGGCTGCGGTCGGAGTTCTCATTGGCGATTGCCATTCAGAACCTGGCCTGGGGCATCGGGCAGCCCATTTTCGGCGCCATTGCCGAGAAGATCGGCGACCGCAAGGCGATTGTCATGGGGGCCATCGTCTATGCCGCAGGCCTTGTGCTGAGCGCCTGGTCCACGACGCCGTTTGAGATGCAGGCCTATGAGTGGCTGGTGGGGTTTGGCATTGCGGGCACCGGGTTTGGCGTCGTGCTGGCGGTTGTGGGGCGGGCAAGTTCCGATGAGAACCGCTCGATGTCGCTGGCGGTGGTCACCGCTGCCGGCTCGGCGGGGCAGATTTTCGGGGCGCCGGCGGCGGAGTGGATGCTGGGCTTCCTCAGCTGGCAGAGCGTGTTCCTGATTTTTGCCGGTGTGGTGCTGGCGCTTATCCTGACCTTGCCGCTGATGCGGGCGCCGGAAGCGGCCAGCAAGGCGGAGCTGGAAGAGAGCATGGGCGCGATCCTGATGAAGGCGTTCAAGGATCCGTCCTATACGCTGATCTTCCTGGGCTTTTTCAGCTGCGGCTATCAGCTGGGCTTTATCACCGCGCATTTCCCGGCCTTCGTGACCGAGATGTGCGGGCCGATCCTGCCGGGCGGGGCGCTGCATGCGATCGGGATCACCACCACCTCGGCGCTGGGGGCGGCGGCGATTTCGCTGATCGGGGCGGCCAATGTAGGGGGTACGCTGCTGGCGGGCTATCTGGGCAAGCGGTATTCCAAGAAATACCTGCTGGCGGCGATCTATACCGGGCGGACTATTGCGGCGGCAGCCTTCATCCTGTTCCCGGTCACGCCGCTGAGCGTCATCGTCTTCTCGGTCGCGATGGGGTCGTTGTGGCTGGCGACGGTGCCGCTGACCTCGGGCCTGGTCGCGCATATCTACGGGCTGCGCTACATGGGCACGCTGTACGGCATCGTGTTCTTCAGCCACCAGCTGGGCAGTTTTCTGGGCGTCTGGCTGGGCGGGCGGATGTATGACACCTATGGCGATTACACCATGGTCTGGTGGATCGGTGTGGCGGTCGGGGCGTTCAGCGCGATTGTGCATCTGCCGGTGAAGGAACGGCCGCTGCCGCCGGCGGCGCTGGCGGCATAACGCCAGCGGTCTGTTCCGGGGCTTCGGCGGGACCGGGGCCGGCCCGCTGCCATTGGGCTTGAACCAATGGCGCACCAATGGCAGCCCCCGGAGTATTTCCGGAAAGATGAAACTGGCGGGTTGGGTCAGCCGAGGCCGCGGCGGTGGTTTTGGGCGATGATCTCCAGCACCTCATCGGTGTGGGTATAGGGCAGGCCGTGGCCTGCGCCCGCGATTTCCTCCTGCCGGACCGAGCGGGCGCGTTCGGCCAGGCGGCCGGGGGAGGTCGGCGGGATCACCGCGTCCTCCTGGCCCCAGATGGCCAGGGCCGGCACACCCTTGCTGTGCAGGCTGCGCAGCTCTTCGGTGAAATCCTGGTTCAGGATGCCGCGCAGCGAGGCGAGCACCGCGGGAATGAAGCCGCGGTAGCGCAGCTCCTGCTGCTGCAAAGCGGTGATGCCGGGGATGGAGGAGGGCAGATTGCGCCCGGCCCGGGTGCCGCGGATGTGCAGGGCCGGGTAGAGGGCGTGCATCAGCCAGTCTCCGATCAGGGGAACATCGCGGATGATCCGGGTGAGCCGGTCCGGGCTGCGGCCGAAGCCGGCCGGGGCGAGCAGGATCAGCTCGCGCAGGCGGCCGGGATGGGCGGCGGCAAAGGCGGTGGCGATGGCGCCGCCCATGGAATAGCCGATCAGGGTAACGTCATTACCCGCCTCCTGATCCGCCAGCAGCTCCTCCAGCTGGGTGAGGAAGAAGGCGCGGTCCTGCGGGCCGCCGGGCCGGTCCGAGAAGCCGCGCCCGTAGAGGTCGTAGGTCAGCACCCGGTAGCCCATGGCGGCCAGACCCCAGGCGACGCCGTTCCAGACATAGGAAGGCGTGGTGAGCCCGTGAACGCAGACCGCAACGGGGCCGCGCAACGGCCCCTGCCAGCGGTAATGGGTGAGGCCGCCGGAAAGCCGGGCAAAGGCGCCGGGCGCGGTTTGCCGCGCCGCCGCGTTCATCGGCTTGCGCAGCCGTTCGCGCAGCGGCGGGGCAAGGATCAGGATCAGAAGGGCTGCCGCGGAAAGCAGCAGCCAGGTCATGGCTTGCTCTGCCACTTCTGCAGGATGTGGTGGCTGGTCATCAGGTCCAAGTGGGCGCCGCCGCCGTTCTTGAACAGGGTGATCCGGGACGGGTCATAGGCCGGGAAGCTGTCCAGGGCGTAGAAATCGGCCAGCACGTCGCTGCGCTGGATGGTGCCTGCGGCCAGCGGGATCTTGAATTCGCCGATGTGGTCGAGGGTGGTGTCGAAGCTGTCGCAGTAGATCTGCGCGCGTTTCAGCGCCGCGTCATCGGCCTCGCGCATGTCGGGGCGGTAGGCGCCGATCATGTTGAGGTGCTGGCCCGGGCGGAGCCAGCCGCCCTGGATCACCGGCTGGGACGACATGGTGCAGGTGACGATGATGTCGGCAGCCTTGACGGCGGGTTCCAGATCGGGCGCGTGGTTGGTGCCGGGATACTGGGCGCAAAGCTCCTGCGCCTTGGAGGCGGTGCGGTTCCAGACGCGGATCTGCGCCTGCGGGAAACCGGCCCCGAACGCCTCAATGAGAGACGCGCCGACGGTTCCGGCGCCGACGATCAGCACCTCCTGCGCGTCGGGGTTGGCCAGCCGCAAGGCGCCGAGCAGGCTGTCGCCGGCGGTCTTCCACTTGGTGACGAGGTGGAAGTCGACGAGGGCTTCAAGGGTGCCGTCGGTGTCGGAGTAGAGGCAGACGGAGCCGTTGACCATCGGCTTGCCCGCGTCCGGGTTGCGCGGGAAGATGTTGGCGGTTTTCACCGCCAGGCCCAGCCCGTCGATCCAGGCGGAGCGGCTGAGCAGCGTGTCGGGGTCGCGGTAGAGGAAGGTATCGCCGATCTCTGCCTTGGGCAGATTGTGGCTGGCGGCCAGCGCATCAGTGAAGCTGACCCAATCGAGCAGCGCCTCGCCCTCTTCAAAGGGGATGAACGGGATGGTCATGTGCCTGTTGTCCTTCTGCATGTGCCGTCTCAGGCGGCCTCTTGGTCTGTCAGCAGCCCGGCCTGCACCAGCCGGGCCGCGAAGGGCGCGGGGGCGGTGAACAGATGGGTCTGCCAGCCGCGCGCACGGGCGGCCTCGATGTTTTCGGGGCGGTCGTCGGTGAACAGCAGATGCTGCGGCGCCACCCCGGTTTCGCGTTCGAGAATGGCATAGATTTCCGGCTCTGGCTTGACGCATTTCAGATGCGCGGAGACAAATGTGCGGTCAAAGCCACGCAGGAAGGGGTAGGTTTCGCAGGCCAGCTCAAACGTCTCCGCCCCGAAGTTGCTGAGGGCAAAAACGGGCGTGCCGCGCGCCTGCAGCGCCTGCATCAGGCGGACGGTGCGGGGGATAGCGCGCGGCACCATCTGCAGCCAGCAATCGTGCCACCAGCGGATTTCCACGGCCCAGTCCGGGTGCTGGTCCGCCAGCGCATAGACGCTGCCGCGGAAGGGGTGGCCGCGGTCGACGTTCAGATTCATTTCGTGCAGGGGGACCTGTTCGAACAGCTGGCGGCGGCGGGCTTCGCCGATGCGGCTGTCGTAGAAGCGTTCCGGCTCCCACTCGATCAGCACGCGGCCGATGTCGAAGACGACGGCTTTGATGGGCATCGCGGTCATCCTTCTGCGCGCGGGCGGGGCCGCGGGGCGGGGCGGTTGCGGCGGGTCTCGCGCCAGACGGAGACCAGGCCGGAGGCGATGATCAGGGCGCTGCCGGCCCAGACCGCCGGATCCGGCCATTCGTTGAAGATCAAAACACCCCAGAGGACCGACATCGGCATCGCGATGTACTCAAAAGGCGCGGCCAGTGCGGCCTCGTTCATGCGGTAGGCCTGGCTGACCAGGTAGCCGCCGATGGAGCCGGCCAAGCCGACCCCGATCAGGTAGGGCCAGTCCTGGGGGGCAGGCCAGATCCAGGCGCGCAGGAGGAAGCCGAAGGCGGGGCTGCCGCCGGTGGCAAAGCGGCCGTCGCCAAAGATCAGCCCGGCCAGGGCGCTGAGGATCAGGAAGCCCATCATCGGGTAGAAGGCGAGCGTCGCGCCGGCCTCTGTCCCGCCTGCGCGGCGGGTCAGCACGTGCAGGGTGGCATAGCCGCAGGCGCCGAGGAGCGGCAGGATGGCGGCGGGCTGGAAGCTGCCGGGGCCGGGGCGCATGATGATCAGCACGCCCAGAAAACCGGCAAAGACCGCGCCCCAGCGCCAGGGGCCGGGGCGCTCGCCCAGGAACAGCGCTGACAGGGCGGTGACGATCAGCGGGGTGGCAAAGGCGATGGCCACAGCCTCGGCCAGCGGCAGGATGGCGATTCCGGTGAAGAAGAAGATGTTGGCAAAGAACACCACAAGGCAGCGCGCGAGGTGCAGCTTGGGCTGGTGGGTGCGCAACAGGTGGTAGCCGCCCTCAAGCGGCACGATGATGGCCAGCATCACTGCCACCGCGATGACGGAGCGGAACAGGACGACCTCGTACAGCGGGTAATCGCCGGACAGGAATTTGAAGATCATGTCGATGACGGAGAAGGCAATGCCTGCGCCTGCCGCGGCAAACAGGCCGGGGACGCTGACTTTGACCTCTGCGTTCATCTGTGCCGCCTCCTGCTCCCTGAGTTTGATCAGTGGCGGATTTGGTGTGGCCGGGCAATGGGAGGGGGCGTAAAAATGCAATTTTTCCGGGCAAAATTCCGGGCCGGAATTTTGGGCCGCAGAACGCTGAGTGGCAGCTGTGGGAAAAGGCTTAGTGATTTGCTGAGAAGCGGTTCAGGGGCAGGTCTGCCCCCGAACGCGCCTGCCCGAGTGTTCGACGGCCTGCGCCCGCCTCAAGGCCAAGCCGTGCTGCGCACGGTCCGCTGGCGCGGAGCCTTGACCCGGGATCAGGCCTGTTTGGCGGCGCGCAGCTCACGCTCCAGCGCATCCAGGAAGCGGGAGCGGTCGGCCTTGGTGAAGCCCTTGCCGCTGCCGCCTGCGCCCAGAGGGTTGGCGGCGCGCAGGTCGGCCATCAGGTCGCGCATTGCCAGCTGCTGGCCGATGTTGGCTTCGGTAAAGCGCTCGCCGTTGTGGCGCAGCACGCGGGCGCCGGCCTCGATGCATTTGGCGGCGAGCGGAATGTCACCCGTCACCACCACATCGCCCGGGCCGCAGCGGTCCGCGATCCACATGTCGGCCACATCGGCGCCCTCGGCCACGATCACATTTTCGACCAGCGGGTTCTGCGAGGGGCGCAACCCGCCGTTGGAGACCACGAACATGCGCAGCCCGTGGCGGGTGGCGACCCGTTCGGCCTCCTGCTTCACCGGGCAGGCGTCGGCGTCGATGTAGAGGGCGGTCACTCTGCCGCCTTTTTGTCAGCCGCGGGTTTGGCGTCTGCCTTAGCCTCTGCCTTGGAGGCCGGTTTGGCCTTGCGGGCGGGTTTCCTGACCTTGAATTCCTCCGGGATTGGCATCCGGTTGAAGGCGTCGAGACCGGCGATCTTGTAGGCCTCGGCCAGGGTCGGGTAGTTGAAGGTGTTCTGCACGAAGTAATCCACCGTGCCCTTGAGGTTCAGAACGGCCTGGGCGATGTGAATGAGCTCTGTCGCGCCTTCGCCGACGATCTGCACGCCCAGCACCCGGCGGGTTTTCAGCGAGAACAGCATTTTCAGCATGCCGTGCTCCAGCCCCATGATGTGGCCGCGCGAGGTTTCGCGGAAGCGGGCGACGCCGACCTCGTAAGGAATGCCGCGCTCCTTCAGCTCTTCCTCGGACATTCCGCAGGTGGACATTTCCGGCACCGAATAGATGCCGTAGGGGTACCAGGGGCTTTCCGGCAGGGTCGGGGTTTCCAGCGCGTGGCAGGCGGCGACGCGGCCCTGCTGCAGCGAGGTGGAGGCCAGCGACGGGTGGCCGATCACGTCGCCGGTGGCGTAGATATGCGGCACCGCGGTCTGGTAAGTCTTGCGGTCGACCGACAGGCGTCCGCGGTGGTCGGTCTTGAGGCCCACGGCATCGAGGTTGAGCGCCTCGGTGGCGCCCATGCGGCCGGCCGCGAACAGCAGCATTTCGGCGCGCACGTGGCGGCCGTTGGCCAGCGACACCTCGATATGCTCGCCCGCGTCCTCGATGCTTTCCACCGCAGACCCCAGCCGCAGGTCGACGCCGTTTTCGCGGATCTGGTGGGTGAAGTCCTGGATCAGGGTCTTGTCGATGAAGTCGAGGAAGGTCTCGCGCGGCTCGATCAGGGTGACGCGCACGTCCAGCGCGGAGAACATGGTGGCATATTCCACCCCGATGACGCCGGCGCCAATGACCACCAGCGAGCGCGGGATCCCGGCCATTTCCAGGAACTCGTCGCCGTCGACGACGGTCTTGCCGTTGAAGGGCACGTAGTCCGGGCGGTAGGTGCGGGTGCCGGTAGCGATCAGGAACTTCTCTGCCGTCAGCCGGGTGGATTCGCCGGCCTCGGTGGCCACCTCGACCTCGTTCGGGCCGATGAATTTCGCCAGCCCGTTCAGGGTGTCGACGTGGTTGCGGTTGAACTGGTGCTCCAGCACGTCAACCTCGTAATCGAGGGTCATGTGCAGGCGCGCCTTCAGATCCTCGGCGCCGATCTGGTCTTTGACGCGGTAGGAGCGGCCGTAAAACGAGCGCTCGCGCCAGCCGGAGAGGTTCAGCACGGTTTCGCGCAGGGTCTTCGACGGGATGGTGCCGGTGTGCACCGACACGCCCCCCAGCCGGTCCTTGCGGTCGATCACCAGCACCCGGCGGTGCAGCTTGCCCGCCTGGATGGCGGCGGCGCGGCCCGAGGGGCCGGAACCGATGATGATCAGGTCATAATCAAATTCGTCACTCATGGCCGCGTTCCTTGTGTTCAGTTCTGGTACAGCGCGTCGGCGTGGAAGGAGATATGCTCCTCCATGAAGGTCGACACGAAGAAATAGCTGTGGTCATAGCCCGGCTGCATCCGCAGGATGGCTTGCTGGCGGCGCTCGGCCACCGCATGGGCCAGCGCTTCGGGCTTCAGCAGGTCGATGAACTGGTCGGAGGTGCCGGTGTCGATCAGGAGCGGGCCGTCAAAGCCCTTGTCCCGCATCAGCAGGGTGGCGTCGTGCTTGGCCCAGGCGGATTCATCGTCGCCCAGGTAGGCGTTCAGCTGCTTGCGGCCCCAGTCCGACTGGGTCGGGTGGGAGATCGGCGCGAAGGCAGAGACCGATTTGTAGCGGCCCGGCAGGTTCATCGCCAGGGTCAGCGCGCCGTGGCCGCCCATGGAATGGCCGGTGATCGCCTGGCGGTCCAGGTCGATTGCGAAAGTGTCGCCCAGCAGTGCCGGCAGTTCCTCCGCCACATAGTCCCACATTTGGAAATGCGGCGCCCAGGGCTGTTGCGTGGCGTTCACGTAGAAGCCTGCGCCCTGGCCCAGATCATAGGCCTCATCATCGGCCACGCCCTCGCCGCGGGGGGAGGTGTCGGGGAAGACGATGGCGATGCCCTGCTCGGCGCACCAGGCCTGGGCGCCTGCCTTGGTCATCGCGTTTTCATGGGTGCAGGTGAGGCCCGAGAGATACCACAGCACCGGCACCGGGCCGTCCTTGGCCTCCTCCGGCAGGAACAGGCCGAAGGTCATGTCGCCGCCGGTGGCGCTGCTGGCGTGTTTGTAGACGCCCTGGGTGCCGCCAAAGGCGCGGTTCTCGGAAACGGTTTCCATGGGTGAGGCTCCTCAAATCTGTTAGCCCTATCGCTATCCGCAGATTGCCGCAGCGTCCAGCGGGAGGGCGGCGGCAAGGCCGGTTTTTGCGGCAGAAGGCTTGCGAAACCGCAAACATCCGGGGCTTTGGGCGGCTGGCGGCGGCAGCCGCCGCGCCTGGGGTTCTGGACAGCGGCGGCGAAAACCGGGACAGTCTGCCGCCAGAACAACAGGGAGGCCAAGGGCCATGAGCGATTTTCTGAGGCTGACACCGGAGGCTGCGGAGGCGGAGGTGGAGCGCCCGTCGCCGGAGAAGGTGCTTGCGGGCGATCCGGTGTTCACCACCTGGAACGCGGAGGAGCTAGACGGGCTGTACTGCGGCATCTGGCAGTCGACGCCGGGCAAGTGGCGGATATCCTATGACGAATGGGAATACTGCCGGATCCTGGCGGGGCGGTCGGTGATCACCAGCGACGACGGCACCGAATACCCGCTGGCGGCAGGCGACAGCTTCATCCTGCGGCCCGGCTTCAGCGGCACCTGGGAGGTGATCGAGACCACCCGCAAGGACTATGTGATCCGGCTTTAGGAAACCCAGGCGATCACCGCCGGCACGGTGACGATCGACAGAATGGTGGAGATGAAGATGGCGGCGGAGGCCCGGTGCGGGGCCACGCCGTAGTGCTGCGCCAGCATATAGACATTGCCCGCCACCGGCAGCGATGCAGCAGCGATGGCAACGGCGGCTGAGAATGGTGCGGCGGGGATCAGCCACAGCACCGCGAGGGCGACGCAGGCCGGGTGCAGCACCAGCTTGGCAAAGCTGAGCCAGCCCGCGACCTGCACCCGCTCCGCCGATTTCGAGGCCAGCGACGCGCCGATGGCGAAGAGGGCTCCGGGCGTGGCGGCGCCGCCGAGGATGGTGAGGAAATCGTTTGCAGGCTCCGGGATCGGCAGCGCGGAGGCTGACCAGGCAAGGCCCGCAACGATGGACAGGATCATCGGATTTTTCAGCAGGCCCAGCCCCACCAGTTTCAGGGTCGCCAGACCAAGCCCCTGGCCGCGGCCCGCGTTGATCAGAATGACGATCAGCGAGGAGAACACCACCAGATCGACGCTGAGCACCACCATCATCGGCGCCGCGGAGGCCGGGCCGAACAGGATCGCCATCATCGGCAGCCCCAGAAACCCCACATTGCCGATCGCCGCGCATTGCGCCTCCACCGCGGCGGTGGGCACGTCCAGCCCGCGGATCACGGCGACGGCCGTCACCAGCAGGTAGACCGCCAGGGTGCCCGCCAGATAGCCGAGGATCAGCGTGGGGTCGAAGACCTCGGCAAAGGACAGGTTGGCGGCAAAGCCGAAGATCATCGCCGACAGCGGGAAGTAGAACACGAAGCGGGTGAGATAGGCGGTGGCGTCTTCGGTGAAGAAGCGGCTGCGCCCGGCCCAGTAGCCAAGGCCGATGATTGCGAAGAAGGGCAGGGTGCGGAAAAAGATCTCGGCCATGGGGGATTGGTAACAAGGGCTGACCAATTGGCAAAGGCTGTTTTTTAAGCTGGCTTTGAGCAGGCGAGGGGCGTGCTCCCGCCTGTTCATGGTCATTCGAAGAATGCCCTTCGCAGTTGGGCGTGGCCCCGTGCTGCGCACGGGGCAGGGTTTTTGCTGAGAGCGCCTGGTCAATTGTGTGACCGGGCTTTCCTGCGTCAAGGGTGAACCGCGCTAAGGCGCGGCGGCGGCGCCGCCCTTGACCCAAGAAAGCCCAGTGGGGGAATACGCCCCCGCAGCGCGTCAGCGCTGCCGGGCCCAACCGGGGAGGGGCAGCCTTTGGCTGCTCCGGAGCGGGCGGGAGGGCCTCGCTGCGTTTCTAGCCGCTGCCGATCAGCGCGCCTGCGCCCAGCACCAGGGCGCCGCCCAGCACCACCTGCATGGTGGCGCGCCAGAACGGGGTTTGCATGAATTTGTTCTGGATCCAGGCGATCGCCCACAGCTCCACAAACACGATCAGCAGGGCCAGCGTGGTGGCGGTCCAAAATTCCGGGATCAGATAGGGCAGGGCGTGGCCAAGGCCGCCCACGGTGGTCATGATGCCGGAAGCCAGCCCGCGTTTAATGGGAGAGCCGCGGCCCGAAAGCTCGCCATCATCCGAGGCGGCCTCGGTGAAGCCCATCGAGATGCCGGCCCCGACCGAGGCCGCCATGCCGACCAGAAAGGTGGTCCAGGTGTCCTGGGTGGCAAAGGCGGTGGCGAAGATCGGCGCCAGGGTGGAGACCGAGCCGTCCATCAGCCCGGCCAGCCCCGGCTGCACCCAGGTCAGCACGAATTGGCGGTGGGCGGCGCGGTCTTCATCTTCGCGGGTATCGGCGTCCAGATGCGCCTCCTCAAGCGCGCCGGCGCGGGCCTGATGGCCGGCCTCAGCCGCGGCCAAGTCGCCCAGGAGCTTGCGGGTGGCGGCGTCCTGGGTGCGGGCGGCGGCGTGTGTGTAGAAGCGTTCGGCGTCGCGTTCCATCGCGCGGGCCTCGTCGCGGATGCGGTCGAGGCTCAGGTTCTCCATCAGCCAGACCGGGCGGCGGGCGTAGTAGCCTGCCACATGCTCGCGCCGGATCAGCGGGATCGCCGGGCCGAACCGGTCCTCGTGCAGGGCAATGAGCCGGGCGCGGTGCTCGTCCTCCTCGGCGGCCATGCCGTCGAACATCGCCGCGGTTGCCGGGTAGTCCGCCCGCAGCCGCGCCGCATAGCTGCGATAGATGCGCGCATCGTCCTCCTCGGAGGCAATCGCCAGGGCCAGGACCTCCTGCCCGGTCAGGTCCGAAAAGTGCTTGCGCTGTGTGAAAAACCGCATAATCCGCCCTCTTTTAGAATTATTCTAAATATAGCGGATCGCTGTGCCGCCGCAAGATGGCGCGCCAGCCTTGTTGCAAAGAGGCGGTGCGGATTACATTAGAGACAGATCCTGCGAGCCGCAGCCCCTATCCCGAGGAGCCCTTATGAACCAGCAAGCCAGCGTCCTGCGCACCGGCCGGAAATTCGACCAGGTCCTGGAGGGCGCGCGCGAGGTGTTCCTGGCGGATGGATTTGAAGGCGCCAGCGTCGACAACATCGCCAGGGCGGCGGGGGTCTCCAAGGCGACGCTCTACAGCTATTTCCCCGACAAGCGGGTGCTGTTCATGGAGGTGGTGCGCTCTGCCTGCGTGCAGCAGGCGGACGCTTCGCTGGAGCTGGCGCCGGGCAGCCGCGGGCCGCGGGAGGTGCTGCGGGCGGCGGCGGAGCGGGTGCACGGGGTGCTGCTGGGCGGCTTCAGCCTGCAGCTGTTCCGCATCTTCGTGGCCGAGGCCGACCGGTTCCCGGAGCTGGGGCCGATGTTCTACGAAAGCGGTCCGATGACGCTGCACGGGGAGATCCAGGACTATATGGAGGCCGCTGCGGCGCGCGGCGAGCTGAAGATCGAGGATGCGGATCTGGCCGCCGCGCAATTCATCGAGCTTTGCAAGGCGGATGTTTTCCTGCGGTTCCTGTTCAAGATCGACACCGAGTTCACCGAGGCCGAGCGCGAGCGGGTGATCAGCGGCGCCATCGACACGTTCCTGGCGCGGTTCGGCGCCTGAGAGACCGGCCCCGCGGGGGCGGCGGTCCGGTCAGTGGGTTGTGAAGCTGTTGGGCGTGCTGCGATAGGTTTCGTGGCAGCTGAGGCAGCTTTGCATCAGGCCGGGCAGGGTGCGGCGCAGACCGCTGAGCGAGCCGGTGTTGAGGTCCTTGGCCGCGGCTTCGGCGGTGCCGGCGCGGGCCTTGAAATCCTTCCACGCGTGCCAGATCAGCGGCCGGGCGTTGGACCGCGGGTCCAGATGCGGCTTGCGGAAGTGCTTGCGGATGCTGCCGGTGGACCGGATCAGCTGCTTGCGGGCCGCGCGCGCCTGGCTGCGGTCAAAGGTGCTGCGCCCGGCAGCCATGCCGGTCAGCACGTCCATGGCGGCCTTTTGCGAAGTCATCAGCGCAATCCGCTTGGCCACATGCTTGCTGGTGCTGCTGCTGTCCCGGGCGGTCACCGGGGCGGTGCTGCCGATGGCCAGGGCGATGATCACCACGACCAGCGCCACGGCTTTGTGCAGGCGGAAAGATGTCACGATGCCTCCGCACGGATTGACCGAATCGAGAAATGAGAACAAAATAAGAACACGCCGTATGTGCCTCCCGTTATCTGGCGGCCTTCCGGCCCTGCTGCCCCTTGCCTGCCCTGTTGTCCTGACCGTTGCCCTGCGCCTGCTGCCATGCCCCACCGCCGCATTCTTTCGCTTTGGTTTCCGCGCCTTGGGGCGGAGCGTATTCTGCGGGCAGAGCGCGGCGGCATCGGCGGGCCGCTGGCCGTTGCCGAGGAAGTCTCCAACACGCAGGTTATTTCCGCGTTAAACGCCGCCGCTTTGGCGGAGGGGCTGCAGCCCGGCCAGCCGCTGCGCGATGCCCATGCGATGTGCGCAGGTCTGACGGTGCGGCCGCGCAACCCGGCGGCGGAGGCGGCGTTCCTGGCCGCGCTGAGGCGCTGGGCGGGCAAGTTCAGCCCCTGGGTGGCGGAGGCGGAACGCGACGGGCTGACCATCGACCTCACTGGCTGCGCGCATCTGTTCGGCAGCGAGGCGGCGCTGATGGAGGCGGCGGGGCGCGATTGCGCGGAAATGGGGCTGAGCGTGCAGATGGGGCTGGCCGATACCCTGGGCGCGGCCTGGGCGCTGGCGCGTTACGCAGGCGAGGAGGCGGCGCCGGACCGCAGCGGCGACGCCATCGACCAGGAGGCGCGCGCCACCCGCGCCCGGGCGCAGAAGCGCCAGAGCGTTAAGCGCCGCCACTGGACCCGGGGCGGCGCCGCGCCGCAGCTGCAGGCGGTGGTGCCGCAGCTGGGGCGGATTGCCGAACCCGGGCAGGCCTATGGCGCGCTGGCCCCGCTGCCGGTGGCGGCGTTGCGGCTGGATGGCGCCACGGTGGCACAGCTGAACCGGCTGGGGCTGCGGCGGATCGGCGACCTTCTGGGGCAGCCGCGGGCCAGTCTGGCGCGCCGGTTCGGGCGCGGGCTGGTCTTGCGGCTGGATCAGGCGATGGGCAGCGCGCCGGAGCCGGTCTCGCCCGCGCGCAGCCCGGATCATTTCGCGGTGCGGCTGACCCTGCCGGAGCCGATCGGGCTGATGGAGGATCTGCTGGCGGGGATCGACCGGATGCTGCCGCGGCTGTGCGCCCGGCTGGAGGCGCGCGGCAAGGGCGCCCGTGTCCTGCGGCTGGAGGCGCACCGCTGCGATCAGGCAATGGAAGCGGTGACCGTGGGCCTGGCCCGCGCCAGCCGCGCGCCGGACCGCATCCGGCCCTTGCTGGAGATGAAGCTGGAGCAGATTGATGCGGGCTATGGCATCGACATGCTGCGGCTGGAGGTGCTGCAGGCGGAAGCGATCCACGCCCGCACGCCTGCGGGCCATGCCGAAGCGGGCGCCGCAGCGCGGGCACGGCAGGAGGATGGCGCGGCGCTGGAGGATCTGATCGGCCGCCTGGGCGCGCGGCTGGGGCTGGAGGCGATCACCCGCTATCACCCGGCGGAGAGCCACATTCCGGAAAAGACCTTCACCGTGCAGGCCGCCGCCTGGTCGGAGCCTGCGGCCGGCGCATGGCCGCTGCCGCCGCGGCCGCGGCCGCTGCTGATCTGGCAGCCCGAGCTGGTCCATGCGCCGGAGCGGCCTGAGGTGCCGGAGCGCTTCCGCTGGCGCGGCCGCGACTGGCAGCTGGCAGAGGCGGAGGGGCCGGAGCGGATCGCGCCCGAGTGGTGGCTGGAGGATCCGGCCTGGCGCAGCGGCGTGCGCGATTACTGGGTGGTGGTGACGGACTGCGGCACGCGGCTGTGGCTGTTCTTCGCCCATGGCGGCGCGCTGTCGCCGGGCTGGTTCTGTCATGGCTCGTTTGCGTGAGGGGCTGCGCAACAGTTCGCTGCGCGGCGAAGGGTTTTGCTTGGGCCGGCAACAAGGACGCGCGTAGAGTGGCGCCATGATCACACCGCGCTTTGACATTCTGGGCCAGGCCATCAGCGACGCCAGCCGCACGCAGATGCTGTGCGAGCTGATGGAGGGCCGCGCCTATACCAACAAGGAGCTGGCGGCGGCTGCCGGGGTGACGCCGCAGACCGCTTCGGCCCATTTGCGGCTGCTGCAGAACGCTGGGCTGGTGGTGGCGGAGAAGCGCGGCCGCTGCGTCTACCACCGGCTGGCTGGCGCAGAGGTGGCCCATGCGCTGGAGCAGCTGGCGGCGATTGCGCCCGCGGACAGCCTGCACCGCGCCCAGCAGCGCAAAGCGGGCGGGCTGGCGCAGCTGCGCAGCTGTTACGACCATCTGGCCGGCCCGCTGGCGGTGGCGATGACCCGGGCCTTGCTGGACCGGGGGATGCTGGTGGAGGCGCACGGCGCCTTTCGCGCCGAACCCGCCGCGCAGTGGCTGAAACTGGGGGTGGTGCTGCCGGAGCGGCCGGGCCGCCAGCCCTTTGCCCGGCCCTGCCTGGACTGGACCGAGCGCAAGCTGCATGTCGCCGGGCCAATGGGGCGGCAGATCCTGGACCACGCGCTGGACAGCGGCTGGGTCAAGCGGCACCGGCACAAGCGCGGGCTGATGCTGACGGCGCCGGGGCGGGTGGCTTTGGAGCAGATTCTGGGCTTGCAGTGCGGCACACTGGCGGAGGCCTGAGCGGTGTGAAAACCGGCCAAGACAGGCCTGCCGCGCCTGTGCGCCTGCTGCATCACAGCAAAAATCGAATGTTAAAAACCTTGATTTGCGGGGGGAAAGACGCAACCTTTTAATTATGAGCTTTGATCAGGTGCAGCCTTTTCCCGGATCTCCCATACCTCAGCAAGTCGCGTTTGACCGCCGGGAACTGTCGGTCATCATGACGTTGTACGGACGGATGGTGGCGGCGGGGGAATGGCGCGATTACGGGATATCCTCCTTGCGTGATCTGGCAGTCTTCTCCGTCTTCCGGCGCACGGCAGAGCATCCGCTCTACCGGATCGAAAAGCGCCCCAAGCTGCGGCAGCGGCAGGGGCAGTATTCGGTGGTCGGCATGGACGGGCATATCCTGAAGCGCGGGGCGGATCTGAAGACCGTGCTGAGGGTGCTGGAGCGCAAGCTGATCCGCTCCGTGGAGTAGCCGCAAGTCTTGCGGCGGAGCGGGGACCGGAAAATTCAAATTTTCCGGCCAAAAATCTTTGAAAGATTTTTGCCGCCTGCGGCGGCGGGCGGGTGTCACCCCAGCCTTTTATGCGCAGTGACCGGGCCGTCGCCCTGGGCTTCAATCCGCGCGATGGCCGCCGCGATCGGTTCAATGGCCACAGCCATGTCATGGGCATTGGCGTGGATCAGCGTCTCAGCATCGCGCACCAGGGCCACATGGCCTTTCCAGAACAGCAGGTCGCCGCGCTGGTAGTCTGCGGCGGGTGCCGGGCTGCCCAGTTCGGCCTCCTGCATGTCGCTGTCGCCGGGGCAGGGGGTGCCGCAGGCCAGCAGCGCCGCCTGCACCAGGCCGGAGCAGTCGATGCCAAAGCGGCTGTTGCCGCCCCAGAGGTAGGGCGTGCCGAGGAACAGTTCCGCCACTGCCGCCGGATCGCCCGGATGGACGCCCAGCGGCGCGAGGTGGCACGCCGGGATGAAGCCCAGGTTGGTTTGCAGGAACCGGCCTGTGCCGCCCAGCACCTGCACCCGGCTGCCGTGGCTGAGGGCATGGGTTTCGGGGGATTTGAAGTCATCCGCGCTGTAGGCATGGGTGGCGGGGGCGCTGACCCAATGGGTCGCCTCGAACGGGGCCGTCAGGCTGGCGCTGGGCACATAGCCCGCATAGCCATCCTTGGCCGCTTGCAGGAAGGACCAGCCGCCGCGGTCCTCATACACCGTGACCGGCTCGCCATAGACCAGTTGGCGGTCGCGGGCGCCGTCCGGCGCGCGCGCAAGGTCCGCCACCGGCACCCCGATGCGGGCGGCGGTGCCTGTTACTTTCTCAAGATCTTCCGGCGCGTTCTCCAGATGCGCGGCAGCCACGCGGGCGTTCATCGGCAAGCGGCGGCGGTCCGTCATCGGATCACAGCGCCAGCATGCCGGGCAGCGCGGCAAAGAGGGCGCGGGCCCCCTGCAGGGCGCCGCCCTTGGGCCGGCCCGGCGCGGCGGCGGGGGTCCAGCCGTAGATGTCGAAATGCATGTAGCGCGTGTCACCGGCAAAGCGGCGCAGGAACAGGGCGGCGGTGATCGACCCGGCAAAGCCGCCGGAAGGCGCGTTGTCGAGGTCGGCGATGTCCGGTTCGATCATGGCCTCGTAAGGCTCGTGAAAGGGCAGCCGCCAGACCGGGTCGGCGGTGCGGGCGGCGCTGGCCGCAAGCGCCGCGGCGTCGGGGTCGCGGTCGGTGTAGAATGGCGACAGGTCCGGGCCGACCGCAACCCGGGCAGCGCCGGTGAGGGTGGCCATGGAGATCAGCAGGTCCGGCGCGTCCTCTGCCGCCAGGGCCAGCGTATCGGCCAGCACCAGCCGGCCCTCGGCGTCGGTGTTGTTGACCTCCACCGTCAGCCCCTTGCGCGAAGTCAGCACGTCGCCGGGGCGGAAGGCGGGGCCGGAGACGGAATTCTCCACCGCCGGAATCAGCACCCTGAGCTGCAACTCCAGCCCGGCGGCCATGATCATGCGGGCAAGGCCCAGGACGTTGGCGGCACCGCCCATGTCCTTTTTCATCAGCGCCATGCTGCTGCCGGGTTTCAGGTTCAAGCCGCCGGTGTCGAAGCAGACGCCCTTGCCCACCAGGGTGAGCCTGGGGCCGGAGCTGCCCCAGCGCATCTCGATCAGCCGCGGGGCGCGGTCCGAGGCGCGGCCAACGGTGTGGATCAGCGGGAAATTCTGCGCCAGCAGGTCCTCGCCGAGAATCGCCGACACCTCTGCGCCGAACTCTTCGGCCAGGGCTTCCGCCGCGGCCTGAAGCTCTGCCGGGCCCATGTCGGAGGCGGGCGTGTTGATCAGGTCGCGGGTCAGGCATTCGGCGGCGGCCAGCGATTCGACGGCGGCGGCATCCACCCCATCGGGGGCCGCCAGCACGGCGCCGGTGTCCTTGCCGTCCTTGTAGCGGCCGAAGCGGTAGCCGGTCAGCAGCCAGCCCAGGGCCTCAGCCGCGGCGTCCGCCTGCGGCAGGCCGGAGGCGATCCGGTATTGGCCCGCGGGCAGTTTCTGCGCTGCTTCGGCCAGCACGAAACGGCGGCGCGCGCGCTGGGCGGCGCTGCCGTATCCGGCCAAGGCCATTTCAACCGCGCCATCGGCGCCCGGCACTGCCAGCGCCTGGCCGCAGGCGCCGGTAAACCCATGCGCCGTTGCCCAGGCCTGAACGCGCTGCGGCTGGCCCGAGAGCCAGCTGTCGAAAGTGTCGCTTGCGATCACATGCACAGGGCAGGCGTCCGCGCCGGGTGCGGCAAAGACTGGCGGCATCGAAATACTCCGGTTGCAATCGGTTCTGATGCGCCAGAGTAGCCGCCGCAGCGCGGCCTGCAAGCCCTGCGGGTTGCGTTGAGATCAGATCGTCATGTCCTGCTGGTCCCAGACCGCGGTCAGCGAGCGTTCCCCCACCCGCATCAGCCGGAACAGAATCGCGGCAACCGCCGGCGCATCCTCGGCGTCGATGGCCGCGGTCACATCGCTGGCAATCGACGCGAGCGCCGTCATGCCGATCTGATCGGCAATCGCGATCAGCGACCGGGCGCTCTTGCGCAGGCTCGCCATTTCATTCTGCCGCCACAGACGCTCGCAATGCGTCAGGCGGACAGCCATTTCTTCGACCGCACGGCACACGACGTCCTCGGCGCCGGTTTCGCCAAGCTGCTCATACAGCGCGGTGAGTTTGTCAGGATCGAGGCGCACTGTTTCGGAGTGCATTACTGTTAGTATATTGGCCACCACTTTCACCCAAATTCTTTATGCCCCCACGGCACGTCTGCCAATGTGCGCCCCACAGGTTTTCAAAAGGTTTCCGGCGGGGTGTTCAAATCTCTCGAATTTGCGGACAATGCAGGGTATCAAGCCCGGCAACACGAATGTTGACAGGACATGACAATGGAATTTGCCAAACCCCTGCCCAGTTATCTGGTGACCCGCTACCATGGGTGGAAGGCCACATCCTATGAGGAGAATCAGGGCTGGTACCGCCGCCTGGCAACCGAGGGCCAGCGGCCGCGGGCGATGGTGATCTCCTGCTGCGACAGCCGGGTGCATGTGACCTCGATCTTCGGGGCCGACCAGGGCGAGTTTTTCATTCACCGCAATATCGCCAACCTGGTGCCGCCCTATGCGCCCGACGGCGACCATCACGGCACCTCGGCGGCGGTGGAATACGCGGTGACCGCGCTGAAGGTGGCGCATCTGATCGTGCTGGGCCATTCGCAGTGCGGCGGTGTGCAGGGCTGCATCGACATGTGCAAGGGCCAGGCGCCGGAGCTGGAACAGAAGACCAGTTTTGTGGGCCGCTGGATGGAGATCCTGAAGCCCAAGTTCGAAGGGGTGGCGGATATCGAGGACCCGGTGGATCAGGCGCGCCAGTTCGAGCGCCAAGCCGTTGTCGCGTCGATGGAAAACCTGATGACCTTCCCGTTCATCGAATCGGCGGTCAAGGCCGGGGAGCTGAGCCTGCACGGGCTGTGGACCGATATCGGCGAGGGCGGGCTGGAATGTTATGACCCCAAGGCCGGGGCCTTCCTGCCGGTCTGAGCTTAAGCCTGGCCTTTGCCGGAACCGAATGCGGCCGCCAGATTGGCGGCTGCTTGCGTATAGCCGCCCGCCGCCCCGTCGACAAAATGCACGTGGCTGTCCTCAACCGGGGAAGGCACGATGCAAGTGACAAGAGCGGCGTCCTGTTCATGCAGGCCGAACTGCACCAGCCCGGCCTCTGCCGCCCGCTCCAGATGGCGGCGGATCCGGTCGCGGATGTCCGCGGTGCAGTCCAGCGTCATCTTCAGCCCGTCATCGAATTTGCGGAAGTCCGAATGGGCCTTGAGCACGGACAGGTAATGCACCGGGTCAAACCCGCCGGCGCGCCGTTTGGCGAGGAAGATCAGCCCGGCGAGGGCGCTGTGCGCCAAAAGATAAAGCTTCCGTAAAATCAGAGGGGTTTTGCCGCGCGACGACTGCGCTTCCAGCGCCAGCCCGGCAGGCGGAAAGCCCAGTTTCGGCCCGGTGGCGGGGACCGGGTGGCCGTTGTCTTTCAGTTCGCTTGCCAGAGCCAGCAGGCGGGAGGAGAATCGGGCAAACGCCCGCGGGTCCGCGCCCGGAGCAGGCTGCACGACCACCGACAGGATAATGCCGTTGCGGGCGGGCGTGTTGCTCCAGCGGCAGGAGAGGCCGGAGAGATCGGGCGGTGCGGCCTGCGGGTCCGGCGGCACCTCGAAGGCGCCCGCTTTCATCTGCGACTCGGCCCAGGCCAGGCCGCCGCCGCTGAACATCGCGAAATCGGCGTGATCCGACACCGCATAGCGGGCGATGGTGACGTCCAGCCCCTCTGCCCGGATCCAGCGCAGCGGCACCATGGCGGCGCGCAGGGGGACGCCGAATTCCGCCCCGGTCCAGCTGCGCAAGGAGGCCAGAACGCGCTGTGCGGTCTCCCGGTGGCGCGGCGGCACCGCAAAGGCGGCGCCGTCGCCGCCGAAGATATAGGGGAACGCCTCGCCCTGCAGCGCATTGCGCATCGCGGCAATCACCGCGGCGCCGATCATGTTGACGGTCTTGTAGCGGCCCGCCGCAATCAGCGCGGTGGAGTTGACGATATCGGTGCAGCACAGGTGCCAGTCCGGCGGCAGCGGCACAAATGCCTCCGGGGCGGACAAGCTGTCAAAGCTGCGGACCCTGGGGAGGCTGGTATAGAAACTGTCCGTCGTCATGCGGTTCCGCTCCGGTCCTTGGCCCCAGTGGCCTGCCACAGTGATCTGCACCAATGGCGTGCCCCACTGGTCTGGCCCACTGGTCTGGCCGTGTGACCTGCGGTTTCTACCTAAACAAATTGTGCGCCGGGGCCAAACATGCAAGCTGTGCGGCAGACACAAAAAAGCGGGGAGGGAAAATGCAGGCGGGATTGGTCTTGTTGTGCCTGGCCTATGTGCTGAGCCAGTTTTTCCGCGCCTTTCTGGCGGTGCTGTCGGGGGTGCTGGGGCAGGACATCGGCGCGGCGCCGGATGATCTGGCGTTTGCCTCGGGCATGTGGTTCCTGTCCTTTGCGGCGATGCAGCTGCCGGTGGGCTGGGCGCTGGACCATGCGGGCCCGCGCCGGACGGCGGCGGTGCTGCTGCTTCTGGGCGGCGGCGGCGGCGCGGCGCTGTTTGCCGCGGCCACCACGCCCCTGCACGTGAGCATCGCGATGTTCCTGATCGGCATTGGCTGCTCGCCGGTGCTGATGGCGTCCTATTACATCTTTGCCCGCCAGTACCCGCCCGCCCGATTTGCCACTTTGGCGGCGCTGATGCTGGGGGTGGGGTCGGCAGGCAATCTGGTGGCCTCTTACCCGACCGCGCTGGCGGTGGACCTGTTCGGCTGGCGCGGCACCCTGGCGGGGCTGGCGGCGGTCTCGGTTGCGGTGGCGGCGGGGATATTCGTGACCGTGAGCGACCCGGACAAGCCCGATGGCGAACTGAAGGGATCGGTCTTTGACCTGCTGAAGATGCCGGCGATGTGGGCGGTCTTTCCGCTGATGCTGGTGGCCTATGCGCCCTCGGGCGCGCTGCGGGGGCTGTGGATCGGACCCTATCTGAGCGATCTTTACGGGCTCAGCACCCAGGCCGTGGGGCTGGCGACGCTGGTGATGGGCGCGGCGATGATTGCGGGCACCTTTGCCTATGGGCCGCTGGACCGGATGCTGGGCACCCGCAAATGGGTGATCCTGGGCGGCAACCTGCTGGCCTGCCTTGCCCTGGGGGGGCTGATTATGGCCACCGGCGCGCCGGTCTGGGTGCCGGTTGCGATGATGGCGGCGGTGGGGTTTTTCGGAGCCTCCTTCCCGGTGATCATGGCGCATGGCCGGGCCTTTGTGCCGCCGCATCTGGCGGGGCGCGGGGTGACCCTGCTGAACCTGTTCGGCATTGGCGGGGTGGGAATCATGCAGTTTGCGACCGGGCGCATTCACGCGGAAATGGCGGGAGCCGATCCGGCTTTGCCCTACACCGGCATTTTCGGCTTCTTTCTGGTGTGCCTGGCGGCGGGGTGCGCGGTTTATCTGCTCAGCCGCGACAGCATGGACTGATCCGCCCCCTTTAAACTTTTGCCCGGAGGCATTATCACTCCCGCGCCGGCCATGGGGCCGGGCAATACTGGAGAAACAGAAAAATGGGTTACCGCATCGCCGTTGTCGGCGCCACGGGCAACGTGGGCCGCGAAATGCTGAACATCCTGGCCGAGCGCCAGTTCCCCGTGGACGAGGTCGCTGCGCTGGCAAGCCGCAAGTCTCTCGGCACTGAAGTCAGCTTTGGCGATAAGACACTCACTACCAAGGATCTGGACACCTTCGATTTTGCCGGCTGGGACATGGCGCTGTTTGCCATCGGCTCTGACGCGACCAAGAAATACGCGCCCAAGGCGGCAGCGGCCGGCTGTGTGGTGATCGACAACTCGTCGCTGTACCGCTACGACCCGGAAATCCCGCTGATCGTGCCGGAAGTGAACCCGCAGGCGGTCCACGGCTACAAGAACAAGAACATCATCGCAAACCCCAACTGCTCCACCGCGCAGATGGTTGTCGCGCTGAAGCCGCTGCATGACCGCGCCCGGATCAAGCGCGTTGTGGTGTCGACCTACCAGTCGGTGTCCGGCTCCGGCAAGGACGCGATTGACGAGCTGTGGGACCAGACCAAGTCCGTCTATAACCCGACCCAGGACGTGCCGCCGAAAGTCTATCCCAAGCAGATCGCCTTCAACGTCATTCCGCATATCGACGTCTTCCTCGACGACGGCTCGACCAAGGAAGAGTGGAAGATGGTGGCCGAGACCAAGAAGATCGTCGACCCGTCGATCAAGGTCACCGCAACCTGCGTGCGGGTGCCGGTGTTTGTCGGCCACTCCGAATCCATCAACATCGAGTTCGAGGACTTCCTGGACGAGGACGAGGCCCGCGACATCCTGCGCGAGGCGCCCGGCATCATGGTGATCGACAAGCGCGAAGCCGGCGGCTACGTGACCCCGGTGGAATGCGTTGGCGATTTCGCCACCTTCATCAGCCGCATCCGTCAGGATTCGACCATCGACAACGGCATCAACCTGTGGTGCGTCAGCGACAACCTGCGCAAGGGCGCGGCGCTGAACGCGGTGCAGATTGCCGAGCTGCTGGGCCGCGAGGTCCTGAAGAAAGGCTGAGCCTTATATCCTTTTGGTGAGGGGGCCGCTTCGGAAGAGACGGCCCCTTTTCTTTTGCACGGCTGCCGGGGCGCGCACGGGTCCGGTAATTTCAAATGGAGAGTTAATCAGCCGCCGCAGACAGAGGAAAACGCCATGATCGCACTGCAGGACTTCAGCACCGCCACCCCCGCAACGCAGATGCTTCCGTCCTTTGCCCCAATGCATTTGCCGCAGCGGTCTGCGGCCGCTGCGCGCCCTGAGCCCGAACGCAGGCCCGGGCTGAGCTGCGTGACGGCGGCGGAACTGAAGCAGCATGTCGCCAGCGCGTTCAGCGCTGCCGGAGACTGGTTCACACTGTGCCGCGCGCTGCGCCGCAAGGGGTTGTGCCTGCGGATGCGCGGCGAGGATCTGTGGCTGTTCGATGCGGCCAGCCTCACCGCGATTTCCTCCTGCGAGGATCTGGGGATCGACCCGATGGAGCTGGAGTTGCGCTTTGGCCCGTCGCAGCCGCAGCGGCCCTCTGCCCAGGCGGCCTGAGCGTGCTGGCCACGCCGGGGACGGAAGGATAGGTTTGGCACCAGGCGGGCGTTTTTGCCCGCCTTCATTTCCTGAGTGAGAGATGCCAATGCGATTTTCCTTGATGGCTTTTGCCTTGTCCTGCTGCGCCTTGGCTGCCGCACCGGCGGCGGCGGACGAAATTCCGGTCAGCAGCCGGGTGTCTGAAGTGACGCTTTACCCGGGCCTGGCCGAAGTGACCCGCAGCGCAGCGCTGACGCTGAAGCAAGGGCGGCACCGGCTGATCCTGCAGAACGTGCCGCACTCTGCGCGGCTGAGCACCCTGCAAGTTGAGATTGCCGGGGCGCGCCGCATTGCCACGCAGCTGCGCCAGGATTACGCGCCGCCGCGCGATGCCAATGACCCGGAGATCGAGGCCGCCGAGGCGCGTGTCCGCGCGGCGGAGGCCCGCATCGCTGCGGTCCGCGATGAGGCGGAGCGGGCGCGGGCCGGCGTCCGGGCGGCGGAAGCCTCGATCGGTTTCCTGCAGCAGCTGGGCGGCAACGAGGGGCTGGCGCAGGCCGATGCCGCGGCGCTGAGCGCGATTGCCCGGATGATTTCGGAGGAGGCCGCGGGCGCCAGCCAGGCGGCGGTGGCCGCCGAGGCTGAGGCGCGGCGGATCGGGTTGCAGCTGGAGGATCTGGAGGAAGACCTGGCAGAGGCCCGCGCGGCGCTGGCGGCGATTTCGCTGGAAGACCGGGACCGGCTGTTCATTGCGGTGGATATCGAGGCAGAGCAGGCGGGAGACGGCGCGGTGACGGTCCGCTATCTCACGGAAGGGGCCGGAAACATCGGCTGGCAGCCGTCTTATGAAATGCACCTCAGCACAATGGGTGAGGCCGCGGGTGAGGCTGAACTCACCCTGAAGCGGGCGGTGCTGCTGGTTCAGGACACCGGCGAGAACTGGCAGGATGTGGCGCTGACGCTGTCGACGGCAGCCCCTTCGGGGCAGGGCAGCCCCTCCGCGCTGCATCCCTGGCTGCGCCGGGTTGAAGCGCCGGAGCTGCCGCGCCCGCAGAAGCGGCTGCAATCGTTCGACTCTGAACTTGGCGCGCTGGCGGCGCCGGCGGCAGAGGCGGCCGCGGTTGCGGAGGAGGCGCTTGAGTGGAGCGCGGATCGCAGCGGTGCCGCCGTCACTTACCGGTTTGGCGCGCCTGTCACCGTGGCCTCCGGCGCCGATCTGCTGCGGCTGGAGATGGACAGCCTGACTGCCGCGGCTGAGCTGAGGGCGGTGGCAGTGCCGTTGCGGGACGAGACCGCCTACAGGGTGGTTAAATTCACCAACAGCTTTGGCGAGCAGCTGCTGGGCGCGGCTGAGGTGCCGCGCTTTGCCGATGGCAAGCTGATTGCGGTGGAACGGTTTGCGGGGCTGGCGCCGGGTGCGGAGATGGAGGCCGGGTTCGGCCCGGTCGAAGGCCTGCAGTTGCGCCGCGATGTGCTGGATCAGAGCGAAGGCGGCCAGGGCCTGATCTCGCGCAGCAGCCAGCAGGTGCAGGCGGTGGAGATCGAGGTGGAGAACCTGACCGGGCAGGACTGGGCGGTGCGGGTGCTGGACCGGGTGCCCTATTCGCAGCAGGACGATCTGGAGATCGGCTGGAGCGCCAAACCGAGGCCTGCGGAGGAGGATGTGGAGAAGCAGCGCGGCATTCTGGCCTGGGATCTGGAACTGGCGGCGGGTGAAAGCCGCACGATCCGGCTGGACACCACGCTGAACTGGCCCGAAGGCATGGTGCTGCGCTGATCGTGGCCTGATCCGGGCCTGATCCGGGCGCGGCGCCTAGCGGCAGGGGAACGCTCCCGCCCGTCGTCAGGTATTGGAAATACCTTCCTCCCGTTGGGCGTGGCACCGCGCAAGGCGCGGTGCCACGCCCAAGGCCGCTGCCGCTGCGCTGGCGAAGCCAGGGCTGCGGGCGGGCGCGGGAGGGCTGCCTGTTGCGGCTGGCGCTTCGGCTTTAGTCTGCCTTCCACTTGGCGGCGAGATCGCGGGCGTTTCTGGCCAGCACCATCACGTCGATTCCGACCGCAAGAAACTGTGCGCCCATGTCTGCGTAGGCTTGGGTGGCCTCATCCGTGGTGCCGAGGATGCCGGGGGCGATGCCTGCCGCCTTGATGCGGGCGATGGCATCGGCGATCACTTCGCGCACCTCCGGGTGGGCGGAGTTGCCCTGATGGCCCATGTCGGTGGACAGATCCGCCGGGCCGATGAACACGCCGTCGATGCCCTCGACCTGAAGGATCTCGTCCAGCGCGGCCATTCCGGCGCGGTTTTCCACCTGCACCAGCAGGCAGACCTCCTGATCGGCGGTCTGGATGTATTCGCTGACAGTGCCAAACAGGGTGGCGCGGGCGGCGGTGGCGCCGACGCCCCGCACGCCCTTGGGCGGGTAGTGGCAGGCGCGGACCAGCTCGCGGGCCTGGTCTGCGCTTTCGACGATCGGCACCAGAACCGTCTGGGCGCCGGCATCCAGCACCTGCTTGATCATCCAGGTCTCCCCTACCGGCACCCGCACCACCGGATGGCTGGGCGAGGCCGCCAGCGCCATCAGCTGGTCGCGGATCGAGCGGATATCGTTGGGCGCGTGCTCGCCGTCGATCACCAGCCAGTCGAAGCCGCAGGTGCCCATGATCTCGGCGATCTGGCCGTCGGCAAAGCTCATCCAGCAGCCGATCTGGCGTTTGCCCTGTGATAGAGCCTGTTTGAAGGTGTTCTTGGGCGCGGGCATGGGCTGGGCCTCCTGTCAGGCGAAATTGATGGATACGGAACCGAAGGGGCCGAAATCTGCGGCGATTTCCGTGCCCGGCGGGCATTCGATGGGGCGGATGAAAGAGCCTGAGAGCACGATATCCCCGGCCTCGATCTGTTGTCCATATTCCGCCATCCGCCGCGCCAGCCACAGGACCGAGGTGACAGGATCGTTCAGAACACCCGCGCCGAGGCCGGTTTCCTCTACTGTGCCGTTGCGGGCGGCGATGGCACCCACCCAGCGCAGGTCGTGAGCGTCCACGGCGTGGCGCTCCGCGCCCAGCACGACGCCTGCATTGGCGGCGTTGTCGCTGATGGTGTCGGTGATGATGCGGGCCTGGCCAGTTGCCGGGTCCGCCCGCAGGATGCGGGTGTCGAGGATTTCCAGAGAGGGGGCTACATAATCCGTGGCGGCCAGCACGTCCGCGCGGGTACAGGCTGCGCCTGCGAGGGGAGATTTCATGACAAAGGCGATCTCCGCCTCCACCCGCGGCTGGATGAAGCGGCCTGCGGGGACGGTGCCGCCGTTTTCGAACGCCATGTCATCCAAGAGCACGCCGCTGTCGGGGGTGGTGATGTTCAGCGCCTGCTGCATGGCGCGGCTGGTGAGGCCGATTTTCCAGCCGATTTTCCTGCGCCCGGAAGCCAGTTTTCGCCGTATCAGAGCCTGTTGCACCGCATAGGCATCGTCCAGCGTCATGCCGGGATAGGCCAGTGAGAGCAGACCGCATTGCTGGCCGGTTTGCTCGGCTTTCAGCAGGACTTCGGCGGCGTCCTCGTGCTGCTCGGGGGTCATGCCTGCCCCCCGTTGAACTCATCCTCGACGGTGTTGCGCAGGATGCCGATGCCCTCCACCTCAACCTCGACCACATCGCCGGGGACCAGGTATTTCGGCGGATCAAACCGCGCGCCTGCCCCGGTGGGGGTGCCGGTGATGATCACGTCACCCGGCTGCAGGGTGGTGAAGGTGGAGATATAGGCGATCTCCTCGCGGATCGGGAACATCATCCGGCTCAGGGTGTCGTCTTGGCGGACCTCTCCGTTCACGCGGGTGAGGATGCGCGCCTCATCCAGCTGGGCAGCATCCGTGAAGGGCACCAGCCAGGGGCCGATCGAGCCGGAGTTGTCCCAATTCTTGCCTTGCGTGACGTTGAACTTGGCGTGGCGGACCCAGTCGCGGATGGTGCCCTCGTTCGCCAGCGTCAGCGCCGCGATGTGATCGTAGGCGTCTTCCGGTTTGATCCGGCGCCCTGCTTTGCCGATCACCACGGCGACCTCGCCCTCGTAATCCAGCGTGTGGTTTTCCGGCGGGCGGATCAGTGGGCGCTCCGCCGCGGTGAAGGAGCGCGGGAAGCGGGGGAACAGGGACATATGCTTGGGCTGGGCGGAGCCGTCCTTGTATTCCGCGTTGCGGTCAGGGAAGTTGACGCCGACGCAGAGGATCTTTTCCGGGTTGGGGATGGGGATCTCATAGACAAAATCCGTGTGTGTGACGGGCTTGCCCTCAGCGGCTTCGGCTAGTTCGGGCAGGCCTTGGGCGGCGATCACCTCGCGCAGGGTGGGCCAGTCCGGGAAATGCGGCGATAGGGCGATCATGCCTGCGTCTGTCACAGCGCCATAGAAGGTCTCGCCATCGGCGGAGTAGGTGGCAAAGCGCATCAGGTCAGGTTCCTTGCGATTTCGGTGATGACGTCGAAAGCCATCATCACGTCCGCTTCGGTGGTTTCAAACTGGCCCGCCTGGAAGCGGATCACCAGCTCGCCGTCGAGGCGGGTCTGGGTCAGGTAGATGCGGCCGTCATCGTTGATGGCGTTGACCAGCCTTAGGTTCAGATCGTCCAGATTCGCGGCACCCTCGGGCGCGTAGCGGAAGGACCAGAGCGACCACATCGGCGGGGTGGTGATCTGGAAATCAGGCTCGGCTTTCAGCTTGTCATGCAGCTGGCTGGACCAGGTGATGTGATTGCGCAGGCGCTGGCGCAGGCCCTCCAGCCCGTAGGTGCGGATCAGGAACCAGATTTTCAGCGCGCGGAAGCGGCGGCCCAGTGGCACGGACCATTCGGAATAGTTGATGATGCCGTCATGGCCGTGGGTTTTGAGGTATTCCGGGCTGATGGCGAGGGTTCGCACCAAGTCATCCGGGTTCTTCAGAAAATGGGCGGAGCAGTCGAATTGCACGCCCAGCCATTTGTGCGGGTTGAAGACGATGCTGTCGGCGCGCTCCACCCCCGGCCAGTAATGGCGGTACTCCGGGCAGATCATCGCGGAGCCGGCCCAGGCGGCGTCGACATGGGTGTAGAGGCCGTATTTTTCGGCCACGTCCAGCACTTGATCGACGGGGTCGGTGGCGCCAACGCCGGTGCCGCCGACGCAGAGGATCACGCCCGCGGGCTGATGGCCAGCGGCGAGGTCGGCTTCGATGGCGGCTTCGAGTGCTGCCGGGTCCATGCCGCGCCAGTCGCCCTTGATGGGGATCCGGATCAGGTTCTGCTGGCCGATGCCCGCGACCCAGATGGCGCGGTCGATGGAGGTGTGGACCTCAGAAGAACAGTAGATGCGCAGCGCTTTCTGTCCGAACAGGCCTTGGCTGTTGCCTTGCCAGTTCAGCGCCTTTTCCCGCATGGTCAGCACTGCGGCGAGGGTGGCAGAGGAGGCAGAGTCCTGGATGACCCCCTGGAACTGGTCAGGCAGGTCCAGCGCCTGGCGCAGCCAGTCCATCATCCGGGTCTCCATCTCCGTCGCCGCGGGAGAGGTCTGCCACAGCATGCATTGCGGCGCGATGGCTGAGGTGAGGAATTCCGCCAGCACCGAGGGCGCGGCGGCGTTGGAGGTGAAATAGGCAAAGAAGCGCGGGTGCTGCCAATGGGTGATGCCGGGCATCACGATGTCCTCGAAATCGCGGAAGATCGCCTCCATCCCCTCGCCGTCCTCGGGCGGGGTCTGGGGCAGGGCGCTCAGCACTTCGCCGGGTTCGGTCCTGGCGCGCACCGGGCGGTCGCCGACGGTCAGGTGATAGTCCTGCGTCCAGTCCGCGACCCTGCGGCCCCATTCGGAGAAGTCATCCCATTTCATTCTTCTTACCTTGTTCTTTTGGGAGTGTGCCCGGCCGGGGGCCGGGCGCGATCCTTTTCATCAGGGTGCAATAATCGGCTGCGCGTTCAAGGCGCTAGGTTTCGGGGTGGCGCCTTCAAACACCGAGCCTTCCTCAAACCAGCTGCGCGGCGCAGGCGCACCCCAAAGGGTCTGGCGCTGCGGGTCGGTGAGCGACCATTTGATCGGCTCCAGGTCCGGGTCGACGGTCTGGTAGTCGGAGCAGTAGATCTCGATCCGGTGGCCGTCGGGGTCGCGCACATACAGGAAGAAGGCGTTGGAGATGCCGTGGCGGCCGGGGCCGCGTTCGATATTGCCGACGTAGCCGGTGGTCGACATCAGGTCCAGGAGGTCGATGATGTTCAAAGGGTTCGGCACCCAGAAGGCGGTGTGGTGCAGGCGGGGGCCGAGGCCGTTGGTGAAGGCCACGTCGTGCACGCCGCCCTTGCGGTGCATCCAGGCGGCCCAGATCTTGCCGCTGTCGTCATCCTCGGTGAACTCCGTGACGCGGAACCCCATCTCGTTATAGAAGGCGACGGAGGCATCCACATCCGCGCTGAACATGTTGAAATGGTCGATGCGCAGCGGTTTTACCCCGTTATAGAGCCTGTATTTCTGGTGGATCGGCTCCAGCCGGTCCATTTTGACGTAGAATTCCAGCGGGATGCCCCAGGGGTCGCGGGTGCGCAAGGTGCGGCCCATGTGCGGGCGGTCAACCCATTCCGCCGGCAGACCCTTGGACGTGAAGAAGTCTGCCGCCTTGTCCAGGTCCGGCGCATCGTAGAGTTTGAAGCCGAGGACGCCGACGGACGCCGTGTCCGCCTTGACCAGCACGATGCAATGGTGGCCGCGTTCTTCCATCGCGCGGAGATAGATGCGGCTGTCGTCCTCATGCGTCACCTGCAGGCCGAGGGTATCCACATAGAAGGCGCGGGAGGCGGTGAGGTCGGTGACGGCGTATTCCACATGGCTGAGCCGCACGATGTTGAAGGGCGGGTAGAGGTTCGGGGCGGGAACGGGCATGGTTTGGACCTTTCGCTTGAGGCCGGGTGCGGGAGCGAGGGGCCGGCCCCTCGCGCTCCCCGGGATATTTTGAGCCAGAAGAAGAGCGGATCAGGCGCCGAGGCGCGGGATCTTGTGGCGGCCGGTGGCAAAGCCGATGTGCTTTTGCTCCATGTAGAACTCGAACGACCATTCGCCGCCGTCGCGGCCGATGCCGCTGGACTTGACCCCGCCAAAGGGGGTGGGCAGATGGCGGACGTTTTCCGAGTTCACCCAGATCATCCCGGCCTCCAGCGCGTTTGTGAAGCGCAGGGCACGGGTGAGGTCGTTGGTCCAGACATAGCCTGTCAAACCGTACTGGGTGCCGTTGGCCAGTGTCAGGGCCTCCTCCTCGTCCTTGAAGCGGATCGCGGTGAGGACCGGGCCGAAGATTTCCTCCTGTGCGATGGTCATATCGTTGGTGGCATGTGTGAACAGCGTCGGGCGGACGAACCATCCCTTGTCGCCTGCGCGGATGCCGCCGGCGGCGATGGTGGCGCCGTCCTGTTTGGCGGTCTCGAAGTAGGACGTGACCTTGTCGAAATGCACCTTGTGGATCAGCGGGCCAACCTCGGTCGCGGGATCCAGCGGGTGGCCGACTTTGATGCTGTTGACGCGCTCGATCAGCTTGGCCTCGAACGCCTCCGCGATGCTGTCCTGCACCAGAAGGCGCGAGGAGGAGGTGCAGCGCTCGCCATTGAGCGAGTAGATCATGAAGATGGCGGCATCGAGCGCGCGGTCGAGGTCGGCGTCGTCAAAGACCACCACCGGGTTCTTGCCGCCCAGTTCGAAATGCACGCGCTTCAGGGTGTCCGCGCCCTGCTTCATGATCATCGAGCCGGTTTTCGACTCGCCGACAAAGGCGATGGCCTTGATGTCCGGGTGTTCGGTGAGCGCGCGCCCTGCGTCCTCGCCGAAGCCGTTCACAAGGTTCCAGACGCCCGCAGGCAGGCCGGCCTCATGCGCGATTTCGGCCAGGATGCGGGCAGTAAGGGGGGAGAACTCGGCCGGTTTGTGGACCACGGTGCAGCCCGCCGCCAGCGCGGGGGCGATCTTCCAGGTGGACAGCATGAAGGGCGTGTTCCAGGGGGTGATGACGCCCACCGGGCCGATCGGCACGCGGGTGGTCACGTTCATCAGCGTTGGCGATTGCAGCTGCTGGCCGTCGCGGGCGGATGCGGCCTTATCCGCGAAAAAGCGGAAGTTTTCGGCGCCGCGCAGGGCGGCCTTGGACATGAAACGGATGGCTTGCCCGGTGTCCCAGCATTCGCACAGCGCGATTTCCTCGGCGCGTTCGACGATCAGATCAGCGATGCGGTGCAGGATCTTCTTGCGCTCCAGCGCCGGCATGTCGCGCCAGGCGGGAAAGGCGGCCTTGGCGGCTTGAGCTGCAGTGCCGATGTCCTCAGCGCTGCCTTTGGCAACGGAGCAGATCACGCTTTCGTCCACCGGCGAGAGTGTTTCGAAGGAGGCGCCGGAGGCGGAGGGGCGGGTTTCGCCGTTGATCAGGTTCAAAATGCCGGTCTCGCGGAAGCGGGCCAGATGGCGGTTCAGCGTTTCGGTGTTGGTGTCCAGATCGCTCATCACGGGTCCGCCTTTTGCATGTGGTCGCGGATGGTGCCGCATTTCGGGGAAAGCTCCGGGTCGATGTCGCGCATTTCCAGCGACAGGGCGATGGAGTGCTGCTGCAGGGCCGGTTCCAGAAAGGACTGTGCTGCCGCGAACACGGCCTTGGCGGCGCGCTTGCGGGTGTCCAGATCGCGCCCGGCGCGCAGCCGGATGGAGATGTCGATATAGCCGTGCTGCGGATCGCCGTCGGCAATCGAGACATGGCTGGCGGCAAAGGCGCGCACCCGGATCCCGGCCAGCGGGAACACGCCGGTTTCCGCTGCCGCCTGCCGCAGATGGCGGCAGAGCGCGGCAATGTCGGTGCGGTCCTCCATGTTGGCGGAGTAGTCCAGCGTGATGTGCGGCATATCCAGTGTCCTCCTGAATTGCTTAACATGTGTAGCAAAATGAGGGCCGCCGGTCAAGCAGAAGAAATCCAAGCAGCAATTGCGTTTAGCCTGCAGCGGGGTGATAATCGGCTATGACCAAGATGATGCCGGCCACCGACCGTTCGCTGCCAATTGCTCTGCTCCGGGCGCGGGAACGTGTGATGGGTCCGATCCGGGCGCTGCTGAGCGGCGCGGGTCTGACCGAGCAGCAGTGGCGGGTGCTGCGGGTGGTGCAGGAAGACGGGCCGATTGACCCGACCCAGATCGCCGACAAGGCCTGCCTGCTGCTGCCAAGCCTGACGCGGATCCTGCAGAAGCTGGAGGAAAAGCAGCTGATCAGCCGCGTGCGCGACAAGGAGGACCGCCGCCGCCAGGTGGTGCGGATCGCGCCTGCGGGCGAGAAGGTCATCGCCGACAACATCGAGGCGAGTCTGGAGTTGATGAACCGGACCCGGGCCAAGATGGGGCCTGAACGCTATGAGGCGCTTTTGGACCTGCTGAATGAGCTGGACCAGATTGATCTGACGGAGTGAGTCGCTGCTGCCGCATCTGGCGCGGATGTCCGGGCGGGTGACGCAAACCGGGCAGCGTAAGAATTTTCCGGTGCCTGTCTGTGGTTTCTTGATTTTATGAATAAAATCAGTTGCTTGATTTTGCATGGAAGCCTCTGGGTGCCGGTTGTCCCGCTGCAGCTGAATGGGCGAATTCGCGCTGCTGACGCAAATGGCGCGGCCGGTGTCCGAAATCGCTCTGTGAAGACCGGCGTTTCTCAACAACTGTTGCAAGGACAGTTGATGAGGACATCATGCGGTATTCCGGCCTGAAAGTGATCAAGGAGGCCCTGACGGGCCACAAGGGATGGCGCCCCGCCTGGCGTGATCCGGAACCCAAGAAAAGCTACGATGTGGTGATCATTGGCGGCGGCGGGCACGGGCTGGCGACGGCCTATTACCTGGCCAAGAACCATGGGCTGACCAATGTCGCGGTGATCGAGAAGGGCTGGATCGGCGGCGGCAATGTGGGCCGCAACACCACCATCATCCGCTCCAACTATCTGCTGGACGGCAACGAGCCGTTTTACGAGCTGTCGCTGAAACTGTGGGAAGGGCTGGAGCAGGACTTCAACTACAACGCCATGGTCAGCCAGCGCGGCATTCTGAACCTGGTGCACACCGATGCGCAGCGCGATGCGGCGCGGCGCCGGGGCAATGCGATGATCCTGAATGGCTCGGACGCGGAGCTTTTGGACACCGAAGGCGTGCGGGCAATGTACCCGTTCTTGAACTTCAACGACGCGCGCTTTCCGATCAAGGGCGGGCTGCTGCACCGCCGCGGCGGCACTGTCCGGCACGATGCGGTGGCCTGGGGCTATGCCCGCGGAGCGGACCTGCGCGGGGTGGACATCATCCAGAACTGCGAAGTCACCGGCTTCAGGATCGAGAACGGTAAGTGCCTGGGTGTGGAAACCACCAAGGGCTTCATCGGCGCCAACAAGGTGGCGAGCTGCGTGGCCGGCTCCTCCAGCCGGGTGATGCAGAAGGCGGGGATGCGCCTGCCGATCGAAAGCCATGTTCTGCAGGCCTTTGTCTCTGAGGGGCTAAAGCCGGTGCTGGATGGCGTTGTCACCTTCGGCGCGGGGCATTTCTATGTCAGCCAGTCGGACAAGGGCGGGCTGGTGTTTGGCGGTGACCTGGACATGTACAATTCCTATGCGCAGCGCGGCAACCTGCCGGTGGTCGAGGATGTGATGGAAGGCGGCATGGCGCTGATGCCGATGCTGGGCCGGGTGCGGATGCTGCGCAGCTGGGGCGGCATCATGGACATGTCGATGGACGGCTCCCCCTTCATCGACAAGACCCATATCGACGGGCTCTATTTCAACGGCGGCTGGTGCTACGGCGGGTTCAAGGCGACCCCGGCGTCGGGCTGGTGCTATGCGCATCTGCTGGCGACTGATACCCCGCACAAGGTGGCGGCGGCCTACCGGCTCGACCGGTTCCGGCGCGGCTGCATGATCGACGAAAAGGGCCAGGGCGCCCAGCCGAACCTGCACTGAGGAAAGGAGCACACGATGATTATCAACCATCCGATCCTCGGGCCGCGGGACAGCCAGGAGTTCACCTACCTGGGGGACGCCAGCCTGATCGACCGGCCGGACTGGCAGGCCGAAAACGCGGCGGACCAGTTCCACGATTACCTGTACCTGCGCGACAACCCGGCGGGCGAGCACCGCGAATTGTGGTTCCATGAGCAGGGCGACCGCTCCTGGCTGGTGGTGACCCGCAACACCGTGACCCATGAAATCCTGACTGTCGAACTGGCCCGCGATGTGGCCCGGGCAAGGGGGCGCAGCAAATGACTGACGCAGTGATCAATGCCGGCGCCATGGCGTTCCGCGCCGATGGCAGCAATGGCACCCGCAAGGGGGTGCAGGTCAACCGTCTGGACGGCGGGCTGATCAACGGCGCCCGGAAGCTGGGCTTTACCTTTGACGGCAAGCGCTATGAAGGGCATGAGGGCGACACGCTGGCCTCGGCGCTCCTGGCAAACGGCGTTCGGCTGATGGGCCGGTCGTTCAAATACCATCGTCCGCGCGGTGTGCTGACCTCTGGTTCTGAAGAGCCGAACGCGCTGGTCGAGCTGCGCAGCGGCGGGCGGCAGGAGCCGAACACCCGAGCGACCGTGGCGGAGCTGTATGACGGGCTGGAGGCGAATTCTCAGAACCGCTGGCCGTCGCTGCAGCATGACTTCATGGCGATCAATGACCGGTTCTCGAACTTCCTGACCGCGGGATTCTACTACAAGACCTTCATGTGGCCTGCGGCGTTCTGGGAGAAGGTGTATGAGCCGATCATCCGCAAGGCGGCCGGCCTCGGCAGCATCAGTTTCGAGGCCGACCCGGATGCCTATGACAAGGGCTTCCTGCATTGCGACCTTCTGGTGATCGGGGCTGGTCCCACCGGCCTGATGGCGGCGCTGACCGCGGGCCGGGCCGGGGCGCAGGTTATCATCGCGGATGAAGACTTCCTGCTGGGCGGGCGTCTGAATGCCGAGACATTCGGCGTCGGTAACCTGACCGGCGCGGCCTGGGTTGCGCAGGTGCAAGCTGAACTGGCGGCGATGCCGAATGTGCGGGTGATGCCGCGCACCACCATCATCGGCGCCTTTGACCACGGCATCTATGGCGCGGTGGAGCGGGTGGCCGACCATGTGCTGGCGCCGGAAACGGGCAAGCCGCGGCAGATCCTGTGGCGGATCTACTCCAAGCGGGCAATGCTGGCGGCGGGTGCCACCGAGCGTCCCATCGCGTTTGAGAACAACGACCGTCCGGGCGTGATGCTGGCGGGTGCGGTGCGCGCCTATGCCAACCGCTGGGCGGTGACGCCGGATCAGACGGTTGCGGTCTTCACCAACAACGACGATGGCCACCGCACCGCCGCCGACCTGATTGCCAAGGGCGTTAAGGTCACGGCGGTGATCGACACCCGCGCGGATGCGCCCAAGGTTGAAGGCGCCGAGCTGTTTGCCGGGGCGCAGGTGATCGACACGAAGGGCCGGCTGGGTCTGGAATGGGCGCAGGTGCGCCTGGCAAACGGCACCACCCGCGACGTGCCTTGCGGCGCGCTGGCAGTGTCCGGCGGCTGGAACCCCAACGTGCATCTGACCTGCCACCAGCGCGGCCGCCCGGCCTGGCGCGAGGATATTGCCGCCTTTGTTCCCGCAGGTGAGCTGCCGCAGAACATGTCCGTGGCTGGAGCTGCCAATGGCGATCTCTCCACCGCTGCCGCATTGCGGGCCGGTGCCGAGGGCGCGGTGGCTGCGCTGTCGGAGTTGGGGATCGAGGCCAAGGCGAGTGATCTGCCCGAGGCCGAGGACGCGCCCGTCAACGTGACCCCCTTCTGGTACGTGAAGGAAGGCAAGGGCCGCGCCTGGCTGGACCAGCAGAACGACGTCACCGTCAAGGACGTGAAACTGGCGCATCAGGAGAACTTCCGCTCTGTCGAGCACCTGAAGCGCTACACCACCCTGGGCATGGCAACCGATCAGGGCAAGACCTCCAACATGGGCGGTCTGGCGATCATGGCTGAACTGGCGGGCAAGCAGATCCCCGAGGTCGGCACCACCATGTTCCGCCCGCCCTACACGCCGGTGTCTTTCGGTGTGATGGCTGGCCGCTCGGTGGGTGAGGAATTCCGTCCGACCCGCAAGACCCCCAGCCACAAATGGGCTGAGGAGCAGGGCGCGGTGTTTGTCGAGGTCGGCCAGTGGCTGCGGGCGCAGTGGTTCCCCAAAGCGGGCGAAACCCATTGGCGCCAGTCGGTGGACCGCGAGGTGCTGCAGACCCGCAATTCGGTCGGCATCTGCGACGTGACCACGCTGGGCAAGATCGATGTGCAGGGCAAGGATGCTGCCGAGTTCCTGAACATGATGTATGCCAATGCCTTTGCCAAGCTGCCGGTGGGCAAGGTCCGTTACGGGCTGATGCTGCGCGAAGATGGCATTGCCTATGACGACGGCACCGCGGCGCGGTTTGCCGAGGATCATTTCGTGGTGACCACCACCACCGCCAACGCAGTTCTGGTCTACCGCAACATGGAATTTGCGCGCCAGTGCCTGTTTCCTGACATGGATGTGCAGCTGATCTCGACCACCGAGGCCTGGGCACAGTTCGCGGTGGCGGGTCCGAATGCCCGCAAGCTGCTGCAAAAGGTCGTGGACCCCGAGTTCGACATCTCGAACGAGGCGTTCCCGTTCATGGGCTGCGGTGAAGTGACCGTGGCGGGCGGCTGCCGGGCGCGGCTGTTCCGGATCTCCTTCTCGGGCGAGCTGGCCTATGAGATCGCGGTACCGACCCGGTACGGCGATGCGATGATCCGCAAGCTGATGGAGGCGGGCGAGGAGTTCGGCGCTGTTCCCTATGGCACCGAGGCGCTGGGCGTCATGCGGATCGAAAAGGGCCATGCGGCAGGTAACGAGCTGAACGGGACAACCTCGGCGCTGAACCTGGGCATGGGGCGGATGGTCAGCAAGAAGAAGGACTGCATCGGCAATGTGCTGAGTGAGCGGCCGGGCATGAACCAGGACGACGCGCTGAAGCTGGTGGGCTTCAGGCCTGTGAATGCTGGTGATCCGGTGCAGGCCGGGGCGCATCTGATGAACGCCGATGGCGAGGTCAGCGCGGCCACCGATCAGGGCTATATCACCTCTGCCGCCTATTCTCCGGTGCTGGGCTGTTCGATCGGGATCGGCTTCCTGAAGCGCGGCGACGCGCGGATGGGCGAGGTGATCCGCGCAGTCAACCCGCTGGAGGGCAAGGAAACCCGGGTCGAGGTTGTCAGCGCGCATTTTGTGGATCCGGAAGGGGAGCGTCTCCGTGGGTAAGTTTGATCAGCATGGGCTGAAAGCCATCTCTCCGCTGGGCGGGCATGAGCCGCGGGCGGATGCCTTCACCGGCCTCCTGATCCGGGAAGTCACCGACCGGGCGCTGGCCTCGCTGGCGGCACGCCAGGGGCAGGCGGAGGCGGTGAAAGCCGCGGCTGCATCGCATCTGGGCGGTCTCTTGCCGGAGCCTGCCCGCTGGAGCGCGGCGGGGGAGCTTGCGGCCTGGTGGATGGGGCCGGATCTGTGGATGGTCTCTGCCCCGCATGACAGCCACGAGCTGCTGGCGGCTGAGCTGAAACAGGCAGTCGGCGACGCGGGCTCCGTGGTGGAGCAGACCGACGGCTGGTGCTGTTTCGGCATGGAAGGCCCGCGCTGCTTTGACGTGCTGGAGCGGCTGTGCAACGCCAATATTCGTGCGGGCAAGGCGGGGGATGCCACCCGCACCTCGGTGGAGCATCTGGGGGTATTTCTGCTGTGCCATGCGCCGGGGCAGAGATATTCGATCATCGGCCCGCGTTCCTCGGCGGCATCGCTGCATCATGCACTGGTGGCGGCGGCGAAATCGGTGATCTGAGAAATCTGCACGACGATTGAAGCCGCCCGGCCGTAGTGCCGGGCGGTTTGCCTTTGGCGGCCGGAGGCGGTCAAAGGAACTGGCTGGCCTGCGTGCAGGGGGCGGATGCCTCCGGCGGGAGTATTTTCAGAAAGATGAAAAGAACCAGAACAGCCGCAGACATTCTGCGGCTGCTAGGGGCTATTTCGAGAAAGGGCCGCGGCGTCAGACCGACGGGATCGGCCGGTTGTCCTGGACCCGGAACAGGTTCACCTTGCGGCGTTCCTCCTGCGGGGTGACGCCAAAGCTTTCGCGGTAGTGCTGCGACAGGGTGGAGGAGGTGGCGTAGCCCACCGCATTGGCGATCGAGGTGATCGAGTCGCGGGAATACATCACCAGCTGCCGCGCCGCATTCATCCGCAGGGTGCGGTAATAGATCGCCGGGCTTTGGCCGGTGGCGGCCTTGAAGCTGCGCTCCAGCTGGCGCGGCGAGACGCCGATTTCGCTGGCGGCATCGCGGATCGACACCGGATGCTCCAGATTGTCGGCAAAGAGTTCGACGGCCTTGGCGACCGGCGGCGGCAGGCTGTCGGCGGTGCTGTCGGTCTTGAAGGCGGGGATTTTCTGGCGCACGCCCTCGGCCCGGACCATCGGGTGCTGGAACCAGCAGGCGACTTCGGTCATCACTGCATCGCCCAGGGTCTGTTCAATCAGTTTCAGGGACAGATCGAACATCGCCGCAGCGCCGCTGGCGGTGAAGCGGCGGCGGTCCAGCACCATGACGTCGTCAACGGTGGCCAGCGACGGGAATTCGGCGGTGAAGGCGGCCTTGTAGCACCAGTGGACAGAGCAGCTGTGCCCGTCCAGCAGGCCGGAGCGGGCCAGCGGGAACACGCCGCCGGAGACCGCGCCCATCTTGGTGCCGTGGCGGGCCAGGTGGCGCAGCTTGCCGTTTGAGCCCTTGGGGTCCTCAAACTTGCCTTGCGGGCTGGACAGCAGGAACAGGGTGTCGATGTCTTCGGTCTGGTCCAGGGAGCAGTCGGGCTGGAACGCCACATTGGCGGAGGCATTCACGCTGGCGCCGGTTTCGGAGATCAGTTTCCATCGGAAGGTTTCGGTGCCGGCAATTTCATTTGCCGCCCGCAGGGGTTCGATGGCCGATGTCAGGCAGGCCATTGGAAAGCCGGGAAAAATCAGAAATCCGAGAGTCATGGTGTTGTCGCGCTGCATGGGGTTGATCTTAGCTTGCGAAAGGGGATTCGCACAGCAGCGAAAGGGTGCCCGCGCCGTACAGGAAGGGGAAAACGGCGCGGGCGGATCTGCTTAGTTTTGCAGATATGATTCCAGCGAGTCGTCCAGGGCGTCTTTCCACGGAGTGTGGTGCACGGGCGCCATGGTGCCGGTGATCACTGATTTGTAGGAGTTGTTGCGGAAGGCCATGATGTCCTGGGCCTTGTGCCCCTTCCATTCGTAGAAGGCCTGGCAGGCGCCGGCCACGTCGAAGGTCGGGTAGTCGGTCTCCTCGATCAGCTCCAGCACGTAATCGCCCTGGTATTTGATCGCGTATTTGACGTCGTCCGAGGCTTCTTCGCGCTCCTCGCGCTCTTTCACGTCGGCCAGCAGGGTGTCCTTGTCCGACGGGATTTCGATCTTGCCCATGATCGCGTCGCGGACCCACCAGGCCTGGGCGTCGAACATGTTGAAGGTGAACCACTGATCCTGCATGCCCAGATAGAACATCTTGGGGTTATGCACGTAGACCACGCCTTTATACAGGTCGGCGGCGGCCAGGCGGTTGGCGGTCTTCAGGCGCAGATCGTCCGGCAGGAAGTTGAAGAAGTGCTTGTAGCCGGTGCAGAGGATGATCGCGTCGACCTGCTTCTGGGTGCCGTCGACGAAGGTGGCGGTGTTGCCGCTGACGGATTCCAACGCCGGTTTTTCTTCCCAGTTGTCGGGCCATTTGAAGCCCATCGGCGCCGAGCGGTAGGAGGAGGTGACGGATTTGCAGCCGTATTTCCAGCACTGCGAGCCGATGTCTTCGGCAGAGTAGGAGGCGCCGAGGATCAGGATATCCTTGTCCTTGAACTCACGGGCGTCGCGGAAGTCGTGGGCGTGCAGCACGCGGCCGTTGAAGGTGTCGAAGCCGGGGTAGAACGGCACGTTCGGGGTCGAGAAATGGCCCGAGGCGCAGATCACGTGGTCGAAGTCTTCCTTATAGGTGCTGTCCTTGGCATGGTCGTGCACGGTGACGGTGAAATTGCCCTTGTCCTCGTTGTAGTCGACCCAGCGGATGGGAGAGTTGAAACGGATCCACTTGCGCACGCCGGCCTTCTTCACCCGGCCTTCGATATAGTCGAACAGCACGGCGCGCGGCGGGTAGGAGGCGATCTGCTTGCCGAAATGCTCCTCAAACGAATAGTCGGCAAACTCCAAGCCTTCCTTGGGGCCGTTCGACCACAGGTAGCGGTACATCGAGCAGTGCACCGGCTCGCCGTTTTCATCCAGGCCGGTGCGCCAGGTGTAGTTCCACAGGCCGCCCCAGTCGTCCTGCTTTTCAAAGCAGACGATCTCCGGAATCTCTTCGCCTTTGTTGGCGGCAGACTGGAATGCGCGCAGCTGGGCCAGGCCGGAGGGGCCGGCGCCGATGATGGCAATGCGTTTCTTGGTCATGTGGCTCTCCCATTGGTATGGACCAATATGTTTGTTTGGTTCTTTTGGTCTGATCCAATAAGGTCCAAAATTGCACCGCCGAGTCAACATATTTTCACGGAGGGAATACTATTTTTCCCTGATTGGACTGGCAGGGCGGAGATTTATCGTTAGGATTCAGAACATGAAGACGACGAGTTTTGCGCACCAGCTGGCCGCCCGCGCGGCGCTGCCCCGGTTGTCGGTGGGGATGACAGAATCAGTGAATATCGGCTTTTTGGGTCCGCTTTCGGGCCGGGTCGAGAGCTGGGGGCTGCCTGGATTGAACGGCTGTCGGATCTGGGAGGACGGTCTGAACAAGGCGGGCGGGCTGCTGATCGGCGGCCGCCGTTACCCGATCCGCATCCATTCTTACGACTGCGGCCATGACCCCGAACGCTCGCTGGAGGGCGCGGTGGAGCTGGTGCAGAAGCATAACGTCAAGCTGATGCTGATGCTGGGCGGGGACACCTTTGCGGCGGTGCGCGGCTTTCTGATGCGCAACAAGGTGCTGACATCGACCCTGCTGCCCACGGATCTGTCGCCGGACACGCCCTATCTGATTGCGCCCAGCGAGGCGCACCCGATCCAGAATGTGACCGGGGTGGCATGGCTGGCGGAAAACCGGCCGGAGCTGAAAACCGTCGCCCTGTGCAGCCAGGCCGATCTGCTGGGGCTGCCCGCGCAGGCCGTCTACCGCGCGGCGTTCAAGGCGGCGGACAAGCAGATCCTGCGGGAAGTGCAGTATGATCCGGCCGCCAGCGATCCGGCGCCGGTGGTGGACCCGATGCTGGAGAGCGGCGCCGATATCCTGTGCTGGTGCTCGTCCTATGCGCCGATGGTGCATGCGATGACGCAATACGCCTATGCCAAGGGGTTCAAGGGGCAGATCATCAGCTGCACCATGGATGGCTACGGCCAGCTGGTGGAGAAAACCTCAGCCGAATTCATGGAAGGGGTGGTGTTCCAGTTCCCGGATTTCGACGATCCAATGCTGCGGGAGAAGGCGTTTTTCTTCAACCGTCCGCATGTGTTCTATGAGGAGTACAACCGCCGCTTCCCGGGCAGCTGGTCCGCGGTGAGCTGGGAATATGTGGCGATCCTGGATATCTGGCACAGCGCGGTGGAAAAGGCGGGATCGGTTGAGCCGCTGTCGGTGCTGGCGGCGATGAAACAGCTGGGCCATGTCACCCATGCCTTCGGCCACGCGGAATGGTGGGGCGAGGATATCTTCGGCATTTCCAATGCTTTGGTCGGCGATTGGCCGGTGGTCACCATCCAGGACGGCAAGGCGCGGATCGCCGGGTTCAGGTCGATCCCTGCCTGGCTGGCACAGCACTCCAATCTGTTGAAGGCAGAGATGGAGGCGCTGGGGCAACTGTGGCATCAGCGTCTGGAAAGCGGCGCACCGGGCAGCCAGGTCGGCTCGCGCGCCGTGCAAGTCTGACGGGGTGGCTGGCGTGCCCGGCCGGGAGGCGCAGGGCGGCAGCGGCGCGGGGTCAGATATCCTGCAGCAGCAGCTTCTGTTCGTCGATCAGGTGCAGCTTGATGAATTCCACCGCGGATTCCACATCGCGTGAGGCGATGGCGTTGAACAGCGTGTTGTAGCGCTTCTGGTAGTCCTGAATCCGCTGCGGCGTCAGGTGGCGGCGGCGCAGGGCGGTGCGGTAGGACAGGCGGCAGGCCTCGATCGTCAGCTCGTAGCAGGAGTGCAGCAGCGGGTTCCCGGTGCCCTCGGCGATCTTGCGGTAGAGATCCTCCTCCGCCTCGATGAAGTCGCCGGGATCGGTGCGCACGGCCTCGACCCGTGACAGGATCTCATCCAGCTCCTCGATCTGGCGCGGTGTCATGTTGATCACCGCCAGGCGGATCATCTCCGGCTCCAGAATGCCGCGCACAACCAGGTGGTCGAGCGGCGACACTTCCTTGGCCAGCGAGGAATAGGAGGTTTCGGGCTTGGGGTCGGAGCGGAATTTGACAAAGCTGCCGGAGCCGGGGCGGCGGTGGATCACGTTCTGGCTGGCCAGAACATCCAGTGCTTCGCGCACGGTGTTGCGGGCAACCCCCAGTTCCGAGGCCAGCGTCCGTTCGGATGGCAGGCGGGTGTCGACCGGATAGGTGCCTGCCTTTATGCGGGCAAACAGCGTGTCGATCACCACCTGCACGGTGGCGCCCACCGAATGCGTGGTCAGGATTTGCGAAGTCGTCTCTTCCGCTGAGCTCATATCTGTTTTCCAGGCCGGACGAGCGGGAGAATCCCCTGCTCCTGATCACTGTGCCAAGGGTGCAAATACCGGTTTTGGCGGCCGGTGCGCAACCATCTGACTCAGCTTAAACTTGCTGTGAGCCTACCGGTTCCTGCGCCGGACGGCAAGAAAACAGAGGGAATTGGTTCTTAAATTGGTTTTCCGGCCGTGTTTTTAAGGTGAGGCGTAAGATCATGTTTTGATGCCGTTTTTGACGCGATTTTTGCCGTAAAGCGATCCATCCGGTCCTATTTTGGTGCCTTTTTGGTGTGCAAGGTGAAAGAAAATTTCTTGGAGGTGAACCATCTGGCTGCTAGCTTTGGTCCAGGATGGGTCCAATTTGCGTCAACTGGTCCAGTGGGTTTGAGCCGGTATCAGGGAAGCGCACCGGGGCCATCCCGAAGAACACACCGCCGCAGAAACAGGCGGGTCCAACATGGGAGATGAAAATGATTTCCAAGATCGTGAAATCGGGGCTGACCCGGAGGACGTTCCTCAAGTCGACAGCGGTCACCGCGATGAGCGCCGGGCTGCCGGGCGCGTCGCTGGCGGCGGGCAAGACCATCAAGATCGGCTTTCTGGCGCCGCTGACCGGCGCGGTTGCGGCCTGGGGCAAGCCGGGGCTGGACGGCTGCCAGATCTGGGCAGAGCGGGTCAACGCGGCGGGCGGCATCACGCTGGGCGACGGCAGTTACAGCGTCGAGTTCGTCTCCTACGACAATGAATACGATCCGGCCAAGGCGCGCACCGGGGCGACCAAGCTGATCCGCGAGGATGGTGTGAGCTTTATCATGATGCTGGGCGGCGACACCTGGCCGGGCGTGCAGCCGGTGGCGGACAAGACGGGGATGCTGTTTTCCACCCTGCTGCCGTCGGACCTGTCGCCAGACACCAGCACCCTGATCGCGCCGGCCGAGGTGCATCCGATCTACAACGTGACCGGTGTCGAGTGGCTGGCCGAGAACAAGCCGGAGCTGAAGACCGCGGTGATGTGCGCCCAGGATGACGCGCTGGGGCTGCCGTCCGTCGCGACCTATCTGGCGGCGTTTGAGGCGGCGGGCATCGAGATGCTGGATGAGCCGCTGCTGTTTGATCCGGCCACCACCGACTTTGCGCCGGTGGTGACCCGGCTGATCAGCAAGAGCCCGGATATTGTCTGCCTGGACACCTGCTACAGCGACTATGTGCATCCGATTGCCGAACAGCTGTTCCAGCAGGGCTTCAAGGGGCAGATCATCTCTTGCACCGCGGATTTCTATGACCAGATGATCGCCAAGACCTCAGAGGAATTCATGGAAGGCTTTGTCTTCCAGTTCCCGGATTTCGACGATCCGGCGCTGAATGGCGATAACATCAACTTCACCGATCCGAACGGCTTTTACGAGGAGTTCAACAGGCGGCATCCGGGCCAGTGGGGCGCGGTGAGCTGGGAATATGCCTCGATCATGGATCTGTGGAAGGCGGCCGCCGAAAAGGCCGGATCGGCCAGCCCGGATGCAGTGGCGGCTGCGCTGAAGGAGGGCAAGGGCAAACATGCCTTTGGCGATGCGGACTGGTGGGGCGCTGAGCTGTTTGGCATCGACAATGCGCTGGTCGGCGACTGGCCGGTGGTTGCCATCGAAAAGGGCAAGGCCCGGATCAAGGACTTCCGCTCCATCCCCGACTGGTACGCCAGGCACGGCGATCTGCTGATCAAGCATATGAAGGCCTATGACCAGATGTGGGATCAGCGCAGCTGACCTGCAAGCCGGGCCATCAGGCGGTGCGGGACCTGACCCCGCACCGCGAGAGCGACCGAACAAAGAGACAATCCGATGCTGGACCTTCTGGCGCAGACCGGCCTCAACGCCGTGTATGCTGCGAGCTATATTTCCCTTGTTGCTGTGGGGCTTGTGCTGATTTTTGGCGTCATGGGCGTGATCAACTTTGCCCATGGCGAACTGTTCATGGCGGGTGCCTATGCGATTGTGGCGCTTTATGCCGGGCTGAACGTGCCGTTCTTTCTGGCCGTGGCAGCGGGCCTTCTGTTTGTGGGCTGTCTGGGCCTTCTGATGGAGCGGGCCCTGTTTAGGCCTTTGAAGGATAATCCTCTGGGCGGGCTGGTGGCCTCGATCGGGTTCCTGATGATCCTGCAGGCGCTGGCGGTGATGGGGTTCGGCGTGCGGATGGTGCATATCCCGCCGGTCACGCAGGAGGTGATTGCCTTCAGCGATAAAGTGCGGCTGCCGGTGGCGCGGCTCTATGTGATCATTGCCGCAATCGCGCTGCTGTCGGCGCTGTGGTACTTCCTCAAGCGGACCAGGTTCGGCTGGGCACTGCGGGCCTCGGCGCAGGATCCTGAGGCGGCGGCGCTGCAGGGGATTTCGATCACCCAGACCGCGCGCATCGCGATGTTCATCGGTGCAGGGCTGGCGGGGATTGCCGGCGCACTTACGGCGCCGCTGGTCTCGGTCAATCCGCATATGGGGCATTCGGTGATCGTCACCGCGTTCATTGTGATCATCGTCGGCGGGGTCGGCTCGCTGGAGGGGGCCATCGTCGCCTCTGTCGCCTATGCGCTGGTGCATACCTTCGTGACCACCTTCTGGGACGGTGTTCTGGCCGACATCGTGGGTCTGTCGCTGATGCTGGTTGTGCTGATCGTCAAGCCGACCGGCCTGTTCGGGAGTGCGGACCGTGCCTAAGTTCCTGATCTGGACCGCGGCGCTGGCCGCGCTGGTTGCCCTGCCGCATGGCCTCAGTTTTTCGCAGCAGGAAATCCTGGTGTTCCTCACCATCAACGTGCTGCTGGTTGCCAGCTACCGGCTGCTGACGCTGACCGGTGAATGGTCGCTGGCCCATGTGGTGATCATGGGGGTGGGGGCCTATTCCTCGGCCTTGCTGACCAAGAAGCTGGGGGTCTATGTGCCGGTTTCGATGCTGCTGGGCGGAGTGATTGCGGCACTGATTGCAGTGCTGCTGTCGTTCCCGCTGTTCCGGATGAAAGGGTTCTATTTCCTGATCGGGTCGTTTGCCGCCGGTGAAATCATCCGCCTGCTGTGGAAGCGGTTCCGCGATCCGTTTGGCGGCGCCAAGGGCATCAAGGGGATCGACCCGATGCCGGATTTCTCAATCGGCTTTTACCAGTTCGATTTTTTCGAGCCCACGTCCTACTACTATTTTGCTGGTGTCATCGTTGCCTTCTGCCTGTGGATCCTGTGGCGGATCGAGAAGTCGCCCGTTGGCCTTACCTTCCATGCGGTTCATTGGCAGGACAAGCTGGCGCAGGCCTCGGGCGTGAATGTGCGCGCCTACCGGACGCTGGCCTTTGCCATCGCCTCGGGCTTTGCCGGGATCTCCGGCGCGCTGCTGGCGCATTATGTCGGCACCATCAATCCCAACGCGTTTGATATCGACCTGATGGTCTTTGTGCTGACCTGGGCGATTGTCGGCGGCACCGCCACCTTCTACGGGCCGATCCTGGGCTGCGTGGTGCTGACGGTGCTGAACGAGATCGTGCTGCGCGAGCTTGGGCTCGAGCAGATGCGGCCGCTGGTCTATGGCGCCATCATGATCCTGTCGATCCTGTTCCTGCCCAACGGTCTGGAAAGCATCGTGCAGAAATTCACTCAAAGACGCGCCCCGGACGGCGCGCGGGAACGGAGCCCGGCAGAATGACCGATTTTCTGGAAGTCAAAGACCTGACCATGCGGTTCGGCGGGCTGACGGCGGTGGACAGCCTGTCGTTCAAGGTGGCGCATGGCACGATCCACGGCCTGATCGGCCCAAACGGGGCCGGCAAGACCACGACGTTCAATATGATCTCGGGCTTCTACAAGCCAAGCGGCGGGCAGGTGCTGCTGCGCGGGGAGGATATCTCCGGCCTGCAGATGCATGAGGTGGCCCGGCGCGGGGTGGTGCGGACCTTCCAGCATTCAACGCTGTTTGCGGAACTGACGGTTCTGGAGAATGCGCTGGTCGGCACCCATATGCCGTTCCGCCCCAATATCTTTGCCGCGATCATCGGCTGGGACCGGGAGGACCGCAGCGGGGCTGAGGCGCGCGCCAGGGAGGCGCTGGAGTTCTTCGGCCTGGATCACTTGATGCGGGAACGGGCCGGGGACCTGAGCCACGGGCACCAGCGGGCGCTGGGCATGGCGGTGGCCTATGCCAGCCATCCGGACGTGATCCTGCTGGACGAGCCGTTTACCGGCATGAACCCGGAGGAAACCCGGCAGATGATGGGCCTGATGGAGCGGCTGAAGGGTGACGGGATCACCATCCTGATCGTGGAGCATGACATGCAGGCGATCATGGGGCTGTGCGACACCATCACCTGCATGAGCTTTGGCAAGTTCTTGGCCGAGGGCGGCCCGCAGGAGATCCGCAACCATCCGGCGGTGATCGAGGCCTATCTGGGAGGCGCACGCCATGTTGCTTGAGATGAAAAACATCGCCGTGAACTACGGCAAGATCAACGCGATCCGGAACATCTCGGTTGCGGTGCCAGAGGGCAAGATCGTCACCATCATCGGCGGCAACGGGGCGGGCAAGACCACCACGCTGCGGGCGATGTCGGGGATGCTGCCGGTCGCCGCGGGCGAGATCACATTCGAAGGCAAGCGGATCGACCATCTGCCCGCGCATAAGGTGGTGGCCAATGGCATTGCCCATGTGCCGGAGGGGCGGCGGGTCTTTCCGGATATGACGGTGGAGGAGAACCTGCGCACCGGGGCGTTCCTGCGCAAGGACAAAGCGGCGGTCGAGGCGGATCTGGCGGATGTCTTCAGGCGGTTCCCGCGCCTGCGCGAGCGGCGCGCGCAGATGGCCAAGACCATGTCAGGTGGCGAGCAGCAGATGCTGGCCATCGGGCGCGCGCTGATGTCCAAGCCGCGGCTGTTGCTGATGGATGAGCCGTCGATGGGCCTGGCGCCGGTCATCGTCGAGGAAATCGCCCGGATTATTGAGGAGATCAACGCAAACGGCCTGTCGGTGGTGCTGGTCGAGCAGAACGCCGAACTGGCCCTGGAACTGGCCGATTACGCCTATGTTCTGGAAACCGGAAATGCAGCAATGGAGGGGCCTGCAGATGAGCTTCACGGAAACGAACACGTCCGCGCCGCGTATCTGGGGCTTTAGGCCATTTGCAGAGCTGCGGGCCGCGCGCGCGGCGGGCTGGTCGCGGGCCGATCTGGCCTGGGAGCGGCTGATGGAACGGGCGCTGGCAGCGGCCGCGGCAGGGCGTTCGCGCCAAGCCATGCGCCTGTTCCGGCTGGCGGATCTGCTGGCGCGGGCGGCATTTCCGGCCGCGGATCTGCGCCGGGCCGCGGCGCCTGCCAATCTGGCGGTGCTGCACTTCCGGCGCGGTGCGCTGGCGGAGGCGGAGCGGCTGCAGGCGCGAGCCCTGCGGGTCTGGGCCGGAGCGGCAGAGCAGGTGGCGGCGATGCGGATTGCGCCGCGCAGCCGGTCGTCGCTGTTTCACCTGAGGATGGAGGCGCTGCACCGCGACACGTTCCACGCCAATCTGAAAACCCGTGTGGGGCGGATCGCGGCAGAGACCGGGGAAACGCTGCGCAACCTGACCTCGGGCCGGGCGGCGCTGCACCGGCACGCCAGCCGCTGGCGGGGCGAAAAGCCCACGGTGTTTGACGGCACCCGCAAAGTTCTGGGGGCCTGCCTGCTGCTGCTGGACGGCTGAGTTAAATCTGCGATTGTGCCGCATGGCGCTGGAACCCGGGCCGGATGGCCCGGGTTTTGCCGGTTGCGGCTATGCCGGCCGGTGCCCCGTGGCAACTATTTTCCCTCCGCACCCGGCAAGGGCTTGGGAAAAACCTGTAACGGCAGTAAAATAATTTTCGCGTGGTTTCTTGCGCCTGGAAAAGTTTTTGCGTATGCGCCGCTGCGCGCTTGTCAGAGGCCGTCAATAAGGAAGATAACACAGTGGCTAAACCCAAAGACGATACCGACGCAGTGGCAAATAACCTTTCCCAAGATCCGCACCGTGTCCGCGAGGGCTCCGAAAAAGTGCTGGAGGTGGCGATCGGCCGCGAAGTGCGGTCGTTCCGGCGCCAGCAGGGGATCACGGTGGCGGATCTGGCCAATCTGACCGGCTTGTCGATCGGGATGCTGTCGAAGATCGAGAACGGTAACACCTCTCCGTCGCTGACCACGCTGCAACTGCTGGCCAATGCGCTGAGCGTGCCGATCACCTCGTTCTTCCGCCGGTTTGAGGAAACCCGGGAAGCGGTGCACACCAAGTCGGGCGCGGGAGTGGAGACCGAGCGGGCCGGCACGCGGGCGGGGCATCAGTATCAGCTTCTGGGCCATCTTGGCGCCAATGCCTCCGGCGTGATGGTGGAGCCTTACATGATCACCCTGACCGAGGAGTCGGATGTCTTCCCGACCTTCCAGCATGACGGTATCGAGATGCTGTACATGCTGGAAGGTGAGGTGGATTACCGCCACGGCGACAAGGTGTTTGCGCTGAAGCCGGGCGACACGCTGTTTTTCGACGCCGATGCGCCGCACGGGCCGGAAAGCCTGGTCAAGCTGCCTGCGCGTTATCTGTCGGTCATTTCCTACCCGCAGTCGAGCTGAGATACCGGCGGGGCGGGCTCCCGCCTGTTCCGGGCGATCTGACGATGCCCCTGCACAGTTGGGCCCGGCGCCGCGCGATGCGCGGCGCAGTTGCGTTTTGCGGCAAGCCTTGCGGGGCCGCCCGCAGTGCGCGAAGCGCGCTGCCCGGCCCAACGCCGCGCAGGGGGCAGGCGCAGCCTGCCGTCTGATGCGGGGGCGGGAGGGCTTCGCGCACTGCGGGCAAAAAGAAACTGCCGGAGCCAGGGGCAGCGGCAGTCAGTGAAGCGGGCCTAGGTGACAGGGGTAGGGACGGCCCGCAAGTCCGCTCGGGATCAGTCGTCGTCGGGCCAGATGCCGTCCGAGGTCGGGCTGCCGTCGTCAAATTGCGAGAGCCACTCCACCATCAGCGGGCGGTTGTCGATGAAGCCCTTGTAGGTCGCCAGCTCCTCCGGCAGGTCGCGGATCACCCGGTGCAGGCGGCGGGCCCATTTCGGCACCGTCACCAGATCGTTGAAGCTGATCAGGTAGCAGCGGATCGGGAACACCAGCGCGTTGGAGCGCGGCAGCCGGAAGAAGGTCTGCAGCTCGACCCGCAGGTGCTGCTTGTCGCCGATGTTCTCCCTCGTCAGCCCTTGCTTCATCACGCCCCATTTGTGGTAGTTCTCGGGCGAGGTATCGAGCAGCGGGTTGACGGTCATCGTCCAGTTCAGGCGGCGGGCGGGCTGGCCCTGCTGGATGTTCAGGAGGAACTTCAGGGCGCGCACGAAGATACCCATCTCATGCGCCTTCGGGACCGGGGCGTGCCATTCGAAGAAGTTCATGCCGATATCGAAGTCCAGCGACCAGTCGGCCTGGGTGGTGACCATGCCGGCGTCCATCCACAGGTTGTCATCGCGCTGGTCGAGCACCGCAAAGTCGCCCTGGGTCTGGCGGGTGATATATTCCATCGGGCCGTAGGGCAGGGTGCTTTCATCGAGGAAGGTGAAGGTGTCGTCGATGCCCAGCGGCTTGTTGATCCAGCGCCAGCGGTTGCCGTCTTTATGCAGTTCGAACAGGTCCGGGTATTCGGCCGCCTTGGCCTCCATGATCAGCTCGACCAGATCCCAGCCCGCCAGCGTCATATGCGGCAGCGACTGGCAGCGCAGCGGGTCATTGGCCAGCACCCTGGCCCGGTCCTTCATTTCCGAGACGTAGTGTTCATCCACGTCGAAGGTGCGTTCGAATACCGAGCCGGGCCGGTAGGATTTGTGCGGCTCCATGTTCACGGAGTACATGTAGCTGTCTTCGTGGAACGGGAAGGGGAAGCGTTTGATTGCCCAGTCCGAGTTCTTGAAGGTGAAGTCGCCGTAGAAGGTTTCGTCGTTGAATTGAATGGTCATCTTTCTCTCCCTCAGCGGTCCAGAACCAGTGTCTTGCCTTCAAAGCGCGACACGCAGGGCATGATGTGTTTTCCGCCGGCTTTTTGCTCGTCGGTCAGCCAGTGGTCGTAGTGCAGGAACTTGCCGTCATAGCCGATGACATTGGTTTCGCACTGGCCGCAGGCGCCGCCGCGGCAGAGGTAGGGGGCGTCGATGCCGGCTGCTTCCAGCGCCTCCAGCAAGGACTGGTGTTCGCCGACTTGCACGATCTTGTTGGAGACCGCGCATTTGACCTCAAACGGTTTGCCGGAGGCCGGTGCCAGGAATTCCTCGGAGTGCACCGCCTCGCGCGGCCAGCCCATCTCCTCGGCGGTGGCATGCACCCAGTTGATCATGCCCTTGGGGCCGCAGACGTAGACATGGGTGCCCAGCGGCTGGTTGGCGAGCAGGGTGTTCAGATCAATCGCCTCGTTCTGGTCGTCATGGTAGATGTGGACCTTGCCGGGGTAGCGCTCTGAGAGCTCCCTGGCATATGTGCCGAGCGAGGCTGTGCGGACCGCGTAGTGCAGCTCGAAATGGCCGCCCATCATCGAGAGCTGATGCATTTGCGCCATGAATGGCGTGATGCCGATGCCGCCGGCCAGCATCAGGTGTTTCTTCGCGCGCAGGTCCAGCGAGAACAGGTTTACCGGGTTGGAGATCACCATCTCCATCCCCTCCTTGACCTTGGTGTGCATGAACCTGGAGCCGCCGCGGCCCTGATCGTCGCGCCGCACCGAGATGGTATAGGCGCCGCGGTCGGCTGGGTTGGACATCAGCGAATAGGCATTGAGCCGGGTGATATCGCCGTCCTGCATTTCCACCACGGTATGCGCCCCGCCCGAGAAAGTGGGCAGGTCGCCGCCGCCGGTGCGGACGAATTTGAAGCGGGTGACCAGATCGTTGACCGGTTTTACCTCGGCCACGGTGACATTCAGCTTTGCGGTGCCAGCACTCATTTGAACAGCTCCACTTTCTCGGGAATGTTGCCCGGATCCTCGGCATCCACCCGCACCCCCTGAAAGGCGGCCAGGCGGCGCGAGTAGTGATCGCGCACGAACAGGCTGAGGCCGCAGTGGCTGCATTCGAACGGGTCGGTGGTCACGTCCTCGGTGATGCCCTTGCAGTGCACGCACTGCATCCGCCGCGCGGTGGAGCCGCGGTGTTCGGTCTGGATCGCGGTGTGCGGGATGCCGGCCGCGGTGGCCTCGGCCATGGCCTGGCCCATCAGGCTTTCGGTGCCGGTCAGGTACACCTGGGTGCCCATGTGGCAATCCTGCAGGGCGCGGCGGATGCGGCCTTGCGCGGCCTCATAGGAGGGGCCGGCGTAGTACTGGCCCGCGCCCAGCTCTTCCAGCTGGCTGCTGTATTTGGTGCCGGTCGTCTTGGGGATGTAGATGATGTGAGCCTTGGCCCAGAAGCCCTGGTCCACGGATTTGGCCAGATCGAGGATCGCTTCGGCGCCTTCGGCATCGGCGATCATCAGATGGCCGCCGCCGGAGCGGGCCTCAAGCTCGCCGTAGACCGGGCGGCTGGTGATGGAAGGGGGAAATTGTGTCTTGGGCATGTGGGTCGCTTTTCCTGCAGTCCGGGTGAACGAAAGCAGGCGCCCCCGGTGCGGGGACGCCCGGTATTCGGCTCAGCCTTTTGCGGTCCGGCGTTTCTTTTCCGGATCGTGGAACGGCATTTCCGCTGCAACGCAGGGGATTTCGCCGGTGGAGTTCTTGACGGTCAGCGGCACGCCGGGTTCGGCGCAGTCGACCGGCATGCGGGCGATGCCCACATTGTGCTCGTTCAAGGGCGAGTACATGCCGATGGTGACCACGCCGACCTGCTTGCCGTCGCGCAGGAGCGGCGCACCTTCTTCGGCGGGCTCGGTGCCTTCCAGCTTGACGCCGTAGATCTTGAAACGCTCCTTGCCCTTCAGGCGGTAGTGCTCCTCGGCGCCGCGGAAGCCGGTCTTGCCCGGCGAGACGGTGAAGTCGAGGCCCAGTTCCCACAGCGTGTCGCCGCATTTCTCGTTCTCGAAGGGGTACATCTCCGAGTTGTCATAGGGGAAGAACAGCAGGTAGCTTTCGGCGCGCAACAGGTCGAGCGTGGTGAAGCGGGTCGGGATGATACCCATCGGCGCGCCCTTTTCGACCAGATTGTCCCAGATATGCGGCGCGTCCTGGCCGCGGCAGAAGATCTCATAGCCGCGCTCGCCAGTGTAGCCGGTGCGCGAAATGGTGACGGGCTTATCGAACAGGGTGGTGTGGATGTGGCTGAAGTAGACCACGTCGCGGATGCCGGGCACGCCCTGTTCTTCCAGGAAATCGACCGCCAGCGGCCCCTGCAGGGAGATGTCATGCAGGTTGTCGTCAAAGCGGATGTCGACGTCGCGGCCCTGCGCCGCCATGGTCAGCTGCTCGTGGCCCTGGCCGGAGCCGTGCACCACCATCCAGCTGTTCGGACCCATGCGGTAGATCACGCAGTCGTCGACGAATTTGCCGTCGTCGTTCAGCATGCAGGCATAGGTGCTGCGGCCGGGTTTGATCTTTTCCACGTTGCGGGTGGTAGCCCGGTCGATGACGTGGCTGGCGTGGGGGCCGACGATGTGGACCTTCTTCAGGCCGGACACGTCCATGAAGCCCGCCTTGGTGCGGATCGCCATGTATTCTTCCGTCTGGTCCTTGTCATAGGTCCAGGCGGTGCCCATGCCGCTCCAGTCTTCCAGGTCCGAGCCCATCGCCCGGTGGCGGTCAGCAAGGGTTGAGAAGCGCCAGGATGCAGTCATTGTCTAAGTCTCCCTATTGGTGCGGACCAAATTTGTTGATTTGGTTCCTTTGGTCTGGTCCAGTTAGCCAAGAGAGGGGGCGTTGTGTCAATGAATATTCCTATCAGGAAAAAGATTTTGCCTAAAAGGCCGATTCCCCATGGCTTTGCGGCATGGATTGGCCTGAAATGGTCTTTTTGGCGGCTAGCTTGGGGTTGCGGGGGCTGCCCGATGACCCGTTTCAAGTGAGAATCGGAGGCCTTCAGCGCCGGAGATTCGCGCGATTCCGCCGCAAACGGGCGTTCCGGCCAAACGTAGCCTGCTGTTCCGGGGCCGCCGGCGCGCGCAGGCGGCTGTGCGGGCTTCAGGCGTCGCCAAGGTGCCCTAAGCCGTTGGAGGCGCGGGCGAACAGAGGGCCGCCGGAACCGCCAGGAGAAACGCTTGAGAGCCGGGCAGGTTCCCTGCGAGTGAATAAACTTTCACATGATTGTTGACAGATTTGCGCCTCAGGACCCAATGTAAAGGAAAATAATATTCCCAAGAGGCAAAAATGCCCGGGAGCACTGCCAACAGGAGGGCAAAACATTGGATGGAAATCTGAACGCGTTAACAACCGTGTTCACCGAGTTCTATTACTGGGTGACGGTTGTCTTCATGTTCCTCATTCACGTGGGGTTCTGCATGTATGAGGTCGGCGCGAGCCGCCACCGCAACCACATGCACACACTGATGAAGAACATCATGATCATTCCGCTGGTCACGGTGACATTCTTCTTTTTCGGCTGGTGGATCTACTGGGCTTTTCCCAGCTTCCCGTTCTTCGGCGGCCTGAACTATGAGGCGGGCGCGGCGAACCTGCCGTGGTCGCAGAACATGGCCACCAACCTGTCCGACCGGATCACCGGCGTGTTCTGGGCAGCGTTCCTGCTGTTCTCCTGGACCGCCGCCTCGATCGTGTCCGGTGCGGTCATCGAACGGATCCGCTCCTCTGCCTTGTGGGTGCATGCGGTGATGATCGGATCGGTGTTCTGGATCATCGACGCCGCCTGGGGCTGGCATGCCGAGGGCTGGATGGTGAAATACCTGGGCTACCATGATGCCTATGCGTCCGGGGTGATCCACGCAATCGCTGGCGGTTACGCGCTGGGCGTGATCATGGTGCTGGGGCCGCGGCTGGGCAAGTTTGCCGCCGATGGCACCCCGCGCGATATCCCGCCGCATAACCCCTGGATGCTGACCATCGGGATCTTCCTGATCTATTCCGGTTTCTGGGGTTTTTACGCCGCGTGCAACATCCCTGTGATCTCGCCCGAAGGCATTGGCGGGATGCTGACCGGCGACACCTGGACGGCCACCAATATCTATCTGGCGCCGACCTCGCTGTCCGCGATCACCTTTAACTTCCTGATGTCGATGTCCGGCGGTTTGATGGCGGCCTATGTGGTGTCCAAGGGCGATGCGTTCTGGACCTTCTCCGGCGGTCTGGCGGGCATCATCACTGCCTCGGCGGGCAACGATCTGTATCACCCGATCCAGGCGATGCTGGTCGGCGCTGTTGGTGTCGTGATCGTCTACAAGCTGCATTACTGGGTGGAGCGCACCTTCAAGCTGGATGACGCGGTGGGCGCGGTTGCGGTGCATGGCTATTCCGGCGTTGTCGGCCTGATCATCGCGGGCTTCCTGCTGTGGGGCGCACCAAGCTCGCCTTATGAAGGTTTCGCCACGGTGAACCCGGTCGGCCAGGTCGTTGGCGCGGTGATCATGTTCGGGGTGCTGGGCTGGCTGCCGGGCTTCGTGATCGCCAAGATGCAGGCGGCCGCGGGCGTGCTGCGGATCCCGGTGGAGGTCGAGCTGCAGGGCCTCGATTACGCGGAACACCATGCCTACGAAGATGCCAAGGCCGAGATCATTGCCGCCGACAAGGCTGCACTGAATGGCGGCGGCGTTCCAGCTGAATAAGGAGAATTGAAATGTCTACGATCGGTTACGACAGCTGGGCGGTGGATCTGGCAGAGGTTGGGGCGGTCTATCCGTTCCAGGGCTCGGAGGGGCTGATGGTGGTCCTGGGGGTGGTCTTCTGGATCGCCTGGCACCGGATCCAGTTCGTCCGCGAGGGCCAGCATCTGGAGAAGGCCAAGCGGATGGGAGACACGGAAAAAATCCACAGTCTGCTGGAGAAGTACTGACCTTTCCAGACCAGAGGCGCGCCATGCGGCGCGCCTTTTCTTTCCTTCGTAGGAAAATAAGTTTCATAAGAGTTGAACGGCAGATCGCAAACTGCTAGCGTTGATTCGAGATGAAAAGCAGGAGGCACACCCATGTGCGGGATTGTCGGTCTTTTTCTGAAAGACAAAACACTTGAGCCGAAACTGGGCGATATGCTCACTGATATGCTCATCACCATGACGGACCGCGGTCCGGACAGCGCGGGCATTGCGATCTATGGCGCGGACGCGGACGGGCGGGCCAAGCTTACCGTGCAGTCCGACACGCCGGAAGCGGCGTTTGACGGGCTGGACGGCGCGCTGGCCGAAGCGCTGAGCGCCGATGTGTCGATCCGGGTGATCGACACGCACGCGGTTCTGGAATTGCCCGCGGGCAAGGAGGAAGAGGCCCGCAGCGCGCTGGCAGAACTGCGTCCCGGGATGCGCGTCATGAGCGCGGGCGACACCATCGAGATCTACAAGGAAGTGGGTCTGCCCGAGAAGGTTGCCGAGCGGTTCAACGTGCGCGGCATGGGCGGCAGCCACGGCATCGGCCACACCCGTATGGCCACCGAATCCGCCGTGACTACCGAGGGCGCGCACCCGTTCTCCACCGGTTCCGACCAGTGCCTGGTGCACAATGGTTCTCTGTCCAACCACAACGCGCTGCGCCGCAAGCTGCGCCGCGAAGGCGTGCGGATCGAAAGCCAGAACGACACCGAAGTGGGCGCGGCCTATCTGACCTGGAAGATGCAGAACGGCGCCACGCTGGGCGAGGCGCTGGAAGGCAGCCTGGAGGATCTGGATGGCTTCTTCACCTTTGTGGTCGGTACCAAGGACGGCTTTGGCGTCGTCCGCGACCCGATCGCCTGCAAGCCGGCCGTGATGGCGGAGACCGACCAGTATGTCGCGTTCGGCAGCGAATACCGCGCGCTGGTGAACCTGCCGGGCATCGAAGACGCCCGCGTCTGGGAGCCCGAACCCGCAACCGTTTACTTCTGGAACCACTAAGATGCAGACATATGATCTTGAAGCAAATGGCCTGCGCGGTCTGAATTCGGCCCTGCAGGAACTGAACGGCAGCTCCAACAAAACCGCCTGGGAGATCGTCAACCCCAAGGGCAGCCATGCCATTGCCGTGGGCCTGAACTCGCCCATTGAAGTCACCGTCAAGGGGTCCACCGGGTACTATTGCGCCGGCATGAACCAGCAGGCGACCGTCAAGGTGGAGGGGTCGGCCGGCCCCGGTGTTGCGGAAAACATGATGTCCGGCACCGTGATCGTCGAGGGCGACGCCAGCCAGTATGCCGGCGCCACCGGCCATGGCGGCCTCTTGGTGATCAAGGGCAATGCCTCGTCGCGCTGCGGCATCTCGATGAAGGGCATCGACATCGTTGTTCATGGCAACATCGGCCACATGTGCGCCTTCATGGCACAGGCGGGCAACCTGGTGGTGCTGGGCGATGCGGGCGATGCGCTGGGCGACAGCTGCTACGAGGCGCGGTTCTTTGTGCGCGGCAGCGTCAAGAGCCTGGGCGCCGACTGCATCGAGAAGGAAATGCGCCCGGAGCATATCGAGATCCTCAAGGATCTGCTGGCCCGCGCCGGCGCCGATGCCAAGCCGGAGGAGTTCAAGCGCTACGGTTCCGCCCGCACGCTCTACAACTTCGACGTCGACAACGCGCAAGCGTACTAAGGACAGGGATCACTAGACATGGATAGCAATAACATCCCCCGCACGGTCCCGATCCAGTCGGCGACTTTCTCAAATCCGATCAACGCGGAAATCCGACGCGCGGCGGCCACCGGGATCTACGACATCCGCGGCGGCGGCGCCAAGCGCCGGGTGCCGCATTTCGATGACCTGCTGTTCCTCGGCGCCTCGATCTCGCGCTACCCGCTGGAGGGCTACCGCGAGAAATGCGAAACCAAGGTGACGCTGGGCACCCGTTTCGCCAAGAAGCCGATTGAGCTGGACATCCCGGTCACCATCGCCGGCATGAGCTTTGGCGCGCTGTCGGGGCCGGCCAAGGAGGCCCTGGGCCGCGGCGCATCCGCTGCGGGCACCTCGACCACCACCGGCGACGGCGGCATGACCCCGGAAGAGCGCGGCCATTCCTCCAAGCTGGTCTATCAGTATCTGCCGTCCCGCTACGGCATGAACCCGGACGACCTGCGCAAGGCGGACGCGATCGAGGTCGTGGTCGGCCAGGGCGCCAAGCCCGGCGGCGGCGGCATGCTGCTGGGCCAGAAGATTTCCGACCGGGTTGCGGAAATGCGCACTCTGCCGAAAGGCATCGACCAGCGTTCCGCCTGCCGCCACCCGGACTGGACCGGCCCGGATGATCTGGAAATCAAGATCCTGGAACTGCGTGAGATCACCGACTGGCAGGTGCCGATCTATGTGAAGGTCGGCGGCACCCGACCCTACTACGACACTGCTTTGGCGGTGAAGGCCGGCGCGGACGTTGTGGTGCTGGACGGCATGCAGGGCGGCACCGCCGCCACCCAGGACGTGTTCATCGAACATGTCGGCCTGCCGACCCTGGCTTGCATCCGCCCTGCCGTGCAGGCGCTGCAGGATCTGGGCGTGCACCGCGAAGTGCAGCTGATCGTCTCCGGCGGCATCCGCACCGGCGCCGATGTGGCCAAGGCAATGGCGCTGGGCGCGGACGCGGTGGCGATCGGCACCGCGGCGCTGATCGCGCTGGGCGACAACGACCCGAAGTGGGAAAGCGAGTACCAGAAACTGGGCACCACCACTGGCGCCTATGACGACTGGCACGAAGGCAAGGATCCGGCGGGCATTACCACCCAGGACCCGGAGCTGATGAAGCGCCTGGACCCGGTCGATGCGGGCCGCCGCCTGCGCAACTACCTCAAGGTGATGACGCTGGAAGCGCAGACCATCGCCCGCGCCTGCGGCCACAACCATCTGCACAACCTCGAGCCCGAGGATCTGTGCGCCCTGACCATGGAGGCCGCCGCCATGGCGCGGGTGCCGCTGGCCGGGACCGACTGGTACCCGGGCAAGGCTGGGTTCTGACGATTGGCGGGGCGCGGCTGGCAACAGTCCGCGCCCCATTTTCGAAATACGTTCAACAGGGAAAGGAAGTAGGACCATGACGACAGATCTGGCTGCTTTCGCACAAGAAAAAGGCGTCAAGTACTTCATGATCTCCTTCACCGACTTGTTCGGGGGGCAGCGCGCTAAACTGGTGCCGGCGCAGGCGATCGCGGATATGCAGGAAGACGGGGCCGGCTTTGCCGGTTTTGCCACCTGGCTTGACCTGACGCCCGCACATCCGGACATGCTGGCAGTGCCGGATCCCTCCTCGGTGATCCAGCTGCCATGGAAGCCGGAGGTCGCCTGGGTAGCGGCGGACTGCGTGATGGAAGGCGAGGACGTGGCCCAGGCGCCGCGCAATGTGCTGCGCCGCCTGATCAAGGAGGCCGCGGACGAAGGCCTGCACGTTAAGACCGGCATCGAGGCCGAGTTCTTCCTGCTGTCGCCGGACGGGGAGCAGATCTCCGACCCCTTCGATACGGCTGAAAAACCCTGCTATGACCAGCAGGCGGTGATGCGCCGCTATGACGTGGTGCGCGAAATCTGCGACTATATGCTGGAGCTGGGGTGGGGCCCGTACCAGAACGACCATGAGGACGCCAACGGCCAGTTCGAGATGAACTGGGAGTTCGACGATGCGCTGTCGACCGCGGACAAGCACAGCTTCTTCAAGTTCATGACCAAATCGGTGGCGGAAAAGCACGGCTACCGCGCGACCTTTATGCCGAAGCCGGTCGAGGGCCTCACCGGCAACGGCTGCCACGCCCATATCTCGGTCTGGGACGCGCCGGGCAAGGATGCCCGGGTCAACGTCTTCGCCGGTGAGAAGGGTACGGGCCAGGTTGCCGAACTGGGTCTGTCGGAGCAGGGCGGCTGGTTCCTGGGCGGCATCATGAAGCACGCCTCGGCGCTGGCGGCAATCACTAACCCGACAGTGAACTCCTACAAGCGCATCAACGCGCCGCGCACCATGTCGGGGGCCACCTGGGCGCCGAACACCGTGACTTGGACCGGCAACAACCGCACCCATATGGTGCGCGTCCCCGGCCCCGGCCGGTTCGAGCTGCGCCTGCCCGACGGTGCGGTGAACCCCTACCTGCTGCAGGCGGTGATCATCGCGGCCGGTCTCTCCGGCATCCGCGCCCAGGCCGACCCCGGCCCGCGCCATGACATCGACATGTATGCCGAAGGCCATACCATCACCGACGCGCCGAAGCTGCCGCTCAACATGCTGGATGCGCTGCGCTTCTACGACAAGGACGACGGCCTGAAGGCGATGATGGGCGAAGAGTTCTCGGCCGCTTACCTGAAGATGAAACAGCAGGAGTGGAACTCCTTCGTCAATCATTTCTCCCGCTGGGAGAAGGACAACACCCTCGACATCTGATTCCCCGGTCTGGCCTGCGGGCCGGACCTCTACGGCCCGGGCAATGCCCGGGCCCTTTTTATTTGCGGCAGCGCCTGCCGCATATGCGCCGTGTTCACTTGGGGTGAAATTCTGCCTGTTTCCTATTGGCGGCGGAAAGGCAGAAAATGCCGGGTCTGGCCCCGGAAAGGGGACAAGAGGGTGTTGACGGTTAGGAAAATAAATTGAGTAATAGGAATATGTCTTGCCTCGCAATCAAAGATTGCTGCGGGGCGTGACCCGGAACGGATGGCAGCAGGGAGATGGCCATGAGCTACAAGAGTGACATTGAGATCGCGCGGGACGCGCAGAAGAAGCCGATCCAGGAGATTGGTGCGAAGATCGGGATTTCCAATGACGATCTGCTGCCCTACGGCCACGACAAGGCGAAGGTGAGCCAGCGGTTCATCAACTCGGTGCAGGACCGCGAAGACGGCAAGCTGATCCTGGTGACCGCGATCAACCCGACGCCTGCGGGCGAAGGCAAGACCACCACCACCGTGGGCCTGGGCGACGGGCTGAACCGGATCGGCAAAAACGCGATGATCTGTATCCGCGAAGCCTCGCTGGGGCCGAACTTCGGCATGAAGGGCGGCGCTGCGGGCGGCGGCTATGCCCAGGTGGTGCCGATGGAGGAGATGAACCTCCATTTCACCGGCGACTTCCACGCCATCACCTCGGCGCATTCGCTGCTGTCAGCCATGATCGACAACCACATCTACTGGGGCAACGAGTGCGAGATCGACGTGCGCCGCGTCGCCTGGCGCCGGGTGGTCGACATGAACGACCGGGCGCTGCGCCAGATCACCGCCTCGCTCGGCGGCGTCTCCAACGGCTTCCCGCGCGAGACCGGCTTTGACATCACCGTGGCCTCGGAAGTGATGGCGATCCTGTGCCTGGCCAATGACCTCAAGGACCTGGAACAGCGCCTGGGCGACATCATCGTGGCCTACCGCCGCGACCGGACCCCGGTCTACTGCCGCGACATCAAGGCCGAGGGCGCGATGACCGTGCTTCTGAAGGACGCGATGCAGCCGAACCTGGTGCAGACCCTGGAAAACAACCCGGCCTTCGTGCACGGCGGCCCGTTTGCCAACATCGCGCATGGCTGCAACTCGGTCATCGCCACCAAGACCGCCCTGAAAGTGGCCGACTACGTGGTCACCGAGGCGGGTTTCGGGGCCGACCTCGGCGCCGAGAAGTTCATGAACATCAAGTGCCGCAAGGCGGGCATCGCGCCGTCGGCGGTGGTGGTCGTGGCCACCGTGCGGGCGATGAAGATGAACGGCGGCATCGCCAAGGCGGACCTGGGCGCGGAAAACGTCGATGCGGTCAACAAGGGCTGCGCCAACCTCGGCCGCCACATCGAAAACGTCAAATCCTTCGGCGTGCCGGTGGTGGTTGCGATCAACCACTTCGTGACCGACACCGAGGCCGAGGTGCAGGCGGTGAAGGACTACTGCGGCAGCCATGGCGTCGAAGCGGTGCTGTCGCGCCACTGGGAGCTGGGCTCCGAAGGCTCTGCCGATCTGGCGCAGAAGGTGGTTGAGCTGGCCGACTCCGGCAAGGCGAACTTCTCGCCGATCTACCCGGACGCCATGCCGCTGTTTGAGAAGATCGAGACCATCGCCAAGCGCATCTACCGCGCCGACGAGGTGCTGGCCGATCAGAAGATCCGCAATCAGCTGAAGGAATGGGAAGAGGCGGGCTATGGCAACCTGCCGGTCTGTATGGCAAAAACCCAGTACTCCTTCACCACCGACCCGAACCGCCGCGGCGCGCCCGTGGGCCATTCGGTGCCGGTGCGCGAAGTGCGGCTTTCGGCCGGTGCGGGCTTCATCGTGGTGGTCTGCGGCGAGATCATGACGATGCCGGGCCTGCCGCGCACCCCGGCGGCGGAGACCATCCGCCTGAATGCGGACGGCCAGATCGAAGGCCTGTTCTGAGCCGGCACAGACGGAATGCAGCGGCCCGGGGACACCCGGGCCGCTGAAGCTTTGAGATGACGGGACCGGATCCGGGGGCGGCCCCCCGGCGGAAAGGAAGAGAGCAATGGCAGCAACAGTGATTGACGGCAAGGCCTTTGCGGCCAAGGTGCGCGGCCAGGTGGCGGAGCATGTGGCGCGGCTGAAAGAGGAGCATGGCATCACCCCCGGCCTGGCGGTGGTGCTGGTGGGCGAGGACCCGGCCTCCCAGGTCTATGTCCGCTCCAAGGGCAAGAGCACCGTCGAGGTGGGGATGAACTCGTTCGAGCACAAGCTGGACGCGGACACCCCGGAGGCCGACCTGCTGGCGCTGATCGATCAGCTGAACAACGATCCGAAGGTGCATGGCATCCTGGTGCAGCTGCCGCTGCCGAAGCATCTGGACGAGGATCTGGTGATCAATTCGATCGCGCCGGAGAAGGATGTCGACGGCTTCCACATCTCCAACGTGGGCCTTCTGGGCACCGGCCAGAAGTCGATGGTGCCCTGCACGCCGCTGGGCTGCCTGATGATGCTGCGCGCGCACCACGGCAGCCTGTCTGGCCTGGATGCGGTTGTCATTGGCCGCTCCAACATCGTCGGCAAGCCGATGGCGCAGCTTCTGCTGGGCGACAGCTGCACCGTGACGATTGCGCATTCGCGCACCAAGGATCTGCCGGATGTGGTGCGCCGCGCCGACATCGTGGTGGCGGCCGTGGGCCGTCCGGAGATGGTGCCGGGCGATTGGATCAAGGAGGGCGCGACGGTGATCGACGTCGGCATCAACCGCATCGATGCGCCGGAGAAGGGTGAGGGCAAGACCCGTCTGGTGGGCGATGTGGATTACGCCTCGGCCGCGGAGCGCGCGGGCGCCATCACCCCGGTGCCGGGCGGCGTCGGCCCGATGACCATCGCGTGTCTCCTGGCCAACACCGTGACCGCCGCCTGCCGCGCCAGCAACCTCGCGGAGCCGGAAGGGCTGACCGCCTGACGCGCAGACCGCCAAGGTTAGAACAAAACCGCTCCCGCCGGACGCCTCCGGCGGGAGTATTTTTTGAAAGATGAAGGGGTGAGCGTTTCGCCCGGGAACGGGCGGAGCCCCTTTTTGAAAGATGAATGAGCTGGGGGTCAGAAGCCCAGGTAGGCGATGCCGCCGAAGGTGACGGCAACACTGATCCACTGTGCGCGGTTCATGCTTTCGCGCAGCACGAGCCAGGCCAGAACCACGGTGACCAGGCCGAACAAGGACGCGCCGACCGAGGCAAATTCAGGCCGGGGCAGGGTGCCGGAGTACAACACCAGCCCGAGCGCAAATGCGTCCAGCGCGCCCATCAGGCACAGGAGCGGCAGCATCTTGCGGGCAGGCATTTGAACCGCCCGGGCGGCGAGCGCCAAGCCCAGCAAGATCAGGATGGCGGCGGTGCGGGTCACGATCAGAACCGGCAGTTCCGCGCCTGCCTGGGTGGCGGCCTGGCCTGTGGCAAAGGTGAGGGCGAAGCCGATGGCGCCGGCCAGCCCCCAGGCCGCCGCCTGCAGGCTGGCCGGGCTTCCGTCGTCTTCTGTGGCGAAAACCGCGATGCAGCCGACCCCGCCAACCACTGCCGCGACGGCGAGCCAGTGGCCCGGGCCAACCGGCTGGCCCTGCAGCATTGCCATGCCGAGCGACAGCACAGGGTAGGCGCCGATCAGCGGCGCCACCAGCTTAACCGGCCCCAGCGCAAAGGCGCGGTAGAGCGCATAGGACGCCAGGGCAAAGATCGCGCCGGACAGCCCTGCCAGCCGGGCCGCCGGCAGGGTCATCGCTTGCCAATTGCCAAAGGCAAAAGCTGCGGCGGCTACCAGAATCGCCCCGCTGGCAAAAACGGTCAGCATGGCAGGCAGGATACCGGTTCTTTGTGAGACAAACCGCACGCAAAGGTCATGTATGCCCCAGGCAAGGGCCGCGGCAAGGCCAAGGAGCAGCGCGTGCATGGCGGTTATCCTTTCGTTTGCGGCATTCACCCCGAGGAAAATGACGCATCCCGGGCATTTTCCGTTTTTCCGCTGAAAATCAACATGTTTGTTGATTAGAGTGGCGGAAGGCAATATTCTTTTCAATAAATAAATATTCCGGCTGTGCAATTTCTGGCCGGAGTTCAGCAGGAGATGCGCGATGAATGACATGAGCTTCCCTGATGTCGTGAAAGGGCCGCCGAAGCCTTCGGGACTGTATCAGCCGTCGGTGTTTTCGCTGCCGAAAGGAACCGAGCGCTACGTGGTCGAGGGCTGCGGCGCGATCCTGATCCGGTTGGAAACCGGCGACAGGGTGACTGTGATCAATGACGAAGGCGGCCAGCCCTGCGAGATCATTGCCGCAGAGGACAAGGGGCGCATCGACGCGGGGATCATCGGCGCGGCGCCCAATAGCGATGCAAGCGGGCTGAAGGCGCTGCTGACCTCCTCGGACCAGTCCTTGCGCGGTTTGCGCATGGGGATGGAAGCGCGCGGCATCGACTTGGCGCAGGGCGGCGCGGTCCGGTTGTTTGATGCGGCGACGCCTGCCAAGACGGAGGAGAGCTTTACCGCGCAGCGCGACGGCGTCGTGATCGTTGCGGCCCCTGGCGGGATCATGGATTTTGAGAAGCAGGATACGGCCACCTCCCTGACGGTTATGGTCAAGCGGGCGGTGATCAAGCAGGTGGCGCGGTTTGAACTGCCGGACCCGCTGGCCGAGCCGGTCAATGAGGTGCGGGTGCACAGCGCCACCGCGGAAAGCTATTTCGTGAAGGCCGGCGACTACATCCAGATCATTGACGTGGATGGCCGCCAGTGCACCGACTTTCAGTGTTTTGCCGCCCGCAAACTGGACAAGGGCGTGGAGCACGCGCTGGATGTGACCACCACCCGGACGCTGATGGGCCATGCCTATCCGATGCCCGGACTGCATGCGAAATATTATGATCAGGACATGCTGCCGCTGGTCGAAGTGGTGCAGGACACGGTGGGGCGGCATGATGCCTTTGCCCTGGCCTGCGCAGCAAAATATTACGATGACATCGGCTATCCGGGCCATGTGAACTGCTCGGATAACTTCAACGCGACGCTGGCCCAGCATGGGGTGACACCGCGCGCGGGGTGGATGGCGATCAACTTCTTCTTCAACACCGGGCTGGATGAGCATGGCGTGATGTATGCCGATGAGCCCTGGACCCGGCCCGGCGACTATGTGCTGCTGCGGGCGCTGACCGATCTGGTCTGTGTCAGCTCTGCCTGCCCGGATGACACCAGCGCCGCCAATGGCTGGAACCCCACCGACATTCACGTCCGCACCTACAGCGGACAAGAGAGTTTCAAGCGGGCGATTGCGTTCCGCGCGACCCCTGAATCGGAGCCCAAGATGACCAAGGAAACCGGTTTCCACGACCGTCTCAGCAAGCTGACCCGCAATTTCGTCGAGTATAACGGGTTCTGGCTGGCCAACTGCTATGCCAGTTCCGGGCCGCTGGAGGAATACTGGGCCTGCCGCGAGAAATGCGTGGTGCTGGACCTGTCCGCCCTGCGCAAGTTCGAGATCACCGGTCCGGATGCGGAGGCGCTCTGCCAGTATATTTTCACCCGCAATATCAAGAAGCTGGCGGTGGGGCAGGTGGTCTATACCGCGATGTGCTACCCGCATGGCGGCATGATCGACGACGGCACTGTGTTCCGCCTGGGCAAGGACAACTTCCGCTGGATCGGCGGCTCGGATTATGGCGGGGAATGGATCCGCGAGCAGGCGGAGAAGCTGGGTCTGAACGTGCTGATCCGGTCTTCGACCGATATGCAGCACAATATCGCGGTGCAAGGCCCGGAAAGCCGGGATTTGCTGAAGAAGATCATCTGGACCGCACCGCACAATCCGGCGCTGGAGGAACTGGGCTGGTTCCGCTTCACGCCCGCGCGGATTGGTGATGATCAGGGCGTGCCGGTGGTGGTATCGCGGACCGGGTACACCGGCGAATTGGGGTACGAGATCTTCTGCCACCCGAAGCACGCGAGCGAAGTGTTTGATGCGGTCTGGGCGGCAGGGCAGGACCACGGCATCCGCCCGATGGGGCTGGAGGCGCTGGACATGGTGCGGATCGAGGCCGGGCTGATCTTTGCCGGCTACGACTTCAGCGATCAGACCGACCCGTTTGAAGCGGGCATCGGGTTCACCGTGCCGCTGAAGTCGAAAGAAGATGACTTCATCGGCCGCGATGCGCTGATCCGGCGCAAGACCACTCCGGCGCGCAAGCTGGTGGGGCTGGACATCGACTCGGCGATTGATGTTGGCCATGGCGACTGCGTCCATATCGGGCGCGCGCAAATCGGGGAGGTGACCTCGTCCATGCGCTCGCCGCTCTTGGGCAAGAACATCGCGCTGGCGCGGGTGGACGTGTCTTGTTCCGAGGTTGGGACTGAAGTTGAAATCGGCAAGCTTGACGGGCATCAAAAACGGCTGCCGGCCAAAATCGTACCCTTTGCGCATTACGACCCCAAGAAGACCCGGCCTCAATCCTGAGGCCGGCCGTTTGCGGGGCTGGGAGGTTAAATGGCTCAGAAGCTGATTGAGCAGATTGGCGGCGAAGAGATGCTGCGTGCGCTGGTCGAGCGGTTCTACGATATTGTCGAGGAAACCGAGGCCGGCGCGCAGATCGTCAAGCTGCACAAGCGCGGGCATGGGATGGATCATGCCCGGATCGAGCAGTTCAATTTCCTGTCCGGTTTCATGGGCGGGCGCCGGTACTACGAGGAAAAGCACGGGCATATGGATGTGAAGCTGATGCATGCCCATGTGCCGATCACCGAAGAAGACGCCGAGAACTGGCTGAAGTGCATGGATCAGGCGCTGGCCGAGCTGAAACTGGAGGGGCCGCATGTGGAGCGGCTGCGCCAGGTGTTCCGGCGGGTGGCGATGATGCTGGTGAACGATCTGGCCGAGTGGGGCGAGAAGCGCGCCACGGCTTGAGCGCATCGTCTGTTGCCGCCGCAGGAGCCGCCCCTTTCGGCGGCAAAGCCGCCTGCCGGGCGGCGGGACGGGAGTATTTTCAGAAAGATGAAAGAGCGGGTGCTCTGATCAGCCTGGACGTTTCAGGAAAACTTGCACATCGGCCACATTGGTGCCGGTTCCGCCGGTGATCAGCAGCGCGTCCGCGGCTTTGAGGGCGGCGTAGCTGTCGTTGTTGGCAAGCAGCGCCTCCGGGTCCAGGCCTGCGGCCTTGATGGCGTCCCAGGTGGCCGGGGTCGCGATACCGCCGGCGGCATCTGTCGGCCCGTCGCGCCCGTCAGTGCCGCCGGACAGGAACAGCCAGTCGCCGCTGAGCCGTTCCGCGCCCAGTTTGGCGACGCGCAGAGCGAGTTCCTGGTTGCGCCCGCCGAGGCCGCTGCCGCGGAGCTGCACGGTGGTTTCGCCGCCGAAGATGAGCGCGACGGGTTTGTTTTTGGGGGCATTTTGCGCAGCAGTGACGACAGTTTCAGCAGCCTCTGCCACGTCACCCACCAAGCGGTGGGAGACCAGCTTGCAGGTCCAAACCTCTGCCGCCGCGGCCATCATCGCCTTCAGGCTGTGGCGGTTGGAGCCGATCAATGTGTTGCTGGCCGGGGGCGGGACGTCCCGGACCTCTTCAGCCGTGCTGAGCTGCGTTCTGACGGCCGCTGGCGCATTGTCCCAGATGCCGGCGCGCTGCAGGATCTCCCGTGCCTGAGCGCGGGTGCCGATCGGTGCCACAGTGGGGCCGGAGGCGATGGCGCGCAGGTCGTCTCCGATCACGTCAGATAGGATGAAGGCTTGCACCTGAGCAGGCGCGGCATGGCGCAGCAATCCGCCGCCCTTAATGCCCGACAGCTGCTGGCGAATCAGGTTCATCTCGTTGATCTCAAGGCCCGAGGCGAGCAGCAGCTGGTTCACCGCAGCCTTGTCCGCCAGTGTCAGACCGGGGGCGGGGGCCACCATCAGGGCGGAACCGCCGCCGGAAATCAGCGCGATCAGCCGGTCATCGGGGCCGAGCAAATGCGCCAGTTCAATAGCCGCCTGACCGGCGGCGGCGCTGGCTTCATCCGGCACCGGATGGGCGCCGCAAATCACCGTGGCGCCAGGAATTTCCGTGTAATTTTCAGGGTTTGTGATTGCCAATGCCTGGGCTGCATCCGGGATCAGCGCGAGTGCCTCCCGCATCATCGGGATGGCGGCTTTGCCCACGGCCAGCAGCACGTTTCTGCCGCCTTCGGGCAGGGGGGAGAGCGGTGACAACTCTAGCTGCGCACGCAGGGCCTTGGCCGGGTCTGCGCGGTCGACAGCGGCCTGGAACAGGGCCCTGGCGGTGGTCAGCAACTCGGTCATCCGGATCTCCCAAGTATAGTCGAGTTCAGCCGCCCCGGCTCAAGCCAGGACGGCGCAAGGTCTTGAAGCAGAACGGCGGCTTAATTGCCGGCGATCTGCTTGGCCTTCTCCACCAGCACTTCTGCCTGACGGATTGAGGCGTAGTCAATCAGGCGGCCGTCCAGCGATACCGCGCCCTTGCCGGCGGCTTCAGCCTCGGCCATGGCTTCCAGAATGCGGTGGGCCTTGGTGATTTCCGCGTCCGACGGCGACATCACTTCGTTGGCCAGCTCGATCTGGCTCGGGTGGATCGCCCATTTGCCTTCACAGCCCAGCACCGCGGCGCGTTTGGCGGCGGCCTTGTAGCCTTCCTTGTCCTGGAAGTCGCCGAACGGGCCGTCGATCGGCCGCAACCCGTTGGCGCGCGCGGCAACCACCATGCGGGCCAGCGCGTAGTGCCACATGTCGCCCCAGTGCACATCGCGCGAGCCGTCTGCCGCCGGGTCGGTCAGCACCGCGTAATCCGGGTTCACACCGCCGATGATAGTGGTGCGGGCGCGGGTCGAAGCGGCATAGTCGGCGACACCGAAATGCAGCGATTCATTGCGCTTGGAGGCTGCGGCAATTTCACTCACGTTCTGCATGCCAAGCGCGGTCTCGATGATGTGCTCGAAGCCGATCCGCTTCTTGTAGCCCTTGGCATCTTCGATCTGGGTGACCAGCATGTCGACGGCGTAAACATCCGCCGCGGTGCCCACCTTGGGGACCATGATCAGATCGAGGCGTTCGCCTGCCTGTTCAACCACATCGACCACATCGCGGTACATGTAGTGGGTGTCGAGGCCGTTGATTCGCACCGACATGGATTTCTTGCCCCAGTCGATCTCGTTCAGGGCCTTGATGATGTTCTTGCGGGCCTGGTCTTTTTCGTCCGGCGCAACCGCGTCTTCGAGATCCAGAAAGATCACGTCGACGTCAGATTGTGCTGCTTTTTCAAACATCTGCGGCTGGGATCCGGGGATTGCCAGCTCGCTGCGGTTCAGGCGGCCGGGGGCCTGTTCGACGGTATGAAACGACATGGGTGCGCTCCTCATTCGCAATGGGGTTTCGTCCTCTCCTCTCTAGGCATTCCTCATGAGGACGTTTCCTGTCAAGAAAAAAGTTTTCATTTAAATACATTCGCGCGGGAGCGCGCCCGCGCGTCGCGCCCTCGCGTGCGTACGCGTGTGCGCACCCGCGTGCGAGGCGCGGGGCGGCGAACCGGGGCTATTCCTCCAGGCTGAAATCGCCCCGGGCGGCGCGGTTGGCGTAGTAGAACGCAATCGCCTGGGCGCGGTTCTTGACCGAGAGTTTTTCGTAGAGGTTCGACAGGTGGAACTTCACCGTGTTGGTGGAAATCTCCAGCTCCTTGCTAAGCTCCTTGTTGGTGAGCCCCTTGGACAGCGCCTCCAGCATCGTGCGCTCGCGGCGCGACAGCTGTTCGATCGGATCGGTCTGCAGCCCGCGGACGTCCAGGAAGGGGAATACCATCTTGCCCGCCGCCACGGCCAGGCAAGTGTCGAGCAGCCCCTCGACAGCGCTGGAGCGCGGGGCAAAGCCGGCCGCGCCTGCGCTCATCGCCTTGCGCGGCACGTCGCCGCTGTCGTCGGCATAGACCACCAGCCGCGGCGCGTTGGCCTGGTCGCGCAGCACCTCGATCAGCTTGGCACCGCCAAGGGCGGGCAGGTTCCAGTCGATGATCCCGACCTGGACCGGCACCCGCATCACGGTTCCGAGGAAACCTTCGGCGGTGGCGGAGGTGGCGACCAGCGAGAATCGGGGGTCCCTTTCGAAGATCTCGGACATGGCCGACAGCACCAGCGGGTTTGCGTCAGCAAGCATGACCGAAATAGGGGAAACTTTGTCGCTTATCGGAGCCATTTGGTGCCTTTTTGTCAAATACTACCCTAATGGGTAGGGTCAGTTTTGGTATGCAACGGTATTTTTACCAGTTTGGGTAGGTAACTTGCCCCCCATTTAGATACCCAAAAGCAGGATATAGGAATGTTGCGGGTTTTGTCGACCTAGGGTTTCCTTGCGTTAACAGATGTTGACCGTCAGGAAACAAACCTTCCCGCAGCGAAGAAGGCCCGTGACCTCCGGCGCATCGGCAACCGCACACCAACAGAGGTTTGACCCGATGACAGAACCCACGATCTTCCCCAGCCTGGAAATCCCGGAGACCCTGGCCGCCGGCCCTGGCCCGGGCAATACCGACCCCCGCGTGCTGCAGGCCTTTGCCAACACCGGCCTGGCTGACCACATGCAGGCGGACGTGCTGCGCGGCATGATCGAGTGCAAGCAGATGCTGCGCGGCCTGTGGGGCACTTCCAACACCTACACCTACGGGGTTGGCGGCACCGGCTTCTCCGGCCTGGATTGTATGCTGAACGCGATCCTGCCGGGCGACACCGTGGTTGCCTTCCAGAATGGCACCTTCTCTGGCATCGACGCAATGACCATCCGGATGAAGGCCGCCACCCGCGAGGAGCTGGCTGCCAATCCGATGAACCCGCAGCCTGCCTCCGTCACCGTGGTCGACGTGCCGCATGGCGAGTCGGTATCCGGCAAGCTGGTGGAGCAGGTGCTGGGTGAGAAGAAACCAAAGTGGGCGTTCATGGCGCATTGGGAAACCGGCTCCGGCCGCATTAACGACCTGAAAGGCTTTTCGGACGCTTGCGTCAAGCACGGCGTGATGGGCCTGATCGACGCGGTGTCCTCGCTGGGCATCGAAGACTTTTCGATCGACGATTACCCGGGCGTTGCCGGCTGGGCCTCCTGCCCGCAGAAGGGCGTGCTGTGTTTGCCGCTGACTTATGCGCCGGTGTCCTTCACCGAAAAATACATCCAGACCGTGCGTGAGAACGGCTGCCATTCCTATGTCCACAACCCGATCCTGGAAGCCCGCCACTGGGGCATCGTGGACGGCCAGGATGTTGCGGCCGGCACCTACCACCGCACCCATTCCGGCTATGCGGTTGCCGCCTTCCACGAGGCGCTGCGCATTACCCTGCAGCATGGCCGCGCCCAGAAGGCCCGCGATTATGCGTTCCACGAGAAAGCACTGCGTGATGCGGTCACCGCCATGGGCTGCGATGTGACCAGCAACATGACCAGCCTGGTGGTTCTGAACCTGCCCGGCGATCTGGCCGGCAAGGAAAAGGAACTGGTGGGCAACTGCCGCGCCGTGGGCTTTGGCATTTGGCCGACCCTGTCGGAGCCAGTCCAGGTCCGCATCGGCATCCTGAATCAGATCACCCCGGCGGCCATCACCGACATCGTCAACCGTTTCGGCAAGGCGATGAACGACATGGGCGCAAACGTCGACATGGCAGCGGTCAACGCCTTGCTCGACAGGCACTACTCCGCAGCCCTTGAGGCCGCTGAGTAACGTTTTCCGGCATCCATGAGGAGGAGAGAACCATGGATATCCACGAATACCAGGCCAAGGAAGTTCTGAGCAACTTCGGCGTGACCGTTCCGCCGGGCGCGCTGGCCTACAGCCCCGAGCAGGCGGCCTATCGCGCGCGGGAGCTGGGCGGCGATAAATGGATCGTCAAGGCCCAGGTCCACGCCGGCGGCCGCGGCAAGGCGGGCGGCGTCAAGCTGTGCAATTCCGAAGCCGAGATCTATGAGGCGACCGAGAACCTGTTCGGCAAGAAACTGGTGACCCACCAGACCGGCCCCGAGGGCAAAGGCATCTACCGTGTCTATGTCGAGGGTGCAGTACCGATTGCCCGCGAGATTTATCTGGGCTTTGTGCTGGACCGCTCCAGCCAGCGGGTGATGATCGTTGCCTCTTCCGAAGGCGGCATGGAGATTGAGGAGATCTCTGCCGAGCGGCCCGAGTCCATCGTGCGCTCAACCGTCGAGCCGGCCGTTGGCCTGCAGGATTTCCAGGCGCGTGAGATTGCCTTTGCCCTGGGCATTGAACCGGCGCTGACGCAGCAGATGGTGCGCACGCTGAAGGGCTGCTACCAGGCGTTCTCCGAACTGGACGCCACCATGGTTGAGATCAACCCGCTGGTGGTCACTTCGGACAACCGGGTCATCGCGCTGGACGCCAAGATGACCTTTGACGACAACGCCCTGTTCCGCCACCCGCAGATTGCCGAGCTGCGCGACAAGTCCCAGGAAGACCCGCGCGAAGCCCGCGCGGCGGACCGCGGCCTGTCTTACGTCGGGCTTGAGGGCAACATCGGCTGCATCGTGAACGGTGCGGGCCTGGCGATGGCGACTATGGACACCATCAAACTGGCCGGCGGCGAGCCTGCCAACTTCCTGGACATCGGCGGCGGTGCCACGCCCGAACGGGTCGCCAAGGCGTTCCGCCTGGTGATGTCCGACAGCAATGTTCAGGCGGTTCTGGTCAATATCTTTGCCGGCATCAACCGTTGCGACTGGGTGGCCGAAGGTGTCGTTCAGGCGCTGAAGGAGGTGCAGGTCGACGTGCCCGTGGTGGTCCGCCTTGCCGGCACCAACGTCGAGGAAGGCCAGAAGATCCTGGCGCAAAGCGGCCTGCCGCTGATCCGCGCATCCTCGCTGATGGAAGCCGCTGAGCGGGCCGTCGGCGCGTGGAAAAACGACCTTGATCAAAACACCCGTGTGAGGGCCGTCAAATGAGCATCCTTCTTGATCGCGACAGCAAAGTCATCGTTCAAGGCATCACCGGCAAGATCGCCCGCTTCCACACCAAGGACATGATCGAATACGGAACCAACGTCGTGGGCGGCGTGGTGCCGGGCAAGGGCGGCGAGACCGTCGAGGGCGTGCCGGTCTTCAACACCGTGAAAGAAGCGGTTGAGGCCACCGGCGCCAATGCCTCTTTGGTGTTCGTGCCGCCGCCGTTTGCAGCCGACTCCATCATGGAAGCGGCGGATGCAGGCATCAAATACTGCGTCTGCATCACCGACGGCATCCCGGCCCAGGATATGATCCGTGTGAAGCGCTACATGTACCGCTATCCCAAGGACAAGCGGATGATCCTTACGGGGCCGAACTGCGCGGGCACCATCTCGCCGGGCAAGGCGCTGCTGGGCATCATGCCGGGCCACATCTACCTGCCGGGCACCGTGGGCATCATCGGCCGCTCCGGCACCCTGGGCTATGAGGCTGCGGCGCAGCTGAAAGAGCTGGGGCTGGGGGTTTCCACCTCGGTGGGCATCGGCGGCGACCCGATCAACGGCTCCTCCTTCAAGGACATTCTTGAGTGGTTCGAGAAGGATCCGGAAACTGAGGTCATTGCAATGATCGGTGAAATCGGCGGCCCGCAGGAAGCGGAAGCGGCGGAGTACATCCGCGATCACGTGACCAAGCCGGTAGTGGCATATGTCGCGGGTCTGACCGCACCCAAGGGCCGCACCATGGGCCACGCGGGCGCGATCATCTCGGCCTTTGGCGAGAGCGCTTCCGAGAAGGTGGAGATCCTGTCGGCGGCCGGTGTGACCGTTGCCGAAAACCCCGCCGTGATCGGCGAAACCATCGCAAGCGTGATGAAAAAGAACGCCGCCTGATCCGGCAACGGGACAGGCGCAACGCTCCACCCCTGGCCTGGGGCAATGGCGGGGGTGGAGCGCATTTACAAAGCACAAGCACGTCAGGGAGTTAATATCATGGCAAAGCCCAAGGTTCTGGTGACCCGCCGCTGGCCCGCCGCAGTTGAGGCACAGCTGTCCGAGGCGTTTGATGCTGTGCTGAACACGGGCGATAAGCCCCTGACTGAGGACGAGCTGCGCGATGCGATGACATCTTATGACGCAGTGCTGCCGACCGTGACCGACAAGATCTCAGCCAAGGCCTTTGATATCGCCAACCCCCAGGCCCGGATCCTCGCCAACTACGGTGTCGGCTACTCTCATATTGATATGCACGGTGCGGCCGGCCACGGCATGACCGTGACCAACACCCCGGATGTCCTCAGCGAATGCACCGCTGATATCGCCATGACGCTTTTGCTGATGGTGGCCCGCCGTGCGGGCGAAGGCGAGCGCGAGCTGCGCGCCGGCGCATGGACCGGCTGGCGCCCGACCCATCTGGTCGGCACCAAGGTTTCCGGCAAGACGCTGGGTATCGTCGGCTTTGGCCGCATTGGCCAGGAGATGGCCCGGCGCGCCCACCACGGCTTTGGCATGAAGATCGTGGTGCAGAACCGCTCCCGCGTGTCCCCCGATACCCTCGCCCGCTACAACGCCACCCAGGTCGACAGCCTGGAAGACCTGATGCCGCAGTGCGATTTTGTTTCTCTGCACTGCCCGGGCGGCGCTGCGAACCGGCATCTGATCAATACCCGGATGCTGAACCTGATGAAGCCGGACGCCTTCCTTATTAATACGGCCCGCGGCGAGGTGATCGACGAGCTGGCCCTGTCCCGCGCCCTGTGGTTCGAAACCATCGGCGGCGCCGCATTGGATGTGTTCGACGGCGAGCCGCGCATCAACCCGGACCTGATGGATTGCGACAACCTTGTGATGCTGCCGCATCTGGGCAGCGCCACCCGCGAAGCGCGCGAGGCGATGGGCTTTCGCGTGCTGGATAACCTGACCGATTTCTTTGCTGGGCGCGAACCGCGCGACCGGGTGATGTGATGGGAGATCCTGCTGAAACCGCCCATGAGGGTGTCGAAGACACCGGCTACGCCGCCGGGCTTCGCAATGAGCTCCACGCCTTGTGGCTGGATGTTTTGCGCCAGCGCGCGCCGGAGGTTGCTGCAAAGGCGGTATCCGAAACCGCTTGGGATTTGTCCGGCGGGCAGCCCGCGACCGCCTATATGCAGGCGTTCAATATCTGGTTCCAGCTGCTGAAGATCGTCGAGGAAAACGCCGCCATGCGCGACCGCCGCATGGCCGAAACCCAGGACGGGCCCGAAGTGGTCGAAGGCAGCTTTGCCCGCGCGCTGGATCTGGCCGGGGAGCAGGCAACGCCCGAACGGTTGCAGGAGGTCGCCAGCCAGTTTTCCATCGGCCCGACCCTGACCGCGCATCCGACCGAGGCCAAGCGCGTCACCATCCTGGAAATCCACCGCCGCATATACCGCGGGCTGGTGTCGCTGGAGGCCAAGCGCTGGACCCCGCGCGAGCGGGCGGGCCTGCTGGCGGATCTGCGCTCGGAAATCGACCTGTTGTGGATGACGGGCGAGCTGCGCCGCGACCGGCCCAGCCTGCAGGATGAAATCCAATGGGGGCTGCAGTTCTTCCGCGACAGCCTGTTTGAGGCGGTGCCGCAGCTGTTTGAACGCTACATCGCAGCGGCCGAACCAAGGCTGGGCGAGAGCGCCGATGCGCCCTGCCTCAAATTCCATTCCTGGATCGGCGGCGACCGCGACGGCAATCCGAATGTGACGGTGGAGGCCACGGCAGCAGCCCTGACCGCGAACCGCGCAGCGATCCTGGAACGCTATCAGAAGGCGCTGACCACCGCGGCGGAGCGGATTTCCATTTCGGCGGCGGTGTTTGCCTTGCCGGAAACCACCTCTGCCCGGCTGGCGAAGGTCATTGCCGCAGCACCCGGCGCCGCAGCACTGTCCGCCCGCAATCCCGGCGAAGTCTTCCGCCAGGCGCTGACCGCGATCCTGGCGCGGATCAGGGCCACTGCTGCCGAGGGCACTGGCGCCTATAAGCACCTTGGCGATTTCGTTACCGACCTGACAGAAGTGGAAGCGGCGCTTGAGGAAATCGGCGCCAACCGCCTGGCGGCCCGCTATGTCCGCCCGATCCGCTGGCAGGCTGATGTCTTCGGCTTCCGGACGGTGACGCTGGACGTGCGTCAAAACTCAACCGTGACCACGGAGACACTGACGGAGATATGGGCGCGCTCGGGCGAAGTGCCTGAGTTTGGCAGCCCGGAATGGTCGGCGCGCCTGCGCAGAGAATTGGGCAGCGCCTCGCTCCCCTATATGACACCGGATGAGCTGAGCCCGCAGAGCGGCGAGCTGCTGAAACTGCTGCGGCTGATGCGCGATGCAGGGGCAGGGGAGGACCCGCAGGCGATGGGGCCGTTCATCCTGTCGATGACCCGCTCCACCGATGACTTGCTAGGGGTTTACCTGCTGGCGCGCTATGCCGGGTTCGGCGCCGAGAAGGCCGCGCTCAAGGTGGTGCCGCTTTTTGAAACCATTGGCGACCTGCGCGCCGCGCCCGGTATCCTGAACGGCCTGCTGGACGTGCCCTTCGCGCGCCGCTCTCTGAAATCCAGCGACAGCCGGATCGAGGTGATGCTGGGCTATTCCGACAGCAACAAGGACGGCGGTTTCCTCTGCTCAACCTGGGAGCTGGAGAAGGCGCAACGCCTGATTACCCGCACCCTTGCGGCACACCGGATGAAGCCCGTGTTCTTCCACGGCCGCGGCGGCTCGGTCTCCCGCGGCGGGGCACCTGCCGAACGCGCTATTGCCGCCCAGCCTGCGGGCACCATCGCGGGCCGGATGCGGATTACCGAACAGGGCGAGGTGGTCAGCTCCAAATACGCCAACCGCGGCACCGCCCTGCACCAGCTGGAGCTGATGGCCTCTTCGGTGCTGCGCCATTCGTTGCAAGACGGCACCCCGCCGGTGAACCCGGACTTCGATGACGCCTTCGAGGCACTCGCAGGCATGTCCCAGGCGGCCTATTCCAACCTGCTGAACGCGCCCGGTTTCCTGGACTATTTTCAACAGGCCAGCCCGGTGGAGGAGCTGGCGATGCTGAAGATCGGTTCGCGCCCTGCCCGCCGTTTCGGGGCCGGCTCGCTGGAGGATCTGCGGGCGATCCCCTGGGTTTTTGCCTGGTCGCAGAACCGCCACATGATCACCGGCTGGTACGGTTTCGGCTCTGCGGTTGCCAGCTTCCGCAAATTTCGTGGTGCCCGCGGCGAGGCGGTGCTGCAGGACATGTTCGCAAATTCGCCGCTGTTCCGCCTGGTGGTGGATGAGGTCGAAAAGACCCTGCTGCAAAGCGACATGGAGATTGCCGCCGGTTACGCCACGCTGGTGCAGGACGCTGAAATCCGGGATCGCATCTTTGGGTCCATCCGCAAGGAGTATCAGCTGGCCTGCGACGCGATCCTGTTTCTGACCGGTGACAGCTGCCTGGCACTGCGCTTCCCGCGGCTGCGCGCCCGCTTTGGCCGCGTCGAAAACATGCTGCGCGAAATCCACAAGACCCAAGTGCGGCTCCTGCAAGAGAACCGCGCCGAAAAGCCTTCAACAGTGCCTGTCCCGCTGATGCAGTCGATGAACTGCGTGGCCGCGGGCCTTGGCTGGACTGGATAGACAGGAGCCCCGAATGTCCAAAGACCTCTTTTTCACCCAGCCCCTCGCCGAGCGCGATCCTGAGCTTTTTAGCGCGATCACGGCCGAGCTGGGCCGCCAGCGCGACGAGATCGAGCTGATTGCCTCCGAGAACATCGTCTCCGCCGCGGTGATGGAAGCGCAAGGCTCCGTGCTCACCAACAAATACGCCGAAGGCTACCCGGGGCGCCGCTACTACGGCGGCTGCCAGTATGTCGACGTCGCCGAAAACCTGGCGATCGACCGCGCCAAGCAGCTGTTCGGCTGCGAATATGCCAACGTGCAGCCGAACTCCGGCTCCCAGGCCAACCAGGGCGTGTTCCAGGCGCTGCTGCAGCCCGGCGACACCATCCTGGGCATGGATCTGGCCTCCGGCGGCCACCTGACCCATGGTGCTGCGCCGAACCAGTCGGGCAAGTGGTTCAACGCCGTGCATTACGGCGTGCGCCGCGATGACAACCGGATCGACTACGACCAGATCCAGGCGCTGGCCACCGAGCATAGCCCCAAGCTGATCATCGCCGGCGGCTCCGCCATCCCGCGCCAGATCGACTTTGCCAAGTTCCGTGAAATCGCGGACAGCGTCGGCGCCTATTTCATGGTCGACATGGCCCACATCGCGGGCCTGATCGCCGCCGGTGAGCACCCCTCGCCGTTCCCGCACGCGCATGTCGCCACCACCACCACCCACAAGACCCTGCGCGGCCCCCGCGGCGGCATGATCGTGACCAATGACGAGGCGATTGCCAAGAAGGTGAACTCGGCGATCTTCCCGGGCATTCAGGGCGGCCCGCTGATGCATGTGATCGCAGGCAAGGCGGCGGCCTTCGGCGAGGCGCTGAAGCCGGAGTTCAAGGCCTACCAGAAGCAGGTGCGGGCCAACGCGGCGGCGCTAGCGGACCAGCTGATCAAGGGCGGCCTGGACATCGTGACCGGCGGCACCGACACCCATGTGATGCTGGTCGACCTGCGGCCCAAGGGCGTGACCGGCAACATTGCCGACAAGGCGCTGGGCCGTGCCCATATCACCACCAACAAGAACGGCATCCCGTTCGACCCGGAAAAGCCCACCGTGACCTCGGGCCTGCGCCTCGGGACCCCGGCGGGCACCACCCGCGGCTTCGGCGAGGCGGAGTTCCGCCAGATCGCCGACCTGATCATCGAGGTGATAGACGGGCTGGCGGCCAGCGGTGAAGAGGGCAACGCGGATGTGGAAGCGGCGGTGCGCGCCAAGGTGGCGGACCTCTGCGCCAAATTCCCGCTCTACCCGAACCTGTAAGCCTTTACGGCACTGACAGAAACGAACCGCCGCGGCCCATCAGCCGCGGCGGTTATTCTTTGCCGCAAAGGCAGCCCTCCCGCGCCCCGCCGGTGCATCGCAGATGCCCCGGCACGGGCCTTGGGCCCGGCAGCGCCCCTAAGAGGGGCGCTGCCCGCGCCGTGCGGCCCGCACGGCGCCCCGCCCAACGCTTTCGCGACGGCCGCAGGCAGGCCGGAAAGGGGCGGGAGCGCCTCCGCCGCTGGACGGGCGGTGCGCGCGTTTGCGGGGCGTTTATGGCCTATCCGCCGGAAAATCCCAAAAAATTGTGGGATATTGTGGGGCGGTGTTGTAATGCGGCGGCGGGCCATGCCTAATCGAGTGAAGACTTAAGTTGCCAATGGGGTGCCTCTTGCCGGACTCTCTTGCCCTCTCCCACCGTGAAATGGAGCTTGTGGACGCCTTGCGGCGCCTTGGCGGCTCGGCCCGCAGTGCGGAGCTTGCCAGGATGCTCGACGTCTCAGAGGAGACCGTGCGCCGCACCATCAAGGCGCTGGACAAAGCGGGCGCGGTGCAGCGGGTGCATGGCGGCGCCTTCCTGGCCGGGCCGCAAAGCGCGACCAGCTTTGCCCGGCGGATTTCCGAGAACCAGAAGGAAAAGGCGCGGATTGCAGCCCGCGCGGCGGCGTATGTCCGCAATGGCATGGCGCTGTTTCTGGATGTCGGCTCCACCACCGCCTTTGTGGCCGAGGAGCTGCGGCAGAAGTCAGGCCTGACCGTGGTGACCAACTCCGTAGGGGCCGCGCAGACACTGGCAAACCACAATGGCAACCGGGTTCATTTCCTGGGCGGTGAATTGCAAAGCAACGAGCGCGGAACCTTCGGCTTTGTCACGGAACAGCAGGTGCGCCGCTTCGCGCTGGACCTGGCGATCCTGTCGGCGGACGGGTTCTCCGCCAAGCAGGGGATTCTCTACCACAGCGCGGCCGAGGCGCAGCTGGCGCGCGTTGTTGCGGAGTGCTCCGAACAGCTCGCTGTCGCCATTGCGCACCCCAAATTTGACGAAACCGCACCGCATTGCGGCCCGTCGCCGCGCAGGATTGATCTTTTGTTCACGGATCAGGCCCCTGGCAGGAAGCTGGCCGCAGCTCTCTCCGGCTGGGGGATAAAGACCGATATCGCGCCCGGGGCGGACGGTTGAGGGATCTGACATCAGCTCGGGCCGCGCCTGGGGGCTGGAAACCCAGGCCGTGCTGCGCGTCCCCGTTGCGCCCGCGGCCGGGCTGTGCTGATAGAGTTATGATAGTCCTCACGGCAGAGACCTCCTGCCACGGCGGGGAAACCGGAACCTGATATGGCGATCCTGACCTTTCTGATCAGCCTCGCGGGCGCGACGATGCTGCTGCTTTACGCGGTGCGGATGGTGCGCACCGGGATCGAGCGCAGCTATGGCGCCTCGTTCCAGCGGCTGCTGACCGGGCGGCAGAGCCATCTGCAGGCCGGCATGATGGGGCTGACCCTCGCCATCGTGCTGCAAAGCTCGGCGGCGGTGGCGCTGCTTGCGTCGGGGTTCGCGGCCAGCGGCTACCTCGCCTTCCCCACCGGGCTGGCGATTGTGCTGGGCGGCGATCTCGGCTCGGCGCTGATCATCCAGATCCTGTCGTTCAAGCTCGACTGGCTGGTGCCCATGCTGCTGGCGGCGGGCGGCTACCTGTTCGTCAAGACCGAGGCCAAGAAGGCGCGGCAGCTGGGGCGGATCCTGATGGGGGTGGCTTTCATCTTGATTTCGCTCAGGTTTCTGCGCGAGGCGATGGACCCGATCCGCGACAGCGCCTTTCTGCCTGCGGTGGCGGGCTATCTGGCGCGCGACTACATCACCGCCTTCCTGGTCGGCGGCGCGCTGGCCTTTGTGATGCATTCCAGCGTCGCGGCGATCCTGATGTGCGTCACCCTGGTGCAGATCGGCGCGCTCCCCTTTGCCGCCGGGCTGTCGCTGGTCTTGGGGGCGAATTTCGGCTCCGCCTTCATTCCGGTCTGGCTCAGCCGCGGCATGGACCTGCAGGCGCGGCGCATTCCCTATGCCAACCTCGCCCTGCGCGGCACCTGGGCGGTGATCTGCCTGTTCGGCGCCCATCTGGCGCTGCGCCAGGGCTGGCTCGGCGATCCGCAGGGCGGCCAGATGCTGGTCAGCGCGCATCTCGCCTTCAACGCCGCGCTGCTGCTGCTGGCGCTGCCGCTCTGCACGCCGCTGGGCGGTGTCTTTGCGCGGCTGTTCCCGGATCCGGCGGCGCCCCCGGCGCAGCCGCCGGGGCGGCCGGTCAGCGCGCTGAAGCAGGGCAGCTACGGCGCGCCCGCGCAGGCGGTGGCCAACCTCACCCGCGAGCTGCTGCGGATGGCCGATCTGGCCGGCGCCATGTTCCGCCCGGTGCTGGAACTGTACGAGAGCGGCAGCAAGGAGCAGATCCGCGCGGTGCAGCAGATGGACGCGGAGGTGAACGCCTGCCTCGCCGGCATCCGCCAGTATGTCGCGGCGATCCCGGCGGAGGCGTTCAGCAAGGACCAGCTGAAGACCGCCCGCAGCCTGATGGAATACGCCATCCGGCTGGAGACCGCGGGCGATGTGGTGGCCCGCCGCCTGACGGTGCTGGCCGAGGAGATGCGCAAGAAGGAGCTGCGGTTCTCCCGCGACGGCTGGCTGGAGATCACCCGCATGCATGAGGCGATCCTGGCCAATCTGCAGCTGGCCTCCAACGTTCTGATTTCCGACGACCTGGAGAGCGCGCGGCTTCTGAGCCTGGAGAAGACCGAGCTGAAACGGATGGAGCGCGACAGCCGCAAGCGCCACCTGCGGCGGCTGCAGAGCGGCGGGCGGGAGAGTTTCGACACCTCTGACATCCACCTGGAGACCCTGCGCGCCCTGCGCGAGTTCAACAGCCACATCGCAGCGGTGGCCTACCCGGTGCTCTACCGCAACGGCCAGCTGTTGGAGACGCGGCTGATCGAGGAGATGCGGCCGGAAGAAACCGATTGAGGCAGGAGCCGGCCTGTTAATAGAAGTCCTATCACGATTATGACCCCCTTTATCATTGCCATCATTCTGTCAGCGGCGCTGCTGCACGCGGTGTGGAACGCTATTGTAAAAACCGCTGCCGACCGCACCACAACGCTGGGGCTGGTTGCCTTTGGCCATGTCATCCCCGCCTCCGTGATGATCGCGGTGCTGCCGCTGCCGTCGGCTGAGAGCTTTGTCTTCATCCTGCTCTCGACTGCCGTGCATTTCGGCTATTACTACATGCTGGGGCGCGCCTATCAGCATGGCGACCTCAGCGTCGTGTACCCGATCGCGCGGGGCATCGTGCCGGCACTGGTGGGCCTCTGGGCGATGATCTTTGCCGGGGAGGTGCTGCCGCTGCAGGCCTGGGCCGGGATTGCGGTGATTGTGCTTGGCATCCAGCTTAGCAGCTGGAAAGCGCTGCGCTCCGGCGTTGGCCGTGCAGCACTGGGATTTGCCGCCGGGACCGGGTTTTGCATTTCGGTCTATTCGCTGGTCGATGGCATCGGGGTGCGGCTGTCGGGCAACACGCTCAGCTACTGGGCCTGGGGGGCGTTCCTGCACATCTTCATTGCGGGCTTCGTTGCTTTGCGCAAGCGCCGCACACTGGCGGCCCTGCGCCCGCGGACTTGGGCCCTGGGAATTGCCGGCGGGCTGGTGTCGATGACAGCCTACGGCCTGGTGCTTTATGCGAAGAACTTTGCCCCGCTGGGGGCGGTCTCGGCGCTGAGGGAAACTTCGGTGATCTTTGCGGCGCTGATCGGGTTTGCCATTCTGAAGGAGGGCTATTGGATGCGGCGCCTGGGCGCGGCGGTGCTGATGGCCGCGGGTGTGTCGCTCATCGGTACGGCTGTCTAGCGCCCGCGCCCCTTGGCGGCCCACAACCGGACAGGGTGGCGGGCCGAGGCATCAGGCGCTGGCACGGGGCCGCCGCTGCGTGTCTTCTGCTTCCGCCAGAACGGCCGCAAGAGTATGCAGCAGCACCGTCTTTTTCACCGGTTTCGCCAGAAAATGGTCCATGCCGGCGTCCAGGCAGGCCTGCCGGTCGCTGGAGAAGGCATTTGCCGTCAGCGCCACGATGACTGGCTGGCGAATGGGAAGGCTGCGGATTTCCTGCGTGGCTGAAATGCCATCAAGCTCCGGCATCGACATGTCCATCAGGATGACGTCTGGCTCCAGCTCCCTGCACATCTCCACTGCCGCGCGGCCGTTCCCGGCCTCTTGCAGATCAACCGGCTGGCCGCGCAGAAACTTGCGGACCAGCAGCCGGTTGGTCTGATTGTCCTCGGCCAGCAGCACCCGGCAGGGGCCAAGCTGCGGCGCCGCGTCCGGCAGCGCCGGTGCTTCTGCATCCGGTGCCTGGCTGGCGGGGGACATCTGCAGTTCCAGCCGGAAGCAAGAGCCTTTGCCAGGTTGCGACTGCACCGAAATGCCGCCGCCCATCCGCTTGGCCAGCATGCTGGAAATCGTCAGGCCCAGACCGGTGCCGCCAAACGCCTTGGTGGTTGCGGCGTCAGCCTGGGTGAAGCGGTCAAAGATGTGGCTGGCCTGGGCTTCGGAAATTCCGATGCCGCTGTCCTCGACCTCGACCACAAGACGGCATCGGTCCGCGCCGGCGTGCGAAACCCGCACCGCGATTTTGCCGTCCGGGGTGAATTTCACCGCATTGCCGATCAGGTTGACCAGGATCTGGCGCAACCGCCCGTCGTCGCCGTGCAGCCGTTCAGGCAGGCCGTTCGCATAGCTCACCTGCATCGAAAGGCCCTTTTCAAGCGCCTTCGGGCGGAACAGGTCGGCAGCGCCGCCGATGCAGTCGCGCAGGTTGAAATCCTCCCGGCTGATGGCGAATTTCCCGGCCTCCAGCCGCGACAGGTCGAGGATGTCATTGATGATTTTCAGCAGCGCCTGCGCCGAACTGCGGATGGTTTCGACGTTCTGCTGGTCATCGGCTGTCAGGTCTGCCTCCGCCAGCAGATCGGCCATGCCGATGATCCCGTTCATCGGGGTGCGGATTTCGTGGCTCATGTTGGCCAGAAATTCCGACTTGGCGCGGTCGGCGTGTTCGGCGGCCAGCTTGGCCTCGGCCAGTTCACGCTCGCGCTGTTTGCTGCGGGTGATGTCGCGCTCGATACCGATGATCAGGTCGACCTCGCCATCGGCACCGGTCACCGGTACGATGTTGGTGTCAAACCAGACCTCCTCGCCGGCCTTGGTGTAGTTGAGCACTTCATTGTGGTAGCGGATGCCACGCTCCTTGTGGCGGTTCATTTCGCGCACCACGCTGAGGTCGGTGGCAGGCCCGTCCAGAAGGTCGGACGGGGTGCGGCCGATGGCTTCGTCGGCGCCGTAGCCGGTGGCGCGGGTAAAGGCGTCGTTCACCCAGAGGATCTTGCGGCTGCCATCGGTCAGGATGATGCTGTCAGAGGCATGTTTGGCGACCAGGGACAGACGGTGCAATTCCGCCTGCTGTTTCTGCAGCTCGGCATGGGCTTCCTCCAGCGCCCGCTTGCCTTCCTTCAGCTCGGTATTGCGTTCCGACAGCGCCTGGTTGGCGTGGATCAGCTCCTCGCGCAGGCGGACGTCTTCCGACACATTCCAGTTGACGCCGATCATCCAGCTGCGCCCCTGCGTGTCGGTGAACGGGCTGGCCAAAGCCCGGATGTGCTTGACGGAGCCGTCGTCCAGCAGGATCCGGAACTCGGAGGCAAAATTCGTTTTCGCACGCTCGGCAGCCTCCAGGGATTTGACCACCCGGTCCCGGTCCTGCGGGTGCAGCCTGGCAATCCAGGCGCTGCCCGCCAGCGGCCCCTGCTCGCGGGGGACGCCGTACAGTTCATGCATCCGGCTGTCCCAGCTGACACGCTTGTTGCCGGCATCGCATTCCCAAATGCCGACCCGGGAGGTCTTGACCGCGATCTCCAGCCGCCGCGAAACCGCTTCCAGCTCCGCCTCCCGGCGCCGCAGCTGCCCGATCACCGTTTGCCGCGCCGCCGACAGCCTGCCGGCCAGGAAGGTCGGGAAAACAATCAGGGTTCCGGCCGCCAGCAGCGCCAGCCGCAGCTGCCACAGGTTGCCCGGCTGGGCCTGCCAGCCGCCTGCGGGCCGGGCCGCCAGCTGCCAGGACCCGACCGGCAGATTGATGTCCATCATGACCGGTTCCCCAGCGGGGATCTCCTCGGTTCCAAGAAACTGCTGGCCGGCCGCGCCGGTGCCGTCCTTGCCGGTAAGGGCAATTTCCAGCGTCTGGGCGCCGCCTGTTACGCCGGTTTCCGCATAGAGCGTCTTGGTCTCGACAACGGCCGACAGAATGCCCCAGAACTCCTTCTTGTCTTCCGGCCCGGTGAAGATGGGCAGCCGGTAGATGAAACCGGTGCCGCCCTGCACCAGGTTGACCGGGCCGGCCAGCACCATTTCACCGCTGTCGCGGACCCGGTAGGCCGCTTCCCGCTGGGCTGCTGTTTTGGTGTAGTCCAGCCCGATGGCGGGCTCGTTGCCCTTGATCGGATAGATCAGCGAGACCACCAGCCCCGGGGCCGCGGCAATATGCCGGATCGCGGTCTGTCCCATCAGAACCTGTTCCGCAATCTGGCTGAACCGCGCCTGCGGCATGTCCGGTTCGGTGGCCAGCATGGCGGCAAGCCCGCGCAGCCGCTGATAGTCGCCGTTCAGCTGGCCCTCCAGGCTGGACTTCATCAGCCCGGCCTGCTGCTGAACCCTGGCGCGTTCGGACTGGTAGTGGATCGTGTCGTTTTGCCTTTCGGCGTAATACCCGGCAGCGCAAACAACCGCCAGGGCAAGCAGGGCGGGCAGGTAGGTCCGGTTGCCGAGCCTGCGCAGCCAGCCTGCGGAAATCTTGTTCAGGGCCATATAGCCACCTTTTGCATTTGCGCGAATCTCCTCTGACAGCCGCCAGGGCTCTGCACGTCAGGTGTCCGGTTCTGCTCCAAGATCTCCTTAAAGTCTGAAAAACAGGTTTTCACAACCGCAGCTATTTCAGCGGCGGTGCCGCGCCGGCCTGGGCGTCGGCCGCGGCCGGCGGGCGGCGGCGGGCAGGCCGTCACACGGGGCAGCAGGCAGCCTGGCCGCCCGGGCCCGGCCCCGTGCGCGGATCCGGGTCCGCAGCAAGGAGTCCGGCGCGGGGTCAGAAATCCTGCCATTTCATCAGGGCGGCAGACCCATCCGGGGCCGGGACGGCGGCCGGCCCCTCCGGCGCATCAGCCCAGCCCGTGCCGTGCGCCGATGGCAGTTCCGCTGCGGCCGGCTGCTTTGGCGCCGCCGTCGCCAGCCCGACATCGAACCGCGCCACCAGCCCGGCCAGCTTGGCCGCATCGCCGTTCAGCAGCTGGCCTGCCGCGGTCATCTGTTCCACCATCGCGGCATTCTGCTGGGTCACCTGATCCAGCTGCATCACGCCGGTGTTGATCTCGCCGATGCCGGTGGACTGTTCGGCGGCGCCTTCGGCAATGCCCGACACCAGGCCCGAGATATGGGTGACCTGCGAGACGATGCCGTCCAGCGCCGCGCCAGCCTTGCCGACCAGGTCCACGCCTTTGGCCACCTGTTCGCCGGAATTGGAAATCAGCGCCTTGATTTCCATTGCCGCATCCGAGGACCGCTGCGCCAGCGCCCGCACTTCGGAGGCGACAACCGCAAACCCGCGTCCGGCTTCACCCGCCCGTGCGGCCTCCACCCCTGCGTTCAGCGCCAGCAGGTTGGTCTGAAAAGCGATGTCGTCGATCACGGTGATGATCTGCGAAATGTGGGTTGAGGACTGCTCAATCTCAGTCATTGCGGATACCGCATTCTGAACCACCTGGCCGCTGGTTTCAGCCTCATCCCGGGCCCTGTTCATCGCGGCTTCAACCCCGCGGGCGCCATCGGCCGCCGCTTTGACGCTGGCGGTCATCTGGTCCAGTGCCGCCGCGGTCTGTTCAAGCGTGGCAGCCTGGCTTTCGGTACGCTGCGACAGGTCGTCTGACGCCTGGCTGATCTCATGCGTGCCGCTGCGGATGCTGGTGGTGGCCTCAACCACCTCGCGCACCGTCGCGTTCAGCGTGTTGACCGTCTGGTTGAAGTCGAGCCGCAGGCCCTTGTAGGCCTCGGGGAAGGGCTTATCAATCGTGCTGGAAAAGTCGCCGTTTGCCAGGTTTTTCAGGCCGTTGCGCAACTCGCTGACCACATGGCCCTGCTGGCGCTGCAGCTCTGCCCGTTCCTCTTCGGCGGTCTGGGCATTTTGCAGATCGGTTTTCAAACCTTCCAGAATGCCTGCGATATTGCCGAATTCGTCTCCGTTGCCCTTGCCCGCAACCGGATGATCGTAATCTTTGGCCGCAATATGCTCGACGCTGCCGGACAGGGCGGCAACCTTGCGGGCGATGCCGCGGGCCGCCGCCCACGACAGCAGCGCTACCGCCAGCGCCACCCCAACAGCCTGCAGCATGGCGGCATTGACCAGGCTTTTCTGCGCAGCCAATGCCTCGGCACTGTCGACTTCCAGCACGATCCCCCAAGTCCGGTCGTCCAGGCCGACGCGGCCGGCCATCGCCTCAACCGGCTGGCCGGACAGCCCCGGCGTGCCGGAAAACGTGCTTTCCCGGCCGCCGATCGCGGCGCCGATCTGCTGCAGCTGAGGCAGCTGCGACAGGATCTGATGGCCGCCAGGGCGGCTGGATGCAGTCAAGGCAACGCCATCACCGCGCACCAGATAGGCCTGGCCGGTGTCCCCCAGCAGCGCGGAATGTGACAGAATCCCCGCGATTTCGTTCACAGGCACCCTCAGGACCAGGGCCCCCATGATCGCGCCCTTTTTGAAGACCGGCGAGGACAGGAACATGGCGGCAGCACCGCCGCCTGCCTCATAAGCGGCCATTTCCGACAGGAACACATCGCCCTGTTCCAGCTCCAGCGCCGTTTGGAAGGCTTGGCCCAGACCGCTGTCCTTGTAAGGCCCATCCAGGTAATTCAGTGCAAAATCGGCATTCTTTTGAACCGAATAGACCATGTTGCCCTGAACATCCAAAAGATAGGCGTCAAGAAACCCCTGTTCCTCCAAGAACGTGACAAAACCGGTATGGTTCATCTTGTGGCGGATCGACCAGGCCGATTTGTCCTTGGCGTCCAGCAGTCTATAACGCTCCCCGGCGGGGTTGGGGTTGCCGTCGGCATATGCAGCGCGCAGGTAACCTCCGGGATTCTCGCCCAGAGAGTAGAAGCCGTTGGAGAAATCCCGCAGCGCCGTTTCCACCGCCTTGCTGGCAACCAGCGTCCGGGTCTGTGAGCGCAGGTCCGCCACCCAGGATTCCAGGGCTTCCTTGCGTTCCTCCAGCAGCGTTGCAAAGGCGGCTTCGCGGTTGGCCTTCAGCGCTTGCCCGGCTTCCCAGGCAAAGAAAAAGCCCGAAGCGAGCGTCAGCAGGATTGTCGGCGCGGCGATGGACAGCGGCAGCTTGCGGCCCAGCCGCATATTGCCCCAGAATTTGGACAGTCGGGTCATCAGTGTGCAGCTCCCATCAGCATTTCGGTCTGCCCGGCAGCCAGAGTGCAGCGGCGGGCTGTGCCAGCCGGGTGGCGGTTGATGTGAGAAACACTCAGAGGGATTCGTTTCCGCAGCGTTAATTCGGGTGCCGGAGCCCCTGATTTGCGGCATCTCTCCGCGGCGGGGGCCGCAAAAAGGCCGTTTCAGTTTTATTTGCGGACTCCGCCGATGCGGCGATTCGCTCAGGCTCAGCCGAATTCCGCCGCCTTCCTGCGCCCGCAGCTGCGAATCTGCCGGGCCGGGTGCAGCTGTGCCGCCGCCAGCCCGGTTCCGGCTGAAAACCGCCCGGCAGGCTGCCAACGGCGCACGCGGCGCGAAATTTCTTTATTTTCAGGATATCAAGCCTGCAGGCGATGGCCGTTTGCATGCGAAAGCGGCATCAAAAGCACTCGGCCCATGTCCAAGCCTTTGAAAACACTGATATTTTGGAAGATGGTGCTGCTGGAGAGAATTGAACTCTCGACCTCTCCCTTACCAAGGGAGTGCTCTACCTCTGAGCTACAGCAGCGCCGGTGAGGGGGCTTTTAGGCATAAACGCGGGGGGGTGCAAGAGCATTCTGGACGGTTTTTTCGCACTAAGTTACAGAAGTTCTATGGCAGAGAAGAAAACACCGAAAAACGACGGATCTGCGGCCTCCCGAGAAGACCGGCTGAAGGCCGCGCTCAAGGCCAACATGGCCCGGCGCAAGGCCCAGGCCAAGGCGCGGGCTGATAAGCAGGACCAGGACACAGGTAAGAGCGGAGAGTAAGAGCAGATGGATTCGATTCTGGTAACGGGCAATGGCCCGCTGAACGGGCAGATCCCGATCGCGGGCGCCAAAAATGCCTGCCTGACCCTCATGCCGGCGACGCTGCTCAGCGACGAGCCGCTGACGCTTACCAATGCGCCGCGGCTCAGCGACATCAAGACGATGACCCTGCTGCTGCAGTCCCTGGGGGCCGAAGTGTCCAGCCTGCAGGACGGCCAGGTGCTGGCGATGTCGAGCCATGACCTGACAAGCCATGTCGCCGATTATGAAATCGTGCGGAAAATGCGGGCTTCCAACCTGGTGCTGGGCCCGATGCTGGCCCGTCTGGGCCAGGCCGTGGTGTCGCTGCCGGGCGGCTGCGCCATCGGCGCGCGGCCGATGGATCTGCACATCCACGGACTTGAGGCGCTAGGCGCTGAGATCGAGCTGAAAGACGGCTATCTGCACGCCAAGGCGCCGGGCGGCCTCAAGGGCGCGGTGGTCGAGCTGAGTTTTGCCTCGGTCGGCGCCACCGAAAACATCATGATGGCGGCCACGCTTGCCAAGGGCACCACAGTCATCAAGAACGCGGCACGCGAGCCTGAGATCGTCGACCTGGCGGACTGCCTGCGCAAAATGGGCGCACAGATCGAGGGCGACGGCAGCCCGGACATCACCATTCAGGGCGTTGACCGGCTGCATGGCGCAACTCACCAGGTGGTCACCGACCGGATCGAGCTTGGCACCTATATGCTGGCCCCCGCGATTTGCGGCGGCGAGGTCGAACTGCTGGGCGGCCGCCGCAGCCTGCTGGAAAGCTTCTGCGACAAACTGGAGATGGCCGGCATCGAGATCACCGAAAATGAAAACAGCCTGACCGTCAGCCGCAAGAACGGCCGGGTCCGGGCGGTGGACGTGGTGACCGAACCTTTCCCCGGTTTCCCGACCGACCTGCAGGCGCAGATGATGGCGCTGATGTGCACCGCCGAAGGCACCTCGGTGCTGGAAGAGAAGATCTTTGAAAACCGCTTTATGCACGCCCCGGAACTGGTGCGTATGGGGGCGCAGATCGAGGTGCATGGCGGCCATGCCACGGTAACCGGCGTCGAGAAACTGAAAGGCGCGCCCGTTATGGCCACCGACCTGCGGGCTTCGGTCTCGCTGATTCTGGCTGGCATGGCCGCAGAAGGCGAAACCAAGGTGAGCCGTGTCTACCACCTGGACCGCGGCTATGAGCATGTGGTGCGCAAGCTGTCCGGCGTCGGCGCCAAAATCGAACGGATCAAGGAGCAGTGATGGCGGATGCAAGTTTCGAGGACGGCCGCGAGGTTCCGCTGAATCTGGGCGCCCTGGAGGAAGAGGACCTCAAGGTCATCTCCTCGCTGATCCAGGATGCTGTTTTCCCGGCAACCGAAATGAGCTGGCGCGCCTCGCAGCGCCGCTTTGCCCTGCTGCTGAACCGCTTCCGCTGGGAGGACCGGGATGCCGCCGAACGCCGCGGCCGCGCCTATGAACGGGTGCAGTCGCTGCTGGTGGTGGACAATGTGCTGCGGGTGGCCTCGCAAGGGGTCGACCGCAAGGACAAGGATCTGGTGCTGTCCCTTCTTGCCGTCAGTTTCGAACCCGGCGAGGACGGCACCGGGCATGTGCTGCTCACACTGGCGGGCGACGGGGCGATCCGGTTGTCGGTCGAGGCGCTGGAAGTCTCCCTGCGCGACGTGACCCGGCCCTACCGTGCCCCCTCGGGGAAGGCACCGGATCACAAATCCTGAACAGCGCAAAACAAGCCCGGCCTCTTCCGGGCCTTTGCAGTAAGGCAGCGCAACCGGACTGGCGGTCCGGGGGCATTGGCCACCGGTCCAAAAGGGGGCGGCGCCCCGCGATTGCGTCCATTTGCGCCGCGCGCGCCCATGCTTCTTGAGCCCATAGATCTTGAGACTGCCCGGTCATGCAGCTATGCGAGGGCAAAGGAGATCCCGATGCCGCAGTTTCTGAACACCCGTGACACCGATTTCGAAGCATCCTTCACGGCGCTGCTGGGCGCCAAGCGCGAGGACAGCCCGGATGTGGACGCCATCGTGGCCGGGATCATCGCGGACGTGCGCGCCCGCGGCGATACGGCGCTGGTGGAGCTGACGGCCAAATTCGACCGGCTGGACCTGGCGCCCGCGCAGCTGCGCATCACCGAAGCGGACGTTGATGCGGCCATTGCCGAAGTCTCCCCCGAAGAACGCGCCGCACTGGAGCTGGCGGCAGACCGCATCCGCGCCTATCACGCGCGCCAGATGCCGCAGGATGCGCAGTGGACGGATGAGGCCGGCGCAACGCTGGGCTGGCGCTGGTCGGCAGTGTCGGCTGCGGGGCTTTACGTGCCGGGCGGGCTTGCGTCCTACCCGTCATCGGTGCTGATGAACGCCATCCCGGCCAAGGTGGCCGGTGTCGGACGGCTGGCGGTCACGGTGCCAACGCCGGACGGTCAGATCAACCCGCTGGTGCTGCTGGCGGCACGGATTGCCGGAGTCGATGAAATCTACCGCGTTGGCGGTGCGCAGGCCGTCGCGGCGCTGGCCTATGGCACCGAAACCATCGCACCGGTGGACAAGATCACCGGCCCCGGCAACGCCTTTGTCGCGGCGGCCAAGCGGCGGGTGTTCGGCAAGGTCGGCATCGACATGATTGCAGGCCCCTCGGAGATCCTGGTGATCGCGGACAAGGACAACAACCCGGACTGGATCGCGCTGGACCTGATGAGCCAGGCCGAACACGACGAAAGTGCACAGTCGATCCTGATCACCGACGACGAAGGCTTTGGCCGCGCGGTGGCGGAGGCGGTGGAGAAACGCCTGGAGACGCTGGAGCGCCGCGCCATTGCCGGCGCCTCCTGGCGCGATTTCGGGGCGGTGATCACCGTGCAGGATCTGGGTGAGGCGGCGGCGCTGTCCAACCGCATCGCGCCGGAGCACCTGGAGCTTTGCGTTGCCGACCCGGTTGCGCTCAGCGAACAGACGGTTCACGCGGGCGCCATCTTCCTTGGCCAGTACACGCCCGAAGCCATTGGCGACTATGTGGGTGGCCCGAACCACGTGCTGCCGACCGCGCGCTCGGCGCGGTTCTCCTCCGGCCTGTCGGTTCTGGATTTCCTCAAGCGCACCACGCTCAGCCAGATGACACCGGATGCGCTGCGCGCCATTGGCCCGGCGGCCGAAGTGCTGGCGCAAAGCGAAAGCCTGGAGGCGCACGGTCTGTCGGTCACCGCACGTCTGGATGCGCTGAACGGGTAAGGGCCGGAGGGGCGCTGCCCCTCTGCGCGTGCCGCGCATTCACCCCGGGATATTTCCGGCCAGATGAAAAGGGATCCGCGCCCCGGGCCTGTCGGGGCGCTTCACCTGGCGCGGTCATCGGCGTCCCCGCCTGTACCGCGGGACGAGGGTGGCCAAGTTTGGTTAATGATCCGTTGCTTCATCTGGCCCCAAATATCCCCGCCGGAGGCCGCAAGTCATTTTTCCCGGAGAAATGACGCAGCACTCAGTAGTGCGCGGTATAGCCGCCATCCACCGCCAGCACCTGTCCGGTGATGTAAGACGCGGCAGGGGAGGCGAGGAACAGAACGGCGGGCGCCAGCTCCTCAGGCACGCCCCAGCGGCCGAGTGACGTGGCGGCCTTGAGCTTGTCCGCAATCGCCGGATCCGCCGCCGCGGCCATGTTCGGCGCGGTCTTGAAGAACCCCGGGGCGATTGCATTCACGGTGATGCCCATCGGCCCCAGCTCTGCCGCCAGCGCCCTGGTCATACCGTTGATACCGGCCTTGGCGGTGGTGTAGGCGGCGTCGCGCGCCTGCGCGATCAGGCCCGCGATCGAAGAGATATTGATGATGCGGCCATATCCCTTGGGGGCCATCTGCGCCGCTGCCAGCTGGCTCAGGCGGAAGGGCGAGACCAGATCGACCTCCCACAGCGCCTGCAGATCGGCGCGGGAGAACTCCGGCAGGCTGCGGCGGTCGCGCTGGCCGACGTTATTGACCAGGATATCGAGCCCGCCTGCCGCCGCGATGTCTTCCATCGCCGCAACGCAAGCCTCTTCATTTGCCACATCCAGAACCAGCGGGCGGGCGGTGCCGGGCATCCGGGCCGCGGCCGCTGCCACCCGCTCCTCTCTGCGGCCGTTGATCCAGACCTCGGCGCCTGCCCTGGCGAGCAGCCGGGCGGCGGCAAAGCCCAGCCCATCGGTCGATCCGGTCACCAGCGCGCGCTGGCCTGCGAGGGAAAACTGTTCAAACGCTGTCATGGTCCTGTCTCCTGCACGGGGCAGGCTGGGCAGGCGGACGCTGTCTGTCAAGCGCTGCCGCATACCACCCTTGCTGTGACGCCTGCTGCTGCATTGCCCAAGGCGCGCCGGTGCGATACTCATGGCCGGACGCCTTAGCGCATATAGAGACAAAGACCCATGAGCCGCATCAGCCACATCGAACTGGACGACCGCAACCTGCCGCCTCCGACCCCTGAGATCGAGCAGGAGCGCAAGGTGGCGATCTATGACCTGATCGAAGAAAACAGCTTTACCCTGCCGTCCCGCGAGGACCGCGATCTGCCTGAAGGCCCGTACCATCTGGGCCTGGCAATCCGCGACAAGCGGCTGGTGTTCGACATCAATACCGAAGCAGGTGAGAAGGCTGCGGAATTCCACCTGTCGCTGTCGCCCTTCCGGCAGGTGGTGAAAGACTACTACCAGATCTGCGAGAGCTATTTCACCGCGGTGAAGACCATGCCGCCAAGCCAGATCGAGACCATCGACATGGCCCGGCGCGGCATCCACAACGAAGGCAGCCGGGTGCTGCAGGAGCGGCTGGAGGGCAAGGCCGAGGTCGACACGGATACCGCCCGCCGCCTATTCACCCTGATCTGCGTTCTGCATTTCGGAGGCTGACGGGTGAAGGAGCTGCCGCAGTCCGTTCTGTTCTGTTGCGACCACAATTCGGTCCGCTCTCCGATGGCGGAGGGCATCATGAAGAAATTCTATGGCACCGGCACTTATGTGCAGTCGGCCGGCGTCAAGAACGACATGGAAATCGACGGCTTCTCCATCGCGGTCTGCCAGGAAATAGATGTCGAGCTGTCGCGCCACCGCTCGCGCTCCTTTGACGAGATGGAGCGCTGGGGCGATGATCTGTCGTCGTTTGACCTGGTGGTGGCGCTGTCGCCCGCCAGCCAGCGCCGGGCGCTGGAACTGACCCGTTTTTTTCACCTCGATGTCGAATATTGGCCGATTATGGACCCAACCGGGCTCGGCGAGACCCGCGAAGCCAAGCTAGATATCTACCGTCAAACACGGGATCAAATCATCCAGCATCTGAAAAACCGCTGGGGCGAACCGACGGAGAGAACATGACCGACACCATCGCGCGCTATTTCGAAGCCTTCAATGCAGGCGACACCGGTGCCATGCTGGACTGCCTGGACGACCAGATTGCCCACCATGTGAACGAAGGGCAGATCCGCGCGGGCAAAGAGAAATTCGCGGAATTCTGCGCCCATATGAGCCGCTGCTACAAGGAAGAACTGACCGATTTGGTGATCTTTTCCAGCGACGACGGCACCCGCGCGGCGGCGGAATTCATCGTCAACGGCACCTATCTGGTGACCGACGAAGGCCTGCCGGAAGCCAAGGGCCAGACCTACCGCCTGCCGGGCGGGTCGTTCTTTGAGCTGAAGGACGGCAAGATTTCCCGCGTCACCACCTATTACAACCTGGCGGACTGGATCGCCCAGGTCTCCGCCGGATGACACTCCGGGTCGAAGCGATGACCGGCGCGGCGCTGGAGGCCGCGCTGGACGACGTGGCGGGCCTGCGGATCAAGGTGTTCCGGGCCTGGCCGTATCTCTATGACGGCGATCTGGCCTATGAGCGCGCATATCTGCAAAGCTACCGCGACAGTGACCGCGCCGTTGTGGTCGGCGCTTTCGACGGCGATGCGCTGGTCGGCGCCTCCACCGGCGCGCCGCTGGCTGATCACGCGGATGATTTCGCGGCAGCCTTTGAGGGCACTGGCATTGAGCTGGAGGACGTCTTCTACTGCGCCGAATCTGTGCTGCTGCCGGAGTACCGCGGGCAGGGTGCCGGCCACGGTTTCTTTGACGCGCGAGAGGCGCACGCGCGCAAGCACGGTTTCCGCAAATGCGCGTTTTGCGGCGTGCAGCGTCCGGCGGACCATCCGCTGCGCCCGGCGGATTACGCGCCGCTGGACCCGTTTTGGCGCAAGCGCGGCTACCAGCCCCTGGCTGGCGCCATCGCGCATTTCTCATGGAAGGACGTCGATCAGGCGGAAGAAACGAAGAAGCCGCTGCAATTCTGGATCCGGGATTTGCAGCACTGCCGGCCCGGTTTGGCCGGAGAGCCTTCTGCCGGTCCGCTGTAAGAGGGGTGCACAGGGGGTGCACAGGGAGTGTACGGAAGGCACCCCCCGTTTTCGAAGACCCTCAAAAGCAGCCGGGCCTATCTGCACAGCAGGAATTGCACAAAGGGAAGACAGGATGAAAATCGCCACTGCCGCTTACCCGCTCGACTGGCTCGACAGTTGGGCGCAGTACGAAGACAAGCTGGCCGCCTGGGTGGCAGAGGCCGCCGGGAACGGCGCCGAACTGCTGGTGTTCCCGGAATACGGCGCAATGGAGCTTTCGACGCTGGACGGGGCTGCGGTTGCAGGCGATCTGGCGCAGTCGATCAATTCGGTCTCGGAAAAGATGGAGGATGCGGCGGCGCTGCACCTGAGGCTGGCCGCTGAGTACGGGGTGCACATCCTGGGCGCATCTGCGCCCGTGAACAGCGGGCTGGACCAGCCGGTGAACCGGGCGGAATTCTACACGCCCGGCGGCAGCCGCGATCACCAGGACAAGCAGATCATGACCCGGTTCGAGCGCGCGCCGTGGGGCATCGCTGGGGGCGGCCCGCTCAAGATCTTCGAGACCAGTTTGGGCAGAATCGGTGTGCTGATCTGCTATGACAGCGAGTTCCCGCTGCTGGGCCGCGCCCTGGCGGAGGCGGATGTGATTCTCGTCCCTTCCTGCACCGAGGCGCTGGCCGGATACTGGCGGGTGCGCATCGGCGCGATGGCGCGGGCGCTGGAAAACCAGTGCGTGACCGCAATGGCCTCCGTCGTGGGCAACAACCCGTGGTCCGAGGCGGTGGATACGAATACCGGAATGGGCGGCATTTTCGGCCCGCCGGACAAAGGGTTCCCCGGAACCGGGGTGCTCGCCGAGGGCGTGCTCAATCAGCCGGGCTGGACCTACGGCGAGGCTGATCTGGACACAATTGCCCATGTGCGGGCCGATGGCGGGGTGCTGAACCGGCTGCATTGGGAGGAGCAGATGCCGCGGGTGAAATCAGTCACAAAAGCCGTGTTATCCTGATTGAGGCCTTGAAATATTGGGAAAATGCCCCCATTTAAGCGCACGTCCCGCAGTTTGCGGGTTAACCCAATGATGGAGACAACATGGCCAAGGAAGATACGCTCGAATTTCCCGGTGTCGTGAAGGAACTCCTGCCTAACGCGACGTTTCGGGTCGAGCTGGAAAACGGCCATGAAATCATCGCGCATACGGCAGGCAAGATGCGCAAGAACCGCATCCGTGTTCTGGCCGGCGACCGGGTCCAGGTGGAAATGACACCCTATGACCTCACCAAGGGCCGGATCAACTACCGCTTCAAGTAAGTCGTTGATCTGCCAAGACAATCAAAGCCCGGCATCGCGCCGGGCTTTTGTTTTTGAAGCGGCTATGCAGCCGCGGCCTCCGGCGGGGATATTTTAGGCAACAGGAAGCGGGCCAGTGCGCTTTTCCGCGGCCGGAAATCACCGTATGACAGGCGCGAACAGTCAAGAGGGCCAATGCATGGCATTCATTCTGGGATCGGGCAGTCCGCGGCGGCTGCAGCTTCTGGCGCAGTTAGGCGTGCATCCTGACGCTGTGCGCCCGCCGGAAATCGACGAGACGCCGCTGAAAGGCGAGCTGCCGCGCGACTATTGCGCCCGGGTGACGCGGGAAAAAACGCAGGCTGTCCCCGCGGGGACGGACGATATTGTCCTGTGTGCCGACACCACCGTCGCCCTGGGCCGCCGCATCCTTGGCAAGCCGCGCGATGCAGGAGAAGCGGCCGCGTTCCTTATCGCCTTGTCGGGCCGCCGCCACCGGGTCATCACTGCCGTCGCCGTGCGCCGCGGGGACCGGATCTGGGAAAAAGACGTGGTGAGCCAGGTGAAAATGAAAAACCTGTCTGACGAGGAGCTGAATGCCTACCTCGCCACAGGCGATTGGGAAGGCAAGGCCGGCGCCTATGCCATCCAGGGGCCCGCCGGGGCCTTCATTCCGTGGATCAGCGGCTCCTTCACCGGTATCGTCGGGCTGCCGCTGTCAGAAACTGCCAATCTTCTGCGCGCCGCCGGGCTGCCGCTGTATCAGGAGGCTGCCGCATGAAGGGCCGCACCGTTATTCTCGACCACATCCAGGACCGTGAAGCCGCCGCGCTGATGGTGGATGGCAAACTGGAAGATTTCCTGATCGAAAGCGATGCGCCTGCGCCCGGCACCATCTACCGCGCCCGCGCCGACCGGCCGGTTAAGGGGCAGGGCGGCATGTTCCTGACCACGCCCGACGGCCCGGCCTTCCTGCGCCAGGTCAAGGGGCTGGCGCCGGGCCAGATGATCCTGGTGCAGGTCTCCGGCTATGCCGAGCCGGGCAAGGCGATCCCGGTCACCCAGAAGCTGCTGTTCAAGAGCCGCTATGCGATCGTGACGCCGGAGGCCCCGGGTCTGAACATCTCGCGCAGCATCCGCGACGAGGAAGAGCGCGACCGCCTGCTGGAAATCGCCCATGAGGAAATGGGGGACACGGGCTATGGCCTGATCCTGCGCTCTGCCTGCGCCGGGGCGGACCGCGAAGAGATCGCCGAGGATGTCGCGGCTATGGCAGCTATGGCGGCTCAGGTGATGCAGGATGAAGGAGCCGAAGCGGAAGTGCTGTCCGAAGGCGACACTCCGCATCTGCTGGCCTGGCGGGACTGGGTCGAGCCCGCGGATATCGAACGGGATCCGGGCGGATTTGAGCGCCAGGGCGTTCTGGATGCGCTGGACATTGCCCGGGGTATCCGCGAGCCGCTGCCCGGCGGCGGTTCCCTGTTTATCGAGCCCACCCGCGCCCTGGTCGCGGTGGATGTGAACACCGGGTCCGACACCTCGCTGGCGGCAGGTGTGAAGGCAAATATGGCGGCCGCCAAGGCCTTGCCGCGTGCCCTGCGCGTCAGGGGTCTGGGCGGCCAGATCGTGCTGGACCTGGCGCCGATGCCCAAAAAGGACCGCCGCGGGTTCGAGACCGCGCTGCGGGCCGCCTTCCGGGCCGATTCCGAGGAAACGGTTCTGGCCGGCTGGACCAGCCTTGGCCACTACGAACTGCAGCGCAAACGCGGTCGCATTGCCCTGAGTGAGGTGCTGAAATGAGCTGTCCGATTTGCGGCGGGGAATCGCAAAAGAGCTTTCGGCCGTTCTGCTCCAAACGCTGTGCCGATATCGACCTTGGGAAGTGGCTGACCGGCGCCTACTCGGTGCCCAGCCAGGATCCGGAAGACATTGAAAACGCTTTGGAAGAAGCAGAGCGCGCACTGGCACCCGAAGAAAAGACGCAGCAGACGCGTCATTAGCAATTTTCTTTGAAAAACCCTCTGGACACCGCCGCGCCCTCGGCATAGAAGGCCTCCACCCAAGGCGATCAGCCTTCCCGTGCCCGGGTAGCTCAGGGGTAGAGCAGTGGATTGAAAATCCTCGTGTCGGTGGTTCGATTCCGCCCCCGGGCACCATTACTACATAATATAACTGAAGAATTTCGCCCGTTGATGATCATCGGAGCCGACTCTAAAAGTTATACACTTCTCAAATGGGCTCGGTTTGGCCAAAGATTCCGAAAGTCGAGTTACAACGACCAAACACTTCCGCAAGGTGCTGTCGATCTGCAAGACACTGCACCGCCCCTACTACTAGATCCGCTTCCGAGACCCCTTGCTGGGAGATACGTCCACCGGTCGTCCAAGGAGGCAACACGGCCGGATGCTATTGAAGTGGCCCATGAGTTTGCCGTTATCGGAACCCAGGCAAAAATCTGCGGCCCCGGCGATTTAGTCGCCGGCACGCAGCGGCTATTTTGCCGAGGTCAGGCGGGCCATGGAGAAGCCTGGAAACAGCAGACAGCCTATGCGGGTAAACGGGGCGGGGCCTAAGCCGCTGGAATGGATGGTTGCAGTTTCACTCCAGCCCCAGCGCGTCTTTCCTGGACTTGGCCCAGGTGGTGACAAGGTGATCCACCATCAGCCCCATAAAGGCGACGGCGAGGCCCAGCATCAGGCCCTTGCCGACATCGGTGGAGGATAGCGCGCGCTGCATTTCCTGGCCCAGGTCCTGGGTGCCGATGAAGGCGGCGATGATAACCATAAACAGCGAGAACATGACCGACTGGTTGACCCCGACCATGATGGTTGGCAGGGCCATCGGCAGGCGGACTTTCCACAGGGTCTGCAGCCGGGTGGCGCCGGACATGCCGGCGGCCTCTATCAGGGTTTCCGGCACCTGCCGCAGCCCTTCGATGGTGTAGCGCACCAGCGGCACGGCGGCGAAGAGGACCACGGCGCCGATGACTGCCACATCGTTCACTCCGAACAGCATGACCACCGGGATCAGGTAGATGAAGCTGGGAAAGGTCTGCAGCGTGTCGCAGATCAGAAGGGCGATGTCCGCCCGTTTTTCGTGAAACGATCCCCAGATGCCGAGCGGAAAGCCCAGCACGGCGGCAATCGAGACAGCGACCACGACAGTGTAAACCGTGATCATCGCACGGTCCCACCAGCCGGACATGGCGATGAGGCCGAAGAAGGCAAGGCACACCAGCGCCGAGCGCAGGCCGCCAATGGCCCAGCCAACTGCGGCCAGCAGCGCCAGCACCGCGGCATAGGGCATCCACAGGAAGGCATCGCGGATCGGAATCAGCACCCAGGTGATCAGGAACCAGCGCAGCCATTGGGTGACCGGGTCGATCAGCACGATGAACCAGTCCGCCACAGCGTCAATCGGCTGGGAGATGGTGAAAGCATCACGGCGGCCGATCTGGTCCATCAGCGGGACGAACTGCGCCAGCACAAGGCAGGCGATCGACAGGCCGGTTCCCAGCAGCAGGAATTTGTTGCGGACAGCAAATGAGGTGCCCTTCTCGAAATGCTCGGGCTGTTTGGTGGCCCAGGCCTTGGTGCAGCGGTCGAGCATGACGGCCAGCAGCACGATGGTGATGCCGATCTCGACCGAGCGGCCGATTTTCAGTGCTTGCAGCAGCTGCAGCAGCTTTTGGCCCAGGCCCGGCATGCCGATGAAGCTGGCAAGAACCACCATTGCGAGGCACTGCATGATCACCTGGTTCACACCGACCAGGATTTCGGTTCGCGCCGTTGGAATCCGCACATGGCGCAAGAGCTGCCAGCGGGTCGAGCCGCACATGTGGCCGCTTTCGATCACCTCATGCGGGACCTTGCGCAGGCCCAGCAGGGACATGCGGATCATTGGCGGCACCGAGAAGATGATGGTGACGATGGCGCCTGCCTTGGGGCCGACGCCGATGAAGACCACAACCGGGATCATATAGGCGAAATGCGGCAGGCTTTGTGCGATATTGAGGACCGGGTTCAGGATCCGCTCAAAGGACTTGGAGCGCCAGGCGAGGATGCCCATGATCAGGCCGAACAGGATTGAGAAGGGGGCGGCGACGACAATTACGGACAGGGTCTCCATCGCCCATTTCCACTGCCCCATGACCGCGATCCAGACAAAGGTGCCGCCGGTGAGCAGCGACAGCCGCCAGCCTTGCAGGGCATAGCCGGTGACAAAGCCGATGCTGGCAATCACGGTCCAGGGAACGGGGCCGATGCGGGGCCAGCGGTTTTTGCCGTACAGCAGGTTGGCGGTCACATCGAGCAGCCATTCCACGCCATCCGCGAAGGCGCGGGTCAAATGGAGGAGGCCCAGATCATCCCGCAGGAAGGCGAAGATTGCGTTGATCCAGTCCGCGAAGGGCAGGATCAACCATTCTGGCGGCCGCACCAGCCCGGCGGGCAGGACGGAGTTTGCCACAGCCAGCAGGCAAGCCGCGGAAAATACCGCCCAGCCGGTTTTGGCGCGTGTCCAGGTGTGGGATTTGCCGGCAAGTATCATTGTCTGGTCGGTCATGACGCCTCTCCCAGAAGCACGTCTAGCGCCTCCTGGCGGTTCAGGGCGCCGATCAGGCTGCCTGAGGAGCTGGCAACAGGCAGGTAATCCCGGCTGTCAGTGACCAGCAGGCGGGCCAGTTCCGCGATGGTCTGTTTCTCGCCCACGGCGGAGCCGGTCAGGCGGTGGCCGTTCACCTCGCGCGCCAGCACACCGGCATGGACAACGCGGGACTTCTCGATTTCCTTTGTAAACTTGGCGACATAGTCGGTGGCCGGGTTCAGCACGATCTGGTCAGGAGTATCGCATTGCTCGACCACGCCGTCCTTCATGATGGCGATGCGGTCGGCGAGGCGCAGCGCCTCGTCGAAATCATGGGTGATGAAGACGATGGTCTTGCCCAGCATCTCTTGCAGCCGCAGGAATTCGTCCTGCATTTCGCGGCGGATCAGCGGGTCCAAGGCAGAGAAAGGCTCGTCGAGGAACCATATGTCAGGTTCAATTGCCAGGCTGCGGGCGATACCGACCCTCTGTTGCTGGCCGCCTGAGAGTTCCCGCGGGAAATAGTCTTCACGGCCCGAGAGGCCGACCAGTTCGATCACTTCCAAAGCACGGGCACGGCGTTCGTGGCGGTCCTGGCCGCGCATCTCCAGCGGAAAGGCGACGTTGTCCAGAACCGTGCGGTGGGGCAGCAGGCCAAAGCTTTGGAACACCATGCCCATCTTGTTGCGGCGCAGATGGATCAGTTCCTTTTCGGACATCCCGCCGATGTTCTGGCCCTCGACCCGGACTTCGCCGCCAGTAATGCCGATGAGCCGCGACAGGCAGCGCACGAAGGTCGATTTGCCGGAGCCGGACAGCCCCATGATCACCAGCATCTCGCCCTTGGCAATGTCCAGGGAGACGTCACGCACGGCGGCGATGTAGCCGGCCTGGCGGATTTCATCAAAGCTCGGGTTGCCGGTCAGCGACTTTAGATACTGTTCCGGATTTGCGCCAAAAAGCTTCCAGACGTTTTTGCAGGAAATGACGGGGGTGGCGGCGGTCATGGCTAAACTTTCATTGGCATGGGCACCGGGGCAGGGGACCGCCCCGGCTGGTTGGCGGGACGTGCAGAAATCAGGAACCGGTCCAGGGCTTCCAGAGGTCCTCATGGGCCTCCAGCCACTCGGCCGCCGCGTCCTCCGGTTCCATCTCGTCGATGTCGACCAGCTTGGCCATCTCGGCGATCTGCGGGTTTGTGAAGCTGATCTGGGTCAGCGTCTCATAGGCTGCGGGCCACTTGTCCTTCATGCCGTCCCAGGCGGCCTTCTTCAGATAGCCGTTCGCCGGGTTGCCGCAGTCGTAGGTGGCCTCGGGGTTCGGGCCGACGGACGGGTCCTTGTCACAGCCGTCTTCCCAGGCCGGAAACTCGACAAACTCGCCCGGCCAAACGGCCTCGGCAAAGTTCGGGGTCCAGTTGAAGATTACCACCGGCCGCTTGGTTTTCTCCGCCGCGGCCACTTCGGCCCAGAGCGCCGATGCCGAGCCCGCATTCACCACGGTGAAGTTCATGTCCAGCGCCTCAACCCGCTCTGCGTCATGCTTGAGCCAGTCGACGGGGCCGCCCAGAAAGCGTCCCTTGTCGCCGGTCTCGGGCGTGGCAAAGATGGCGGCGCAGCCGTTCAGCGCTTTCCAGTCCGGCAGGCCGGGGCAGGCCTCCTTGGTCCAGGCCGGATACCACCAGTCCTCGCGGGTGACGGCGTTGTGGTCGCCAGCGTCATGCAGGCCGCCCTTGGCCAGCGCCTCGTTGAAGGATTTGCCAAAGGCGCCTTCCCAGACCTCCAGCTCCAGCGTGACGTCGCCCAGGCGCACCGATTCATAAACCGCCTGGCTGTCGGTCGAGACATATTCGACATTGTTGCCCATCGATTCGAAGATCTGGCCGACAACGTGGCTCATCACGATCTGGCTGGACCAGTTGTGGACTGGGATTATGATCGGGTCCGGGGAGTCCTCTGCCATCGCCATCGGGGCCGCCATGGCAATGGTCGCTGCGCTGGCCAATAGATGCTGCCGGTATTTCATGTGTGTCTCCCTGTTGTCGCGGCCCGGGTCCTGATGGCCTGAGCCTTTTTTCGGTCTGAAAGCCTAGCTTTCGGGGAGGGAGGCTAGGGCGCGGATGTGAACAGGTCAGCCCGGCGGGATGAACAGGCTGGCGTGTTTTGTTAAAATTTGTTAACCGGTGGGAAAGTTCTGTGAAGGGCACCGCAGTCATGGCGCATATTCTGATCATCGAGGACGAGCCGGTCACGCGGGCCACCCTCGCCAGTTATCTGGATGCGCAGGGATATGCTGTTTCGCAGGCAGAAACCGCTGCAGAGGCGGAGAAAGTTCTTGAGGAGCAGGAGGTTGATCTGCTGCTGGTCGATATCAACCTGCCGGGCAAGGACGGGCTGCAGATCACACGCGAGCAGCGTGCCAAGTCCGAGATGGGGATCATTCTGGTAACCGGCCGCGATGATGAGATCGACCGGATTGTGGGACTGGAGCTTGGTGCGGATGATTACGTCTGCAAGCCGTTTAACCGGCGCGAATTGCTCGCGCGGCTCAAGAATCTGCTGCGGCGGACAGAGGATATCCGGCGTCTGTCCCGGCGGATCTACAAGTTCGGCAAGTTCCAATTCGATGTGGCGGCGCGGCATTTGCAGACCGCCGGGGGCGGCAGCATCCCGCTGACCCGGGCCGAGTTCGAAGTGCTGGATATGCTGGTCAGCCGGGCGGGCGAGGTCGCGTCGCGCGATGCCCTGATGAACCGGGTCACCCACCGGCAGTACGGCGGCAGCCCGCGCACGGTGGATGTTCTGATCCGGCGCCTGCGCGGCAAGCTGGAAGACGATCCGGCCAACCCGCGGCTGATCACGACCGTTCATGGCGAGGGCTATGTGTTCACGGCGCCTTTGGCCTGAGATCTTCGCAGCCGCGCAGGGCAGCTTCCAAGGCATCCAAGACTTGCGGCGCCAGCCGGTTCAATGCGTCCAGCTGATCCTTGGCTCCGGACAGGTCGCCGTTTCCGGCCCGTGTCTCAAGGTCTGACAGAAGGGCTTCCAGCGACAGCTGGCCGAAGGCGCCGGCCGCCCCCTTGGCGCGGTGCGCGTCTTTCGCCAGGGCTGCCAGATCACGGGCTTCCAGCGCAGAGCGCATGCGGGCCAGGCTTTGCGGCAGTTCGCGTTCAAACAGCCGCGCAATGCTCAGCGCTTGCGCCGCGCCGAGGTCCTGAGTGTTTTCCTCCATTTGCTGCCGTAGGCTGGCAAAGCGGTCCACCTGGTCAGGGTCTGCGTGCCGTGCGGACAGATAGACCGCTCCTTCATGGCCGCGCATGACACTGTCCAGCGCTTTTGCCAGGCGTTCGGGTGACACTGGCTTGGCGACAAAGCCGTTCATTCCGGCCTGCAGATGGGTTTCGATCTGTTCCTCCTGAACATGGGCCGAAATGCCGATAACCGGCAGCTTGGCGAGCCGCGGATCGGGCGAAGCCCGCAAGCGGCGGGTGGCCTCGGTTCCGCTGATGCCGGGCAGGTTCACATCCATCAGCACAAGGTCAAACGGGAGGCCGGGCAACAGATCCAGCGCCTCCTCGGCGCTGCCAGCGCATTGGCAGCTGTGGCCCATACGCTCCAGATAGCTCCGGGCGACCATCTGGTTGATTTCATTGTCCTCTACCACCAGAACAGACAAGGAGCGGTCAGCCCGTGCGGCAGCGGCAGGCGGTTCCTCCGGTGCCAGGTCAGCCGGGTTGCCGGGGGGCAGTTCCAGGGCGAGAGTGAAAACGGAGCCCACGCCCTTGGTGCTTTCCACCGACAGCCGGGCGCCGATGGCCTCGGCGAAATGCCTGCTGATCGCAAGCCCCAGACCGGTGCCGCCGAACTTGCGGGCCGTGTCAGTGTCTTCCTGTTCGAAGGCCTCGAACACCCTGCGCTTGGCCGCATCAGAGATGCCACGGCCGGTGTCGCTGACCTCAAAGGTCAGCCGGTGGTGCCCGCCGGTTTCCCCATTGGAACGGACACGCAGGATGACTTCGCCGTCATCGGTGAATTTCAGTGCGTTGGACAGGAGGTTGAACAGGATCTGGCGCAGCTTGGCAGCGTCACCTTGCACCACGCCGGGCAGATCCTCTGGCGCGTCGAGCCAGAGGTGGACGCCCTTGGCATTGGCGCCGGGCCGCAGCAGCACGACAATGTCAGTCACCAGTTCGGGCAAGGAAAAGCTCGTGATCTCTGGCTTCAGCGCACCGCTTTCGATCTTGGAGTAGTCCAGGATGTCGTTCAGGATTTTCAAAAGGTTCTGGCCAGAGGTCAGCGCCGCCCGCAGCCGTTCCATCTGGCGGGGCGGCAGGCCGTCGTCCGACAAACTGCGCAGCATCCCCAGCACACCATTCATCGGTGTGCGGATTTCGTGACTCATCATGGCGAGGAATTCAGACTTTGCCTGGTCAGCGGCTTCGGCCTTCCGGCGGGCCTCGTCATGGGCTTCGACCTCTTCCTGCAAACGCTCGGTCTGCTCATTCACCAGGGTTTGCAGGTTGTTGCGGTGTTCCCTGAGCTCCTGCTCGTTGCGGTCGCGCACCCGTTCCAGTTCCAGCTTTTCGATGGCTTGCTGGCGGAAGACCTCGACGGCACCTTCCATGCGGGCGATTTCATCCTGCCCGAGGGGCCGCACCGGATGGTCCAGCTGGCCGCGCATCAGCGCCGCCATGGTGCCGGCAAGCCTGTTGAGGCGGCGGGTGATGCTGCCGCGCACATAAAACCACAGCACCGCCAGCGACAGCACAAAGCCGGCGGCAGCGGCAAAGCCGTTGCGCAGCTGCGCCCGCCGCACCTCCAACGCGGCGGCGCTGCCCGAACGGATTGCCCGCGCCTGCGCCTGATCGGCGACGGCAGCGGCTTCGTCGCCAAGGCGCAGCGCAGTATTCTGCAGCTCCTGCTTGAGCGCAGTAATGCGGTGCTCGGTGGCGAGAATCCGGTCCCGCAGCACGAAAAGCCCTGTTTGACTGTCTGAAACACTTTGCAGCTGCGCGGCATGGCCTTCGGCCTGCTGGCGGCGGCCCGGGTCGCGAATGGCCTTGATCCGGCGCGAGACGATCCGCAGGCGGCTGGTCAGCGACGCCTCAATCTCACCCAGCTCGGTTTCGCTGCCAGCGTCTTCGATCCGGTTGATCAGCAGCCCGATTTCCGCAGTTTGCGACCGCAGCTCGAACATCAGGCCCAGCTGGAACAGGTCGACTTCGATCAGCTTGTCCAGGGTGTCGGTGCGGGCTTGCTCCTCTATCGGAGACGCGCCGGGCCCGTAGAGGCTGGAGATCACCGCTGTGGTGCCCATCTCTGCATTGGCGACCAGGGTATCGGCCATGCTGAGCAAGTCGTTCGCAGCCGTCAGGTTACGTTCTGCCAGCAGCTTGAACTCCTCGCGCAGCGAGATGCGGGACTCAACAAGGTTGTTCAACAGGGGCAGCACCCGGGCGGCATCATCGACTGTCGCCCGCAGCCGTCCCGAGCCCGGCCCCCCGGCCTGCGCCAGCGCGTCGAGCCGCCGGGTCAGGGCCTCCACCTGATCCGCCAGGAAGCGGGCGCGGTTCTCTCGTTCCGCCTGAGAGCTGACAGCGGCCAGCTCAGGTGCAATAGCGATGATGCGGGTGCTTTCTTCGGCCATGCCGCGCACCTCGGCAATGGCGGGAATGGTCTGGCTGATCACGTCTGCCTGGCGGTGTGCGAGCGTCCTCAGCTCGACCAGGCCCAGGATGCCCGCAAGGGTTGGCAGGCCCGCAATGACGATGAATGCGAGGCTCAATTTACCGCCGAGGCCGAGCTTTCCGAACATCCCCGGACTTTCGCGCGCATTCGCCTCCGGTGCAATTTTGAATTTCCCTTTTACCTCCCGCTGCCTATCGTCGTCGGCAGGAAGGGGGCTTTATGCACGCAGTCTGGTTGTTTGTCCTTGCGGTGTTTTGCACACCGGCGGCTGCGGAAACCTGGCGCCTGCAGGTGCCCCGGACGCCGTTCGATTATGACAGCGGCTACGATGGCGCGGACTACCGCCCGCTAGACAAGGCCTCTCATGCCTGGCGGCTGTGTGTCGCCTATCCGCACTTAAAGGATGCCTACTGGCTGAGCGTCAATTACGGGATGGTGGCCGAAGCGGACCGGCTGGGCGTCTCTTTCCAGCTGGTCGAGGCCGGCGGGTATCCCAACTTGCAGCGTCAGATCCGTCAGGCGGAGGACTGTGTGGCGGCCGGTGCGGATGCGCTGATCCTTGGCACGGTGTCCTTCGGCGGGCTCACCGGCGCGGTAAAGCGGATTTCGCAGACGGTTCCGGTAATTGCGGCGGTGAATGATATCGCCGATGCCGGGATCACCGCCAAGGTGGGGGTGTCCTGGACCGAGATGGGGGCCGTGGCAGGGCGGGTCATCGCTGCGCGCCACCCCAAGGGCACCGCGCCGGTGAAAGTGGCCTGGTTCCCGGGCCCGGAGCAAGCGGGCTGGGTGAAATTTGTAGAACAGGGCTTTCGCGCGGCGCTGGAGGACAGCTCTGCGGTGGTTGCTGTGACGAAATACGGCGACACCGGCCGGGAAATTCAGGTGCGTCTGGTTGAGGAGGCGCTGGATGAGGCCCGGGATCTCGATTACATCGCCGGTTCTGCACCGGCAGCCGAAGCAGCCGTCTCAGTCCTGCGCGCACGCGGGATGCAGGGCAGGGTGCAGGTGGTTTCGGATTACATGACCCATGCGGTCTATCGCGGGGTTATACGCGGCCGCATCATTGCAGCGCCGACAGATCTTCCAGTGCTGCAGGGGCGGTTGGCGATCGAAATGGCGGTGCGGGCCATCGAGGGAAAGCTGCATACCAAACATGCAGGCCCCAAGATCCAGATATTCGATCAGAACAGCCTCAGCTCCGGCGTCCTGGAGCAATCCCTGGCGCCGGCAAGTTTTGTGCCGGTGTTCGATTTTCAGCCGCACTAGTGACGTGCCCTTTGGCGGCCAAGCGGCTGGCTGGTCTGTTTTGTTGACCGAAGGCGCGCGATCCAGCATCCTTGGTCAACGCGTGCGGGCCGCCAAGCTGCGGCCGGAAGCCCATCCGCAGCGGTCATGACAGTGAGGCCTGACCCATGCCCAAGGCACAGCAAAAGGGATATGTGCTGGACACACACCGGCTGTGCGATCCGGCGCAGACGCTGGCATCCGTCAGGCCGCATCTTGCTGAGATGGGCATCACCCGCATTGCCAACCTGACAGGCCTGGACCGGGTCGGGCTGCCCACCGTGATGGTGGCGCGGCCCAATTCCCGCTCTGTTGCCGTGGCGCTGGGCAAGGGGCTGACGCTGGAGGCGGCGCAGGCCTCTGGTGTGATGGAGGCGGTCGAGACCTGGCACGCCGAACGGATCATGCGGCCGCTGCGGGCGGCCAGTTATGCGGACCTGCGGCAAGAGGTTCTGGTCGCCGATGTTGAGCGCCTGCCGCAGGTCACAGGCGGCAGTTTCAATCCCCATGGCCGGATGCTGTGGGTGGAGGGGGTGGATCTGGTCTCAGGGCAGCCGCACTGGCTGCCGCTTGAAATGGTCGACACAGACTATACCGCGCGGCCTTGCGGCGGGCAGGGGGCCTTTCCGCGCACGACCAACGGGCTCGCCTCAGGCAACAGCCTGGCAGAGGCCACGTGCCACGCCATCTGCGAACTGATCGAACGGGATGCGATCACTCTGTGGCACCACGCGTCGCCAGGCCCGCGGATCGATCCCGCGGCAATTGCGGATCCGCGCTGCCGCGAAGCGCTGGAGCGGTTTGAGGCGGCAGGTTTGCGGGCGGGGATCTGGAACATCACCTCTGACATCGGCGTGGCAGCGTTTCATTGCATGATCTGCGAGGACGGCGCCCGGCCCGGGCACATCGGGATCGGCAGCGGCTGCCATCCGGACCGGGGCATTGCCCTGCTGCGGGCGCTGACAGAGGCGGCACAGACCCGGCTGACCTATATCTCTGGCGCCCGCGACGACCTGGATCCGGAGGAATTCACGCCGCAGGCATCGGCCGGGCGCACGCAATATGTTCGCGGGCTGCTGGAGCGCTCGCCGGCAGCCGCCCGCTTCGAGGATTGCCCGGATTATTCCTCGCCCTCCTTTGAGGAGGATTTGTCCTGGCTGTTGGGCAAGCTGGCGGGGGCCGGCATGGGCCAGGCCTTGGCGGTCGACCTGTCGCGTCCGGGTCTGGGGGTTTCTGTGGTGCGCGCGGTGATCCCGGGGCTGGAGGCGCCGCATGATGATCCCGATTACATCCCGGGTCCGCGGGCACGCGCGGACGGGCAGGCCCGGCCATGACAGCGGTTGTGTTTGCCGGCCCGACCATCCGGGCAGAAGAGGTGCAGGCCTATTTCGAGGCAACGGTTCTGCCCCCGGCCGGCCAGGGCGACATCTATAGGGCTGCCCGGCAGGGCGCCAAGGCCATTGGACTGATTGACGGATACTTTCAAGGTGTGCCCTCCGTCTGGCACAAGGAAATCCTGTGGGCGCTGGAGCAGGGGATAGCGGTTTTCGGCAGTGCCAGCATGGGGGCGTTGCGGGCGGCTGAGCTGTCTGCTTTTGGAATGGTCGGCGCCGGCAGTATTTATGAAGCCTACGCGTCTGGCGCGCTGATCGACGATGACGAGGTTGCGGTGCTGCACAGCCCGGCAGAGCTGGGGTTTGCACCGCTAAGTGAGCCGATGGTGTCGATCCGGGCCACGATTGCGCGGGCGCAAGGCGAGGCGGTGCTGGAGGCGGATCAGGCGGCTGCAGTGCTGAACGCCGCCAAGGCGCGGTTTTATCAGCAGAGGGTCTGGGACCTGATCCTGGCGGATTTCCACACTGCGCCCTGGTGCGAACGGTTCAGGGCCTGGCTCAAATCCGGGCGAGTGGATGCCAAGCGGGACGATGCGCGGGAAATGCTGGCGGTGATGGCGGCTTATCTGAACGGCGAGCGCGGCGCCCTGCCAGCACCGCCTTTGAAATTAGAGCGGACGCTTGCCTGGCAGACCCTGGTGCGGCGTATCGAGGCGGAGGCGCATCTGTTGCAAGCGGAAGACCGGCGGGTGCTGGATGAGCTGAGGCTGGACCCGGACCGCTATGAGGGGGTCCGCACCCGCGCCATGCTGCGCCATCTGGCCTTGCAGGAAGCGGGCAAGAGCGGCCGCACGGTGAAACGTGCAGCGCTTGCGGCGCAGATGTCGGCGCATCGCAAGGCGCTGGGCCTGTTCAGCAGCAGCAGCCTGCGCAAATGGCTGGATGACAACGGGCTGTCCGCGTCGGACTATGAGGGCTGGCTGGGTGAATCAGCCCTTGCCGGGACCGTGGCAGGCAGTTTGTACGGCCAGCTCGCCCCGCATCTGCTGGCCGAACTGCGCCAGGCGGGTGTGTATACGCGTTTGAAATCGCGGGCTGCGTCAAAGGAGCGGTATCTGGCGGCGCAGGAGCAGCCGGCCAAGCCGGTGACAGAGCAGGAACGGCTGCCGCTGACGCTATGGTACTTTGAAGAGCTGCTGCAGCGGGACGTCCCGGATAGGCTGGATGACTATCTGGAGGCCGTTGGCTGCCGCAGCCGGGACGAATTCTATGAGCTTATCCGACGCGAGTTCATGTATCATCAAGGGCGCAAAACACGGCTGGCATCAGAAGGCCGGAACTAGGCAGGGCAAGCGGCGAGGCCTCCGCAGACCGGGAGGACCGTATGGACGACCCTTATGATGTGGCGCAGGAAGCGCCGGGGACGCGATTCCTGCTGTTTCCGCAATCCCCGTTCCGGATGGCGGAGCCGGCGCTGGAACTGGTCGAGATTTCCGCCCCCCCCGGCTCATTGGGGCCAGGACCGTCGGGGCCGCGGATGTATGTGGTCAACCCGGCGGGCAAGACCATACCCTTTGGTGCAATCGTGCCGGGACCGTCCGGGCCAGGCATGTATCTGCCGCCCTGGCATGGTGAGGTGCATCCGTCGCCGGAACCGGATGAAGACGGCCACTTCCTCCATATCCTGCCGTCCGACCCCGGTTTCGAGGCGGTGCATCTGTTCGCCTCGGCCCATTTCACCCTGGATGTGTGGGAGGAATACTTCGGGCACGCCATCCCCTGGCATTTCGCCCGTGACTATGACCGGCTGGAGCTGTCCCTGCTGCCCAGCCTGGACAACGCCCATATCGGCTGGGGCTTTCTGGAAACCGGCGGCACCAGCGAACATGGCGGCGAGTACCGCGCCTACAGCCTGAATTTTGACGTTGTCGCGCATGAGGTCGGCCATGCCATCATCTACAGCGTTGTCGGAATGCCCGTGTCTGAGGATGTGCCGGGAGAGTATTACGGCTTTCATGAATCGGCAGCGGATATGGTGGCGCTGATCGCCTCGCTGCATTTCGGCTCTGTGGTCGAGGAGCTGCTGGAAAGCACCAGCGGCAATCTTTACACCTTCAACCAGCTGAACCGGTTTGCCGAGCTTGCCGGAAATGCACAGATCCGGATGGCGGCCAATACCCGAACATTGCAGGAATTTGCGCGGGGCTGGAGCAGCGAGCATGCGCTGTCCGAGCCGCTGACCGGTGCAATGTTCGATATTTTGGTCGACATCTTCCACGAGCGGCTGCTGGTGCATGATCTGATCACGCCGGAAATGGAGGATCTGTCCGACCATCTGGAGGAAAGCCCCTATTACAGCGATGTGATGCAGGAGCTGTTCAATGCGCGCTATGCGCTTGATCCTGAAGGGTTCCGCGTCGCTCTGCTGGAGGCGCGCGATTTCCTGGGCGCCTATCTGGCGGCGGCCTGGAGCATGCTGGAGGCGGAAACCCTCACATATGCGGCAGTTGGGGAGGCGCTGCTGGCGGTGGACCGCGAAACAACCGGAGGCGCCTTTGAATCAATTATCGCTGGCAACTTCAGAATGCGCGGAATTGGCTGGGTTGAGGCCGGGCCGCGGCTGGCGGAAGCGGATGAAGACAGCCACGCGCATTCGGTGCGGACGCGGGTGCCGGATGAATGATTGGCCCAATGGCTGTAAATTCTATCCTTTTTGTGCTAGTTTCACCCTCAGGGGGACTTTTCCGGAAAATTGAGTGGCGCCGATTGCGCCCGCGGCAATGCGAAAAGATCTTCTGGTGTTGTTTCCATAGCCACGGGAGTGTGCACGGTGGCCGAATCCTTACTGAGTTTTTCTGAAGTGCTGTTATTTGGACGTCTGGTCGAAGACATCAAAATAGTCCCCAAATTCGCCGGGGCTATCGTTGGCACGGTCAACAATGTGCAGAACCTGAGCGGCACGTCGGTCAACGGTGAAACGCTCGCGCCGGGTGACAAGATTCTGGTGATGGCACAGAACAACAAGGGGCAAAACGGCCTCTATCAAGTTGGGGAGGGCGACAATAACCCCTGGGAAAATCAGCAGCAGTTCCCGAAGGGAACCATAGTCGAGATTGCCCACGGACCCCGCCAGGGCCTGTGGAGACAGGTTGGCAATTACGGCGCGGGACAGCAGGAGTTTACCCGGGCCGGAAAACGGCAGCAAAGAAGCCGGGGCCGAAACAACCTGTTGGCTGATCAGCTGAGTGATGATGCAAGGCTCGCGCGTATCTACGGGTTCGCCTACGAAGGCACGTATTTTGAGCTGCCGGAACCCGTGATCTTCTTGGTGCATGGGGACGGCGAAAGTGCGACAGATACCAACAAGCCTGCGGATCAGGCTGCCCGTGCCCCTTTGGATCCTTCCCTGACCGGGGTTGCCTCAGCGGAGTACCAGATCGCAAACGACATCCGGGTCTGGGATTATGACAAGGCCGACTATTCGATCCGCATGGACGTGATGACCGGTATGCTGGAACAGGTGCTGCTGGATGTCTACTTCGGCGGGGGCGGCCCGGATATCAGCGGTGCAAAGGTCAGCGGTGCCAAAGTCAGCGGGGCCAAGGTGAGCGGCGCCAAAGTCAGCGGTGCAAAGGTGAGTGGTGCCAAAGTCAGCGGTGCCAAGGCCCGCGGGTCAGGCGACTGACACCGTTTTCCGTTGAGCGGGTGATGCAGACGAGCGCAGCGGAGTGCGCCTCGCCGGGGCGGCCGTAACCGCCTGTCAGCGAAACCTTGTCAGAACCCCGCTTTCTTCAACCCTTCAACAAAGTGCTGGGTGTCTTCTTCCAGCCGGTCGGGCTGCACCTTGGCCCAGCGGTCCAGCGAGAAATTCGGATGCGCCTCGCGGTGCCTGGCCGCCATATTGCGGGCTTGGTCCATGTCCCCCAGCTGCGCGTAGCTGGCCGCAAGTATGCGCTGTCCCTCGGTCGGGTTGTTCATCTTTGTCAGCGTGTCGATCACCGCATCATATTGCTTGAGATTGTAATAGGCGCCGCCCAGGTGCCACAGGTACTGGTCCGGAAAATAGGGGTTGAGCCGCATGGCCTGCTGCAGGTTTCCGATCGCGGCCTGATTGTCGCCGGAATGGGCTAGCGCATCGGCGTAATCCGACAGCAGGTCCGCATCATTGGGGTTCAGCGCCAGCGCGCGCCGGTAGGCGCCGATCGCTGCATCATGCTCCTTGCGGTACAGATGCACAAAGCCAAGCTCGCCAAATCCGCGGGCGTCGGTGGGGTCCAGCTCCACCGCCCGCTGCGCATATGACAGCGCCGTATCCAGCGCATGCTCGGCGTCCTTGGCCCAGGAATAGCGCCAATCGATATTCATGGTCCGGGAGATCGCGGCAGAGGCCCGGGCATAGTCCTGGTCGCGCGCCAGCGCCCGCTCGTACAGGGTCTGCGCTTCGCGGTTGTCCTGCCTGGTGTAGCGGAAGATATACTGCTGGCCGCGCAGGACATAGCCGTAAGCGGCCAGATCTGCAGGCGCCGTCTGCGCCATCCGCTTGCGCTCCTGGGCCTCAATCAGCACCGCTGTGGCGGCAACGATGGCGTCGGTCACCTCGTCTTGGATGGCGAAAATATCGTCGATGTTGCGGTCGTACCGTTCGCCCCAGATGGTACGCCCGGTTTCCGCGTCGATCAGCTCGACGGCAATCCGGACGCGGGCAGCGGCCCGCCGGACGCTGCCGCGGGCGACATAGCGCACCCCAAGCTCCCGTGCGGCCTCCTGCGGCGGCTTGGTGCTGGCTTTGAAGAAAAAGGAGGAATTGCGGGCAATAACGAAGAGGTTCTTGAACTTGGACAGGTTCAGGATGATGTCCTCTGTCAGCCCGTCGGCAAACCAGCTGTCGGACGGCTCTCCCCCCAGGCTGGTAAAGGGCAGCACGGCAACCGAAGGGATGCCGGGCGGCGGGCGGTGTGCGAGCAGTGCCTCCGGGCGGCGGGTTGCCGCCATTGTTGCGCCCGCAACCTCGCTGCGGACGCAATAGGCCGCGACCGGCTCGGCGATATTCTTGAGCATCTGCGGACCGAGGAATTCAAACCCGAAGCGCAGCCGGTTGCGGATCTGCTCATAGACCGAGGCGCTGACGAAGACCCGGCCCGGCTCGGCGATTTCCTGCAGCCGTGCGGCAATATTCACATTATCGCCGTGGATGCCGCGGTCATCGACCAGGATTTCGCCCAGATGCACCCCGGCCCGGAACCGGAGATGCTGGTCTTCCGGCCGCGCGCGGTTGCTCTGTTCTGCTATGCGGTGCAGCTCAACGCCAAACTCGACGGCATTGGTGGCCGTCTCAAACAGCGCCAAAACCCCGTCGCCCCGGACAGCGACGACGCGCCCGTCATGCGCCTGACAGGCCGTTTCAAGCTGTTCCAGCAGGGATTTGAGGGCGCTGTAAGTGTCGATTTCATCATTGCCCATCAGCCGGGCATAGCCGACAACATCGGCAAACAGCACCGCACCAAGCTGGCGCCGGACCGTTGTTGTCTCATTGTGGCCGCTCACAAGCTGTCCTCCTCCTGTGAGTGCGGGCTGAGGCCGCCGGTGCCGCCCCTCATCCGTCTGGCGGGGCCGCCGGGCCGGGCGGCCAAGCCCAGCCGGCGGCTTCTGCGCCGCGGAAACTGACTCGCGGGCTGGCGCCGAGCTCCTGCGCCAGCGCTTCGCGGCTGGCGTCCCACTCCTCCCGCAGGAGGCCGACAGTGATCATGTCAAAAAACCGGCCTTCTGCAAACCATGCGGCCCGCATCCTGCCTTCGGTTGCAAAGCCGGCACGCGCTGTCATTTGCTCGCTGCGGGTGTTGTCGGCCCGATAGTACGATGTAACGCGATTTAGCCCGATCTGCCGGAAGGCAAAGTCCAGAAGCAGGGCCAGGGCACGAATTCCAACGCCCCGCCCGCGCCTGGATTCTTCGATGAACATGGCAGCCACAGCATCACGGTTCACCGCAGAGATGCTCTCCAAGCCGGTGATGCCGCACAGCTGACCGGAGTCCGTGGTGAGCGCAAACCAGCATTTGCTGGCATTTGGCTTGGTGTCGCCGAAAAGTTCCCATGCCTGCTCAAGCCCCGCCGCGTTGAGCGGCACGCGGGTGGAGCGGTCGAAACGGGCCATGTCGGCAATGTTTTGAAGCCAGCCTGCGGCTGTGGCGAGGTCCTCTGTTTCCAGCGGCCTGAGCTGAAAACCTGCTGAATTCCGGTTCGGCATCCGCCGCCCCCTTTCGATTTGCAACACATGCCTCTCCGGGTGCCAACCCTGGCCGGAAAAGGCGCAGCTGCTGACTTATACCACACTTCCGCGCTGGCTTGGGGGATGATGGAAGCCGCGGCACAAGGGCGGCCTTCCGGACGTGCGGCGGAGCGGCCCGGCAGCTAGCAGGCCTTTACCCCAGTTGGGGCGGGTGAAGAAAAACGGTAACAGCCGTCTTTTGGGGTTGCGCCTGTGCGATGCTATGGATAAACCCCGCCGCAGTGGACCGATAGCTCAGCTGGATAGAGTACTTGACTACGAATCAAGGGGTCGGGGGTTCGAATCCTCCTCGGTCCGCCACTTCCTTCTTGTCGGGCGACACATAGTTTTGCATTTGCGACAGAACCTTTCCTTTTTCGTGTTTCCAACATCCCCGCTCGCGCCTCCTGTTCCGCCAGTGGCGAAGCCTTCCCTGATTTTCACTTCGGAAGACCTCGTGTCTTCCGGAGGGCAAAGCAGGGTGGGCGCAGCCCGGACTGCGGCCAGGCGGTGATCTGACACACGGGGCCGGAGCGGTGAAATTGGGAGGGGCCCGCGCCTGGCGCAGGAGGAACCGGATTTCTCCGTGGAGGCTGACGCGCAGCGGCATCAGAACCCGTGTTCAGAGTGCCGGCCGGATGGCAGGCGGACCAATCAAACGGAAAATGCCGGGGCAGGGAGGAGCGGGCGCAGCCCGTCGATGCCCTGTCCCGACTCCTGGGATATGCAATCCGCGCGCCCCGCGCGGATTTCTACTGTCTCTTACAGAAGGCGCAGCTGCCCGGGCCAGACAGTCAAGTCCTGCTCCAGCAAAAGGGATCGTTACCTTCTGGGACGGAAAACTAGGTAGTTCAAACGACTTATGGCCGCGGTGGAAAATGGCTCGGAACGAGACGCGTTCCGCCGGAACCTGGACGCAGGGAGATTGAGCTATCCAGGTTCCGTCCGGATGCCGATGCAGTCGGTATCCGGATAGAGCCCGATCACGAGCTGAAAGCTCGGGATTTGCCCACCCAAAAACGGGCGTTCAAGACAGCACGGAAAGGCCCGGATCTCAACCCAAAGCTGTCGTAGATAAGTGGTGCCGCGCCAAAGATGCTGCTGGTGCGAAATTTCATGGTCAATTTCCCGGAAGCGGACCCTCGGCAGGGCCAAGTTGCTTCATGGGATTCTGCGGGTTGCACCGGAGGCAGCGAAGCGCAGATAGCGGACTTTGCAAAGCCTCGCGCAATCACCGAAGCGGACATCCAGATAGACATTGAGGTCGGTAGCTTTGAGCCCTCATCAGTCATTGGTCGGCACGTGGCTCCTCGCGCGGGCAGCAAGCCGTGAACGGCGCTATGCGGCCGTTCAATGACCAACACCGAAAGTTGTCAGAGCGGGCTGATGTGCTGTTGGTTTTGGCTTTAGACTTGTGCGTCTAAAGACGCTTCAATCTACCAGGGCGACGCTGAGGAAGCTGGCGCTCAGGAGCTATGGCTTCTACATGCTTTACCAATCACTGCAGTTGTGACAATCCTTCTGCAAAATGAGCTTATGATCCTCTACACGGTCGCACAGGTGAAATGTGTAGATGGAGTGTTGAAAAATCGCAGTGAATTCAAACTGAGATTGGGAAGAGGGCGAAAAATGTTCCACATGATGGAGAGAGCCACGACTGGAAGCCAATCCACAAGTTGGATTGGAGGCCTTCCCAAAATTCCTAAGTCTGCTTGGCCAAAGTCTGACCAAACAGGCCTCCCACTGCATTTCATAGCTCAGATCGATCTGCGCGCAGCAACAGATCAACCAAAAGATTTACGCCTACCAAAGAACGGTTGGTTAGCATTCTTCATCGACACCAATTTTGAAGGAACAGCACAAAAGCATGGCTTGCAGCCTTTTATCCTTTATGTCGCTGAGGAGTATGAATTTTGCGAACCCCCCTCCAGCATTCCACAGGTATTCGGTTCCAATTTTGACCACGCCACCAGCTTCCACGCTGATCACCCGAAAGATCGCTTCTACCGAACACCCGTCAATCTACAACTGAGGGACTGGGGCGATTACCAATCTTGGATTCAAGAGGTTGGAGCAAGTTACAACGATCTTTTTGATGTGGAGCGCGACGGCCCGCCTTTTCGCCTAGCGGCGAAGCAATTCTTTGCTCGCATTCAGCGGGAGTTCACCCAGAGACCATTTTATGGAACTCGCGAGCGTGAATTGATGAATATGAAACGCAAAGAGGCCCTTATAGAAGTTATAGAAAATTTTCAGCACCTTAACGGCGCAGACTTCAGAGCTGCTGTCCAAAGAGCCGGCCACTTTGTGATCGAGGAAAATCCAGGGGATGCGCTTCTACGGGCACGTGAAGGCTTGAGCGATAGTCGCGAGAAGATTGAACTATTACCCTCTGGCCAAGAACTCCTGAAACCTTTCCTATCCAAGCTGAAAGAAATCTTTACAAATGGAGCTCCTTTCGAACCCATGTCAATGGATGAATACAACCTGATTGTGGAAATGGGGAGAGCAACTCCGTTTAGTAACGAATTATCCCAGGGTTTACCCCGACAGATGCGAGGCGTATTAGCCGAGTTAGCTTTTGGACACAAAATGGATCTCTCGAAGTTTCCAAGAAAAGCTTTGAATTACTGGAATTCGCATCTGTTTTCCGCGCGCGGGCCACATCTGTTCGCAGTACCTTTCGAAACACAACCAAATCTCGAACCAGATGAGGACCAGTCCATCCTTTTGCTGCAGGTGGCAAGTGACCCTGTTATGGGCTTCACCTGGGGTGATGAAGCTGCCATCCAGTTTTGGATTCCACCAGAAAACCTGATTAGGCATGACTGGAACGGAGCAAGAGCTAGGCTTGGCCATTCTAGCATGAGTGTTTACCGATTCACTGAATGATTGCAGCGGGCAACGTTTCTATTGCGCCTTTTCTTCCCCCTGAGCTGCAAGCTTTCCTGCACTTCTAGTTCTTACCTGTTGCTCAGTTTGCCACGAAACCAAGCATTCACTGCAAAGCAACCAGTAAACAGTCAGGCGTCGAGAATCAGCATTGCTGCCGTTTGACTTCGCCCATACTGCATGTGCAGCGAACGGCAGCTCCGTCCCGCATTGCTGCCACTCGCCAGCTGAAAATGCTGCAGGATCGACGAATGACATGGTGTGTTTGCGGCGGCCGCTCTCCCAGGGCGAACGAGGTCCGATAAGATCGGCCTCAGCAAAAACCAGCCGTGAAGGAGAACGACCATGTTGCATTATGTTGGTCTGGACGTGTCCGTCAAATCCGTGTCGATCTGTGTTGTCGATGAAGATGGCGAGGTGCTGGCGCGCGGCGAAACCAGTTCGGATCCGAACGAGATTGCATCGTTTATTTTCGAACATTCCGCCAAGCCCGAGCGGGTGGTGCATGAGAGTGGCATCCTGGCCATCTGGCTCACCCGCGAGCTGGAGAAACGCGGCCTTCCGATCATCTGCATTGATGCCCGCCTGGCGCACAAGGCGCTGTCTTGGCGGATCAACAAGTCCGATACCGGTGATGCCGAAGGGCTGGCGCATCTGGCCCGCACCGGCTGGTTCAGCCGGGTTCACATCAGAAGCGAGGCGTCGGAGCGGGTTCGCGTGCTCATTGGCGCACGGGAGCGCCTGATCAGGATGCGCAAGGACCTTGAAGCGCATGTTCGAGGCGTGCTGAAGGTTTTTGGGGTCTGCATGGGTTCAGTAGGCCGTGCAAACCTGCGGCAGGGCTTCCGCGACCAACTCGCCGGGGCAGGCCAGACCGACCCGGCGCTCGGCGTGATGGCTGACATGTTCATTCCGATCCACAGAACCCTGTGCGCGGCCGCGGAAGCGATGGATGAAGATCTCAGGCTCATCGCACGCGAAAGCGGCCTTGCCCGCCGCCTCATGACCGTCCCGGGGGTTGGGCCTGTCGTCGCGCTGTCCTTTATCGCTACCCTCGACAATGCGGAGCGTTTCCGGAGATCGAGGGACGTCGGCGCCTTTCTCGGCCTCACGCCGCGGCGGCACCAATCTGGAGACATGGACTGGTCCGGCCGGATATCAAAATGCGGAGATCGTGATCTGCGAAGACTGCTCTACTCCGCGGCCACCACCTTAATCACCCAGGTCAGAAAGCCATCACAGCTGCGCGCTTGGGCCAAGAGGCTGCAAGATCGGAAGGGCTTCAAGAAAGCCGCAGTGGCGGCATCCCGAAAGCTCGCTGTCGTCATGATGTGCATCTGGCGCGACCAGACAGTCTTTGAACCGGGAAAGGAACTTATCACCTGACAACCAACTGAGATCCCGCCCACAAGAGACAGGGCGGGTTCAGTGTCCTTCGGGACGGCGGCGGATCAAGCCAGTCAAAAGCGGCTGAAGGAGCGTGACGCTCACTTCGCGAATGACATTCTGGCTGGTCAGCTCCCGGACGCCATCAGGAAGCGGAAACACCGACTTCGTAGAGAACCAGGACCCCGAACGGCAATAGAACCCGCACTTGACGATCCCGCAAACAGAGAGCCGGTTCGGTGAAGCTGCGTCGCGGCACCGTTGCCGGACATCAAGGTCGGCTTTGGGCCGATCAGGTTCCGAATGGCGAAGACGGTTCGCAACTTTGCAGCGGCAGCTTCCTGCGCTGAGCTGTCGCTCGCGCCTAGCACTCAGCATTGAAAATATGCTCCTGACCAAGTTTGAACGGCGCTGGCCGAAAAGGTCCGCTTCAGCCGATGGCAAGTCTATGAGTCGCAAAAGGAAAGACTGGTGCGATCACGATTTTTCCACTGGCCTAAAATCAAAGGCTTAGCGGAGCCTGGAAGGAAAACTATGTGTCGCCCGACATCGGGCGACGCATAGTTTTGCCATTTGCGGCAGACCCTTTCCTTTTTCGTGTCTCCAACATCCCCGCTGGCGCCTCCTGTTCCGCCAGTGGCGAAGCCTTCCCTGATTTTCACTTCGGAAGACCTCGTGTCTTCCGGAGGGCAGGCGGACCAATCAACCGGAAAATGCCGGGGGAGGGGGGAGCGGGCGCAGCCCGTCGATGCCCTGCCGCGACTCCTGGGATATGCAATCCGCGCGCCCCGCGCGGATTTCTACTGTCTCTTGTTGAAGGCGCAACTGCCCAGTCCAGACAGTGTCCGTCGTCAGAGATTTTGGGCCAGTTGGCAGCCAGAGAATCTCTTAGCTCAGGCTGCCAACTGGCCCAAAATCTCTGACGACGGACACCGAAAAAGTTTCACGGTGAAAATGCTCCCGCCCTCCCTGAAACCAGAAAGGGCCAAAACTGGCCGGTTTTTCCGCCGCCCGCAGACCGCCGCCTACAGGCCACCGCAGGCGTTTCGAGCTTCCGTCAAACCAAGTCAGCAACTGTTTTCCGGAAATGTGCCCCGCGTGGATTGGATACATGGGTATATAGGACGATATCCAGCGGCAGACGGCCGTACTCTGGAGAGAGAATGACAGCATCACCGGAAATGATGTGGTTCTGAATGATGGAGTGAGGCACCCAGGCGGCGCCGCTTCCTTCAAGAACCATCTGGGAAATCCCCACCGAAAATGCGCTTTCCACTGCCGGCGTACCCGTCCAGGCGCGTTCAGCCCTGTTTTGATGCAGCGTTAAAATCTGTCCAAAGAAACTTTCGGCAGGATAATCAATGCAGGGAGCATCCGGCGGCAGTATCTGGCCTTCCAGGAGATCATGCCGCAGCGCGCCGCCGGCGACGGGAAGCAGGGTGTCCCGCCGCCAGACATAACGGTCAACAGTGTCGTCAAAAGGTACCTGCGGCAGTTCACGGTACTCATAGCTCAAAAGCACGTCGCCTTCGTGGCGCAGAAACGTGGACATGGCAGATACCTGGTTTTGCGTCCGCAGCCGGATTTGCGGCGTCCGGCCGCTGTTGCGGAATTTGCGGAGAATCTCCGGAACAACAGACACTGACAGCGAGTGCTGCGTTACCAGCACCAGCGGTTCGCCAATGCCTTCCGAATTCTTCAGATGCCCATGCAATTGCCTTAAATGTGCCAGCAGCGCCCGGATCTGTGGCTCGCTTTGAAGCAATGTGGGAGACAGCTCTACCCGGTTGGCCTCACGCACCAGCAAGCTTCTGCCAATCCAATGCTCCAAGGCCCGTATGCGCCTGGAAAAGGCTGGTTGTGTTACGTTCCTGCGTGCTGCCGCGGCAGTCAGGCTGCGCTCCTCCAGCAGGATCAAAGCGTCTTCGAAAAGGCGGGTATCCATGTCTGCTCATACAATATGTATGAGTAGGCTGCAATGTTTGCATTATTCAACGGCCATTCCAGCGTCTAGCCTTACTGAAAATACGCAAAAGGGATGTATTCGATGAACACCGCAGTGACAGAAGACACAATGGCCGGGGGTGGCAACCTTGCGCTTGTAAAGCGCGCACTTGGAAACTTCCCGCGCGTGCGGCTGGGCCATCTGCCGACCCCTTTGGAACCTCTGGATAGATTGAGCGAAGAACTGGGCGGGCCGCGCATCTGGGTCAAGCGCGATGACTGCACCGGTCTTGCCTCTGGCGGCAACAAGACCCGCAAGCTGGAATTTCTGATGGCAGAAGCGCTGAAACTCGGTGCCGATACGGTTATTACCCAGGGAGCCACCCAGTCCAACCACGCCCGCCAGACGGCGGCGGCGGCGGCCAAGCTGGGCCTGGATTGCCAAATCCTTTTGGAGGACCGCACCGGGTCGAATGACGTGGCCTATAACTTCAACGGCAATGTTCTGCTGGACCAGTTGCATGGCGCAACCATCTCCAAGCGGGCCGGCGGTGCCGACATGAATGCCGAGATGGAAACCCTGGCTGGCGCGCTCCAAGACCAGGGCCGCAAGACCTATATAATTCCGGGCGGCGGCTCCAACCGCGTTGGCGCGCTGGGGTATGTGAACTGCGCCGCCGAACTGGAGGAGCAGGCCGGAGCGCTTGGGCTGAAGGTCGACGCGCTGGTTCATGCCACTGGCAGTTCCGGAACTCAGGCGGGGCTGGTGGCGGGGCTTGCAGGTCTTGCAAGTGACATTCACCTGCTTGGGATCGGCGTGCGGGCGCCGCAGGAGAAACAGGAGAGCATGGTCTTTGATCTGGCCTGCAAGACCATGGATTACCTTGGCATGGGGGCCGAAATCGACCGGGCGTCGGTTCGGGCGAATTGCGACTATGTGGGGCCGGGTTACGGGCTGCCGACCGAGGGTATGCGCGCGGCGCTTCTGAAGCTGGCCCGGCTGGAGGGGCTTCTGTTTGATCCGGTCTATTCTGGCAAGGGAGTCGACGGCCTGATCGACCAAGTCCGAAGGGGTTATTTCGACGGCATGGATAACATCGTGTTCCTTCATACCGGCGGCAGCGCAGCGCTGTTTGGATACCCCGGTATCTTCGGTCTGCCGGGCTATCAGGATTAACAAAAGCACAAGACAATTCAATAGGGAGAAAAACATGAAACTTCTGAAACCAGCCGCCGCCCTGGCCTTTGCTTTGGCCCTGGCGGCCCCGGCCGCCGCCCAGGAACGCACGGGAACCCTGGCCAAGATTGATGCCTCGGGCGAGATCGTCCTCGGGCATCGCGAAAGCTCGGTTCCCTTTGCCTATCTTGATGAAAACCAGAAACCGGTTGGCTATTCGATCGACCTTTGCATGAAAGTGGTCGATGCGGTGTCTGCGGAACTGGGCAAGGAACTGTCGATCAAATACGTGCCGGTGAATCCGAAAACCCGGATCGCACTGATGGCCAATGGCACAATTGATCTGGAATGCGGCTCAACCACCAACAACCTTACGCGTCAGGATCAGGTGGAATACCTGCCCACCACCTTTATCACCGGAACCAAACTGATGGTGCGCAAAGGGGCGGGGATTGGCTCGGTTGCAGATCTGGAAGGCAAAGCCGTGGCATTGGCGCAGGGCACCACCAACGAGCGCGCGGTAAAGGCGGCAATTGAAGAACTGGGCTTGGACGTGAAGGTGCTGCCGGTGCGCGACCATGCCGAGGGCATGCTGTCGCTGGAAACTGACCGGGTGGATGTCTATGCAACCGATCACATCTTGCTGTTCGGGCTGATCGCCAAGTCGAAAACTCCCGATTCATTTGAGGTCGTTGGCGATTTCCTCTCCTTCGACCCCTATGCGCTGATGGTGCGCCGCGACGATAGCGCCTTTGAATTGGTGGGCAAGAAGGCCCTGGCCGAAGTGTTCCGCTCAGGCGAGATCAACGAGATCTATTCTAAGTGGTTCGATCCGCTGGGCGTTGCGCAGACCGATCTGCTGAAGGCCGCGTTCCAGATCAACGCGCTGCCCGAATAATATCTTCCCGCGCTTGCACGGTCGGGCCTTCGCCGCTTGCGGGGCCCGGCACCTTCAACAGGGTAAACAATCATGAACTACAACTGGAACTGGGGCGTCCTCTTTGAGGAGGAGTACCTGGGCTGGCTGATATCAGGGGTGGGCTGGACCTTTGCGGTCGCGCTTGCAGCCTGGGTTTTGGCACTGGCCGTCGGGGTGCTAGTAGGTGTCGGACGCACACTGCCGTCAAAGCCCGTCGCCACCCTCTGCACCGCATATGTCGAGCTTTTCCGCAATGTGCCGCTCCTGGTGCAGCTGTTCCTGTGGTATTTCGTGATGCCCGAGATCGTCCCGGACGATCTGGGCCGCTGGATGAAGCGGGATATGCCAAACCCCGAGTATGTCACCGCTGTGATCGGCCTGGGCCTCTATACGGCCAGCCGCGTTGCGGAACAGGTCCGCGCCGGGATCAACGCTGTGGGTCCCGGCCTGACCAGCGCGGCCTACGCCAACGGCTTCTCGACTGCGCAAACCTACCGCTATGTGCTGCTGCCGATTTCCTTCCGGCTGATCGTGCCGCCGATGACGTCCGAGTTCCTGACCATCTTCAAGAACTCCTCCTTGGCGCTCACCATCGGGCTTCTGGAGCTGACTGCGCAAAGCCAGCAGATCGCGGAATACACCTTTCAGGGGTTCGAAGCCTTCACCGCCGCAACGGTCATTTATGTGGTTATTGCGCTTGGCGCGACGGTGATCGCGCAGACGCTTGAAAAATATACCCGTATCCCGGGTTATGTCGGAAAGGACTGAGCCATGGGTGATTTCGATCTTTCCGTCATTTGGAATAATCTTCCCTTTCTGTGGCAGGGTCTGCAGCTGTCGCTATGGCTCACCTTGCTGGCGGTTATTGGGGGCATCATCCTGGGCACCGGCCTGGCACTGATGCGGCTTTCCGGCATCATGCCCCTGGCTCTGGCTGCCGCTGGCTATGTGAACCTGATCCGCTCGGTGCCGCTGATCCTGGTGATCTTCTGGTTCTACTTCCTGGTGCCTCTGGCCCTGGGCCGCCCGATCGGCGGATTCTATTCGGCGCTGATCGCCTTTGTCATGTTTGAGGCGGCCTACTATTCGGAAATCATCCGCGCTGGCATTCAGTCGGTCCGTAAGGGGCAAGTGCATGCCGGGCAGGCAACAGGACTCAGCTATTGGCAGATTCAGCGCTATGTGGTTCTGCCGCAGGCGTTCCGCAACATGATCCCGATCCTGGTGACCCAGGGTATCATCCTGTTTCAGGACACCAGCCTGATCTTTGTTGTCAGCCTGCGCGACTTCATGACCGCTTCCTCAATCGTCGCCCGCACTGAGGGCCGGCTGGCGGAAATGTACATCTTCGCAGCCCTTGTCTACTTCACCATTTGCTTCGCCGGCTCGCTTTTTGTCCGGCGCCTTCAGAAGGCCAAAACCGCATGATCAGCATCGAAAACATCTCCAAATGGTATGGCGACTTTCAGGTGCTGACCGATTGCACCACCCATGTCGGCAAGGGCGAGGTGGTGGTTGTCTGCGGGCCGTCCGGCTCGGGAAAATCGACCCTGATCAAATGCGTGAATGGGCTGGAGCCGGTGCAGCAGGGCCGCATCCTGGTGGAGGATGCGGATGTCACCGCCAAGGGCACCAATCTGACCAGGCTTCGCTCGCGGATCGGCATGGTGTTTCAGCACTTTGAGCTCTACCCGCACATGAGCGTGCGCGAAAACCTGTGCCTGGGCCAGCAGAAGGTCCTGGGCAGGTCGCGCGACGAGGCCAATGCCAAGGCCGAGGCCCTGATCAGCCGGGTCGGGCTGCTGCCGCATATCGAGAAGTTTCCCGGGCAGCTGTCTGGCGGCCAGCAGCAGCGGGTGGCAATCAGCCGGGCGCTGGCGATGGACCCGATTGCGATGCTGTTTGACGAACCGACATCAGCGCTCGACCCGGAGATGATCAACGAGGTGCTGGACGTGATGGTTGAACTGGCGCAGGACGGTATGACGATGATGGTTGTCACCCACGAGATGGGCTTTGCCCGCAAGGTGGCGGACCGGGTGGTGTTCATGGATGCCGGCCGGGTCGTCGAAGACCGCGCCACGGAAGAGTTCTTCGGTAATCCAGAAAGCGAACGGGCACAGGACTTCCTGAGCAAGATTCTGAATCATTAGGCTTGCCCGGCGGGCTTGCGCCCGAAGGTGCCTTCAGCACTTGGCGCACGCCCGGACAGAGACCTGCTGGGAGCCGTCTTGACGTGTTGTGCGGAAAAGACTTCTTCCACGTCGTCTTTGTCGAGATCGGCCGCGGCGAAAAGGGCGGATTACATTTTGCACTTCAGGCTGATTTGAATGCCCGGTCTGGCGGCATTGGCTGCAACACAGCGGTGAGCGTGCCGCGCCTGCGAGCGGATGCTGCGTTAGCAAACACCCGGAGGGGCAACGGCGGCAATATCGGCACGGGGGGCAAGCCTGCCATTCGCCGCACATGCAGACAGGAAGCTCGCACATGTCCGCTGTAGGCACATATCACCCATTGCGGACATTAAAGCCGGCGTTTTGGCTGCCGCCAGTGTGTGTCTCCTCCCTGCTTAAAGCTCGGGCAGTAAGCTCAAATTTTCGGCGCCAACGGGCTGTTGTAAAATTGCGCCATACCTGCAGCCTTTACAGCCGTCTTCCACCCTTTTCATGCTCTGCCGCATGCCCGATGCCCTGTCCATTGTTGTTGTCGAAACCGACGGTGACCGCGCCTTCATGATTGTGGACGGGCTGCGGGACGCCGGGGAATTTGACATTCAGGTCATCTCGGAACCTTCAGGCCTCGCGCGTCAGATACAGATGCGTGACCCGGATGTGGTGCTGATCGACATCGCCAACCCCTCCCGCGATGTGCTGGAGGAACTGACGCTGGCCTCAGGCCCCAAGGACCGGCCAGTGGCGATGTTTGTGGACCGCAGTGAAGACGGCATGACTGCGGCCGCTGTTGAAGCCGGGGTTTCGGCTTACGTGGTTGACGGGCTGCAGGCCGCCCGGCTGAAACCGGTCTTGGACGCAGCCATCGCGCGTTTCCGGCTGTTTCAGCGCATGCGCACCGAGCTTGCAGAAACCAAACGGGCCCTGGAAGAACGCAAGGTCATCGACCGCGCCAAAGGGATGGTCATGAAGGCCAGGGGCATCGGCGAGGACGAAGCCTACGCGCTGCTGCGAAAGGCCGCGATGGACCAGAACAAGCGCGTCGCGGAGGTCGCGCTGGCGCTGGTCACCGCGGCAGGGCTGCTGGCATGAGCGCAACACGCATCCCCGCCGGTTATGTTCCGCTGACTGATGCGGCGCCGCTGATTGCCGCACAGGAAATGGGCTTTGCCGCCGAAGAACGGCTGAGTCTGGAGCTGCACCGCGCGCCCTCGTGGTCTTCCCTGCGCGACATGCTGGCGTTCGGGCAGGTGGATGCCGCTCAGATGCTCGCGCCGGTGCCGGTCGCCGCGGCGCTTGGCGTTGGCGGCGCCAGCGCGCCATTCTCTGTTCTGTCAGTGCTGTCCGTCAACGGCACCGTCATTGGCGTCAGCAGCAGCCTGGCCCGCAGACTTGCCGATGCAGGGCACAATTTTTCCTTCGATGATGCCGCATCCGCCGGAAAGGCACTGATAGCCGCAGCCGGCCCTGGCCTGCGGATTGGCGTGCCGTTTCCCTTTTCCATGCATATGGAACTGCTGCACTACTGGCTGCAAGGGTTGGCGGCTGACACCGGCCGCGGCATCAGCATCCGCACCGTCCCGCCGCCGCTGATGACCGATGCCATCACAAGCGGTGAAATAGACGCGTTCTGCGTTGGCGAACCTTGGGGATCCATCGCGGTAGAAAATGGCGCGGGGGCGCTGCTGTTGCCCGGTCGGGCGATCTGGTCCTTTGCGCCGGAAAAGGTGCTGGCCGTCCGCAGTACCTGGGCAGAGGCCGAACCCGGACTGACCGGCCGCCTGATCCGGACCCTGTGGCGTGCAGGCCGCTGGCTGGCCGACCCGGCTTCCCGCGGGCTGGCGGCGGAAATCCTGTCCGCGCGGCAGTATCTCGATCTGCCCGCCGAAATCATCGAACGCGCGCTGTCGGGCAAGTTCACGGTCACGCCCCAGGGGCTGCAGCGTGAAGTCCCCGGATTTATCGGCTTCCATGACGGCGCCGCGGGCTTTCCCTGGCGCAGACAAGCCCAATGGATTGCGCTGCAACTGGCGGAACGGACTGGCCTCGACCGGCACAGGGCGCTGGAATTGGCCGGGCCGGTCTTCCGCAGCGATCTATACCGCACCGCCCTGGCCGGGACCGGTGCGGACCTGCCCGGCGCCTCGTCGAAACTGGAAGGCGCAACCGGCGCCCCGCTGCTGGCCGCAGGAGAATCGGAAGCGGTCAGGCTGCTGCCGAACCGGTTCTTTGATGGCCGTGTTTTTGATCCCATGGCCGCGGACTGATGAAAAAGCAGGCAGCTTGCCCCGCTGCAACGCTGCAACGCAGAATTTCATGCTGCGCGAGCAAAGAAACCTTTGGCGCAGGCCGGGTCTTCCGGCAGTCTGAAGTCAGACAGGCAACGGAGCCTGACTGAGAATTTTCCCGAAGACCGGGTTTCACTGAGCAAAGCCGCTCGACCCGCCGCCACTCCTCCTGGCGGTGCGTGTCAGCGGCTTTTTTCTGTTCCGTCCCCTGGGCGGGGCGCAGCTAGGAAAAGGAACCAACCCGATGAAGACACTTATAATGGCGCTTGCGGCCTCGACTGCCCTGACCGAGCCGGCTTGGGCCGGAACACTGGAGATGGAAAAGGACGTGCTGACTTTCGGCTTCATCAAGCTGACGGATATGGCGCCGCTGGCGGTGGCTTATGAGAAGGGCTTTTTCGATGACGAGGGGCTGTTTGTCACGCTCGAAGCGCAGGCGAACTGGAAGGTCCTTCTGGATGGCGTGATCGGCGGCACCCTTGACGGCGCCCATATGCTGGCAGGCCAGCCGCTGGCCGCGACCATCGGTTACGGCACTGAAGCGCATATCGTCACACCGTTTTCCATGGATTTGAACGGCAACGGCATCACGCTCTCCAACGAAGTTTGGGAGATGATGAAACCGAACCTGCCCACGGATGCTGACGGCAAGATCGCGCATCCGATCTCCGCCTCTTTCCTGAAGCCGGTGATCGAGGACTTCAACGCCAAGGGCAAGCCCTTCAACATGGGCATGGTCTTCCCGGTCTCCACCCACAACTATGAGCTGCGCTACTGGCTGGCGGCCGGCGGAATTAATCCAGGCTACTACTCGCCTGAAAACGTGACCGGGCAGATCGGCGCCGAGGCGTTCCTGTCGGTGACGCCTCCGCCGCAGATGCCCGCGACGCTGGAGGCCGGCACGATCTCCGGCTACTGCGTGGGGGAGCCATGGAACCAGCAGGCTGTGTTCAAGGGCATCGGAGTGCCGGTCATCACCGACTACGAGCTGTGGAAGAATAACCCCGAAAAGGTCTTCGGCATCACCGCGGAATTCGCCGAGGAAAACCCGAACACCACGCTGGCAATCGTCAAGGCGCTGATCCGTGCGGCCATGTGGCTGGATGAAAACGGCAACGCCAACCGCCCGGAAGCGGTGGAGATCCTGTCGCGCCCCGATTACGTCGGCGCGGACTATGAGGTGATCGCCAATTCGATGACCGGCACCTTCGAGTATGAGAAGGGCGACAAACGCGATGTTCCGGATTTCAACGTGTTCTTCCGCTACAACGCCACATACCCGTTCTACTCGGATGCGGTCTGGTACCTGACCCAGATGCGCCGTTGGGGGCAGATCGCCGAGGCCAAGCCCGACAGCTGGTATGACGAGGTCGCCCGGTCGGTCTACAAGCCGGAGATCTACCTCGAAGCCGCAAAAATGCTGGTGGATGAGGGGCTTGCCAGTTCCGAGGACTTCCCCTGGGACAGCGATGGCTACAAGGCCCCGACGCCCGCAGAGGACATCATCGATGGCATCCCCTTCGATGGCAAAGCGCCCAACGCCTATATCGACAGCCTGCCGATCGGACTGAAGGCCGGCCAAACCGTCGTCGGCAGTGCCATTCAGGGCTGACCCCGGACAGGAGGGCAGGGGGCAGTAACCCGGCAAGGGCCGCCGCCGCTCCACGCCCACCCCGCACGCATCAGAGGATGACACCATGACGATCGCCGATCCCGACCCGCTCAGCTCCGAGGCCCGCCGCGCCCGGCTTTTTACCCGCATCAGCAAGATGGACGCCTGGTTTCAGGTCTTTGGCCTGGCCTGGGTCACCCCCGTGCTGAAAGCCGCCGCCGGGGACAATCCCAAGGCGCAGTTGAAGGAAATCTGGCGGCTGCTGGCAGTTCCCGTCATCGCCATTGCCGGCTTCCTCATGCTCTGGGCCATGCTGGCACCCAAGGTTCAGACCTCGCTGGGCGCCATTCCCGGCCCGGGTGCGGTGTGGACCGAAGCGGTGAACCTGCACCAGGATGCGCAGGCCAAGGCCGCCAAGGAGCGCGCCCACCAAGAGAAGGTGGAGGCCCGCAACCAGCGCTTTATCGACCGCGGCCAGCCGGAACGGGTCAAGGACATTCCCTATACCGGCGCGCCGTCCTACTACCAGCAGATTTGGACTTCGATAAAGACCGTCTTCTTCGGCTTCCTGATTGCCGCCGCCGTGGCGATCCCGCTGGGCATTCTGGCCGGTTTGTCGCCGGCTGCGAACGCTGCCATCAATCCGCTGGTGCAGATTTTCAAACCAGTGTCGCCGCTGGCCTGGCTACCGATTGTGACCATGGTTGTTTCGGCGCTTTATGCCACCAACGACGGGTTGTTTTCCAAGTCGTTCCTGGTCTCTGCCATCACTGTCACGCTGTGTTCGCTGTGGCCTGCGCTGATCAACACCGCATTGGGGGTGGCCTCCATCGACAAGGATCTGGTGAATGTCTCCAAGGTTCTGAAAATGAACACCTATACCAAGATCACCAAGCTGGTGCTGCCCTCGGCCCTGCCGCTGATCTTCACTGGGTTGCGGTTGTCGCTAGGGGTCGGCTGGATGGTGCTGATCGCGGCAGAGATGCTGGCGCAGAACCCGGGCCTTGGCAAATTCGTCTGGGACGAATTCCAGAACGGCTCCAGCCAGTCGCTGGCCAGGATCATCGTTGCGGTGCTGACCATCGGCCTCATCGGCTTCCTGCTGGACCGGGTGATGTACGCGCTGCAGTCGCTGTTTACCTTCACGAACAACCGGTGATCCGCCATGAGCATTCTTGAATTCAAATATGTCTCCAAGAGCTTTGGCGAGGGCACCAGCCGCACGCAAGTTCTGAAAAACATCAGCCTCAGTGTTCAGGAGGGCGAGTTCCTTGTGCTGCTGGGCTTCTCCGGCACCGGCAAGACAACCCTGATCAACCTGATGGCCGGGCTGGAGAGGCCGTCGCAGGGCACCGTCTCCTATCGGGGCAGGGAAATCACCGGCCCCGGTCCGGAGCGCGGCGTGATTTTCCAAAGCTACTCGCTGATGCCCTGGCTGACGGTGAGCGGCAATGTTGCGCTGGCGGTGGACACCGTGTTTCCCGGCCTGCCCAAGGCGGAAAAACAGGCGAAGGTGAACCGCTATGTGAAAATGGTCGGCCTCAGCCATGCCGCCAGCCGCCGCCCTGCAGAACTGTCGGGTGGCATGCGCCAGCGGGTCAATGTGGCCCGCGCCCTGGCGATGGACCCGGAGGTGCTCTTGCTGGATGAGCCGCTGTCGGCCCTGGATGCGCTGACCCGCGCCAATTTGGCGGAGGAGATCGAGATGATCTGGGAGGCGGACAAGAAGACCTGCGTGCTGATCACCAATGACGTGGACGAGGCGATCCTGCTGGCTGACCGCATCATCGCCCTGAACCCGGACGGCAGCCTGGGAGAGGCGTTCCAAGTCACCATTCCCCGTCCGCGCGACCGTTCCGCCATTAACACGGACGAGACTATCAAGCGCTTGCGGGCAGAGGTCACTTCCTACCTGATGGACGTGGGGGTCAAGGCCAGGATCGAAGGCTCGAAGATCCTGCCGAACGTGACCCCGATCCACGGTTTGCCTGCTGCCGTGGCCGAAGCCTCGAAGTCGCTGACAGAAGAACGCTTTCTGGATTTCTCGCAGCTGCACAAGATCTATCCGACGCCCAAGGGGCCGCTGACCGTGGTCGAGGATTTCAACCTCAAGATCAACAAGGGCGAATTCATCTCGCTGATCGGCCACTCGGGCTGCGGCAAGTCCACGGTGCTGACCATGGCGGCCGGGCTGAACCCGATTTCCAAGGGGGCGATCAAGCTGGACCGCCGCCACGTCGAGGGCGCCGACCCGGAGCGCGCCGTTGTGTTCCAGTCGCCCAACCTGTTTCCCTGGCTGACCGCCCGCGAAAACTGCGCCATCGGAGTCGACAAGGTCTATCCCAAGGCGTCCCAGGCGGAGAGGCAGGACGTGGTCGAATACTACCTGGAGCGCGTCGGCCTGGCGGACGCGATGGACAAGCCCGCCAGCGCCATGTCGAACGGCATGCAGCAGCGGGTCGGCATCGCCCGCGCCTTTGCGCTTTCGCCCAAGCTGCTGCTGCTGGATGAACCCTTCGGCATGCTCGACAGCCTCACCCGCTGGGAGTTGCAGGAAGTGCTGATGGAGGTCTGGAGCCGCACCAAGGTGACCGCCATCTGCGTTACCCACGACGTGGATGAGGCAATCCTGCTGGCGGACCGGGTGGTGATGATGACCAACGGCCCGCAGGCCACCATCGGCAAGATCACCGACGTGAACCTGCCGCGCCCGCGCACCCGCAAGGCGCTGCTGGAGCACCCGGATTACTACGCCTACCGGCAGGAGGTGCTCGATTTCCTCGAAGAATACGAGCACGGGACCAAACCCGCCGCCAAACCGGCCGCAGACAAGATAGCAGCGGAGTGAGACCATGACCCAGAAACTCGTCATTATCGGGGCCGGCATGGCCTCCGGCCGGGTGATCGAGCATCTGCTCGATGCAGCCCCCGGGGCCTATGACATTACCCTGTTCAACGCCGAGCCGCGCGGCAATTACAACCGCATCATGCTGAGCCCGGTGCTGTCGGGCGAAAAGACTTATGAGGAGATCGTCACCCATTCGGACGCGTGGTACGCGGAGCGCGGCGTCACCTGCCGCTTCGGCGAGCATGTGGTGAAGATCGACCCCGAGATGAAAGTGGTCGAAGGCGAAAACGGCCATGTGCCCTATGACAAGCTGGTGATCGCCACCGGCTCCGCCCCCTTCATCATCCCGGTGCCGGGTCACGATTTGCCGGGGGTGATCTCCTACCGCGATCTGGACGACACCAACGCGATGATCGAGGCCGCCGCAAAGGGCGGCAAGGCGGTGGTGATCGGCGGCGGCCTGCTGGGTCTGGAAGCCGCCGCAGGGCTCAAGGAGCGCGGCATGGACGTGACCGTGCTGCACCTGACGGGCCACCTGATGGAGCGCCAGCTCGACGAGGCCGCGGGTTATCTCCTGCGCAAGGATCTGGAGGCGCGCGGCATCACCGTGAAGACCCGGGCCTCGACCAAGGCGATCCTGGGCGAGGACCGCGCCCAGGCGGTGCTGCTGGAAAGCGGCGAGACGCTTGGTGCCGATCTGGTGGTGATGGCGGTGGGCATCCGCCCGGAAACCCGGCTTGCCACCGACGCGCATCTGGATGTGGCGCGCGGCATCGAGGTGAACGCGCAGATGCAGACCTCCGACCCGGATATCTATGCGGTGGGCGAATGTGTGGAATTCGACGGCCATCTCTTTGGCTTGGTGGCTCCGCTTTATGATCAGGCCAAGGTTCTGGCGGACAGCCTTTTGGGAAGGCCGAATGCCTTTGCGGTCAAGGAACTGGCCACCAAGCTCAAGGTCACCGGCTGCGATCTGTTCAGCGCCGGGGACTTCGCGGAAGGCGAGACGCGCGAGGATATCGTGTTCCGCGATCCCGCCCGCGGCATCTACAAGCGGTTGGTCATTGAAGGCGACCGGCTGGTCGGCGCCGTCATGTACGGGGACACTGCCGATGGCGGCTGGTTCTTCGGGCTGATCAAGGACGGCACCCCCATCAGCGGGATGCGCGAAACGCTGATTTTCGGCCCGGCCTTCCAGGGGGGGGCCTCCGCGGACCCTCTGTCAGCCGTTGCAGCCTTGCCGCCTGAGGCGGAGATCTGCGGCTGCAACGGCGTCTGCAAGGGACAGATTACCAGCGCCATCGAAGGCGGCGCCAGCGACCTCGGCGCGATCCGCGCCACGACCAAGGCCAGCGCCTCCTGCGGCACCTGCACCGGGCTTGTTGAACAGCTCCTGTCGGTGACGCTGGGCGACAACTACGCGGCGCCCCAGGCCCAGCCCGTTTGCGGCTGCACCAGCCACACCCACGAGGACGTCCGCCGCCTGATCAAAAGCCGCGAGCTGAAAAGCCAGGCCGCGGTCTGGCAGGAACTGGGCTGGACCACCCCCAACGGCTGCCATGTCTGCCGCCCGGCGGTGAACTATTACTTGCTGGCGGACTGGCCGCTGGAGTACCGGGACGACCCGCAAAGCCGTTTTGTCAACGAACGCAAGCACGCCAACATCCAGAAGGACGGCACCTTCTCCGTGGTGCCGAGGATGTGGGGCGGCATCACCACCCCGGACGAGCTGCGCGCCATCGCCGATGCCGCCGACAAATACGGCGTGCCGACGGTCAAGGTCACTGGCGGCCAGCGCATTGATCTCTTGGGTGTCAGGGGTGAGGACCTGCCCGGCATCTGGTCCGATCTGAACCGCGCCGGGCTGGTTTCGGGCCATGCCTATTCCAAAGGGCTGCGCACGGTGAAGACCTGCGTCGGCACCGACCATTGCCGCTTTGGCACCCAGGACTCGACTGGGCTGGGCATCAAGCTGGAGAAACACCTGTGGGGGTCCTGGACGCCGCACAAGCTGAAGCTTGCGGTCTCCGGCTGCCCGCGCAACTGCGCCGAGGCAACCTGCAAGGATATCGGCGTCGTCTGTGTCGACAGCGGCTACGAGATTCACGTCGGCGGCGCTGCGGGGATGGAGATCAAGGGCACTGAGGTCTTGTGCAAGGTGACGAGTGAGGAGGAGGCGGTCGAGGTGATCTCTGCTATGACCCAGATCTACCGCGAAAATGCCCGCTATCTGGACCGGATCTACAAATGGCTGGCCAGGGTCGGCCTTGACTGGGTCAAGGCGCAGATCGTCGACGACCTTGAGAACCGCAGGGCGCTGGCGGAGCGGTTTGCGCTGTCGCAATCCGTCTACCGCAAGGATCCCTGGGCGGAGCACGCACAGAACAGCACCACGCGGGCGCAATACGCGCCGCTTGCCAATCTCACACTGGAGGCTGCGGAATGAACTGGATCGACATCGGCCAAATCGACGACATCCCGCTGCAGGGCGCGCGGGTGGTGAAGACCCCCATGGGCTGCGTCGCCCTGTTCCGCACCGGAGAGGACGAGGTCTTTGCCGCCGATGACCGCTGCCCGCATAAGGGCGGCCCGCTGTCTGAAGGCATCGTGCACGGCCAAAGCGTCACCTGTCCGCTGCACAACTGGGTGTTCGACCTGAACACCGGCCAGGCGCAGGGAGCAGATGAAGGCCGGATCGGCACCTACCCGGTACAGGTCAACGGCGGACGCCTGCTGATCGACGGGGATGCAATCGGCAAGCGGAGCGCCGCGTGATGCCCGGTGCGGATTGCCGGGAAACCCGCTCCGCCTGCCCCTATTGCGGCACCGGCTGCGGCGTGCTGCTGCGCCCGGACGGCGCGGGCGGGCTGTCGGTGCGCGGCGACCCGGACCACCCGGCCAACCGCGGGCGGCTCTGCTCCAAGGGGCTGGCGCTGGGGGAGACGCTGGGGCTGGAGGGCCGCCTGCTGGCCCCGCAAGTGAACGGTCAGGAGACGGATTGGGACAGTGCTCTGGACCTCGTGGCCGCCAGGTTCCGGCAGGCGGTGGACCGGCACGGCCCGGACAGCGTCGGGTTCTACCTGTCGGGCCAGATGCTGACCGAGGACTACTATGTCGCCAACAAGCTGATGAAGGGATTCCTCGGCTCCGCCAATATCGACACCAACTCGCGCCTGTGCATGGCCTCCACCGTCGCGGGCCACAAACGCGCCTTCGGCACCGACACGGTGCCTGGCACCTATGATGACCTCGACCAGGCGGACCTGATCGTCCTCGCGGGCTCCAATCTCGCCTGGTGCCACCCGGTTCTGTACCAGCGCATCCTCGCCGCGCGCGAAAAGCGCGGCACCAGGCTGGTGGTCATCGACCCGCGCCGCACGGCGAGCTGCGATCAGGCGGACATGCATCTGAAACTTCGGGCAGGCAGCGACGTGGCGCTGTTCAACCGGCTTTTGACCGCGCTTTATGAGGGCGGCGCGCTGGACGCGGAGTATTTGCAGCATGTGGAGGGGCTGGGAGGCGCGCTGGAATCCGCCTTTGCGAGCGATGCCTCCGTCACCGGGTTGTCTGACAGCGAAATCGCAGCCTTCTGCCGCCTCTGGATGGGCACTGAAAAGGTGGTGACCATCTTCAGCCAGGGAGTGAACCAGTCCACCTCCGGTACGGACAAGGTGAACGCGATCCTGAACTGCCATCTGGCAACCGGCCGCATTGGCAAACCCGGTTGCGGCCCCTTCTCGGTGACAGGCCAGCCGAACGCGATGGGCGGGCGCGAGGTTGGCGGACTGGCCAATATGCTGGCCTGCCATATGGATCTGGAAAACCGCAGCCACCGCGCGGCGGTGCAGGAATTCTGGTGTGCCCCCGCAATGCCGGACCGGCCCGGGCTGAAGGCGGTCGACCTGTTCCGCGCGGCAGGCGACGGGCGGCTCAAGGCGCTGTGGATCATCCATACCAACCCCGCCGTCACCATGCCTGAGGCCGGTGCCGTGCGGGCCGCGATCAAGGCCTGCGACTTCACCGTTGTGAGCGACATCACCGCGGCAACCGACACCGCGCGGCTGGCGGATGTGCTGTTGCCTGCCGCCGCCTGGGCCGAGAAGGATGGCACCGCCACCAATTCGGACCGCACCATCAGCCGCCAGCGCGCTGTCTTGCCGCCGCCGGGCCTAGCGCGCCCGGACTGGGACATTCTGGCAGACGCGGGCAGGCGGATGGGCGGGAGTGCAGCCTTCGATTACCAGTCTCCGGCGCAGATCTTCCGGGAGCATGCCGCATTGTCTGGCCTGGCCTGCAGCTTCGGGCTGGATTTCGACATTTCCGGCCTCAGCCGCATATCCGATTCTGACTACGAGAGCCTGGGCCCGGTCCGCTGGCCGGTGAGCCGGAACCGGCAGGGCGGCCGGTTCTTTGCGGACGGGCAGTTCTTTCACCCGGACGGAAAGGCCCGCATGCTGCCGGTCCGCTGGCGCCCTCCGGCGTCTGCGCCGGACCGCCAGTATCCGTTCCGCCTCAACACAGGCCGTATCCGCGACCAGTGGCACACGATGACCCGCACCGGACGAGCCGCCCGCCTTTCAGGGCATCTGGCCGAACCCTTTGCCGATATCCACCCGGAGGACGCCCAGCGGCTGGGAGTACAGCCCGCTGACCTGCTGCGCCTAAGCAGCCCGCACGGGCAGGCGATCCTGCGCGCGCGGATCACCGGCGATGTGCAGCCTGGCGATCTGTTCGTGCCGATCCACTGGACCGGCGAAACCGCTCCTTCGGCGCGTGTTGACACCCTTGTCGCCGCTGCCATTGATCCTGTTTCGGGGCAGCCGGAAAGCAAGGCCGCCGTCGTCGCGGCGGAGCGCTGGCAGCCGGCCTGGTACGGGTTTGCCGTATCCTGTCGGCCGATGGCTCCCCGGTCAGAGTACTGGGCCATGGCACGCACGGCAGCCGGGTACCGTGCAGAACTGGCCGGGGTGTCTCCGCTTGCTGATCCGGAGGCCGCGGCACGGGATCTGTTCGCCCAGCCCGAGGCCAGGGTGCAGTTAATGACAGACAGCGGCAAAGGCAGTACCCGGCTGGCGCTGTTTCATAACGGCAAGGTCATGGCAGCGCTGTTCACCGCGCCGGACCCGGTGGCGGTCAGCCGGGACTACATGGCGGGACTGCCGGGCACCAGCGCGGAAGGTGTTCTGACCGGCATTCCGGCAGCAGACCGGCCCGACCCCGGCCCGGTGGTCTGCGCCTGCTTCAACGTCGGGGCCAACACCATTTTGACCGCCATCCAAAGCGGCGGGCTGGTGAGCGTTGCGGACGTCGGCACTGCCTTGCACGCGGGAACAAACTGCGGCTCCTGCCGTCCTGACATCGCTGAATTGCTAGCGCGGCGCCAGTTCCGGCAGGCCGCGGAATAGGACGGCTCCTGATGACAGCTCCCCCTGAAACTTGAAACGCACCGGGTTCACTTGCTCTGGTGGGGGCAGGCCCCGGCGCACGCGACCTGCTGACGCTTGGCGCATTGCAAAGACTGCAGCAGGCTGACACGGTTTTTTGACCGCCTCGTTGATGGTGAGGTCTTGGAACTGGCCCGCCTTCGGCAAAAAGGGTCTTTGTTGGCAAACACGCCGGCGCCCATGACTGACTGCAGGACAGGATTAACGCGGTCATTTTGGCAGAGGCATTGAAGGGCCGCCGGGTTCTGCGCCTGAAATCGGGGGGGCAGTATCTTCGGCCGCGCTGCTGAAGAGCCGGCCGCCGCACGCGATGCCGGCATCGATGCGGAGATCGTTCCCGGGATCACCGCCGCCTGTGCCGCCGCTGCGCAGACAGGCACTCCCCTGACCGAACGCGACGGGCTGCTCCGCCAGGGCATGCTTCCCTCGACTCCTGTCACGATAGCTGTGGATGTTTCCAAGCCGGCTGCCGGGACAGTGTCTTGCGGCCTCAGAATGCTTCCGGAAATGCTGGAACTGTACGAAACCTTTGGCTGCGCAGCAATTGTCGTCAGATATCCAAAGCTCGGATCCGGGCAGCCCCCCCTCCAGACAATCAGGTTATGCCAGAATACGGTGCAACCTGAGGTGGAGTGATGTGACTTCTGCGACGCCCGGAGTGCTCCCGGCTGTCTTGGTGCAGAGGCTTGCGGTTTTGCGGAAGTTTCAGAGCTTGCTGAAGCCTTGTTCGGCCAGCTTTCGAAGAGGGTACAGAACGCGGCCAGCAACGATGAAATTCCCGGAGTTCATGCATTGGGATCACGGGGCGTATCCGTTTCAGAACGATCGCTTGGCGCCGTTATTGGTCATGCTGTACCGGCGAAGGCCGTCACGATGGCGAAGGACAGCAATCGCGCTTGCAGCCCTTGTTGCTACCGGCTTTGGAACTGAATGAGTCCACAACTTAGCCTTCTGATGCTCAAGCGTTTTGGGAGCTGTCTTCCCGATGAGGAGGGAACCCGGTCATGACTCGGCCGCGTGAGTTATCTTCGAGGTTGCCGGACGGGATTCCCGTTGGCAATAATCTGATGGATTAATGACGCAGCAGCTTGGTGACTTACCGCATCAGTTCCCGTTCCACCCGCGTTATCATGAAATGCCGCGGCATCACGAAGAACACCAATGACTTCATGCTCAGGCAGTACCTGAAGGTCTTTCATTGCCAGCAGCAATGCCTCGCAGATCGATAGCGCGGCCATTCCTGCACAGTCGGTCCGCTCGGACATTTCAACCCTTCCTTTCCTGCATTGCGTGCCATGATAAGCTGACAGAGAGGTTATCTTCATTACCCTCGCAGGAAACGAAGCAGGCCGAACTGATCCAAAGCAGTCCCGGTGACCTGCGGTGCTCAATACCACCGGGCCAGCTCAGGAGGGGTTATGAACTCGATCGAAGAAAGCCCGCTCGCAAGGAAGCTATCGGCATTTGCCGTGTTGTCAGAAGATGAACTGGCTGTGCTGGCTCAGTTGCATCAGCGCCGGAAAACCTTTGCGGCAGGTTGTGACCTTGTGCATCAGGGAGAGCCCAGACAAGCCGCCTACATTCTGGCTTCGGGCTGGGCCTGCTCCTACAAGATCCAGCCGGAGGGATCGCGCCAGATCGTCGACTTTCAGATACCGGGTGATTTTTTGGGATTGCGCAGCGTTCTGCTGCGCACTTCTGACCATAGCATCGAGCCTGTTGTGGAGATCGAAGCAGCCGAGGTTATGGCAGGTGACTTGCTAAGTGCTTTGGCCGACACCCCGAGGTTGGCGGCAGCCATACTTTGGGCGGCGTCCCGGGATGAAGCGATGGTTGTCGAGCACCTTGTCGGGCTGGGGCGCCGCGACGCAGATGCGCGAATGGCACATTTTCTGCTGGAACTTGGTGCGCGGCTGGCGTTCGTCGGACTGGGGAGCAAGGAGGGCTATGCCTGCCCCTTGACCCAGTATCATCTTGCCGACGCTCTGGGATTGACCGCAGTCCATGTTAATCGTGTTCTGCGTCAGCTTCGGGAACGGGAACTGGTCACCTTCCAGAGGGGCTATGTGAAGTTCGGAGACATTGACAGGCTCATGGTGCTGGCGGATTTCGATCCGGCGTACCTGGATCAGACTGGACCGCTTCTGAAATGAAACGGCCGCCCTTGGGTGAAGCCCGGGCAGCAGGGGAGCGGGAGCAAAACGGGGAGGTTACGCGAGAACTTGTTTCGCTGCCTCAAGCTCCCTGTACATTTCGGTATGGTTTTCATCGCTGTGCGCCTTTTCCGCAAGACGGTAATGTTTCCAAGCCGCGTCTTTCTTCGGTCCGGCAGAGGCTCTTTCGCAAGCTGCCCGTACCGAATCCAGCTTCACAGAAAGCAATCTTGTTTCGGGTGTCATTTCATTTCCTTTCAGAGGTCTCCGAGAATAAGAAGCGCGAACTATGTGCCGAACCGGTTTGGACCTGCACATACCCCGCGCTTCTTTGGCACTCGAAAACAATCACACACCAGCAAAATAAGGCGCCGGTTTAGTCTTCCTATCCGGGATAGGGCCTGCATGTACTGACACAGGTTAGCTAGCGGCTTCCCGGTTCGGGGGCTCTGCACAGGCCGGTTGCGCTCGTCTGAGAAACAAGTCGTGGATAAAGGCTATGCCTGCGCGCGTGCGCGTCAGTGCATTAGTGACTGCATTACCTCGACGCAGATCGGCAGCGGGGTGGGACTGGCCGCTCCAGGCAGCCGCAGTCTCGCTTGGTACCGGCAAAACTTGAAAACCTGAAAGGCGCTAACATCGATCAGTGCGTGAACGTCGCGCCCACCTTAAGGTCTTTGATGATACTTAGCTTTGCCGGGATCACGCCCTGAAGATCCCAGGAAGCCTCTTTGCGGCAGAGGCATCCAAAAAAGCCAAACAGGAATTCAATGAGAACCAGGATGAACACACGGTCGTCCAGATTGACGGTGACGTTTTCCCATCCGTTTTCCTTGGCCGGTTATGAAGACGAACTTCCTGCCGGAGCCTACGAAGTCATCGTGGAAGAAGAGCTTATTCAGGGGCTCAGCTTCGTGGCCTACCGGACCGCAGCAACCTATCTGCTGGTCCATGGCAGGGGCGGCCGTGCAGGCCGGACCGAGTTGCGCCTGATCACCCAGAATGACTTGGAAACTGCGCAAAGCCGCGACAGCGGATTTGACACAAAACATCAATCATAGCGACGCGGCGCTTTTCCCGCAGGAGGACCAGATATGACTTACCCCGAATGGCTTAGGCCTGGTGTTTACGGCGCATTTATTGGCGCGGTCGCCATTACCATCGCAGGTTTTTCCTGGGGCGGTTGGGTGACTGGAAGCCAAGCAGATGCAATGGCCAATTCCCGATCCCATGACGAGCTGATCGCTGCCTTGGTGCCTGTTTGCATCGACCAGGCGAACACAGATACCGACCGGACCGCCAAACTGGCATCAATCCAGGAGGCAATGTCTTACAAGCGCCGGGATGCCGTTATGGAAGCAGGCTGGGCAACGGTTCCTGGCTCAGAGCTGCCAAACCGTGCTCTTGCACAGGCATGCCTTGCCGGGCTGGATCTTGATGCATCGTGAGTCTGCAACAATGCCGGTGTTTGCGAGTTCCGGTAAAGCGCCGGATATAAAAATTGCGCCTTGGGCTTTCCTGAGGCGCCTGGTCAGACGTTTTGCAGCTGTGTCCGGTCTTTTGCTGATTTCGTCAGTGCCAGTCTTTTCGCAGCCAGGCACGTCTTCGATACCTGAAAACGCCCATGCCAGAAGTTACGGCGGCGGGTGGGAATGCAATCTGTCATACCGCCCCGCCGGCAATACATGTGTTGAAATTGTTGTGCCGCAAAACGCGTACCCGACGAACAAGCCTTATGGGACGGGATGGGAGTGCCTGCATGGGTATATCGAGGTCGAAAGCGCATCGTGTGACAAAGTTTTCATCCCGGACGGCGGGTATCTCGATCCTACCGGCAAGCGGTGGAATTGCCTGCGCGGATACCGGAAGATCGACGACATCTGCCAGGAAATTGCCCTGCCGGAAAATTCCTATCTGACGAACGACACCAGCGCGCCAGCCTGGCAGTGCAATCGAGGGTTTGAGGCAAAAGGGGAGAAATGCCTTACCATCGAAGTGCCGGAACACGCCTACCTGAACGGCTCAAGATACGGGCGTCCATGGACATGCGAGCGCGGGTTCTTTGAACAGGACGGGACATGCGCAGCCGTGTTTGTCCCTGAAAATGCATTCTTCGACGATGCACCTTACAGATCAGGGTGGAAGTGCGCCCGCGGTTACGAGGTGTCTGGAGAGCGCTGCATTCTCATAGATCTGCCTGAAAACGCTCATCTCGACAGGTCAGGCAACCGATGGGAGTGCAACAAGAGCTTTCAGCGGACAAGAGGCCGCTGCGCCCTGAGCAACTAGGAGTTGCACCTTCTGCTGCCCCGATTGGCAGCGTCATAACTTGCGGCGGGCACGTGAATGCCAAGCGCTTGTTTCAATCCAAAGGACAAATCATGGACCCCGCAGCCAAGGCCGGACTCTCAGTCCGGCGAAATATCAGCAATGGGCGCTTACGCTCACCCTTCCAATCTGGGGACACTGGAAGCACAGGCAAACTGCCGTTCCTCCCCGTTCCCACTGCAATAGTGTACTGCGAAGGAAACTTCGCCGAGAATGACGGGAAAACTGCAAACGGGCTGGTTCGCCACTCAGAGGCTTATCGGATACTTTCAGTGATCGACAGCGGGCACCACGGGAGTGACAGCGGGCAAATCCTGGATGGCGGGTTCAACCGGATTCCTATTTTCGGCAGCCTTGACGCAGCCATTGCCCACCAAAGCACAGTCCCTGATACGCTGATTTACGGGATGGCGCCGTCCAACGGGAAACTCGCTGGCGAGGACCGGCGGGTCGTTCTGGAGGCGATTTCGCGGGGAATGAATATCGTCTCTGGCCTGCATGAGTACCTTAGCGAAGATCCGGAGATCATTGCTGCCGCAAAATCCTGGAACGTCACTGTCCGGGATATCCGAAAACCGAAGCTCAGCAAGGACATGCGCCTGTTCGACGGCAGTATTGCGCGTGTAAAGGCGATCCGTATCGCCATTTTGGGAACCGACTGCGCGATTGGAAAACGGACCACGGCAACCCTCCTCGCCAGGGCACTGAATGCGCAAGGCATCAAGACGGTTCTGGTTGGCACCGGCCAAACAGGTTTGATGCAGGGGGCCAGATATGGCGTCGCAATGGACGCGGTGCCGCCGCAATTCTGCTGCGGGGAACTGGAAGGGGCTGTGCTTGCGGCGTACGAAAGCGAACAGCCGGATGTCATTCTGATCGAAGGCCAGGGCGCACTCAGCCATCCGGCGTTCTGCACATCTGCATTCATTCTGCGCGGCAGCCAGCCCGACGCGGTAATCCTTCAGCATGCACCAGCGCGGGCGCACCGCTGCGATTTCCCAGAGATGGCAATGCCAGATCCCAGTGACGAGATTGCCCTGATCGAAGCGTTTTCGGACACGAAGGTAATCGGCGTGACCCTCAACCATGAAGGGCTGACAGACGCAGGGATCAATGCCGCGATCAGGGACCATGCGCGGAAACTGGACCTGCCGGTCAGCGACGCCCTGAGCTGCCCTCCGGCGCATCTGGCTGAACTGGTTCTGTCCGCTTATCCTCAATTGCGGCCGGTGCCGGGGAAGGCCGCGTTATGACCGCGCCGCGCATGGAAATAGATCTGAGCAAAATCCGCCAGAATACGCGCGTGCTTGTCGACCGCCTGAAGCCCCGCGGGATCACTGTGACGGCGGTAACCAAAGCCGTATGCGGCCACCCGGGCATCGCAAAAGCCATGCTTGCAGGCGGTGCAATAGGGCTGGCTGATGCGCGGATGGCAAATGTTGAGCGCATGCGCGCGGCAGGAATAACCTGTCCGGTCCTGATGATCCGGACACCCATGCTGAGCCAGGTGGAGCGCGTTGTTTCGTCCTGCGAAGCCAGTTGCAACACTGAACCCGGGGTCATCGCCAGCCTCGCCGCTGCTGCCCTGCGCCAAGGCACTAATCATGGGATCATCCTGATGGTGGAGATGGGGGATCTTCGCGAAGGCATTATGCCTGAGGATCTGACCGACATCGCGCTTCAGGTCACCAGGACACCGGGCGCGCTGCTCAGAGGCATCGGTGCGAACTTTGCCTGCCTGGCCGGCCCGGCGCCCACTGCTGAGGATATGGCAGCACTCTCATCGCTTGCGAACGGCACCGAAGAAGTATGCGGTCCCTTCGTTGATGTGGTCGCCGGAGGCAGTTCCGCAAATCTTCTGTGGGCGCTTGGTACGGGACCGGCGGGAAGGGTGAACAGTTTGCGCCTAGGTGAGGCCATCCTGCTCGGCACCGATCCGGTATCCGGGAACCCGATAAGCGGGCTTCACACGGACGCTTTCGTCCTGCAGGCAGAGGTGATCGAGACGAAGGCGAAATCAAAGCTGGCTCCCTTGAAGCTGTCCGACCCCGCATTGTCAGCGCTAAGCCTGGTACCCGGCAATCATTGGAAAACCCGGTCGATCCTGGCCGTCGGGCTGCAAGACACAGATCCTGCCGGGCTCACTTTTCCCGCAGCGGTTTCCTACATCGGAGCGACCAGCGATCACCTCGTCGTGGAAACGACCAATTGCCCGCTGCGCATCGGGAGCGAGATAAGGCTGCGTGTCAATTACAGCGCCCTTCTTCGCGCCATGGCCGCGCCCGATGTTGAAAAGGTCATTTGCAGCGGCAGGCATGCAGCAGACGGTCGTACAGCCAGCCGCAATGGGCGGCACGCGGCTCTGCTGTGATACCAGCGGTTCCTTGGCAGTGCAGCTCCAAGCCTCGTTCAGCGCCTTCGAGTTTGCGGCGCCCCGTAGCAATTTGAGCCGGGAATACCTATATAAGATGTGACTGCGGGTGCTTTCTTCGCCTCACGGCGAGCCTGAAAACTGTGGCTCGCAATCGATCGGCCGCAACATCTCTTTCAATGGTCCGAGCACCGGTGACGCGGTTTTTCCGAACAATTCGGCTGGCGCGAATGCAGGAAAGAGAGAGCGGGGTTCAGATCCGCTTGCATGTTCCAGACCAGCCCCGACGGCCCTCTAAAGGCCCCTGATGCCGCCAGCCCGCGGCAACTCCGCTTTGCCAGAGCGGCTAGAACAGCACCGCAGCAAAGGAGAACTGGAAAATGGATCAGATGAAACGCAAGGCTGTCGCAATATTCTCCCGCCCTTTCACCCTGCCTGGATTCGACGAGACACTTCCAGCTGGGGAATACGGCATTGAAACCGAATTGTCCGCACCTCCGGGCCACCTGACACCACAAGCTTGGAAAGCTTCTGTTTTGATACAGTTGCACCCGCGCGCGTCCCATCCCGGGCTAGCGCGCAACCTGACGGTTTCACTGGCGGACCTCGAAAGCGCCCAAGCCAAGGACAAGCTGACGGGCAAGGATCTGTCGCAGTACTTCCTTGACGAAATGCTTGCCGACCCAATGGTGCGCTTGGTCATGCAGGCCGACGGGGTGTCAGAAGCCCAGGTTCGCCGCCTGTACCTTGGCGAGTGCGTCTCGGACCAGGGTCGCGACCAAGCTGCCCGGAATGCTGAACGGGCAGGCCCTTCAGGCGCATCTGCAATCCAAGCTGCAGAGAACGAAGGGCTGGCACCTCTGGCAGACAATCGCGCCAGTAAACGTGCCAGTCCCGCACCGGACTCGTCAGGCCGCAAGGAACCACGTCATGACTGATAAAAACGAACCAGAGGTTATTGTGGCACCTGCCCGCGGAGACGTGCCACGGGAGCGCCGTTGCTTGCGGTGCAATTCTGTTTTCTGGAGTGAAGGGTTCGGTGAACGGATTTGCCGGCGCTGCAAGTCTTCAAATACATGGCGTACCGCTGTTCCAGTAAGATCCGGTTCGCCTGGCCGCCGTTGAAACCCTTCGGACAGCACAGCTTTTATTGTTCCGGACCAGCACTTCGCCAAGCTCCTGCTGAGGTTTATTTTTTGGCAGCCTAACTGACTGGAATCAGCCTCCGGTAAACCCCGCGCGGTTCAAATGAGGCTCGTTGGGCCAGTCTTTGTTCCGCCATCTTCCCACCGTCTTCGGATTGATCCCAAGCTCCCGGCTCAGCTCCGCGATCGAAGCTTGCGATCGCTGTATTGCTGTTCTGACAGCGTGCGTGGTCGCGGCGCTGCCGTGACCAAACTACCCCATGGTGCCTCCTTCCACTCCAACGAAAAGATCACGCCATCAAGCCGCGGGATCAAATGCCTAAGCGGCGACTGGCTGCAATCCGCCCGGCGGCCGGCAAGGACTTTGGTCGAATACCGCGGCTATTGCCGATGGTCTAAGCCTTGAAGCAGCACCGGACCGAGTGCCTGCAATAGAAGGTGCATGGCCGCCAGTTCCGCTGCATTTCTTGGATCAATTCTTGGGAGGAATGGCATGAACATCCACACGAACGGGCTGGCCAATCCGGCACTGGACACGGCGCATCTGGGCGTCGAATTTCCGTTCAAGCCGCGCTATGGCAACTTTATCAACGGCGAATTTACCGAACCCCGCTCGGGCCAGTATTTCGAAAACACCACCCCGATTAACGGCGAGGTGATCTGCGAGGTGGCCCGCTCAAACGCCGAGGATGTCGAGGCGGCCCTGGACGCGGCCCACGCGGCGTTTCCGGCCTGGGGCAAGACCTCGACCACCGAGCGCGCCAACATGCTGCTGAAGATCGCCGGTATCATGGAGGAGAACACCCAGCTGCTGGCGGCGGCGGAGACGCTGGACAACGGCAAGCCGATCCGCGAGTCAATTCACGCCGACCTCGCCCTCTGTGTCGACCACTGGCGCTACTTCGCGGGCTGCATCCGCGCCGAGGAAGGCCATATCTCCGAAATCGATGCCGACACCTATGCCTACCACATCCCGGAACCGTTGGGCGTGGTCGGGCAGATCATCCCGTGGAACTTCCCGCTGCTGATGGCGGTGTGGAAGCTGGCGCCGGCATTGGCAGCGGGCAACTGCGTGGTGCTGAAACCGGCGGAGCAGACCCCGGCCTCGATCATGGTGCTGGCGGAACTGATCGCCGGGGTGCTGCCTGCGGGCGTCCTGAACATCGTCAACGGCTTCGGTCTGGAGGCGGGCAAGCCGCTGGCCTCGTCGAACCGGATCGCCAAGATCGCCTTTACCGGCGAGACCACCACCGGGCGGCTGATCATGCAATATGCCAGCCAGAACCTGATCCCGGTGACACTGGAACTGGGTGGCAAATCGCCGAACATCTTCTTTGAAGACGTGATGAGCGCGGATGACGCCTATTTCGACAAATGCCTGGAAGGCTTCACCATGTTTGCCCTGAACCAGGGCGAGGTGTGCACCTGCCCCAGCCGGGCGCTGATCCAGGAGTCGATCTACGACGACTTCATGGCCCGCGCCATCGAACGGGTGAAGGCGGTGAAACAGGGCAACCCGCTGTCCATGGACACGATGATCGGCGCCCAGGCTTCGGCCGAGCAGAAGGAGAAGATCGCCTCCTACCTGCAGCTGGGCAAGGACGAAGGCGCCGAGCTGCTGACTGGCGGCAATGTCTCTGCCCTGGAGGGGCTGGAAGGCGGCAACTATATCGAGCCGACCGTGTTCAAAGGCCATAACAAGATGCGGATCTTCCAGGAGGAGATCTTCGGGCCGGTGCTGTCCGTCACCACCTTCAAGGATGATGCCGAAGCGCTGGAGATCGCCAATGACACGCTCTACGGTCTGGGCGCCGGGGTGTGGACCCGCGACACCAACCGCGCCTTCCGCTTTGGCCGCGACATCCAGGCGGGCCGGGTCTGGACCAACTGCTATCACGCCTATCCGGCGCATGCGGCCTTTGGCGGCTACAAGCAGTCGGGCATCGGCCGGGAGAACCACAAGTTGATGCTGGACCACTACCGGCAGACTAAGAACCTTCTGGTCAGCTACAGCCCCAACGCGCTGGGCTTCTTCTGAGCAAGTTGCGCTGCAGGCGGCCCCGGGTGTCCGGGGCCGTTCCTTTTTCATTCAGCCGGGGGAGACTGCAATGACCGGAACAACCGGCATGACGGTGACGGCAACACAGGCGGCGCTGGATCTGATCGGCGCGCTGAAGGCGCGGTTCGGGCAGGATCTGCTGTTTCACCAGTCCGGCGGCTGCTGCGACGGGTCTGCGCCGATGTGCTTTCAGCAGGGCGACTACATCATCGGCGGCAGCGATGTGCTGGTGGGGGAGATCGGCGGCGTGCCGTTTTATATTAATGCCGATCAGCACGCGCGCTGGAAGCACACCAGCCTGGTGATCGACGCGATTGACGGCATCGGCGGGATGTTCTCGCTGGAGAACGGCAGCGGAAAGCGGTTCCTGACCCGCTCGGACGTGTGCCTGCGCTGAGACGCGCCGCGATTTGGTCAGGTCAGCGCACGCTCCAGGAAGCCGCGCAGCGCGCCGGTGTCGATCGGTTTGTGCAAGAGCGCCGCGTTCAGCCCGGCGCAGGCAGCCGCCAGATCCGGTGAACGGTTGGCGGTCACCAGGCAGGCCGGGACCGGCCCGTGCTGCGCCCTGAGCGCGGCAATCGCACCGGTTCCCAGTGCCCCGTCGTCCAGCTGGTAATCGGCGATGATCGCATCCGGGCTGATGTCGATTTCCTGCAGCAGCGCTCTGGCCTCGGCGCAGCTGGCGCAGGGCAGCACGTTCAGCCCCCAGCTGTCCAGCGTGATCTCCAGCGCCGCCCTGAGGTCGGCGTCGTTTTCGATCAGAACCACGATCCGGTGCTCGAACGGCACCGCGGCGCCGGCACCGGGGACTGGCAGGGGTGACGGCGCGCGCGCCGCCGTGCTCAGCGGCAGCTCCACCGAAAAGCAGGTGCCGCGCCCGACCTCCGAGGTGAGGTTCAGCGGATGTTTCAGCAGCCGGCAGGCCCGCTCGACAATGGCGAGGCCCAGCCCCATGCCGTCCGACGGGCTGGCCTTGGCGTTAAGCCGCTGAAACTCCTGGAACACCCTGTCCTGATGCTCCGGTGGGATGCCGGGGCCGGTGTCGCGGACCTCCAGCAGCACCCGGCCGGGCCGCTGCCGCACCCCGATCAGCACCTTGCCGCTGCCGGTATAGCGCACCGCGTTGGAGGCGAGATTCTGCAGGATGCGGCGCAGGTAGGCGGCGTCGCTTTCCACCACTGCGCCGCTGCGCACGACCCGGAAGTCCAGCCCCTTGAGCCGGGCAACCGGTTCCAGCTCGTCCTTCAGCTGGTCCAGAAGACTGCCCAGGCTGATGGCGGTGCGGTCGATTGCCGCCAGGCCGGAGTCGAGCTTGGAGATGTCCAGCAGGGCGCCTAGGATACGCTCGACCGCGACCAGCGCGTTGCCGGCCTTGGCCGCCCGGTCTCTAAGGCCCGCGTCCTGCAGGTCGTCCTCCAGCGAGCCGACATAGAGCTTGGCGGCGGACAGCGGCTGCAGCAGGTCGTGGCTGGCGGCGGCAACGAACCTCGATTTGGAGGCATTGGCACGCTCCGCCTCCGACAGCGCGTCCTCCAGTTCCAGAGTCCGTTCAGCAACACGCTGTTCCAGCGTTTCGTTGACCTGGGAAATGGTGCGCACGGCGGCGCGTTCGGCGGTCACATCGGTAAAGCTGATGACAAATCCCTTGTCCGGCATTTGCTGCGCAAACACTGCCAGGATGCGGTCGCGTCCCAGCCCGATCTCGAACGACAGGGGTGCCCGCTTGGCGGTGCTGGCCACCCAGGCCTCAACGTCGTCCAGCCGGGTGCCGCCCAGGATGCGGATGCTGTCCGCAGCCTGGCGGTAGAGGGTCGCGAAAAACATGCCCAGCTGAAACTTGCCCGCGGGCATCGACAAGAGCTCTCCGGCGCGGCGGTTCCAGCCGACCAGCCGGTTCTGGGCGTCGAAGATGCAGACGCCCTGGTTCAGATGCTCCAGGGTTGCCTTGATGACCCGCGACTGGTCGTCCAGCAGCCGCTCGCGCTCCTGCCGCTCCAGCCGCATCATGTCGGTGATGTCGGTCTGCAGGATCACGGTGCCGCCGTCCGGGGTGCGGTGCTCGCTGACCTGCAGCCAGCTGTTGCCGGCCATCATCACGTTGAACACTGCATGGTCGTCTTTGTGGCGGGCGATCCGGTAGGCCTCCCAGCCTTCGGCGCTCTCCCCCTCCGGCAGCGCCAGATGGACGCTGGTTGCCACAAGGTTCACGTAGTCGGCAAATCTCAATCCCGGCCGCAGCAGATGGTAGATATCGGCCATGTGCTTGCCGAAGCGGGTGTTGCACATCACCAGCACGTCCTGCGCGTCAAACAGGGCAAAGCCTTCCTGCACCGTCTCGATCGCATTGGCCAGGTTGGCGCGGGCGGCCTCGGTCTCGGCATTGGCCAGCGCCAGCCTGGCGTTTGACTCGTTGAGCAGGTCCAGCGCGTGCTCCAGCTCGCGGGTGCGCACGCGCACCTCCTCCTCCAGCATCACCGCACGCTGGAACTGGGCATAGGCCTCGCCGGAGGCATCCGAGCTCTGCTCGGCCCGGCGCATCAGGGTTTCCACGATCTTCAGCAGCTTCTGGTTCTGCCGCTCCGGCGTGTCGCGGGGGTCGATCAGCTCATGCACCATCGCTCAGCCCTCTTCGGGCGGGTAGATCGCCACCCCGGTCAGGGTCTGGTTGACATGCATCGAGTTGATCTGCTCGCCATAGGTCGAAAAGCCCACCACCCGGTTGTCGCGCAGGATGCGGGAAATGTCCTGCGAGACCTGTTTCTGCTGCGCTTCCAGCCGCCGCAGGATGCAGTCGCAGGCCAGGATGATCTCGGGGCGGCGGCTGGCGCTGAGCGCGGCCATCTCGCGCTCCAGGTGGATCACCATGTCCTCCGGCTCGGCCAGGGTCAGCACCACGCCCTCGTCGATGGCGGAGAAAAACACCAGCTCGTCATTGTCGGCAACCCGCTGGATGGCGCGCACATGGTGCTGATCCCCGAACTGCACGGCGACGGGATGGGCGGCAAAGGTGAAGGCGGTGAGCTGCTCCGGGTCTTTGCCCAGCACCCGGGCGTATTCGCGGGCGGCGGGTTCGGCATTGATTTCATGCACGACCCTGCGGGCCGGATCGGCCCCGGTCACCACCATGCGCTTCTGAGAGGGGATCAGGTGGTCGGTCTTGAAGACCTTGATCGGGCAGCGGCTGCGCACCTGGATCAGGATGGCAGCGTTGGAATGGGCCTGTCCGCCATGCAGCACATAGGTCTTGCCAAAGTTGGTGCCGTCACCCGCCGACCCGCCGAAAAAGGCCACCGGCCCCAGCCCCACCGACAGCTGCGAGGTCAGCGCGTCCTCCTTGGTGGAAAGCCCGTCGACCAGCAGGAAGGTAAAGTCGGAGATCCACCTGCCGGGCTCCTGCGCCATGTGGCTGCGGTTGCGGATCATCCGCTCGATCACGCTGTGCGGATCGAAGCTGTCGAGGTCCTCGATCAGGATGGTGCGGGTCTGAAAATGCGATTGGGCAAAGCCGATGGCGACGATCTCGCCTTCGACATAGCCGGCCGCTGAAATTTCCCCCGCAGAGGTGCAGCCGACAACCTGCGCAGGGGCAAACCGGCGCTGCGCCTCGTCGATCAGCCGCGCCACGTCGGTGTCCGGAGACAGAAACAGAACCACCAGCGAAAGGCCGTTCGGGTTCAGCGCCTGTGCCAGTTGTTCGACAGCGTCCGCCGCCCGGCAGTCAACCGAGCCGGACCGGACAACCTGCGGTTCCGTCATGGTTGCACCCGACGGACCATGGACAGGGCCCATCGCCTTTCTCCTCCCCGAATTTCGTCCGCCAGACTAGGCGGACGGCGGCGTGTCTTGCAAGACGTTTGCAAAACTCGCCTGCTTGGCGGCCAGCACCGCCTGGGTGCGGCTTTGCACGCCTAGCTTGCGCATGATGGCGGTGATATGGGCCTTTACCGTGGTCTCGGCGATCGACAGGTCATAGGCGATCTGTTTGTTCAGCTTGCCTTCGCAGATCAACTGCAGGATCCGGGCCTGCTGGTTGGTCAGCTGCGACAGCCGCTGCAGCACGTCGTCGCTGCTGCCGGCGCTGTCTTCCAGCAGCACGTATCCGTCGGGCAGGAACACCTTGCCCTGGTTGATCGCCTCCACCGCCTTCTGGAACACGTCGCGCTGGCTGTGCTTGGGAATGAAGCCGTTAGCGCCGGCATGGATCACCGAACTGACGATGCGGTTGTCGGCCATGGAGGAGACCACCAGGATCGGGCAGTCCGTCACCTTGCGCAGGCGCAGCAGCCCGTCCAGCCCGTTGACGTCGGGCAGGTTCAGGTCCAGCACCACCAGGTCGATGCGGATGCCCCCGGCGATCATGTCGAGCGCAGCCTGCAGGGCCGGCGCAGTGTGCATGCTGCTGATCGCGGTCACCGCCTGCAATGTCATCGCCAGAGCGTCACAGAACAGCGGGTGGTCATCCACCAGCAGCGCCGCATTGAACCCTGGGGTTTTCGGCGTGTCCGTGTGTGTCGGCATATCTGCACCAGAGCTGTTGTTTTCCTGCCAGCTTATCAAGCGGGCAGCGGCAGCGGTATACGCCTAAAGTCGCATATGGAAGACGCGCCTCCCGCAGGAGACGCGCCTGAGTTCATTGCATTTATCTTCAGCCGGTGCGGGATCAGTCCGCTTGCGCCAGCTGGCGGGGGAGGCGGAACGTCCAGACCATGCCGCCCTGGTTCAGGTAGTTGACCTTCTTGGCGACCTCGCCGCCCCACAGCGGCACCGCGCCGCCCCAGCCGGAGACGACCGAAACATACTGCACACCGTCCTGCTCCCAGGTAACCGGCTGGCCGACGATGCCGGAGCCGGTCTGGAACGACCACAGCTCCTCGCCGGTTTCGTCGTCGAAGGCGATGAAGCGGCCCTCGGGGGTACCGGTGAACACCAGCCCGCCAGCGGTGGTCATCACCCCGGCCCAAAGCGGCGCGTCGTTCTTGTATTCCCACTTGATCTCGCCGGTGTCCGGGTCGATCGCCTTGAGGCTGCCGATATGGTCCTCGTAGTTCGGCTTGATGGTGAAACCCGCGCCCAGATAGGCGGCGCCCTTTTTGTAGCTGATCGGCTCGTTCCAGATATCCATGCCCCATTCGTTCGAAGGCACATAGAAGTTGCCGGTGTTCTGGGAGAACGCCATCGGCATCCAGTTCTTGCCGCCCAGGAACGACGGCGAGGCAAAGATCACCTCCCCCTTGTTGCCGTCGGCTGCATCCGCCGGGTTGCCGGGGCGGTTGTCCTCGTTGAACACCGGGCGGCCGGTCTCGTCGATGCGCTTGGCCCAGGTGATGTCCTTGACGAAGGGCGTTGCGCTGACGAACTTGCCGTCGTCGCGGTTCAGGACATAGAAGAAGCCGTTGCGGTCGGCGGTGGCAAAACGCTTGTTGCCGCTGCGGTCGGTGTAGGCGACCACCTCGTTGACGCCGTCATAATCCCAGCCCTCGCGCGGGGTGGTCTGGAAGTGCCACTTGATCTCGCCGTTGGAAGGGTCGATGCCGATGCGGCTGGCGGCATAGAGGTTGTCGCCCGCGTTGCCCTCGACCGGAGTGCCGGCGTTGCGCAGGTGGCTGTTCCAGGGCGCCGGGTTGCCCGCGCCGAAGACCAGCGTATCGGTCTCCGCATCATAGGAGCCGCCGAGCCAGGTGGCGCCGCCGCCGGTCTTCCACATGTCGCCCGGCCAGGTGGCATTCAGGGTGCCGGTCATGGTGCTGTCCTCACCTTTGAAGGTGCCCATGTGGCCCTCGATCACCGGCCGGGTCCAGACCAGATCGCCGGTTTCGGCATCCCGCGCCTGCACCTCGCCGACAATGCCGAACTCGCCGCCGGAATTGCCGGTGATCACCAGCCCGTTGACGATCAGCGGTGCCGCGGTCATCGAATAGCCGGCCTTGTAGTCGGCCACCTTCTTGCGCCATTTCACGTCGCCGGTCTTGAGGTCCAGCGCCACGATGCGGGCGTCCAGCGTGCCGAAATAGAAGGTGTCGCCATAGATTGCGCCGCCGCGGTTCACCACGTCGCAGCAGGGCAGGATGCCTTCGGGCAGCCGGGCGTCGTACTGCCAGATCTCGCGGCCGGTCTCGACGTCGATGGCGTAGACCCGGCTGTAGGAGCCGGTGATATACATGATGCCGTCATAGATCAGCGGCTGGGTTTCCTGGCCGCGCTGCTTTTCGCCGCCGAGGCTGAAGGCCCAGGCGGGCACCAGGTTTGCGACGTTGTCCTTGTTCAGGGTATCGAGCGGGCTGTAGCGCTGCAGGTGCCGCCCCATCCCGTTGGTCACCACCTGGGTGGTGGTTGTCTGGTCATTCCTGAGGTCGTCCTCGGTGACCCCGGCGTGGCTGACGCCCGCCATCATGGTCCCTGCGGCGACCGCCGCGATAAAGCGGTTCATTGGCTTCCTCCCTTTCGTTTGATCCTCAACAGCCACGGCCCGGTGCGGGCTGCCGGCTTGCCACAGTATTCAGGGCGCACCGGGCGGGCGGTATTGCACAATGGTCGTATGCGGGCGGCAGCCGGGGCGGGACGGCGGCGCAACGCGGCAGCGCCCGGTGCCTTGCGGCCCGGGTTTGCGGTGCATTTGCATACGGCGCGGTCAGGGGCCGCTCAGCCCGGTTTCGCGGCTTTGCGGATCAGCCCGCGGGCCGGGTCGTAGCCCCAGACCGCCAGCCCCAGCCAGACCAGCCCCGACAGCAGCACCCAAGCCAGCGCGACGGCATTCAGCTGCTGATAGAGCGCAAAGCGGATCAGCTCGACCGCCTGGCTGAAGGGGTTCACGGCACAGATGTCGCGCAGCAGTGCCGAGCTTTCGGCCATCTTCCACAGCGGGTAGAGCGCGGTGGAGAGAAAAAACATCGGAAAGATCACGAAATTCATCACCCCGGCAAAGTTCTCCAGCTGGCGGATCACCGAGGACAGCGCCAGCCCCAGCGCCCCCAGCATCAGCCCGGCGGGGACCAGGGCGGGCAGCAGTGCGGCATAACCGCCCCAGCTGAAGCGGATGCCGAACAGCGCTGCCAGTCCCAGGAATACATAGACCTGAAGAACCGAGATCGCAGTGCTGGCGAGCAGGCGGCAGACCAGCAGCCACCAGCGCGGCAGCGGGCTGGTCAGCAGCAGCCGCATCGAGCCCATCTCCCGGTCATAGACCATCGACAGCGAGCTTTGCATGCCGTTGAACAGCAGGATCATGCCGCACAGCCCCGGCACGATATAGACCTCGTAAGTGGTGTAGGTGGCATAGGGCGGGGTGATCGACAGCCCAAGCGCGGCGCGGAAACCGGCGGCAAAGACAACCAGCCACAGCATCGGCCGCACCAGTGCCGCGACAAAGCGGCCGCGCTGGCCAATGAACCTCAGCGCCTCGCGTTGCGTGATCGCCGTCAGGGCGGCCAGCCAGTCCATCACGCCGCCTCTCCCGTCAGCCTGAGAAAGTGGTCCGCCAGCCCCAGCCCGCCGCGCAGCTGCCGGGCGGTGCCGTCTTCAGCCAGCCTGCCGCGGTGCAGGATCAGCAGCTGGTCGGCATCGTCCACCTCGTCGGTCAGATGGGTGGCCCAAAGCACCGTCAGCCCCTTGCGCCGGGACAGGTCATGCACATGGGCGGTGATCGCGCGCCGGGTTGCCGCATCCAGCCCCACCGTTGGCTCATCCAGCAGCAAAACCTTGGGGTGGTGGATCAGGCTGCGGGCAATCTCCAGCCGGCGGCGGTGGCCGCCATTGAGGTCGCGCACCCGCTCGCCCAGCCGGCCGCGCATCTCCAGCCGCTCCAGCGCGGCCTCGATCCGGGCTTGCGCCCTGGCGCCGCGCAGCCCGTGCAGGGCGGCGAAATAGCTGAGGTTGCGCTGCACCGTCAGGTCCAGGTCCAGTGTCGGCTGCTGGAACACGACACCCATCTGCCGCAGCGCCTTGCGCGGGGCACGGGCCATGTCGTGGCCGGCAATCTCTATCCTGCCCTGCGGCGCGGCGAACAGCCGGGTGAGCAGCGCAAACAGCGTCGACTTGCCCGCGCCGTTGGGGCCGAGCAGGGCGCAGAAGGTGCCGGGCTCAACCCGGAAGCTGACCCCGTCCAGCGCCTGCCGGGCACCGTAGGCATAGCTCAGGTTTTCCACCCGCAGCCCGGTCATTGGATGGTGATCTCCAGCCGCTGGGTATCGCCGGTGGAGCCGGGCACCTTGAGATGGTAATTCCCAGGCTTCAGCGCGATGAAGCCGATCTCCATCTCGCCCGCCTCGTCGAATTCGATACTGTCGAGTCCCAGCGGGCGGATCTCAAGGCCCTCCACCACGATCTCGTCGATCCAAACCGCGCGGAAGAATTCCGCGCCCGTCAGCGCCAGCTCCTGGCTGCCGTCGCCCTGGATCTCGAACTCGTAATAGGTGCCGGATTTCAGCACCCAGGGCGCCTCGGCCAGCGGCATCCCCGCCGACAGGATGATGGGCGGCAGGTCCTCTTTGTTGCTGGCGGACAGCAGCCCGGCGAGGCCGAGGCCGGCCCTGCCCGGATCATCATCGTCACCGGCCAGGGCGGCTGCGGGCAGCGCCAGGCACAGCGCCGCGGCGAATAGGCGGGGGTTCAGCATCGGAGATCCTCCTGTCTGGATACGCCGCGCCGCCGGGGCGCGGCAGGTCTCAGGGGCGCAGCGCCGCGCCCCAGGGAAAACGGCCGACCTTGATCGACTTCAGCGCCTGGCGCTTGGCGGTGTCGATCACGGTCACATCGCCGGACACGCCGTTGGTGGTGAACAGCAGCGACTTGTCGGGGGAAAACGCCATGTGCCAGACCCGGCGGCCGACCAGGATGTAGTCCTCCACCTCCAGCGTCTCCGCATTGACCACCGCCACATGGTTGGACGGCCCAAGCGCCACAAAGGCGGTCTTTTCATCTTCGGTGAAGGCAAACCCCACCGGCTGCACGCGGTCGGGATGCACACCCTTGACCTCGAAGGCGATCTTGCCGGTCTCGGTCTGGGTGGCGGTGTCGAAGACCGTAATGGTGCCGCCGATCTCGGAAGAGACCCACAGCGCGCTGCCGCCGGCGGTGAATTCGGCATGGCGGGGCCGGGCGTCGACCAGCGTGTTGGCAAACAGCTGTTGCGTCTCCGTGTCGATCCAATGCGCCATATTGGTGGTCTCGGAAGTGGTGATGGCGATCTTGCCATCTGGCGAGACGGCCATGCCCTCTGGCTCGATCCCGACGTTGATCTGGGCAACCACCTTGCGGGTTTCGGTGTCGACCACCGTGGTCACGGCGTCATCCTCGTTGGCGATGTAGAGATGGCGGTCGTTCGGGTGCAGAACGAACTGCTCGGGATCCTCGCCCGAGGGCAGCTCGTGCAGGATCTCGCCGGTGACGGCATCCAGAACCTGAACCGTGTCGCTGTCGGAGGCGCAGACATAGACTCGCGAGAAGTCCTTGGAGAAAGTGATGCCGCGCGGCCGCTCTCCCGTTGCGATGGTGCGGACCACCTCCAGCGTGCCGATGTCGATCACGCTGATGGTGTCGTCCTTTTCATTCGTGACCCAGATTTCCTGGGCATCAAGGGGCGCGGCGGCCAGCAGCGCCGGAAAGGCGAGCGCGGCAAGGGGTTTTGCAGCAAATGTCATTGGAAGGCTCCGCAGCGGCTTTCGGGTTCATCAAGGCCAAGGGTGTCAAGTTCGCTGTGCTGGTGCAGGAAACCGGGCAAGGGCGCCTGCGCCGCCAGCGCGCGGGGAGTGGCAAGCGGGATCGGCTGGCGCAGCTGACCGTTCCAGCTGCGGTAGCTGAGCGAGCGGCCCTTGAAACCCGCCAGCTCGAATGCGTCCGATAGCAGGTATTGGCGCAGGACGACCGCGTCGGCTGAGCCGGTGCGGGTCACAGCCTCGCCGATGCTGCGCACCGCGGCCCAGGCGGCGTAGTCTCGTGCCAGCATCTTGCGCCCGGCCAGGTCCTGGAACCGCGACTGCAGCTGCGCGGCGCCCCATTGCTCGACCACCGGCGCCCAGGCCGCGGGCACTAGGCCCTCGGAGCCGGCAACCGGCCGCGGCAACCACGTGTTGTATGGCAGGTATCGGGCGAAATCCTGAAGCTCGTCGGCGACCAGCAGCAGGTCGTGGCGGCCCAGGCTCTGCGACAACAGCGGCACCTCCTGGGCGGCGTTGCGGCGCATGTCGGCGCCATAGTCCCAAGTCTGCTCGGCTGTGATTTCCAGCCCGAACTTGGCGGCGCTCTGGCGCAGGGCAGCGGCAAAGGCCTGGTCCTGCGGGTGGCTGCCGGAGATCAGCGCGAGGCCGGTCCAGCGCTTGGTCAGCGCAAACTGCATCAGCGCATCGCTGCGCATCAGGTCCGAGGGCAGGGTGTGCAAGAGGTTGCGGCGGCAGTCGCCGCTGCGCAGGCCGGTGTCCGGGCTGGCGGTGTTGAACAGCAGCGCTTCCTCCGCCTCCGGCAGGGCGGCGGCAGCCAGCAGCGCCGGTTTGGGCGCATCCAGGATCAGCAGCGCGCTGCGGCTCAGCGCCGCCCGCGCCGCCGCGGCAAAATCGCCGCCCGTCGGCACCGCCACCGTCTCCAGGCTGTAGCTGTGGCCAAGGAAGCTGCCGGTGGTCCGGTTGTCGGCCAGCCCCAGCCGGGCGCCGGTTTCGCCCAGGTCCGCGGGCTGCGGGTCGAGATTGGAAAGGGTGGGGGGCTGCTGTTCCTGCTGCTTCAGGTAGATGACCGGCACCTCAAGCCCGGCGGCGGCAAGGGCGGCGGGGCAAAGGGCCATCAGGAGTGTGATCAGGAAGCGCATGGGGGCACCCGGTTCTGGCTGCATGGGCCGAGCGTACTGCCGCCCAGAGGCCCGCTGCCATTGGACCAAGGTCGTAGGCCGCCTGCGCTGTTCTCCAACTTAAGTCGCGTATCGGGGCAGCGGCCGGGCTGGCTATGCTTTCGGCAAGCACAAACTTACGGGAGGAACTCATGTTCAAATTGCCTCTTACGGCCCTCGGGCTCGCGGCTCTTGCCACAGCGGCGCTTGCCCACGGAGACGTCGCGCCGCAGCCGGTGAATACCGATGCCCTGCCCGATGTGGGCGAGGAATGGCTGACCGAAAACCCCTATCGCGGCCAGGAGGCGGAGGTCTGGCAGGCGGCGATTGATATAGGCGGCAGCGGCTACAACCAGAACTGCGCCCGTTGCCACGGGCTGGGCGGCGTTTCTGGCGGGCTGGCGCCTGACCTGCGCTACCTGGAGGCGGAGGAGATGGGCGACGAGTGGTTCGTCGAACGCTTCCGCACCGGTTACACCCAGAACGGCATCACCAAAATGCCCGCCTTCGGGGAGCTGCTGGGGCAGAAGGCCGCCTGGGCGATCCGCACCTATCTGGAAACCCGGCCCGATGATGGCGCCCTGGACGAGGCCACCGGCCGGCTGCTGGAGATCCGCGACGAACTGACGTCCCTGGCCAGCGGCGGCGGCGGTGATGCGGCGGCGCTGCAGGCAGAGCTTTCGGAAATCGCGGAGGGTGTCGAAACCGGCTCCGGCGCCCCGGTCGCTGACAGCGCACCCTACCGGGCGGCAAGCCTGATCGGCGGCGCGCAGCCGGACTTTGCCGGGGCTGCGGAGGCCCTGACTGTCGGCCTCTCGGCGGCGCATTAGGGCGGAGGGCGGCGGCACATGAGACAGCAGCTGGCCGGTTTCCTTACGATTGCGGCGCTGGCCTGCGGCTGGGCGCAGGCCGGGCAGACCCGCTGTGCGGACCATGTGCCGCAGCCCAAGCCGCAGAACGCCTCGCGCGATATCGTCGGGCAGGATCTTGAGACCATTCTCGAGCGCGGCTTCATCACCTTTGCGGCCTACGAGGATTTTCCCCCCTGGTCCTACGAGGAGGCGGGACGCATCAAAGGCGCCGACATCGACCTCGCCCGGCTGATTGCTGCGGAGCTGGGGGTCGAGGCCCGGTTCACCCTGGTCGCGGCGGGCGAAAATCTGGACGCGGACCTGCGCAACTGGATCTGGAAAGGACCGATTGTGGGCGGCAGCGTCGCCAACGTCATGCTGCATGTGCCCTATGACAGCGAATTTGCCTGCCGGGTCGAACAGGTGGTGTTCACCGGCCAGTACCACGTCGAGGAGGTCGCTATCGCCTACCGCCGGGACGCCTATCCCGAAGACCCGCCGCTGCCCGCCTATTTCCGCTTCGACAGCGTCGCGGTGGAGAATGATTCCATCGCCGACTTCTACCTTTCGGCCTTTCCCGGCGGCCAGCTGAGCGGCAATATCCGCCGCTACCCGACGGCGGCAGCGGCAATGGCAGGCCTGGACCGGGCTGAAACCAAGGCCGCGATGGGGCCGCTGGCGCAGCTGGAGGCCGGGCTGACCGCGCAGACCGCCGTCCACTCGCCGCCTTTGCCCGGCTTCTCCGCGGGCACCTGGACCGCCGGGGTGGCGGTGCATTTTTCCTACCGCCCGCTGGCCTATGCGGTAGAAGATGCTATTGCCGCCGCGCTGCAGGACGGCCGGATTGCCGCCATCTTTGCGGCCCACGGCCTCAGCCACCGTCCGCCTGAGCTGCGCTGATCCCGTTCATCCCAGCGTTATGTGGCTGCCATCCTGTGCCAGCAGGGTAACGCTGGTGCCGCCCGGAAGACGCGCCAGCGCGGCACTGATTTCACGTTCACTCATCAGGCAGAAGGCGGTGGAGGCCGCATCCGCCAGCGCGGCGCTTCCGGCCTCGGTGCTGACGGTGGCCCATAGCGGCCGCCGGTCAAGCGCGGGGTGCAGGATATGCGCGGCGCCGCGCAGCCGCAGCGCGCCGGGGCTGGAGGTGGCGATGGCGCGGCCGGTCAGGCTGCGGGCGGCAAAGACGCCGTGCTCCGGATCGGCGAGCCCGATGCGGAACGGGCCGCCGAGGGCGGCAAACTCGCCGGCGTTGACCAGAACCCGCTCCAGCCCCAAACGGCCAAGCGCGGCGCGGACCATGCCGGTGGCATAGCCCTGGGCAATGCCATTGAAGGTCAGCGCCTGGCCCGGCGCCAGCCGGATTTCCCGTGCTGTCACCGACACCTTGTGCCAGCCGCAGAGGCGGGCAGCCTTGCGGACTCCGTCTCCGCGCGCCAGCGCCTGCCAAAGCGGCTGGACCGTGGGGTCGAACACTCCTGCCGTTGCCGCGTGCATCCGGGTGCAGAGCCGGGCCAGATCCAGAAAACACGGGGGCGGGTTCTTCAGAACCCCGGTCCGGTTCAGCCGCGACAGCGCGGAGGCCGGATCGTAGAGGCTGAACAGCTGTTCGGCCTGCCGCAGCTGCGATAGCGCGGCGGCAATTGCCCGGTCTGCCAGCGGCGGCGGCGCATGGATGGTCAGGCGCGCCTCGGCCCCCAGGGCAAACCCCTGCCAGGTGACGGGCGCGGCCCGCGCCGCCGGTGGCGCTGCACCAAGGGCGGCGGCAGAGATAGCCAGGAACCGGCGGCGGGTCAGTTTGGCGCTCATTCCGCGGCCTCCAGCTGCTGTTTCTTGCGCGCCGACAGGATCAGCGGCACGCAGCGGGACGGGTCATCGTAGATCGACACGCAGTCGAGGCAGCCGAAGCATTCGTCATAGCGGACCGCGCCGGATGGTTTGATCGCGCCATAGGCGCATTTCACCCGGCACAGCTGGCAAGGGCTGCCGCAGGCGGCGCGCCGGGCGATCCAGTTGCGCCGCCGCAGCAGCCCGCCTGCCGCCATGGCCGCGCCCAGCGGGCACAGGTAGCGGCAGAAGGGCTTGAACAGCACCAGCCCCGCCGCCAGCCAGAAAACGGCGTAGGCTGTGAAATACCATTCGCGCAGGAAAAATGTGGTGATGGCGGTCTTGAAGGGTTCGACCTCCGCCCCGGTGTCCACATGCGCGGGCGCCAGGAAAACCAGCGAAACCAGCCCGGCCAGAACGCCGTATTTCAAATACCTGAGCCGCCCGTCCCAGGCCGGCGAAAGGCCCGTTTGCGGCACGCCCAGCCTGCGGCCCAGATGGTGGGCGAACTCTTGCAGCGCGCCAAACGGGCACAGCCAGCCGCAGAACAGGGCCCGCCCCCACAAGACAAGCCCGAGGATGGCAAAACCCCAGATCAGCAGCGAAAACGGGTCGTAGGCGAGAAAGGCAAAGCTGCCGCCCTCGGCCGTGGCGCGCAGCACGCCAAGAACGGTGACGATGGACAGCTGGCCCTGGCCCCACCAGCCGATGAACAGAGTGACAGCCGCCAGCACAGTCAGCCGCAGCGGGGTCAGGGTCTTGCGGGCGGCGATCCGGCTTTGCGCCAGCAGCAGTGCGGCGGTCAGCGTGGTCAGCAGCACGCCCAGCACGATCAGGTCCGTGCGGCGGCTGCGCAGTGCCTCCAGCCAGGGCGGCACCGGCGCCAGGGTCTCGGCCCGCAGGAAAAAGCGTTCGGGGGTCCGGTGGGTGGCAGGGAATTCCACGGTGCCGGTTTCGGGCTGGAACATGCCATGCGCACGCACCGCCTGGGCGTGCAGGGTCCACGCCTGCGCCGGGTCAAAGCCGAGGCGGCGGTCGGCCCGCAGGATCATTGCCGTGCCGTCGTGCAAAGGCTCGGGCAGATCCGGCGACAGCTCGACCAGCAGGTCGCTGTCGCGCAGCGCCACCGGCAGTCCGTTCTGCGTTGCAAACACCCGGTCCGGGGCGGTGTTGCGGATGAACTCCGGGCTGACCAGCCCGTGGCGGCCGGTCTCGATCAGCAAGAGCGGCTCATCTTCGGGGGAGATCGCCAGGAAATCCTGCAGCTCGTCGTAACCGGCGCGCGACAGTGCCGCCTGAGCGATTGACGGCGGCCCGAGGTCGATGATCCAGAGATCCAGATAGGGCGCCTCGGGGTGCTGCTGCGCCTCCGGATCGTCATCGGCCCAGAGGGTGCCGGCGAACGCCGCGTCTACCTCCGCATTGGAGACGGTGGCACGGGTGGCCAGCCCCTGATCCACCAGCGCCGCCCAGTCCAGCGGCTCGCTGTGGTCCGGGTCCGGCCGGGCCGGGGGGGCGGTGATGACGCCGTGCATCTTCTCGCGCGCGACCGCCAGCGCGGCGGCCATCACCGAGTCATGCGCGATCCGCACCGACGCGGTCGCCTTGCTCACCCCGTCGAGATAGACCAGCGATGAGCCGGAATCTGTCTCGCCATAGGGGGTGCCGACGGTGATCGCCGAAAAGACCGACAGGCCGGGATACTGCTCGAAGAACCTGTGGAACGGGGCCGGGCCAAGCCCTGAGACAAAGACCGGCTCGTTATGGCTGATCAGCCGGACATCCAGAAAATTGCCATCCAGGTCCAGCAGTACCAGCACGTTGACCGGCGCGCCGGAAAACCCGGGCAGGGGGGCAAGGGGTTCGGTTTCGAAGGCATAGCCCGCCTCCGCCCCGCCGGAGTTGAGCAGGGTATAGACGCCCTTGCCGTTCACCGGCTCCCCCAGGGAGAACGGCGGCATGATCAGAGCGCTGATTTCCTCGCGCGGTAATGGTGACGCCGCCAGCGCACTGGCCGCAAACAGCCAGGCCTGAAGCCAGAGTATGAGCCGGGATACGCGCATGGCTGGCAGTCTGCCGGGCATATACGCCCCGTGCCATTGGACCAAAGTCTGAGACCGTCCCTACGACCAAAGGCCAATACCGGGGCCGGGGACGGGGGGGGTAGGCTGACGGGATTAAAGCCAGCAAAGGAGGATGCAATGGCCTGGTCTGCCCCGAAACTGAAAGAAATCAACTGCGGCATGGAAATCAACATGTACTCCCCGTCCGAGGACGAGGGCCGCGAATACGAACCCGATCTGTTCTGATCGCGAAACAGGAAAACGGCCATGCGGTTTCTGGTTCTTGGCGCGGCAGCGGGCGGCGGTCTGCCGCAGTGGAATTGCGGCTGCCGGAACTGCCGGGACGCGCGTCTCGGCAGGATCGCTTCCGCCACCCAGTCCTCGCTGGCCGTGACACTGGACGGGCAGAACTGGGCGGTTATGAACACCTCTCCCGACATCCGTGTTCAGTTGCAGAACTGCCCGTCCATGCACCCGCAGTCGCTGCGCCACAGCCCGCTGCGCGCAGTGCTGCTGACCAATGGCGACATTGACCACATCGCGGGGCTGCTGTCCTTGCGGGAGCAATCGCCGTTTTCCCTGTTCGCCACGGCCGGCCTCTTGGATGTGCTGGCGGCCAACCCGGTGTTCAACGCCCTCCCGGCGGCTGTTGGCCACCATCCGGTGCGGCTGAGCGAGGGCTTCGAGCTGCTTCCGGGCCTGCAGGCAACGGTCTTCGCGGTGCCCGGCAAGGTGCCGCTGTTCCTGGAAGGCGGGCAGGTGGAGACGGATCTGATGGGCGAGCAGACCGTCGGCGTTCGGCTGAGCGACGGCACGAAAACCGCCTATTACATCCCCGGCTGTTCCGCTGTCTCCGCTGAATTGCTGGAGATACTGGCAGATGCCGATCAGATCTTCTTTGACGGCACGCTCTGGCACGATCAGGAGATGATCCAGAGCGGGACGGGTACCAAGACTGGCCAGCGAATGGGGCATATCTCCATCAGCGGCCCCCAAGGCTCCATCGCCAGCTTGCGGAGTGTGGATGCCGCCAAGACCTTCATTCACATCAACAACACCAATCCCGTCTGGCAGCCCGGCAGCGCCGAGCGCGCGCAGGTGCTGGCCGCCGGGTGGACAATTGCAGCGGATGGGATGGAGATCGCCCTATGAATGCCTACCCCCGGGAAATGCCCGCCAGAGAGCCGCTTGAGGCCCGCCTGCGCGCCATCGGCGCGGCGCGCTACCACGATAAGCACCCGTTTCACCACAGGCTGCACGGCGGGGAGTGTTCGCCCGACGAGGTCCGCGCTTGGGTGATCAACCGCTGGGCCTATCAGGCGGCGATCCCGATGAAGGACGCGGCCTTTCTGTCCCGCTGCGCTGATCCCGCCATGCGCCGGGCCTGGCGCAGCCGGATCGAAGACCATGATGGCGGCATCAGCGAGGGCGGCGGCATCCGCCGCTGGCTGCGGCTGGCCGAAGCGGTCGGGCTGGACCCTGACTACGTGGCCTCCGGCCGGGGCGTGCTGCCGGCCACCCAATTCGCTGTCGACGCCTATATCCGCTATGTCCGCGACATGCCGCTCCTGCAGGCGGTGGCCTCGTCGCTGACGGAACTGTTCGCCCCCTCCATCCACGAACGGCGGATCGAAGGCCTGCTGCAGCACTACGATTTTGCCAATGCCGCCAGCCTGTCCTATTTCCGCAAACGGCTGACTGAGGCGCCGAAAGACGTGAAATTCGGCCTGGCCTGGGTGCTGGAGAAGGCCAACACCCCGGAAAAGGAAGACGGCGCCTGCGAGGCGCTGATCTTCAAGACCAATGTCCTGTGGGCGCAGCTGGATGCACTTTGGGGCGCCTATGTGGAGCCGGGGCGGATCCCGCCGGGCGCCTGGCAGCCGGGCGAGGGGCTGACATGACACTGGCGCTTGCCCCCAAGGACCGCCCCTATCTGCCGCGCGGGGTGCGGATGATTACGGATAAGGTGCGGGGCGGCACAGTGCTGCTCTGCCCGGAAAAGGCCATTGCTTTGGATGCCATCGGCGAGGCGATCCTGTCGCGGGTGGATGGCAGCGCTTCGTTCAAGGAAATCGTTGCCGGTCTGGCGGAGGCATACGATGCCCCGGCGGAGCAGATCGCCGGGGACGTGCAGCGCTTCCTGGCCGGGCTGCGGGCCCGCATGTATCTGGCGGTGCGGTCATGACCGTGCCTCCTCCCATCGCGATGCTGGCTGAGCTGACGCACCGCTGCCCGCTGTCCTGCCCCTATTGCTCTAACCCGCAGGACCTGCTGGGCCGCGAGGCGGAGATGACCACCGCCGAATGGGCGGATGCCTTCCGCCAGGCTGCCGAACTGGGCGTCCTGCAACTGCACCTGTCCGGCGGCGAGCCTGCCGCGCGCCCAGACCTGACGGAATTGACCGCTGCGGCACAGGGCTGCGGGCTTTACACCAACCTGATCACCAGCGGCATCGGCCTGACGCCCAAGCGGCTGGATGCGCTGGAGGCCGCAGGGCTGGACCACATCCAGCTGTCCCTGCAAGGCACAACTGCAGAGCTCGCGGACTGGATCGGCGGCTACAAGGGCGGGTTTGACCGCAAGATGAAGATCGCGGCCGAAATCAAGGCCCGGGGCATTCCCCTGACGCTGAACGCCGTTATGCACCGGCACAATCTGGACGATCTGGAGCGCACCATCGAAATGGCTGTCGAAATGGGCGCCCGGCGGCTTGAGGTTGCCTGCGTCCAATTCCACGGATGGGCGTCCCGCAACCGGGCGCAGCTGCTGCCGACCCGCGCGCAGACAGAGGCCGCCAAACGCATCGTTGCCGAGGCCGAGCAGCGGCTGCGCGGGGTGCTGGCGTTTGATTTCGTGCCGCCCGACTACTATGCGGATTACCCCAAGGCCTGCATGGGGGGCTGGGGCACGGCCGGGCTGAACATCGCGCCGGACGGCACCGTGCTGCCCTGCCATGCGGCCCAGACCATCCCGCATCTGGACTTTGACAATGTCCGCGGTAAACCTTTGGCGGCGATCTGGTACGGCGGTGCGGCCTTCAATGCCTACCGCGGCACCGATTGGCTGCCGCAGCCCTGCCGCAGCTGCGACCGCAAGGACACCGATTTCGGCGGCTGCCGCTGCCAGGCGCTGGCCCTGGCAGGGGACGCTGGCGCAACCGATCCCGTCTGCCGCAAGTCGCCCCGGCATCAGGCCGTGCTTGAACTTCTCGAAGCGGGCGGAAGCCGGGCTGATACAGCTCTTGTCTACCGCAGCGCTGCTGGCTGAAGCACACCGGCTGCGGCCGCGGTTTTCCAGGGCGTCCTGGCATGTCCCTCTGCGGCCGTGCATCATAGAGAAATGCTGCAAATGGGAGCGAACGGCAGCTTCACGGAAGCTGCGATGAGGCGTGCCCGGCATTGATAGGTTCACTATCTGCGCTTGCAGTAAACCACTCCGCGATAGGGGCTCTGCGTTGATTGCACTGGGCTGAAGCGGGGCTCGTTTCGCGGTGTCGAAAGCCGGGTACGTGCTGTTGGCCGAGGCAATCCTCCCCCGGCAGACAAAGTTTTTCCCCGTGACTGGTCAGTATCTGGCACCGGCTGCACTTCTTCGCTCACTCATGTGCGCGAAAATGCCGGCACGTTATCCCGGGCCGCCGTTGCAGACCTGCCACTTGGGGGTTTGCAAGCGATTTGCGGCCTGGCTCTAGAGCTCTGCGGAGATCGTGCCACCAGATGACGAAAGTTACTCCCAAATGCATCCGCTGGAGCGCTGCGTGGACACCCGGCTCATCCAGGCGCTGCCGAGACATGCCGGGCGCGCCACGCCGGTGCGCTGCGCGAGCGGGGGTACCTGAATAGTCCCGGAAATGCTGGTTTTTCAGCTGGAGCAGCCGTTTCCGGTCCCCGGAAGGTGGTAGCGGCGGGTGCAACGCCGAGTCAGCACCGCGCTCATATAATTCCGCAAATAGAAATGTAATTTTACATATTGAAATTATAGGTCGGGCTGGGTACCAAAGCTAAACCAAGAGACTCTGCGAACAACGGGCGAGGGAAGAGATGGGGAACCTAGTCAATTTGACACTCGACGACGGCATTGCGGTCGTGAGGGTAGACAACCCGCCGGTGAATGCTCTTTCGCACGCGGTACGTGCTGGGTTGCGGGACAGTTTGCGCGCGGCGCTGAACAAGCCGCAGACCAGCGCGGTCGTTATTTTTTGCGCGGGGCGCAGCTTCTTTTCCGGGGCAGACATCCGCGAGTTCGGCCAGCCGCCCCAAGCCCCGTTCCTGCCGGATCTGATCAGCGAAATCGAGGCAGCGCCAGTGCCTGTCATCGCAGCGATGCACGGGAACGCACTCGGCGGCGGGCTGGAGGTGGCATTGGGTGCGCATTACCGTGTTGCAGTGAAGGGCACCCGTTTCGGTCTGCCGGAAGTTTCACTGGGATTGTTGCCGGGTGCTGGTGGAACGCAGCGTTTGCCGAGGCTGATCCCGGCTGCAGATGCGGCCCGGCTGATCACTGGCGGCAAACCCGTTGATACGCATGCAGCGCTGTCCCTAGGGCTGATTGACCGGATTGGGAGCAGCAACGATGCCTGCGCCGAAGGGGTTGCCTTTGCCCGCGAACTGATCGCGGCAGGCAAGGAGCCGCGCCGGGCCGGCAGTCTGCCGTGCAACCGGTTGGAGCCTGCGGAGCTGGAGGCAATCACAGCAGAAACGGCCAAGGCGGCTCGCGGGGCGACTGCGCCATTGGCCTGTTTGGAGGCCGTGAAGGCAGCAATGACACTGCCGTTCGGCGAGGGCTTGAAGAAAGAGCGCGCGCTGTTTCAGGACCTGATGGCATCTGATGAAAGCAAAGCGTTGATCCACGCCTTCTTTGCCGAACGCCAGGTTGGAAAACTGCCGGAGGCTGAAAGCGTGGAGCCGCGCGCGATCAGGCGTGTCGGGGTTGTCGGGGGCGGCACTATGGGGGCGGGAATTGCTGTCAGCGCCCTGCTCAGCGGACTGGATGTGACCCTGGCCGAGCGCGATGAAGCGGCGGCAGCCAAGGCCGCAGCCAGTGTCGGGCAGATGCTGGGCAATGCGGTGGATCGCGGCAAACTGGCCGGTACGCAGCGTGAGGCCATTCTGGCGGCGTATTTCCGCACCACCACCTGTTTCGAGGATTTCGCACCGGCTGACTTGGTGATCGAGGCCGTGTTCGAGAGCATGGACGTTAAGAAGGACGTGTTTACCCGGCTGGATCAGGTCTGCAGGCCCGGTGCCATTCTGGCGTCAAACACTTCCTATCTGGATCTGAATGCGATCGCCGCGATGACCAGCCGCCCGCAGGACGTAATCGGGCTGCATTTCTTCTCGCCCGCGCATGTTATGCGGCTGCTCGAGGTGGTGGTGGGCGCTGAAACTGCTCCTGATGCGGTCGCATCTGGATTTGCGCTGGCAAAACGGCTGAAGAAGGTGGCGGTGCGTGCCGGGGTCTGCGACGGGTTTATCGGCAACCGGATCCTGTCGCATTACAGCAAGGCCGTTTATGGAATGGTGCTGGCCGGGGCGAGCCCCTACGCGGTGGACAGGGCACTGACTGGCTTCGGCCTGGCCATGGGGCCTTTTGCCGTCGGAGATCTGGCAGGACTGGATATCGGCTGGGCTAACCGCAAACGCCTTGCCCGCTATCGCGATCCGCGCGAGCTTTATCCGGAATTTGCCGACCGGCTGTGCGAGTTGGGCCGGTTCGGGCGAAAGAGCGGACGCGGATTCTACATTTACGAAGATGGGGCAGGCAGAGCCCGGCCGGACCCGGAGGTGGAAGAAATCATCGCCGCTGAGCGTGCGGCAAAGGGCATCACCCCGCGAAGCATTGGCGAAAAGGACATCATCAGCCGTTACATGGCCGCGATGGTGAACGAGGCCGCCCGCGTGGTCGGCGACGGCATTGCGCTGCGGCCGCTGGATGTGGATGTGACCCTGCTGAACGGCTACGGGTTTCCGCGCTGGCGCGGCGGGCCGATGCATTATGCCGACACCACCGGGCTGGACCGGATCCTGCAGGATATCAGCCGTTTTCACGAGGAAGATCCGATCTTCTGGCAACCCGCGCCGCTGCTGGAGCGTCTGGCCGCCGAAGGCCGGACATTTGCCAGCCTCAATACCTGAAGGAGCTTTTTATGAAACAGGCGGTCATCGTCTCCACCGCGCGCACCGGACTGGCCAAATCCTACCGCGGCGCCTTCAATGAAACCCATGGCGCCACCATGGCCGGCCACGCGATCAGCCACGCGGTGCAGCGCGCAGGTATTGCGCCGGATCTGATCGAGGACGCGCTGGTTGGCTGCGGCTACCCTGAGGGCTGGACCGGGTCCAACATCGCCCGTCAGTCCGTGATCCGCGCGGGCCTGCCGGTGTCGGTTTCGGCAGCCACAGTGAACCGCTTCTGCTCCTCGGGCTTGCAGGCGGTTGCAATGGCGGCGCATTCGATTGTGATGGAGGGCGCGCCGGCCGCGATCGGCGCTGGGGTGGAAAGCATCAGTCAGATGCCGCCCGCACGGCCGCCGCAGGCGCAGGAAGCCTGGATCCTGGAGAATAAGCCGGAGCTGTATCTGCCAATGATCCAGACCGCCGACATCGTCGCCAAACGCTATGGCATCAGCCGCGCCGCACAGGATGAGCTGGCGCTGGCCAGCCAGCAGCGCACAGCAGCGGCGCAGGCGGCAGGCAAGTTCGACGGTGAGATCGTGCCAATCACTGTGACACAGGCCTTGAAGGACAAGGAAAGTGGCGAGATCACCCGCAAGGAGGTGACCATTGCCATGGATGATTGCAACCGGCCGAACACCACGCTGGAGGGGCTGGCTGGTCTGGCCCCGGTGCAGGGCGAGGGGCATTTCGTCACTGCCGGCAATGCCTCGCAACTCAGCGACGGGGCGGCGGCGCTGGTGCTGATGGACAGCGCGGCGGCCGAACGGGAAGGCGCCGAGCCGCTGGGCGCCTTCAAGGGCTTTGCCGTGGCAGGCTGCGAGCCGGATGAAATGGGCATCGGCCCGGTCTATGCGGTGCCGCGCCTGTTGCAGCGGCACGGGCTGACGGTCAGCGACATTGATCTGTGGGAGCTGAACGAGGCCTTCGCCTCGCAGGCGCTGTACTGCCGCGACCGGCTGGGGATCGACCCGGAGATCTGCAACGTCAACGGCGGTTCGATCTCGATCGGCCACCCGTTTGGCATGACCGGCGCGCGGATGACCGGGCACCTGCTGCTGGAAGGGCGGCGGCGCGGTGCCAAACTGGGCGTTGTCACCATGTGCATCGGCGGCGGCATGGGCGCGGCCGGCCTGTTTGAAATCTTCTGAGGGGCCTACGCGATGGATTTGAATTACACCAGAGAAGAACAGGCGTTCCGGACGGAGGTCCGCCAGTGGCTGGAGGATACCCTGCCGCATGAGCTGCGCGAAAAGGTGCGGCTGGGCAAGCGGCTGGCCAAGGCGGACATCGAGCTGTGGCACAGCCTGCTGCATACGCGAGGCTGGCTGGCCCCGAACTGGCCGCGGGCCTATGGCGGCTGCGAGTGGAATGCGGTGCAGCGCCATATCTTTGAGGAGGAAGCCTGCCTCGCCCATGCCCCGCGCAGCCTGCCGTTTGGCCTGTCGATGCTGGCGCCGGTGCTGCTGGCCTTTGGCTCGGAGGAGCAGCGCCAGCGCTTCCTGCCGCGTATCTTGAACGGGCAGGACTGGTGGTGCCAGGGCTATTCCGAACCGGGCGCCGGGTCCGATCTGGCGGCAGTGAAGACCCGCGCGGTGCGTGACGGCGATCACTATGTGGTCAATGGCCAGAAGACTTGGACCACGCTGGGCCAGCACGCGAACTGGATTTTCTGCCTTGTGCGGACCGATCCGGACGCCAAGAAGCAGGAAGGGATCTCTTTCCTGCTGATCGACATGGACACCCCCGGCGTCACGGTGCGCCCCATCGTGCTGATCGACGGCGAGCCGGAGGTGAACGAAGTGTTCTTTGACAATGTCAGGGTGCCTGCGGAGAACCTGGTGGGCGAGGAGAACAAGGGCTGGACCTATGCCAAGTACCTGCTGACCCATGAGCGCACCAATATTGCCGGGGTGGGGTTCTCCAACGCATTGCTGACGACGCTGAAACACGTGGCCGCGCGGGTAAATTCCGGCGGCCGGCCATTGGCGCAGAACCCGCATTTCGCGGCCAGGATAGCGCAGGCGGAGATTGATCTGATGGCGATGGCGACCACCAATCTGCGGGTGGTCTCGGCTGCGGCCAACGGGCAGGCGCCGGGCGCTGAAAGCTCGATGCTCAAGGTCAAGGGCACGGTGATCCGGCAGGAGCTGACGTCGCTCTTGCGCCGCGCCATGGGGCCGGATGCGCTGCCGTTCCAGCCTGACTTTCTGGATGGCGGCAGCAATGCAGCGGCGCTGGGTCCGGATCATGCGGCGGCAGCGGCGCCCTCATATTTCAACATGCGCAAGCTGTCGATCTTTGGCGGTTCGAACGAGGTGCAGCGCACCATCATCACCAAGGCCATTCTGGGGCTGTAACGGGAGCAGGCGACATGGATTTCAATCTGACCGAAGAACGGATGATGCTCCGCGATACGCTGCAGCGGTTTCTGGCGGACAAATACGCGCATGAGAACCGCCGCGCGATGATTGCAGCGGGTGAGCCCTATGACGCCGGGATCTATGCGGGATTGGCCGAATTGGGTGTGCTGGGCGCCATGTTCAGCGAGGGTCAGGGGGGGTTCGGCGGCCAGGGTTTTGACCTGATGGTGGTGTTCGAAGAGCTGGGCCGTGCCGGTGTGATTGAGCCTGTGTTGCCGGCAGCGCTGGCAGGCGGGCTGATCGCGGCCCTCGGCAATGAACGGCAGCGAGTGCTGGTGGATGAGATCATCGCCGGAACCCATGTGGCGGCGCTGGCCCAGGGCGAAACAGGATCGCGTTATGACCTGAACCATGTGGAGACCACGGCGGCTGCCGAAGGCGATGCCATCGTTCTGAATGGCATCAAGACCCATGTGCTGTATGGCGCAGAGGCGCAGTCGCTGGTGGTGTCGGCGCGAGAGGGCGGCGCTGCGGCGGATGCGGCAAGTATTTCGTTGTTTCTGGTGCCGGTGAACACGCCGGGCGTGACTGTCAGCGGCCACCGCAATATGGACGGCATCCCGTCTGCGACGGTTGCGCTGGATGATGTGCGGCTGGCGGACACGGCGCGGCTGGGCGCTGCCGGAGAGGGGCTGGAGGCGCTGGAAGCCTCTGTTGCCCGCGGCCTCACAGCCATCTGCGCCGAAGCGCTGGGCGCGATGGAGGCGGCCAAGGATCTGACCCTCACCTACTTGAAGGAACGCAGGCAATTCGGCATGCCGATCGGCAAATTCCAGGCCTTGCAGCACCGGATGGCGGATATGCTGATCGAAGTGGAACAAGCGCGCTCGGCTGTGATCAACCTGGCGGGCAACTTGGATCAGCCGCGCGGCCGGCGCGAAATCCACGCCAGCGCCGCCAAGAACCTCATTGGCCGGGCCGGGGCGCTGGTGGCCGAGGAATGCATTCAGATGCATGGCGGTATCGGCATGACCGATGAATACGCGCTGTCCCATTTCGCCCGCCGCCTGACGATGATCGACCATCTGTTCGGCGACACGGATTATCATTTAGAGCGCTTTATCGCGCTCAAGGCGGGGTGACACATGCCGGCGATGCCTCTCGACAGACCCTTGATCCCTCTGTTTCAGGCAATGGGCTATGACGTCGAAATCAATGCAGAGGCAGTTGAGGCGCACTGCATGATGGAGATTTTCCCGCTGCATTTGAACCGTCAAGGCAGCTTGCATGGCGGGGTCGCAGCAACGCTTCTGGATACCGCCAGCGGGATCACCGCCAGCCTGTCCTGTGATCCGCAAGGGCTGACGCCCTTTGTAACCCTTTCGCTGAACGTCAGCTACATGGCGCTGGCCCGGCAGGGGGCGGTGCGCGCATCCGGCCGGATTACCGGCGGCGGCAGGACAACCAAGTTTGTCGCCTGCGATCTGCGGGACGCAGAGGGCCGGCTGATCGCGGCGTCCACCGGGGTCTTCAAGCGGATGCGGAATACAGGAACGGAGGCAGCGGCATGAGCGCGCTTTACCGGCATGAGGTCCGCGGCGGGACCCTGATTATCTGGAACTGCAACAGGGCGATGCGAAATGCGCTGTCGTATGAATACTACCAGGGTCTGCAGGACGGTCTTTCGAGGGCGGCTTCTGATCCAGCAATTGCGGCAGTGATCCTGGCCGGGGAAGGCGGATTTTTCTGTTCCGGCGGCAATCTGAACATGCTGAAGGAACGCCGTGAGATGCCCTATGAGGCACGCCAGGTGCAGATCGGCAAGCTGAATGCCCTTATCCGAGCCGTCCGCACCTGCCCCAAACCTGTCATCGCGGCGGTGGAAGGCGGCGCGGCAGGGGCCGGTCTGTCGCTGGCAATGGCGGCGGATATGATCGTGGCGGAAGAAAGGGCGCAGTTCACCCTGGCCTATGTCAAAGCGGGCCTGGTGCCGGATGGCGGCGCTACCTATGCACTGACGCAGGCGCTGCCGCGGGCGACCGTGGCGCGGATGGCGATGCTGGCCGAGCCGCTGAGCGCCGAGCGCATGCACCAGCTGGGTGCAATAACCGAACTGGCCGCCGCAGGCACCGCAGTAGCACAAGCCGAGGCGCTGGCGGCCGCCGTTGCCAAAGGGCCTGAGACGGCGATCGCCGTTATCAAGGGTCTGATCAATCAGGCGGAAACCGCCAGCTTCGAAGAGCAGCTCGCGCATGAACGCGATGCCATGGCCAAAGCCCTCGGCGGAAACGAGGCCCAGGCGGGCATTGGTGCCTTTCTCACAAAAACATCCCCAGTATTCCGGTAAGGAGACCGAAATGATGCATTCTTCTGCACTGCCGGCGATTTTCGACACGCCCGTGACCCGGACTTATGGCACCCGCCTGCCGGTTGTGGCGGGCGGCCTGCAATGGCTTGCCAATGCCGAGTACGTGTCCGCAGCGGCGCGGGCTGGAATCATTTCTTTCATCACCGCCGCCAGTTTCCCCGAAACGAAGGACCTCCGTGCCGAGATCCGCCGCTGCCGCGAGATGTGCGGCGGCAAGCCCTTTGGGGTCAATGTCTCGATGATCCCCAAGCTGGTTCCTGGGGAGAAAACCGAAGAAGTGTTCCGCCTGATCGCAGACGAAGGCATCCAGTTTGTGGAAACCTCGGGCCGCAGCCCGGAGGCGTTCATGCCGATCCTAAAGGACGCTGGGATCACTGTGCTGCACAAGGTGCCCAGCCTGCGTTATGCGGTGAAGGCCGAGCAGGTGGGGGTCGACATGGTCTCGATCGTCGGGGCCGAATGCGGCGGGCACCCCGGCATGGACATGATCGGCAGCATGGTCAATGCGGGTCTGGCGGGGGACCGGCTGACCATCCCCTGGCTGATCGGCGGTGGCATTGGTCACGGCAAGCAGATCCTGGCAGCGCTGGTGATGGGAGCTTCGGGCGTGGTGATGGGAACCCGGTTCCTGGTTGCAAGTGAGCTGACCGCGCATCCGGACTATAAACAAGCGATGATTGACGCAAGCGAGCTGGACACTCAGCTGACGATGCAATCCGTCCGCAACACCGTTCGCAGCCTGCGCAACCAGACCACTGAAACAGTCGCCCGGCTTGAGCGCGACAACCCCGAAATCAGTATCCAAGAGCTGCTTCAGCACGTGTCCGGCAAGATAGGGCGCAATGCCTATGCAACCGGCGACGTGTCCCAAGGCCTGCTGTCGGCAGGCCACGCGCTGGGCTTTGTCGATGAGGTGGAACCGTTTGCCGAAATCGTCGGCAGGCTGGAAGCCGAGGCGCTGACGGCATTTGCGCGGCTGGGTGTGGCAGCGTGATGGCAAATGGGAGGAGAAGTGACATGCACAACCGTGTACATGGGCTGCTGGAAGCAGCAGCTGAGACCCGCCCGGATGCCCTGGCGCTTGCGGATCAGGATGGCCGCCGCCTGAGCTGGCTGGAAATGCTCGAAGCGGCTTTGGCCGCGGCGGCGCAGCTGAAGGCAGCGGGTGTTCGGGCAGGCGACCGCGTGGTGCTGGTGTTCGAGAACTGTGCCGAGGCGATTGCGTTCTTCTTTGGCGCAAGCATGCTGGACGCGTCGGCTGTAGCCATCAACGCCCGGCTGACCACGGCGGAACTGGACCGGATCATTGCGCATTCCGATCCCAGCGCCATTTTGTTTTCAGCGGCTTCATCCGAAGCGGCGCGTGCCCACGCGGGCCACTATGGGGCACAGAATGTTCACGGCGCCTTTGGTGCTGCGGCCCTGATGCCCCGGGCAGGAGCCTCTCCGGAGCCGGTGTCAGAGGACGGGCGCGAACAGCTTGCCTTGCTGCTTTACACCTCGGGCACCACCGGCACTCCCAAAGCGGCAATGCTGACCCACGCCAACCTTATTGCAGGGGCCGCGGCCTCGGCAGAGGTGCGGGGCATCAAGAACTCGGATGTGACCTATCTGGCGCTGCCGCTCAGCCATATCTTCGGGCTGGTGACTATGCTTTCGGTCACCTTTGCGCAGTCAGCGATGCGGATGGAGGCGCAATTCTCGGCAGAGCGTCTTTATAAAGCACTGCAGGAGGATGTCACTCTGCTGCCTGCAGTGCCGCAGATGCATGCGCATCTGTTCAACTATGCCCGCTCCCACGGCAAGCCGCGCTATGACGGGCACAAACTGCGGTTTGTGTCTTCGGGCGGCGCGCCCTTGGATCCGGCTTGGAAACGCGAGGCAGAGGCATTTTATGGCCTGCCGCTGCAGAACGGATACGGGCTGACCGAGGGCGCAGCGGGTGTTTGTGCGACCCGTAACGGCATTGGCGATCCTGACATCAGCGTCGGTCTGGCGATGGGGGAATGCAGCCTCAAGCTTGATCTGGACGCAGCGGGCGCCACCCCCGAAGAGGGGATCGGCGAAATCCTGGTGGGCGGCCCGCAGGTTATGAAGGGCTACTTCCACGACCCGGAGCAGACCGCAGCAGCTTTTACAAAGGACGGGTTTTTCCGCACCGGCGATCTGGGCCGGTTTGACGATGAAGGGAGGCTGCATATTGCCGGGCGCACCAAGGAGCTGATCATCCGGTCCGGTTTCAATGTCTACCCGGTCGAAATTGAAGCGGCCCTGACCGAGCATCCGGATGTGGTCGTGGCAAGCGTCGTGGGGCGGTCTGTCGAAGGGAACGAGGAGGTTTTGGCCTTTGTCAGCGCCGCCACTGGCAGCGGCGTGACAGAACAAGAGCTGAAGACTTTTCTGCATGACCGGCTGGCGCCCTACAAGCGGCCTGCGCGGATTATTGTGGCCAAGGCGCTGCCTGCTGCGCCGACCGGGAAAATCCTGAAGGCGAAGCTGATCGAAACATTCGCCAGCGAGCTGGACGTGGTCGTGTGAACCGCTGATTCCGTTGTTTGGCTGCGGAAGGGCAGAAGCGGGCTTGCTGATCCGCTGCGCGGTAAACGCGGACATGCCCTAAAATTCTGGTATGTGGAATAAATTTCTAGACGTGAGATCATAATTCCACATAGTGAAATATATAAAGTGACTTTGGAGGAGGAGAGGCCAGTCATGGGAATGGTGAAAAATTTTCTGGGAGGGCTGACCATTGCAGCCAGCCTTGGGGTAACCGCAGCGTCTGCGGAAACCGTGATCTATTACGGCCACAGTGGTCCAGACCGTGGCACGGTTCCTGCGGCGCTGAAGTGGTATAACAGCAGGATCGGCGAGCTGTCCGGCGGCGATTTGCGGATGGACGTCCAGTGGGGCGGAGCGCTGTTCAAGGCGAGCGCGGCGCTGCAGGGGATCGGCGACGGGGTTGCAGACGCAGGCTCCATCATCGCGGCCTATTTCCAGAAGGGGATGGCGGCCTATTCACTGGCTGATTTTCCGATTGGCGGACCAAATGCCTGGGTTGCAATGCGTGCAGCTGACCACCTTATGCGCTCAGAGTCCCAGATCACCGAGCACCTTGCACGCCAGAACCTCGTATACATCGGCACGTTCACCGCGTCGGCTGTGAACGTGGCCTGCACCGGTGCACCGATCCGTTCGGTTTCGGACATCAAGGGAAAGAAGGTCCGCGGCGCTGGAGTTTACGGCAAGGTCTTCGGAGAAATGGGTGCAACCCCCGTGAACCTCTCGGTTTATGAGGCGTATCAGGGCCTGGATACTGGGCTGATCGATTGCAGCCAGGGGTACGACTACATCATTCCGTCACTCAAATGGGAGGAGGTGATCGACAGCTACACCGTCCTGAATTGGGGTCAGATCGGCGGCTATGGCATGTTCATGAACAAGCAGGTCTTTGACAGCCTGGAGGCAGGCCAGCAGCAGGTTCTGATGCAGGCGGGCGAGGAGTTGGCCGACCAGTTCGCCAAGATTGTGACGGGTGCCAATGACAAGGCAATGCAGGCGATGATCTCAGGCGGCACCGCCCGCCAGATCGAAGTCATCGAGCTGAGCGAGGCTGACAAGGCACTGCTCAATGCCGCAGCCGAACCCTTCATTGCCGACTGGATGGAAAATGCCCGCAGCGTCGGCCTGGATGCGGACCGGCTGATGGCAACCTATATCGCTGCGGTGGCTCAATACACTGCGGAATTCGAAGCCAAGGGCTACCCCTGGATGCGCAGCAACTGAGCCAGGCCAAACAAGAGCCGGGCGGCTGGGGCTGCCCGGCAACTCCAGGGAGGATGCGACTATGAGCAGGCTGGAACGTGTATTTGTAGATGTATCGGCAGCAGCCATCATCTTGCTGGCGCTGTTGATCTTTGCGGATGTTGTGGCACTCAATGTGTTCAGCAGCGCTGTGCCGGACACCATTGTCATCGTTCGCGAACTGATGGTTCTGGCAATTGTGATGCCCTTGGCTGCCGCAACTGCGCAGCGCGCGCACATCGCAGTGGAGTTCCTGACACAAGCGCTGCCGCCGCGCGTGTCCGGGTGGCTGACAGTGTTCGGCACCTTGTTCGGGCTGATGGCGCTGTCGCCGATCCTGTATTCCGGCGGCAGGGATTTCCTGCACCAATGGCAGACCGGCAACGTGTTTTACGGTGACCTGAACCTGCCGCAGTGGCCGGGGCGTCTGGCCTTTGTGCTGGGCATCGCGCTGGCATGGTTGCGGCTTGCCGTAATGGCCGCAGCCGATGGCCTGGCGCTGCTGCGCGGCGGCGAAATCGCCCCGAACGGAAACTGAAATCCATCTGAAAACATAAAGATCTGCCGAGGAGACTGACCGTGGATCCTGCCTTGATCGGCCTTGTGGCCTTTGCTGTAATGCTTGTCCTCCTGGCCATTCGTGTGCCGATTGCCTTTGCCCTGATCGGCGTGGCGTCTGTGGCGGCCTTTTCGATTTTCGCCTTCCGGACCGGTACTTTCTTGCCGGAGCGCGCGTTCCGGGCCACATCGGCTCTGGTCTTCAACAACTCGTTCGACTTGCTGCATTCCTTTGACCTGTCGATGATCCCGCTGTTTATTGCGCTGGGCAATATCGCTTACCGTGCCGGAATCACAACGGCGGTGTATGATGCGGCAAAGGTCTGGCTGTTGCGGGTGCGAGGCGGCATTGCGGTAGCCTCGGTCATGGGGTGCGGCGGGTTTTCCGCGATTACCGGTTCCAGTCTGGCATGTGCGTCGACCATGGGTAAAATCTGCACGCCTGAAATGCTGCGCCTTGGTTATGATCCAAGGCTGGCAACCGCCAGCGTCGCTGCCGGGGGCACACTTGGCTCTCTGATCCCTCCGAGCATCCTGTTCATCATCTATGCGATCTTTACCGAGACCTCGGTGAACAAGCTGTTCATTGCCGGCATCCTGCCGGGGCTGCTGACGCTGGCCGGTTTTGTTCTGGTAATCGCGATGTGGATCAGAGCGGACCCGTCGGCGGTGCCCGCCTGCGGCGAAGCGGCCAGCATAGCGGACAAGGTGAAAGCGTTCCGCAGGGCTTGGCCCGCGGCGGTTATCTTTGCGGTAATTGTGATCGGGATTTACGGCGGCTACTTTACCGCTACCGCGGCAGCGGCGGTGAGCGTGGTTCTGACCATGCTGATCGGCCTCGCGCAGCGGCAGCTGGATTTGTCCGGAATCTGGCAGGCTGTGCGGGAAACCTGTGTGCAAACTGCCGCGATTTTCTTTGTGGCAGCGGGTGCCAAGATATTTGTTGCGGCCATCGCGCTGACTGGAATGGCGCCGGCGCTGGTGGAGTGGGTTTCTGAGGCTGAGTTCTCGACGGCTGCGCTGCTTCTTGCGATCTGCGCAGTCTATCTGGTGCTGGGAATGTTCTTGGATCCGATCGGTATCATGGTCCTGACCTTGCCGCTGGTCGTGCCGCTGGTGGAGTCCTACGGGCTGAACCTGATCTGGTTTGGTGTGGTCGTGGTGAAGCTGCTTGAGATCGGCCTGATTACGCCGCCTGTGGGGCTGAACGTCTTTGTCCTGTCAAATGTCGTCGGCAAGGATGCCCCGGTCGGGATGGTGTTTTCCGGCATCTGGCGGTTCCTCAGCATTGACGTGGTCGTGCTGCTGCTGCTGGTGGCTTTCCCGTCAATCTCTCTGGTACTGTCAAATGCGGTTCAGTAGTATCCGGCTGGTGAACAGCGGCAGCCCGGAACGGGCGCGACCCCAAACAGACACAGAGAATGCAATGCCAGCCGATTCATCGGATAAAAGATTTGCCAACACACTGGCGCGGGGTCTGACAATCCTGAGGGCATTCCGTCCCACCGATGACGGATTGGGAAATCTTGAAATCTCCGAACGCACCGGCATCCCGCGCCCGACAGTGTCGAGACTGACCTTCACGCTGTGTGCGCTTGGATATTTGACACATGGACGGCGGCACGACAAATACCGCCTGGGTCCGGCGGCTCTGGCGCTGGGGAACATCGCGGCAGCCTCATTTGCCTTTGTAGAGATTGCTTCGCCGGTGATGCAGCGGCTGGCGGATGCAACAGGTACCTTGACAGCGATCAGCATCAAGGACGACCGGCGGATGCTGCTCACCAGAGCCTGGCGGCCGGTGAACTCTTCCTCGATCTGGCTGGATGTCGGCTACCGGATGCCGTTGCATACTTCTTCCAGCGGCAAAGCGTATCTGGGGGCGCTCAGCGATGAGGAATTTGCCCGCTTTCTTGAGAGCCGCGGGGATGAGCCCGAAGACCTGCTGGCGGAGTTTGCGGCAATCAGAACTGCCGCGCACGGTGAGATCCTGGCTGAAGGCTACACCCAGGTGCGAGGCGAAGACCGGTTTTCCGAGACCATCAACGCCGCTGCTGTGCCATACCGTCCGTCTGATTTGGGTGAGCCGGTGGCTTTTCTGGCAAGCTCCACTTCACAGCAGCTGTCTGACCAGCGGATCTCCGAAGAAGTTGGCCCGGCACTCGCCGAGGCAGTGGCTGAGGTCCGCAGGATGACAGGCCAGCAATCGGCGCTAGTGGTAAAGGGATAAGGCTGCCCAAGCGCTTCCGCGCCTTTCGGCAGAACTGTTCCCGAACGGATGTGGCTGAAGGAGGCAAGCACAGCGGAACATGGTCAGGCCGTGTAATGTGACCTGACCACGCAGACCACTTGTCAGCGACGGTCGTGCCGCAAGGCGGCAAAGTGCTAAACCTGACAGCCCTTACTCAAAGAAGCTGTTTCAGCTCATCCAGCGTGCCGGCTTCTGATGCGGGTTTGTCCGTCCTGATCCGGTTGATGCGGGGAAACCGCATGGCCAGGCCGCTCTTGTGGCGGCTGGATTGGTTCAAGCCTTCGAAGGCGACCTCCAGCACCAGCTCGGGCTTGACGGCGCGCACCGGCCCGAACCGGTCCGTGGTGTTGTTGCGCACGAACCGGTCCAGCTCCTTCAGTTCGGCGTCGGTGAAGCCGAAATACGCCTTGCCCACGGGCACCAGCTGGTCCCCCTGCCACACGCCAAAGGTGAAATCCGAATAATAGCCCGAGCGTTTGCCATGACCGCGCTGCGCATACAGCATGACGGCGTCAACAAGCATCGGATCGTGCTTCCATTTGAACCAATTGCCGCGTTTGCGCCCGGCGACATAAGCACTGCCGCGGCGCTTGATCATGACGCCTTCGACCACGCTTTCGGGCGGGTTTGCGCGCAGCTCTGCCAGGTCTTCCCAGCTTGCAAACGCAAGAGGAGGGGAGAGATCAATGCGCGGATCGCCGAGTTCAGCCACAACATCCCGCAGTCTGGCCTGCCGCTGGACCAGCGACCGCTTGCGCCAGTCCTCGCCATTCCAAAACAGCAGATCATAGGCACGGAAAGCTGCAGGGTGGCTTTCCAGGATAGCTTTGCCGGGCTTCTTGCGGCCCAAACGCTTTTGCAGATCGCCAAACGGCGCGACGCCGCTGCCGCGCTTGACCAGCAGTTCGCCGTCCAGCGTGCCCTCAAAGTTGAGGGCGCCGGTAACATCGGGAAATGATCGCGAAATGTCCTCTCCCGTGCGGGAATAGAGACGCCGCGTGCCGCTGTCATTCACCGCCTGAACGCGAATGCCATCCCATTTCCATTCCGCAGTGAAATCGGCCGGTGCGAACTCTGCCAAATCCTCCAGATTGGTGGCCGTCGACAGCATCACAGGCCGGAAGGGGGCAGCCGCAAGGCTTACCGGTTTTTCACCGCCTTCGAGCCAGGCAAACAGGGGCAGATACGGCGGGGCAAGCCCGTGCCAAAGTTCTTCGATCTCGGTGACCTCAATACCGCCAAAACGGGCCAGCGCAGTCCTGGCAAGCTGAGCCGACACCCCGACACGCAAGCCCCCCGTGGCAAGTTTCAGATAGGCATAGCGCTGCGAAGGCGTCATGTGCGTCAGGCGGCGGGCAATCAAGGCAGGCAGTTCTGCCTTCCCGGTGGCGGCCAATTCCTCCACCGCATCGGCGAGGGGCATGTCTGCCACCGTGCCGGAATGCGGCCAGATCAGCGCAACGGTCTCTGCCAGGTCGCCGACAAACTCATAGGACAGGCGGAACAGTTCGGCATCTGTCTCCTCTGCCACCAGCCCCCGCAGAAGGGAGGGCGTCACATTGCGCAGCGCAAGATCACCCGTAAAGGCGGCAAGCGCGTAGCCGCGTTCAGGGTCCGGCATCGTGCGGAAAGCTTCTATAAGATGCGCGATCTTGGCTTTGCGCGACGGCGTAAAGGCAAGCTGCTCCAGAACGCGGGCAAAAGACTGCATCAGTCCGCTTCCTCCTCATAGCCGACCAGCCGCAGCGGGCGGGCGGCGATCTGGTTCAACTCGCACCAGCGCACCAGCGCGTCCTCCCGGCCATGCGTGACCCACACCTGTTGCGGTGCCAGTTCCTGGATGGTCCTCGTCAGATCCTGCCAGTCGGCGTGGTCGCTGAGGATCAGCGGCAGCTCAACTCCGCGCTGGCGGGCCCGGGCGCGCACCTGCATCCAGCCGCTTGCAAAACAGATGACCGGATCGGGAAAGCGCTGCGCCCAGGTTGCCGCAAACGCCGAGGGCGGGCCAAGGATGATCTGCCCCTTGAAGGCTGCCTTGCCGTCACCGGTTGTCGCCGGGCGCAGGTCGCCGAGGTCAATGCCCTGTTCGATGTGGTAGTCGCACAGCCGCTGCAACGCGCCGTGGATATAGATGGGCTGCTCCCAGCCTGCCTGCCTCAGCAGTGCTATGACCCGCTGCGCCTTGCCCAAGGCGTAGGCCCCGACGAGATGGCAGCGGTCAGGCTGCGCGGCGACGGACCGCAGCAGTTTTTCGATCTCGGAAAGCGGCGCGGGATGATTGAAGACAGGCAGGCCAAAGGTCGCCTCGGTCACGAAGATATCGCAGGGTGCCAGCTGGAACGGCGCGCAGGCCGGGTTGTCAGCCCGCGCATAGTCGCCGGAGACGGTGATGGCGGTGCTGCCATCGTCCACCGTGATCTGGCAGGACCCGAGAACGTGGCCGGCCGGCGTGAATGCCACGCGAATGCCGCCCGCCTCCGTTTGGCCTTCTACTGGAATACGGGTGTCGCAAAACGCCTCGCCGTAACGGATCGCCATGATGTCCAGCGTCTGCGGGCTGGCCCAGACGGTGCCGTGCCCTGCACGCGCATGGTCGGCATGGCCATGCGTGATCATCGCGCGCGGCACTGGCCGCACCGGATCGATGAAAAAATCGCCCGCCGGGCAGTAAAGCCCCTCCGGGCGCGGATGCAGCAGCTGTTCCGGGGGGCGTGTAGCGGTCAAAATGCGGTACCCGTTTGCAACCTTCTCAGAGACGTCGCACTAGAGTTAAGCTGCCTTGGGCGCCGAACAAGGGGCGCCCTCCGGCACGCCCGACGGCTGCCGCACCTGACCTGCGGAAGGAAACCCGCCTTGATTGGAGGTTCCAGGCAGCACAGCCGCAGCCCCGCCGCAAAGGCGGCCGCCTATCTTGCCATCAGCCCCGGCAGCCAGGTGCCCACGGCCGGCTGCCAGACAACCAACGCCAGCACCGCCAGCTTGATCACCAGGAAAGGCGTGACCGCAGCATAGATGTGCTTCATCCCGATGCCCTCCGGCGCCACGCCCCGCATCACGAACAGCAACAGCCCGAAGGGCGGGGTCAGCAGGCCGATCTCCATGGTCAGCAGGTAGACCACGCCCAGCACCAGTTCGTTGATCCCCATCTGTGCCGCCAGCGGCACAAACACCGGCACGGTGACCATCAGCATCGACACCTGATCGACGAAACAGCCGAGCAGCAGCAGGATCACGATCATGCCGACCAGCACCATGGTGGGGGTCGGGTCCACTGCGTTGATCGCCTTGATCAGCCCGTTGGTGGCGCCGCTGAAGGACAGCACCTGGGCAAAGGTCTGGCTGGCGGCCATGATGAACAAGATCATCACCGACAGCTTCACGGTTTCCATCAGCGCCTTGGCGACCTTGTCAAACGACAGCGAGCGGTAGGCCGCACCGGTGGCAAGCGCCGCCAGACAGCCAAGCGCGGCGGATTCCGTAGGCGTGGCGAACCCCAGCAGCAGGCTGCCGATCACCACGGCGAACAGCACCGACAGCGGCGCCACATATATCAGGAAGGGCCGCCAGCGCTCTCCCAGACTCATCTGGGGCAGGTCGTCCGGCGGCGCCACCGTTGGATCCAGCAGGCTGCGGGTCACGATATAGACGACGAAGGCGGCGGCCAGCAGCAGCGCAGGCATGACGCCCGCCACCAGCAGCCCGGCGATGGAAATCCCTGCCAGACTGCCGACCAGCACCGCCAGCGCCGACGGCGGAATGAGCATGGCAATGGCGCCCGAGGCCATGATCGGCCCCATCGCCATGGTCGGGTGATAGCCCCGCTGCAGCATCCCCGGCATCAGGGTGGAGCCCAGCATGGCGGTATTGGCGATGGTCGATCCTGACAGCGCGGCAAAGATGGTGCCACCGAACACCGTGACCACCGACAGCCGCCCGGGCACCCGGGTGACCACCCGCTCGATCGCGTCGATGGCGCGGTGGGCGATGCCGGTCTGGAACAGGATCTCTCCCATCAGGATGAACAGCGGGATCGGCGCCATCTGGAAATTGGCAATTGACTGGGTGGCATTGCGCGCCAGCTGCAGCAGGCCTCGGTCGCCGCCCAGAACCTCGTAAGCGCCGATCATGGTGACGGTGATAAAGGCGAAGGCCACCGGCAGACCGATCAGCAGCAGCGCGGCCAGGCCGCCCAGCATCAGCGACAGAGTAAGGATCCAGTCCATCGGCAGTCCTTTCAGAGGCCGGAGAGCGGCGCGTCTGCCGCTTCAGGGCGGAAGATCTTGCGCAGAAATTCGAGGGTGCACAGCGCCATCGACAACGGCAGCACTGTCAGCGTCCACCATTCCGGGAAGGTGAACGCCGTGCGCACCATGGAGCCGCGGGCATAGGATTGCATCAGCGCCTGCAGCCCGGCCCAGCCAAGGACGGCACAGGTTGCCGCGCCCAGCAGGCAGGCCGCCAGAACGACCCTGCGGCGGGCGCGCGGCGGCAGGCCATGGGTGATCAGGTCAACCTGCACATGGGCGTTGAGCGCAGCACCCAGGGCGCCCCGAGGAATGCCGCGCCATCAGCCCGTATTCAATGGCGTCGAGCGCGCCGTAGATCACCGGCAGGCCGAGGTTGCGCAACAGCACATTGAGCGGAATCACCAGGGTGATCGCGGCGAGAATGGCAGCGCTGAGCACGGCCAGGCCGGTGAGCAGGGCGCCGAAACTGCGGTCTAAGCAGGTCATGAGCACAGAGGCGGGGCGGCGCCAGGCCGCCCCGGTCCCATCACTTCAGCAGGCAGGCCTGCAGCTTTTCCCCAAGCTGCGGGTCTGTCTTCATCACTTCGCCCCAGCCTTCGGTCTGCGCGGTCTCGCTCCACAGCTTCCCGTTCTCGCCGTCCAGGGTAATGGTCTTGATCCCCGCCTCGGCCTGGGCTTTGGCCTCGGCCTCGTTACGGGCGATGTTCTCGGCGTTCTGCTCTTCGATCCAGGCCGCGCCTTTTTCGAGCAGGGCGCGCTGCTCATCGCTCAGGCCGTTCCAGCTGTCGAGGTTCACCAGGAAGTTCACGTCCACCTGATAGAAACCGGGATCGACGCGATAGGCGGTCTGTTCGTGCCAGCCAAGGTCCAGCACGCCCTGGCTGGGCCAGCCGTAGCCGTCGATCGCCCCGCGCTCCAGCGCGGTATAGACCTCGCCCGGTGCCGTGCGCACCAGCGTGGCCCCCAGTTTTTCGAACATGGCGCGGTAGACCGGTGTGGTGCGGATGGTCAGTCCGGTCAGGTCCGGGCCTTCCAGCGGCTTGGTCAAATATAGATGATAATTCATGTTATCGCCTACGCGGGCGAGGTATTTCACACCCATTTGGTCCTGGTGAACCTGGTCGATCAACTCGTAGCAGCCATTCGCCCTCTGGTCCTGAATGGTGTTCTGCGCCAGGTGCAGCGCGTCGCCGGCGGGCAGCAGGTTCGGATAGTAGGCGGTGGTGTTGTTGGCGATGTCGACGATCCCTGCCTGCACCGCATTGCCCAGTTCAAAGGGCGGCACGGCTTCCGGCCCGCCCAGCAGGTCGATCTGCACCACGCCCTCTCCGTTCTCGTTGACCCAATCAACGAAGGCTTCGAAATCACGGGAAAAAGTTGTCCCGGTGGCAAAGGCGGTCACCGCCTTCAGCGTGACTTCCCCGGCCTGGGCAGGGGCGGTGGTGAGCGTGGCAGCCCCTAAAAGGACGGCGGCGGAAAGTGTGCGGAATGTCATGTTGGTCTCCCTGGATGTGTGGCGGCGCGCAGACCGGGCGGTTTGCTGTCCCTTGTTTTCCGGGCGCCCTTGAAAAAGCCTAGGTCCAGGCTGTCTCACCTTCAAGCATGAAGTTTTAAGCTTCAAGTAAGTTTATATGCAAACGCATAAAAAACTTTGGTGGTGCAGCTGTACCAGGGGGCTGGCGGCCCGGCTGATTCGGGTTTTTGCGGCCTCTGTCCTTCCCTTACCGCCGCAATAGCCGCGCATCCGGCCCCCGCGACCTGCCGGCCGCCTTGGCCCGGCTATGCCGCGAAGCTCCGGATGGTTCTAAGCGCGCCGTCCAGGGCCTCTCCCTTTTCGTCCTGCAAGGCGGCCTCGCGCAGGCGGGCCACCCATTGCGGCCCGTCTTCGCG